>JAXHMT010000001.1:0-12017 GCA_034521205.1 Halioglobus sp.
AATTGAACAGGGCTCACCCGCAAGGGTGGGCCCTTTTTTGTATCGCGGGGGTGGTGTTCGGCAACCTGCTGCCAGGCGTGCCTCAGCACCCGGGGGGTATTGGTTCGTAATCCAGAGACAGGGTTTCGATACCCGGAACACCGTTTACCACCCGGAAACGCCCCCGTGTAAGGGCGTCGGCGTCGGGATCCAGCGTATCGATTACGCGAAACTGCACGATGGTCTCCTGCGGGGTGATATCGACAACGACATAGCCCTGGTTGAGCAGGTCGACATGGCGAAGGTATGGGTTATTGGCGCCGAGCATGATCTGCTCCGCAAGCTGCAGGAGCTCCAGGGGAGCTATATCGGTCGGTGGGGGGTCGGCAGTCAATGAGCCGGTGACGAATTCCATGGCGGTAATCGGTGAGTTCGCGTCGTCGAAATCCGGCTGAATATTACTCGCCTTGTAAAAATGGGTGTGTCCCGCGGAAACCAGCACATTGGAGACCCCGTTGTCCGCAATGTGGCGCATCAGTTTGCGACGTTCATCCTGGTAGTCATCCCAGGCCTCGTTGGACACGTAAATACCGCCATTTTTCTGCAGCTCGGGATCGGCCGCACGCAGTTCCGGCGTATCAAAGTCTTCGAGCTTCCACGGCGCCATATCGTAGCTGCTGCCGAGTATCTTCCAGTTGGCCCGGGTATTGACCAAACGGCGTTTCAACCAGCGCCGTTGAGCGTCCCCGAGGACGGTTCGCCCCGGGGCCAACATGTCCCCGCCGGGCGGTATGGTAGTGTCCTGGGCATCGAGCAAACCCGCAAAAGTGGTATTCGCCGGAACCTCGGGATCACGGTACTGACGGGTGTCCAGTAACAGCAGTTCGGCGAGCGTGCCCCAGCGCAGGGACCGGAACGTGCGATCGTTTGCCCTGCGCCTGACCGGCATGGCCTCGAACCAGGCCTGGCGGGCGTTCGCCAGCCGCTGTGGATCGCCGGTGCTGTCCACGCCATTGTAGAACTCACCGTCATCCCACACCGCGACCAGCGGCACCTGGGCATGCAGCGCCTGCAGATCCTCGTTGGAATGGAAACGCCGGTACACTTCGCGGTAGTCATCCACGCTCAGTGTGCCGGTGTCGCTCACGTAAACATAGTCACCCAGATGCAACAGGAAATCGACGTTTTCCCTGGCGATCGCGCGATGCGCGACATAATAGCTTTGCGTCCGTTGCTGGCAACTGGCGAAGGCATAGCGCAGGCGATCGGGCGCGGCATATCGCGCGGGTGCGGTGCGCAGGCGGCCGATAACACTGCCGAACCCCTGCGTCTCGAACCGGTAGTGATACCAGCGGTCAGGCTGCAAACCCCGCACGTGTACATGCAAGTTGTGGCCGGTGGATGCATCGACCTCACGCACGCCGCCGCGCACAACATGCTGCATCTCCGCATCCTCGGCGACTGACCAGAGTACCGAGGATGTCTCCTGGGCGCTGCCGGCAATTCTCGTCCATATGGTGGCGCCTCGCGGGGCAGGGTCGCCCGATTTGATGCCGTCGGGGAAAACATCGGCCGTACTTGTGTTCGCGAGCACGTTCCTTGTGCCAAAAAAATGGGGACCCGCGGCGCTTACGGCGGCCGCCGCGGCCAACGCGCGCAAAAATTCCCTGCGGGGCATGGTGCGGCCGGTGCCGGCCGGAGGGCCAATCTCTGCGATAAGTTTCAAGGGAAGTGACCTCGTGGGGTTGGATATCACGTCTGCTTCGTGGTTGTCGCCTGAAAGCCGAAGCCGGGACGAACAGGCATCTACGGAGAGCCACCGAGTACAGAAAGGCTAAACGGGGTATTCCGGTTTGTCCAGTTCGCATGGATTTAACATACCTGCCTGAAATTCTGCTCTGATCACTGATTTGATCACGCCATCCACAGGAGGGATACACGCTCATCATCGTCGGCAAACACGGCCAGAACCGGGTTGCGGGCAAGATCATCGGCGGCACCGCGGCCCGGGTCTGCGAGATCGCGCGGCGTCCGCTGCTAATGGTGCCTCTGCAAGAGGCGCAGTGCGCTCTGAAGTCAGGGTGACGCTTCAAGGCTCGCGGAGCGGATCGAGCACCGTCAGGAACTGAAAATGGTGGAAATCGGTGTCGCGGGTCACGATGCGACTGACGCCGTGCTCGCGCATCAGCACCGCAATGTGCAGATCATGGACCAGATTGCCCTGCAGGTCCGGCAACTCAGTCAGCGTCTGTTCCAGTACGGCCCGATGCCGGTCGGTGGGTTCGAGTAGCGCCACGCCTGCGGGCGCCAGCACTGCATCCAGAAACCGCCAGCCTTCGGCGACCGGCCACGGTCGTTGGAAGATCCGTGGATGGCTGGTGACCCGCAGAAACTCGTAGCAGATACTCCAGGTCAGGAATGCCGGTGCCGGCTGACGACGCCAGCGCTCGAGTCGCTCACGACACACCTCATGGTACGGGGAATCCCGATCGGCGGCGTAGATCAGGACGTTCGTATCTATGACAAACACTTAGCGGTCTTCCATGACCTCATACAACTGATCCCGGTCAGCGACATTAACGCGCATGCCACCGCTCTTCATGGTCGGCAGCTCGGGCAACGGCCCGGACTCCCCGATTTCCTTGACCAGTATCCGGCGCAGACCGGCCTCCACCAGCTCCGCCATGGGCTTGCCCTGGCGAGCCGCCTCCTCCTTTAAACGCCGCATAACGGTATCGTCGATGTTCAATGTCGTTTTCATATGGAGAACCATATACGGGATATGCTTATATGGCAAGCTCTCAGCCCATCGGCCCGAACGATCTGTTGATTGCGGCACACGCCCCGGCCGCTGACCTGACGCTCGTCACCGCTGCCGCGCACGCATTAATGCAAATCCCGCCCCCGCACGCCATTAACCGCATTAACGGCCTGGCCTCTGATCGACCGTCCTGCCACCGACTGAGGACAACCCCGGTCCCGGCGCGTCAGGCACCGCCCAGCGCGCTCTGCAGCCAGGCGGAAATATCCGCGATTTCCTGCGGACACACTGCGTGCGCCATGGGATAGGTTTTGTAGCGTGGCGCGTAACCCTTCTCTCGCAGTATGGCCACGGTCTGCTGGCCCAGCGATTCCGGGGCCATGGAGTCCTGTGTGCCATGAAAGACATGGATCGGCAGATCGCGATTGGCGGGATGCGGTTGCACCTTGTTGCCGGCGGGAAAAAAGCTCGACAGCACCATCAGCCCCGCCAGTTTTTCGGGGTGAGTCAGCGCCGTGTGCAGCGCAACCGTGCCCCCCTGGGAAAAACCGGCCAACACGACGCGCTCGGCGGGAATACCGCGCTTGTGCTCCCGCCCGATCAGCGCCCGTGTCGCCTCTACAGACTGCTGCAACTGCTGCGCATCGGCGGCGTTATCCAGATCCATGCCACGAATATCGAACCACGCGGGCATGACCATGCCGCCGTTGATGGTGACGGGGATCGAGGGCGCGTGCGGAAAGACGAATCGCACCGTCAACTCCTTCGGTAACCGCAACTCGGGTACGATCGGCTCAAAATCGTGACCATCGGCCCCCAGGCCGTGCAGCCAGATGACAGCCGCATCGGCCGGTGCGTCCGGTTCTATTTCCACGCAGGGCAGGTAGTCCATATCGGTCAATGCTTCCTCAGTGGTCTCTGAAAAGTCCGGCCTGTTGGCCCCGGTCAGATGATGCCCAAATTGTCGGCACTCCGCCAGGCAGACTTTATCGACGGTCGGATATCCGGCGCGCACAACCCCATCACAATCCCGTCCCGCGCACTCAACCCATAAAAATCTGTCCTTCCGGATAGCGCACTCGCGGCGGAACACGGGTGGCCATGAAAAGACCCAGTGCCAGCGGCCCGACGCGACCGATGAACATCAGCACGATGATCACCGCGCGTCCGAAACCGTCGAGCTCCCCGGTCGCGCCCAGCGACAGCCCGACGGTGCCGAAGGCCGAGGCGGTCTCGAACAGCAGGGCCAGAAACGGCTGGTCCTGAGTCAGCGTCAGCACGAAGGTGGCGGTCATGACCAGGATCAGGCTCAATGAAATCAGCGCCAGCACCTTCATCACTTCGTCGGCGCCGAGGCTGCGCCCGAATGCGACCGGGCGGCCGCGCTTGCGAAAGTACGCCACCGTTGCCAGCAGCATCACGACGAACGTCGTGACCTTGATGCCCCCGGCTGTCGATGTGGAGCCGCCGCCGATCAGCATCAGCAGGATAAACATCAGCGCACTGCTGTCATCGATGGCGGCGATATCGATGGTGGTGAAGCCGGCGCTGCGCGTGGTCAGCGCCTGGAAGAAGCTGGCCATGAGCTTCTCGCCGGCGCCGGCAAACTGCCCAGGGTGCCCGGATTGTTCCACTCGATGACCGCGAAGGTTGTCACCGACCACAGCACCAGCCCGGCGGTGCCGGCGAGCATCAGCTTGGTGTGCAGCGACAGCCGGTTCCAGCGCCGGGTGTAGTGCAGATCGGTGAGCACGCTGAAGCCGAGACCGCCCAGGACAAACAACAGCGGCACCACCGCATTGACGATCGGATTGCCGGCCCAGCGCGCGAGATTGTCGGAAAAAAGCACGAAGCCGGCATTGTTGAAGGCCGAGACGGCATGGAAAACCGACTGCCACAACCCCGCGCGCCAACCGAATTCCGGCACGAAGACCAGCGCCAGCAGCAACGCGCCGGCCAGCTCCAGCAGCAACACCACGCGCAGGATCATCAACGCCATGTAGATCAGATCCGACATCGAGGTCTGATGCAATTCGTCGCGCAGGAACACTTTGTGCTGCAGGCTGACCGGCAGGCCCAGCATGCACAGCACCAGTACCGCGAAGGTGACAATGCCCAGCCCGCCGAGCTGGAACAATGCAAGGATTATCGCCTCGCCGAACAGTGTGAACTGCGCGCCGGTGTCCACCACGACCAGCCCGGTGATGGTCACCGCCGAAGTGGCTGTGAAGACCGCCTCGGACCAGCCGATGGGTTCGTTGGTGGCCGCCGGCAACATCAGCAATCCCGTACCGAGCGCGATCAGCAGCAGGTAGATCAGCGCCAGGACCGCGGTCGGCGGCAGCCGGATGGCGTGTGTGGAAAACAGGGCAGTCATCCCGGCGATGCGGGCCCGGGAGACATTCGCATCGGGGTGTCAGAGACTGTCGCCAAAATCCCGCAGTTCATCGCGCCGGCCTATCAGCAGCAGTTTGTCATCGGCCTCGAGAATGGTCCCGGCGCCATTGGGTTCTAGCCGCTCGGCACCGCGCATGATCCCGAGACAGCCGAGATCGGGATGCACATCCAGTTTGAGCCTGTCCAGTCCCTCGCCGTGCAGTTTTTCCGGCACGCGCAGATCGACGATGTAATAGCCGTTGCCCAGGCTCAGGTAGTCCCGCAGCAGCGGGTTGTGCAGCATTTGCGCAACGTGCTGGCCCACGTCCTGCTCCGGATGGATCACACGGTCGGCCCCGAGCTTGGACAGGATGCGATGGTGCGTGCGGCTCAGCGCCTTGACCCAGACTGTCTTCACCCCCAGCAGTTTGACGTTCATCGTGCTCAGTACGCTGGCCTCGAGATCCTCGCCCATTGATATCACCGCCACATCGTAGTCGCCCACGCCGGCCTGGCGCAGGGCCTCTTCGTCGCGACAATCGGCAATGACCGCCTCGGACAGTGTATCGGCCACCGCGTTGACGTGTTCTTCCACCGAATCGATGCCGAGCACGTGGTTGCCAAAAGCGGACAGATCGGTGGCGATCGTGCGCCCGAAAGTTCCCAATCCGATGACAACGAAATTGCGTTTTCTCTCGGCCACGCGTGCCTCCTGCCAGACCTCAACGACTTGTAGTGCACCGCACGGAAAGTGCAACCGGAACAGCGCGGCCGGTTCACACGTCGCACCGGTTCCCGGTAGCGGACAGGCTCCGTTGCCAGTAACCGGGGCTAAGGGCCCGCGCAAGAATAAGTTCCCGATTTGGGCCGCCGATGCATCCTGCCTGGCGGCGTTGCTCGTCGGTTGCATAGTCCCGCTATGCGCCCTCCTCGCGCCTTGCCAGGCAGGCGCCTCGACGCCCCAAAAACGGGAACTTATTCTTGCGCGGACCCTGCCGGCAGTATAGACCAGCTGTTAAGTAATCTGCAGTCACCGGGCACCGGGACTCGTCGCCAGGTGATCGACCGGCAGCCCATGCAGGGTCGTCGTGATACACCATGGCCCACGACCGGGACTGCACCCCTGGACCACGGGTGCCGTGAGAGCGCCACGCAGCCCCTCGTGCCGGCGGGAAATCCCGGAATTGCTGCACATATATGGCACCGGCGCATTGACCGGATTCCCCGTGGCTGATATCCGTAAACAGAGCCGGATTACAGAGTATAAGCCGTGAATAATGTTCCGCCTCCCGGACATACCGGCAAGCGCTGGTTGCCGTGGCTCTTTTTCGGGCTGGTTCTCGCCGCGGGCACCATTTCCACGTGGATTTACTGGGAACAGTCGCAGCGCCAGACCCGCGTCGCCCTCGAAACGCTCTTTTTCGACGAGAGTCAACGGGTGGAGGCGACCATCGCCGAGCAGCTGCACAACTACCAGGTTGTGACGCGCGGCATCCAGGGTTTCTTCCACGGTTCCGAGCGTGTCTATTACGAGGAATTTGCCTCCTATATCCCATCCCTGAATCTCACCCGGGCACTGCAGGGCGTACAGGCCGTCGCGTTTACGATGCCGGTGGCGGCCGGGGAGCTGGCGAGTCATGTCGAACAGATCCGCGGGGAATTGCCGCTTTCCTACCGGGTTCACCCGCCGGGTGACCGGGAGGAGTTCGCGCCCATCGCGTATATCGACCCCCTCGACGAAGCCAATATCCAGGCACTGGGATTCGATATTTTCAGCAACCCAGTAGCGCGCAGAGCCGCCGAGGAGGCCAGGGACACCGGCCAGATCGTTATCACCGAACCGCTCGCGCTGGCGCAGGATGAGCCGGGCAGTGCGCCGACGTCCTTTGTCATGTATCTGCCCGTCTACAACGACGCTCCCGGGCTCGATACGGTCGCCGAGCGCCGCCGCGCGCTGGTGGGCTGGGTGGATGTGCCCTTTCGCATGCGCGACCTGATGGCCCACCTGTCGGCGGCCCTGAACCCCGGCATCGATATTGAAATCCACGATGCCGGCCTGGCCGGCGAGGCCGGCCTGCTGTACAAGACCGACACCGTCTCGCATCGACAGAGGGCGGCGGCGGGAGAGCTGCAAACCGAATTCACGATCCCTGTGGGAACCCGCCAGTGGCGCCTGTTGCTCAGCAGTACGCCCCGATTTCGGAGAATACGGCGTTGGTGGGGGCTCCTCCGCTGGTTGCCCTCTCAGGCATCGCCCTCAGTGTGGCTCTGGCACTGCTGGTGCTTCTCGTCGCCATCAGCCGGGACAAGAGCCGGCGCCGCGCCGACCGCATGGCCGGCCTCTATTACGCCCTCAGTCAGGTCAATCAGGCCATTGTCCGCATGGACGAAGATAGGGAGTTGTTCCCGCTGGTCTGCCGCATGGCGGTCGACTACGGCGGCATGGCCATGGCCTGGATCGGACAACTCGAACCGCAATCGGGGGACATCCTGCCCGTCGCGAGCCACGGTGAAGGCGAGGACGCCCTGCAGAGGGTTACAGCCTCCTCGCTGCCCGACCGGAAAGAGGGCCAGGGGCCGACCGGGACAGCGCTGCGCGAGAACCGCGCCGTCATCGTCAATGATTTCATGCGGGAGACGGGCGCCATTCACTGGCACAAGGAGGTCAGGCGCCTGGGCTGGCGTGCGGCGGCCGTTTTCCCGCTGCTGCGCAACGGCCAGCCATTTGCCGTGTTCTCCGTCTACCACCGCAGACCCGGCGCCTTCGATGACGAGGCTATCAATCTATTGCGCGAGATGAGTGCCGATATCAGTTTCGCGCTGGACAATTTCGACCGGGAAGAACAGCGGCGGGCCTATGAACAGGCCCTGGCGGAAAGCGAGGCGCGCCTGTCTACGATCCTGGACAACGTGGGAGCGTGTATTTACCTCAAGGACACCGACGGTTGCTATACCTACGTCAACCAGGAGGTGCTGGACCTTTGGGGCGTGACCAGGGATGAAGTGATCGGGCGCGATGATACACCCTTTTTCGACGCGCGCTCGGTTGCCCGGCTCAGAGCGAATGACGAGCGGGTCTTGCGCCGCGGCCAGATCGTGCAGGCAGAGGAAACCCATACCGTCAAGGTCACCGGTAAAACGCACATCTACTGGTCGGTGAAGCTCCCTCTGCGCAATGCCCACGGGGACATTTACGCGCTGTGCGGCATCTCCACCGACGTCACCGAGAAGAAAACCAGCCAGCAAAGACTCCACTATCTGAGCAATTACGACGAATTGACCGGACTGCCCAACCGGGCAATGTTGCAGGAGAGAGCGCGCCTTGCCCTGGCCCAGGCCAAGGCGGCGGATCGCCCCGTGGCGCTTCTGTACATCGATCTGGACCGCTTCAAACTGGTCAACGATTCCCTCGGGCACGGCGCGGGCGATCGCATGATCAAGGAATTTTCCCGCCGCCTCACGGCTTTCCTGCACCTCGATGTCACTCTCAGCAGAGCCGGCGGCGACGAGTTTTATCTGCTATTGCCGGGGATGGAACGGGACGCGGTGTTGAACATTGCCGGGCAGGTTCTGGAAATGATTGCCCGACCGGTGGCTATCGACGGTCAGCAATTGACTCTCTCCGCCAGCATCGGGGCGGCCTTTTACCCCGAGCACGGGGGCAACCTGGAGGAGCTTGTACAGTGTGCCGACACCGCCCTGGCGCAGGCCAAGAGCAAGGGCCGCCACCGGATCGAGATATTTACGGACCTCATGCGCGCCCGGGCCAGAAAGACGCTGTTGGTGGAGAGCGAACTGCGCGATGCCCTGGAGCAGGGTCAGCTATTGCTGCACTATCAGCCCCAAGTGGACATGGGCGACGGGCGGGTGACCGGTCTCGAGGCGCTCATCCGCTGGCAACACCCGCAGCAGGGTCTGATCCTGCCGGGCCAATTCATTCCGGTGGCGGAAGAGAGCAGTCTGATCGTGGATATCGGCACCTGGGTGCTGAAGGCGGCCGCGCAACAGCAGGCCCTGTGGCAGGCCGAGGGGGCAACACTGGTGCCGATGGCCGTCAACCTGTCGGTTGTGCAACTGTATCGCGATGACTTCGGCGGGATGGTAGAGGCTACCCTGAAAGAGAACGGTCTGTCCCCCGGGGCACTGGAACTGGAGATTACCGAGGGGGTGGCCATGGAGCATTCCGCCTACATACTGGCGACTCTCGGCCAGTTACAGGCTCTGGGTGTGCGTCTGGTAATCGACGATTTCGGCACGGGTTACTCGTCCCTGAGCTATCTGAAACGCTTTCCGGTGTACAAGCTCAAGATCGACAAGTCCTTTGTGGATGGGCTGGCCGACAGCGCCGAAGATCAGGCTATCGTGACGGCCATAATCGGGATGGCCAGGGGGCTGGGTTTCACCACCGTCGCGGAGGGCGTGGAAACGCGCGAACAGTGGGAATTTCTGCGCGACCACGGCTGTGACGAGTACCAGGGCTACTATTTCAGCAAACCGGGCTGCCGCCGACGACATCGGCTATCACTGCTGCGGGGCTCGCAAGGTGGCTCGGCAAACAACGTCGCGCCCCGCTCGCGAATGAATGCGGTGATATCGCGTTGATGAACAGCGGATGGAGACGCCGCGGCGTTCCGCCGTGCCGCACGCCCGGGCCGATGCTGCCAAGCTACCCTTTACTTCGCGGCACCCGGTTTGCGAAACCGCAATGTCATGCGGTCGGATTCGCCGATGGCCCTGTAGTGCCGCATGCAGTCGTCCCGTTCTGAGTCGTCCTCCATGCGCCGGCAGTAACGCAAGCTGGGCGGAAGAGTCCAGACGCCGGCGGGATGGTCCGCGGTATCTTGCGGATTGGCGTTGATTTCCGAGCGCGCGTCGAGTTCCAGTCCGGCGGCGCGGGCCAGCGAGATCACATGATTCTCGGTCACGTAACCTGTGAGTTTCATGTCCTTCATCGAGGTGCCGGGGGGAGCGCGGTGCTCCACCACGCCGAGTGTACCGCCCGGTTCGAGGGCGCGGGCCATCACCTCGAACATCCGCGGCGCGTAATCGCCCTTCATCCAGTTGTGCACGTTGCGGAAAGTCAGCACCAGATCCGCCGAGCCGGGCGGCGCGATGTCGACTTCTTCGGGCACGGACAGCTCCGTGACCACCACGGCGTCGTACAGGTCCGGCCGCGCCTCCAGTTTCTGCTGAAACTCCCGCTGCATGGTCCTGCGCCACTGGGGCGTGCGCCGCGCGCTCAGGGCAAAGCCGGCGGCGTAGTAGCGCCCTTCGGGTTTCAGCACCGGCGCCAGCAGTTCAGTCCACCACCCCCTGGAGGGCCAGATCTCCACCACCGTGGACCGCGGCGTCAGACCGAAAAATTCCAGCGCTGCGCGCGGATGACGATATTCGTCCCGGGCGCGGTTCGCCGGATCGCGGTGATCCCCGGCGATGGCGGCATCGAGGCGTTCATCGAGCGCCTCCGGCGAGGCCGTCGCCTGGGGCATACTGAACGCCAGCAACAGGGCGGCGCACATTCGAAGCGTCTTCATGGCTGGTCTCCTGTCTGTTGCGCGTAACAGGGTTGATCTCACCGCCGCGATATTAGTTCCATTGCCGCCATCCGCCAACCTTGATAGATAGCTGGTAAGCAGTGAAATGCGAACAGCTTTCTGCCGCGTCCCTTGGTCCACTGTATGGAAGCGGGTAGACTCTGTAGTGACTACAGTGCACGGGGAGCGAAGTGCGCAAGGCACTGCTATCATGATCGCGTCGGTGACTGTGTATCTTGCTGCCGCTGTGGCCGAAATCGCCGGCTGTTTCGCCTTCTGGGCCTGGTTGCGCCTGGACAAATCGCCGCTGTGGCTCGTTCCCGGCATGCTCAGCCTGGCGGCTTTTGCCTTTTTGCTGACCCGTGTAGACAGCGCCTTTGCCGGCCGAACGTACGCCGCGTACGGCGGCGTCTATATTGTTTCCTCGCTGCTGTGGTTGTGGGTCGTGGAAAACGAGATGCCCGATCGGTGGGATGTTCTCGGCGGCACCGTTTGCCTGCTCGGCGCCGCCATCATCCTGTGGGGGCCGAGACCGGCCTGAGTCGCGCCGCCGCTGTCAAACGGGACCGCCCTGATTCTTCCCGCAGACAGAGAGGCCTACAGCAACGCGCCGTCCCCCAGCAGGTAACGGATCACATCGACCGCGTCGATCACCAGCGATATCCCCGCGATGACCAGATAAAACACCAGATAACGTGCATACGGGGTGCCGCTCTCCCGCGCGCGGGTTTGCCACACCCACACGTAGACCGGCAACCAGAAGACCAGATGGGCCAGACCGAGCAGGCGCACATAGCCGACCTGGGCGTAGAGCCAGTTCATGAAGGCGCCGGCCAGCAGAAAACTCGCCACAATGGCGAGCGCCTGATAGCGCGGCCGCCAGGCGCCGCTGTCATCGCGGGTGATGGTGAACGGCAATGCGGCCAGGTGCACCACCACCAGCAGCATGACCCACGTCTGCAACCACAGGGGCTCGGCCATCATGGCCTCGACCAGCGAAGCCGGCATCGTTGTGCTCATTCCTTTTCTCCTTCTCTATTGCATCGGATCCCACCGCACGCTCGGGTCCTGGTCCTGTGGCGTATCGCTCCCTGTTCCCGCCGCACGCTCGCGCTCGGGCCGGATCCTGGCATGCGGGCGTGTCGCCGACTGTACCCACCGCACGCTCGGCCCGGTCTCGATCAATCTCGCAAACCCGCCGTACCCTCCGCCACGTGCAGTTGGAGAAGAACGCCCCACGTGCGTACTTTTACCGCGATGACACCAGTGTAGTCCAGGTCCACCTCCTCACGACTCGAAACCCGCAATCCCGAAACCCACAATGCCTCCGCCCGTCCGAGAACGACAGCCGCCGCCACTGGCGGCAG
>JAXHMT010000002.1:0-136334 GCA_034521205.1 Halioglobus sp.
GTCCTTCGTGGAAGTCGAGGCCCATAGCAGGCGTTGCGCACGTGCGCCGGTGTTCGGCCAGCGCTTGCCAGCGCGCACTCGCTCCTCCATTCATTCCGTGAGCGCGGCAGGCCAGGCGCGCACGCAAGCGCGGCCTGGCCCCTTAGAGCCGCCGCATCGGGAGTGCCGATCTCGTCGAGCCGCCGGTCGACCAGCGATCCCATGTGCTCAGAAAGAAACTTGCGACCGAGGCAATGTGGTCCACGGATTGCCTTGCCCGGCCCTATGCTTCAGCTGGCCATGAAGGCCTCAACCACCTCGCGGTCAGCGAACGACGCTGAACAGCGGTGTGACGTTCACCGTCGACGCCGTCGCTGATGAGCTTGTCGGATAGCCGGCAATCCCGCGCGTGTAGCGGGGACCTTGATCATAACATTGAGACGATCGAGTCGCTCTCCACAACCGGCGCGCCTCGGCCGCGGTATTTTGTCGCTGTCGTGTGCCAGATGCGGTGAGACTCCCAGGCTTCACGCAACCCGTCTGCTCCGCCTGGTCCGTTTCGTACAGCGGGAGGAACAGATCCGCCCGCGCGGCGGACGTGGTCGATGGTCAGCGCGTCGTAGATTGCCTGTGGGCTTGCGCCGGCGCGGGCGAGGGCGGCGATGTCCTCGTCGTAGTCGCGGGCCTTCGAGATCCTTTTTCGAATATTGCCCGGGTTAGAGGTAATGCCGGCCAGACCGTCTTCGGCGATGAGCCTGGCGAGGGTCCCGATCCCTGATCCAGACACGGCGGTGCAGATCATCGAGCCAGATGCTTTGTCCCAGGGCCTTCAGAGTGAGCAGCGGGTTATCTTTGATGGATACGTTCACGGCGATTCTACCCTGCTTATACGGTCACGGCTGCGAGCGCCTGCTTGGCGAGCGATCGTGCTCCATTCACTTTTATCACTCACGTCGCGATGTTGCTGTAGCTCGCGCTCGGTGCGCGCCACAGTCTGTTTCACCGCGAGAAAGCTGTCGGGATGACTGAGATCGAATCGATGCCTTGCTCGACCAGGAAGCGGGCGAATTCGGGATGGTCGCTCGGCGCCTGGCCGCAGATGCCGACGTTGGTGCCGCTCCTGTGCGTTTCAGCCTTGCGCGAGGAGTCGGCGATGACCGCTTCACCGCCGGGTCCTGCTCGTCGAAGAGGTCGGCTCAGGCCGGTCGCTGTCGCGGTCGACTCCGAGGATCAGCTGGTGTCGAGGTCGTTGCGAGCCGATGGAAAAGCCGTCGAAGCGTTCGGCGAACTCGCTCGGCGAGAATGACGTTCGACGGGATTTCGGCCATGAGCATAGACCTCAAGCCCGTTCTGGCCGCGCACGCAGGCCGTTCTCGGCCATCACCTCGAGCACCTTGTCGGCCTCCTGCGATGGAGCGGCAGAAAGGGATCATCACCACGACATTGTCAAACCCCATCTCCTCGCGCAGCCGCGCGATGGCGCGGCATTCCAGCGCGAAACCCTGCGCGGTAGCCGTCGCTGTAGTAGCGCCAGGCGCCGCGCCGAAGCCCAGCATCGGGTTTTCCTCATGCGGCTCGAATGCCGCGCCGCCGATCAGCTCGGCGTATTCGTTGGTCTTGAAATCGCTCATGCGCACGATCACCGGGTTGGGATACTGCGCCGCGGCGATCCGCGCCATGCCCGCGCGCCAGGTGATCGACGAAATACTCGGCCTTGTCGTCGTAGCCGCGGTCAGCTCGTGCGATCTCGCTCGCGCGCGTCCTTATCTTCGAGATTCGGCATAGCGCACCAGCGCCATCGGGTGGATGCTGATGTGGTTGCCAATGATGAACTCCATCCGCGCCAGTCCGACGCCGCCGGCGGGAAGCCGCCACCAGCGAAACGCAGCCGCCGGATTGGCGAGGTTCAGCATCACGTCGGGTGCGCGTCGGCGGGCAGCTCGTCGAGACTCGATCTTGCGCTCTTCGAAATCTCGAGCGATGCCGTCGTAGACGACCCCCTCGTCGCCCTCGGCGCAGGAGACGGTCACTTCCTGCCCGTCCTTGAAGCTCGTGCGTCGCGTCGCCCGCGCCCACGATCGCCGTCAGGCCCAGCTCGCGGCTGACAATGGCCGCGTGGCTGGTGCGCCCGCCGTGGTCGGTGACGATGGCGCTGGCGCTTCTTCATGATCGGCACCCAGTCGGGGTCGGTGTTTTCCGTCACCAGCACCGCCGCCTATCCTCGAAGCGCTCGATCTGCGCGGCGCTCTCGAGACGGCAGACCTTGCCCGTCGCGATCGGCGTCGCCCACGCTGAGCCCGGAGACGAGCCTCTGCGCCCTGCTCGCAGCCGATAGTCTTTAGGGCGCCGGCTTCCTTGCCGCGACTGCACGGTTTCCGGGCGCGCCTGCACGATGAACAGCTCGCCCGTCTCGCCGTCCTTGCCCCATTCCATGTCCATCGCTTGGCCGTAGTGCTCCTCGATCACGCAGGCCCAGCGCGCCAGCTGCAGGATCTCGTCATCGCTACAGCACGAACGCTGCGCGCTCGGCCTTCGCTGGTGTCGCACGAGTTCTGGATGTGGCGCCTGCGCGCCGCGGCATAGACCATCTTCGTGCGCCTTCGCGCCGAGCGCTTTCTCGACGATCGGCACGAGCGCCTGCGTCTGTCCAGCAGTGGCTTGAAGACCAGATACTCGTCCGGCTCGACCATTCCCTGGACGACGGTCTCGCCCAGCCCCCAGGCGGCGTTGATCACCACGACCTGTGGGGAATCCGTCTCGGTGTCGATGGAGAACATCACGCCCGAGCCGCCTTGTCCGGCGCGCACCATCTGCCTGCACGCCGACCGACAGCGCCACCTTGCATGATGATCGAAGCCGTGCGTTCTCGCGGTAGGCTGATGGCGCGATCGGTGAACAGCGATGCGAAACAGCGCTTGCACGCGTCCAGCAAGCCGTCGTCGCCGCGCACATTCAGAAATGTCTCGAGCTGTCCCGCGAAGCTGGCTTCGGGCAGGTCTTCCGCCGTCGCACTGCTGCGCACCGCCACGCTGGGTCAGCTTGCGTGTTCCGCTGCGTTCGGCGCATCTCGTGGTAGACGGCGCGATGATCGCCTCGGCCAGCGGCTGCGTGAATCTGCGCGTCGAGTATCATCTTGCGCACGGCCCTGCCGACAGCGGCCAGGTTGCTCTTGCCCTGCTTATGCAGCGCGCCGAGTTTCGTCGTGCGAGGGGTTCGGCCAGCTCGTTGGCCTCGATGGAACGTCCCAGTAGGCGTCGGCGGTTGTAGCGAAGCCGCCCGGCACGCTGAATGCCGGATGGCTTCGCAGCGTGCCGATCATCTCGCCAAGCGAAGCGTTTTTACCGCCGACGGCGGCGGTGTCGGTGCGGCGCAGATCGGAAAACCAGCGAACGAGGGCGGTGTTGGTCATGGGAGTGACTCCTTGCATGCGTCTGCGGTGTGTGGAGAGGATCGCCGGTCGCGGTGTCCTCGTTGCGGTTCCCGGGCTCTACAGGCGGAACTCACACGCGTCGCCTGGGCGATGTCGTGATGACCGCGGCAGCGAACTCGTGATCGGCATTGTGATGAATGAGCCACTGCGGATGCGCAACACGTCATGATCGGCGTCGATATCGAGTGTCTGGCAGCGATAGTGCAGTCGCACCCTGACTCGCTTTAAGTCACTGGGGAATGCGGGATCGAAATGCAGGGTTGGCCGGCATCTCGATGCCAAGGTAGCACCGGTGCATCAGGTCGAGCGTGCCCGCCATGGCGCCGAGATGGATGCCTTCCGGCGTAGTACCGCCCTGGATATCGGAGATGTCGCTGTCCAGCGCCTCCTGGAAGCAGTGCCACGAGCCGGCTCGATCGGCCCGGGCCAGCACCCACGCGTGGACGATGAAGCTGAGCGTGGACCCGTGGGAGGTCCGGGCCATGTAGTACTCGATGTTCTTCCGGATCGTGTCGTCCCCGAACGGATAGCCGAGCCGCTCGAACAGCATCCGCAGCTGTTCGGCCGAGAACAGGTAGAACAGCATCAGCACGTCGGCCTGCTTCGAGGCCTTGTACCGGTTCGGCGTGTCTCCCTCGGCCTCCAGGATGCGGTCCAGCCGACTGATGTCCCCGTATTCCTGCCGGTAGCCTTCCCAGTCGAACTCGTCCAGGAGTTCATAGCCCTCGAACTGGCTGATGATGCCATCGTCATGAAACGGTACGTACAGTTTCCGGCTGATGTCCTCCCAGTGAGCCATCTCGTCTTCCGTGAGATCGACGCGCTCGCCCAGCGCGGTACGGGAGTCCTCGGGATGCAGGTCGAGCGCGTCGCGCGCGCACATCAGGCACCAGGCGGCCATCACGTTCGTGTAGGCGTTGTTGTCCACACCGCCTTCGGTCGACGGATCCGCGCCCGGATATGCGGTGTGATATTCGTCGGGCCCCATTACTCCCCGGATCGAATAGCGCCCCCTGTCCTCGTCGTACGTGGCGAGCGAAGCCCAGAAGCGGGCGACCTCCACGATGATCTCCGTCCCGTAGAAGTACAGGAACTCGTGGTCCTCGGTCGCCTGGTAGTACAGCCAGACGTTGTAAACGACAGCCGCGTTGATATGACGCTGCCGCAGTGAGTTGTCCGGCAGCCAGTGCCCGGACTCCGGGTTGAGGTGCAGCCGCTGGCTCTCCTCCCGGCCGTCGCTACCGCTCTGCCAGGGGAACATCGCCCCGGCATATCCCCCGCGCCTGGCCGCCTCCCGCGCCGCCGGCAGTCGCCGGAACCGGTAGAGCAGCAGCGCACGGGGCACATCGGGCATGACGCATGTTCATTATCGGGAAGATGAACAGCTCGTCCCAGAACACGTGGCCCCGGTAGGCCTCGCCGTGCCAGCCGCGCGCCGGCGCGCCGACGTCGTAGTCGGTCGTGTGCGGCGGACGCGGTCTGCAACAGATGGAACATGTGCAGGCGCAGCTTGAGCTCGGTGTCCGGCGCCGCATGGTCTTCGAGTTCGATATCGCACATTTCCCAGAGGTGTTTCCAGGCCAGCGCGTGCGCGTCGAGCAGCGTGCGAAGCGGCCGGCGTGCCCGAGTGTACGTCAGTGGCCGCCAGCGCCCGGCTGCGAGATCGCCCAGTCGCGCGAGGAATGCAGCGCGACGGATCTTTTCCACCACGACCGGCGACCGCGCCTCCATGGCTGCAGGATAGTTCCTGTGCGATCTGCTTCTCCCACACCTGCGTTTCACGGTCGGCCTCGACTTCACTCCGTTGCGATACAGTCGCGTGCGGGCCGCCTGCGCGATGGCCACGCCGGGACTGATTGGTGCGACAGCGCAGAGACAGCGTGTCGGCCCCGCGATGCCCAGATCCAGAATCTCGAGATGCCGGTCGGCCAGATCGCGATAGCGGGCCACACCGTCAGTCGAGGGCGACGCCGCCGTCCAGCGTCGCTGCGCACCGTGAGCCGCCCGGCTCCAGTCTTCCGCCATGAGTTCGATGCTCAACGCGGCCAGATGCGGCTCGGCCATGCTGACGAGGCGGCGTTCCTTCCAGCGGGTGGTGCGGCCCGCGGCATCGCGGAAGCGCAGGTCACGGTGCAGCGCGCCGTGCCTGCAGGTCCAGCTCCTGCCGGAACGGCGAGCAGCTCGACGTCGTCCAGCCGGACCCAGGCGCCGTCGTCAATCCGGAAGGTGAGGGGCAGCCAGTTCGGGAAAGTTGACCAGGTCCTCGTTCTCGACCCCTGCGGCCGGCGACGTCGCTCGTCGAGGCGATTGTACGGCGCCGGCGATAGGGTTCCCGGATAGTGGACGTCGTCGGCCGAGGCAGTCCGGGGCGGCGCCGCGGGTCGACGAAGTAACCGTTGCCGAGCGCGCAGAGCGCTTCGCGCAGGCCCTCCTGGTCGGGTACGAATGCAGCCTTCATACACGAGGGACCAGGCTCCCTCGCGGCGCTGCGACGGCGGCGTATGCCTTTCCCGGTTCGAAGGCCGGATGGCTCGATGAGTCGCGTGGGTTGTGCGGCTGTCGTGAGCGTACGACCTGCCCGGCTCCCGC
This sequence comes from Halioglobus sp., assembly GCA_034521205.1. Lineage (GTDB taxonomy): Bacteria > Pseudomonadota > Gammaproteobacteria > Pseudomonadales > Halieaceae > Marimicrobium. The sequence goes on from JAXHMT010000002.1 coordinate 5,999, forward strand.
TGTGGCATCCGGCGTGCCGACCGCCGCTCAGCCATTTCGAGGAGGCCGCTTCACGTCCGGCGTGTCGGTCAGCCGCGTAGTCCGCCGCGGTCTGGCGCGACTTCGTACGTGCCCGCACGGCGATGCACAGGCCGCGCTCCCGCCAGTACGTGAAACGCATCTTCATCGGTAATGTCGTCGCCGACGTACAGCGGCGCTGGCCCGGGCTGCTCCGGACCGAGCCGCCGCAGCAGCCAGAGTACCGCTTCGCCCTTGTCCCAGTCGATGTCGGGCCGGATCTCGAACACTTTCTTGCCGTGCCCCAGGCGCAGGCCCGGGTGCTCGGTGAGCGTCTTGTCCAGGACCGGCCGCAGCTTGCCGACATCGTCCCGTGCAACCTGCCGGTAGTGCACGGCGATCGAGAACTTCTTGCGCTCCACCGAGTGGCCTCCGATGCCGGCCAGCCGCTCGCGCAGCGCCCGCTCCACCGCTTCGTCGAGCTCGGACAGGAATCTCCGCGCCCTGTTCCAGGTGTTCTCGCGGAGTCTTGCCGGGCCACCGGCGATCTCGGAAGCCATGGCTGCCCGCGTACCAGACAGTGATCGAGGTCGACCAGGTCCCGCAGTTTCGCAGGGCCGCGGCCGCTGACGATGATCACCGCGCAGTGCGCTGGCGAGCGCCGCGACAGCGGCGCGCATGTCGTCGGCGAGCAGGGCCCTGGTGTGGTCCTCGACGATCGGCGTGAGGGTGCCGTCGTAATCGAGAAACACCGCCGGCGCTTTGCCCGCCAGGCGCTGGCGGATTGCGTCCTCCCGCTCCGATACGGAGGGGCAGATTCGCGAGCGTCTTGACCGTCAGGCCCCCGCCCGGACGCGGTAGCGCAGCTCGCTCAGGTCGTGCACGGCGGCATGCGCGCCGGCCGCTTTCAGGTCACCTTCGTAGTCGCCGCGGGCAACCCCGACCACGAGGCCGAAATCGCCTCTCGGGCCCGGCCGTCGACGCCGGCGATCGCGTCCTCGACGACGGCGGCGCGATGCGGGCGCCGACGCCCAGGCGCCGCGCGGCCTCCAGGAGCATGGCCGGATCGGGTTTGCCGGGAAGTACCGTAGCTCCCGCCGCGTCGTCGGCCGTCGAACCCTGGCGTCGAACAGGCTCGAGCGACGCCGGCGTTGCGCAGTACCGCCTCGGCGTTGCGGCTGGCGGAGAACACCGCCGGCCCTGATCCCCGGCGGCGCGCAGGGCTTGGATCAGTCCGAGCGTGCCCGGGCAGGCGTAGACCTGATTTTCTTCGAGCCAGGTGTTGAAATACCGGTCCTTGCGATTGCCGAGTCCGCACACGGTTTCACGGTCGGGGTCGTCGTCCTTGTCGCCGCAGGGCAGTTCGATGCCGCGCGCATCGAGAAAGCTTTTGACGCCGTCCATGCGGGGCTTGCCGTCCACGTACCGGCGGTAGTCGAGGCGCGAATCGAAAGGGCGAAATTTCCCGCCATGGCGCTCGGCACGCGCCTTGAGAAATTCGTCGAACAGTCGTTTCCAGGCGGCCGCGTGTGCCTTTGCCGTAGCGGTGATCACGCCGTCCATGTCGAACAGCACGGCCTTCAGCTCGTGCAATCAAAGGTGCCGCGCGGCCCGGCATCCGTGTGCCTGCTCATTGTGGCTCCCGTCCCTTCGCTCGCCCCCGATCGGCTTCTTTGCGCGCTCGGTAGCGTCGTCCTCGGCCTCGCCCGTTCGTGGTCCGCCCTGCGTACCCCCGGATCGTGACCCGCCGTCACCTCCCGTCCCCCCGGCCAGCCGTTTGCGCACGAACAACTTCTCGATTTCGACCAGTATGAATACCGTCAGGCCGACACCAAAACAGTACAGCCAGGCGGTGGCGTCCAGCGCCTCGGTGTCGAAAAACCGGTTCATGAACGGCGCATAGGTGAACAGCAGTTGCAGCCCCAGGCATGCGCCGATCGCGAACAGCATCACTTTGTTCCCCGTCAGGCCCGCTATCGTCCAGGACGGGGCGTGGAAAAACCGGGCGTTCAGGAGGTAGACGATCTCGCCGATCACCAGGGCATTGACCGCCAGCGTGCGCGCGAATGCGAGCGTGCTCTCGTCGCGCAGCCTGCTCCTGCAGGAACAGCAGGCCGGCGCCGAGTAGCAGCAGCATGCCGACGAAGCCGATGCGCCAGACCATGAAGCCGGTCAGCAACGGCTCATCGCGTGCGGCGCGGCGTCCGCCGCATCAGGTCGCCTTCCGGCCGCTCCCAGGCGAAAGCGATGCCGAGCGGTGACGCGGTAACCATGTTCACCCACAGAATCTGCACCGGGGTGATCGGCAGCGCCATCCCGGTCAAAATCGCGACCACGATCACCAGAGCCTCGGCGAGGTTGGTGGGCAGGAGGAACAGGATCGCCTTCTTCAGGTTGTCGTAGACCGTGCGGCCTTCCTCGATGGCGCGCTCGATCGAGGCGAAATTGTCGTCCGCCAGCACCATGGCCGCGGCCTCGCGCGCCGCATCGGTGCCTTTCTGCCCCATGGCGATGCCGATGTCGGCGCGCTTGAGAGCGGGCGCGTCGTTGACGCCGTCGCCGGTCATGGCCGTGATCGCGCCCTGCGCCTGCAGCGCCTTCACCAGGCGCAACTTGTGCTCGGGGCTGACCCGGGCGAAGACGTCGACCTCGCAGCGCCTGCGGCGCAGCTCGTCGTCGTCGATGCCCTTCGAGATCGCTTTCGGTCATCGCCTCGTCCGGGTTGTCGAGGCCGAGCTCGCGGGCGATCGCCTGCGCCGTGAGCTTGTGGTCTCCGGTCACCATCTTGACCCGGATGCCCGCGCCCTGGCAGGCGGCGATTGCATCGATCGCCTCTTCCCGCGGCGGGTCGATGAGGCCGAACAGTCCGAGCAACGTCAGGTCCCGTTCGGCTTCGTCCTCGTCGAGCTCGCCCGGCTCGCCGCGTGCCACGTCCTTGCGCGCGACGGCGAGCACCCGCTGTCCGCGCGCCGCGATCTCATGGAACGCGTTCCCGCCAGCGCTCGGCATCGAGATCGACGATCTCGTCGCCGCGCAACTCGCTTGCGCACATCTCGAGCACGCGTTCGGGCGCGCCCTTGACGTGGATGATGTGCTTGCCTTCCGGGTCGCGGTTCAGGGTTGCCATGTACCGGCGCTCGGAGGCGAAGGGGATCGCGTCCACGCGCGGCCATTCTTCGTTCTCCCGCTCGGGCGTCAAGTCCCGCCTTGTGCGCCAGCACGACCAGCGCCACCTCGGTCGGATCGCCTCGGCTTCCACTGCTCGCCGTCGCGGTGAAGCCCGGCGTCATTGCACAGCATGCCCGCGCGCACCAGCTCCATGGCGGACACATGTGCTTCCAGCTCGATATCGCTATCGTCGATCCGGAAGCCGCCTTCGGGCGCGTAGCCGACACCTTCGGCCTCGATATCCTCCTCCGCCGTGCGCAGGGTCCTGGCGGTCATTTCATTTCTGGTCAGCGTGCCGGTCTTGTCCGTACAGATCACGGTGACCGAGCCCAGCGTTTCCACCGCCGGCAGGCGGCGAATGATGGCGTTGCGCCGCGCCATGCGTTGCACCCCGATGGCCAGCGTCACCGTCATGACCGCCGGCAGACCCGACGGGATCGCCGCAACCGCGCATGGCGACGGCGGCGAAGCAACATCTCGCCCCAGTCGCGTCCCCAGACAAGCACGCCGAACGCCGATAGGTGATCAGTCGGCGAGACCGAGGATCACCACACTCAGTACCTTGGTGAAGACGTCCAGGCGCTGCATTAACGGCGTCTTGAGCGTCTTCACCTCGGAGAGCATGCCGCTGATGCGCCCGATCTCGGTGTTGTCGCCGATTGCCACAACCACACCCTCGCCGCGGCCGGCGGTGATCACCGTGCCCGGAGAACGCCATGCTTGCGCGATCGCCGAGTTCGGCATCCTCCGCAACCGGATCGGCGTGTTTCTCCACCGCGGTCGACTCGCCGGTGAGAGCGGCCTCCTGGGCCTGCAGATTCTTCGCGTGGATTACGCGGATATCGGCTGGAACGCGATCGCCGGCCTCCAACAGGACGATGTCCCCGGCACCAGCTCCTCGGCCGGGATCTCGCCGCGCTCGCCGTCGCGCAATCACCCGCGCCTTCGACGAAAGCATGCCGCGCACTGCCTCGAGCGCACGCTCCGCCCGGCCTTCCTGAATGAAGCCGATCACCGCGATGATCAGGACGACCCCGAATATGACACCGCTGTCCAGCCATTCACCAAGTGCCGCGGTTACCACGCCCGCGGCCAGCAGCAGGTAAATGAACAGATTGTTGAACTGGCTGATGAGACGCATCAGCGTGGTGCGCTCGGATTGTGGCGTCAGCCGGTTCGCACCGAAGCGTTGCCGGCGCTTTTCGACCTCGCTTTCGCTCAGGCCTGTTTCGAGATCGGTATCGAGTGTGCGCTGCAGTTCCTCCGTCTTCGCGGCATGCCAGGCCCGGTGATCGAAACCCGCGCCCTGTTCGGTGTCGGTACCGGTCACTGCTGGTCCCTGCCGCTGAGCACGCCGATGCCGAGCGTCAGGTATTCACGCAACTGGCGAGTGAGCAGAAAGTTCTCGCGCACGAAAGTGTGCGCCTTGGCACCCATCTCCCGAATCAGGTGCGGCTGGTTGAACAGGTAGCGCATGCGCAGCGCGGCGCCCTCCGGCGCGCTCACGAGAAAGCCCGTATGGAAGTCCACCACCTGGAGGCGGATGCCGCCCGTGTCGCCGCCGATGACGGGGCGGCCTTTCCACATGGCCTCGGTGACGGTGAGGCCGAAGCCCTCCCGGGTGGACTTCTGTATCACCAGGTCCGATGCGCGCTGCAGGGCGTTGATGGCCCGGTGGGCATCCGGGGGCAGAAGCAGAACGTGCACGTCCGCGTCGTCGCCGGCGGCGGCGCGCACCTCCGCGACCACTTCCTCACCCTCCGGGTCGTCGTCGGCGGTTCCGCCGGCAAGTACCAATTGCAGGCCCGGCACGAAGCGCTTCGCCAGGCGATAGGCCCCGATCACGCCCACCGGATCCTTGAAGCGGTCGAAGCGGGACACCTGAGTGACCAGTGGGCGCTCCGGGTCGAGTTCGAAGCGCCCGCATACGGCCTCGATCTCCTCGGCCGCAAGATCCATGTTCTTGTCGCTCAGGGGATCGATGGAGGGCGGGATCAGGTATTCCGGGTGGGGCAGCGCCTGGGCGAATCCGGCGAGGGAGAACACGCTGGCGTCGTAGCCACTGACGTGACGGCGCAGGTAACGCCACACAGGCCGGTAGGGGCGGCTTGCGTCGATGTGGCAGCGCCACACCCACTCGCCCACGGCGTTCGCGGGAAGTGCCCCAACAGCGCGGCGCGGCTGCGGGTCGTGGATGAACACCAGGTCCGCCTCCTGCAGGACCGGACGCAATTGCTCGGCGTTCTGGCGGTTGGTCTCCTCATAGGCCTCCAGCCAGCGTGGCTCCAGATGCACCGGGTTGCCCTGCAGGCCGTTGTGCATGGCCTTGGTGCACTGGTAGAAACCGGATCTCCGGCGATCACCTCCCAGCGCGCATCCAGACCGAGTTCACGCGATAGCGGGATCAACTTTTCCAGGATTTCCGCCACCCCGCCGCCCACCCGCGTGGAGTTCACATGGACCACCTTCATGCCGCGGTATTGCGCGGCAAGCTGGCGCAGCTGGTCGATCACGTCCTCGCCGACCACGTGAGCGTAGGCTTCCAGGAGCCGGCTCATGAGCGCGCCCTGGACGCGTCTTCCTGAACCACACGGGTGAGGTGTTCCCGGATCTCGGTCATGGATGAGAAGTACGGCTCCACGCCCGCCAGACGCTCGCGCAGTTCCGCATAGCGATCCCCGAACAACGAGAGCCATTCCCGGAAATCGTCCACGCGATCATCCACCCGGCGGCGGGCATCAATGAAGTGGTAGAAAATGCTTCCCAGTGAAAGCTGGGGCAGGACTTCGGCCAACTGCTCCGGTGACCGAATGCGGTGACGGGTGTCGAAGATGACGATCTGGGGAGTCGAATGAACTCAAAAGGGTGCGTGGCCCGCATCCAGTGCAGCGACTCGCTCTCGTCCAGACGCTGTTCCATCAGTTCGAGAAGTTCACGCCGCAGATCCTCCAGCTCGGCGAAGTCCGTGGGATCGAGCACCGCCAGACGCTCGGCCAGAGGTGCATCGTGCAGTGCATGACGCACCCACGAGGCGAAGTCGTTGTTGTACTCGCGCTCGTCGAGCCGTGCCGGATCAGCCCGCCCCAGAAGTGGTAGTAGACGCTGTCGATGCTGACGGTCTGCAGGTGGTCGCACAGTCCCCCCAGCGTGCGGGCGCGACGTCCCGTGGAGATGGCGATCAGGGCACAGTCCTTGACCAAGAAGGCCGGTGCGTCGCCTGTATCGGCTGACTCCTTGTTGGTACTGTTCTGCACAAGGCCTCCTGGTAGGGAAGGGAAAGCGAACCTGTTCTCGATTGTAGCCGGATTAGTTGTAGTCATATTGATTATTGTCAGATTGATTGTAGATAGATGTATTCAACCAGCCGGGCGGTTTTGTTCCCGGAGAAATTCGGCGCATAGTAATTGCAATGATGATCATGACGAGTCTGGAGCACTCAGGGGCGCAGCCGCGGCCGGCGCGCCATTGGCAGGAGATGTGCTTCCCTGTCCGCCCTGTGAGTGCGCTTCTCCTCGCGGAACGGCGCGAGACAGGCCGGCGCCACATTCGTTTGCGACCCTCGGCGAGGCAACGGATTAACGGGAGTACCGATATGGATCAGACTGCCGTAACCGATGAAGAGCACCCTGCCAGGGCAGTGCTGCCCGGCGAACCGTACCACCGCTGGGCGCCACCTGGGACGGAGAGGGGACCAACTTCTCGGTCTTCTCGGAGGTGGCGGAGAGGGTGGAGCTGTGCCTGCTCGATGAACAGGGCAAGCAGAGCGCAGGTCCATCAACTTGGCGAGGTGACCGCCCATTGCTGGCATGGCTATCTGCCCGGTGTCGGGCCGGGACAGCGTTACGGATATCGTGTCCACGGCCCCTGGATCCAGCCCGCGGCCTGCGCTGCAATCCCGCGAAACTGCTGCTTGATCCCTATGCCAGGGCGGTGGACGGTCAGGTCACCTGGGACGAGGCGGTGTTTCCCTACCGATTCGACGATCCGGAGGACTCGTTCAACGACGCGGACAGCGCACCGTTCGTGCCCCGCTCCGTGCTCATAGACCCGGCCTTCGACTGGGATGATGACCGCCATCCGCGCACCCCGTGGCACGAAACCGTCATTTATGAGACGCACGTCAAGGGCTTTTCCGTCAGGCACCCGGACATTCCCGAGGAGCTGCGTGGCACCTATGCGGGGCTCGGCCATCCGGCTGGCGCTGGAGTACCTCACGGGGCTGGGTGTCACCGCCGTGGAACTCATGCCCGTTCACCAGTTCATCCATTACGCCCATCTGCAGGAGAAGGGCCTGCGCAATTACTGGGGCTACAGCAGTATCGGCTACTTCGCCCCGCACAACGACTACGCCTCTGATAAGACGCCGGGGGGGCAGGTTCGGGAGTTCAAGGAAATGATCAGGGCCCTGCATGGGGCCGGTCTGGAGGTGATCCTGGACGTGGTCTACAACCACACCAGCGAGGGCAACCACCGGGGCCCCATGCTGAGCTCTCAAGGGGCTGGACAACGCGGCCTACTATCGCCTGATGCCCGAGGATCCGCGTCATTACATGGACTATACCGGCACGGGCAACAGCCTGAACATGCGCCACCCCCACGTGTTGCAGTTGATCATGGATTCCCTGCGCTACTGGGTGCTGGAGATGCACGTGGACGGCTTTCGTTTCGACCTGGCTTCGACACTGGCTCGCGAGTTGTACGAGGTGGACCGCCTGTCGGCATTTTTCGACATCATCCAGCAGGATCCCGTGATCAGTCAGGTCAAGCTCATCGCCGAGCCCTGGGATCGTCGGCGAGGGCGGTTACCAGGTGGGCAACTTTCCCGCCGCTGTGGTCCGAGTGGAACGGCAAATACCGCGACTACAGTCCGCGATTTCTGGCGCGGCGAGGATCAGACGCTCGGCGAGTTCGGCTACCGCTTCACCGGCAGTTCCGACCTCTACGAGTCCTCTTCCCGGTTGCCCCACGCCAGCATCAATTTCATCACCGCCCACGACGGCTTCACCCTGCACGACCTGGTTTCCCATGACGAGAAACACAACGAGGCCAATGGTGAGGACAACCTTGACGGCGCCGACCACAACCGGTCATGGAACTGCGGCGCGGAGGGGCCTACCGACGATGCGGGGATCAATGCCCTGCGCGCACGCCAGCAGCGCAATTTCCTCACCACCCTGTTTCTGTCCCAGGGCGTGCCCATGCTGCTCGGCGGCGATGAGCTCGGGCGCACCGCAGCAGGGCAACAACAACGCCTACTGCCAGGACAACGAGATTGCCTGGTACGACTGGGAAAACCGGGACGGGATCTGCTGGATTTCACCCGGCGCCTGATCCGTTTCGCAACGCGCTCATCCGGTGTTCCGCCGCCGCCGTTGGTTCCAGGGGCGCGCGATCCACGGCGGCGACAACAAGGACATCGCGTGGTTTACCCTGGACGGCGAGCAGATGGCGGAGGAAAACTGGGGCGAGGACACCGCAAAGTCATTGGCGGTATTTCTCAACGGCCTGGCTATCCCGGCCCCGGATTCTCGAGGTGAACGCATCGAGGACGACAGCTTCTATCTGATCTTCAATGCCCACTCCGAACCCCTGGAATTCACCCTGCCAGGGAAACGGTGGGGAAATACATGGGCGAGGGAACTGGATACCGCCGAGGGTTGGCTCGAGGGCGACAAGTTCCTGCCGGCACGGGCGAATCTGCGGGTGGAGGCCCGATCGGTGGTGGTGTTGCGTCATGCGTCCTGAAACCGGTGGCCACCTACCGGCTGCAATTGCGTCCGGAGTTCGGTCTGGACGCGGCGGCCGGTGTCGTGGCCTGATCTCTCCCGGCTGGGCATCAGTCACATCTACCTCTCGCCCTGTCCGGCAGGCCGGTGCGGGGCAGCACCCACGGTTATGATGTCGTGGATCCCACGCGGGTGAGCGAGGAACTGGGCGGCAGAGGCTGCGCGCAGGCGGCTGTGTACCGGCGCTGGATGCGGCGGGTATGGGGCAGATGCTGGATATCGTGCCCAATCACATGGCCGTGGCCGGAGGCCAGAATCCCTGGTGGTGGGATGTTCTGGAAAACGGTCCGTCGAGCCGTTACGCGTTGTACTTCGACGTGGACTGGGAGGCCTCCGAGGAGCGCTGGCCGAACAAGGTGCTGCTGCCGGTGCTGGGCGATCACTACGGGCGCATCCTGGAGGCTCTGGAGTTGCAGGTGCGCTATCGCGACGGTGATTTCACGCTGGATTACCACGAGCAGGTTTTTCCCCTCGATCCGTCCACGCTGTCGGACCTGCTTTGCAGGGCCTATGCAGCCTGTGAATCGGAACTGCTCGGTTTTATCGCCGAATCGTGTTCGCGCCTGCCGCGGCCCCACGTGACGCTGGGCTGGGCGGTGGAGCGCCGTCATCGTGACAAGGATGTGATACGCCGCCTGCTGGTACAGCTTGGCGAAGAGGAACCCGAGGCCGATGCCGCCATCCGGAATCAGGTGGATCGCATCAACGGGGATCCGGATGCCCTGGACACACTGATCGAGAAACAAAACTACCGGCTGGCCTGGTGGCGTACCGCCGACAGCGATCTGGGTTACCGGCGTTTTTTCGATATCAATGATCTGGCGGGCCTGCGCGTGGAAGAGGAAGAGGGTGTCCGGGCCATTCACGCATTGCCCATTCGCTGGGTGCGTGCCGGCGAAGTGCACGGGCTGCGCATCGACCATCCGGACGGCCTGCGCGATCCGACCCAGTACTTCACAGACTGCATGCGGCCTGCCCCGAGGCATGGGTCGTGGCGGAAAATCTCGAACCCGGCGAGTCCCTGCCGCGGATGGCCGGTGGCCGGCACCACCGGGTACGACTTTCTCGATCGGGCGCAGGGTCTGTTCGTGGACCCGGCGGGCGAGGCGCCCCTGACCGCGCTGCTGGAGGAACTCACGGGTGAGGCCGCCGACTTCGCAGGTCTCGTCTATCACTGCAAGCGTCAGGTGGCCACGGAGCTGCTGGACAGCGAACTCAATCGTCTGGCGTCACTGTTCGTGGAAGTCTGTGAGCGACACCGCCGGCATCGCGACTTCACCCGCCACGACCTCTACCAGGCACTGCTGGAGGTGGTTGCCTGTTTTCCCGTCTATCGGAGTTATGTGCGCCACCCGGAGGCGCGCGGTGTCTAAGGCGGATGCGCGCTACGTGACACAGGCTATCGACTGGGCCCGCGAACGGCGCCCGGAACTCGACCCGGAGCTGTTCGACTTTCTCCACGACCTGTCGCTGCCGCGCATTGCCGGCGATCGCGAGGCGGAACTGGCCATGCGTTTTCAGCAGCTCACCGGTCCAGCCATGGCCAAGGGCGTGGAAGACACCGCGTTCTACCGGTTCCACCGCCTGATTGCGCTCAACGAGGTGGGTGGCGACCCGTCATGCTTCGGTGTGTCCGTGGCGCGTTTTCATGATGTCTGCACGGAAACGCTCGCCCACCATCCGCAGTCGCTGCTCGCCACCTCCACCCATGACACCAAGCGCAGCGAAGACGTGCGTGCCCGTCTGTTGCTGCTGACGGAAATGCCGGAGAAGTGGGCGGTAGCGGTGCACCAACTGGATGGCGCGCGAATGCGGTTCATCGCAGGGACGGACTTCCGGACCCGCGCTACCGAATATCTGCTCTACCAGACGCTGGTCGGGGCATGGCCCGATCGACGAAGAACGCCTGAGCGGCTACATGGAAAAGGCGGTGCGCGAGGCCAAGCTTCACACCTCCTGGACACTGGTGAACGACAGCTATGAGCAGGCCCTGAGCGACTTCGTCAACGCGGTATTGCAGGACAGGGAGTTTCGCGCCGAACTGGAAGATTTCGTCGAACCTCTGGTGACGCCGGGAAGAATCAACGGGCTTTCCCAGACCCTGTTGAAGCTCACTGCCCCCGGTATCCCCGATATCTACCAGGGCGCGGAGCTGTGGAATCTCAGCCTGGTTGATCCGGACAATCGCAGACCCGTTGGACTTCGCGCTTCGCGAGCGCCTGCTGGCGGAGCTGGAGGGGTTGTCCGCCGTGGACATCCTGCGCCGTTCGAACGAGGGGCTGCCCAAGCTCTGGGTCATCCGCCAGGCCCTGCACTTGCGCCACGACCATCCCGGTTCGCTGGGACCGGAAGGCGACTATCGGCCGTTGAATCTCACGGGGGACAAGGCCGCCCACGGCGTGGCCTTTCTGCGCGGGGAGAGTGTGGCCGTAGTGGTGCCGCGACTGGTGTACGGGCTGAATGGCGACTGGGGCGATACCGCGCTGCAACTGCCGGAAGGGTACTGGCGCAACATGCTCACAAAAGAGACGGTGGACGGGGGCGAGGCGCCCCTCGCGCACTTGCTGGCGTCATTTCCGGTAGCACTGCTGGTGCGCGAGGAGGATCGTCCGTGACCTGTGCGCGCGTCTGGGCGCCGGGGGTGCAGCGGGTGGAGCTGGAATGCGCCGGGCAGCGTACGGCCATGGCGCGAGGGGCCGACGGCTGGTGGTCCGTGGGAAGCACCGGAGTCTGGGGCACGGGATCGATTACGCCTTCCGAATTCGACGAAGAGGGACCGTTCCCCGATCCGCGCTCGCCCTGGCAGCCCCACGGTGTCCACGGTCCGTCCCGCTGGCTGGATCATGGCCGCTTCAGCGTGGCACGATGCCGGCTGGCAGGCTCCACCGCTGCGCGTTCGGCGGTGATCTACGAACTGCACGTAGGCACCTTCACGCCCGGTGGCACCTTCGAGGCCGCGATCGACAGACTGGATCACCTGAAGGATCTGGGCATCACCCACGTAGAGCTGATGCCCGTGGCCGAGTTTCCGGGCGAGCGGGGCTGGGGCTATGACGGCGTGGATCTGTTCGCGCCGCACCACGCCTACGGCGGCCCCGAGGGGCTCAAGCGCCTGGTGGATGCCTGCCACCGCAAGGGTCTGGCGGTACTGCTGGACGTGGTCTACAACCACCTGGGCCCAGACGGTAACTATCTGGGCCGCTTCGGCCCCTATTTCACCGATGCCTATCGGCACCCCCTGGGGCGATGCGATTAACCTGGACCGGGCCGACAGCGACGCTGTGCGGCGTTTCTTCTCGACAACGCCCGCATGTGGCTCGAGGACTATCACTTCGACGGCCTGCGCATCGATGCCGTGCATGCGATCGTCGACACCTCGGCCATCCATTTTCTGGAGGCCCTCGCCGGTGAGGTATGCGCCCTGGAGGCGCATCTCGGGCGCCACCTGGTTGTGATCGCCGAGAGCGACCTGAACGATCCGCGGGTGGTGCGCGCACCCGAGATAGGCGGATACGGTCTGGACGCCCAGTGGAACGAGGACTTCCACCACGCTCTGCACGCGGCACTCACCGGCGAAAGCGGTGGCTACTACGAGGACTTTGGCGCCGTGGCCGATCTGGCCGCAGCCCTGACCCGTGGCCTGGTCTACGACGGCCGCTATTCACGGTATCGCGGGCGCAGCCATGGCCGGCCGGCCACCGACCTGCCCGGGTCGCGATTTGTGGGATGTCTGCAGAACCATGACCAGGTGGGCAATCGCGCCACGGGCGAGCGCAGCGCGCAGTTGCTCTCCACCGGGCTGCTCAAGGTGGGTGCGGCCCTGGTGCTGACCGCGCCGTTCGTGCCGCTGCTGTTTCAGGGCGAGGAGTGGGCGCGGATACGCCATTTCTGTACTTCACCGACCACGAGGATCCCGACCTCGCCGAGGCGGTACGCGCGGGTCGGCGCCGTGAGTTCGCCGCCTGCGGCTGGGACCCGGCACGCATTCCGGATCCGCAGGCGCCGGAGACGTTCCGGCGCTCCCGCCTCAATTGGAATCAGCCGACGCGTGAGCCGCACGCGAGTCTGCTGCGCTGGTACCGGGAGCTGATCGCCCTCCGTCGCTCCCATCCGGCCTTCGGCGACGCTCGTCTGGAGCAGGTTATCGTTCACCATGACGAGTCCGAGCGCTGGCTGCTGATGCGGCGTGGGGGACTGGCGGTGGGCTGCAATCTGGGCAGATCGCAAAGGCGTCTCGACTGTCCGGCGGGCCGTCATCCGCGCCTCCTGCTCGCCTCCGATGCCCGCGTGTCAGTGACGAGTGAGGAGATCGGACTGCCCGCGGAGTCCGTGGCAATATTCGAGCTGATCTCCAATACGACACTCCGCAACAGGCAGGATCCGTGAGTGATACCGAACACGAACTGCATCATATCCCCGGTCTCGCCTGGTTTCCCGTACCGGTGGAACCGGACCGAAGGAGCCACTATATCCAGATCATGCAGCCCATTTCAAAGGGGTGCGCCAGCGACGGGTGGCAGGGATACAGTCGCAGCTTGTAATGCTGCAGGCCGGAAATCTCCGGTTCCAGTTCCAGTTCGAACTCTGTGTATTCACCGTCTTGCGTTAGCGGGCGCAATTCCGCCACCTGGCTCACTTCGAATTCGTCTTGCGTGCGCCCCGGTCCGAAAAGGCATTCGAGTTTTACATCCGTGGCCTGCAGGCCATTCAGCATGGCGCGGACCTTGAGCATGATGATCTCGTCCTGAAAAATGCGCGCCGGCGGCTGCACCATCAGTTCCATGGTGACGCCGGGCCAGGCCGCCAGCACCTGTTGCTTCCAGTCCGCCAGCTCCCGGGCGGGTTGTGCTCCATCCCGTTCGAGCTTGCGCCGGTGTTCACGCGCGGGCAGGTACAGCTTGTTGACGTAGTCTTTCAACATGCGCTGGGCGTTGAAGCGCGGAATGGTCGATTTCATGGAGGCCTTGCTCAGCGCCACCCAGTCCCTGGAGTGCCCGCTGCCGTCGCGGTTGTAATAAGCCGGAATCAGGTCGTGTTCGATGATATCGAGCATGTCGTCGGCTTCCTCGCGGTGCTTCTGCTCGGGATCGTGTTCGTTGATCCGTGGGGATACCGCGTAGCCGTTGTCGCCGGTGTAACCTTCCGCCCACCAGCCGTCGAGGACGCTCAGGTTGACGGCGCCGTTCAGGCCGGCCTTCTGGCCCGACGTGCCGCTGGCCTCCAGCGGGTACTCGGGGTTGTTGATCCATACGTCGACGCCGGCGACCATGTGTCGCGCGAGGGCCAGGTCGTAGCCCTCCAGCAGGATGATTTTACCGATGAAATCCGGATGCAGGCTGTAGTCGTGGATCAGGCGGATGAGCGCCTGGCCGCCCTCGTCGTGCGGGTGCGCCTTGCCGGCGAAGATGATGACAGCGGGACGATCCGGATCATTGAGAAGACGGGCCAGCCGGTCGTGGTCGGCGAACAACAGACCGGCGCGTTTGTAGGTGGCGAATCGCCTGGCGAAACCCATGACGAGTATGTCGCTGTCGGATGTTTTTACCGCACTGACCATTTGTTCGATAGTGTGGTTGCTGGTGCCGTTGCGGCGCTGTTGCGTGGTGATCTCCGTGTGTATGGATCTCAGCAACCGCTGCTTCAGGTCCTTGTGTATGCTCCAGTAGTGATCGTCGGGTATCTCGTCCAGCCGCTGCCAGTAATCCTCGTTCAGCAGCTCGTTCTGCCAGTTTTCCAGACGCAGGTCGAAAAGGTTGACCCACTCATGCGCTATGAATGTGTGCAGGTGGACGCCGTTGGTGACATGGGTGATCGGATTTTCCTGCGGCGGAATCTGCGGCCAGATAGTCGCTTCCATGCGGGAGGCCACACCGCCGTGGATGCGGCTGACGCCGTTGTGGAAACGGGAGCAGCGCAGCGCCAGACTGGTCATGTTGAAGCCGTCGCCGCTGTTGAGTCCCAGTGCATGTAGCTGCTCGAAAGTGATGCCCAGGCTGTCCGCCATGGGAGACAGGTACTGTGCAAACAGGGATTCATCAAAAATATCGTGGCCCGCCGCAACTGGAGTATGCGTCGTAAAAACCGTGCCCGCCGCTACCAGTTCCATTGCCGCGTGGAAATCCATGCCTTCCAGGACTCGCAAGCGGCAGCGTTCCAGCAGTTGAAAGGCCGCGTGGCCTTCGTTGATGTGCCATACAGATGGACGCAGGCCGAGTGCCCGGAGAGTGCGCACCCCGCCAATGCCCAGCACCAGTTCCTGTTGCAGGCGCATTTCCCGGTAGCCGCCGTAGAGCTGGTGTGTGATGGCGCGATCTTCCGGTGAGTTCTCCGGCTGATGGGTATCGAGTAGATACAGCTCGATGTGTCCGGCCCGGGCCGTCCACACGCGAACCGTGAGCGTCCGGCCCGGAAAGTCGAGCTCAAGGGTCAGACGCTCTCCCCGGCTGTCCAGGGTCGGCGCGATCGGCAGGTCGTGGGCGTGGAAGCGCGGGTACTGGGCCACCTGCCGCCCGTTGCCGTCGATGATCTGGTTGAAGTAGCCCATCTGGTACAACAGACCCACCCCCACGAAGGGCAGACCGAGATCGCTTGCCGCCTTGCAGTGGTCACCCGCGAGGATGCCCAGGCCGCCCGAATAGATCGGGAAGCTCTCGTGAAAGCCGAATTCCAGGCAAAAATAGGCGATCAGGTCCCGCTCCGGGTCGAAGGATTCGGCGATCTCTCCGCCGCCCCGGTGTTCGCGGTAGTAGTCGTAGGCGGAGACGGCGCTGCGGTAGTCATCCATATAGGACGGGTCAGCCAGTGCCTCGGTCAGCCGCTGCTGTGAAATTTGACGCAGAAATATCTTCGGGTTGTGTCCGCACTGGTCCCGAAGCTGCCGGTCCAGGCGTGGAAAGAGGGCGCGAATGGAGCGATCCCAGCTGTAAACCAGGTCGTTGGCCATATCCACCAGGCGGTGCAGTTTTTCCGGAATGCGCGGCTGCACTTCCAATGGAAACAGCGAACCGGGCAAGCTGTCTTTGTGCATATTTGTCAGTGTCCCCTGTTGTACAGTGCCAGATATTGGCGGGCACTCGTCCGCCACGAGAAATCCTGCTGCATGCCTGTCTGCTGCAGTCGCCGCCAACCGGGTTTGTCGACCCACTGCTGCAGGGCCCGCTGGACCGCGGCCAGCAGCGCATCGGGCTGCGCTTCGTCGAATACGAAGCCCGTGGCGGTGCCGGCCGCGATCGATTGTGCGTCGGTATCGGTCACCGTATCGGCCAGTCCTCCCACGCGCCGCACCACGGGGACGGTCCCGTAGCGCAGGCTGTAGAGTTGATTCAGACCACAGGGCTCGAACAGCGAGGGCATCAGGAATATATCCGCTCCCGCCTCGATTCGGTGCGCCAGTGATTCATTATACTCCAGGCACACCGCCATGGAATCCGGTCGGACGGCGGCCAGGTCGCCCAGAGCGCGTTCATAGCCGGCGTCGCCGGTGCCCAGTACCGCAAGCTGGGCCGGGCTCCCCAGGATGTCCCCGACCACGGGCAGCAGCAGGTCGAGGCCTTTTTGCTCCGCCAGCCGCCCGATATAGGCGAGGAGCGGCCGGTCGGCCCGTTCGTCCAGCCCGAGCTCCCGCTGCAGACTCGACTTGTTGCGGGACTTGTGGCCGACGGATCGGACGTCGTAGGGATGGTCGATAAAGTCGTCGTCGGCCGGGTCCCAGGCCTGCATATCGATGCCGTTGAGAATGCCGTACAGATGGTCCCGGCGCTGGCTCAGCAGCCCCTCCAGTCCCATGCCGTTGCCGGGCTCACAGATCTCATCGGCGTAGGTGGGGCTGACCGTCGTGATATGGTCCGCGTAAACCAGCCCGCCCTTCATGAAGCAGAACTGACCGTAAAACTCCATGGCGTCGTGGTGCCACAGGGGCTCCGGCAGCCGCAGTTGCTCAAACGTCGGCCGGTCGAACAGACCGAGGTGCGCCAGGTTGTGGATGGTGAAAACGGTGGTGGGCCGCTGCTGGTGCAGATGAGCGAGGGCAATGGCGGGCCCGGTGTGCCAGTCGTTGCAGTGAAGGACGTCGGGGCGCCAATCCAGCGCATTATCACCGGTGCAGATCTCGGCCGCGAGGCGGCACAGCAACATGAAACGCTCGGCGTTGTCCGGCCAGGGTTGGCCGGCGGCGTCGTGATAGGGATTGCCGGCACGCTCCGAGAACGCGGGATGCCGCAGCAGCCAGGTGATCACCTGCGTCCCCGGCAACAGGCACTCGAGCACCTGTACGGACGTTCCCGCCAGTTCCAGCGACGCCACCGTCGCGGGCGGCTCGATGGTCTCCAGCAGGCTCTGGTAGGCGGGAAGCAACAGCCGCACGTCGACGCCCGACTGGCGCAGCGCTTCCGGCAGGCTGCCCGCCACGTCGGCCAGGCCGCCGGTCTTGACCAGGGGATAGGCCTCGCTGGCGACGAAGAGCGCGCGCACGGAGTGACTCACTCGTCGCCGGAGAGTTGCAGCAGCAGCGCACCCAGGGGTGGCAGTGTGAGCGAAAGCGAGTGCGGGCGCTCCATCCATCTCGCGGGCCGGCTGGCGACGCCGGGGCCGTTGCCGGCGTCGCTGCCGCCGTAATAGCGGGAGTCCGAGTTGAGAAGCTCCCGGTAACGGCCGGCCGCCGGCACACCGATAAGGTAATTGTGGCGCACCACGGGCGTGAAGTTCAGCACCACGACCTGAAAACTGTCTCCGTCCCGGCGCAGGTAGCTGACGACGGACTGGTCGGCGTCGTGGCAGTCGATCCATTCGAAGCCGTCGGCCGTGAACCCGCGCCGGTGCAGGCTCGCCTCGCCGCGGTACAGGCGGTTGAGGTCTGCGACGAGGCGCTGCAGACCCCGGTGGGACGGGTGATCGAGTAAATCCCATGACAACTGCGCGTGGTGGCGCCATTCACCCGGTTCGCCGATTTCGTTGCCCATGAACAACAGTTTGGCGCCCGGGTAGGTGTACATGTACGTATACAGCAGCCTGAGATTGGCAAAACGCTGCCACTCGTCCCCCGGCATCTTGCCGAGCATCGACGCTTTCTCGTGTACGACCTCGTCGTGCGAAAAGGGCAGCAGGAAGTTTTCGGAGAAGGCGTACATCAGACCGAACGTCAGCCGGTCGTGGTGGTAGTGGCGATGGATCGGCTCGTGGGCCATATAGTCGAGCGTGTCGTGCATCCAGCCCATGTTCCACTTCATGGAGAACCCCAGTCCGCCCACCCAGGTGGGGCGGGTGACCTGGGGCCAGGCCGTGGACTCCTCGGCGATGGTCAACGTCCCGGGGTGCTCGCCGTGTGTCACCGTATTGAGCTCGCGCAGGAACTCTATAGCTTCCAGATTCTCGTTGCCGCCGTGGCGATTGGGCTCCCACTCGCCGGGCTCCCGGGAATAGTTCAGGTACAGCATGGATGCCACCGCGTCCACCCGCAGACCGTCGATGTGGAATTCCTCCAGCCAGTAGTTGGCGCTGGCGAGAAGGAAATTCTTTACCTCGTTGCGCCCGTAGTTGAAGATCAAGGTGCCCCAGTCCGCGTGTTCGCCCCGGCGCGGGTCCTCGTGTTCGTACAGGGCGGTACCGTCGAATCTGGCCAGGCCGTGGGCATCGCGGGGAAAGTGCGCGGGGACCCAGTCCAGCAGTACGCCGATGCCGCGCCGGTGCAGGTAATCGACGAAATAGCGAAAGTCGTCCGGCGCGCCGAAGCGGCTGCTGGGGGCGAAATAGCCCGTGGTCTGATAGCCCCAGGAGTCGTCCAGCGGATGTTCGGTGATGGGCATCAATTCGATATGTGTGAACCCCAGGTCGGCTATGTAGTCCCCCAGCTCGTGGGCGAGGTCGCGAAAATTCAGGAAATTGCCGGCGGCGTCCCGTCGCCAGGAGCCGGCGTGTACCTCGTAGACCGACACTGGCGCGTGCTGCCAGTCCCAGTCGCGCCGCCGCGCCATCCAGTCCCCGTCGAGCCACTCGTACCCGGACGGCGCGCAGATTATCGAGGCGGTCGCCGGGCGCAGTTCGAACCGGTTGCCGTAGGGGTCGGTCTTCAGTTGCAGCGAACCGTGTTGGTCGCGAACCTCGAACTTGTAGTGGCTGCCGGCATCGAGATGCGGGATGAACAGCTCCCAGATGCCGCTGCCGCCGCGCTCGCGCATGCAGTGTTGCAGGCCGTGCCAATGGTTGAAATCGCCGACCACGCTCACCCGCTCGGCGTTGGGGGCCCAGGTGGCGAAGCTCACGCCTTCCACGCCCTCGTGAACGCAACAGTGAGCGCCCAGGTGCCGGTATATGTGCAGGTGCCGGCCCTCGCCGAACAGGTGCATGTCGAAATCGCCGACGATGGGGCCGAAGCTGTACGGGTCCCGGGCCCGATGCCGGTTGCCGCGGTTGTCGCGCCACTGCAACTCGTAGTCGGGTGCCGGGGGCCTCGAGCACTGGCAGGTGAACAAATCGGTGGACGACAGGCGCTGCATGGTGATGGCATCGTCGCCGGTAATGACACTGGCCTCGCGCGCGTCGGGCAGCAGGGCGCGGATGATGTACGCGTCACCCTCGCGGTGGCAGCCGAGCAGGCTGAACGGGTCGTGGTGGCGCCCTTCCAGCAATGGTTCCAGCTGTTCGGGGCGGGATCGCTCGGTTGGCAACGCGTTCATCGGGTCGTGTGATTTATATCAATCGCGGGAGAGGGAGATTCATCGGTGCTTGTGGACACTGACATTGAATGTTAGAAAAGTAAAGAATCCGTGGCGCCCTTACCGGGCCGAGATACCCCGATGGTCAAAGACGACTCGACCCGCTACATAAGCCGGTTGACCGGCAACACGCTTGCACTGATACTGGCCGGAGGCAGAGGCTCGCGATTGCAGCAACTGACCCAGTGGCGGGCCAAGCCCGCGGTGCCTTTCGGGGGCAAGCTCCGTATCATCGACTTCCCGCTGTCCAACTGTGTGAACTCGGGGATCCGCCGGGTCGGCATTCTCACCCAGTACAAGGCGCACAGCCTGATCCGCCATGTGCAGCGCGGCTGGGGCTTCATGCGCGGCGAGCTGGGCGAATTCATCGAGTTGCTGCCGGCGCAGCAGCGCAAGGAGACCTCGTGGTACCTCGGCACGGCCGACGCCGTCTACCAGAACATTGACATTATTCGTATGCACAGACCCGAATTCGTGCTGATACTGGCCGGCGACCACGTCTACAAGATGGACTACGGTACGATGCTCGCCGCGCACATCGAGTCTGATGCCGATATCACGGTCGGCTGCATCGAGGTGCCCCTGAAGCAGGCGAGCGCCTTCGGCGTCATGTCGGTGGATCGCGACAACCGCATTACACGCTTCGACGAGAAGCCCGCCAACCCACAGCCGGTGTCCGAGGGGGCGGACGAGGCGCTCGCCTCGATGGGTATCTACGTGTTCCGCACCGAAGTGCTGATCGAGGAGTTGCTGAACGATGAACAGCGCGCCGGGACCAGCCGCGATTTCGGGGCCGATATCATTCCCGCCAATATCGAGCGCCGGCGGGTGACGGCATTTCCCTTTCGCGATCCGGGGAGCAACCAGCGCGGCTACTGGCGCGATGTGGGGACCATCGACGCCTACTGGGCAGCGAATCAGGAATTGATCGGCGTCAGCCCCGAGCTCAATCTGTACGACAGGGACTGGCCGATCTGGACCTACCAGGAGCAGGCGCCGCCGTGCAAGTTCGTCTTCGACGACGAGGGCAGGCGGGGCATGGCGGTGGATTCCATGGTTGCCGGCGGCTCGATAATCTCCGGCGCCAATGTGCGCCACTCACTGCTGTTTTCCAATGTACATGTGCACTCGTTTTGCGACATCGAGGACTCCGTGATTCTCCCCGATGTCGAGATCGGCCGGCGCAGTGTGGTGCGCAGGGCGGTGGTCGACAGGGGCTGTTATATACCGCCGGGTACCCGCATCGGGGTGGACCCCGTCGAGGATGCCCGGCGCTTTTACGTTTCCGAGGAACAGGTCGTGCTCGTTACGCCGGAAATGCTGGGGCAGCGGATTCACCATGTCCAGTGACGCCCCGATGAACGTGGTGCTGTGCTGGCACATGCACCAGCCCGAATACCGCGATCTGGATACCGGCATGGTGCACCTGCCGTGGACGTACCTGCACGCGATCAAGGACTACGTCGACATGGCGGCGCACCTGGAGGCCGTGCCCGAAGCGCGGGCGGTGGTGAATTTCACCCCCGTGCTGCTGGAGCAGATCCAGAGTTATATCGAGCAGATCGAGGCCTACCTGGCGGGGCGGGGCGTGATCAGGGATCCGGTGCTGGCAGAGCTCGCCGAACCGGCGTTGCCCAGCAACCCGGATGCGCTGCTGCGCCTGATGCGGGACTGTCTGCGCGTCAACCCCGAGCGGGTGATCGCGCGCTTTCCCGCATACCAGCGCCTGGCGAACATGGCGCGATGGTACGAGCAGCACCCCGAGAGCCTGATCTACTGTACCGGTCAGTTCCCTGCGGATCTGCTGGTCTGGTACCACCTGGGCTGGATCGCGGAATCGGTGAGGCGCAGCGATGTCCGGATCCGGGAACTGCAGAACAAGGAGTACAACTTTTCGTTGCATGACCGCCGCGAATTGCTGGGCGTCATCCTGGAGTTGCTGCAATCCGTCGTGCCCCGCTATCGCGCTCTGGCGGAACAGGGGCGGGTCGAACTCAGCGTGAGCCCCTACGCCCACCCGATCGTGCCGTTGCTGCTCGACATGACTTGCGCGAAGGAGGCCATGCCGGATGTCCAGCTCCCTGTAAACACGCAGTATCCCGGCGGCGAAGAGCGGGTCCGCTGGCATCTGCAACGCGGGCTGGAGGTGTTCGAGAAATTTTTTCACTGCAAGCCGCGGGGGCTGTGGCCGTCCGAGGGGGGCGTCAGCCAGCAGGCGATCGAACTTTTCCCGCAGTACGGCTTCGAGTGGGCGGCCAGTGGCGGCGGCGTGCTGAGCCAGAGCCACGAATCCGACAACGGAGCCTGTCAACACCGCATCTTTCGATTCGGCGAGGCCGATATCGACTGTATTTTCCGCGATGACGGGCTGTCCGACCTGATTGGCTTTACCTACTCCGACTGGGACGCGGGCGATGCCGTGGCCGATCTGGTTTCTCATCTGGAGAACGTGGCCGCGGCCTGTCCCGACCGCAACAATTGCGTCGTGAGCATCATTCTCGATGGTGAAAATGCCTGGGAGTACTACCCGGAAAACGGCTACGCCTTCCTGAGCGAACTCTACCGGGCCCTGACTGAACACCCGCAGTTGAAATTGACCACGTTCAGCGAGTTCCGGGACGAGTGTTCGCCGGAGCCCATCCACGAGTCCCGACTGACGGCCGGTAGCTGGGTCTACGGCACTTTCTCGACCTGGATCGGCGACCCCGACAAGAACCGCGGCTGGGAAATGCTGGTGGAAGCCAAACACAGTTTCGACGCGCGTGTGGCGAGCGGGAGTCTGGGCGAGGAGGCGCTGGCCCGCGCCGAGCACCAGTTGGCCATGTGCGAAAGTTCGGACTGGTTCTGGTGGTTCGGCGACTACAATCCCTCGGAGACCGTGGTCCATTTCGATCAGTTGTACCGGATGCACCTCGCGCACCTCTACAACAGCATCGACGTCATAGCGCCGGCTCATCTGGGCAATATCATCAGTCGCGGTCACGGACACCCGGAACGCGGCGGCGTTATGCGCAAGCACAGCGAAAACCCGGGAACCGGCTGATGGATAGACCGCCGGTGCAACGGCGTTGTGGTGTGCTGTTGCATCCGAGCAGTTTGCCGGGCGCGGGCTACTGCGGCAATCTGGGCTCAGAGGCACATTCGTTTGTCGATTTGATTGCCGACTCGGGCCTGAGTATCTGGCAAATGCTGCCGCTGGGACCGACACACGATGATCTGTGCCCGTACCAGTCCTCTTCCGCGCACGCCGGCAATCCGGACCTCATCGATCTCACCTGGTTGGCGGATCGGGGCTGGTTGTCGGCGGCCGATGTCGGGGAGGGGCAGGTCGACCGCGCTGCCAGGCGCGGAGTGCTGGCTCGAGCCAGTCGACCTTTTTTTGAAGAGTTGGCGGGGCGCCCCGAATCCGCCCTGGCGCAGGCCTATACATCGTTTGTCGCGGAGGCCGGTTACTGGCTTGAAGACTACGCGCGCTTCGAGGCATTCAGGGAGTCACTGGGCGGACTGCCATGGACAGAGTGGCCCGCCGCCCTGCGCAAACACGAAGACGCGGCCTGCGATGCGCTGGCGGCGGAACTGTCGGACGCAATAGCAGGCCAGCGTTTTTGCCAGTTCGTCTTCTATCAACAGTGGACTGAATTGGCGGGCCACGCGCACGAGCGCGGCCTGGCGCTGTTCGGCGACATGCCGATCTATGTCAACCTCGACAGTGCCGATGTGTGGGCGTACCAGGAGCTGTTTCATCTCGACCAGAACGGCGCACCGACGGTACTGACCGGCGTGCCGCCGGACTACTTTTCAGCGACGGGGCAGCTCTGGGGAAATCCCCAGTACTGCTGGGAGCGGTTGCACGAGACGAACTTCGACTGGTGGCTGCAGCGATTTGCGACCCTGCGCCGGCAGTTCGATATCGTGCGCATCGATCACTTCCGCGCCCTGGAAGCCTACTGGAACATACCCGGCGGTGCGCGGACCGCGATGGAGGGAGAGTGGGTCGCGGCCCCGGGGCGGGAATTGCTCAAAGCCGTGCGAGAGGCATTTCCGGACCTGGCTCTTGTAGCGGAAAATCTCGGTAGTATCAGCGCGGAAGTGGAGGCGCTGCGCGCGGAGTTTTCACTGCCGGGCATGCTGATCCTGCAGTTCGCCTTTGACGGCAGCCCGGCCAATCCGTACCTGCCTCACAATCATTGCGGCGAAGAAGTCGTGTATACAGGTACTCACGACAACAACACCACAGTGGGCTGGTTCGACAGCCTTGATGATCCATTGCGGCAAGCGATATACGACTATTTCTGTGATCCGAGGGAGCCTATGCCGTGGATGTTGATTCGCCAGGCGATGGCGTCGGTCGCGAATACCGCGGTGATCCCGTGGCAGGATTTTCTCGGACTGGACGGATCCCATCGCATGAATACGCCCGGCAGCACGGAGGGAAACTGGCGCTGGCGATTCAACTGGGACCAGGTGCCGCCGCACCTGAGCGAACAACTCCGGCAATTGCTGTACAGGTATAACAGGCTGCCGCAGTGAAATTTGTCTCGGGCATGGCCTGTGATAGACTCTTGCCGGTGTAGACTCGGGCCGTTCGCCCCGGGATTCCCGCGGCAGACCCCAATACCTCGAAAGAGGCCTGATCCAGCACTTTCTGGATGCCTTGTGCCCTTTTTCCGAGCCTGAACAGATCAGGTGCCGTTCAAGAAACACACATGGCAACTCTCTACATCCATATTGGCACCCACAAGACGGGTAGCACCTCGATACAGGAATTTTTCTATAACGACAAGTAGGCGGATCGGCTACGCCATGGTCTCGTTTATCCGGATGTCGGGATGCAGGGGGCGGGGCATCACAATCTCGCCTGGGATGCGGCTGGGACAAAGCACGCGCGCAACGCCAGTTTGGTCAACAACGCGTTGAAGAAAGTCGTAAACCATTTGCTGAAGGATGGTGTCGATGTCGTGCTGAGTTCTGAGGAATTCGAGTATTTGAAGGGATCTGAGGCAGCCCGAGCCCTTTGCGAAGCTGCCGAGCGTGAAAATTGTGCTCTACGTCAGGCGTCAGGATGAAACGCCGGAGTCGATCTACAATCAGCATGTTGCGATGTATTCACTACGTTTTACGGGATCCATATATCAGCTGGCGCAGTAGCTTCAACTTCTTCCCTGATATTAAATTACAGGGCTATCGCGAATCGCGTGGGCCGGCCTGTTCGGCGCCGACAACATCCTGGTCCGACCGCGCAATACAACATCCATCACGAAATCCGACGTGCTGCGAAGATTTTATAGACCTTGTGGCTAATGACGAGCTACGCAACCTTTACAGGCAGCAGATTCCGGCAAGGAAGAACATCAGTTTGCATCCCTTCGCACCGCGAACCCTGGGACATATGAACCGTCTTGCACTTTCCCAGCGGCAGCATTCGCAAACTGCTCGGCCTGCTGCGGCATACTGCAGCCCCTCAATCCGAATGCGCGGCGATTGCGCCCTGAAGACGTAGACGGTTTCTACGGGCGATTCAGTCAGAGCAATACGTTGCTGTGCGAGGAGTTTCTCGATTCGCAGGTGGATATCCTGGAGTCGGCGACACGCTACGAATCACCCCCGCTGTGGGTAAACTACGAGAACGTGGAGGCGAGGGAGTCGCCGATTGGGGTCAATCAGATTGTATTGGATTAATCCTGGTTCACTGAACCTGTCTGTGTCGGGCAGGATTTTGCTCGCGGTAACTGGTCCCTGCGTTGCCCTAACCTCTCTGCATCCATGCAGTCGTGCTCTATCAGTTGGTCCACCAAGGCAGGGTAGTGCGCTTCTACGCGCCGGTAGGAAGATCTGTCAAGGCCATGTCTGCCTTTTGGCAATATGGTGGTTCCGCCTTCGTTCTCCTTCGATGGGAACGAACGATATTGGGCCAGTGCCCGGCCGCATGCGCCGTGGAGTCCGGGACCCGGTCTTATGGCAACTGTTCACGCAGAAAACGCAGGACGTTGCCGCCCATGACCGCGCGAATTTCCGTTTCGCTGAAATTCGCGTCGAGCATCGCCCAGGGGGTGGGGCCCCTCGAATACGATCTAGCGATGAAAATGCGCTGTGGCGGCAACTACTTATGCCAGGCGCCGGCGTCGGAGTCATGAATTCAATGACTATCAGAGGTGGAAGTTGCCCAGCCTCCGGCCAGTCCGATGACACCAACGGCGATCAGGTAGATCGAATCCTGGCCAACAAGCGTGGGAACAAAAATCAGAATACCGGCTAACAGTGAAACGATGGGTGTCAGTGCGAGGCTCATATCCATCAGGTCTAACTCCTGTAATGGTGGTTGCAAGTTGGTTAACGGTCAGCAGATTGAGTCAGCTGGCTTCCGCCGTCAGTGCGGTGCAGCACGGACAGCATTTCAGCACACGGCGGTAAGCGGGCGGCATGAAATGCGAAGGCAGGTTCTTTTGAAGAGCTGCCAACAGACAGGCTGCGATCCCCATGAACAAAGTGGGGCAAGCCCATCTGGCCTCGGTGCATGCAGACCGGAAGGCTCTTTACAGCTGCGATTTGAAGTAGTTGTAAGAGTGCTTGAAGGCGTCGCCCACTCGATCCATCTCAGCGACCATGCCGTCCCAGTTGTCTTGGCCATCAGTTCCTCCAGCTTGGCGTTCGCCTGCTTTGACTGGGCCCGCAGATTGGCCATTTCCTGTTTGTACCTGCACTGGATGTTTTCCTTGGCGCTCTCTGATTTGGCTGCCAGTTTGTCGATTTCGGCATTTATATCATCGAGCTCGGATTTCATCTTTTCAACGTATTTGTCTCGCGTGGACATATTAGCTTTCCTTCATAATCAATGGTTCAGGACTCGGGTACGAAAGTACTGACTCCTCGCTTTACTTGACTCTCATGTCGTTTTGCACGGAGTCACGCCCTTGATGCTGCGGTAAGACCATGGTTTGTCCATGGCCTCTCGGCGACTCAACGAAACCACTCAGTTGCACCACACCTTTGAAAGTTTCGACATTGACCTCGCTGGCCTTGACATCTGGGCTATCGACCAGAGAGGCTTTTACCCTGGTGGTGATCCAGGTGTCATCAATGTATTCGCCGGTGCTCGCGTCGGTCGCACTTCCCGCGCAGCCGACCGTGGTAACCAGAACTATCGCAAGCAGCGATGCGCAAATTGCCTTGATGGGACTCGCAGTGATTTATCTCCAATGATAAGGGACGTTACACTGGATCATGACGGCGTGTCGCGAAGTCATCTGTGCGCCGGCGCACTCAGTACGCAAATTTAATTGCGTTCAGTTGATCTATTCCAGGCGATGAGCGGCGAAGATGTTTTCACTCGCGCCGGCCGGTGTGCTCAAAACCATCCATCATCACCGCGGCGATAACGTCAAAACTCCGGCTTCCCGGCACGTTGGTCAGGAGGCATGTGGATACGAGTAGGGCAACAGGCGGTCGGTTTCCGCCTTTACCACCGCGTAGCATTCGCAGCTGAGCTGTTCCAGCCGGGGTCGGTCGAGCACCTGGATATGCCCGCGCTGGTAGTTGATGACCCCGAGTTTCTGCAGTTTTCCCGCGGCTTCGGTGACCCCTTCCCGGCGCACCCCGAGCATATTGGCGATCAACTCCTGGGTCATGGTCAGGTCGGTGCTGCCCACGCGATCGAGCGAGAGCAACAGCCAGCGGCACAACTGCTGGTCGATGGAGTGGTGGCGGTTGCATACCGCGGTCTGGGCCATCCGAGGTGATCAGCGACTGGGTGTAGCGCAACATCAGCACCAGCAATTCGCCATGGCGATTGAACTCGTCCTTCAGGCGCTGGGCCCGGCAGCCGATAGGCTGTACCGGCACTTCGGACGACGGCCCGACTGGGTGTACTTTCGCCGCCCATAAACAGGGCGATGCCCACCAGGCCCTCGTTGCCGACCACGGAAATCTCGGCTGATGCGCCGTCCTCCATCACATAGAGCAGCGAGACGATACAGTCGGCGGGGAAGTAGACGTAGTTCATCCTGTCCCCGGATTCAGCCATCACCTTGCCCAGGGGCATGGGCGCTTCCTCGAGATAGGGAAATATCCTGTCCCGCACTTCCGCAGAGACCGCAGAGAGAAGATGATTCTGTTCGGGCGTTGATGGGGGCTGGGCTTGTGAGGGTGTGCTGATCATGGACAGTGTTGTGGTGACAGGGTTGTAGTGGCACTCCATGGGCATGATGATAGCCCACATTACGCCTTCTGTATGTACTGTATCACACATAGAGCCGGTGCAGGCCCACGGCGCCCAGAGTGCCCGTTGCCGCCGCCACAGCAGAGCAGGCAAGCGGCAACGTTGACCTGTTCGCCCACCTCTCTTCCGGCCGTGGGCAGTGCCCCACAAATTTGTCGGCAAGCCTGGCCGACACCGCCTTCGGTGGCATTTTCCCGAGCTCGTCAAGAGAGATGGCGTCCTGATCACCCACCGGGATGATTCACGTGCTGCGTTGGAGGTTGTCGGCTGCGATTACTCAGCCACGCAACAGCCCGGGTTGCGACAATATCTGTGTATAGGTGCCGATTCTAGCGGCATAACATTCGCAGGAGGCCGCTACAAGCTTCCCGCGATCGAGGATCGTGATTTCGCCCCGGCTGTAGCTGATGACGTTTTTCCGCTGTAGCAGTCCTGCGGCGAGGGTAATCGCGCCCCGCTGCACGCCCAGCATATCGGCGATGCTTTGGTGGGTGAGATGGAAACGGTTGCTGCGGGCGCGGTCCTGAACCATCAGCAGGCCGCGGGCCAGGCGAGCGCCGACGTCGTGAAAACGGTTGCAGCCGGCATTCTGTGACAACTGGACCATCACCACGAACAGATAGCGCTTCAAGGAGAGGACGAGCGCGGGGCAATCCTCGAGCGAAGATTGCAGCTGGGTGGCGGGCATACGCAGGGCCCGGCCGTGGCTCTGTACCCGTCCCCGTTGCGGGGCGCAGGGGACGCCGAGCACCAGGGTGACCCCGAGCATGCCTTCGCAGCCTATCAGTTCGGTGTCCAGGGCTACGCGACCGTCAAGGGACCTGACCAGGGAAATACAGCCAATGACGGGAAAGTAGACGTGGTCAAAGGGCTCGTCAACCTGGCACAGCACGGCGCCAGGGACGAGCTCCACATGGTCGCACAGCGCCAATAGTTTCAGGCGCTCCTTGCGGGGCAGGCCGTCGATCAGGAGATTGCCTTCGCCGGTGGCCGGCGAGTGTGGAACAGTGACGGGTTTCAGTTGTTGCATCCGGTCCTCCCGCAGCGTTGCCTGCCCGGTATGGCGCGGGCGCTGTAACCTCTCCGGTGAGCAAAGCTGCCGGAAACTCGTCACCATTCCCGTGCGCTAGCCCACAGAGTCCGGCGCAGACGAAAGCCGCGAGGTGACGGAAAAAGCTTGTGCGTTGCAGTGCACAGCGCCCCGCTGTGAAACGCCAGGGCAACGCTGAAGACGATATTTACTCCTGGAAAGAGCAGTTTGTGTGCCATCGCAGAACGCCCAACTTCAGAACGCGCATTCTGCGATGCTGAAATATGCGTCCGCAACAGAAAGCCACCCTGGAAGGAGGCAGAAAGAGTCATGTTGGGAACCCTGATTGTCATGTACGCACCTTCCTCGCCAACCAGGGTGTAGCGCATGCCCGCATGCGCACCTCCGGCATGGGCGAAGGGTCGCCGGTGGCGAGCAATGATTCTGATATCGGTCGCCAGCAGAACCGCCGGGTGGAAGTGATTATTGAGGATCAGGCTCTACAAGCCAGGGTAGTTCAAACCTGTTTCAGCAGTACACCAGGTCGACCGCGCCCCGCAGTATCGGGCGGGTCTTTTTTTTTGCCTCTTTAGAAAAATTCGTGGAGGGTGCTGGCGCGCAACCTGTTACCGTGGCTGTTCGCGGTGTCGTCACGTCCGTCCTCTTCCTCTGAAGAGGCTGCACGCAAACTGCTGCTCCTGCTATGAAACGTACATTCGTGTGGGTCATCCGGTGATTGCGCCGATCGGGGCCTTTCCGGTCATATCAGGTAACATTTCATTCCGAGGACATGGGTACCTTCTTGCCGGCACACATGGCGGCGACGGCAAAGATGACCGCCACCTTGAAAACAGTAACTCCGCCCCAATATCAGGATTATTACGGTGTCGTAGCTCACTGGCCGGGCATCTTGTCGTTTTTCATGCAACCACCTTGGAACTGAGCACTATGCGAACCCTTCACATACCTTTTCCAGCAGCGGATTTTCTGGCAGTTGACGTCTCTGATGGCACTGGTTCTGTTGCTCAGCGGCTGTGGAATCAATAACATCCCCACTTACGATGAGAAAGTCACCGCCGCCTGGTCGCAGGTGGAGAACCAGTATCAGCGCCGTGCCGATCTGGTGCCCAACCTGGTGGAAACCGTCAAGGGTTTTGCTGCCCAGGAGCAGGAGACTCTTACGGCGGTGATCGAGGCACGGTCAAAGGCCACCTCTATCCAGGTGGACGAGAGCATCCTCAACAACCCCGAGAAGCTTCAGCAGTTCCAGCAGGCCCAGGGAGAGCTGAGCAGCGCCCTTGAGCCGCCTGATGGCGGTGTCTGAACGTTACCCGGATCTGAAATCGAACCAGAACTTCCTGGCCTTGCAGTCACAGCTTGAGGGCACGGAAAACCGTATTGCCGTTGCGCGCCGGGATTTCATTCAGGCGGTGGAGCGCTACAACACCGAGACTGCGCACCTTTCCCGGAAGAATCTGGCACAGTATCCTGTATAGCGATCTGGAGCCCCGCGCCAACTTCGAGGCCACCACGGAAAATGCCGAAGACGCTCCTGCGGTAGAATTCTGATGGTTGTCACTGCTTCGCAAAAGTCTGCTGCTGGCGTTACTGCTGTTGCTGCCGCACGGTCGTCTGGGCCCAGTCAACGCCGGAGTTTCCCGAGTTGACGGGCCGGGTGGTGGACAGAGGCGGAGATACTCTCCCGGAAGCTGAAACCCGCCTGACCCAGATGCTTCAGGCCCACGAACAGGCCAGTACCGAACAGGTTGTGGTGGTCACCTTGCCGGATCTGCAGGGTTTTCCCATTGAGGATTATCGGCTACCAGCTTGGGCCGGCACTGGGGCATCGGTCAGGAGGGCGAAGATAACGGCGCGCTGCTGATCGTGGCGCAAGGAAGAACGCAAAATCCGCATTGAAGTGGGCTATGGTCTTGAAGGCCGGCTCACTGACGCCGAGTCCTCGCGTCATCATCAATCGCGATTATCACCCCGGCTTTCCGTGAAGGAGATTTCCAGGCCGGTATCGTCAATGGCGCCGCCGCCATGATCCAGGTCCTCGGCGGCGAGCCCATGGCGGTGCCCCAGGGCCAGCAGCGCCGCCGTCCAGGAAAAGCCCAACGCCGGCCTGGTGGCTCTATTTTTCCTTCATCATGATGGCGGTGGTGTTCTTTATCGGCAGTCGCGGTGGCCGTGGCGGTCGCGGCGGCGCCGCCCTGGTAGGTGCGCGCTCTGCTGGGCGGCATGATGGGCGGCCGCGGTGGCGGTGGCGGCGTTCGGTGGCGGTGGTTTTGGCGGCGGCGGTGGCGGCTTCGGCGGTGGCGGTGCCTCCGGTGGCTGGTAACTCCTGCAGGAGTATCCGCGCACCCTGCGATCCCCACACCTGACAATGAGAAGTCACAGAATCATGACACTATTAAGCAAAAGCGATCAGGAAGCCGTTACCGCTGCCATCAACGAGGTGGAACGGGAAACCGACGCCGAACTGGTGACCGTGCTGACGGCCCAGTCCGACAACTACAGTTATATTCCCTTGCTCTGGGCCGGCATCCTGGCGCTGCTGGTGCCGGGTACCGCCAACTACTTCGGCGGCTGGTTCGGCTGCCGACATGCTGTTGCTGGTGCAGTGGGGCAGTTTCATCGTGCTCAGCCTGCTGTTCCGGATACCCGGCATCAACACCCGCCTGATTCCCCGGCAGGTGCGTTACTGGCGCGCCTCCAACCTGGCGCGGCGGCAGTTTCTGGAGCAGAACCTGCATCACACGGAAGGCGCTACCGGCATGCTGATCTTCGTCTCGGAAGCGGAACGCTATGTGGAAATTCTGGTGGATCAGGGCATCGCCAACATCCTGGACAATTCAGTATGGGAAGACATCGTGGCCGACTTCAGCGCCAGTGTGCGCCAGGGCCAGACCCGGGAGGGCTTTCTCGACTGCATCGCTGCTTGCGGCAAGCTCCTGCGTGAGCACCTGCCCGCCACCCACGAACGCAATGAATTGTCCAACCATCTGGTAATTCTGCCATAGGATAGGGTGGTAGGTTTTTAAACCCTGACGCTTCATTTGAGAAGTTGGATCTGTCGGAAGACCATTACCCGGACACCGGCTGAAACGGGGTCAGATGTTCCGTCGGGTCAATACTCCCACCAGGGCCGACCTTGAGGGCTTGGCAAACGATGAATCAGCGCAGTCAGCCCCATGGCGAGCATCAGGGCTCCCACAAGGACGAACCAGCCGGCGCTATCGATGATCAGCGCTCAAGGTTGCAAATGCAAAGCCAGCCTTGCCGGAGAAGCGCCAGTGTCCCGGCTGAATCAATCGTGCTTGCTCGTGCGCCGGCGCGTTTCAGTTTCGGCATAGCGGCTGTACATATCGAGAAGTACTTTCTGGAAGGATTCGCTGTAACCCGCCGCGACGCCCAGTAACAGTGTGGCGATTGCAGCGCGGCCCGGGTTGCTGCGCACCCATTCACTGATGACCGGGTCGGCATGCTCCTGCAGCAATTGCTCGATCTGATCGGGCAATTCGCGAGAATGTGGCTGTGCACGCCTGGATCGCCTGGTCGCAATTTGCGTAATCAAAAGAACCACAGCGATTACAACAATGCCCGCTGCCGCCGTGACCAGGGCAGACAATGCCGGTGTCAGCGACTCGCGAAGCGCGAAGTAGCAGGACAGTCCCAGGAAGGAACAACAGTCAACGCCACCGGCAGGATGATGGCACTGGCGATTGCCTTCTTCTCCAGACGATCTTTCAGTCGGTCGAACATATCGAGCCCGTCATTTTTGTGTTCCGGGTAACGGTCAATACGACGGGGTGAGGCGAGCCCTCATTCGTCAGGTAGCCGTGCCGTGGTTCCTGTACCGGCATGCTATCTCGACAGCAGCTTGCCGAGCACAAAACCGACGCCGAGCGCCACGGCAAGACTGGTGATGGGCCTGTTCTTTGATCTCGTGTTCAAGCAGTCCCCAGGTTTCCCGGGCTTGGTCACGAGAATGCCTGGCCGCACCGCGAATTTGCTTGCGGCCCTCGGCCACGCCATCGTGGGCCAGATTTGAAATTGTCTCGCTCATCTCGGTAAGATCGGATTTCAGACTGGCATATTCATGTTTGAGTTCGTTCAAGTCTTTTTCGGGTGCCGTACTCATGAGCACTGCTCCATTTTGGGATGAATCGAGACTGACGGGAACAGCTGATCCGTCAAGGCTCCTGGTCAAGAGAAGTGGCCCGGACACGCCGGACCAGCTTATGCTCCTGAGAACAGGATCTCTGCATGATGCTCTGTCTGGAAATCGATTGCTGTTCGGCAGCGCACAGATCGTCGGAGCCCAGGTGACGCGAATCCGGGTCGTCAATCGAGTTCGCACCATCGGTGCCGACGGCTGCGTGAAGCATCTGCATCAGAACGGTGCAGCAATCCAGGCGCTATGTGCTTTGCCGTACTGAAAACCTGATGCCCGATTAATAAGCTGATACGGAGAAAGATTTGCGAACAACCTGGTTCGTAACTGCAATTATCCGTGCGGGCGGCTCCAAATCGAATGATCAGCGATGACAACACCAGTATTGATCTACTACGACACGCGGATGCTCGGTCACAACCCGCACGGGTGGGACCCTGGCCATCCGGCCTGGACCGACGCCGTCAAGGCGATGATTGCACTGCAATATCCCAGCAGCAACCTGGAAACCTATAGCCACCCGGAGCGCCCGGATCGACTGACTGCGATCGTCGACCGACTGATGCTTGATCCAATCGAAGGGGTGCGCTGGATGCTGCCGACGGCGGCCAGCACGGCTCAACTTGAGCGGGTTCATGACAAAACCTATGTCGCTCATATCGAGTCGTTGGAGGGTGAATCCTGCTGG
Source organism: Halioglobus sp. (assembly GCA_034521205.1). Lineage (GTDB taxonomy): Bacteria > Pseudomonadota > Gammaproteobacteria > Pseudomonadales > Halieaceae > Marimicrobium. Next base: position 39,769 of record JAXHMT010000002.1, read on the forward strand.
CTGGCCAAAGATACCACCGCAGTGTCGCCGGGCAGTGTGGAAGCGGCCCGCCTGGCTGCCGGAAGCGGGAATCAGCGCTGTCGAGGCTATCTCGGCTGGGTGAGGCCCGGCGGGCGTTCTGTATCGTGCGGCCACCAGGGCATCATGCCCATTCCGGCCGCGCCTCGGGCTTTTGTCTGTACAACAACCTTGCGGTTACCGCTGCCCATGCGCGTGAGAGCCTTGGCTATCAGCGAGTGATGGTCTGGGACTGGGATATGCACCACGGTAATGGCACGCAGGAAATCTTCTACTCCGATCCTTCCGTGCTGGTGGTTGATAGCCACTGTGCGGCGCCGTTCTATCCGGGCACGGGCCTACAGTATGAAACCGGGACCGGAGCGGGAGTCGGCTCTCAACTCAACGTTCCGCTGCCTCTGGGCAGCGGCAACGCGGCACTGCTGAAGGTGTTCGACGAGGTGGTGAAGCCGGCGGCGAAGGCATTCCAACCCGATATTCTGCTGGTTTCCTCAGGTTTCGATTGCCATTACCTCGACATGACCTGCGTCCATGGATGAGACGGGCTTTGCCATTCTTGCCCAGCGCATGAGTGACCTGGCAGATGAGCTATGCGACGGCCGTCTGGTGGTTCTGCTTGAGGGCGGCTACAACGCCCAGGCATTGGCCGATAGCGCTCATGCTGTCGTAAAGGTGCTGGCGGGGAACCCCGTAAATGCGTGCAATGTCATGCTGGATGATCCTGGCTGCGGGGCTGTGGCGGATGTCATCCAGTTTCATCAAGGGACATATACCCGGCGTGCACGGGGGTAGTAAAGGTGCCACACAGATTCGCTGCAAGCACGATTCCCCAGAGGCGCGCGATGCAATAGAACCCGTTACGCGTTCTGCAGCGCTCCCGCTGCGTCGCCAGGCGGAGTCGCCATGCCTGCAAGGTCTTGCCCCGATACTGTACTCGTATCGCCGAGTTTATTTTTCGCATTATTGGATAGCCGCCAGGAGAACTCCGCTCCGCTGGTTTACCGGAATCATGCACTGCCGTTTCTGTGCGATCGCGCACAGACTCAAGCCGGGGCACCGGTCATTATGATTGAACAGAACGAAGGGATGCCGCCTGTTCTGGAAAATCAGGTATTCAAACCACACGAGTGATGGAGAAAGATGATGCTTGCTCAATTAGTTCAGAACACATTAAGCGCCACCCTGCTGACAGGGGGCTTGGCCCTGAGTATGTCCGCGGTGGCAGCTCAAGGACTGTACTCGGCTGACGATCTTCTGGACGCCGATGTCTATGCCTCCGACGGCGAGGAAATCGGCGAAGTGGAAGATCTGCTCCTGGGGGATGACATGTCAATCCATTCCCTGGTTATCGAACTGGATTCCATGCTGGGAATGGGCGGACGCGAAGTGGTTGCCATGCGTGGAACCTTTACCGTACGGCCCGAAGAGTCGAAAAAAGGTGAAAACGAATTTGGCGATATCGATTACGAAGTACACCTCGATTCGAGCAAGGATGCAATAAAAGACCTGCCGGAGTACAGCAAAAGCTGGTGGCAAAAAACTCAGGCAGCCCTGGTCAACGCCTGGGAAGAAACCATGGACACCAGTGAGAGTGCCTGGGAAAGCACCAAGGAGGCTACCTCCTCAGCCTGGCACAAACTGCGCGAAGGCGCCGAAGGACTGGGAGACGATGTAGAGGCAGCGACGGACTAGCCAGGATCAACCCAATAGATCGGATTCTGACGGACGCGCACAGGTCGATGCTGGATTTTCAGTGTCCGAATCCATGAGCCTGTGTGCGCGGAAACGAACAGACCATTCCACTACCTGCTGCCATAATCTGTTTCTACCCACTGGAAACTGGAGACCAATCACCATGAAACTCAGCAGAACCATTACAGCCGCCATACTCGCAAGTGCCTTGATGATCACACTGTCTGCCTGCGAGAACGAAGGTCCTCTTGAAGACGCGGGTGAGGAGATGGACGACGCAGTCGAGAACACAGGCGATGCCATCGAAGATGCCACCGACGGCGGTTGAGCCAAAATCGGAGTGATGATTCTTCGGGTATATGCCCTCGGAGATCTTTTCACGTGGTATGAAAGTGATTCTGATCTTGTCGGCCCTTATTGTGGTGATAATAACGGCCCTTCCGCTGCTGCGTTTCGACCAGTGGTGGATTCGCGTTCTCGATTTTCCAAGAGCGCAAATCACCGTCGCTGGCATTGTGCTTCTTGCTCTCCATCTCTACTTCTGGGAAGCGCACCGGATTTACGAATCCGTTGTTCTTGGCCTGTTGGTGCTGGCGGTCGGGTATCAGATTGTGAAGATATTCCCGTACACGGTGCTTATGCCCAGGCAGGTATTAGCGGCTGAATCGCGTTCGAACGGTGCTAACCTCAAGTTGCTTGTTGCCAACGTGCTGATGGACAACCGGGAGTCTGAAGCCTTTCTGGATATCGTGCGCGAGTTTGACCCTGACATGGTCCTGACCGTGGAGACAGACGATTGGTGGGAGAAAGCACTCAGGGCATTGGAAGAGAAGTATCCATACACGCTCAAGAATCCGCTAGACAATACCTACGGCATGCTTTTGCACAGTCGACTGGAGGTGATAGATCCCGAAATCCGCTTTATTCTGAAAGACAGCATCCCGTCGATGCACATGCAGGTGGTGCTGCCTTCGGATGACCGGGTCTTCATGCACTTCGTCCATCCCGATCCGCCAAACCCGAAGTATGCGACGGAGACGACCGAGCGGGATGCAGAACTGCTGATCCTCGGCCGGGAGACGGAGAAGCGTGACAAGCCGACAATCATTGCAGGGGACTTCAACGATGTTGCATGGTCCGATACCACGCGTCTCTTTCAGAAAGCCAGTGGTCTGCTCGACCCGCGTGACGGACGGGGGATGTACTGCACCTTCAATGCCAGAAATCCTCTGACTGCGCTGGCCGCTCGATCACGTCTTCCACTCCGATCATTTCAAGCTCGTCCGCATGGAGAAGGGGCCTGCCTGGGGATCGGATCATTTTCCCATTTTCATCGAATTGAGTCTGGAGCACGAAGCAGAAGCTGAGCAGGACGAACCGGATACAGACCAGTCGGAAGCGGATCGGGTAGACGAAAAAATCAAAGACGGCAGGCAGAAAGCCGAGGAATGATTCTGTCAGGTCTGGTCTTCTGGAAAATTATCATTAATTGGTTCGCAATCGAACTGAGGAGTGAAGAACATCAAGGTGACCTCGAAGTAATTCTGTGGGATAGCAAACAGTGAGGGCGCCAACAGCATGTCAGTCTGGCGCACGCAGCCCGCTGCCGCCGACACAAAATTGCTCACTGATTCATTCGATTCTGATCCATTCAACACCGGAAGCCAAGGAAGCCATAAATGCCTTTCGAATTAACCGATCTACCTTACGCTCGCGATGCACTGCAACCGCACATGTCAAAGGAGACCCTGGACTTTCATTACGGCAAACATCACGCCGGCTATGTGAAAAAGCTGAACAAGGCGCTGGAGAAAAAGGGGCTTGACGTTCCGCTGGAGGAGCTGATACGCACGCAGTCCGGCGACGTATTCAACAATGCGGCGCAGGTCTGGAACCATACGTTTTTCTGGCACCGTCTTAGCCCTGACGGCGGAGGAGAACCAGAAGGCGCACTGCTGGATGATTTGAATGCGGCGTTTGGTTCCGTGCAGGAGTTCAAGGACAAATTCAAATCTGACCGCCAAGTCCAATTTCGGCTCCGGATGGACATGGCTGGTACAGAATGCGAACGGAGAACTGGAGGTCGTGAACACCGATGATGCGGATACGCCGGTGCGAGACACTGCTAAACGGCCGCTACTGACGGTTGACGTCTGGGAACATGCGTACTATCTGGATTACCGCAACTGACAGAGGCGCCTACCTTGACGCCTTCTGGAAGCTCGTCAACTGGTCGTTCGTCGCGGGCAATCGTCCGTGAGCTGCGACCGACCACGACAACTCTCGACAAAAGGCCTGTGGACCCGCGACTCGAGATTGGCATACCCACCTTGAAAGGAGAACGCTGATGCGTGTAACAACATTTTTGTGCGCTGTAACTGCGGTCACAGCACTGAGCAGCCTGTGATTTCAAACAGGGGCCGATGGAGGAAGCGGGGGAGAAAGTTGACGAAAGCTATCAGGAGGCGCTGACCGATATTGAAGAGACCGCCGACAAGATGAGTGAACGTCTTGAGGAGAGCCGCAACGAGGCCGAGGAGGCCATGCAACAGAGCAAAAAGGAAGCGCAGGCAGTTATGCAAGACACCGCCGATGAACTGGAGATGAATATGAACGAGGAGCAGACAGCGTCAGAAAAATAGGCTTGCAGGCGGCGTCTTCTGCTGAAAAAACTCCCGCTCTCGCAGCTCGCTATATTTTTTGAGGGTCGCCTCGATATGGGGCGCTCCTTCGGCGAAGTCGTGACCTGTCTCCGGTTGTGTCGTGGAGTTGTTCATTTCGTTGCCTTCTTGACGTCGCTCTTGATGTCACCGTACTTGGCTTGTGCCTTGCCGGCATGCTTCTCGGCCTTTCCCTTGTACTCCGTGCTTTTGTCGCCCGTCACCTTGCCGGCAGCCTCCTTGATCTTGCCTTTTGCCTCGTTTCGCACGACCTTTGACCTGATTCTTGTCCATGCAGCTGATCTCCAGAGAACTGTCTCGTTTGAGTTTTGCCACTTACCGCGAATCCATTCAGATCTGAGGGTGGCAAGCGATGCACTCTAAGTTGAAGCTCAGATTCTGGTCGGTGCGGTGCCAACGTAGCCCACAGCTGCACTGATTACAAAACCGGCTTGGCGGATCGGTACGATATAGCACAGACGGCTCGTCGAAGATCGGGATAACATTCGCACCTTGACCGGGCTGGCATACAATACCCGGGTCAGGCGCGATGTCTGCACTTTGACAGTGGCAACCTCCGCCGCTGTGATCTGGCCGTACCTGCTCTTCGGTAAATTGACAGGAGTGAGTGTGCCGCGGAAGCATCCGTCTTTGGCATGCAGAAAGCGCTCCCTGCCGAAGTGGGCACAGGGAAATGAAGATGACTTCGACGATTTCGACGGAACGCCGCAGGTTCCTGGTCAGCCAACTCCGCGAGCGACTCTGGGTAAGGCCGCTGCTGGTGTGCCTGCTATCAATTGGCGCGGCTTTCTTCGCAAAGCTCATCGATGACACGGGGTTGGGGCGGTATGTGCCGGAAGTCACAACCGAGTCTGTCGAGATGCTGTTGTCCGTCATGGCCGCCAGTATGATGGTGATTGCTACATTTTCAGTAGCCTCAATGGTTTCAGCCTATGCGGCGGCAAGCAACACGGCTACGCCGCGATCCTTTGCCCTGGTGGTTGCCGACGACGCCTCGCAGAATGCGCTTTCAGCCTTTGTCGGCGCATTCATCTTTTCCATTGTGGCGCTTACTGCGGTCAAGAACGGTTATTTCGGTTCTGCCGGGATTTTCATTCTCTTTGTGCTAACGGTGCTGGTTTTCACCATGGTTATCTTTACCTTCGTGCGCTGGGTCGATGGTATCGCCCGCCTCGGGCGAATTGGCTCAACGCTGGAAAAGGTCGAGAAGGCAACGGGCGAAGCGCTGAAGCGGCGGCGGAATGCACCCGCTCTTCAGGGGTCCGCAGCGCGGGCCCGGCCAGCGGGACAGGCGGTGTTTGCGAACCAGGTCGGCTACGTGCAACACATCGATGTCGAGACGCTTCACGGCTGGGCAGAAAAGGCCGACGTCCGGGTACTTGTCGCCGCGTTGCCGGGCACTTTTGCCACGCCGGAACGGCCATTGGCGTACGTGGTCACCGAACGCGAGGGTCAACCCGTGCCTGAGTGCGAGTGTGTCGTCGAGGCTTTTGACGTCGCTACCGATCGCCGATTCGATGACGACCCGAGGTTTGGTCTGGTTGTTCTCGCGGAGATAGCCGGAAGGTCACTATCGCCCGCGATCAATGATCCCGGCACCGCGATAGAAGTTCTGGGTAGAATGGGCCGGCTCTTTTATCTGTGGTCTCAACCGGCAACAAATCAGGATGAACACTGGACGCTGTATGAGCGGGTGGAAGTACCCGAGGTGTCGGTGCGAGATATGTTTGACGACGCCTTCACCGTGATTGCCCGGGACGGTGCCGGTCAGGCCTGCTGGCCGCGCATTTGCCAACGTTTCGTATGCCCCCGACCCGGAAGAGGGTCTGCGTGCCATCGAACGGGCACTGATTTGCATGAATCCCGACCACCGGTGGAAGGTCGGGTTTGACGGTGACGAGAACGTCTACGACATCCGCTATACTCTGATTCATGAGGGAGAAGTAGTATCGCTCCGTCAGTGGGTGCTCCTCGCGGTAGCGTCAACCCGGGCAGCTCCCGGGCTCGGGATCGCGGCAGGAGCGGTCAATTCGTACTCGTCCCTCAGTGTGCCCGCCAAGCGTGAGGCGGGCTCGAGCTTCAGCCCACTCCCAAAAAACCCAAGACTACCGCTACAATGACGACTGCACCTACAAGCCAGACAATTGAGTTCATGATTCGCTCCGTTTCGATGTTGTTACCAAAACATCCTTTTACCACCGCATGGACCCGGTGTAAGTACGTTATCGAACATTTGTATGAAAGCCTCGTCAGAAAAATTCCCGCGGCTTTGATTGCGACAAGCCTTTCGAATAGCCAATCGACAGCCAGTGCCTGCGGTGACGCACAGACAAGGCCGCGCCCGTGCCTCAGGCTGGCGGCTGACAAGTCATTCAACGTTGAGGAGTTCCCGGTGGCCGTCACAGCAACCGATCCGATCAAGATTCTTTTTGCCATCCTCTTGCCGCCGCTCGGCGTCTTTCTTGAGGTAGGCCTGAAAGGCCATTTCTGGCTGAATATCCTGTTGACCCTGCTGGGATTCATTCCCGGGATCATTCACGCTCTGTACGTTATTCTCAAGCATTAGCGCGATGGCCGGGCGCCTGGTGCATCAAACAGATGCTTTTTAGTGGACGGGAGAGCCTGTTCCGAAGTGCCCGATTTTTCTACGTCATCCCAGCCTATTGCCACCTATTTCCAAACCATGCTCAGGAACCCGCCGACACCAATTCCGATGAAGCGCTTTCCGGCGGTAGCAGACGGGCCACTGTCCGTGCCTTGAAAGCCTTGCCATAACGTGCCATACGTCACCTCGTTGCCCTCTGCTTCCATTGTAAGGGAAGCGGCACCTATCTTGACGCAGAGGGGAGCGAGGCAGGCGGAATCCCCCGGTCTGTATGCAAGCTCACGCCGGCGCGCGAGGGTGCAGGACCTTGGGTCTGTAGGTCATCAACCGGTCGGTCTCCTTCTTTACCACCTCGTAGCACTCGCAGCTGAGCTGTTCAAGTCTGGGCCGGTCCATAACCTCTATCTTGCCGCGCCTATAAGTGATGACGCCGAGTTTTTGTAGTTTGCCCGCCGCCTCGGTCACGCCCTCCCGGCGCACGCCGAGCATATTTGCGATCAGCTCCTGGGTCATGACCAGGTGGGGGCCTTCCAGGCGGTCAAGGGAAAGCAGCAGCCAGCGGCACAGTTGCTGGTCGATGTTATGGTGGCGATTGCAGACCGCGGTCTGGGCCATCTGGGTGATCAGTGATTGGGTATAGCGCAACATCAAAAAGAGCAGTTCGCCGTGGCGGTTGAATTCCGCCTTCATTCGCTGTCCCGCCAATCGATAGGCGTATCCGGCACTTTGAACAACGGTACGACTGGGCGTGCTTTCGCCACCCATGAACAGGGAAACACCCACAATGCCCTCTTTGCCCACCACCGAGATTTCCGCCGATTCGCCATTTTCCATTACATAGAGTAATGAGACGATGCTGTCGATGGGGAAATAGACATACCTCATGGTATCCCCGGATTCACAGATCACGTGGCCAAGGGGCAGGGGCACCAATTCAAGGAATGGGTAGATGCGCTCCTTTACCTCCGGGGACAACTCTCCCAGCAGGTGATTTTGCTCGGGACTCTGAGCGGTCTGTTGCCTCGAAGTGGCGGCCTGAGATGCTTGCGTCATATAAATCCCTGCTGACTGAAAGTTGGATAACGGTGTTCCTGCTCGGCACCTGATTCCGCACCTGATTCGGCACCTGTTTACGACGGAACATAACGGCGGCACGCCAACCGCTCCGATAAATTATGTAGCAGTTTCGGCCGCTGTCTGTGCGATAACGCACATAGAGCCGATAACTTCGGGGCGCGGGGCGGAAGAAAACTGTTTGTCGACAATATGTGTCCTGACGTACATACGCAAAAATTCTGGAGTTGTACTCTCCTTCCTCTGTTGATAGAGCCAACTCAGGCAGGAGCAATTCAACGTGCAGCAGGCGCAATTCAACGTGCAGCAGGCGCAATTCGAACGCCAGCCCGCAGGCGGCTTCGGCAAGAGAGCATTGGATATCGGCACGGCCTGGTCTGCCTGCCGGTCACCTGGCCGGTGATGTTGCTCGCCATTCTTGCGATCAAGATCGAGGATGGGGGCGGTGCCCCGGTGATCTTGCGTCAGCGGCGTGTGGGTTTGCATGGAGCCGTGTTCAGCGTGATGAAGTTTCGCAGCATGGCGACCATTGCGAAAAGTGACGGCGAGGCGCGCTGGGCGATTGCAAATGATGCCAGGCTTACCCGGGTCGGGCAGCTTATCCGCAAATTGCATATTGATGAGCTGCCGCAGATTTTCAATCTATTAAGAGGGGATATGTCCCTCGTCGGCCCACATCCCGAGCGCCCCGAAATTGTCGGCGAACTGGCCAGGAAAATTCCCCAGGTCCACACACGCCACTGTGTCAAGCCCGGTATAACCGGCTGGGCACAAATCAACTATCCTTATCGTGCATCAGTGGCTGATGCCAGAAACAAGTTCAAGTCTGATTTGTACTACGTGAAGAACCAGAGTCTGTATCTGGATTTCATGGTCTTGCTGCGGACCGTTAAATTGGCGCTGTTTGGCAAGCGAATACAGAAACAAGGGTAACGGTTTTCGCCGTCAGGATTTCGAGTCCTGCCGCAGGGTCTGCTCCAGTTTCTTGGTTGCGGTGATATCCAGCAAGGTAATGACCACCCCGTCAATCACATTGTCCAGCCTGCGATAGGGCATTATCCTTACCGTGAACCAGCGGCCGTCTGTGGCCAGTATCTGCTTCTCCGAAAATACCAGGGTACGCAGGGTTTCCAGCGCATCACTATGCAGGTCCGGGTACTGGAGATTGCTGGTAAGGTCACTGAGTGGCCGCCCCAGGTCGCTCTCCCGGACATTGATGATTTTTGTTGCCCGGTCAGTGTAGCGTCTGACGTTCAAGTCCTGATCCAGAAACAGAATTGCGATCTCGATGCTGTTGAGCAGGTTGCGCATGTCACTCTGGGCCAGCGCGAGATCATCCAGCTTGGACTGCATCTCTGCATTGATGGTTTGCAGCTCCTCGTTCATCGATTGCATTTCTTCCTTGGAGGTTGTGAGCTCCTCATTCGTGGATTGCAGCTCTTCGTTGGTAGATTGCAATTCCTCGTTCGCGGACTGCAGTTCTTCCTTGGATGCGTGAGCTTCCTCACGCAGGCTCTGTATTTCGTCGCGGTATTGCTGGATCTCGTGTTCATGAGAGCTTGCCAGGGTTGTTTTCCCCTTTTTCCGTGCAACGTCCGCACTTGTCCGGGCGATATCGTGAAACACGATCATGCTCGTGCCGCGCGGGCTGTCCGGCGGTGCCAGCGCCTGTATCGTGATATCGACCTGCTGCCCGCCGCCGCCCGGTAACTGTACCTGCAGCCCGTGCAGATGTTGCGTTTCACCCTCCTTGGCCAACTTCTTCAGGGCGGTACTGATCGGTATCTGCAGACTCTCACGCACCATTGCGTGGAGGTTCCAGTTGGCTTTCCCCGTAGCGGGCTCCAGGTACTTCCCCGTGCGACCGCTGATATAGAGAATGTCACCGTCCTGGTTGATGACGACCGCAGCGGGGGCATAGACCTGCAGCAGGACCTGATCGGCGGTCGCCTGCAGGTTATCGCTTAAGGGAGGGGTAGTGGCCATGGGTTGCTCCCTGGCTTTTTTTGACAGTGGTGGAAAGGAATTTAGCAGAAACTCCGTCTTGCCACTAAGGGTGCTATCCTGGCGTCGGTACAGGCGCAGTTTGGACTCCAGCGGCGCGAACAGCCGGGTGTGCTGCCCCACCGTTTCAGCAGTACCCAGCAGCAGCACTCCGCCCCGGCGCAGGCTGTAGTGAAACATCGGTATCAGGCGGCGCTGCAGGTTGGCATCGAAGTAAATGAGCAAATTGCGGCAGCAAATCATGTCGAGTTTGGTAAACGGCGGATCCAGTATCACATCCTGCTGGGCGAACAGCACCATGTCCCGAATGTCGCTGTTGATCTGGTAACTGCCGGTGTGGGCAGTGAAAAATCGCTCCAGCCGCTCTGTTGATACCTCGGCTTCGATCGCGGCGGGATAGCGCCCACGGCGGGCGGTATCTATGGCCTCCCGGCTAAGGTCTGTGGCAAAGATCTGCAGGGAGAAATCCCGGAAACTGCTGTGCTGGCGGATCACCTCTTTGAAGCTTATCGCCAGCGAATAGGCCTCTTCACCCGTTGAGCAGCCGACCACCCAGGCCCGCAATCTTCGCAGCTCGCTGCGCTGGGCCAGCAACTCCGGCAGCGCGACCGTTGCCAGGTGCTCCCAGACCGCAGGGTCGCGGAAAAAGCTGGTCACGCCGATCAGCAGTTCCTTGAAGAGCAGGTCTATCTCCTGAGGGTTCGCCTGCAGATATTCTGCGTAGTCTTCAGGCGTGGCAATAGCATGGATGGCCATACGGCGTTCTATGCGCCGGTTCAGGGTGCTGCGCTTGTAGAGAGAAAAATCGTGCCGGGTTCTCTGCAGCAGCAGATCGAAGGTGGTCTGTAGTGGTTCGTGGTCTATTTCCTGATCCCGGGCGGGATAATTCGGGTCTCGAACATGGGCGATGTAGGCCAGAATTCGTGCCGGCAATTCCTCCGGCGGCGCCACGATGTCACCGCACTCCGCGGCGATGGCGCTTTTGGGCATCGAGTCGAATTGCGCGGTATCCGGGCGCTGCACCACGGTTAAACCGCCGACAGCCCTGACTGCCTGCAGGCCCAGGGTGCCGTCGGAACCCATACCGGAAAGGACCACGGCGATGGCGCGCTCACCCAGTGCGCCCGCCAGGGAAGAGAACAGCACGTTGATTGGCAATTGCATGCCCCGGGGTTCCACGGGCGTCTCCAGTTGCAAGGTGCCGTGGCTTACGCTGAGTTCGGTATTGGGAGCGATGACGTAGACACAGTCGGGCTCTATGCGCATATTCTGGCGCGCCTCGCGCACCGGCATCGGGGTAGTCCGCTGTAGTAGCTCTGATAGCACTGTTTCGTGGGTGGGATCGAGATGCTGCACAACGATGTAAGCCATGCCGCTGTGCGCTGGAGTATTCCCGAGAAATGACTCCAGCGGCGCCAGGCCTCCGGCAGACGCGCCAATGCCAACAATGCGGGTCGCCGCGGATCGGGGTGTTGCGGGTGGTGAGTCGGCGGGTATCAGGGCAGCCATGGCGCGGAGCCGCTAATCGGGGTTAGCCGACACTCGCGCACTCACAGCAGGCCAACAGCGTAAACCCGCTCCCGGGCAAGGCGGATGCCAGGAACTGCAAGGGTGGTCTGGCTCCGCTCGGGCCGGGTTGCCTTGGCACCGCGCAGGAAGCCCTGCCCCCATTATTTACTACACGCCGCAGCAAATCCCCCAGTAGGGGCCTGAATTCCGGTGTCAGGAGAGTGTCGATTCGGCGCCCCCCCAGGTCGATCCCGGCAACGCCAAAGAGCTCCGAGGCAGCGGGATTGCCCTCGATGACGATGCCATCGTGATCAAGGATAAAGTAGGCCAGGGGCGCGCATTCGTAAAGCGCCCGGTAGCGGCTGAGCTCTTCCACCATCGCCCGTTCATTGGCGGCAATCTCCTCGTTCTGCAGGTCCAGCTCCACCTGATGAACCTGTAATTCATGCAGGAACCTGAGGGCGTCGTCCGCGGTTTCGGGATTACCGGCCAAGCGGTGCAGCAGGCGCAGGGCATCCACACTCATTGCGCAGTGGGTTGTGGGGGGCGTTGTTCCCGCCGCCAGTTGCGCTTCTGCCTTGTCGCGCAATTGCGTATAGACAGCGGGTTCACTAATGGATGTCAACATACAATGTGCAGCCTCTCCTGCAGCTATTCAGTCTAGCGTATCGCAGCAGTAGATAGTATCGTCTCACTACCCCTTCGGTGCAGAGACGCCCAGAAAGGGCCCTCTGGATGGCCATTGACGGATTCTATCCACGCTTGGCCATGCTCTCCAGCTATCTGCAGACCATGGCTAACTGTGGATACAGCCCCCTCGTCGCTATACAGCTCGCTCCCTGGCCAACTTTACGCCGAAGGGGGCGAGTAGTTATTACCTTCAGACTAATCATGTGACCGTCCCGTATGCCACTGCCTGTTCCCGCTCTCGATGATAGAACTGGAAATTATTCCGACCCTGCCCCTTTGTCATGTACATGGCGGTATCCGCATTCTGCAGCAAGCTCATCGCATCTTGACCGTCCGCAGGGTAGGAGCTGATGCCGATACTCAAGCTTACATTCAGATCGTGACCGTCAATAACCCGAGGCCGTGTAAATTTGGCCAGCAACTTTTTAGCGACCTCAGCAGCATCCTCCATTTTCTCAACCTGGGGCAGCAGAATAACAAACTCATCCCCGCCGAGGCGACCAACGGTATCCGTGCCGCGCACGCAGGACACCATCTCCGCCGCTGCTTCCTGCAAAAGTTGATCGCCAACCGCATGACCACAGGAATCATTGATCTGCTTGAAATAATCCAGATCGAGAAAAAGCACAGCGACCTGCTTGCGGTTCCGCTTTGCCATGCCGATAGCCTGGGTCAGGCGCTCCATCAACAGCAGGCGGTTGGGCAAGCCAGTAAGACTGTCGTGCTGTGCAAGATAGCTCATATTATCTCTCACATGCCGGGATTCCTGCGCATCATGGAAGACTATGACGGCACCAGCCAGTTTTCCGTGTCGGTTGAGGATAGGCGCCGCCGAGTCCTCAATCGCAAGATCACTGCCGTCATGGCGTATGAGTACGCTACCGAGTTCAAGCTCGACTATCCGGCCCTCGTTCATCGCCCGTTTCGACGGGCTGATTCGAGGCTTCCGGGTGGTACCGTCAACAATGGAAAAGACATCAGCTTCGGGACGTCCACATGCCTCTGCGCTGGCCCAGCCGGTCAGCTTTTCAGCAACCCTGTTGAGATAAATCACGATTCCATCCGGGTCGGTAACCAATACGGCGTCGCCGATAGCGTTCAGCGTGATCTGCGCCATGTCGCCAAAGGACATCTCACTAAAGGCGGTCCTGGTCGTCTCATCATTGCAGTCTGTCTGAGTAGACAAGTTGCCCGTCCAGGTGCAGACGGGGTCCCCATTTCCTGCGGCACACCGGTAACGATGAACAGGGAAGAAAAGGCTCATCAGCCGATCGACGGGGCGACGCTCAATAGGGATCAGCGAGCTGTTACAACGCGGACATGCCGGCGTGGTAACGGCGGGAGCACTGCGGTTCCAAGCCCCACCCGTATGCTTTATAAGACTGTTTTTAGTTCCCATATTCCAGATAATTTCAAGTAATCTTTGCTCAGTCTGTGCGAAAACACACATAAAGCCCCTGCGACCCGCTCAGTGCGCCGCCGAACCGACGGACTCTATCGCGCGGCGTAAATTAACCCTTGCGCGTTGGACGTAATCTGACTGGACTGACGCTTTGTGCGTCGATATCAACGGGAGTAAGGAATCATGGGTATTATCATATGGCTCATCATGGGTGGCATCGTCGGCTGGATCGCGAGCATGATCATGGGAACCAACGGGCGGCAAGGCATTATCCTCAACATTGTGGTCGGGATAGTTGGTGCACTCATCGGCGGCTGGCTGATCGGACCACTGATCGGCGCTGGATCCATCAACGACGGCATCACCTTCATGAGCTTTATCGTGTCGCTGATCGGTGCGGTGATTCTGCTCTTCGTAGTCGGCCTGTTCCAGCGCAAGTCTGCACACTAAGTTGCTGCTGCCGGTCGTGTGCCCCAATAGAGCATCAGACCGGCTTGCGGAGATCCCTGGGGCTGTCGAGGCCGAGCAGGCTTGGAGCCTCTCTCCCATCCCCGGCTCCCTCCGTCGCCAGCCGTTGCTCCCACCTCGCGCGGACAGCTGACCAGGTAACGGTAAACTGAAGACCAATACGAAGGGCGAAGGCCAACAGGCCGTCGGTCAGCACAACCTTATTCTTTTGCAAGTTGGAAAAGCCGCCCTCTCCGGGAAAATTTCTCCGAAAAGCTTCTGCTGCCTATCAAGTCGCGGCTTTGGAAAAAATCACGCCGTATAAGTTGGCCAGCGCACCGACCAGACACTGGCATTTGATTACCCTGATGAGCTCACGCTGCCTCCTGCCATGAACCCATGCGAGGAGGAAGCCCGTAAACAAACACTTATCTGGAGATCGGCCAATGAACAAGGATCAAGTAAAAGGACGTGTCAACGAGGCAAAAGGCAAGGTCAAGGAGACCGCAGGCAAAGTGACCGGCGACAAGAGTACCGAGATAAAAGGCAAAGTCGAAAAGCAGGGCGGCAAGGCCCAATCGAAATACGGCGACATCGCAAGCGACGTCAATAAAACAAAAAAATAGCCCCATCACTGACACGGTCGAAGAGTATGCCTGACGCCATATGGCATTTGACCGACAAGCCCTAGGATTTGGGGTCAGGATTTGGGGTCAGAGTAAAAATTCAACCGTAAGCCGCGTATTACATGCATGAAAGCAACGCAAAAGAAAATGGGTAGTTTTTACTCTGACCCCAAATATTCTTATGGCAACTGTTCACGCAGAAAACGCAGGACGTTGCCGCCCATGACCGCGCGAATTTCCGTCTCGCTGAAATTCGCGTCGAGCATGGCCTGTGTCAGTGCGGCCAGTTCGGATGTGTCGGTGTGCGTCTTCACGGTGCCGTCGTAATCCGAGCCCAGTGCGATGTGGTCGACGCCGAGCAGTTCAATACCGTAGCGGATAGCGCCGGCGATGCCGGCCGGACTGGCGTCGCAGACCGCGCCCTCCCAGTAGCCCACGCCGACGAGGCCACCGGCGGCGGCGATATCCCGCATGAGCTCATCGTCCAGGTTGCGCGGTGTATCGCAGTGGCCGCGAAATCCGCCGTGGGAGAGAACGACCGGGCGTTTCGACATGGCCAGTACGTCGCGCACCATCGCCGGCGAGGCGTGGGCCACGTCGATGGTCATGCCGAGCTGTTCCGCGCGCGCGACCACCGCGCGCCCGAATTCCGTCAGGCCCTCGCCGCTGGTGCCGTGCAGCGAGCCGCCCAACCTGTTGTCGAAAAAGTGCGTGAGGCCGACGAAGTGCAGCCCCTGCTTGTGCAGCGCGTCGAGATTGTCGAGCTCGCCCTCCAGGGGGTGCGCCCCCTCGATCAGGTACATGGCACCGACCGTATCGGGGTCGGCGGCCCGGGCCTCCCGCAGGCGCTGCAGGTCCTCCCGATTGCGCACCAGTATCAGCCGGTTGTCCGGTTCGGCCTCCAGTTCGCGCAGGCGCCGCAGCTGGTATTCCGCCCGCGCGTACAGCGATGTCCAGGTGGCGATCGGCCAGCCCTGAACGACGGCCAGGGCGGTAATATTGTCCGTGGAGCCGGTGTTGCTTTCGTAATTCTGGCCGCGGGGACTCTTGGTCGTGGCGGAAAATACCTGGAGGGCGACATTGCCCCGTCGCAGGCGCGGCAGATCGACATGGCCGCGCTGTGATTCCTCGGCGAGGTCCCGGGCCCACAGCAACGAGTCGGTGTGCAGATCCGCGATGAACAGCGAGTCGTGCAGCGCCTGTGCGCGCGGCGCAATGACATAGGGATCATGGGGTTCAACACGGTTGAGAGAGGACTCCAGCACGGGGGGCAGCAACAGGCGACCCGCGACGAGCACGACGATCAGTATGAGCACGGAAAAAATCAGGGTGCGTTTCAGCACGGCGGTGGCTCCCGGCCTGTAACAGCCATTGTTGTTGTAGCCGAAGGGTAGCAGAGGCGGGCCGGCCACGCTTGCCGGGGCACACGTCGCGTGAGAGCCTTGGCCTGAGGCAGCGCGGGTGCAGCGCGGGGATAGCGCGGGGGTAGCGCAAGGGCACGGCAAGGGCAGCGCGGGCGCAGCGCAGGTAAAATGCGTGGGCGGTATAATGCCCTTACCGGCGGCTGCCCCCGGCCCGCCGCGCGAACCGCGCGACCAGAGAGGAGCACGATCATGACTCGACACAAGGGCGCTGAACAACCGATCGACGACCGCCGCGAAGACAGCGCAATCTCGATCGGGGCACAGACTCACCAGGTATTCAACCAGCCGCCGCCGCTGGAGGATTTCAACACCTACACAGCGGACAGGCCCCTGATGGACGCGTTGAAGTACGGCGGCGGAGAGTGGGGCGAGGCCCAGGTGGCCGGTCTCGGCGCCCTGCTGGGACAGGCGGAGTGGATCGAGCGCGGGTTCCGGGCCAATGAAAACAAACCGGTATTCCGCTCCCACGACCGCTACGGACACCGCATCGATCGCGTCGATTTTCATCCCGCCTATCACGAGTTGATGGCGCTGGCCATCGAGCACAATATTCACGCGCTGCCGTGGAGCGGACCCCAGCCCGGCGCCCACGCCGTGCGCCTGGCCATGAACTATCTCTACAACCAGAACGAGGCGGGCACGGCGTGTCCGCTCACCATGACTTTCGCCTGCGTGCCGGCGTTGCAGAAAACCCCGGCGCTGGCCGATACCTGGTTGCCGAAGGTTTTCAGCCGCGAATACGACCCGGGCTTTGCGCCGATCGAGAACAAGCGCGGCGCCACCATCGGCATGGCGATGACCGAAAAGCAGGGCGGCACGGATGTTCGCGCCAATACCACCACGGCGATACCGGAGGCGGGAGACGAGGGATCGGGCGCGGCCTATTCGCTCGTCGGTCACAAATGGTTCTGCAGCGCGCCGATGAGCGACGCCTTTCTCACACTGGCCCAGACCGACGACGGGCTTAGCTGTTTCCTGCTGCCGCGCTGGCGTCCGGACGGCTCGCTGAACGCCTTCCACATCCAGCGGTTGAAGGACAAGATGGGCAACCGCTCCAACGCGTCCAGCGAAGTCGAGTTTCGCGGCGCCCACGCCCGGATGCTCGGTGACCCGGGGCGCGGTGTGCCCACGATTATCGAGATGGTCGCGCTCACGCGCTACGACTGCATGATCGGTTCCACGTCGCTGATGCGGCAGGCCGTGGCCCAGGTCACGCACCACATCGCGCACCGCGACGTCATGGGCAAACGCCTGATCGAACAGCCGCTGATGCAGAACGTCGCCGCCGATCTGTGTCTGGAGGTCGAGGGCGCGCTGGCCATGACCATGCGCCTGGCCATGGCCATGGACCGGCCCGGGGACGAGCGCGAGCAACAACTGGTCCGCCTCGCCACCGCCGTCGGCAAATACTGGATCTGCAAGCGCGCCACGCAACATATCGGCGAGGCCCAGGAATGCCTCGGCGGTATCGGCTACGTGGAAGAGTCGATAATGGCCCGGCTCTACCGGGAGGCCCCGGTCAACTCCATCTGGGAGGGCAGCGGCAACGTGCAGTGCCTCGACGTGCTGCGCGCGGTGAGCAGGGCGCCCGAGGTTCTGGAGGTCTTTTTAGAGGAGCTGCACAGGGCGCGCGGCCGCCACAGCGACTACGATCGCAGTCTGGACGCCCTGGTCGCGGCCTTCGAGGACCGGGACAATCTGGAGTACCGCGCGCGCGGCCTCGTCGAACACATGGCCCGGCAGATGCAGGCCTGCCAGTTGCTACTGATGGGCGATGAGCAGGTGGCCGATGCTTTTTGCAGCGCGCGGTTGGGTGTACAGCGCGGGCTGAACTTCGGCAATCTGCCCGCGACCGTGGACTGCGCCGCACTGATCGAACGCGCCCGCCCCGTATTGGCTTAGCGGAGCGAACGTCCGGCCTTGTAGATCAAGTGGGTGGAGGCCTGTTGCGCTTTGTTATAAGGCAAGAACAAGGCGAATACCCTCCTCAACTTCACGGAGTGTCATATCGTGCAGTTTCCCAACGCGCTTTCGTAGAAAGGACTTGTCGAGTGTTACAATCTGAGAAACATTTACGACGGATTCGCGACCAAGCTTCGTACTACGTTTAGGGAGTAGGACATTTCCTGGAGCAGCAGCAAGTTTTGTGTTTGATGTAATCGCGACAACCACAACAGTATTGATTCGACTGCGATTGAATTCATTGGACTGTAGAATCAGCACCGGTCGTCTGAAGCCTGGCTCGGAAGCGGTTGGCTCGGGAAGTTCTGCCCACCAAAGCTCCCCTCGCTTCATTTACCAGTCATCCTTTTCGATGCTCTTGCTCTGCATTTGGCCAAGATGTTCATCCAATTCGGAATCTTCTGAAGCATAGAGGTCATTGAGTCGCGATGTTACGTCTTCGACCCTATGCCGCTCGATAAATTCATATACCGCGGTCGAATATAGCTCACTCCTGGACACACCAAGCTTCTTGGCCGCCCTGTCTGCAGCTTCGAATATATCATCTGGTACTGAGATTGCCGTTTTCATGAATGTAGTATAACTATGGTTATACCCGGATGCAAGCATCATAACGCTCTGAAGGATGGCAGTGAAACTGCTGAGTAGTTTTACCCTCCACCTCTGGCGGGACGGTCCTGCTATCGGGTGCGGGTCTCGCGCCGCTCAGGCCGAATGCGTCTCCGTATCCGTTTCCAGCTCCCGAACTTTCGGCTGCCGCCGCCGCCGCGCTCTCGCCGGGATCATGTCGCGCATGGCCTCGAGCTTGCCGAAGCACAGCAGTTTGTCGCCGGCCTCGAGGACGCGGTGGTAGCGTGGATTGGGAATCACTTTGGCGCCGCGATACAGCGTCAATACGTTGATGTCCTTTTCCGTCAGGCCGGCCTCGGTAATGGTCCGCCCCACGAAATTGGAGCCCTCCGGGACGTAGATTTCGCTGACGCCGTAGCCCTTGCTGACGGTCAGTCTCTGGCGCACGTCTATCTCCGGGAAGTCCACCTGCGCCGCAATGTATTCGATGACCGCACCGGCGATATCCAGCCCGGTGCACGTCTCGATACCCTCCAGCCCGGGGGATGAATTGACTTCCATGACCTGCGGTCCGTCCTTGCCCTCGAGCATGTCCACGCCTGCCACGCGCAGGCCCATAATCTGTGTGCAGCGCACCGCGGTCTCCAGATAATCCTCGTCCAGATCCACCGGTTCGGCGACACCGCCGCGGTGTACGTTGCTGCGAAACTCCTGCCCCTGGGCCACACGACGCATGGCGGCGACCACGCGATCGCCGACCACGAAAGCCCGGATATCCCGGCCCTTGCTCTCCGCCACGAATTTCTGGATCAGCACGTTCTGCTTCTGACTCTGCAGCAGTTCGATAATCGACTCCGCCTGCTTCACCGAATCCGCCAGCAGCACGCCGATGCCCTGGGTGCCCTCGATCAGCTTGATCACCACCGGCGCGCCCCCGACCCGTTCGATCGCCGGCAGCACATCCTTCTTGTCGCGCACGAAGGTGGTGCGGGGAATACCGACGCGGTGCCGGCTGAGGATTTGCAGGCTGCGCAGTTTGTCGCGGGAGTTGAGGATGCCGTGGGCGGTATTGGCGCAGAACACGTCCATCTCCTGAAACTGCCGCACCACCGCGGTCCCGTAGTAGGTTATCGAGGCCCCGATCCGCGGCAGCGCGGCGTCATAGGTACTCAGGTGCTTCTGGCGATAGAAGAGATCCGGGGCGCCGCGTTCCAGGTCGATCGCGAACTTGAGCGTGTTGAGCGTCTTGGCCTGGTGACCGCGGTGCGCCGCGGCTTCGCGCAGGCGCCGGGTGCTGTAGGAATTCGGCGCGCAGGACAGGATGGCGAGTTTCATGTCAAAGACTCCCGGATCGAAGAAATGGCGGCGAGGTCGACATATTTACATGCCGACCGTCCACCGGGCAACACATCAGCGAATGGAAAACAGCACCAGCGGTTGAGATCACAGCCCGAGCGAGGGGCGGTTACGGTGCACTGAAACCGTGTGGCGACAGGAGAGCCTGCCCTCTTTTTCGGGCACGTCGACCCGAGCCTGCACAGGGAGGTGCGCTTTTTGGCGTGTTTCAGTGCGACCGTATACCGCCCCTTGCGACCCTCACTGGACCCGAGAACCCTGGCTGCGACCTCATATGAGACCCCTGGTTGCGGCTTCATGTGAAAACACTGGAATCAACACACCGCCACCGGTCGATGCGGAATCGACAGACCTTCCCCCCTCGCCCGCGAACAAGCCGACGCCAACCAGTGTCGCTGCTCTGCTGTTGCCTTACAGCAGCCCCGCCAACAGAGTCGCCGTACCCAGAAAGGCAAAGAAACCCGACACGTCGGTGACGGTCGTGAGAATAATGGAGGAGGCCGTGGCCGGATCCTGTCCCAGACGCGACAGCACCATGGGCACCAGTGCGCCGGAAATACCCGCCATGACCATGGCGGTGACCATGGCGATGGCGATCACCAGCCCCAGCCCCGGCGACTGGCTCCACAGCCAGACGCCCAGGCCGCAGGTAATCGCCAACGCGACACCGTTGATCAGGCCGATCTGCAACTCCTTGTTCATCACCGCGCGCCAGTGCAGCGTGCTGATCTCGCGCAGCGCCAGACCCCGCATGGTCACCGCCAGTGCCTGCGAGCCCGCATTGCCGGACTGTCCGGCGACCACCGGCAGCAGAATCGCCAGGGCGGTGAATTGCGCGATGATCGACTCGAACAGACCCACCACCGCCGCCGCCAGAAAAGCGGTGAGGAGATTGATATGCAGCCAGGGCAGACGGCGCTTCACCGCGAATAGCGGCGTGGACAGGGCGCGCTCGTCGGCGCTCGCGCCCACCATGCGCTGGATATCGGCGGTGGCGGCCTCTTCGGCTGCCTGGAACAGGTTGGCGTAGCGAATGATGCCGATCAGCCTGAAATCCTGGTCGACCACGGGAATGGAGTCCACCCGGGAGCGATCAAACAGTTGCACCAGGTCTTCCTCGGTCGACGTGAGGGAAGCGACGTCCTCGACCGTGTTGAGCAGTTCCGACATCGGCGTGTCGGGGTCCGCCAGCGCCATATCCTGCAGATCGACGCGCCCGGCCAGCACGTCGTTGTCGCTCACCACATACAGCGAGCGCACGCGCTGGGCCCTGGACTTGCGCAGGACCGACAGCGCTTCGCCGACGCTCTGGTCGATGTGGTAGCGCGCCAGCAGGCGCTCCATGAACCGGCCCGCGGTGCGTTCCGGCGACTGCAGAAGTTCCAGGTATTCCTGGCGCACGCGGGCAGGCAGGCGCGCCAGCGTGCCGTCGAGTTCCTCTTTTGTGAGGGCGCGCATGACTTGCATCGCGGTGCGCACATTGGCCAGTTGCAGAACCTCTGCGCGGCGCGTCTCGTCCAGCGCCAGAAACAGTTCTCTCTGCCGGTGCGGCTCGACGTGCTCCAGCAACCGGGTGTAGGCCTCCGCCGACAACTCGTCCAGCCCGGTCGGCAGAGTATCCTGGGCCTCGACCGCCAGCGCCGCGTCCATCGGATGCGCCCGCACGTAGTAGTCGCGCAGTGTCTCCGGGAGGCTCATCGGGATTTTCCGAGCACCGACTCGACCACGCTGGCGCAGGCATTGAGGTAGCCGCCGGCCAGTTCTGTCAGCAGTTGTTCAAGATTGTATTCACGGGCCGTTGTGTTGCCCGCTGCCCGTTCCAGGGCGGCGCGGGTCACGATACCCAGCAGCCGATGCCTGGCGTCGACCACGGGCAGTTCCGAATGGTTGAGCCACTGACGAGCGGTCAGCGCGCTCTCCACTCGCGTGAGGCCGTTGAGCGGTGACACCGACAGCGCAAAGTCAGCCAGCGGCCGCGAGCGGTTCTTGCGCGCGTAAACCGCCTGCAGATTGAGTCTTCCCAGGTAGCGGCCCTGCGCGTCCACCACCAGCACGGGCCGGGGCTTGTTGTCGGTACTGTTGGCCAGTTGCTCGGCGAAGTCGCCGCACAATGTCGCTGCGCTCACCCGGATGAACTCCGTGGTCGCAAAGGCGGCGACACTGTGCGCGGGGAAGTTGAACAGCTCCCGCAGGTCGGGGTGTGCGCGCTTTGGCGCGGCCTCGAGAACCGCCGGGTAAAGCGAGGTATGCAGGTGCGAAACCAGGGCGATGGCCTCGTCCGTGCGCGCGGCGATCAGCAGATCGGCGGTCAGCGCCGGTTCCAGGGTGCCCAGCAGTGTGGTGAGTTGCCAGCTGGCCAGGTGCGCCGCGACGCTTGCACCGACGCCGGGGGGCAGTGCCTGCAGCAGTTCGCACAGCTCGGACAAGTCCGCGTTCGACAGAACGGCCGCCATTTCCTGCGGCCGGCTGGAGGCGAACTGCAGTACCAGTGGGTCATGTTCCGGCATCGGCGTCCCCCTCGTCCGCGTCGCCGACGACGAGCAGCACTTCGGAGTCGACAAAGCGCGCGGTGGGTATGGTCAGCAGGCCGCGCTCCGTCTCCAGGATGATCGAGGTGCTGAGTATCTCGACGATCCTGCCGCTGCTGTTTCCGACGACGACGGTGTCGCCGACGCGGTAGCGGTCCAGCGCCCGGCGGGCCAGCAGGTTCTCCACCAGGGAGCGGCTGCCCAGGGCGAACGCCAGGGACAATCCGCCGAAGAAAAACGCCAGCAGAATGACCATCACGTTGGAGATAAACGAGATATCGAATGCCGTCTGCGCCAGGCCGGTCAGTACCGCCGTGGTGATGACCAGCAATTGCGCCAGCCGCGGCACCAGATGGTCCGGTGCCACCCCCATCAGCCCGGCCAGCAGGGTGCGCACGACCACGCCAATGAGGTAGCCGGAGAGAATGATCAGTCCGCCCAGGATCAACTGGGGGACATGTTGCAGCAGAAGGTCCAGCCACTGCTGCACGACCGCGATACCGAGGGTTTGCAGCGCGGCGAGTACGAATATGAGAAGCAGGCCGTAGTACAGGCAGGCTGTCAGGGCGCGCCGCACCAGTGCCAGGTTCAGGCGTTCGAAACGTTGCGGCGCCGTGCGCCGCAGATAGCCTTCGAGGGCGATGAGCCAGCGCCTCAGCAATCTCGCGGCGAGTGCCGCGATAGCGAAACCCGCCAGCGCGATCAGCACCGCCAGTATTTCGGGATGGGCGCTGAAAAATTCACTCACCTTGAGCGGGCCTCCGCAGTGTTTTCGTGCATGTTAGCCGCAGGGAACGCCAAAGGCCATACCGTCATGGTGTGTGTCACATCGAATTGAAAGCAGTGCGTGAGCATGGGTTGGGTACGGCCCACTGGAACCGTGTGGCGACAGGAGAGCCTGCCCCTCTTTTTCGGGCACGTCGCCCCGCAAGCCTGCACACGAATGGTGGTGTGTGCTGCATCAGCTGGAAAGCAGTGCGTGAGCATGGGTTGGGTACGGCCCACTGGAACCGTGTGGCGACAGGACGTCGCCACCCGAGCCTGCACATGGAAGTGCGCTTTTTGGCGTGTTCCAGTGGGCCGTACCCAACCCATGCGATTTCCATGCGGTAACAATTGAAACTGACGCACTACCGTGGCACAGGAGTTATGCACCGGTCCTGGGTTCGGCCGGGGGAGCGGGCGGCGGCGCAAATATTTTTTGCGGAAAATCCGTGTTGCCCCGGTCCAGCTTGATAACCGGTTTCTGCAGGATCAGGGAATTGGGGTAGGTAACGATGTTCCCTGCAGGCGTGCGAATCAGCACGTGGAACAGGCTGATTTCCTCGACCGTGCCGGAGAGATCGAAATCGGCATCCGTCACCTTGATCGCGTCGCCCACCCGATAGGGAAAGCCGAAAAAGATAACCATGCTGGCGGTGATGTTGCTGAGGATGGACCACTGGGCGAAGAAGGCGATGCCGACGACCGCGAAGGCGGAGGAGAGAAACAGGGACACGTCGCCGTAGCCCAGTCCCAGCACCAGGCAGACGACGAAGACGAGCATGGCGAACAGCGCGATGTTGGTGGTCTTGAGCAGGTAATTGATACGCACCTGTGCAACATCCTTGAGCGCACCCAGGCGGCGGATAGCCATGCGGGCAGCGCGCAGCGCGAACAGGTAGACGGCAATACAGATCACGACGGACAGGATTTTCATGGCTTCTTCCAGGCTCGAACAGTATCAGCGGCGTAGGACCGCGCCAGCGTCAGTATACAACGCGCGCAAAGGCGGGCCGCGATGGCAGGGTGATCCGGGTACCAGGGCTCGCTCATGCTTCCAGCGCGGCGATGATCTCGTTGCGCAGCGCCGCCGGGGAGATCACCCGGTCGAAGGCCATGGCGTCCGCGGCCACCCAGGCGCCGGACTGTATTTCCCGCAAACGCCCGGCCTCCTCCTCGCTCGCTTTCGCCGCCTCGGCGCCGCCGATCGCGGGCACGCCGCCGAGATTGACCGCCGGCAGGGCGAGGCTGACGACCTGGCGGTCCCAGGGGTTCATGCCCATGACGGAGCTGCCGAAACCGAAGGCCTTGCGCAGCGTGGCGACAATCTTGCGGCCGCGATAGCGGCGCTGGGCGAGAAACATTGCGGCGGCGGCCTTGAGTACACCGTCGGCTTCGGCGGCGGGTCCGGGCATCACTCCCGGGTTGTCCACCAGGCTGATCAGCGGCAGATCAAAACGGTCGGCCACGCCGATGAAATGGGTGGCTTTTTCGGCGGCGGTCCGGGTGACCGCCCCGGCTTCCACCGCCGGCTGGTTGGCGATGATCATGCAGGGCGCGCCGCCGATGCGGGCGAGGGCGGCGATCAGGCTGCGCCCGTAGTCGGGTTGCAGTTCGAACAGGGATTGCGAGTCCACCAGCTCGGCGAGCACGTCGCGCATGTCGTAGGTCTGGTGCGCGTGGGGCGGTATGATTTCCAGCAGCCCGTCGAGAGAGCGCCGGGCTGCTGAGGGGCCGGTCGTGCGGGGAGGCGGGTCCCCGGCCCGGGCCGGCAGCAGCGAGAGAAAGTAGCGCGCCATGGCGAAGCAGTCCTGCTCCGTGTTGCCGATATTGTGCGCGACACCGCTGCGGGCTGTGTGCATTCGCGCGCCGCCCAGTTCCTCCGGTGTTGTCGCGATACCCAGCGCGGCCTGCACCAGTGGCGGCCCGGCGGAGAACATGGCGCTGCCCTCGGCCATGACGATGAGGTCGGCGAACATCCCGGTGAGGGCGCCGTGCCCCGCGGATGTCCCCAGTACCAGCGTTACCACCGGCGCCACCCCCTGCAGATCCGCCACCAGCTGCAGGTCGCCGGGCGCGTTGGGATAGCGCGCGGTCTGGTTGCCGGTGCGCTCGCCCGCACCATCCAGCATCAGCACCAGCGGCACCGCGCGTTCCAGCGCAAGCCGCACCAGTCGCGCCCGCTTGGCCGCGTTGGGGTGGCCGATGGAGCCGCCCTTCACGGTAAAGTCCTCGGCCAGTACCACTACCGTGCGGCCGTCGATGCGCGCGGTTCCCCCCACCAGGGCGTCCGCGGGCAGCGGGGCGCCGCCGGCGGGGTCCTGGCCGCCGGCGAGTGCGCCGTACTCGCTGAAACTGTTCCGGTCGCAGAGCGCCGCGATCCGCTGGCGCGCCGTGAGACGGCCGCGGCCGTGCTGCGCGCCGATCTTCTCCTCGCCGCCCATGCCCTCGGCGAAGCCGGTGCGTGACTGCAGTTCGTCGAGCAGGGCCTGCCAGCCCTCGCGGTGTGTGGCCAAAAGTCGGTGTCTCCGGTCAGGTATCCAGCCGCCAAACATACGGGATGATTTTTCGCGGCACAACGGTCCGGTCGGGGGTACGACCCGCATTGCGTGGACCGTCAGGACGCATCGCGGCTCAGGCGCCAGGCGCCGTGGCAGACGGAGAAACCGCTGCTCGAGGCAAAGCCGATGACGCTAGTGAGTGATTATTGTAGCAAGCACAGTATAGGTGTTTCGGGCCACCGCAAGGGCGCGCGAGGGGACGCCAGTGCGCCGGTCAGAGGCGGAAAACGTGAAAAATTACCCCTTTTGATGTATACTTTATGGATTCACTAACACATCAAAGGAACAGCCATGCCACGCAAGCCCACTCGCGCCGCAGCCAAAAGAAAAGTGCCCGCCGCAGTAGAGACTTCCGACTCCATCGCTCAGCAAACCGCCGCCTTTCTGAAGGCCGGCAACAAGATCGATGTGATCGATTCCGGTATCAGCGGGCAGGCCAGCATGGCGGTCAACAAGAACATCAAGCTCGGCAATCGCTAGCAGGAACATCGTGCCAGACAACCGTCATTAAACCGCGGTAATCCGGGGAGAGTGTACGCAATTCCCGCGCTCCCGGAATCAAGGCGGCCACGCTGAACGGGGACATTGTCCCCGAGATACAGAGTGTCCCCGGAATGCAGAGTGTTCCCGGGTTTCCGGGTTTCTCCGGAATGCAGACGCTCCCCTGAATTCAAAGTCTCAGGTCGACAATAACCGGGTTGTGGTCGGTCGACCGCCAGGGCTCGTTCGGGTCCGGACTCATGACGCCCTGGTAGCCGAGTGCCCGCGGCTCATCGGCATTCACCAGCCAGCTCCGGGCCGCAATGACACGGGGCCGGAGTTTTTCGCCGGCCAGGGCATAATCCAGAGAGCCTTTTTCGCCCCTGTACCGATAGGTGTAGTGGCGACAGTTGCTGTCCGTGCACGGATGGAACTGGTGAACCATGCTGGCGAATCCGGCTCTCGCCAGCACGGCGAGAGGTTGCTCGCGGGCGTAGCTGTTGAGATCGCCGACAATCAGGGTGCCCGCTGAACGAGGGTCGGCGGATGCGGTGCCGGACCAGCTGGCGAGTGCCGCGGCCTCGGCCGTTCGCCGGCTGGCGTAGCACCCCTGGCCGTCGGACTGGTCCCGCTCTTCGTCCCGGGCCCCACGGCAGGACTTGGATTTCAGGTGGGGGACAACGACCCTCACCGTATGCTCGCCGCCAGCGCGACGGAAATCCTGGGCCAGCGGCGGGCGACCCCTGAACCTGAAAGGACCGCCGGCCAGTCGTGCGGCCGGCCCGATGGCGACAACGCGGTCGGCGCGATACAGCAAACCGGTCCGGATGGCGTCGTCGCCATCCTCGCCGGGCGTACCGACAAACCGCCAGTGACTGCCCAGAGCCGCGGCCAGCGCGGCGATTGCGCTGTCCGGGCCGTAACCGTCGTTTTCCAGCTCCGTGACCGCGAGGATGTCCGGAACCGGGGCGAGTAGCGCCTCGATCAGCCGTTGTTGCTGTCGCTGAAACTGCGCCTTCGTCGCCGCGCCTCGCGGGGTCGGAAAGTCGCCGCCCCGGCCATCACCGTTAAAGTAATTGCCGAGATTCAGGGCCACGACCCGGACGGAATCGCCCGGCGGTGGCGGCGGTGCCGGTGTTCGCGGGTTGGTGCTCAGGAAGCGCGGCGCCCGGGCCGGCTGAATTCGCCAGGCACCAAAGCGGAAATCCAGGATACCGGCGAGCCCGTCGATCCGGTCGCCGGCCCGCACGGTTGCCGATGAAGAAGCCGCCGGCGGCCAGGGCAGGGGACGTGGATCGCGCAGGGACCGGTTGTCGTCCAGCAACACGCGATTGCGCCGGTTTGTGGCGGACTTGCGGTGCGCCGGGTTGCCGGGCGACAAATACTCGGTCGGCTGTACCTGATCCGAGGCCGCCAGAGCCAGCTCTCCGTAACGGGCGAGCTCAGCGTTGTCCACCACCGTCAGCGGCTGGCGGAAGGTGACCCGCATGTTTTCCAGAGTCTCCGGGTCGACGGTCCATGGCAATGCCAGGATGACCGGCTCGGGCAGCGCAGCCGGGCCGCACAACCGGATTTCCCGCACGGCCACCAGTTCCGTCAGCCCATGGTATTCCTTCACCTTGCCGGTCACTCGCAGACGCATGCCGGGTTCGCCCGCAGCGCGATCGGTGTACACAAAAAGCGCTTCGGAAGTGGCCGGGTCGCCGTCGGTCTCGCGGTCCGCCTGCTGCAGGTAGAAGCCGCCGAATGCGTTCTCCGAGCGCAAATCCCGGGTCAGAATGCCTTCCACGGTCACGGTCCGGCCAGTCAGGGGAGACGCCGGCCCATTGCCCTGGACAGCGGATATCGGCGTCGCGGCATCGCCACAGGCCGATGCTGCCGTTGCCGCCATGGGCGGGAACGACAGAATCGGCAGGCAGAAATAGCAATACAGCTGTTTTTTCAAGCTCACGGCGACAGTTTAGGGCCCGCGCAAGAATAATTCCCGTTTTTTTGGGGCGTCGAGGCGCCTGCCTGGCAAGGCGCGAGGAGGGCGCATAGCGCCACTATGCAACCGACGAGCAACGCAGCCAGGCAGGATGCATCGGCGGCCCAAATCGGGAACTTATTCTTGCGCGGGCCCTTAGCCGAGACCGCCGGCAGCTTCCCGTGCTTGTGCATGTCTGTCGGCTTTACCTGCGGTCTGGGATTAGATGCTAACGGCCGGTCGCAGCACCCGCTCGCGGATTGTCCCGCAGATGTGGATGTGCCAACGAGTAGTACTTGCCACCTGCGACATCAACCAGCGATTGGATCGTGCCGTCGGGCCATTCGTATGGATGCCCTGGTCGCGATGACCTCCTGAATCGCCGAATCCGAAGCGCAGGGTCGACCGGGATTTCCGACCCTGGTAACCGCCGTTCGCCAGCACCGGCCGCATTTGGCGTTCTCCATTGATTTCGATTGTAACGGTCGCACCAATCGCGCCGGTGTTCGAGCTGCGTAGCCAATCAGATGAAAACCGACGAAGCCGTCAGCATCGTTGCCGCGAAAAGCGTTTTCGTAGAAGCGGGGCGCATCGGAATTTTGCGCCGTCACAACATCAACGTCACCATCACGGTCAAATCAACACAAACGCTAAGCCGCGGCCATCGGTCGCCTCATGCAGCCCCCAGGCTTCACCGACTTCGTCAAACGTGCCATTGCTGCTATTCAGGAAAAGTCGAGGGTGGGCTGCGCAGAAATTGTGCCAACTGGTTCTGAGTCAACTCAACAATGGTGTTGGGAACAAGGCGACGACCTCATCGGGCAATAAACCGAAACCGTTTTCATGGAAGATATCGACCCAGCCATCATTGTTGAAATCCGCTGCACAAGCTCCCCACCCCCATCCGCCGTCTCTAAGCCGGACGACTCGGTTGCGTCAATGAATTTCAGACCGTCGCCGGTTCCCCTGTACAGGCGATTCCCACTGTCGCCCCAGAAAACGCTACGCCGTCATCCTGCTTAAAAATGGCCGTCACAAACCAATCGAGAAGACCATCGTTGTCAAAATCGACAACGGCCTGCCCCATGCCATTCTCGTCTGTGATCACAGCGTGGTCGGCGATAACAGAAAAAATACCCTCACCGTCGTTTTACGCAGCATTCTGGCGGTGCCAAAGTCGGACGCGATACAATATCCTGATCGCCGTCAGCATCGAAGTCGGCGAACGCGCTGGTGAGAATGAAGATTCTGCTCCAGATCCGCGCCCGTCGTGCCGGCAATATCATCTGCCGCACGCATGACGCCACCGACATTCCGCATTAACGCCGGAGCCTGTGCGGGCCGTGTAACTTCGTTATCCCAGTGCGCCGCAAAGATGTCCAGCCAACCGTCGCCAGAAATGGTCGCCGAACGCAAAACCGAAGACGCTTTTGGACATACTGATCTGCTGCCGCAGTTGGAGGGCCGCGTCGTTCCCGCATATTCCACAGCGCCGTTCCGCGCGCCAAAGAGATTGCCAACGGCAAGGTCGAGTCGGTAATCGGCATCCAGATCCGCGAGCCGAGGGCCCCGATTATGTCCGGCAGGCCAGGCAAGCTAGAACCTGCTGCTCGAATCCATCATCGGTGCGCAGGCCAGCAGCACTGGGCCGCCGGCGGTGTAGGTTCCAAACAACTGATCCGGCCTGCAGTCACCTTCATGTCTCCACTGAACCAGGGGGCCGGAACTCATTGCGAATTCAACCTGGAAGGATGAAGCCGGGCCATACCACATATCTGGCGGTAGAAACGCGCTCGCGCTCTATACCGAGCGCCAGCGTTCTGTCGACAAATCGGGATTGACCAGAGTAGGCCCGCTCCGGTTCGTGATCGTGGCAGGCTAAAGCTCCTCGAGCTGCCCAGGGGCCAGCGGAGGCACGCTGCCAGCGCGCTCGACCTTACTTGGTGCGACGTTCTCGCTTGCAACATCGAACGGTCGCGATGCCTGTTGATTCGTCGAAAACCGGCTGGAGCAGACGCCCGTCAAAATCATCGCGATAGCTCGCGATCCATGGCTGCAGGCGATCCCGCGATTTGACGCAAGGATCGGTCAGCGCGGTCATGGAAGCCTCTAGCGCGCCTGACCTCGGCATTCAGGTCAGCGCACGATGAGGTAGCAGGGGGCTGAGCCGGTCAATGGCCCGACCGGTCAGCTGTCTCGCCGCCGGATAGGCATCAGATTTGCCGCAAACTGGCGCAGGTTGGATAGCGAAAAATCGAACTGTTCGAACTGTGCCGCAGGGTCTGCACACCAGAGCGAAGCACCGCTTCCAGACTTTCGAATGCGCCTGTGTGCCCGTAGGGCGCTGTGACCTCGATGTTCAATAGCGAGGGTGTACGAAACCGGTACCTGTCGTCATCAGCCTGGGTCACCAGATAAGCGCCAGGATCGTCGCCATCGGCGCGCTTGCCTCTTCCCAGCTGCGGGAAACCTACCACGTGGAAAGACTCATCGGAAAGCAGGCGCCCGCTGTGGGATGCGCAGCGAGGCCGCCCTCGGCCGTATCCCAAGAAAAGCCGGGCGCCGCGTTTCGCATTCTCGGAAAGCGCGTCCCGGTTGCCGCCGCGTAGTCGCGCCAGGGCGAGTCGATGAAGGTTTGGGTCTGTTGTAGGCGCTGAGCGCACGGGCAACATTATCGTACGTTACGAATTTTTCTGGCGGGGATTTTGGATAATTGCTGAAACGCCGATCGAAAAGCTTCAACCCAACCCTCCTTTGATCGCAGTCGCTCAGCAATATGATGGCGAACTTCCGCAGAGGTCAGATCATAAAACTCACCGAATCCTCGCATTTCCTGAAATGAAACGATCGGGAAAGCGCGCCTGAACGGCGAGTAGATCGCCCACCGCATTTCGGTCCGGATTGCCTCGAAGCGCGGCTCTCCTGGCGTTCTGTAAAGCGGCCGATTTAGATCGTCAGTGCCTGGATAACCCGGATGCGACCATCAAAGAGTAGTGCATGATTGAACAGGCCCGCGTTAAAGGTCGTCTGCGAGTTGCGCCAACGTTCGGCCCGCCGATACGTGCCGCTTTGGGGTCACGATCGAGGCTGATATCCACGCGGCCGGGGACCGACGACCTCGGGCAGGTGCGCTCCAATACCGACCGGCAGCGAAAGTGATCGCTTCCACCCAGCAGCGGTGGTGGCAGGAGGCGCAAGCAACGTCGCGATCGCCGCTCAGTTGCCTGGAGAAAAACAGCGCTCGGCCAAGTGACGGCAAAGCGTCCGTCGGCGAGCCCGGGCCGACTCATCAATGGTCGCATACTCATCGCCGAGCTCAGACAAATCTATAAGCGTAGCCAGATTGTCATCTATCGACGCGCTAACAACATTACACGAAAGAAAAAGCGCCGTTAGAAAAACCGTCGAGCGCCGGCTCGCCAGAACGCCTAGTGCAGTTCGACTTCTTCATCCCTGATCTCGGAAACCGCTATGGGAATCCTCATTCCTTCTGCGTTGATGTATCTGACGAAGGCCCTGGCCGACCTGCAGCAATTCAAAGGCAGCCTGACTGCCGCCAAGCAGCTTCATTCCCCCAGGAAACATAAGCGGGTCAAAATCATAGCGGTATTCACTGATAACGGCCTGGCGTTCTACCAGATGCGTTGCGGGGATAAAGACGATTGACTCCAGCACGGTGTTCCTCATCAAGTTCGGCAGAGGTGTCCAAGTATAGATATCGTCTTCCTTCGCAACCAGTATTTACGTCTTTTTTACGTCTTTTTCGACTTTTTTGACAATAACATGCCCCCAATCACGGTTTTCCTCGCGTGCGCTGTGACAGTTGCCATGCCGAACAGCCGGTGAGCCAATGGATGCTGAGCATCCCGTTTCCATTGCGCTTCTTGTTCGCGGCCCGCCCGAGATCATGGGCCGAGTGCTGGGCATTACGCGATTGTGCCGGTTTGTGGCGGACCTGCGCGCGCCGGGCTGCCGGGTGACAGGTATGCGGTCGGTTGTACCTGATCCGAGACCGCCGGCAGCATCCGCGATGCATCGCCGGATGCATGGGGCCGCCGTGTGATACTGAATCGGCAATTTGGCGTGAAGCATGGATATCCTGATGGCCCGGAACTCTCCGAGATCGGGTTTCTGCTGGAATCGGGGTCCGACCGAATCGGAGCTCTCGACTTCCAACTATCTCCGACGAGCTATGAGCCTCGCTCGCACGTAAATGCGACGCTGGATGAGCTTCTGGAGTCAGCGCACCGCGTAGAAGAGGGCATTCCACTGACCGCCGAACTCGACCAGGCACTGCATCGTGGCAGCTCCATCGGGGGCGCACGTCCCAAGGCACTCATAGACGACGGTGACGTCAAGCACGTCGCCAAATTCTCATCAACCTCGGACACTTACAGTGTCGTCAAGGCTGAATTCATTGCCATGCGTCTCGCGTCGCTGACTGGCATCAATGCGGCACCGGTGTCCCTGGTGTCTGCTTCCGGGAAGGATGTTCTGCTTATTGAGCGGTTTGATCGTGTCAAGGCTGAAGATGGCTGGCAGCGAAGACTCATGGTCTCGGCACTGACGCTGCTTGAACTGGACGAGATGATGGCGCGCTACGCAAGCTATTCCGAGCTTGCGCAGATCATCCGACACCGCTTTGCCGATCCATCCGGGACATTGGCGCAGCTATACAGCAGAATTGTCTTCAATATCCTTTGCGGGAACACTGATGATCATGCGCGAAACCACTCAGCTTTCTGGGACGGTGAATCCCTGAGCCTGACGCCGGCATACGATCTCTGCCCTCAGTCCCGTTCCGGCCGGGAAGCCAGTCAGGCAATGCTGATTTCGCCGGATAACCGCATGAGCCGCATTGCCACCTGTATCGGGGCGTGCCATTTTTTCCTACTCTCGTCCGATGATGCGATACGGATCGCGGAGGCACAGCTTCGATGTATTGGTGAAAACTGGCGGGCCGTGTGTGATGAAGCAGGTCTGGGCGAAACAGAGCGGAATAGGCTCTGGGGACGCCAGTTTTTGAACCCTTACGCCTTCACTGAACTCGATGGCGAGGCCGCACGGATCGCCAGGCTCGCTGAAGATATTCAGGCCTCGGCAGGTTAGGCCTACTCAAGGCCGCCATCCCCCGCAGGCCCAGATGACGATGGCGCGTATAACCACCGCAATCTATGCAATGATGCCGTGGGGGCAATCGATGTCGTTCAGCGCTCCCCGCCCAACGGCAGATAGAACTGCTCGTACCAGCGGCGCAGCTTGTTGATGGGGCCGTCGCCGTCGCACAGGATGGGGTCGGCGCGGTAGATCTTGTCCTTCCAGATCTCGACATCCTGCCCGAAGGCGATGTGGGCGACCTGCGGATACATCTGCAGGAATTCCTCGGGCAGCGGTCGCTCGTCCAGGCTGCTGACGATGACCGCCGAGCACAGATCCAGCTCGCGCTCATCGACCGGGGTATGGCAGTTCACCCACCAGCTGCGAAAACTCACTTCCGGGCTTCTCGACTCGGTGTAGTAGTACATGATCGACGGCCCGTGGTAGGTGGCGTCGCCCCAGGCGTCGGATTCCCCGCCGGCGGTCTCCTCGCGCATGGCCTCCAGGTCGAAGGGCACTCCCGGCGGGATGATCATCTTCGCGTCGGGATCGCGGTCCACCGTGGATACCTGCGTCACGGTGCGCTCCGTGAAGCGGTTTTCCCATTTGCGCACAGAGCCGGCGTGCACGTGGGGGAAGTGAGCGATATCGACAATGTTCTCGATCACGTCACAGGGGCGGGCGCGAATACGCGAACGGTAGAACTGCCAGTCGCCCCAGCCGTCGTCTCCCCACACGTCGATGTCGGGGAGGTAGTCCTCCGTCGGGTTGCCGTCGGGGTCGTACCACATGGCGATAAAGCCGTTTTTCTCCAGTACCGGCCAGGCCCGCAGTGCGTTCAGCGCTCTGTCCGGAATGGCGCTGGCGTAGGGAATATCCACGCAGCGGCCCTGCCGGTCGAAGGTCCAGCCGTGAAACGGGCAGGCGATGTGATCGCCGCAGACACGGCCCTCGCCGCTGGCCAGATGGGCCCCCAGGTGCGGGCAGTGGGCGTCGAGCACGCCCACCTGTCCGGAATCGCCGCGGTAGGCAACCAGGTCGCGGTCGAAGTAGCGCAGGGCCTTCACCTCGCCGGCGGCCAGCTCCTTCGAGAACAGCACGATATGCCAGCCGCGGGCGAAGCTGCCGGGCTCGAGAAACGCGTACCTGTAATCACTCATATCATGGGGTTCCCGCGTCGGATTGGTCGAATGCGTGCAGCGCCGCGAGGTAGGCGAAGGTCATCGCCGAACCGATGGTCGCGCCGGCGCCCGGATAGGTGTCGCCCATCGCGGCGGCGCTGGCATTGCCCGCGGCGTACAGTCCCGCAATGGGATCGCCGGCATCATTCAGTACCCGGCCGTGTTCGTCGCACAACAGCCCTCCCTTGGTGTCCAGGTCCCCCGGCTCGCAGCGCATGGCATAGAAGGGTGGTTCGTCCAGCGGCGCCAGGGAAGGGTTGGGTTTGACCCTGGGGTCGGCGTAGTAGCGGTCGTGTTCCGTGGCGCCGCGCTTGAACTGCGGATCCTCGCCGCGGCGGGCGTGTTCGTTGAAGCGCGTAACCGTCTCGACCAGTGCCTGGGCCGGCATGTCCAGTTTTTCCGCCAGTGCCGGCAGGGAATCGGCCCGTGTGAGCAGCCCGCTGTCGAAATTCTCGGGAGCCACCTGGCGGTCGGTCTCGACCTTGCCAGGCTTGATGTGGCCGACGGCGTATTTGCGGCGGTAGGCCGCATCGAACACAAGATAACAGGGGATCGCCCGCTCGCCGCGGGCATGTGCGGCGTACTGGGCCTTGACCAGGTCCTCGTAGGGCTGGGCCTCGTTGGCGAAACGCCTGCCCTCGCCGGACACCATGATGGAACCGGGATTGGATTTGCCGGCAATCAGCGCCAACACGCGCCCGTCGGGAATCGTATAGGTGGGCGACCACCAGGCGCACGGCATGAAGCCCAGTGCCGCGCCGACTTCCTGCCCCAGGGTCACCGCGTCACCGGTTGCCCCGGGGGCGGAGGCCGTCCAGTCGGCGCCAATGGGCGCCTGCTGATACTGGCGGCGCATGGCGGCATTGCGGGAAAAGCCACCGGTGCCCAGCAGGACGCCGCGGCGGGCGCGAATGCGTCGGGCCGAGCCCTCATGGCGCACGACCGCGCCCAGGACACGACCCTCACCGGTGATCAGCGTTTCCATCGGCGCGTTCAGCCACAGGGGAATATCCCGGTCCATCAGCGAGCGCCGCAGGCGCGCGACAAGCGCGGGGCCCAGGCAGATGCGGTTGTCCCGCTGCCGCCGCAGCCGCGCCGGCAGATCCAGCCAGTAGCGCAGCAGCAGGGCGGCGCCCGTGGTCAGCGTGCGCAGGTTCATCGCCTGCAGCCGCTGTCCCTCGGCGATGGTGATATTGAAGGGCAGGAGCAGGCCGTCGTAGTGCGCGATGCGAATGTGCCGCGCCTCCTCGCCGAGGGCGCGCAGGCTGAACGGCTTGTTGTCCATGGAGCGGCTGCCGGATTGTAACCCGCGACGTTCTCGTAGTAATCCATGTAATTGGGGATGGCGCTGTAATCGACGCGGCTGTGCCGCATCATGAATTGCAGCATTTCCCGCGCCCGCTCGGCGTAGGCGCGGACCCGGGCATCCGGCACCGACTCGCCGATCAGTCCCTTGAGGTAGCTGTAGCCTTCCGCCACCGTGTCGGCGATGCCGGCCTGTGCCTGGCGGTGATTGGCGGGTACCCAGGCAACGCCGCCCGATTTGGCGGTTGTGCCGCCGTACAGGGATTCCTTTTCCACCACCAGTACAGTGCCGCCCAACTGGTGCGCCACCACCGCGCCGGTCATGCCGGCGGCTCCCGCACCGGCGACCAGCCAGTCTACTTCCAGATCCCAGTCCAAATTCGTACCCGTGTGGTTGCCCGGGCCCCTCGGCCCGTTGGCGACTGCGCAGTGTGGCAGGGCCATCGTCCCCGAATCCAGTGGCTTTCCCAATTGGCACACCACAGTTCAATATTCCGGCCGCGGCAGTTGACCGCGCAACGCGCCCGCCCTACTGTTCCGGACATGCTCAACGACCCGGTTCATTCATGATGCAGATTCCCCAGGCCAGAATTCACGCCGTCGACGATCTGCGACTGGATACCATTGCACCTCCCGAGTGCGGGCCCGACGATGTCGTCGTCCGGGTACGCCAGTGCGGCATCTGCGGATCCGATCTCTCTTATCTCGCCATGGGCGGTATCGCGGCCCCCGATACACCGATGCCGATCGGCCACGAACTGTGGGGCGAAATCGGCGAAGCCGGTGCCAACGTCACGCACGTCGCCGCCGGCGATCGCGTGGTCGTTCAGCCTCTGTGCAACGATACCAATATCGGCAACGGCGGCAGCGAGGGCGGTTTCACGCCGCTGTTGCTGGTGCGCAACGCCGCAAACAATCCCGACAGCGTGATCAAACTGCCCGACGATCTGCCCGTCGCGTACGGGGCCCTGGTGGAACCGCTGGCGGTGGCGCAGCACAGCGCCAATCGTGTCATGGCCGCGCCGACCGACAGGGCCGTGATCTACGGCGCGGGCCCGATCGGGCTGTCCATCCTGCAGGTCCTGAAGTACCGTGGTCTCGAGGATATCGTGGTGATAGACCTGTCGCCGCTGCGTCTGGAGACCGCTGCCGGGCTGGGGGCGGTGGCGCTGCGCGGCGACGATCCGGAACTCGCGCGGCAACTGATCGATATTCACGGCAGCGCCGACTTCTTCGGGCTGCCCATGCCCGCCAGCACGCTGTATTTCGAGGCCACGGGAGCGCGTTCGGTGTTCGAGGGGATGCTCGACGTCGCCGGTCCCGGCAGCCGCATTTGCCTGACGGGAGTGCACAAGGAGCCGGCCACACTGGATCTGGTAATGTTGCTGGCCAAGGAGATATCCCTGGTGCCCGCCCTGGCTTACGCCGGGGAATTCGCTGAGGTGATTGACATGCTGGGCTCCGGCGCGATCGATCCGTCGGTGATGGTCACCCATGAGTTCCCGCTCTCGAACATCGACAGCGCCTTTGCCACCGCGCGCGATACGGGCAGGGCCATCAAGGTGATTGTCGACTGCCAGGCCTGAGGCGAACCGTTTCGTAGACAAGGAAGAACCCATGCAGAATCTACAGTCCAAAGTCGCCGTCGTGACCGGCGCCGGTTCGGGCATCGGCGAGGGCATAGCGCGCGCCGCGGCGGCCGCGGGCATGCGGGTCGTCGTCGCCGATATTGACCTGGAGGGCGCCCGGGCGGTTGCCTCGGACATCGGCGAGAGCGCGTTCCCCTGCCGGGTCGACGTATCCAGTCTCGCGTCCGTGGAGGCGATGCGCGACACCGCATTGGAGCAATTCGGGGCGGTGCACCTGCTGTGCAACAACGCCGGCGTCTGGGTCGGCGCGTTGATGATCGATGCGGACATCAAGGACTGGCAATATCTGATCAGTGTGAACCTCTACGGTGTGATCCACGGTGTGAAAGCCTTTCTGCCGTTGCTGGCCGAGCAGGGGGAGGGCCACATCGTCAACACCGCCTCCATGGGCGGCCTCATTTCCGGGCCGCCGGAAGGCTTGTACACCACCACCAAGTTCGCGGTGGTCGGCCTGTCCGAATCTCTGGCGATGGAAGTTGCCGAGCTGGGCGTCGGTGTGTCCGTGCTGTGCCCGGGCCTGGTCGATACGCGACTGACCACGAAGTCCTTCGAGGTGCGGCCGCCGGAGATGGATCCGGGTATCGATCACGGTCATGCCGGCCCCGATACGGCCAGCGGCATCCCGCCGCGTGTGGTCGGCGATCGCGTGATCGATGCGGTGCGCGAGGGCGAGTTCTATATCATCACGCACGATGACTACCGGGATATCATCGCCATGCGGCACCAGAACATCATGGATGCGCTGGACAAGCACGTGCGGCGCTACGGTTCGACGTCGGGGCGTGAACTATGAACAGCAATGCACTGAGTGTTTTGATTCTCGCGCTGGCCCTGTTGAGCGGCGAAGCGTCCGCCGGCGTCGACTACACCGAGGAGCGCCAACCCTGCGTCCACCGGGACCCGTTGCGCCAGCCCTTTTTCGGCGACCTGCACGTCCACACCCGCTATTCGCTGGATGCCAGCACACAGGGCACGCGCACGAGTCCGGACGAGGCATACCGTTTCGCCCTGGGCGCCAGAATTGGTATTCAACCCTGGACCGACGAGGGCGAAGCCCTGCGCTCGTTGCAACTGCGCCGCCCGCTGGATTTTGCCATGGTCTCCGACCACGCGGAGCTGATCGGCGAGGTCTCCATGTGCACCACGCCGGGGGCGCCGGGCCACGATTCCTGGCAGTGCCGTCTCTACCGTTACTGGCCGCGCGGGGCGTACTACCTGTTCAATTTCTATTCCTCCATGCGCGCGTCCCACCTCGGCCTGTGCGGCGAGGACGACGAGTTGTGTCTGCGGGCGGCGCGCGTGCCCTGGCTGGAAATGCGCGCAGGCCGCGGAGGCGCACTACGACCGCAGCGCCGAGTGCTCCTTCTCCACCTTCGTCGGCTACGAGTGGACGGGTGTCGAGCCCGGCTCGGGCGGCAACCTGCACCGCAACGTGGTATTCCGCAACGCGGCGGTGCCCGAACTGCCGGCCAGTTACATCGACGAGCCCGACCACGAGCGGCTCTGGCAGGCCCTGGAAGATCAGTGCATCGGTGCGCCGGGGCCTGCGACTCCCTGGTCATTCCCCACAATTCGAACCTCAGCGCCGGCGCATATGTTTGCCGGGCCGCGGGACACGGACGTACCGATCACGCGCGAGTACGCCGAGCGGCGCCGCCGCTTCGAGCCTCTGATGGAAATCATGCAGCACAAGGGCACCTCCGAGTGCTACTACGCGGCGGGTGTGACAACGGACGAGCTGTGCGCATTCGAACAGATGGCCAGGGACAACATCGCCATTCTCGCCAATCCGCCGCAACCGGACACGGGTTTTGCGCGCGAAACGCTGGCAGAGGGCCTGCGCCTGGAACAGGAGCTCGGCGCCAATCCCTATCAGTTCGGCTTTGTCGCCAGCACCGACACCCACCTGGGAACGCCGGGGGCTGTCGAGGAAGATCGCTTCCTCGGCCACGGCGGCGCCGGTGTTCCCGCGCGCAAGCGGGTACCGCCGGGGCTGCCGGATTTCCTGGAATACAATCCCGGCGGACTGGCGGTGATCTGGGCCGAGGAAAACAGCCGCGACGCGCTGTTCGATGCGCTGCGCCGCCGCGAGAGCTACGGCACCAGCGGGCCGCGCATCCGGGCGCGGTTTTTCGGCGGCTGGGACTATGCCGACGACCTGTGTTCCCATCCCGAGCGCGTCGAACAGGCCTACGCCGGCGGTGTGCCGATGGGCGGCGAGCTGCAGCCGGGGCCGCAGGGGCCGCCGCGATTCATGGTGGCCGCGAGTCAGGACCCCGGCACGTCGGAGAAACCCGGTACGCCGCTGCAGCGCATCCAGATCATCAAGGGACAGGTGGATGCGCAGGGCGAGTACACGGAGCGCGTTATCGATGTGGCGGGCGACCCGCGCAACGGCGCGTCGGTCGATACCGGCACCTGCGAGAGGCGGGGCGAGGGCTTTGCCCAGTTGTGCACAGTGTGGACCGACGAGGCGTTCGATCCGGGCGAGCGCGCCTACTACTACGCGCGTGTGGTGGAGAACCCCACCTGCCGCTGGAGCCAGCGCATGTGCGTCGCCAACGGGGTCGACTGCAGTCGTCCCGAGACCATCGGCAAGGGGTTCGAGGGCTGTTGCGCCGACGAGCACAGGCCGGTTATCCAGGAGCGGGCCTGGACATCGCCGATCTGGTACTCACCGGACAGTTGAGCCCGCGGCAGCGCTTCAGCATGGATGCCCGGCCCGCGCGGTCGTAATTGCGGACGCCGTCGACGATCATGCCGATTTTGGAATTGTGCCCGGAGCGTCGGAAGGCGCGCGCTCTCCCTGGAACCGTGCGGCGACAGGACGTCGCCGCCCGAGCCTGGCCAGGGAGGGCCGCTTTTTGGCGTGTTCCAGGGAGAGCATACCCTCCTGACGCTGCAACTCCGACAAAAATTCGAAATGAGCCACTACCATGCAGTCGGGATCACTTGACTGTCGGACCCGTTTCGAGCGCGCGCCGGGCGAACTCGAGGGCCGAGGCGGCATCGACCCGCAGCATGAAGTCGGCCGGAAACAGTTTGGCGACCACCTTGTTGTCCGAATCGAGAACCAGCATGCCGGGATGCGGAAGGCCGTAGTGCGTATCTCCCGGTTCATGTCTCTCGTCGAGGATGCCCAGTGTGCGAAATGTCAGTGCGCCATCGTCGGACAGGACCGGAATGCTGATGTCGTTGCGCTCGATGAATGATCGCAGGTCTTCCGGCGGGTCGTAGGTAATCACGACAAGCCCGATGCCGGCGGCTTCGAACCGCGGCAGGTAGTCCTGCAACTGCAGCAGCTGTCGCCGGCAGTACTGACACCAGTCGAGTGAGAGCGTGGCCACAACGACCGTGCCTTTGGTCCCGGCGAATTCCTGCACCAGCGTAATGCGCCGGCCCCGGTAACTGGCCTGCAGCCCGGGGAAATGCGAACCGATGGCGGGGCCCGGCTCGAAGTCCGCTGTCGAGGACGGGACGAACCTCTTATCCTCGTGCGGGGCACCCGATGGCCCGGAGTTGACGGTCCGGTACAGATAGGCCAGCGCAAGGGCGGCGACCAGCAGCAGCGCCAGAACAGACAGCGTCCTCTTCACGGGACGGCGGAATTTATTGCGGATTGCATCGTGCGGATTCTACCGGATTGCGGGCTCCGTGCCTTGCTATTGTCGCGTCACCCCGGGAGCGCGTATGCTTTGCCCGACCGATAATAAGGAACGCTGAATGTTTGACCAGCTGCTGGTCGCGGGACTGTTTGCCGCGCTACTGTTCTGTCTCATTTTCACCAGCTGGTCCGCGGTGTGGGTTTTCGTCTGTGCCATGCTGGCGGCGTATTTTTCCGGACTGGTGGAAACCGACCAGGTACTGGACAAGGCCACCAACACGGGACTGGTGACGTTGATATTATTGCTGCTGGTCTCCATTGGCCTGGAGAAACTGCCCTGGCTGTCGCGCCTTTCCCACACATTGATCACGCCCAGTTATACGGGCAGTCTCTTGCGTCTGGGCGCCACGACGGCATTCTTTTCCGCCATCGTCAACAATACCGCCGTGGTGGCGACCCTGGCCCACACGGTGCGCAGCAATCGTCATCACCCCGTCAGCAAGCTGCTTATACCCTTGTCCTACGCGGCAATACTCGGCGGCACAATGACACTGATCGGTACTTCCACCAACCTGATTGTCAGCAGTTTTCTCGAGGATGCCACGGGCAGTGGCCTGGCGTTTTTCGACTTTCTGGCGGTGGGCGCGACGGCGACCGTGGCCGGTCTCCTGGTTATTCTGGTCAGCTCGCGACTATTGCCCGAAGGCAGCATGGAACCCCTGGATATCAAGGAATACGTGATCGAGGCAGAGGTCAGCGAGGGTTCGAGCCTCGTGGGCAAGAGCGTCCTGGAAAACAGGCTGCGCGACCTCGAGGATCTCTTTCTGGTCGAGATCGTGCGCGGCGACTACCTGATTTCGCCCGTGACACCGCAGGAGCACATCGAGGCGGGGGACAAGTTGATCTTCTCCGGCGACATTACGAAAGTACAGGCCCTCGAAGCCTTCGACGGCCTGCACCTGTTCGCGGTGGACGAGGGCCTGCTGCGGGAAAACATGATTGAAGTGATTGTCATGCCCAACGCCACGATCGAGGGCAAGACGGTCAAGGACAGCGCCTTCCGTTCGGTGTTCGACGCGGCGGTGGTCGGCATGCGGCGCGGCGGCCAGCGGCTCTCGGGCAAGCTCGGCAATATCACGATCCAGGCCGGCGACAGCATGATGCTCGCGGTCGGCCCCGACTTCAATGAGCGCAAGAATCTGGACAAGAATTTCGTGGTGATCGACGATGAGGTGGGCGAGGTCACCACCACAACCTTCAACAACTATTTCATCACGGGGGCGCTCATACTGGTTATCGCGCTGGCCACGCTGGAAATCGTGCCGTTGATCAAGGGGGTCGGCGCCTTGCTGGTCGCGATGCTGCTGTCGGGCGTGGTCAGCGGCGGCGAATTGCGGCGGCGCTTTCCGTTCGAACTGTGGTTGATTATCGCCTCGGCCCTGACGTTGTCACAGGCGCTGAGCAACTCGGGGCTGGTGGCGGCGTTGGCGGATACGCTGCACAGCAATCTGTCGATCGTCGGACCCTGGGGTGCCATGATCGGCATCTATCTCGGCACGCTGCTTCTCACCGAGACCATGACCAACAATGCCGCCGCGGCACTCAGCTTTCCCGTGGCCTTCGGCCTGGCGGAGAGCTACGGCGTGAATTTCATGCCCTTCGTGATGGCGGTCGCCTACGGCGCCAGTGCCAGTTTCATGACGCCCTACGGCTACACCACCAACCTGATGGTGCAGAACCTGGGCGGTTACGAGTTCCGGGATTATCTGCGCGCGGGCCTTCCCATGTCGCTGGTCTACAGCGCGATTGTGATACTGCTTATCCCGCGGTTTTTCCCGTTCTAGGCGTCAGGGGGTTGCAGTGCGGGCCGGCTTTCCACAACTGCGGCAGGGACTCTTCCACCAAGCCCGCGTTCCAGCCGCCATCGGCGATGAATTCCGAGCCGGTGCTGTAACTCGCTTCATCGGAAGCCAGGAACGCGGTGACCGCCGCCACCTCCCGCGGCAGGCCGACCCGGGGCAGGGCGTGGCGCTGGTAAAACCGGTCGGCATCCTGTTGCGACATGAATTCGGACCCGTGCATGGATGTATAGATGCCGCCGGGGTGCACACTGTTCACGCGAATGTTGTATCTGCCCATCTCCAGGGCGGCCGCCTTGGTCATGCCGCGTACCGCCCACTTGGTGCCCGAATAGGCGGCAAGGGAGTTTTTCGACTGCAGGCCGTCGATGGAAGAGACGTTGATGATGGACCCGCCGCCCGCGTCCCTGAGTGGCTCGAACACCGCCTGCATGCCCAGAAACACACTGAGCTGGTTGATGCGCACGATATTCATGAAGTCCTCTTCGGTGGTATCGACGATCGTCTTCTGCAGAACGATAGCCGCGTTGTTCACCAGTATCCGCAGCGGCCCCAGGGCTTTTGCGGCGGCGACCGCCGCTTCCCAGTCGGACTTTTGTGTCACATCCATGTGCACGTAGCGCGCCGCGTCGCCTAGTTCGTCGGCCAGGGCCTGCCCGGGTTCGTCGAGAATATCGCCGATGAGTACCCGCGCGCCTTCCTCGACCATCAGTCGCGCAGTGGCCTCGCCCATGCCCCGGGCGCCGCCCGTGACGATGGCGACCTTGCCTGTCAAACGCTGCATGCTTGTGCCCCTTTTGTTTTCAATGGAAAGGAAGGCGCGGGATTATAAAACAGTGCCCGCCGACTTGCCCGTCAATCTTTCTCACCGCGGTTTTGTGCCATGACCTGCCCGCGCCGCTGCTCGATCATCTGGCTCGTGGCCTTCTCCGCCCAGGCCATGGCGCGCTCCGACTCCCAGGC
This sequence comes from Halioglobus sp., assembly GCA_034521205.1. Classification (GTDB taxonomy): domain Bacteria; phylum Pseudomonadota; class Gammaproteobacteria; order Pseudomonadales; family Halieaceae; genus Marimicrobium. The sequence goes on from JAXHMT010000002.1 coordinate 83,784, forward strand.
CAGCGCCAGCGCGAGCTGCTCGGCGTGCACGATCACGGCTGCCTTTATGGCGTTGCAGGTCTGCGGGATCATGAACTCCTCCACGGCGGCCACGCTGCCGATGACACGGCATGACTCGGGCACGCCATGCGCCATGCCGTTCACCGCCTGCGGCCAGCTTAATGATCAGCGAAAGGATTCTCGATCACCAGGGTACCGATTCGTTGTCCATCCTGCATATCTTCCGTGAACAGACGCTTGCAATCCGCCTCCAGCGCGGCAGAGATGATCAGAGAGTCATAGAATCCGTATCGGTAGCGTTCCTGAATATCCAGCCCCCGGCGAAACAGGATAGAGCTGGCGGGGACTTTTAACAGTGGATTGAGCACGTGGTCCAGATACAGTCGGGTACCGCTACATCCAGCGGTACCTGGGCCTTACGCAGGATAGTATTCAGGCATTCCTGAACGACCTGGTAGCTGATACAAGCATTAGCTGTCGCTATGGCCTTGCGGATGATGCCGTCCGCTATCGCCGTTTTTCGGGGATTCGATTTATCGAGTTGATAGATAAAAAGATTGGTATCGAGAAATGTATCAACGCTCATTCATTTCTTCCCGACTCAAATGGCGCCCGAGCGTTACCCGACCCTGTAACGCCTCGATGACCGTATCATACTGCTGCAGCCGGCCGGATTGGCGCGCATACATTTCGAGCCACTCGCGGAACTGCACATTGAGCGTCGTGTGCTCAGCGCGTGCACGGGACCGGGCAGCCTCAATCAGTTTTCCATCCGCACTTAACGTGATATTTTTCATAGTCGCATAATCGCTTACAAACACGAGAGTAGTGTACACTGTTTTCGTGGTTTTTGCATAACGGACATCGATCTGAACCTGAACCCTCAGGGCAACGAAGGTAGCGAATTTCGCTTTATCGCCCTACATCTTTTCTGCCCGCAGCAGTCATTCAATCAATCAATTATCTGCGGTAGTGGCTGACATCGCCGGTAATATCACGTGACTTCCGAGGGGGACGGGGACAATAGTAGGTACAGCGCGTGCGGTGACGCGGCCGGGCCTTGAACTCCGGCCGCTGGCCGCGCTGCCACAGAGCCAGGTCGATCTCGCGCGCGCTGGTGTGCAGGCCCGCTTGGCGCAGCGCCGCGACGAGCCGCTCGACGCGTGCACGCTGAGCGCGCGGATCTCGACAGTCTGTCCATTCGCGCCAACGCCATGGCCAGTAGAGTCCGACCGCCTGCTGCTGCGCCATTGACTGATAGAGGGTACGATTGGCGACGCGCACAACCTGCCCGTCAGTCTTTCTCACCGCGGTTTTGTGCCATGACCTGCCCGCGCCGCTGCTCGATCATCTGGCTCGTGGCCTTGTCCGCCCAGGCCATGGCGCGCTCCGACTCCCAGGCCAGCGCCTCGTCGAAAGGCATCGAGTAGCCCTCGCTGATCAACTGCTGATAACCGGCCAGCACCTCGGGCACGCAGGCGCACATGTTGCGCGCCATCTCCATGGCGCGGGGCAGCAATTCATCCTGTGGCAGCACGTGATTCACCAGCCCCCATTCGTAGGCCTGGGCAGCGCCGATGGGCGCGCCGGTGAAGGACATCTCGCGCGCCCGCGACAGACCGATCAGGCGCGGCAGCTTCTGGCTCAGACCCCAGCCCGGCAGCATGCCGACCCGGGCGTGGGTATCGGCGAAGCGCGCGTTCTCCGAGGCGATCAGCACGTCGCAGGCCAGCGCCATTTCGAAGCCGCCGGTAATGCAGTGCCCGTTGATCGCGCCGATGATGGGCCCCTCGAACGCGGCCATCGCGTCGCCCACGGCGTTGTCCGCTTCCCCCGCCGTGCTACTCGCCTCCGGGGAGCCGAGTTCCTTCAGGTCAAAACCGGCGCAGAACGCCCTGCCGTTGCCGGTCAGTATCACCACTCGCGTGTCCTCGTCCCGGGTGCAGGTTTCGAATACCGACACAAAGTCCGCGCGCAGTTCCCGCGATAGCGCATTCATGGCATCGGGCCGGTTGAGGGTGACGACGGCGAAACCGTCGTGTTTTTCCAGCAGCACAGTGTTCATTGTGAAGAAGTCCGCATGTATGACCACATCCTGTGTCGGGGAGTTCGACGATGGAACGGGCGAGCCGAGTGGGGAGTCCGTCGTCAGACAGAGCCTGGCCGCAAGGCCATGATGCACCGGGCAGAATAGCGTTATACAGTGACGGGGTCGAGCAGGCAGCACAAGCCTGGCCGCGGGCCTTGTTCGCCCCTTTCTCCAGAGCCTGCGGGGTCGTTCAGCTTGCCCGACAACGTCGCCACGCCGGGTCCGGCCATCCTGTGCTTTTCAGGTATATGCTTCATCGTGATCACACCCCCTCGTGAAATGTTGCACCCGCCAGCGCCAGCCGAAGCTCGCGCAAGGCCTGGCGCAGGATATGGCGCGCACTGGCGAGAAACAGCAGTGCCATGCCACTCGGTCAGGGAGCCCGCGGCGCAAAAGCGTGCGAGTCCTCTGCGCCGTCGTCGATACGGATTGCGCGCAGGATTTTCGTGATCATGACCCGGCCGTCACCGGCGTGGCCCGGTCCCGTACGGCCCTCGGTGACAATACAGCGGGCTGCCCGATCGGCATCCTCGATGCTGCCGACATCCACTTCGATCTTGACCATGTCCACCCGAGTCAGCTTGCCGTCCGGCAGCGCATGCCCGTACTGGTGCAGGCCAACGACTGCCACACCCGTGACGCATTCGAGCCTGGCAAGCGCGTCGATCACGGCCTCCATCTTGACCTGCTTTACATACCCCTTCACTTCATACATGAGCACTCTCCTGTCGGCATCAGACTTCCACTTCCTTGCGGGGCATCGCGAACCAGCGATACACGCTCGGCAGCACCACGAGGGTAAGCAGCGTGGATGTCACCAGACCGCCCACCACGACTGCAGCCAGTGGCCGCTGGACATTCGAGCCGATGCCATCGGCCAGCAACAGGGGCACCAGCCCCAGAATGGCGACGGTCGCCGTCATCAGCACCGGTCGCAGCCGCCGCTCCGCGCCCATGGCCACGGCCTCGTCCGCGGGCATCCCCTCGTCGCGCAGCTGATTGATGTAGCTCACCAGCACGACGCCGTTCAGCACCGCCACGCCGAATACCGCGATGAAGCCCACCGCGGCCGGCACCGAGAGGTACAGCCCCGACACCAGCAGGGCGATGATGCCTCCGGTGATGGCGAAGGGGACGTTCAGGAAGATCAACGTGGCATAGCGCAGGCTGCCGAACGCCGAGAACAGCAGCAGAAAGATCAGTGCGAGGGTAATCGGCACCACCAGATACAGGCGTGCCATCGCCCGTTCCTGGTTCTCGAACTGCCCGCCGAACTCGACGAAATAGCCGGGCGGCATGTCGACCCGCTCGCGGACCAGCCCGCGCAGCTCTTCCACGACGCCGCCCATGTCGCGCCCGCGTACGTTCATCTGCACGTACAGGCGCCGACTGGCGTTGGACCGCGAGATCTGTTTGGGCCCGGTGTAGAGACCCACGTCAGCCACCCGCGACAGCGGCACCACGGCGCCCTCCGTGCTGCGCAGCGGCAGCTCGCGAATGAGATCGAGACGGCTTCGCTGGGATTCTTGCAGGCGCAGGAAGATGTCGAAACGCCGGATGCCATCGAACACCAGGCCGGCGGTCGCGCCGCCGACACCGGTTTCGAGCGTGCCCAGGACATCGTCGATGTTGATACCGTAGCGGGCGAGCGCATCGCGGTCCGGACGCACCACAATCTGGCGCTTGCCGCCCTGCTGCTGGGTACGCACGTCGGTGGCGCCGGGAACCTCGCGGGCCAGCGCCTCGACCTCGCTGCCGATGCGGGCGAGCTCGTCGAGATCGTCACCGTAAATGCTGGCCACGAGCTGCGCCTGTACCCCCGAAAGCAGCTCGTCGGTGCGAAGCTGAATCGGCTGGGAGAAGTTATTTGCCAGGCCCGGCACGACCTCGCCAACGCGCTCCGCCATGACCGACTGCAGTTCCTCGTAGGATCGGCCGCTCTCCCACTCGTTGAGCGGCTTCAATGTCACCACCGTGGCGACGACGTTGACCGGCTCAGGATCGCCGCCGACTTCGGCACGGCCGATTCGAGAATAGGTGCCGGTGACCTCCGGATATTCCCCGAGCACTTTCTGAATGCGTTTGCCGTACTCGATAGCGGAATCGAGACTGGCGCCCGGCGGCAACGTCGAACGCACCTGGACCGTCCCTTCCCGGAGCGTCGGCACGAATTCCGTGCCGAGCAGCGGGAACAGGGCGAGGCTGCCGAGGAAGACCGCCAGCGCGATACCGAACACCGTCCCGGGTGCGCCGAGCGCGCCCTTGAGCAACGGTCGGTAGCGTGCCTTCAGCCACAGGACCAGCCGGGGCTCGCCGTGAATGCTCCCTTTGGAAAACGCCAAAGTGGCCAGCACCGGCACCAGCGTGAGCGCCAGGATCAGCGCGCCAACCAGCGCGAAGCTGATGCTGTAGGCCATCGGGCTGAACAGCTTGCCTTCCACCCCCTCCAGGGTGAACAGCGGCAGGAAGACGATGATGATGATGGCCATGGCGAAGACGATGGGCCGCGCCACCTCCCGGGCCGCCTCGCTGACCAGCCGCCACATCGACAGGTCTTCTTCCGATCGCTCCTCGAGATGCCGGAATATGTTCTCGATCATCACGACCGAGCCGTCGACCATCATGCCGATACCGATCGCCAGCCCGCCCAGGCTCATCAGATTGGCGGACAGGCCGGAGTAGCGCATCGCGATGAACGCCACGAGTACCGACAGCGGCAGGCTGGCGATGACGATGAGTGTCGAGCGGAGGTTGCCGAGGAACAGATACAGGAAGATCAGCACCAGCACCGCACCCTCCAGCAGCGCACGCTCCACGGTGCCTATCGCCTTGTCCACCAGATCAGCCTGTGAGTAGAACGGCTCGATCGCGCAGGCCGTCCGGCAGTGACTCGTTGATCTCGGCGATCTTCGCATCCACGTCCTCGAGCACCTGCTGGGTGTTGGTGCCGATGAGCTTGAACACGTACCCGCCGGCGGATTCTTCACCGTTGGCCACCTGAGCGCCGCGCCGGATGGCCGCACCATAGGTGACCTCGCCGACATCGCGGACATACACGGGCTTGCCTTCGTGTTCGGCCACGATCACGTTGCCGATGTCCTCGATACCTTGCTCGTCCGGTCGAAACCCAGCCGAAGCCGCGGACGATGTACTCGTCGCCGGCCCGTTTGATGAACGACGCGCCGACATTGCGATTATTGGCCACCAGCGCCTTGCGCACGTCGGCAATAGACAGATCCCGGGCTATGAGCGCATTGGCGTCGAGCTGTACCTGATACTGTTTCTCGTAGCCGCCGATGGAGAGCACGCCGGTCACGCCCGGAACGGTGCGCAGCTGCTGTTTGACGATCCAGTCCTGGATCGTGCGCTTTTCCATCAGCGAGTAATCCGCTCCGGCTTCGTTCACCAGGGTATACATCAGGATGCGGCCGAGACCGGTGGTGATGGGCCCGAGCTCCGGCTCGCCGAGGCCGGGCGGAATCTGGCGGCGGGCATCGGCCAGACGCTCCATCACCAGCCGCCGGGCGAAGTAGATGTCGGTGCCATCCTCGAAGTACGCATCGACCCGGGACAACCCGAAAATGGACGTACTCTGGACCTTTTCGAGATTGGGCAGACCGTACATGCTGATCTCGACGGGGTAGGAGATCAGCGTTTCCACGTCCACGGGCGAGAGCCCCGGACTCGAGGTGAACACCTGAACCAGGGTGGGCGTGGCGTCGGGAAAGGCGTCAACCGGCAATGTCCGGAATGACAGCAAGCCCCCGATGGTGACGGCGGCCACCGCCACCAGCACCATCAGCCGGTTGGCGAGGGCGTAACGAACCAGTGCTTCGATCATGTTATTGCTCCCGCCTCAGTGTGAGTGTTCGGCGCTTCTGGATGCGGCCGTGAGCGCGGACATGAGGTCGAATGCTCCTTCGAAGACGACGGGTTCGCCAGCGACGATGCCCTCGACCACTTCGACCCAGCCGTTGCCTTCGTGGCTGAGTGTGACCGGCACGGCGCGGAACGCGTATTCCTCCTCGGCCGGCACAAACACAACATCCGTCTCACCGAGCCGCTGCACGGCATCAATCGGAACGCGGGGAGGACCTTCGCCGCTGCCCGTATCGATCCTGGCCGTACCGAACAGGCCCGCCCGCAGGATACCCCGGGGGTTCTCCAGCACGGCTCTCAGCGTCACCGTGCGAGACTGCTCGTCGAGTTCCCGGGATATCCAGTCGATCTGCCCGGAAAAGCGTGCATCGTTCAGAACACGGGACGTGAATTCGACGTCCTGGCCGAGGCGTATGCGGTCGAGACTGTTTTCGAAGGCATCGATCATGAGCCACATGCGGCTGTTGTCGACGATGTGGATGGGCGTATCGTCCGGCCCCAGCGTCTGTCCCGGGGACAGGTCGCGCCGTTGCACAACGCCGTCCATGCTGGCGGTCAAGCTAAGGCGCGACAGTGCTTTTCCCGGTTCGGTGCTGTCGATTTCCTCGGAACTGAGGCCGAACAAACGCAGCGCCTCCATCGCGGCCTGCTGGTCCGCCTCCGCCTCGCGCAACGCGGCCCTGGCGTCGAGCAGTTCTGCCTCGGAGGCAATCTGCTGCTCGGCGAGACGTCGCTCGCGCTCAAATTCCGCTCGCGCATTTTCGAGCAGCGCGCTCGCCGTCAGATAACGGGCCCGGGTTCGGCCCAGCTGGACGCTGGCCAGCACGGCGAGCACGTCACCGGACTCGACGACGTCGCCCAGATCGACCAGTACCTGTACGACTTTGGCTTCCAGCCGCGGGCCGATACGGGCGACTCTGTCCGGATCGAAACGTACCACCGCCGGCGCGCTCAAAAGGGCATCCGCATGGCCCCTGGGAGAATTGGCAATCTCGATGTTCAGCAGTCCATGCTGCTCCGGTGTCAGGTGGATTTCCCGTGCCTGCCCGTCCGCTGGCTCCTCGTGCGGTGCCTGCTCCTGCTCACCATGCTCCTCGGCCCCGGCCTCGTCGTGCCGTGCAGCGGACGGTGTCTCTCCCTCTTGCTGGCAGGCCGCGAGGAAGGGCAGCAGAAGGACGAAGACGACTAGCGTGAATGGTCGGCGCAGCCGTCGCGGCCACGTTCCGAAAATGGATGATGGGTACATGATGTTGAGCTCCAATTGATTCATGGCGTGCTGTCCTTCTGCACTTTGTTTTCCTCAAGTACGATCAGGCCACCGGTCGCCCGCTCGAGCTCCGTCACCGACACGATCAGGGCGCCCAGCGACCCCAGGTAGCTGCGACGGACGTCGATGAGGTTGTTCTGGGCCGCGGTGATTGCAGGCGCCCCGACCTTGCCGGCCTCGAATGCTTCCTGGGTCAGCTCCAGGTTGGCTTCGGCCCGTTCAAGCATGGACGTGCCCAGCAGCTCCGCCCGGCGCCGGGCCGCGCGGTAGTCGGCGATTGCGCTCAGTACCTCGCGGCGGACAGTGAGGCGCAATTCGTCTTCCTGGAGTTGCTGTTCGAGAAGCTTTCCCGCCGCCTGTTCGCGCTCGCCGCCATAGCGGTGCAGCAACGGAAGCGGCAGGCTCGCGCCAATGCCGGTGATTTCCGCCTGTTCTTCTTCCTCGTAGAAGCCGAAAACCGTCAGATTGGGAATGAGCTGGCGGCGGCTCAAGCGCAGCTCCTCACGTGCGGCCTGCACGCGCTCGGCGGCGGCTGCCAGGTCGCCGCGCCGGCGGGCCGCCGCGTTCAGCACCCGCGTTTCCCCTGGCAGGCTCACGGGCCAGGGCTGAATATCGCCGGTGACCCGAATCGGCGCGGTCGGATCGCGAGCCAGCACGTCGGCCAGCGCCAGCCGCGCCTGTGCCGATTGACGCTCCGCCTCCACCAGCTCGGTGCGGGCGCGGGCGGCGCCGATGAGTGCGGAATTGAGATCGAGCGCGGTGGCGCTGCCCGCCTCGAGCCGGCGCCGGGCATAGTCGGCCAGCCTGTGTGTGAGCTGCACCAGGCGCCCCGCCGTTTCCTCGGCCCGTTCGGTCAGCAGGACGTTCAGGAACGCGCGGCGCGCCCGGGCGGCGGTCGCGGTGCGGAGGAAGCGAAGATCCTCCTCGACCGCGGTCAACCGGGCCGCTGCGGCACCGCGCTGCAGGCCCCGCTGCCCGCCGATCCAGAATTCCTGGCTGAGGCTTATGCTGAAGTCCCGGCTATTGTCCTCCGCGTCGACCTCCCGATCACTGGTAGCTACCTCGAGCGAGGGATTCGAAGGGGTCCAGCGGCGGGCATGTGTCAGGGCCCCGCCTTGCTGGCGGACCCGCGCCATGGCCTGGCGTACCGCATAGTTCCCCTCAAGGGCCTCGTCGATTGCGCCGTCGAGCGTGAGGGGGCCTGTTCTGTCCCGGGCAGTGGTTGCCCGGTTGTCCGCTGCAACGGCCTGCAGCGACAACGCTGCACACAGTCCGAGCAACGCAACGCTGCACATCCATCGGTGCATGCGAATTGTCTCCGTGCTGGAATGGAAATCCGCCTCGCCGCCCGCGCATTCAGCGGCGGGTAGCAAAACTCAGTATTGACGGAAGATCAGACCAGGGAGATAGGTGGGCGGAAAAGCCGGTCGAAGTGACCGGACGGGGGGGCATCGAGACAGTGGACAGGCCGAAAATTGCGCTGCGAATCACAGCTCTGTTTTGCGACCGCTGTGCCTGCGAGATGGATGCAACAGATATGGATGTGAACGTGCGCGGCACCGCCGGTTTGTTCATTGTCCGGGTTCGGTGCCGGTCGCTCGCCGGGCGCGTCGATATAAAAGCCGCCGGGTTGGTGGCTCGGGGCGCCGCCCTGATGAATATCCGCAAAAGGGATGCCGTTGAAGACCAGAACCAGCGTCAGCACCAGGCGAAGTGAATGACTGTTGCGAAACACTCTCGACATGCTAGCAAAATAACACCGGCAACAGGATATAACAACCGGCCAACCTTGTCTGGCAGTCGTGGTCGCTTCGGCCTTCACCTCGTCCGACTGCACAGACAGTCAAGCGGCGCCGCGCGACCTCGATGTGAGAGCCGCAGGCCCGAATGCCGGCGGTGCGCTCTAGCCGTGACCGCCAGCAGGCCCAGGTTGAACGCCCGCAGGCCGCTGTCGGGATGTTCGGCCCGCAGCGAGGGCGCCATGCGCGACAGCGCGGCCTTGGAGGAGGTGAAGCGCAGCCCCAGCCGCCGCCGTCGCCGGCGCCGGGATGGATGTGCGCGCTGTCGCGGTAACCATGTTGAGAATCGTGCCGCCGCCGCGTGCCAGCATGCCCGGCAGCAGTGTCTGGACCAGTGTCAGCGGCGTGAAGACATTGGCGCGGTAGATGGCCGCGAGCTGGTCGTCGGCGACCTCCAGCAGTGGTTCATGTTCCCGTGCCCGGTAACGGCATTGTTGAACAGCAGGTCGAGCCGCCCAATGTTCCGTCGCGGCCCGCGCCGCGTCCGCCAGCGATCGGGTCGAGGATACCGCGCGCAGGCACAATGCCTCGCTGCCGCGCGCTCCACCGCCGCGGCGGTGGCCCTGAGGCTGCCGGCAGGGGACTGTCGGAACCCTCGGCGAGGGTGCGCGCGGTGATCGCCACGCGGTAGCCGGCCCGCGCCAGCGCCACCGCGGACTCGGCGCCGATGCCGCGGCTCGCGCCGGTGATGAAGGCCACTTTGTCAGTCACGCTTTGCGTCTCCCGCTGCCAGCAGTTGATTGAGATTGTCGAAGGTCTGCACGGCCACCCGCTCGCCGAGTATCGCGGCGTACTGCCGCCACACGGTTTCCGTGGACTGGGACAGTTCATCGATGAACGCGCGCCCGCCTTCGGTGAAGTCGATCAGCTTGGCGCGCGAGTCGGCGGGGTCCGGATGCCGTTCCACCAGACCCATGGCCTCCAGTTCGTGGACGATCTTCATCATCGACTGGGGACGGATGCGCGCGGCCTGGGCCAGATCCACCGCCCGGCTGGCGCCGTTGCGGCCGAGGAACAGGAATACCGACCGGTGGCGCGCGCCGACGCCGCGAACACCCCGCGCGGCCAGGTCGGCGTCGAGCCGCTGTTGGAAATCGCGGGTCATCAGCATCAGAATCTGGCCCACTTCGTAGCGCAGTTGTCGACGGCGCGTCATTGCAATTGCGAAACAATCAGCTAATCTTATAGTCAGTCTAGCTTACTATAAGGAGGGGTCAAGCCGTGTTTCAGGTATTCGCCGCCACGCCGGAGGACATGGGCCCCGGCGAGATCGGCGCCCACGCCGCCCGGGCCGAGGCCATGGGTTTCGACGGTCTGCAGGTGCCGGACGCCATCCACGACGGCCTGTTGCTGGCGACCATGGCCCTGGCCGCCACGGAGCGCCTGATTGTGGGCACGGCGGTGCTCGTGGCCTTTCCCCGCAGTCCGATGATCACGGCGGTTGCCGCCTGGGATCTGCAGCGCATGTCCGGCGGGCGCTTCGAACTGGGTCTGGGCACGCAGGTGCAGGCCAATATCGAAAAGCGTTACAGCGCCCGCTGGGACTCGCCGGTGCCGCAAATGCGCGAATACGTGCAGTCGATACAGGCGATTTTTCACAGTTTCCAGACCGGCGAACGGCTCGACTTCCGGGGCGATCACTACGCGTTCACCAAACTGCAGCCGTTCTTCAATCCGGGCCCGATCGAGCACCCGCATATTCCGATCCTCTGCGGGGCGGTGGGGCCGGCGATGACCCGGATGGTCGGACGCGTGGCGGATGGCATGATCACGCACCCGACCAACACGCCGCCGGAGTACATCCGGGACGTGTGCCTGCCGCGCCTGTCTGCGGGGTTCGACGGGCGCGGCGGCGAGCCGCGGGATTTCAAGCTGGTGCTCGGGCCGCTGACAGCGACGGGGCCCGATGAAGCCGCGGTGGCGGCCAACTGGGAAAAGCAGCGCCACCTGCTGGGCTTTCTCTACTCCACACCCGCCTACTGGCCCAGCCTGGAACTGTTCGGCTGGCAGGACAAGGGGCAGCAGTTGCTGGACCTGACGCGGCAGGGCCGCTGGGAGCGGCTCCCGGAGATCATCACCGACGATATGCTCGAGCGTTTCGTGCCGCGGGGCACCTACGACGAGATCGCCGGCGTCTACCTGGCGCGCTACGGCGGGCTGAGCCGGCGCGTGACCTTTCCCATGCCCGACGATCCGGCCGACGACCCGCATGCGGCGCGGGTGGTTCACGAACTGCAGGTGGCTTGAAAAATCATGCCGCGGGGAAAAAACTCGCGCTCGCGCTCTACCCGGGGATGCCGCCATGTTATACAGGGCGTGTGCGCAAAAGCAGAGACACAGGAGGCGAACGATGACAGCTCCCGACGCGGTACATCTCGGCCAGGATGAACTGCCCTTTGTCGATATCGGCGACGGCAGCCTGTTGAAAGTGCTCCAGGTCCGGCCCGCCGAGGGTCTGTGGATCGTGGAGAATATCTTTCGGGCCGGCTACGAGGTCGAAACCCACAAACACACCGGCCCCGTATTCGGCTACACGCGTTCCGGCGCGTGGAAATACAAGGAATACGATTACGTCAATCGCGCCGGTTCGTTCCTCTATGAACCCGCCGGCTCGGTGCATACGCTGCAGTGTATCGAGGACGACACCCGGGTCTGGTTCCAGATGTACGGCACCAACCTCAACCTGGATGCCGAGGGCAATATCACCTCGGTGGCGGACGGTCCACTGGCACTGGAATTCTACCTCGCCATGTGCGCGGAGATGGGGCATCCCGAACCGCCGGTGCTGGTGGGGTAAACTGGGCTCCGTGAAATGAAGATAGACGTCTACGACCCGGACAGCTACACACAGGGCATCCCCCACGAGCAGTTCGCCTGGCTGCGGGCCAACGATCCGGTTCACTGGCACGAGCACCCGGCGGGTTACGGTTACTGGGTACTGAGTCGGCACGCGGATGTGCTGCAGGTGTCGCGGGACTTCAAGACGTTTTCCGCCGAGCAGGGCTTCGTGATGGTGGATGATCTGCCGCCGGATATTCTCGACATGGCCCGCAACCAGTTGCTGGGCATGGATCCGCCCCGGCACGCGCTCCTGCGCCGGGCGGTGATCACGCGCTTTACCTCGCGCATGCTGGCGGCGCTGGAACCGAAAATACGCGCCATTGCCCGCGACATCATGGCGCGGGTCGACGAGCCGGCGCGGGTCAATTTCGTGGAGAGCCTGGCCGGTGACCTGCCGACGGCGGTGATCTGTTCCATGCTGGATATTCCCCGGGACAGGTGGGAACAGATCCGCCGCTGGTCCGACCTGCAGACCTCCAGTACCGACCCCGATCTGGGCGGGACGCCGGAGGAGGTCAATCGGGCCAGCGTCGAGATGGGCACCTACGGCTTCGAACTCGCCACCGAGCGCAAGGACAGCGGCGCGGATGATCTGATTTCATTGCTGATCAATCAGGAAGTGGAAGGGCAAAAGCTGTCCGAAACGGAATTCGCCGCGCTGTTCGTGCAGCTGACCGTCGCCGGCAACGAAACGACCCGCGGGTTGATCAGCAGCGGCATGTACGAACTGATGCAGCGCCCCGAGCTGATGGCGGGCGCTGCGCAGCGATCCCGGACTGCTGCCGGCCGCCGTCGAGGAGATGCTGCGCTGGACGTGTCCCCTGCATTATTTTCGCCGCACCGCGGTTGACGAGGCGCGGGTCGGCGGCCGGCGTATATCCCCCGGGGACCGGGTGGTCATGATGTACAGCTCGGCGAATTTCGACGAAAGCGTGTTTGACGAGCCCATGACCTTCGATATCGCACGCGATCCCAATCCGCACCTGGCGTTTGGTCACGGTATTCATCTGTGTCTGGGGGCCAACCTGGCTCGCCTCGAGGCGCGCATTTTTTTCGAGGAATTCTTCGAACACTTCAGTGCGATCGAGGGGGACGGCGAGCCGGTGTACATCCGTTCCAACAACATCCACGGCTTCAAGGAAATGCCGGTACTGCTGACGCCGGCGTGACGGGCATCGATGTATTTCGACCTGCAATACTACTGGCGCGTGCTGCGCCATGTCTGGTCCCTGAAGGGCTGGGCCGGACGGCGTCGCACCCTGCGGCGGCTGTTGCTGAATGTGCCGCTGGAATACCTGTTCAACGCGAGCTGCTTTCTGCTCGATTACCTGTTGTTTCCCTCGCTCTGGCGGCAGCGGGTGGAGCGGCCGGTGTTTATCGTCGGACACGCGCGCTCCGGCACCACGCTGGCCCATCGGCTGCTGGCGGCGGACGCACAGACTTTCAGCTACTTTCTGTACTGGGAGATGTTTTTTCCCTCGCTGCTGCAGAAAAAGGTGATTCGCGGACTGGGCGTGCTCGATAAAAAACTGCTGGGCCGGTATTTCCACAAAAAGATCGTCGCCTGGGACGACAAGACGTTCGGCCCGACGCGTCACATGCACGATATGAGTCTGTGGAACTCGGAAGAGGACCAGTTCGTGATGCGGGGCGCCTGCGTCACGCAGCAGTGGTCCCTGGAAATTCCGATGATGGATATCGTCGACATTTTCCATGTCGATGCGATGCCGCCGCGCAAGCGCCGGCGCTGGCTGCACCACTACCGCGAGTGCGTCAAGCGGCAACTGCTGCTCAACGGCGGCGATCGAATCCATCTGGCCAAGAACCCCGTGATGAGCGGTTGGGTGCAGTCGCTGATCGACACCTTCGCGGACGCGCGCATCGTGGTAATGATGCGCGACCCGGCCAACTGTATACCCAGCGTGCTGAAACTGGTGGAGCTGAACTGGCGCGGCAGGGGCTGGCGCCGCGAGGACTACCGGCGCTCACTGGAGATCCTGACCGATATCTCCTTCGAAAGCTTTCAGCATCCGCGCGACGTGCTGGCGCGCAATCCGGCAACACCGCAGATCGTGGTCGACTACCGGGAACTGACAGCGCGGCCGCGGGAGACTGTGCGCGCCATCTATCGCGCGCTGGAGCTGGATTACAGCGAGGACTACGATCGCTTCCTCGCCGCGCAGGAGGAGCGCGAGAAGCGTCACAGTACGTCTTTCGAGTACAGTATTGACGACTACGACCTGTCCGCGCAGCGCATTGAAGCGGAACTGGCGGATTTCTACGAACAGTACGATTGGCCGCGCGCCACCGCGCGGGCCGCGAGCGGGGAGCAATGATGCAGGATCAACTGCAGGGCAGGGTGGCACTGGTCACCGGCGCCAGCCGCGGCATCGGGCGCGCCATTGCGCGGCGGTTCGCCGCCGAGGGCGCCGCGGTGGTGGTTTGCGCCTCGCGCCCGGGACGCCATGGGGATCTCGAGGGCACGCTGGAGCAGACAGTTGAACTGATCGAGAACGCCGGGGGCAGGGCGGCCGCCGAAGCCTGTAATCTCGCCGACGCCGAGGCGCGGTCGGATCTGGTGGCGCGGGCCGGGAAGCACTTCGGCGCCCTGGATATCATCGTCAACAATGCCGCTGTTTCGCGCATGCGTCTGCCCAGTGAAAGTCCCGCCGCGGAGCGCAGCTGGATGTTCGACGTGAACGTCAATGCGCCGGTCGATCTCGCGCAGCAGGCGCTGCCGGAAATGCGCCGGCAGGGGCGGGGCTGGATTCTGAATATTTCCAGTGCCTCCGCGCGGCAGCCCGTGGTGCCGTACCGCGACACGCCGCTGGCGGCGCATGTCATCGCGCCCTACGGCGCGACCAAGGCGGCGCTGGATCGCTACACCGAGGGCCTGGCCCATGAAGTTGCCGGGGAGGGTGTGTGTATCAACACGCTGGCGCCGGAAGGCATCGTGCTCACCGCGGGCGCCGATTACGTGCGCGATATCGCCCGGCGCAATCCCGACATGGCCGAACCGGTCGAAATGATGGCCGAGGCGGCACTGGCGTTGTGTTCCGGCAGTCTGCTGGGGCAGGTCTGTTACAGCCGGCAGTTGTTGCACTCGCTGGGCCGCCGCGTCATGAGTCTGGATGGCGCGACGGAATTGGGCGATGCGTTTCTCGCCGCCGATCCGGAGGAAACGGCGTAGTGCGGCCGGGCTGCGTGTCGGGGGGATTTCTATTGTTTGCTCTTGCTGGATTCCCGCTTGCGCGGGAATGACGGCGGGTGGGCGCGAGTAATGACGGCGCCGTGGGCGCGAGTAATGACGGCGGGTGGGCGCGAGTGTAGAGTGACGGCGGGGGGCACGGGAATGACAGCGGGGAGCACGGGAATGACAGCGGGGAGCACGGGAATGACAGCGGGGAGCACGGGAATGACAGCGGGGTGGAGGCATCGGCCGCCTTCCAATGCCGTCATCACCGGTAGGCCGGAACGCGAGCCGCCTTCCAATGCCGTCATCACCGGTAGGCCGGAACGCGAGCCGCCTTCCAATGCCGTCATCACCGGTAGGCCGGAACGCGAGCCGCCTTCCAATGCCGTCATCACCGGTAGGCCGGAACGCGAGCCGCCTTCCAATGCCGTCATCACCGGTAGGCCGGAACGCGAGCCGCCTTCCAATGCCGTCATCACCGGTAGGCCGGAACGCGAGTCGCCTTCCAATGCCGTCATTCCCTCGCCCGCCCGCCGTCATTCCCGCGCAAGCGGGAATCCAGTAAGCTGGCCAGCGGCTCAACGGCTGGAATCAATGGTTTGTATCGGAACACAGTATGAGTGACGACAACATGGCGAAAGCGGAGCTGCGCGCTGCCTGGGATGACATGATCGGGGCGCTGCAGGAAGCCCGGGACGCAATCGACCGTCCCGAACTGATGCCCGCGCCGGGAACCGAGCGCAACCTCGCCGAGGGTTATCGCTACCTGATGGGCTATGTACACGCGGCGGTGGAGCGGGCCTTTCACGCCGATCCCGAGCGCCCGCAGTTTCGCAACGCGCTGTCCATCATTACCCGCAGTACGATCGACAACGCCGACGCGATTTATTTCTACGCGCCGATCGATGGGCAACGACAATACCGCATCAGCGGTGTGGCGGGCGACTGGCGCCACTGGCGCGGCGAGCAGGCTTCGGCGGGCGTCACCAAAGCGCCGCACTACATGATCTTCGAGGCGACCGCCGGCGAACTGCCCGGCGACAGCGGCTCGCTGGCGGAACTGGCGCCGGGTGTCAAGACTCAGACCGGGCGCCTGGATTCCAGCGCCCTGCAGGTGGAGAGCGACGGGCATTTCGAGATTCTGCTCGCCCCGGAGCGGCCGGCGGGCCACAGCGGCAACTTCGTGTGTACCGCGAAATCGGTAGCCTCGGAGTCTGGCGACAGCGACGGCTCCACGACACGGTATGCCACCTATATCAGCGGGCGCCAGTTGTTCTGCGACTGGGAACGCGAGGAGGCCGTCCACCTGGCAATCACCCGGGTCGGGGCCGAGGGAGGTCATGGCCCGGTCTACGGGCCGGCGGCGGCCGCCGACGAGCTGCGCCGCTGTGGCGAGATCGTGCGCAACCAGATGCATTTCTGGAACGCTTTCTGGACCATTCTCATGGGCACCTACGGCGAGCGCGAGGGCAGCATCCCGGGCGTCGCGTTTCCGCGCAATGCCTTCAATCGCGTCAACGCCGCGTCGGGCGCCACGGGCGGCGGCCAGAGCACCAATCTCTATGCGGGCGGCGTGTTCGAACTGGAGGACGACGAAGCCCTGCTGATCGAGAACCGCGTGCCGGTGGCGCCGCAGTACATGGGTTTTCAGCTCGGCAACCTCTGGGGCGAGTCCATGGAGTACGCCGACCGCACCGGCAGCCTCAACGGCTGCCAACTGGTCGCCGACGCGGACGGCATTTACCGTATGGTCGTCGCGCATCGCGACCCGGGCGTATCGAACTGGCTGGATACCAGCGGTCACCGGGAGGGCTTTCTGACGGCGCGCTGGGCCTACAGCGAAAAACCCGACGAGGCGGAGTGGCCGGGTATCGAAGCGCGCAAGGTGCCGTTCGATGCGGTGCGTGATCATCTGCCGGCCGATACAGCGACAGTGTCGCCGCGGGAACGCCGCGCACAGATCGCCGTGCGCCAGCGCCACGTGCAGCGGCGCTTCCGGGTTTTCTGATGGAGGGCAAAATCGCACTGGTCATGGGCGGCGGCGCCGGTACGGGGCGCGCCATTGCCCTGGCATTCGCCCGGGAAGGGGCCGCGGTGGTGGTCGCCGATATCAATGAACAGGGCGGCGACGAAACGCTGGCGCAACTGGAAACCCTGGGCGCCAGGGGCCTTTTCGTGCGCGCCGATACGTCGAGTGCAGAGGACGTGGCGCGGGTGATCGACACGACGCGCGAGCAATTCGGCGGCCTGCATATGGCGGTCAACAACGCGGCCAGGGGTGTGCCGAACAGGCCGGTCACGCAGTTGAGCGAGGACGAGTGGGACCGCTGCATGGCAGTCACCTTGCGCGGCGTCTGGCTGTGCATGAAGCATCAGCTGCCGCTGATCGAAGCTTCCGGCGGCGGCGCCATTGTCAACGTCGCCTCCGTCTCCGGATTGCGCGGCGAAGTGTTTCTCGGTGCCTACGCGGCGGCCAAGGGCGGCGTTCTCGCGCTGACCAAGTCGGTCGCCGTGGAATATGCAAAACGCGGTGTGCGCGTCAATACCGTCTGCCCCGGCGGTATCAATTCCGGCGGGATGGCCTTCTACCTGAAAGAGATGCCGGATGAGCTGCGCGAGAAAACCCTGCAAGCCCACGCCATGGAGCGCCTCGCCGAGCCGGCGGAGATCGCCGACGCCGCGGTGTACCTGTGCTCCGAGCGCGCCTCGTTTATCACCGGCCACGACCTGGTGGTTGACGGCGGGGTGCTGGTGCGCTCGAACGTGATCGACCTGTAGACGTCGGTCAGATTTGCTGGTTGTCCAGCGCCGTCAGATCGAAATCCGGTATGTACATCTGCGGCGTCTTGCCGCCGTCCACCGGCAGTACCACGCCCGTGATAAACGCGGCCGCGTCGGAAGCCAGAAAGCAGATCGCCGCGGCCATCTCTTCCGGCGTGCCGATACGCCCCATGGGAATGGCGCCCGCCATGGCGTCCTGCATCGCTTTGCTTTTCATGGTCGACGCTTCCAGACCGGGCGTCATGACGGCGCCCGGCGCCACCACATTGACGCGCACGTTGTACGGCGCCGCTTCCATCGCCGCGCACATGGTGAACTGGTTGACCGCCGCCTTTGCCGCCGAGTAGGCGCCGGCGGCCATGCCGGCCTTGAGACTGCTGACGGAGGAAATGTTGATGATGGAACCCGACTGTTGGGGCTGCATCACTTTCAGGGCCGCCTGCACACCGATGAATACGCTTTCCACACAGACGCCGAAGTTGGCGCGCCATTGCTCGATGTTCTGGTCGACGATCATGCCGCCGATAACCGAAGGCGCATTGTTGACCAGTACATCGAGTCTGCCATGCCTGTCCGCGGTGTCGGCGATCAGGTCGGCAAAGGCATCGAGATCACTGACATCGAGCGCTACGCCGTGGAAGCTGCCGCCGCTGTCCGCAACCTCTTGTGCCAGTTCATCGAGTTTCGCCTGGCGGCGCGCGCAGGCCACCACGTGGGCGCCCTCCGCCGCCAGCTGCAGTACGGTGGCGCGGCCGATGCCCATGCTGCCCCCGGTGACGATGGCCACCTTGCCGTCGAATCTCTGTACTGTCATAGCCTGTTCTCCTCAGTCCGCGCCCGCGGCCTGTTTATCCCGCCAGGTCCACGACGGCCGCGCCGGTAACATGCATGCCCCGGCTGTTCGCGCCGGAGAAATCCACGCTTGCCCGCGGCCCGCCGTCGCTCTGTGACACATTGGCGACCCGCCCCCGCAGAATCATCGTGTCCCCCGGTGTGTTCGGCGCCAGCAGCTTGAACCTGAGTTTCCTGATGCGGCTGCCGGGCCCGGCCCAGTCCGTCAGATACCGTGCGCTGAGGCCGCAGGTCGTCAGTATGTTCATGAAGATATCCGGCATGCCCGCCGCCCGTGCGGCGGGAGCGTTGTGGTGCACGTCCATGTAGTCCTGGCTGGCCAGCGCGCCGCCGACGATCAGTTTGTGGGTGATCGGCAGCACCAGTTCCGGCAGCTCCTGTTCCGGGTTCAGGTCCGCGGCCCGGACATCGACGAAATCCGGACGCCACGCCGGTTGTGTGGGGGCGGGCGGTGTCCCGGCGCTCTGTTCCCGATCCGGGGCTGTGTCCGCGGCGGGCCGGTACTGGAAATAGGTAATCAGCGCCGTCGCGTAAGGCCGCTCGTGCTGATCCATGAACTCCGCCCGCTGCGTCACGAAGTGGCCCTCGCCGATAGAGGTCTGTTTCAGCTCGCTGATGGCGTCGACTGTGCTGTAGTGGTGCGCCCTGTCTCCCTCGACCAGCAGGCGGTGAAATTCGATGTCGTAGCTCACCGCCACGTTGCCTTCCAGGCCCCGCTCGCGCAGTAGGTCGAATACCTCGAAAGGCGCCCGGTCCGTGGAGCCCGGCGCATTGCCCCCGTCGATGTCGCGCATGGTCCACATCTGCATCATTCCCGGCGGCGCCACGATACGATCGAAACCCGCCGCGGCGCGGTACGCGTCGTCCAGGTACAGCGGATTCCGGTCCCCCAGAGCACAGCACCACTGCCACACCTGCACGCGGCTCACGGGATTGAAGCTGCAATAGGGGCCCAGGCGCTCGCCGGTCAGGGCGGCGCTATCGAGATTTTGTGCAGTCGGTTCGGACATGGTGTATTGCTCTTCGTTCGGGCGTGGAGTCAGCGGGCGGACTTCACCGGCAGCACCTGGTGATAGCCGCGGATATTCTCATCGATATCCCGGAAAGCCTCCTGCAACTGCCGCAATTGTTGCGGGTTGCTTTGGGACAGGTCCCTGCTTTCGGCGATGTCCCCGGCCAGGGTGTGCTGCTCAGGGTGGTGATGCGCGCCCGATACGGGAATGCTGCCGCCGACGTCAGTTCGTGATCGTCTTCGGAAACATCAGACGGTCGTCGCCGCTCATCAGACAGGCGGTACCGAATAGCCGCCCCATACCCGGACGTAGTTGTCGTCGTAGTGGGCGGCCAGCGCCGTGTGCAGGTCCTCGACCTCCCACTTCTGCGCGCCTTTGGGATTGACGATCGGGTCTGCCAGTGTCGGGCGCTGGACGATGGCGACCTCGTTGCCCCACACGACCATGACCTCGCCGGAGATGTGGCCCGACTCCGGCGAGGCCAGATAGCCCACCAGCGGCGCCACGTTGGCCGGGTCGAAGGCGTGAAAGCCGCCGTCCGCCGGCGGCGCGAACATTTCCCCGGTCTGGCCGCCCGCGGTCATGTCGGTCAGTGCCCGCGGCATGACGACATTGCTGGTGATGTCGTACTTGTCCAGCAACTGCGCCGCGCCCATGGCCATGGCGATGATGCCGGCCTTGGCGGCGGCGTAATTGGGCTGGCCCGCCGAGCCGAAGATGGCCGCCTCGGAGGATGTGCTGATAAGGCGGCCGTACACGCTTTCGCCGGCCTTGGCCCGGTCGCGCCAGTAGGACGTGGCGTTGCGCATGTTGACGAAATGGCCGCGCAGGTGTACCCGCACCACCGAGTCGAACTCCTCGTCGGACATGCCGAAAATGGTCTTGTCGCGGCAGAAGCCGGCGTTGTTGATCATGATGTTGAGGTCGCCCCAGGTATCCAGGGTGGTCTTCATCAGGTTCTCGGCGTCGTTGGAATCGGCGCAGTCGCCGAATACGGCCATGGCTTCGCCGCCGAAGCCGACGATCTCGTCGACGGTCGCCTGCGCGGCTTCCATCGCGTCGGGCAGGTTGATGTCGTTGACGACCACGCGCGCGCCCTGGCGGGCCAGCTGTATGGCTTCCTCGCGGCCGAGGCCGCGACCGGCGCCGGTTATGACGGCGACTTTACCGGTCAGATCTCCCATGAAGGTGCTCCTCAGAAAAAATGTTGCAGGCGGCTGTGCCGGGACGGACCCGGCTCAGATGCGCTCGATGATGGTGCCGGTGCCTATGGACGATCCGCAGCACATGGCGATGAGCGCGGTGCTCTTGTCCGAGCGCTCGAGCTCGTGCAGCGCGGTGGTGATCAGGCG
This sequence comes from Halioglobus sp., assembly GCA_034521205.1. Taxonomy (GTDB): domain Bacteria; phylum Pseudomonadota; class Gammaproteobacteria; order Pseudomonadales; family Halieaceae; genus Marimicrobium. Next base: position 104,850 of record JAXHMT010000002.1, read on the forward strand.
CGCGCCGGTGGAGCCCACGGGGTGGCCGAGGGCGATGGCGCCGCCGTTGACATTGACCTTGTCCATGTCGGCGTCGTACACCTGTGCCCAGGACAGCACCACCGCCGCGAAAGCCTCGTTGATTTCCACCAGGTCGATGTCCTTCAGCGTCATGCCGCTTTTCCTGAACAGTTCCGCCGTCGCGTCCACCGGACCGTCCAGCAGGTAGTAGGGGTCGGTGCCGACGACACAGTCGGCGATGATGCGCGCGCGGGGCTTCGAGGCCGCGGGCACTGGCTTCCTCGGCGGTCATCCACAGCACGGCGGCGGAACCGTCGGATATCTGCGAGGAGTTGCCCGGTGTGTGGATCTGCCCCTCCATGACCGGATTGAGGCCCGCCAGACCCTCCAGTGTGGTATCGCGCAGTCCCTGGTCGCGGCTCACGGTACGGGTTTCCCCCGTCGGTTTGCCGTCCTCGCCGACGATCGGCGCCTGCACCTCGAAGACTTCGCGGTCGAAGCGGCCTTCCTCCCAGGCGCGCTTGGCGCGGGCCTGGGAATTGAACGCCAGTTCGTCCGCCATTTCGCGGGTGATGCCGCGTTTGTCGGCGATGCGCTGGGCGCTGGAGAACTGGTCGGGCGTGGAGTCCCAGGGCCAGCTCTCCGGCACGAAATAACCCGGCCCGTTGTAGACATTGGCCCCGAGGCCGACCCGGCTCATCGCCTCGACACCCGCCGCGATGCCTATATTCACCGAGCCCGCGGTAACCATCGCCGACAGGACGTGGTTGGCGGTCTGGGCGGAGCCGCACTGGTTGTCCAGCGTCGTGCCGCCGGTGGTGTAGTCCTCGCCCATGGTCAACCACGCGTTGCGCGCGATATTGCCCGCCTGCTCGCCGGCCTGGGTGACGCAGCCCGCCGCCAGGTAGTCGACGTCGGCGTAGGCCAGTCCGCTGCGGCGAATGAGTTCGCGGTAGGACAGGGCCAGCAATTCGGTGGCATGAAAATCATGCAGATCGCCCACCCCGGGCTTGCCGCGTGCGATGGGTGTTCTCACTGCTTCTACGATGACTGCTTCGGGCATGATGGTTCCTCGGTTGCCGCGTCGATGATTCAGGCGCCCAAGTGTACTGCAGAGACCACGGGGCGCAATGTCGAAATGGTTCAAAATCGGGCGCTTATTGTGCCGGTTTCCGCGGCGCCGGGCAGTTGCGCGACTGGCACAAACCGGGCTGGTATAGCTGTTTGAGCCATTCGGCGGTTGTCTGCACCCGCCGGCCCGCCAGGGAAACTGGCGCTGCCGGTGGCAAAATGCGCCACCCGTTGTATGCTCGATGTAATTGCATTGGAATAGGTCGAGCTCACAGAAGGGAGGATTGTGAAGATGTTTGATATGCACCGCGACGATCTCGATCGCGTGATAGAACTGGCCAGAAAGTTTCACGTCAAGGAGGACCTTGTCACCCCGGACGATGCCGGCGACCTCGCCGAGGATTATTCCGCGGAGGTGCTCGCCCACCACCAGGCGGACCCGGTACTGCAGGAGTTCCGGTCGGTGGTAGGCGGCCTGGGGCCGGACCAGCAACAGCAACTGGTGGCCATGCTGTGGCTTGGCCGCGGCGACGGCACCGTCGAGGAATGGGACAGCCTGCTGGAGCAGGCCAGGGACGAGTGGACGCCGACGACGGCGGACTATCTGATTGGCCATCCACTGCTTGCCGATCACCTGCAGGAGGGAATCGACGAGTTGGAGGATGCTGTTTCGGATACGGAAGAGTAGCGCGCCCGGCGGCTCGCTCCGTCCGCGTCTCGCTTGTCAATCCCGGTCCGGCGCCGTCACGGGGGCTGATCTCGCGGCGGCTCGTGGTCTGGATGACGAAGACGGGGCGTGTGTATGAATCCGGGACGATGTTCAGCCGGCGATAAGCTGTTCCGACTGAACAATAGCCGAAATAACCAGCCAGCCGACGGCCCCGGTCACCAGGTGGGCCACGAGAGAGAGAACCCCGTCGTAGGCGAGCAGTGACAGGCCGAAGGCGCACAGCGCGATCCCCGCCAGCGACGACGAGAACGGTATGAACTCCATCAGGGGCATCATGGTCGCCAGGAAAACGCAGATGCCGGCGATCAGAAACCTCGCGGGCCCTGCTACCAGTACGGTGAGCCGGGCGCCGGTATAGCGGTCCACAAAGCGGGCGCCGGGCATGAGCCAGTCTATGGCGCGCCGGAGCTGCTCGGCCGGGACGGAACGCGAGGACAGCATCTGCGGCAGCCATATATGCGTTCTTCCCATCAGCAGTTGCATGGATACGAGAAGTACGATGATGGCGCAGATCGTGGGGAAGAACGGGATACCGCTGAGCGGGGAGACGAGGAGCAGGCCGACGAGTGTGAGCATGGGTGAAAATGAGCGGACACCCACGGCCTCGGAAAATGTCACCGATCGTGAGCTGCCACCGTCAGTTCGCGGCGGCGCGGTATATGTAATTGCAGGACCTATTCCAGATCCTCGGGCTCTTCCATAACCAGCGCCTGAATCTCAACCAGCCGGTTGCCCGCTGACACGGTCGGACCCACGAGTTATGTCGGGTATGTCGCGGCACGGCGAACATGCTACACAGTATACAGGTTCCCGGCCCCGCCGGTTCCGATGTTGTGCGCGCAGGGATCGCGGCTGGATAAACTGCGGTGCAAAGTACCGGCGATGCAGCATCCCACTATAGCAGCTCTGTCGCCACGGGCGGCAAACCGGGTGCTCTGCGAGATTGACGGTGGACGGCCTTCTGGCGCATTGTCGGTCTGCACGCGGCATGGCAACGTGTTGGCAGCATCGAGTGCCGGAAAACGGGAGCCCTTCAATGGACGGTGAGTCGGAAGCAGATGTTGAGTCCCCGGAAGCACGCCAAGCAGGAGCGAAGCCCAAGCAGGCCATGAAGTTCCCGGGGACGCCAAAATTCGATTCGGTGGAGGAAGAGCGGCGACATCGCCAGGAAAGGCTCGCCGCCGGATTCCGTTTGTTCTCGAAGTTCGGTTTCGAGGAGGGGGTGGCGGGCCATATCACCGCCCGGGACCCGGAATATGCCGACCACTTCTGGGTCAATCCTCTGGGAATGCCGTTCAGCCGTATTTCCGTCAGCGATCTGCTTCTGGTGAATCACGACGGCGATGTCGTTCAGGGCGACCGGCCGGTCAACCGCGCCGCCTTCGTGATCCATTCGCACGTGCACCGCGCCCGCCCCGACACGGTCGCCGCCGCGCATTCGCACTCACTGTACGGCAAGACGTTCTCGACGCTGGGCCGGCTGCTCGAGCCGTTGACCCAGGACGCGACAGCCTTTTACGGCGATCATGCGCTGTTCGACGACTACGGCGGCGTCGTGCTCGAACACGAAGAGGGAGCGCGTATCGCCAAAGCGTTGGGTGACAAGAAGGCGGCGATACTGCGCAACCACGGCTTGCTCACCGTCGGCGCCACCGTGGACGCGGCGCTGTGGTGGTTCATCACCATGGAGCGGAGTTGCCAGTCACAGCTGCTGGCGATGGCGGCGGGCGATCCGGTGTCCATTCCGCACGAGCAGGCCGCCTTCACCGGCTCCCAGGTGGGCAGCGAAGGGGCCGGGTGGTTCAATTTCCAACCGCTGTACGAAAACATCGTGCGCGAACAGCCCGACCTGCTGGAGTAACGAACGCCGCGAGCGGCGCGGCGTCCCGGCGAGAAACCAAATAGGCATTGCACACGCCGCTAAAAGGCGTTCCAGAATACCGAGTGCCGAATCCGTGAGATATGGCGGCTAGTCCCGCGGCACTGCGGCGCGACTCCCCCGCGGGTTGGTATCAGTCCAGCTTGCCCAGCAGCGCACCGCCGGTGGGGATACCCACACCCGACGTCACCAGCACGTGCTCGATGTCTTTGGCGGGCTGGTTCAGCGACTGGCCGCGCACCAGGCGGGTGGCCTCGACGATGCCGTTGACGCCGTGGATGTAGGCCTCGCTCAATTGCCCGCCGTGGGTGTTGGTGGGCAGGCGGCCGTCGGGGCGCAGGGCGCCGCTTAGCACGAAGTCCCCCGACTCGCTCTCGCCGCAGAAACCCCAGGCCTCGAGCTGCCACAACACGATGGACGAAAAGGCGTCGTAGATGACCGCCGCGTCGATGTCGTCGGGCGTCAGTCCGCTCATCTCATAGGTGTTTTTGGCGGCGATTTCCATTTCGGGAATGGCGGCGAACTCCTCGCGGTAGAAGGAGGTCATCTGCTCCTGATCTTCCGCGGCGGCCTGGGCGACGCCGCGCACACTGACCCCCGGCTGTTTCAGGTCGCGGGCCCGCTCGGGGGTGGTGACGATCACGCAGGAGGCGCCGTCGCTCTCCTGGCAGCAATCGAACAACTGCAGCGGGTCGGCGATCATGCGCGCCGCGTCGTACTCGGCGCGGTCGAAGGAGCGCTGGTAGAAGAACGCGTTGGGGTTGTTCACCGCGTACTCGCGCGTGGCGTGGGCCACCTCGAACAGGGCGTCCTTGGTGACGCCGGTATTGTGCATCCAGCGCTGGGTGAACATGGCCACCCAACTCGCCGGCGTCAGCAGGCCGTAGGGCATGTACCAGCCCCAGTGAATCGCGTCCGCCGTCGTGATGTCGCCGGAGACACCGGCGGAGAAGCGGTGGCCGGAGCGGCCGTTGAGTGCGCGGAACACGGCGACACATTCGGCCATGCCGGTGGCGACGGCCATCACCGCCTGGTGCAGGCTGCCGGTCGCCGCCCCGCCGCCGTAGTGGGAGCGGCCCCAGAAGGTCAGTTCGCCGCAGCCGACGGCCCGGGCCACCTCGATCTCGTCGTTGCTGTCCATGGTGAAGGTCGCCATGCCGTCGATGTCGGACGGCGCGAGGCCGGCGTCGTCGATGGCGCCTTTCACAGCCTGGCAGGCCAGCGACAGCTCCGACACACCGGAGTTCTTGCTGAATTCGGTATTGGCGGCACCGACGATCACGGCCTTGTCTTTCACGTTTGCGACCACGGTTCAGCCCTCCTGCGGCAGTGTCACGGTGACGGAGCCCTGCATGTGCATGCCCCAGATGTTGTTCTCGCCTTCCACGGCGACGTCGACGCGGCCGGTGTCGGCATCGACGGCGGTCACCGTTCCGGTCACGGTCATGACCATGCCCGGCAGATTGGGCGCCCCGAGACGCAGCTCCACGGCGTTCACGACGGCTTCCGGTCCGCTCCAGTCGGTGACGTAACGCGTCATCAGTCCCTGGCTGGTGAGAATATTCATGAAAACGTCCGGCAGGCCGATGGCCTGTGCCTCGGCCTTGACGTGATGCACCGGCTCGAAATCGCGGGTCGCCAGGGCGCCGCCCACGATGAGGCTGGTGGTGATGTCGATGGGCAGCGGCGGCAGTTTGTCGCCGACGGCGACCTCGGCGCGGGACAGTGTCTTGAAGTCGGTCATGACGTGTACTCCTCCTTACGCCGGGTAGAACTGGGGCAGGGTGGTTTTCTCGTCCACCTGCTCGATTTTACCGGCGACTTTCATGCCGATGTGCACCTGTGCCGGGTCGCAGCCCACCACGTTCGAGACAAAGTTCACACCCTCGTCCAGCCGGATCACGGCGCAGACCAGCGGGTGCGGGTAGCCGGGGATTTTCGGGTGGTGCAGTTCGGTATGGCTGAGCACCTCCCCCTGCAGGGTCGATTCGATGGAATCCCATGCCATGGACTGGCACACGCCGCACATGGGCCGCGGCGGGTGCCGCAGCGTCTGGCAATCCGCGCAGCGCCTGGATCAACAGCTTGCCGGTGTCTGCAGGCTTCCCACCACCAGCCGTTGTCATGACCGCGGGGCGAGGCGATGCGTGTCGGCACTTCCAGTTGTTCATCGGCGGGAGCGGCGGCGGATTCCTCCTGAGGCATGAACTTGAGAATCTTGAAACGCTGCGTGCCGACCTTGTCGCCGTGCTGGTCGGTGAAAGTGGCCAGGCTCTCGATGAAATAGCCGGTGCCGCGGGCGGTGGTTTTGCGCTCGGAGATATTGTCGATGACCATCTCCACGGAAAGTGTGTCCCCGGGACGCGATTCCTTGAAATACTCCTGGCGCACGTTGGTGCCGAGCACACCGGTGTAGCCGTGCTCGTTGAAAAATTCGATCAGGTCGACCTGGGCATCCGGGGGGCGGCCCCCGGTGGTCACCGCAAATCCGGTCTGCCCCCAGGCGAACATCATCGCCGGCGGCGCGATGACCCCGCCGCGGGCGCTCCCGGCGGCCCAGTCCGCGTCGGTGTAGGCCGGGTTGGTGTCACCCATCGCCTCCGTCCAGTGGCGGATCATCGGCTCGTTGACCGGATCCCTGGCCGGTGTGGGCGGGCACACCTGGCGCCCGACGTAGGAGTAGATCGTCTCCTCGAAGGCTTTCAGCTCGTCAGCGTTCATGGTCATTTCTCCATCTCTAAAAGGGGTCTGACCCCAATGGCACTTACTTAGGGCCGTCATCCCCGCGAACGCGGGGATCCAGGGAATGCAGATCGCTCGGGCGCGCGCCCTTCCCCGCCGTCATCCCGGCGAACGCGGCGGTCCGGCGCGCCGGGATCCAGTCTTTTCCGGCAGCAGGCCGAGTCGTATTCGAACGCCCCCCGCATGCGCGGGGGTGACGGCACGAGAGCGCGGGCGACGACCAGCTCATCGATGCTGCGGCATGCCCAGCCCGTGGGTCGCCACCAGGCCCCGCAGCACCTCCACCACCCCGCCGCCGAAGGTATTGATCGTGGCGCCGAACGGTACTCCTGCTCCAGGTCGCCGTGCAGCACCGCGCCCTCGCTGCCCGCGGCGACGAGTGCGTGGGGGCCGACCACGTCCATCAGCAGGCGGCAGATCTCCAGCATGATCTCCGTGGAGTACACCTTGATGGCGGAGGGAAACACCGGGTCCATCTTGTGCTGGTCGAGCCGCCAGGCCATGCGCGCGTTCATGACCCGCATGGCTTCCAGATGGGCATAGACCTCCGCCAGGGTGCGCTGCGCGGCGGCGTCGTCGATCACCCGCTCGCCGTTCGGCCCGCGGGCGGCGCGGGCCCACTGCATCGCCCCACGGAACAGTTTCCAGCCCTGTATGCCCCAGGCGGCCAGACCGACGCGCTCGTGGTTGAGCTGCTCGGTAATCAGGCGCCAGCCGCCGTTTTCCTCGCCGATGATCATGTCCACGGGTACTTTCACGTTGTCGAAATAGGTGACGTTGGTGCGCACGCCGCCGAGCGTATGGATCGGGGCGTGGGAGAAACCCGGGTCGGCGGTGTCCGCCACCAGGATGGAAATGCCCTTGTGCTTCCTTGCCTCCGGATCGGTGCGCGCCGCGAGCCACACATAGTCCGCGCCCTCGGCGCCGCTGGTAAAGATCTTGTTGCCGTTGACCACGTAGTGGTCGCCGTGCCTGACGGCGGAGGTGGTCAGCGACGCCAGATCGGTGCCGGCGCTCGGCTCGGTGTAACCGATGGCGAAGTGCAGCTCGCCGCCGGCGATGCCCGGCAGGAAACGTTTTTTCTGCTCTTCGGTGCCGCGGCTGATAATCGCCGGGCCCACGGTGTTCAGTGTTACGAAGGGAGTGGGGGCGCCGGCCAGCAGCGCCTCTTCGTAGCGGATGAGCTGTTCGCTCTCGCTCAGGCCGCGGCCGCCGTACTCTTGCGGCCAGCCCACCGCGAGCATGCCGTCCACACCCTGCTGGCGTATCAGGGACTTGTACAGCTCGCCACTCTCGGCGTCGCGCAGTTCCTCCCGGTACTCGGGTTTCACCAGGTCGGTGAAGTAGGCGCGGAATTCGCGGCGCAGTTCGCGCTGCTGATCGGTGTAGTCGACAAACATGCCGGTGTCTCCTGGCGATTGATCGGAACATCATATTGATTTTGAATTCAAATTCAACTAATTTGGCCGGCGTGTCCAAGGCAGCCGGAAAAAGCGACAAACAACCGGGAGCGCGCAGCGCCCGGGGCGAGCGAGCGCGCGCCGGCCTGAAGGCGGCGGCGCTGCGGGTACTCGAGCGGCAGGGCTATCACCGGATGCGTATCGCCGACGTCACCGGCGAGGCGGGTGTGGCGCAGGGACTGTTCTATCACTATTTCCCGGATCTCAAATCGCTGACGCTCGAGGTGCTGACCGATTTCTCCCTGGCCGCCGGCGATCCGGCCCGCATCGAGCGGGACGTGCCGAAAGGCGACTGGTACGGCCGCATCTACGCACACAACCTCGTGGTCGTGCGCGGCTACGCCCGGCGGCCCGGCGTGATGCGCTGCATGCTGCAGCTCGCCGACGAGGACCCGGATTTTTCGGCCAGGCTGCGCGACAATTACCGCCGCCAGCTCATGTGGCTGGTCGATCTCATGCCCAAACTGTTTCCAGAGGTCCGTTTTCGCAAGCACCAGGCGCTGATGATCGTCTACGCCCTGGCCGGGATCGGCGAGGGATTGATGCGCGAGTACTTTATCAACGAGAGCCGGACACTGCGCGCGGCCGATCTGTCCGTCGAAGAATTCGCCGAATTGCTGTCCACGATGTTTTATCGCGCCCTGTTCCTGGCCAATCCGGAGCCGCAGCGGCTGAAATACACACGCAACCTCGCCGCGATGGCGAGAGCCCACTGAGGTAGCCGACCATGAATTTCGATTTCAGCGACGACCAGAACGCGATCCGCGAACTGGCTCTGCAAATATTTGCGGATCGCGCCACGGACGAGTTCCTGCTGCAGTTCTCGCGCGGCGACGACACCTACGACGAAGACCTGTGGCGCACCCTGGCGCAGCAGGGGCTGCTCGGTGTGGCCGTGCCGGAAGAGCACGGCGGTTCCGGTCTCGGACTGATCGAACTGTGCCTGGTGCTGGAGGAGCAGGGGCGCCATGTCGCCCCGGTGCCGCTGTTCGCCACGCTGGTGCTGGGCGGGCTGCCCATCGCCGCGTTCGGCAGCGAGGAGCAGCGCCAGCGCTACCTCGCGCCGATGGCGGCGGGCGATTTGAAACTCAGTGCCGCCATCGCGGAAGCCGGCATGAATCCGGCGGTCGTCACCCAGGTGAGCGCGCGGCGCGATGGCGATGGCTGGATACTGAGCGGCAGCCGGCAGGTAGTGCCAGACGGCGCGGCGGCCGATTGCGTGCTGGTGCCGGCGATGGAGGACGACGGACGCCAGACGGTGTTCATCGTCGATACCGCGGCGCCGGGCGTGAGTGTCACCCCGGTTTCCTTCGGCCTGTCCGGCGAGCGGGCCGCGCATCTGACCCTGGACAATGTGCGCGCCGGTGCCGATACCGTGCTGGGAGAGCCCGGTGGGGGCGCGCGGATCGTGGAATGGCTGCTGGAGCGGGCCAACGTCGGCCACTGCGCGCTGCAGGTGGGCGTTACCGGGGAGGCGATGGTGCGCACCGCCGCCTACGTCAGCGAACGCGAGCAGTTCGGCGTGCCCCTCGGCACCTTTCAGGCGCTGGCCATGCGCATGGCGGACAGTTATATCGACGTGGAGGCGATCCGCAGCACCTACTGGCTGGCCCTGTGGCGCCTGAGCGAGGGCCGCGACGCCCGGGCGGAGGTGCGCGCCGCCAAGTGGTGGGCCTGCGACGCGGCCCACCGCATCGTGTCCACCGCGCAGCACCTGCACGGGGGCATGGGCGCGGACGTGGAATACCCGATTCATCGATTCTTTCTCCTGGCCAAGCAGATCAGTTTCGGGCTGGGCAATGCCAGCCAGCAGCTCGAGCAGCTCGGTCGCCTGCTGGCGGAAGACGACACCCTCGGCTTTCGCGCGCTGGAACTCGAATGACGGCAACGGGACGCATCAAACCGCCCATGGGCCACGACAACGCCTGGTGGTGGGATATGGCGCGGGAGGGGAAGCTGGGCATCCAGCGGTGCAGTGGCTGCGGCGCGCTGCGCCACCCGCCGCGCCCGATGTGCGGTGAGTGCCATTCGCTCGAATGGGATGCGGTGGAAGCCTGTGGACGCGGCACCATCTGCAGTTACACGGTATTGCGCCACCCGCAGTTCCCCGGCTACGAGTACCCGCTGATCATCATTCTGGTGGACCTGGAGGAGGGCACGCGCCTGACCTCCCAACTGGTGGACTGCGAGCCGCGGCAGGTGGACTTCGGCCTGCCGGTACAGATGACCCTGCACGAGGACCCGGACGGTTTCCGTCTGCCGGTGTTCCGCCTGGCGGAGGTGGGCCGATGACCGATTCTCTGTCCGGTCGGGCCGCCATCGCCGGCATCGGTTTGACCGAATTTTCCCGGGAGTCGGGCGTCTCCGAACTCAACCTGGCCGCGCGCTGCATCGTGGCCGCCTGCGAGGATGCGGGGGTCGAGCCCGCCGCCATCGACGGCCTGGTGACCTACACCCTGGATTCCACCGACGAGATCGAGGTGGCGCGCGCGGTGGGCGCCGGCGATCTGTCGTTCTTCAGCCAGATCAACTACGGCGGCGGCGCCGCCGTGGGCACCATTGCCCAGGCCGCCATGGCGGTCGCCACCGGACAGGCCGGTACCGTGGTGTGCTACCGGGCCATGAACGGACGCTCCGGCAGGCGCATGGGCCAGGGCATCTCGGGGGATATCGCCAGCAGCGACCTGATTCACTGGTCCTGGTACATGCCCTGGGGCATGCTGATCCCCGGTTCCTGGGTCGCCATGATCGCCCACAAGTACATGCACCGCTACGGCGTGACGCGGGAGGATCTGGGCCGGGTGGCCATCGCCCAGCGCGAGTACGCCCTGGACAATCCCCGCGCCTGGGGTTACGGCAAGCCGCTCACCATGGAGGCGTACCTGGCGTCGAAATCCATCGCCGAACCGCTGTGCCTGTTCGACTTCTGCCAGGAGACCGACGGCGGTTGCGCCATTCTGGTCACCAGCGCGGAGCGGGCGCGGGACCTGCGGCAGCCGCCGGCGGTGATCCGCGGCGTGTCGCAGGCCTCCACCCGGGGCCAGGAGCAGATGACCAGCTACTACCGCGACGAGCTGGAGTCCCTGCCGGAAATGGAGATGGCGGCGCGGCGCGCCTATGCCATGGCCGGGCTGGGCGCCGCGGACATCGACGCCGCCTGCCTCTACGACGCCTTCAGCGTCGAGGTCATCATGCAGCTCGAGAGTTTCGGTTTCTGCGGCCCCGGCGAGGGCAAGGACATGGTGCGCGACGGCGCGCTGGAGCGGGGCGGGCGCCTGCCCAACAACACCCACGGCGGCCTGTTGTCGGAGGGCTATATTCACGGCATGAACAACATTGCCGAGGGCGTGCGCCTGGTGCGCGGCGCCTCCACCGCCCAGCCCGCCAAAGCGGTCGAACACGTGCTCGTTTCAAGTGGCGTCGGTGTACCGACCGGCGCACTTATTCTCGGAGGTGACCGATGACGGATGCGACACTGGCCGCGCGGGTCGAGCGGCTGGAAGCAATCGACGAGATCCGCCAGCTCGCCGCGAAGTATTCGCTGTCGCTGGATATGCGCGACCTGGACGCCCACGTGAATCTGTTTGCGCCGGATATCCGCGTCAGCCGCGACAAGGTGGGGCGCACTTATCTCAAGCGCTGGCTGGACGACACCCTGCGGCTGCAGTTCACCGGCACGTCCCATCATATCGGCAACCACATCATCGAGTTCGCGGACCCGGAGCACGCCCGCGGGGTGGTCTACTCGAAGAACGAACACGAAACGCCCCGTGCCGACGGGGCCACCGAATGGGTGATCATGCAGATGCTGTACTGGGATGACTACGAGCGCATCGACGGGCGCTGGTATTTCCGCCGCCGGCTGCCCTGTTACTGGTATGCCACCGATCTGAACAAACCGCCGGTGGGGGAGAACAAGATGCGCTGGCCGGACCGCGAACCCTACGAGGGCGCCTGGCACGACCTGTGGCCGAGCTGGGAGGAATTCTGGCGCTCGCCGCCGCGGCAGGACGAGCCCGAGGTCGCCGCGCCGGCGCCGCTGGAAGAGTTTCTGGCGACCATGCGCCGGGGCGCGCCGGAACCGAAGATCCGGGTGCGCTGATGGACCTGTTCTCACCCCTCAGACTCGGCGCCCTGGAGCTGCCCAACCGCGTCGTCATGGCGCCGATGACCCGCTCCCGCGCCGACGCCGGCGCCATGCCCTCGGACCTCATGACCGAGTACTACCGCCAGCGCGCCGGCGCCGGCCTGATCGTGACCGAGGGCACCGCGCCGAGTGCCGACGGTATCGGCTACTGCCGCACGCCGGGCATCTACAACCGCGAGCAGGTGGCGGCCTGGCGCAATGTCACGGCCGCGGTGCACGGGGCGGGCGGCAGGATTGCGTTGCAGATCATGCACGTGGGGCGTATCGCCCACGCGCTCAACAAGCCGCCGGGCAGCGAGACCGTGGCGCCCTCGGCGATTGCGGCCCGGGGCGATATGTACACCGATGACGCCGGCCTGCAGCCCTTTGATACGCCGCGGGCGCTGGCAACAGAGGAGATACCCGGCGTGGTGGACGAATACCGCCGGGCGACGGAGTACGCCTTCGAGGCCGGGTTCGATGCGGTGGAGCTGCACTGCACCAGCGGCTACCTGCCGGCCCAATTTCTGAGCACCGGCAGCAACCGGCGCACCGACGACTACGGGGGCGGCGTGGAGAATCGCTGCCGTTTCGCCCTGGAGGTGCTTGCGGCGATGGCCGGCGTCGACGGCGGCGGCCGGGTGGGCATGCGCATCTGTCCCGACAACCCGTTCAACGATTTACACGACGACGACCCGCAGGAAACTTTCGACGTTCTGCTCGATCGCGCGGCCCGGTTCGATCTCGCCTACCTGCACGTCATACGTTTTCCGCCGGGACGGGTGGACAATCTGGCGCTGGGTCGCCGCTACTTCGGGGACCGGCTCATCGCCAACGAGAGTTTCGATCTCGCGGAAGCGCAGGCGGCGATCGCCGCCGGCGAGGCCAGTGCCGTGGCGTTCGGGCGGCCCTTTATCGCCAACCCGGACCTGCCTTCGCGCTTTCGCCGCGGCCTGACGCTGGCGGACTTCGACAAGTCGACGCTGTACACTCCCGGCGATGCCGGCTATACAACTTATCCCGACAGCGAGAGTTGAGAGGCGGCCGGCCTGTTGTTTCGCCCGGGGCCGCCGTGATGGCGGTGCCGCGATTGCACAGTCACAACCACTGAAACAGGAGCAGCATCATGCCCGTCACCCCCGTCGATTTATCCGGTGAAAAGGTTCTCATCACCGGGCCCACCGGCCAGGTGGCCCTGCCGGTGGTGGAGCACTTCGCGCGCATTGCCGACGTGCACGCGCTGGCGCGCTTTCGCAAAGAGGAGGACCGCGATCTCATCGAGAGCCTGGGTGCGAAAGTCATCGCCGCGGACCTGGCGGACCCGTCGAGTCTCGGGGAGGTGCCGGAGGATATCGACTACGTGCTCAACTTCGCGGTGGTCAAATCGGGTGACTTCGACTACGACCTGGCGGCCAACGGCGAGGGCGTCGGCAACCTGATGATGCGCTGCAAAAATGCGAAGGCTTTCGTGCATTTTTCCTCCACGGCGGTCTATGAGTACGGCGGGCAGGAACCGCGCCGGGAGGATTCGCCCCTGGGGGACAATCACCGGGTCATGTTTCCCACCTACAGCATCTCCAAGATCGCCGCGGAAACCGTGTGCCGCTTTGTCGCGCACCAGCAGGGTATTCCCACCACCATCGCCCGGCTCAGCGTGCCCTACGGCGACAACGGCGGCTGGATGTACTATCACCTGCTGATGATGCAGCAGGGGATCCCCATCGATCTGCATCCGGAAAAGCCCAACTACTACAACCCCCTGCACGTCGACGATTACATCGAAAAGATTCCCTACCTGCTGGGCGCGGCGGCGCCCGAGGTGACGACGCTGAATTTCGGCGGTTCGCAGCGCGTCAGCATCGAGGAATGGTGTGCCTGTATCGGCGAACTGACCGGCCTGGAGCCGCAGTTTCAGGACAACCCGCAGGCCTTTGGCAGCCTGTGTATCGACACGACCCGGATGCACGAACTGATCGGCGAGACACGCGTCGAGTGGCGCGACGGCATCCGCAGCCAGATCGAGCAGTTGGCGCCGGAGGCGTTGAAGCATTAACCGTGAGTAAATCAAATAAGAAGCTGGTCGAGGTATTTGTCTCGGCTATTAATAAATCCGTTTGGGTCATGCTCAGTCGCACTGTTGCACCTCAATAGAACTCAGGCGCTTCGCAAGGAGAAAACTATGCTCTCGAAACTGGTGGTCAGCCTCTACAGGGTTTTGCTGGAAATAGCGCTTTGGGTGCTGTTGATTGTCGGGTTTATCGGAGGCTGGCAGGCAGATGGCCTGTTAACAGGCATTTTGGGCCTGATTAGTGCGGCAATTGTCGGTGCGGTCTTTTTTGGCGCCTTCCTGGTGATTATTGATATTCGCGACAGGGTCAAAGCCATAGAAGAGCGCCGACCGCCTGTACTGTAACATTGCTCGCCGGAGGTGCGTCCGATCAGCGAAAGCGATGCCGATTCGCCGCTGGCGGTATTCCGGGACCCCATGGTTCGACGCTATCTGCCGTAGGACGCGACGGTGTTTCAGTAGATCAACCTGCGACACACGGAGCAGCAGATGTCGAGCAGGCTGTGCTCTCCGGCAGGGGCATGTACGCGACCGACTCCCCGGAGCGGCGCGGCTGACGCCGAGCGCACCGGGATCGGTTTGGAAGCAAATCAACAATCAAAGACCTGACCCCCTGTGCTCTTGTTGCGGAGTGGCTCTTTCCTTCATTATGGCAGCCGATATTAATTGGGAGTTTCCGCAATGCGCGTTTTTACCAATCCGGTCGGTGCCGGCTCGCTCTGGTTCGACAACCTCGCCACGGCCGACGGCACGCCCGTCGCCTATGATCCGCAGGCGCGGGCCTTCCTGCCGATGCCGCCATTCTGCGCCAACCGGGAGAAAATCGGCTGCAACTGGATAGCGCCGGAAGAAGGTGCCTTTTGTCGGTCCTGTGCCATGACCGCATTGGCGCCCGATCCGTCGATTCCCAATGCCATCCCCAACTGGGCGCAGACCGAGGCGGCCAAACGCTGGGTGCTGGATAATCTGGGGCGCTGGCACTGGTTTCGACCGGAAGATCCGGGGACGCGGCCTGTGTTTAATCTGCTGGCCGAAGGTCCGACCCCTGTGCCGATGGGGCATGCCCAGGGCGTGGTTACCATCAGTGTGGCGGAGGTGGACCCCGTCCTGGTCGCCACCCGTCGTGAAGCGTTGCAGGAGCCCTATCGCACCATGTTCGGCCACATGCGCCACGAGATTGCTCACATGCTCTGGTGGCGGCTGAGCCTGCGCGAGGATTTCCTCGACGCATTTCGTACCATGTTCGGCGACGAGCGGATGGATTATCCGGGTGCGCTTCAGTACCACTACGAAAACGGCCCGCCGGCGGACTGGAAACAGTATTACCTGACCAGTTACGCCTCCGCGCACCCTCATGAGGACTGGGCGGAAACGGCGGCCCACCTGCTGCATCTGACAGACATCGCCGACAGCTTCGTGGCCACCGGCCTGTCATCGCCGCAGATACCCGACCCGGGCTGGGATCCCTATTCGGAGCCCGATGCCGAGCGGCTGATCCACACCGCGGCCGCGCTCACCGTGGCAATCAACCACGTCAACCGCTCCATGGGGCTGTCGGATCTCTATCCGTTTGTGCTTTCGGATTACGCCCGCCATAAACTGGCGTTTGTGCATGACTGGTTGCGACGCGGCGCCCAGGGGCTTTGAAGTCTGCCGGGCGCTGTGGGCCGCGGGGCTCAGCGCCGCATGCGACCGCAAGTGCCACGAGCGCGCCCACCACACCCTGGCCGCGAGCATGCCCGAAAAACGGCTCAGCGCACCGAGGCGCCGCCGTCCACCGATAACACCTGACCGGTGATGAAGGAAGCGCGGTCGCTGGACAGGAACACCACCGCCTCGGCGATTTCTTCCGGTTCACCGAGGCGTTCCATCACCGCTGCGCGCTTCAGTCCCTCGGCGATTTTCGGCTGCTCCTCGAAGTAGCGCTCCACGCCGGGTGTGCGGATCACCCCCGGGGAGACGGCGTTGATGCGAATCCCCCGGGCGCCGTACTCGGCCGCTGAACTCATGGTGAGCAGATTGACGCCGCTCTTGGCGGCGGCGTAGGCGGTATTGAAGGGCTGGCCCTTCAGCGAGGCGTTGGAGGAGATGTTGACGATCGCGCCTCCGCCCTGGTCCAGCATGGCCGGTATCTCGTACTTCATGCACAGCCAGGTGCTGGTCAGGCACATGTGCAGGGTCTGGTCGAACACTTCCCGCGAATACTCGTGGATGGGGCCGGAGCCTCGGCTCAGCGCCGCGCTGTTGCAGGCAATATCCAGGCGGCCGAAGGCGTCGAGGGTTGCCTGTACCATGTCGCGTACCGCCGGCTCGTCGCTGACGTCGCAGTGCGCAAAGGTTGCGGAGCCCCCTTCCTCCTCGATCAGGCGCACTGTTTCCGCGCCGGTTTCGTCATTGAAGTCCGCCACAAGGACGCCGGCTCCCTCGCGCGCACAGGCGCGGGCGATCGCCCGGCCGATGCCCTGGCCCGCGCCGGTGACCAGGCCGAACTTGCCTTCGAGTAAACCCATGTCGATGCTCCCTCTCTTCTGGTGGCGCGCAATCCCAATCCCGTGGCGCGCGGACCTATACACCTGGATGCGTTAAAAATCTATAATAAACAATGTTCTATGATGCCGGATGGCGACGCCGGGAGACAGCATGAAAGTCAGCGACTACCTGTCCCGCGAGGAGGCAGCCCGATTCACCCGCAAGAGCGATGGGCACGCCTGGCGCCTGGTTCTGGGGAACTGGCTGGCGATCGGCGCGATTCTTGCCGTCGCCGGCGCTTTCCCCAATCCCCTGACGATCGTGCTGGCGGTGATTTTGCTCGCCGGACGTCAATTGGGACTGTCGGTACTGATGCACGACTGCGGTCACCGCACGCTGTTCAGGACGCCGTGGCTCAACGACGTCGTCGGACAGTGGCTGTGCGCGCTGCCGGTACTGAACGATCAGCCGACTTACGCCCGCGGTCATTTGCAGCACCATCGCAAGGCCGGCACCGACGAGGACCCGGATCTGCCCAACTACCGGGCCTATCCGGTGAGCCGGGAGAGTTTTCGCCGCAAGGTGATCCGCGACCTGACCGGCCAGACCGGCATCAAGCTGGCCGCCTATGTCCTGCGCGGCGCCGCCGGTGTGTTCAGCCGTGAAAACCGCCGCGGCGCGCTGTCTTTCCTGCAGCGGATTGCGCTGCAGTTCGCCCTGTTCCTGGTGCTGTGGGCCTGCGGTATCGGCTGGACCTACCTGCTGTGGATCGGCGCGCTGATGACCGTGTTCATGTTCGTTGTCCGTGTGCGCCAGGTGGCGGAGCACGCCGCCGTGCCCGATCTGTACGACCCCGACGTGCGCAAGAACACGCGCACTGTCGAGGCCCCGTGGTGGCAGCGCCTGATCTTTGCTCCCAACGGCGTCAACTACCACATGGAACACCATTTCATGGCCAGTGTGCCATGCTACCGCCTGCCAGCCCTGCGCGAACATCTGCGGCGCAGAGGGGCTCTGGAGGGCGTGCCGGTGTTCCGCGGCTATGACGAGGTGTTGCGTCACGCCGTTGCGGCCTGACCGCCGGCGGCAGGGCGTTTCTCGAGAGACTGCACCGCCCGCCGCGCGTCCAGCATGGCGCCGTGCAGGTATCCCACGTCGCGGCAATCGCCGACGCGCTGCGCGCTGATACCGCGGGCGGCCAGAGCCCTGTCCAGCCGGTCATCCTCCGCGGCGCCGAGTGCCACGATCACCTGCCGGCAGGGTATCGCGAGAGTGTCCCCATCGATGTCGCAGCGCACGGCTGACGGGCCGATCCGGGTTATGTCGGCTCCGGTGTGCAGGGCGACCCCACTTTCGCGCAGCAGGTGCAGCACGCGCGCGCGGCGCACGATGGACAGTTCCGCTCCCAGCGCCGGTCCGGGCTCGAGCACGGTCAGGCGACGGCCGCGTTGCGCGAGGTATTCGGCCAGCTCCAGGCCCACCAGTCCGCCGCCAATGATCACCACGTCGCCGGCGATGGGCATCCACAGCCGGCTCAGCGCGCGCAGGAGACTGATGTGCCTGAGCGCCCCGCTGAGTCGTCCCAGGCGCAGCAGTAGTCGGTGCAGGGGTGCAAGGCGGGCGATGGCCTCCGGATCATTACCCAACAGGATACCGCGCAACTGGTCCCCGTCGAAGACGTGGCGCTGCTCAGAGCCGGGGATCGGCGGCGCGCGGCGCACCGCGCCGGTTGCGAGCACGACGTGGTCGGGCGCCAGCGCGGCGATGGCCTCGGGCGTGCCCTCGCGGCCTGTGCACACCTCGACGGGGAGCTCGCGCACCGCCCGCGCGAGATAACGCACCAGGCGCTGGTTGGGTTCATAGGCGAGCCCTGCGATGCGGGCCGTCCCGCCCAGGTCCCGTTCCCGCTCCCACAGTGTTACGCGGTCGCCCCGGGAAGCCAGCAGGCGCGCGGTCTCCAGTCCCCCCGGGCCACCGCCTACGACCAGCACGTGGCGCCGCCCACCCGCGCGCGCCAGGACGTCGCCTTCGTGTTCCCGTCCGACCTGTGGATTGACCGCGCAGCACAGGGGCCGATTAATGAATATCTGGCTGACACAGATATAGCAGTAGATACAGGGGCGGATGGATCGCGCCTCTCCGGCGGCCAGTTTCGCCGGCAGATCCGGGTCCGCGAGCAGCTTGCGTCCCATGGCGAGAAAATCGAATTCCCGCGCCCCGATGTGCCGGTCTCCCGCCTCCGGTTCGATCCGTCCCACGCCGATAACGGGGATATTTACGGCCTGCTTGACGGCCCGCGCGAAGGGCACGAAACCACCGGGTTCGTGCACGAGGGGCGCCTCGGTGAAGGCGATGGCATGCGCGATGTTGCCGTAGGCGCTGACATCGATGGCATCGGCGCCGGCCGTCTCGCACAGGCGCGATGTCGCGACACAGTCATCGGGAACAATGCCGCCCTCGATGCGGTATTCCATGGCGTCCAGCCGCACCAGTATGGCGAATTCGGGCCCGGTGGCCGCGCGTACCGCGCGAATGACTTCGAGCAAAAAACGCGCGCGGTTTTCCCGGGAGCCGCCGTAGTCGTCCTCGCGCCGGTTGCTGTGAGGTGACAGGAAAGCGGCCAGCAGGTACCCGTGTCCGGCGTGGATCTCCACGCCGTCGAAGCCGGCTGCGCGCGCCCGGGCCGCCGCCTCGGCAAAGCCCGCGACATGTTCCCCGATATCCGCGGGCGTCATTTCGAAATAGTGCGGCCCTCGTCCATCCGGGCCGGCCCCCTTGATGAAGTGGGTTTTTTCCTCCCGCGTCAGCACGCGAAACATATCGCTGCCGCCGCGCTGCACCGGCGAGGGGACGGGAATCGACCGGCCGGCGGCGGTGTCTTCCTGGGACGCCTTGCCCCCGTGATTGAGCTGGGCGACGATGCGCGCGCCGTGCCGGTGTACGCGCCCGACCAGTTGCCGCAGCCCCGGAATGAATTCGTCGCGGGAAAAACCGACGGTGTTGGGCATGGTGGCGCCGTTGGGATGGAAGGCCGCGGAGGTTTCCAGCACCAGTAGTCCCGCCCCGCCCCGGGCGCGCGCCTCGTAGTAGGCCATCAGGCGCTCGTTGCAGTGCCCGTCGACCTGGGCGAAATTGGAGCCCATGGCCGCAAGTACGATGCGATTGCGCAACCGCAGGGCGCCGATGCGGCCCGCGGACAACAGATGTGGGTAGTTGCGCGACATGAGTTTTGCCCGGCGTTATCTCGAGCGGTCCATACTACTGTCCGCTGCGCCGCCGCACAGGGCTGCAGAGTCCAGTTTTGTTGACAATTGCAGCCCGGGCGGTGCCTACACAGGCGCAGGTGTGAACTCTCGGGCTAACAAATCTGGCGGTTTGTGCCGTAGGTGCGGCTCGTCACAACGGCTAGCATGCCGCACGAGAAGAATTTAGCCGGGTTGCACGCGGCCCGGATCCCAGGAGAAACCATAATGATGAAACGCACACCGCTCGCACTTGCACTGGCACTCGCAACCGTACCGGCCATCTCGGCTGCCCAGATGCTGGAAGAGGTCATCGTCACCGCGCAGAAAAAGGAAGAGACATTGACCTCGGCCCCGGTCGCCGTGTCCCTGGTCAACGGCGAAGAGATCAAGGACCTGTCATTCTTTCAGGCCGACGAACTCAACCGGCTGGTCTCCGGTCTGGAAATCCGCTTTGAAGGAGACACCAATGTCGGCGTGGGTCTGCGCGGCACCGGCACTTTCCAGCAGCAGAGCGCGCCGGCGCGGGTCGGCGTCTACATGGACGACTACTACATGGCGTCGCAGGCGGCCTTTGCCCTGTCCAGTATTTATGACATGGCCAGCGTACAGATTTTGCGCGGTCCCCAGGGCACCCTCTACGGCCAGCCGTCGCCGACCGGCGCACTGGTGCTGAATTCGGCCGACCCGAACTTTGACGGTGTCAACGGTTATGTGCAGGGAAGCTACCTGGCGGACCCCGAGGGGTTCAATATCCAGGGCGCGGTCAATATCCCGCTGCTCGACGACACACTCGCGGTTCGACTGGCGGGCCTCGGCGACGAGCGCGAGACCGGCACCGAGAACATCAACCCGGTGAACAGCCTCGACGAGGAGCGCAACCGCGACGGCTTGCGCGCCAAAGTGCTGTGGCAGCCGACGGAAACCTTTTCCGCCAGGCTGGGAGCGCATTACATGCGAACCGACGATGCGGATATCTACCGGGTGGTGGAGCGGGTCGATGCCGGCGAGCCCGGGTTCGATCCCTCGGCGGCGTTTGATGTCGATGCGGACGACCGCAGCGCGGTCGCAGATGCACCCAGTTTTGTCGCCGAGCGCGATGAGGTCCTGACGACGCTGCACCTGAACTGGCTGGTCGGCGACATCGACGTGCAGTGGTTCAGCGGCAATCTGCATTCCGAGCAGGATATCCGCCAGGACCAGGACCGCACCGAGGTACCGTCGGTGCTGCTCAACCAGACCACCGACTACGGCGACGACTGGGGCGCCTATCAGCACGAGCTGCGAGTCTCCGGTACCGCTTTCGATCGCTGGGACTGGACCGTGGGCGGGTACTATTCCGAGGTGGAATCGGTCACCGGCGTGGACACCTTCGCCAACCGACCTGTAGAGGGCGGTGTGTTCAACATCGTGATCGACATTCCCCTGGAGAACGGAGACCCGGGCGATCTTCACGCACAATACCCTGGCCCTGACACCCGACACCGAGCTGACCTTCGGCCTGCGCTACAACGAGTTCGAGCAGAGCGACGGCACGGTGCTCACCGGAGACTTCTTCATCGGCTCGATGCTGGAACCGGGCGGCGAGATTACCGAGCCGGCCATCGTCTTCGAGGACGTCTTTCCCTGTATCGACGGCTCCGCCGCGCCCTGTCAGACGGGCGCCGGCGATTTCGGCTGGGAAGAGTGGACCGGCACGATCAAGCTGTCGCATTTTTTCAGTGACGGGTTGAACGTGTACGGCACCTACGACCGGGGCTTTCGACCCGGCGCGCCGAATTTCGACACCTCCGGTGTTCTCAGCCCGACCTGAACTTCTACGACGGGGAGTCCGTCGACAGCTTCGAACTCGGCGCCAAGGGCGACCTGTTCGACGGCCGTGCCCGCTATACCGCCGCGGTGTTCTACAGCCTGTACGAAGACTACCAGAGCCAGGCCGTGGGCCTGACCGCGTTCAATACGGTCACCGGCGAGGTGGAGATCCCCACCAACGCGCCCTTTGTCAACGTGGATGAGGCCGTGCAAAAGGGTTTCGAGGCGGACTTTCGCATGCTGGTCACGGACGCCTGGGACCGTCTACGCTGGGGTGACCTACGCCAACGTGGAATTCACGGACGGCTCGGTGCCCTGCACCGACCCGGCCCAGCCGCCGGTCGGCCCCGGCAACCGCTTCAATACCTGCGCAGCGGACGGCGAAACCGCCAGCGCACAGCCCGAGTGGACCGGGGTGTTGCAGAGCGAGTACAGCTGGAACGACCTGGTTTTCGGCAGCGACGTTTACGTCAGCGGCCTGTGGAGCTACAAGGGTGATACCGAGGCCCCCGGCGATGTAGAGGGACGGCTGGACACTGAGAGTTTCTCGGTGCTGGACCTGTATGCCGGCCTGCGCAACCACAGGTGGTCGGCGCAGTTGTTCCTCAAGAACGCCTTCGACGAGGACGGTGTTCTCAGCAAGCGCCCCCTGTCTGGCGGATACAACGAGATCACGGTAACGCCGCCGCAGACCGTCGGGCCTGACCGCCACATACAATTTCCACGTGGCAGAGTGGCAGCCGACTGGTGTCGGTGCCCGGTGGGCAAGTGTGCGCCGGGCACACTGTCTTTCGGTTCGGGAGGAGGGCGCGCGTCCGCTCTGGCGCGATGCGCGGTCATGGTTGCTGTTCGGTTGTCAGCCGAAAAGTCTCTGAGACACCCGTGAACGGCTGAGCGTCGCTGTAGCCAGATGCTCGGATACGAGCGCCGGGATCGGTGTGCGCGCATCTTCGAGCTTACCCGCGCAACATTGGCTCCCCGTTCAACTCGCCAGCGCACTCTCGAGTACCAGTCTCCATCGTCCGCGATCGCCTGCCAGCCCGAGCCGGTTTCCTTTTCGACCAGCAGGAAGTTGTCAGTCCTGCCGAAGTGCGCGGTCGGGTTGGTCGACCAGAACTCGACAACCACTGTCTCACCCGGCCGGTACAGCGTCTTCGCCAGCGGCAGTGCATCGCCGACGCGGCTGTTCTCCGGCGGAGGGCCGGTGACACCCGCGGGCAGGGGTTTTCCGGTCGCCTTGTCGCGCCAATCGTCGTAGGCGGGACCGGGAGGTGTCGTCGGGCTGGATTCCAGCGCGGCGGCCAACTGGCTGGTGATCTGCCGGTAGGCCGGCAGGCTCCAGCGTCCGTGCAGGTCATGCGCGGCCTCGTACTGCTGCAGCACGGTACTCTTCGCGCGGCGATATACCCGGCAAAGCCATTCGGCGTAGTCGGCGCGATCAGATATAGTCGGCCCGAATCGCCCAGCTCGGTCATAACCGGTTTCGCGCAGGCGGCGGCCTGCGATGGCGGTCATCTCCGCCGGCACCGCGAGCAATCACGAGCTGCCCGATGCGCGCCAGCGTCAGGAATGCATCGCGACTGCAGGGCGATCGCCGGAGCCCGTCGCCCGAACAGGATGGGGTTCTGGCGCCCGGCAGGACTTCACCGCTTGCGTCCACTTCGGCGCACCCGTTACCAGGCGCACCAGCCAGTCACGCCATAGGTGCTGCTCCAGCATCCCCTCGTGGAACAGAAAGTGCGCGCCGCCATCCTCGGTGGAGCCGCCCGCGAAGGAGTAGCCGTAGGCCGAGGGACAGGTGCGCTGGGGGCCGCTGCCAGTAAAACGGCCGTCCACTTCGCAGTCACTCATATCGACGTATAGCACGGCGCGAGTCCAACGCTCGCCCCGCAGTCCTTCGCCGTGCGGTTTCGCAGCAGGGCGCTCGCGCCACCGGCAACTGGCGTTCGCCCGCGACGCGGGCGGCTCCACGGGCGCTTTCCCCGGCCGGGTGCCCGTCGACACTGGACATTGGGCCACATCACCGGATTGCACTGGCGGAAGGCTGCCGACGATAATCGATTGGATGGGGTGGATCTGGTCGACGCTCCATCATCAGCGAAGCGTAGCCCTTGTGGTCACCGGAGACGAGCCGGTTGTAATAATTCATGGCCGTCGGATGCAGGGCGTACCAATTGATGAGACCTATCGGTCCGCTGTCGTCCACCAGCTTGAGCAGGGTCATCTGCGTGTTGGTGTTGCCGGCGTAACGAGCCCGTTCCCGGTGAAATTTTCCAGGTAGGCTATCAGTGAGCGATTCGCCCCGGCGTCGGTGACCTGCCCCGTGTTGATCAGTACGGAACCCGGCTGCAGGTCTTCATGCGCCTGCGCCACCGACGCCGTTATACCGGCGGCAATGGCTTCAAAGTGCGGCGGATAGAGGCCGCCATCGAGTCCGGTATCGGTCCTGGAATGCCAGTGACCGCCGGGGCCGGCATGGGTATGCGTGGCGCTGATAATGACATTGTCCATGGAATACAGCGTGCCGAAACGCTGCTGGAGTCTTCCGCAGTACCTTGAGCGCAGCACTCGATGGTCGACACTGCCGAGGTTGACACTGACGAAGACCAGGCGCCTCTCGGGGAACCGGTTTTCCGCGCAATGATAAACGCCCGCGATCGCAGCACGTGTATGCAAACCCTCCCCGATCTGGTCGGGTCGCCCGAAGCCCCAGAACTGTACACCCACCAGCGGCCCGGTCACATCAGCGATACCGCGCCCTATCAGGTAGGGCCGTGTACTATCCGCACTCGAGGGTGTGGCAACAAGGGCTGCAGTCAATATCCCGGGCACTACCTGTCGGATTGGTATGCCCCGGAGGATTTTCCTGGCGATGTAGCGCAGCGCTACGTACATTTTGTCGAATACTCCGTTATACCAGTGAGTCGGGCGCTATTCTGGTCGGTTTTCCGTTCCCGAATATTCTATCCCCAGCCTTTTCAGTTGCCGTACAAAGTTTCCCCGGTCAATACCCAGTGACCGGGCGGTGGCGGCCTTGTTGCCCTTGTGGTGGGTCAGCCGTGCTTCAATGAGCTGCGTTTACAGCCACCCACCGCTTCTTAGCGCGGTCCAGGTTGTGCGGGCGATTTTGAGAGACGGATCCGGAACTCGGTTGTTCCAATTCCCAATACGTCCATGTTTCGGTTCAAATGACTTGCCGGGTTTTGCCCTTTGCTCAAGGCGCGAATCATTGCCCGGGAAAGAGCATGTTCCAGTTCCCGGGCATTGCCCAGCCAGGCGCTTTTCGTGATAGCCGCTTGGCCTTGTTGCTGAGACGTACGCCTGCGGATTTCTGCCAGACGTCGGTGGTCCCGCTCCAGAAAACGTCCAGCAAGTGGAAGTATGTCGTTCTGGGCGCTCCCGTAGCGGGGACAACGATTGGAGAATACGCCGAGGCGGTGGCAGAGGTTCGGCCTGAAGCTGCCTTCCGCAACTTCTTTTTTTACAGCCCGTTGGTTGCCGTTATTGAACGGACACTCGACTTTGTGATGGTCATCACTTCCGACTCTCTGGATTTCTCCCGTTCTTGCAGTACACGCAGGAGTTTGGATTGTACGGCCAACGGGCAGTTCGCCTACTTCGTCGAGAAACAGCGTGCCTTCGTGTGCCAGCTCGAACTTGCCGGCGCGATTTTCCGTTGCGCCGGAAAAGGCTCCTTTTACATGCCCGAACAGTTCTGTCTCGGCTAGCGTTTCCGGCAGCGCGGCACAGTTGACGTAGACCAGTGGGTTGGCCGGCGCGCAGGGAGTGGAGGTGGACGCAGTCGTGCGATCAGTTCCTTGCCTACGCCTGTTTCGCCGGATACCAGGACCCCGGCAGGTCGGAGGAGGCAACTGTTTCCGACCCCTCCCGAGAATCTGGCGAGGCTCCTGCTTTTGGCGACTGATTTGGCGTAGTCGCTATGGGTTGACGACTCCTGGGAATTTCTCCTGGCGCCGCTCCAGCTGTGTCCTTCCAGCCGACTGATCCATCCCGCGGCGCGCACCGTGGCCGCCGCGACGCCAACAAAGGCTTCAAATATTTCCATGTCGAAGCTATCGAAAGCCCGGGGGTCCAGGGAGTCCAGGGGTGACTACCGGCCACCCGCAGATCCTCGACCAGCAGCGTAGCGCCCATGCAGTCGGTGGATATAGAGGTTGTCTCTGTGTGTTCCACGAGCCCGTCGTAGGGGTCGGCAAGTTGGGAATCCGCGTGGAAATCGCACCGGGCTGACTACTGTCGAGTACGCTTGCTGAGGCGGGGATGGCGGCGAATAACGAAAACGGCGGCCCATGGTGTCTCTGGCTCAGGCCCTGAACGGCCCGGGGATCAACAGGTCGCCCTCCAGCTCCAGCAGGGCGATGGCGTCGCAGGGGAAGCTTCTGCGTATCGCATTCCAGAAGCTGTTGATATGCGTAATTCCTCGGGCATCGATCTCGATAGATCAGCGACGCTTCCGATGTCCAGGAGGCGGCCTGTGTTGTCATACAGCCATACCGTGTGAAATTAACACCATAAAACGCGTTAAATAAACATACAGGTAATCTAACGCCATGTAAATAAAGGTATATTCATTTGGCACGTTTATGTCCACCGAAGAAGTTGAACTTCAACCGGAAAAGACAAGGGGTACCGCATGAAAAAGACGCTTCTATCCATGATCATCGCCACGGCCGGCTTCACCGGCCTGGCGGCAAACGCCGCAACCGTCGAGGTCAATATGACCGTCAAGGAAACCGATCTGGCGTATTGCACAACAGCGGCACCAAGCAGCGGATGTGGATTACTGGCACTGCTTCCCGGGCCGCTGGTGCGGGTCAAGGGAGGGGATGTCGGTCAACTTTACGCCTGAAAAAATCACCCCGACAACGAACAATAGTCATTCCATGGATTTCCACGCGCGCCCGCGCGGACGTTCTCGACGAGTTCGCGGCGATCAAGCCGGGGACACCAAGCAGTTCACCTTCAAGGCGGAGTACCCGGGAGTTTTCATTTATCACTGCGGCGCCGACTCCATGGCGGAGCACATCGCCCGTGGCATGTACGGGGTGATTATCGTCGATCCCGCAAGAGGGCTACAGCAAGGACTTCCCCAAGCCCGATCGGGAATACGTGCTGGTTCAGGGAGACCGTCTAAAGCCGGCACATCCGCAGAGGACATGAGTGACAACAAGGGCTGGCAGGCAGCCCTGGTCAAACGGCAAGGTGTTCCACTACTCCCCGGTGCACGATCCCAACGCCAGCCAGTTCCTCGAGTCCGAGCCCGGCGAGCGGGTCCGCATCCACTTCGTCAACGCCATGATCAACGAGGCGGTCGCGTTCCATCCCATCGCCGGTATCTGGGAGCAGGTCTGGGATAACGGCAATCCCAAGAATGTTTCCTGGGGTCTGCAAACCGTGGAGTAGCTCCGGCCCACGGCATGAGCCTGGATATCATCAGTCCCGAGGGGCGGGACAGCAATAACGCCATTGTGGACCACCGCATGAAGCACGCTCTCAACGGGGCCATTTCCGTGCTGATGAACTACGAGGGCGCCGACCCGGAAAAAGGCCGCGGCGACCAGCTCATTCTGCGCTAATACGGAGGCGACCACTGAAGCATGGTGGATCGGAATGGCACTGGCCTTGCTGCCGGTGGCGATAGTTCCGGCCCCGTCCGCGGCAGCGAGACACCGTGGACTGGGTTGCAGGACAAGTGCGCCGGCTGTCACGCCTTCGACGAGTAGCGCGGATGACGAGCCAGGACATCGAGGCGCGTGTCGGAGCGCAAGGGCTGCCGCTCCTTTACGCCGGCAACAAGTTCCGGCGAGGAGCGGCTGGGCACTCGCTGCAATCCCCGGAGCGCATCCGCCCGGCGGGGGACTACCCGCCGCTGATCGAAACCGTGCGACGGGGAGGACCGCATCGATGCCGGCAGTCTGCTGGATCACCCGGCGCCTGGACAGGATCCGGGCCGCCGACGTGGCGGATTACTTGATGACCCTGCAGGCCCGGGACGCCCTGCATCAAGGCCGTGGACGTACGAACCGGGCAACATCCCCCTGGCGCCTGGCGCAGATGAACTTCGCCAAGTTCAACAACTGCATCGCCTGCCACCAGGACGAGCCGGGCTACGGCGGCGCTTCCGGTCCCGAGCTCTACACCGCCTGGGAACGGCTTGCAGCCGGCGTTCATCGCTTCTTATATCGCCTATCCCGGTGGCCTGGGACCACCATCACCCTGATGCCGGCGCAGGACTCAACGACGTCCGCGGTGTCAGAAGCTGTGCGACGATCTGAAAGCCATGGCGGAGGAGGAGTGCATGGAAGGTTGGTTCGAGAGCCCTGTTTTCGCGGTCGTGGTGGTGGCGGCCACTCCTGGGCCGGCGGGAGACGCCGACCACGGGCGAAGTCCTCTACGCAGTCCTACCGCACCCAGTGCCACGGCATGAACGGCGATGGCGGCGGCATCAACGTGCGGCGATATGTCGGTCCAGCCCCGGATCATACCGACCCGGTAGAGATGGGCGCGCGCACCGACGAAGAGCTGGTCAAGGCCATCAAGCACGGCGGCAAGGCCGTCGACAAAGTCCGCGCCGATGCCCGCCTGGGACAAGAACCTCAGCGACGAGCAGGTGGCCGACCTGGTGGCCTATCTGCGCACGGCTGTGCTGCGAAGAATGAAGGAGACAGCCATGACATCAACGAGACCTTGGCTGACCCTGGTGGCGGTCCTGGCGCCGACCGCCCCGGGCCACCGCCGAGCTGCGTCAGTTCGAGATGAGCATCGAAGAGGTCGACCTTGAGCTGTGGCCCCCAACTTCTCCTACAAGGTCTGGGCGTTCAACGGCCAGGTGCCCGGTCCCCTGCTGCACGTCAAGGAAGGGGACGAAGTGGAAGTGGTGGTACAGAACAACACCACTCTCAACCACACCATTCACTGGCACGGCACGCTACCAGACCGGCACCTGGCGCTCCGACGGCGTACCGGACATTACCCAGGAGGCCATCGAGCCGGGGAAAGCTACACTTACCGGTTTGCCGCCGACAAGCCGGGCACGCTGTGGTACCACTGCCACGTCGACGTGCCGGAACACGTGGGCATTCGGGGCATGTGGGGGCCCATGATCGTCGAGCCCAAAGAGCCCGCATCCGCTGGCGAAAAGGTAAGCAAGGAGGCCATTCTGATGTTTTCCGGCTGGAACCCGGAAGTGGCTGACACCTACGGCGAGGGTGGCCACCCCAACGAGCCCATCAGCTACTTCTCCATCAACGGCAAGTCCTTTCCCAGTGACCCGAGCCGTTGCGGGTGAAGGAGGGCGATGTGCTGCGGCTGCGCCTTATTGCCGCCACCATTCCGGTGGCGTTTCATCCCCACGGCCACGACGCCCTTGTCACTCGACAAGGACGGTCTGCCGCTGGACCCCGATCCGGTGGACGTTTTGAACATGGCGCCGGGGAGCGTTACGACGTGATCATCGAGATGAACAATCCCGGCCGCTGGATCACCCATGACCACTACGAGCACCACGTACTCCAACAACGGCAAGGCTCCCGGTGGTGCCGTGCTGGTGATCGAGTACGAAGGCATCGAGGATGACGACTGGTACGTCTGGAAGGACAAGGAGTACGACCCGGATTTCTACTTCGAGCGAAACCGATGGAAAAGCCCTTCGGCTTGCACGACATCGAGGTGTTCAAGGGCACGGATCCTTCTTGCCAGGGGCCGTGGTCGCGGCGGCGCCGAGCGTGGCTGGCGCCACACTTCGTCGCACTCACATTGCTCCGGGGTCGATCATGTTTGACGTTAAACAGAGTCCTGGACCGATCGGGAACTCCTTTTCATGTGTGTCAGTACAAGGGTGTCATTATGCCAGGTCGTAGCGTCGGATTCCTGATGGCAGCGTTGATTGGGATCGCTCTTTCCGGATGTCTGTCCGCCAATGAAGAAACCAGCGCAGCGCCATTGAGGAAGTTCTGGGTGGTGGGTCGCCGGGGGAATTTCTGCAGATCCGAATTCCGGCCCGACCGTACCGGCTTCAACCGGGATGTCAGCCAGTTGATGGCGCGGGTGCCGGGCGGCGCCGCCAACGCCAATGGCCCCTCACAGGGCAAGATTCAGTACCGCGGCATGAGCGGGCCGCTGGGTCAACGTGCGGCTGGACGGGCACGCTGATACATGGCGGCGGGCCCGAACTGCATGGCGCCGCCTCTGCACCATATTCCCACCGGCCTCGATGGAGGAGATCGTGGTGGAGCGGGGCATTCCCTCCGATCGCCACCGGCGGCGGCCTTGGCGGCGCGGTGACCGCCAGGTGGAAAAAACCGGAATACAGCGCCGGCGACCAGTGGCGACTGGACCGGCGATCTGGAAGCGAGCGCGGGCACCGTGGACGACGGCAGCAGCGTCGCCGGGATGGCGGGCCTTGGCTTCCGACAGCCACCGGTTCTACCTGCTGGGCAGCCGGGATGACGGCGAGGACTATGAGTCCGCGCGGGGAACCGTGTGCAGCGACGGGCTACCGCCGGCGACACCTGGGGGCTGGGTTACGGATTCTACGCACGCGGCGACCACGAACTGGACCTGGACTGGCGGCGACTGGCGACGGACGATACGGGGACGCCTTCCCTGCCGATGGATATCGACTGGGTTCGATACCGATCTCTGGAACCTCCGCTACACCACCCGGATCGGCGACACCGGCCTTGAATTCCGCCTCTACGGCTCGGAGATCGACCACGGCATGAGCAACTTCCTGCTGCGCCCGGCGCCGGATTTCAGCGCGTTGCCACTGCCGCCTGTTTCAGGAGGACGACAGGCGCTTTGCCCGGGCCTTGAGCGAGGAGCTGGGTTCAAGGCGTCCCTGAACAGTCCCCTGGGCGCGGGGCACATTCCAGGCCGGCATCGAGGGCAAGTTCGCCGAACCACGACGTGACCGTCACCGATCCGGATGTGCCGGCCTTCTTCGTCGACAATTTTCGCGACAGCGAAAGCGTAGTCCCTGACCAGCCTTCGGCCAGTGGTCCGCCACCTGCGGCGGCGGCTGGTATCGGGAGCTGGGTGCGGCCGTACACCAGGTGGAGACCGCAACGGGCAGCGGTTCGTCGACGCGATGCCGGCCAGGCATGGTTGACGATGATCCCGCAGCCTGGCCGATGGGCACTCCGCCCGCGGGCGGTATGGCTGCTGCGGGAGCGCTTCAACAGCGGCGACCGCCAGACACGAAGACATCAATCTGGACTGGGTCATCGAAAACCCGCTACCAGATCGACCGATCGAGATGATCGTGGAGCTTGGCGGCCTCCCGCCGTGAGCGCTTGCCCCTTGTACCTGGAGCGCTATCTCTGGATACCGCTGGAGGCCAACGCCGGCATCGGCGACGGCAACAACTATGTCGGCGACCCGGACCTCGAACCCGGAGACCGCCCACCAGGTGGAACTGGGTCTGGACGTGGATGCCGGCGGTTTTCATCTGTCGCCGCGGCTGTTCTACCGGGAGGTGGATGACTATATCCAGGGGGTGCCGGCCACTGACCCGGCGGTGATCGCCGTGAGCGGCAACGCCAACGGCGACCCCGACACCCCTGGCGCTTCGCCAACACCGAGGCCCGCTTCTGGGGTGCGGACCTGGATTTCGGCGTGCAGCTCGCTCCTCGCTGGCGGCTGGACGGCAGCGCCTCCCTGGTGCGGGCCGAGCGCCGGGATATCGACGACGACCTGTTCCGCATCGCACCGGATACACTGCGGGTCGAGCCTGAGCTACCAGCGGGCACCGGTAAAGGTGCAACTGGAGCAGGTGTTGGTGGATGAGCAGGACCGGATTTCCGTCACCAATACGCTGGATTCCGCCAACGGCAACAACAGCTTTGCAAGCACTTCGGGTTACGGC
>JAXHMT010000003.1:0-1605000 GCA_034521205.1 Halioglobus sp.
TCGCAGCGTCGGTGAACGATCCTGGAAGACAGGCGCAAGATGGCCGCGGGGGCGATGCCCGTCAACTGGGGTTTCGCCGAAAACATGGCCTACGCCACGCTGCTGCAGTCCGGCTATCCGGTGCGACTCACTGGCCAGGACTCCGGCCGGGGTACATTTTCCCACCGGCATGCCGTCGCTGCACGACCGGAAGACCGGCTGACACGCTGGATTCCATCGCAGCCGTGTCGGCGAGGACCAGGCAGAGTGTGTCATCTACGATTCACTGTTGTCCGAGGAGGCGGTACTGGCGTTCGAGTACGGCTATTCCACCACCCGGCCCCAGGGTCTGGTGGTCTGGGAGGCCCAGTTCGGCGATTTCGCCAACGGCGCCCAGGTTGTGATCGACCAGTTCATCACCAGCGGTGAACACAAGTGGGCGCGGCTGTGTGGCCTCACCATGCTGCTGCCGCACGGTTACGAAGGGCAGGGCCCCGAGCATTCTTCCGCGCGGCTGGAGCGCTTTATGCAATTGTGTGCCGAGCACAATATCCAGGTCTGCGTACCGACCACACCCGCCCAGGTATTTCACATGCTGCGCCGGCAGGCCATCAGGCCCGTGCGCAAGCCGCTGGTGGTAATGTCGCCAAAAGTCTGCTGCGCCACAAAGAGGCCGTATCCACGATCGAGGAGCTCGCCGGGGGTCGCTTCCACAACGTGCTGGACGAGACAGACGACCTGGACAAGGACAAGGTGCAGCGCGTTATTTGTGTTCAGGCAAGGATCATTACGCACTTGCTGGTGCGTGGCTGTAGCGGCAGCTGGACCACATCGCGATTATCAGGCTCGAGCAGCTATACCCGTTTCCGGAGGCCGAATTGCTGGAGATCCTCTCCAATTACCCCAATGTTGCCGACGCGGTCTGGTGTCAGGAAGAGCCCATGAATCAGGGCGCCTGGTACGCCAGCCAACACCATATGCGCCGCGTGATCGCCAGGCACAAGGTCGATGTCTTCTTGCGTTACGTGGGCAGGGAGCCGTCGGCCGCTCCGGCGGCGGGATACATGGCGCTGCATCTGGCACAAATGCAGGCGTTCATCGATGAAGCCCTGGGCGACATGCCCTGGGGAAGCTAGGATCAGGACATGACCATTGACATAAAAGCGCCGACCTTTCCCGAATCCGTTGCCGATGGCGAGGTTACGGCAATAGAAGGAGGGAGAGCCGGTCACGCGGGATGAACTTCTGGTAGAGATCGAGACGGACAAGGTAGTCCTCGAGGTCGTCGCGCCCCGGAACGGCGTTCTCAAGGCAATTCAGGTGCCGGAGGGCGAGACCGTCCAGAGTGAGCAGGTGCTGGCCACCATGGAACCCGGGGAGGGCAAGACCGCCAGCCGGCCGCGGAAAAAAAGGGAGATACTGGTTCCGGGGACGGCGATTCCGGGCGCAGACAAACGCGGCAGCCGAACGACGGGGAGCAGGCATCCGCAACTCCGCCGGTACCGAGGCCACCGACTCCGCCGGCGGAAAAAGCGACGGCGACAAGCGGCTGGGACCTGCCGCGCGCAACCTGGTGGAGGAGCACAACCTCGATACCAGCCGCATCGAGGGAAGCGGCAAGGGTGGCCGTATTACCAAGGAGGACATCCTGCGCTTTCTGAAATAACGCCACGCCGCGAGCGACGGCAGGTGCGCCCAAGCCCGCAGTGCGGGTGTTGATGACGTTCCCGTGGGGCCTTCCAGCGAGCGCGTGGAGCGGCGCGTGCCGATGACGCGGATGCGCGCGAAGATCGCCGAGCGGCTCCTGCATGCGTCGCAGGAAACCGCCATGCTGACGACGTTCAACGAAGTCAACATGGCGGCTGTCATGGAGCTGCGCAAGCGCTACCGCGACCAGTTCGAAAAGACACACAACGGGACCCGCCTGGGTTTTATGGGCTTCTTTGTGAAAGCCGCCTGTGAAGCACTGAAGCGCTATCCGGCGGTCAATGCGTCGATCGACGGCGACGACGTGGTCTATCACGGCTATCAGGATATCGGGGTCGCTGTCTCCACGGAAAACGGCCTTGTGGTGCCGGTCATGCGCGATGCCGATTTCATGAGCCTGGCGGATGTGGAGGCGGCGATCGCCGACATGGGCAAGCGCGCCAGGGAAAACAGGCTCACTATCGAGGATATGACCGGCGGTACGTTCACCATTACCAACGGCGGTGTTTTCGGCTCGCTGTTGTCCACGCCGATTCTCAATCCGCCGCAGACGGGTATCCTCGGTATGCACAAGATTCAGGAGCGCCCCATGGCCGTCGACGGCGAGGTCGTTGTCCTGCCGATGATGTACCTGGCGCTGTCCTACGACCATCGACTGATTGACGGCAAGACGGCGGTGCAATTTCTCGTGGCCGTCAAGGAACTGATCGAGGATCCCGCGCGGATTCTGCTGCAGTTGTAAAACGGTGGTGCGCTTGTCTACAGCGGCGCCTCGCCCGAGCGAACTTCGATACGGAATAGACAATGTCTGACAAATTCGATGTGGTAGTGATTGGAGCGGGTTCCGCCGGCTATGTGGCATCCATCAGGGCCGCGCAACTGGGGATGAACACCGCCTGCGTGGAGCGGTGGCAGGACAAGAAGGGCAAGGTGCTGCTCGGCGGTACCTGCTGTAACGTCGGCTGCATCCCGTCAAAAGCGCTGCTGGACAGCAGTCACAAATTCGCCGAGGCGCGGGACAACTTCGCCGTGCACGGCATCGAGCTGGACGGGCCGACAATAGACGTGGCCGCCATGCAGAAGCGCAAGCAGGATGTCGTCGACCAGCTGACCGCGGGCATTGCCGGTCTGTTCAAGCACAATGGCGTGACCTCCATCCAGGGCAAAGGCAGGGTGATAGCGGGCGCCGAGGGCTGGAGGTCGCCGGGCGCCGAAGGGGAAGCGCGGATGGTCGAGGCCGCCGACGTTATCGTCGCAGGCGGGTCCACGTGCCCGCGGGTATTCCGCCGGCGCCCGTCGACAACGAGTACATTCTCGATTCGACCGGGGCCCTGGAACTCGACGCGGTACCACAACGCCTGGGCGTTATCGGTGCCGGCGTCATCGGGCTCGAGCTGGGCAGCGTGTGGCGCCGGCTCGGCTCGGAAGTCATAATGCTCGAAGCGCTGGATGACTTCCTGCCCATGACGGACGCGCAGGTCGCCAGGGAAGCGGCGAAGATCTTCAAGAAACAGGGGCTGGATATCCGTCTGGGTACCCGCGTGACGGGGGCCGAGGTAGTGGACGGGTCCGTGCGCGTCACGTTCAGCAACGCGGATGGCGAACAGGTCGAGACCTTCGACAAACTGATTGTCTCGGTCGGCAGAAAACCGCCGTCGGAGGAACTGTTTTCCTCGGACAGCGGGCTCAGCCTCGATGAGCGCGGTTACATTTACGTCAACGACTACTGCGAGACCGAAGCGCCCCATGTCTACGCGATCGGGGATATCGTGCGGGGGCCCATGCTCGCCCACAAGGGATCCGAGGAGGGCATCATGGTCGCCGAGCGTATCGCCGGCAAACACACACAGGTGAATTACGACTGTATTCCGTCGGTGATTTACACGCACCCCGAAATAGCCGCTGTGGGCCAGACCGAGCAGGAGCTCAAAGCCGAGGGAATCGACTACCGCACGGGCGTATTTCCCTTTTCGGCGTCGGGCAGGGCGCTCGCGGCCAACGACGCGGAGGGGATTGTCAAGATCATCGCCGACGCGGAAACCGACCGCGTGCTCGGATGCCATGTCGTCGGGCCGTCCGCGGCGGAACTCGTGCAGCAGGTCGTTGTCGCCATGGAGTTCGGCTCCAGTGCCGAGGATCTTGCCCTGACGGTATTCAGCCATCCGACCATGTCGGAAGCGGTTCACGAAGCTGCACTGGCGGTGGATGGACATGCCATTCATATCGCCAATCGCAAGAAGCGCAGTTAGAATGCGCCGGCGGATTTGGCAAGGGGATAGTGCACTCCCCGACAGTTAAATTTTAGTTGGATCACCTGCGGTGGGAGTCCGATCAAGACAGTGCGATAAATGAAACAGGACGCAACATGAATCTCCATGAATATCAGGGCAAGAAGCTGTTTGCCGACTTCGGTCTGCCGGTATCGACGGGCTATGCGGTAGATACCCCCGAGGATGCTGTCGCGGCCGCGGACAAGATCGGCGGGGACAGCTGGGTGGTGAAGGCACAGGTACATGCCGGCGGTCGCGGCAAGGCGGGCGGTGTCAAATTGGTGACAAGCACCGATGAGATCAGGGATTTCGCCGCTAAATGGCTGGGCAACAACCTGGTGACTTACCAGACCGACGAACACGGCCAGCCCGTTAACAGGATTCTTGTGGAGGCCTGCACCGACATTGCCGAAGAGCTCTACCTCGGCGCCGTTGTCGACCGGGGCTCGCGTCGCGTGGTGTTCATGGCGTCAACGGAAGGCGGCGTGGAAATCGAAAAAGTCGCGGAGGAAACTCCCGAAAAGATACTGCGCGCCACCATCGATCCCCTGGTCGGGCCGCAACCTTATCAGGGGCGCGATCTGGCATTCCAGCTCGGCCTGTCGGGTGACCAGATCAAGCAGTTTGTAAAGATCTTCATGGGCCTGGGCCAGATGTTCGTGGAAAAGGACCTGGCGCTGATTGAAATCAACCCACTCGTGATCACCGAGGAGGGTAACCTGCACTGCCTCGATGCCAAGATCGGGGTGGATGGCAACGCGCTTTTCCGGCAGCAGGCGCTGCGCGAAATGCACGACCCGAGCCAGGAAGACGAGCGCGAGGTCCACGCCGCAAAGTGGGAGCTGAACTACGTCGCCCTGGACGGGAATATCGGGTGCATGGTCAACGGCGCCGGGCTGGCCATGGGCACCATGGATATCGTGGCCCTGTACGGTGGTTTTCCCGCCAATTTTCTCGATGTGGGCGGCGGCGCAACCAAGGAACGTGTCTCGGAGGCATTCAAGATCATTTTGTCGGATGACAACGTCAAGGCGGTGCTGATCAATATCTTCGGCGGCATCGTGCGCTGTGACCTGATCGCGGAAGGTGTCATTGGCGCCGTGGAGGAAATAGGGGTCGAAGTGCCTGTCGTCGTGCGCCTGGAGGGCAACAACGCGGAGTTGGGGCGCAAGGTGCTGGCTGACAGCGGCCTGAATATCATTGCCGCCAGCAGCCTTGCGGACGCTGCGCAACAGGCGGTGACCGCAGCGGGAGGGCCGGCGCAATGAGTATACTGATCGACAGCAACACCAAAGTTATCTGCCAGGGCTTCACCGGTTCCCAGGGCACGTTCCACTCGGAACAGGCCATCGACTACGGCACCAAAATGGTTGGCGGCGTTACGCCGGGCAAGGGCGGGCAGGAGCACCTCGGCTTGCCTGTGTTCAATACCGTGCGGGAAGCCGTGGACAACACCGGCGCCGACGCCTCGGTTATCTACGTACCGGCGCCTTTTTGCAAGGACTCCATTCTGGAAGCAGCCAATGGCGGTGTCAGGCTGGTCGTCTGTATCACCGAGGGCATTCCGACCCTGGACATGCTGCAGGCAAAGATCAAGTGCGACGAGCTGGGCGTACGCCTGGTCGGCCCCAACTGTCCCGGTGTCATCACCCCGGGCGAGTCCAAGATCGGCATCATGCCCGGCCATATACACCTGCCGGGCAGGGTGGGCATCGTATCCAGATCCGGAACCCTGACCTATGAGGCGGTAAAGCAAACGACCGACGCGGGCTTTGGCCAGTCCACTTGCGTCGGTATCGGCGGGGACCCGATTCCGGGATCGAGCTTTACGGATATTCTGGCCATGTTCGAGGACGATCCCGCTACCGAGGCCATTGTCATGATCGGCGAGATCGGCGGTACCGCGGAAGAAGAGGCCGCGGCCTATATCAAGGCCAGCGTGTCGAAGCCGGTGGTGTCCTACATCGCGGGTGTTACCGCGCCCAAGGGCAAGCGCATGGGCCATGCGGGCGCCATTATTTCCGGTGGCAAGGGCACGGCGGAGGAAAAGTTCGCTGCACTGGAGGATGCCGGCGTCAAGACCGTGCGCAGTCTCGCCGAAATCGGCTCCGGCCTGGCCGAGGTTACCGGCTGGTAGTGTTGCTCTGGCGTCATTGCGGCGCCTGGGCTTGCGTCACCATGCCCCGATCCCCCGACTCGCCGCATCTGTAGCGTTATTCCAGCGCTTCCTGCAACGTCTACCCGCGCCCCGGCTTTAAAGCGTCGTATCCTTGAAAAAAGGGTGTTGAACCCCATATAGGGTTTGCCGGTAAAACCCGCCAGGAATCAACGCCAACCGCGAGAGGATTGCTATGACTGCGGACATCAAGAAAGAAACTCTGGGCTTTCAGACCGAGGCCAGGCAGCTGCTGCACCTGATGATCAATTCCCTGTACAGCAACAGGGAGATATTCCTGCGCGAACTGATCTCCAACGCGTCGGACGCCATCGATAAACTGCGTTTCGCGGCACTCGCCGACGACTCCCTGCTGGAGGGAGAGGCGGAGTTCGCTATCCGTGTCGACGTCGACAAGGAGGCGGGGACAATCAGTATCGCCGACAACGGCATCGGTATGAACCGCACGGAGGTCATCGAGAACCTCGGCACCATCGCCCGGTCCGGCACCGCGGCGTTTCTGGAAAATCTGACCGGTGACGAAAAGAGGGACTCCCAGCTCATAGGTCAGTTCGGTGTGGGGTTCTATTCCGCTTTCATCGCTGCCGAGCGCGTCGAGGTGCACACACGCAAAGCGGGTGAGCCCCCTGAAGAGGGCGTACTGTGGGAGAGCCACGGCGAATCGGAATTTTCCGTGGAGGCGAAGCCCAGGGATGCACGCGGTAGCACGGTTATTCTCCATTTGCGCAAGGATGCGCTGGATTTCGCCGATGAGTGGCGTGTGCGCAGCGTGATCAAGAAGTACTCGGACCATATTTCCGTGCCCGTGTTGATGGCGAAGCCTCCCGCTCCGAAAGAAGAGGGCGACGACGCGGAGGAGCAGAAAGAATCGGAGTACGAACCTGTCAACGAAGCGACCGCCCTGTGGACGCGCAGCCGCAAGGAAATCAGCAACGAGGAATACAAGGAATTTTACAAACATATCAGCCACGACTTCGAGGACCCTCTGACCTGGAGTCACAATCACGTCGAAGGCAAGCTGGACTACATCAGCCTTCTGTACATTCCCTCCAGGGCGCCGTTCGACCTGTGGAATCGCGAAAT
Source organism: Halioglobus sp. (assembly GCA_034521205.1). GTDB lineage: Bacteria > Pseudomonadota > Gammaproteobacteria > Pseudomonadales > Halieaceae > Marimicrobium. The sequence goes on from JAXHMT010000003.1 coordinate 7,216, forward strand.
GACGCGCGGCTTGAAGCTCTATGTGCAGCGCACCTTCATCATGGATGATGCGGAGCAGTTTCTGCCGCTGTACCTGCGTTTCGTGAAGGGAGTTGTAGATTCCAATGACCTGAGTCTGAATATTTCCCGCGAATTATTGCAGCAGGATCCCGCGGTCGACGCCATGCGCAGCGCGCTGACCAAGCGTGTACTCGACCTGTTGGCGCGAATGGCGAAAAAGAAAGACCAGTCGGAATACGCCACGTTCTGGAAGGAGTTCGGTCAGGTATTGAAAGAGGGGCCGGCGGAGGATTTTGCCAACAAGGAGAAGATTGCCAGACTTCTGCGTTTTTCCACGACTCACACGGACGATGAAAAGCAGGACCAGTCACTGGAAGATTATGTTTCCCGCATGCAGGAAAAGCAGGACAAGATCTATTACGTGGTGGCCGACAACTTCAAGACGGCAAAAAGCAGCCCTCATCTGGAAGTCTTCCGCAAAAAGGGGGTCGAGGTGCTGCTGCTGTCCGACCGCATCGATGACTGGTTGATGAACCACCTGCAGGAGTTCGAGGGCAAGCAGTTTCAGGACGTTGCACGCGGATCGCTGGATCTTGACGCCGAAACCGACGAGGACAAGGCAGAGCAGGAAAAGGTGGCGAAGGAGTCCTGAAGCTCTGCTGGAGCGTTTGCGCAAGGTTCTGGAAAACCGTGTCAGTGACGTGCGCGCAACCAGCCGCCTGACTGATTCGGTCGCCTGTCTCGTCGTTGGGGATTTCGACATGGGTTCACAGATGCGACGCATCATGGAAGCAGCGGGACAGCCGGTGCCGGATACCAAACCCATTCTGGAGATCAATCCCGGACATCCACTTTCGGCAAGGCTTGACCAGGAACAGGACGAAGACCGCTTCGCCGATCTGGCTAATATTGTCTTTGACCAGGCCACCCTGGCGGAGGGCGGCCAACTGGAGGATCCCGCGGCCTACGTCAGGCGCTTGAATGCGTTGCTGGTGGAAATCAGCGACTGATCCGAATGTCCGGGCCCGTCGGGCGCTCCACGCCGGGCGCGTCCCCGTTCGGCGTGCCGGCAATGGTATGATGCCCGGGTATTTGCGCGGAGGCGGGAGTTCGCGGCAGAATGATTCTCACGATATTCAGGCATGGCGAGGCAGGGGAAGCCGCCACCGACCGCGCCCGGGAGCTGACCGAAAAGGGCGTGCAGGACGTCGAGCGCGGCGCCACAGCGTTTCTGGAGACCTGCCGGCGCCGTGTGTTGCAATTGCCGGAGCGCGTGTACCACAGTCCCTGGGTCCGAACCACATCCACGGCGGAGCTGATCTGCCGGGCTCTGGACAACGTAACTCACACCGGGCTGCCCGCTATTCAACCCGGCGGGGATGTCGCCGGCGTACAGAGGTGGTTTGAGGAGAACTCCGAGGCAATGCGTGACGATATCCACCTTGTGCTGGTTTCTCATCAACCACTGGTATCTCACATGGTCGATTACTACCTCGGTGAGGGAGGCGCTGTTCCCTCGCTGAGTCCCGGGGCCTTCGCCACATTGTCAATGGGGGTTCCCGGCAGTGCCTGTGGCAGTCTTCAATTCTGGGCGATGCCCCCCGGGTACGAGGTCAACCGATGACGCGTGCGGCAGCGGCGCTGCGGGAAGGTACGGAACAAAGCTGGCAGGTCAATGGCCTGCGGCTCGCCGGCCTGTCCTGGGGGGAGGCCGGGGAATTCCCGGTGCTCGCGTTGCACGGCTGGCTCGACAACGCGGCCAGCTTCGCGCGGCTCGCGCCACTCATGGACGGCTGCCACGTGGTTGCCCTCGACCTGACGGGCCACGGGCGCAGTGATCGACGCTCGGCGGACGCAAACTACCAGATATGGGACGATCTGCCCGAGATACTGGGCGTCGCCGCCCAACTGGGGTGGGATCGCTTCGCGCTGCTGGGGCATTCACGCGGAGCCATAATCGGCACGTTGCTGGCCGCCGCGTTCGCGGATCGTGTATCACATCTCATCATGCTGGACGCGATCAGTCCGGAGCCCGTTCCGCCTGGAGCCTTTGCGCAGCAGATGCGCCGGGCGGTGCTGGACAAGGCGCGCCTGCTCGGCCGCGATAACCGGGTGTTCGATACGCTGGCGGAAGCGATTGCCAGCCGGGCGTCCCATGGCTTGAGTCAAAGCGCGGCGGAATGGATTGTCCGGCGCAACCTTCGCGAGTGCGAGGGCGGCTATACCTGGACGACGGATCCTCGCCTGCGCGGCGCCTCGGCTGTCAAACTTACCGGAGCGCAGGTTCAGGCGGTACTGGACGCGTTGGCCATGCCGGTATTGTTTTTGCTGGCGCAAGACACTGCCGAGGAGCAGCGCACGTGGCTTGAGGAGCATGCACGCAGTCATATCACAGGTGTCCGCGTGGAGTCCGTAGCGGGAGGTCACCACTTTCATATGGAAGACAGCGCCCCGGAGGTGTCGAGGAAAATGCTGGCTTTCCTGTCCAGTGGCGAGGTGCCAGCATGAGCCGGACAGCTGCGCGTTGGGCCTGGATACTTCTGCTGGCGCCGCTATGCCTGGTCGCCTTTGCATCGGCGGAGTCACGGAAGCCTGGCGATCCCGCGAATTTACTGCGCGAACTCGACCAATACCCCCATTCGGTGCAGGTAGACCATGTCGAGAAGCAGGTTGTGGACCACGAAATCGGGCTCGGTGCGATCCAGAAATATCGCGGTGCCTGGAATTTCGATGAGAGTGAGCGGCTGTCGGGTGAGTTGACAAGCTACACCTGGCAGATCGTCGACGGTTTTACGTCGATCGAGGTAATGCAGGAGCTGCTGGATCTCGTGGCGGAAGAACTGGACAGTTCACTGCTGTACAAATGCGAGGGTCGCGCCTGTGGCCACCCGGCCCAGTGGGCCAACCGGGTGTTTGGCCAGCGGGTTCTCTACGGGCGCCAGGATTGGCAGCGCTACCAGGTTTTCAAGCTGGAGGGAGAGCCGGCGTATCGGCTGGTGGTGTACGCCGCGGCGCGAACGTCCGATCGCCAGTATCTTCACGTCGCCCTGCTGCGGGTCGAGCAGACGGGGGCAGAGGAAATCTAGCAGCCCGCGGCGCAGGCCGATTGGCTTCCGCGGCAGGCGCCCTCCTATCGCCGCAGTTGCAGCACCGAGAGAAACTCCTCGCGGGTCTTCTGCTCCTTGCGGAAATTGCCGAGCATTGCAGATGTTTTCATTATCGAATTCTGTTTTTCCACTCCGCGCATCATCATGCACATATGCCGCGCCTCGATGATAACGCCGACACCCGCGGCATCGGTAACACGCATAATGGTCTCGGCGATCTGCATAGTCAGCGCTTCCTGTATCTGCAGTCGCCTGGCAAAAACATCGACCAGGCGTGCCACCTTGGACAGACCCAGGACCTTGCCGGTAGGAATGTAGGCGACGTGGCACTTGCCGATAAATGGCAGCAGGTGATGTTCGCAGAGTGAGTACAGTTCCACATCCTGCACCAGAATCATTTCACTGGAGTCGGAGGGAAACAACGCATTGTTGACCACGTCATCGACGGACTGGTTGTAGCCCTGTGTGAGGAACTGAAACGCGGCGGCTGCGCGCCGGGGCGTATCGACCAGTCCGGGTCTGGAGAGGTCCTCGCCGATCGCTTCGATAATGTTGGCCCAACTCTCTTCCACAGGCGGACTCCGTCGGTAAAAGCTCGTAGCGAGCCGATGGATGTTAACAACACGCTACAGGCAAGGCAATTACGGTACCGCCACGCTCTGATTGGATTGTGTGGGTACTGGGGTGTGGCCACAAGCGACGGCTGCACGAGCTGCACAGGGACGCACGATTCGACGGCCTACCGCCACGTCCACCTGTTGTTCATGTCCCCTTGTTATCCGCTACACTGGCACGATGCAAGACGCAGAAAAACAGGAAGCCCGCCCGCGAACGGTCGGCGAGGCGTTGCAGCACTGCAGCAACGCGCTGAGCAATGCCTCTCTTTACTACGGTCACGGCACCGACAATGCGTGGGATGAAGCGGTGCAGCTCGTACTTGCCGTCGCGGACTTGCCACCCGACGCGGACGCGACCACGCTGGCGCACCCACTCGACGACGCGGCCCTGTCCAGGATCGACTCGCTACTGCGCAGGCGCATCGCGGAGCGCGTTCCGCTGCCCTACCTGCTCGGGTCGCGCCTGGTTCGCCGGCCTGCCGTTTCACTGTGACCGGCGTGCCCTCATACCGCGTTCACCCATCGCCGAGCTGATTCTGAACGGTTTCCGACCCTGGTACAGCGGCCCCGCGCCGGAACGCATTCTCGATCTGTGCTGCGGTGGCGGGTGTATCGGCCTGGCCGCCGCGGTCTATTGTGGCGGCGCGCGGGTCGACCTTATCGATGTCGACGAAGACGCGCTCGACCTGGCCCACCGCAACGCGGCACTGCACGGTCTCGAGGGACGGGTGGAGATTCTGCGGTCGGACCTCTACGAGAAACTGGAAGAGCGCCGTTACGACCTGATCCTGTGCAACCCGCCCTACGTCAACGACGCGGACCTGGCCGCCATGCCCGCGGAATATCGCGCCGAACCCCGATTCGCGCTGGAGGCGGGGCGCGATGGCCTCGTACTGGCACACCGCGTTCTGGCGGGGGCTGGCCAACATCTGACAGAGCACGGGCTGCTCGTCCTGGAGCTGGGAGCGAGCTGGCCCGCCCTGGAAGAGGCTTATCCGGGGGTGCCGTTTACCTGGGTGGACTTTGAACACGGCGGGGAGGGGGTCTGCGTGTTGACGGCACGCGAATGGCAGGATTACAGCGAAAGCTGGCGTCGATAGGCCTATAATAGCGCGCGGCGGGCGCGTTTCACACGAGAGCACCATGGCGGGCAACAGCATTGGCAAACTGTTTACGGTAACCAGCTTTGGCGAGAGTCACGGCCCGGCCCTCGGCTGCGTGGTCGACGGGTGCCCGCCGGGGCTGCCGCTGGCCGCCTCGGACCTGCAGAGCGATCTCGACCGCCGTAAACCGGGCCGCTCCCGTTTCACGACACAACGCCGGGAAGGGGACGAGGTGCGCATCCTCTCCGGCGTGTTCGAGGGAGTGACCACCGGCACGCCGATCGGGCTGCTGATCGAGAATACCGATCAGCGCTCCAGGGATTATTCCGACATCAAAGACCGCTTCCGTCCCGCCCATGCGGATTATACCTATACCCAGAAATACGGTATGCGCGACTACCGCGGCGGCGGGCGCTCTTCCGCGCGCGAAACTGCCATGCGCGTGGCGGCGGGCGCGATCGCCAAGAAATACCTGGCCACTCACTACGGTATTCATGTGAGAGGCTATCTCGCGCAACTCGGCCCCATCGCCGCACAGAACCTCGACTGGGATCTGGTGGAGACCAACCCGTTCTTCTGCCCCGACGCGGACAAACTGCCCGAGCTGGAGGCTTTCATGGCCGATCTCAATAAACGCGGTGATTCGGTCGGCGCGCGCATCAACGTGCAGGCCAGCGGCGTGCCGCCGGGACTGGGCGAGCCCGTATTCGACCGGCTAGACGCGGACATCGCCGGGGCCATGATGGGGATCAACGCCGTCAAGGGCGTCGAGATTGGCGCCGGCTTCAGTGTGGTGTCCCAGTACGGCAGCGAGCACCGCGACCTGCTGACGCCCGAGGGGTTTGTCGGAAACAACGCCGGGGGTGTGCTGGGAGGGATTTCCAGCGGGCAGGACATCACCGTCAGTCTGGCGCTCAAACCGACTTCCAGCATCCGCCAACCCGGCGCAACCATCGATATTGACGGCAATGCGACAGAGGTGGCGACCCATGGACGGCACGATCCCTGTGTGGGAATACGCGCGACACCGATTGCCGAGGCGATGCTGGCCATCGTGCTGATGGATCATGCGTTGCGCCATCGGGCGCAGAACATGGACGTGCACTGCGACACGCCGGTGGTACCGGCGTCCGCCCCCCGCGGCGAGCAGTAGGCTGCCGGCGTGAGCGGCAATCGGCGGCGCTACCTGCGCACGATATTGCTCGGTCTCGCGGCCATGGCGGTTCTGCTGTGGGCCGCCATCGAACAGTTCGACATACCGCGTGAGGAAATGCTCGAACTGTTTATCGCCACGCTGTTGGCGACAGGGTTGGTCATCGCGCTCGCCGCCGCGGTCGCGGGCCTCTGGATCGGTTTGCGCTGGTTGATCCGCCGCGCGCGGGACGACTGAACCCGCGGCGCCTCAGTCGACGGCCGCTGCCGATTCGATATCCACCTCGAGGGCCATCGTGTTGGCGATTTCGTCGAGTGAAATCTGCAGCGCGGCCATGTCTGTCGACGGCGGAACCAGCGCCTGTATGCGCGCATGAAACAGCATTTCAGCGCTCATCGGTGCGCTGACGACCTCGCTGTCCATCTCCACGACGTTGACGCCGCGCGCGGCCAGTGCGCGCGAGATTTCCCGCACGATCCCCGGCCTGTCCGGTCCGATCACAGTCAGGGTGACGGCGCGACCATCGAGAGCCGTCTGCGGGGTACCCGAGGGAGTGAGATGAACACTCAGGCCGCCGGCGGACAGCGCCGACAGGTCGTGCTGCAGCGCGGCGTGATTCTCCTCGGGCGCGGAGATACGCACCAGTCCCGCAAACTGGCCGCCGAGCTGGGCGAGCCGGCTTTCCTGCCAGCTGCCCCCGTTGTTCTCGATTGTCCGCGAAAGTTCCTCCACGAGTCCCGGGCGGTCATCTCCGACGAATGTGACGATATACGACGTCTGCACTATCCCTGCTCCACAACGGCCTTTCAGGGACGTATAGTAACGCGCATCGGGGTTGACCAGAAGGAAGGTGACGGCGTTGTGGCGAATTACGTGGAAGTGCCGCCGTCCCGGCTGGGCGCCGGGCTGTTGCGCGCGCTGCTGGAAGAGTATGTAACTCGTGACGGAACCGATTACGGCAACCGCGAGCTGAGCCTCGACGAGAAAGTACAGCGTCTGCAAGGACAACTGGATGCCGGTGACGTGCGGCTGCTTTACGAATCGGAAAGCGAGCAGTGGGATCTGGTGCCCAGCCGCGACGCGGCGCGCCTGCTCGACAGCTGATACCATTTATCGATGAGCATCGTGCCCGATCATATTCTGGACGCCACCGGTCTTTACTGTCCCGAACCGGTGATGCTGCTGCACAAAATGATTCGTGACATCCGGGTGGGCGAGACCGTCCAGGTATTGGCCACGGATCCCTCGACGACGCGCGATATCCCGCAGTTCTGCCGCTTCCTGGGCCACGAGCTCTTGCGGCAGGAACACAGCGAGGAGACGTACCTCTACCTGTTGCGCAAGCTCGGGGAGGGTGCGTGACCCTGGCCGCGTCTCTGTGCCGGGAGCAGCGCGACAGGTTCAGCAGTACGCGGCTGGAGCGCGTCTTTGAGAGGTGTTTCCGGCAGCAGTACAACACGCGACTGCGCGGTGGCGCGGTGGAACCCGTGTACCTTCCCGCACAGCGCGAGGGTGAGGAACACAGGCTCTGTTATCGGGCCGACTACTTTGCCAGTGCGCTCCATGAGACCGCCCACTGGTGTATCGCGGGCCGGGCGCGCCGGCGACAGGAGGACTTCGGCTACTGGTATACCGGCGGGGACCGCAGTACACCCGGGCAACGTGCTTTCGAATCCGTGGAGGATAAACCGCAGGCCCTGGAATGGTTCTTTTCCCTGGCCTGCGGCTGGCAGTTCCGGGTGAGTGTGGACAATCTCGACCCGGTCAGTGGCGCCCTACCGGACACGACGTCGTTCCGGCGGCGCATTCTGTCCCGGGCGCTGTACTGGCAGCGCACCGGCCTGCCGCCGCGGGCGGATGTCTTCTACCGCGCACTGTGCCGTGAGTTCGGCACCGCGGCGTCGCCGCGGCAACTCGACCTGAAGCTGCCGCTTTGACTGTACGGGTGCTGGCGGACGAAAACATTCCCGGTCTGGAGCAGTTGCTGGGCCCGGAGGCCGATGTGCGCCGCTGCAGCGGGCGCCGGCTGCGGCGCGCCGATCTGGACGGCGCCGATGCCCTGCTGGTGCGCTCGGTCACTCGCGTCGACGGCAGTCTGCTGGCCGGCACCCCCGTGGCATTTGTCGGCACGGCCACCAGCGGTTTCGATCATGTCGACCGGTCCTGGCTGGAGAGTGCCGACATCGGGTTCGCCCATGCTCCCGGCTCGAACGCGAACGCGGTGGTGGAATATGTGCTGACCGCCATCGCAGCGATCGGGGATACGCTGGAGCGCCTGCTCGAAGGCGCCCGGGTGGGCATCGTCGGCGGCGGCCGCGTGGGCACGGCCCTGGCGCGGCGCCTTGCGGCGCTGGGTATCGACTACTGCGTTTACGATCCCTGGTTGCCGGAAGGCGAAGTGGCCCATGCCGCCGATCTGTCGCAGGTGCTGCGCTGCGATATTGTCAGCCTGCACTGCGAACTCACCCGCGAGGCGCCGTGGCCCAGCGAGCACCTGATCGACCGCGCCGCGCTCGGGCATATCGGAACCGGCAGCCTGCTGATCAACACCAGTCGCGGTCCGGTAGTGGACAATCGCGCGTTGCTGCAACACCTCGGGGAGCGCGGCGGGCCCGGGGTGGTACTGGATGTGTGGGAGGGCGAGCCCGACATCGATCCGCCCTTGCTCGACAGGGTCGCGCTGGGTACAGCCCATATCGCCGGTTACAGCCTGGACGGCAAATGGCTGGCCTCGCGCATGATCTGCCAGGCCCTGGCCGGGCACTTCGGTTTTGTACCGCCTGAGGGAACAGGCGCCACGCCCGGCGCCCCGCCGGCTGTCGCGGTACCCGAAGGTCTGTCCGATGCCCCTCTGGTGCGTTTTCTGCTGCGGGCGCGCTACGACATTCTGCGCGATGACGCGCTGCTGCGCGGTGCGATTGCGGGCGCCGGCCGGTTAGAGGCGCGGGAGCGCTTCGATCTGCTGCGCCGCGACTATCGGCAGCGGCGTGAGCTGGCCGCCTCCCGGGTCTGCGGCCGGCTGGGACCGGAGGCGCGGGCGCTGGTTCATGCGCTGGGCTGCGAGTATTCGCCGGAGACCCTCGAACCGTGAGCGGGGCCCTGCATATCGGACTTGTCGTCAATCCCCTGGCGGGCCTCGGCGGCAGCCTTGCCCTGAAGGGCAGCGATGGCGAGGCCCTGCGCGAACTCGCCGCCGGTGGCGACCGTATGCCCGCCCGCGCGGCGCAGCGCGTCACAAGGGCGCTGCAAATGTTGCGACCGGAGCAGCGGCGGCTGCACTTCACCTGCTGGGGAGGGGATATGGGCGAGAGCGTGCTGCGCGAGCTCGAACTTGCCCACGAGGTGGCGGGCGATCCGCAGGCGGTGCCCAGTAGCGCTGCCGATACCCGCGCGGCGGCCCGGGCCATGCTGGAGGCGGGCGTCGATATCATCGTGTTTGCCGGCGGGGATGGCACCGCCCGCGACATTTGCGATGAGGTCGGGCTCGAGGTGCCGGTACTGGGCATACCCGCCGGTGTGAAGATGCACTCCGGCGTGTTTGCGGTATCACCGGAAGCGGCCGGAGAACTGCTGCTGCAACTGGCCCGTGGCGGCTTGGTGGACCTGCGCGTGGAAGAGGTGCGCGACATCGACGAAGAGGCGTTTCGGCAGGACGTGGTTCGCAGCCGCTTCCACGGCGAATTGCGCGTGCCCGCCGAGGGCCACTTTCTGCAGCACACGAAAGTGGGCGGCAAGGAGGATCCGGAGCTGGCGGCGGCGGAGTTCGCGGCCTGGTTCGTGGAGCAGATGCAGCCCGGGCGCACCTACCTGATCGGACCCGGCTCAACGACGGCCGCCGTCATGCGCGAACTCGACCTGCCCAATACCCTGCTGGGTGTCGACGCGGTGCGCGACGGGGAGCTGCTGGCCTCCGATGCAAACGAGAAAACACTGCTCGGGATTCTTGCCGCCCAGCCGGACGGCGCCGCTATCCTGGTCACGGTGATCGGCGGGCAGGGCCACGTTTTCGGACGCGGCAACCAGCAGTTCTCGCCCGCGGTGATCCGTGCGGTCGGCATTGACAACCTGGTGATCGTGGCGGCGAAATCGAAGATCAGCGGACTGGATGGGCGCCCGCTGCTGGTCGACACGGACGACCCGCAACTGGACGCACAACTGAGCGGTTTGCGCACGGTCCATACCGGCTACGATGACCGGGTCCTGTACCGCGTGGGTATGCCTGAAAACTGACTGGTAACCTGTAGAGCGCGCGGCGGGGCTGGTGTACGCTGTGCGCGATAGACGATCCAGCGAGAGTGTACGCGCATGCGAGACGACGAGTACTGGCGCGACAAGTTGAGCGCCGAGGAATTTCATGTGTGCCGCGAGAAGGGTACCGAGCGGCCCTACAGCGGCGAGTACTGGGACTGCAGGGAAGAGGGCGTGTACCACTGCCGCTGTTGCGGCGAACCCCTGTTTCTCTCCGACACCAAGTTCGACTCTGGCTGCGGCTGGCCCAGTTTTTTCCGGCCCGCGACGGAGGACGTTGTCGAGGAGGCGCGCGATGCCAGTCACGGAATGATTCGCACGGAGGTCATGTGCAGCAAGTGCGGCGCGCATCTCGGCCATGTATTTGAGGACGGTCCGGCGCCGACGGGCCTGCGCTACTGTATCAACAGCCTGTCGATCCGGCTGGACAGGGACGGGAACGCGGGTGAGTGAGCGTGTGATACGGGAACGGCGCCCATATTAAAGCGCGATAAACAAAATGGCGTCCCCTAGGGGGTTCGAACCCCTGTTACTGCCGTGAAAGGGCAGGGTCCTGGGCCACTAGACGAAGGGGACACAGAGCTCTCAGGCGAGAGGCGCGCATTTTAGGTAGCGGGTGTCACCCAGTCAAGCCCCGTGACAGGCGAGCAGTGACTCGGGTTCTATTTCTACTCTTTTAAGATCGCTTGGGTCGGGTGTGGCCAACTGGAACACGCCAAAAAGCGGCCATCCCTGGCCAGGCTCGGGTGGCGACGTCCTGTCGCCACACGGTTCCAGTTGGCCACACCCAACCCAAGCTCGCGCAGCGAATCCAAACTGAGACACTACCCTCAGGCGGAGTCGTTTCAGTGCGTGAATGCGAGTACAATCGCGGGCTTGATTCGAGACAATTACACACATCAATGATTCCCGCACTGGAAATTGAAGGCCTGAGGAAAACCTACTCGGGGGGCCTGGAGGCCCTCAGCGGCATCAGCCTGGCGGTTTCCCAGGGCGATTTTTTCGCCCTGCTGGGCCCCAACGGCGCCGGCAAATCCACCACCATCGGCATTATCTGCTCGCTGATCGCCAAGACGTCGGGCACGGTGAAAGTCTTCGGCATCGATATCGACGAGGATTTTCCCGCCGCCAAGAAGAACATCGGCATCGTGCCCCAGGAGTTCAATTTCAATCAGTTCGAGAAAACCTTCGATGTGGTGTTCAACCAGGGCGGGTATTACGGCCTGCCGCCCGCACTCGCCCGCGAGCGCGCCGAAAAGTACCTGAAAGCGCTCGGGATCTGGGACAAGCGCGACGTACAGTCACGCATGCTGTCGGGTGGCATGAAGCGACGCCTCATGATCGCCCGGGCCCTGGTTCACGAGCCGAGGCTGCTCATCCTCGATGAACCCACTGCCGGCGTCGATATCGAGATGCGCCGGTCCATGTGGGATTTTCTGAAGCGGATCAATGCCGAGAACACGACGATCATCCTGACCACCCACTATCTCGAAGAGGCGGAGGCGCTCTGCCGCAATATCGCCATTATCAATCGCGGCGCGATCGTGGAAAACACCTCCGTGCGCAAGCTCCTGCGCCAGTTGCACCGTGAAGTGTTCATCCTCGACTGCAGGGAAGAAGTCGAGAACGATCTCGTGATCGACGGTTTTCCGGTGCACCGCGTGGACGAACATACCCTGGAGGTGGCGGTGGACAAGGGGCAAGATATCAACCAGGTGTTCGAGGCGCTCTCCGGCCACGGCATCCATGTCAGCAGTATGCGCAATCGCGCCAACCGGCTCGAGGAGATGTTCGTGAGTCTCGTGGAGGGCAACACATGAGCCCGGCGGAACAGTGGATCGCCTTCATGACGATCGTGCGCAAGGAGATTCGCCGCTTCCTGCGCATCTGGATGCAGACGTTGCTGCCGTCGGCCATTACCATGTCCCTGTATTTCGTGATTTTCGGCACGCTGATCGGTTCGCGCATCGGCCAGATGGACGGTTTCAGCTACATGCAGTTCGTGGTGCCGGGCCTCATCATGATGGCCATTGTCACCAACTCCTACTCCAATGTGGTGTCATCTTTTTTCGGCGCTAAATTCAACCACAGTATCGAAGAGCTGCTGGTATCGCCGATGTCGAACTACGTGATCCTCATGGGTTACGTGCTCGGCGGTGTGACGCGCGGGTTGCTGGTCGCCCTCGTCGTGACGCTGGTTTCATTGTTATTCACCCGTCTGCATATCCACAGCTATTTCGTCGTCGTCACGATCGTGCTGATGACGTCGACCCTGTTTGCCCTGGCGGGCTTTATCAACGCCGTCTACGCCAACAATTTCGACGACATCTCCATCGTGCCGACGTTTGTTCTGACGCCCCTGATCTACCTGGGCGGCGTATTCTATTCGATGGAACTGCTGCCGGACTTCTGGGCCGGTGTTTCGAAACTCAATCCGCTGGTCTACGTGGTCAATGCCTTTCGCTACGGCGTACTCGGGGTATCGGATGTCAGTCTGCCGGTGGCCTTCGGCATGATCACGTTGTTTACCGCCGGCGCCTTTATTTTCAGCATGCACCTGCTCAACTCGGGCACGCGGCTGAGGCAGTAGGCCGTGCGCGACGAGGGTGGCCCCCGATGGCTGCTGGGCGAAAGCAGCCCGGTGGTCGATCGCTACGCGCCGCAGGTGTTGTATCCGATCCCGCGGGGCGAGGGACGCGGGAAGCTTGATCTGAAAGACACTCCTCCCTTTTTCGGCTGCGATCTCTGGCATCTCTACGAGCTATCCTGGCTGGACGGGGAGGGCGCGCCGGTGGCCCGCGTCGGCCGCCTCACCGTCCCCGCGCACAGCCCCTGCATGGTCGAGTCCAAGTCGCTGAAACTCTACCTGAACTCCCTCAACAACGCGGCGTTTGCCTCGGAAGAGGCGCTGCGCGATACGGTGTGTCGCGATCTCGCCGGCGTGATCGGCGCCGCAGTGACACTCGCCTTGTGCCCGCCCGACGACCCCTCGCTGGCCGGCGGGACGCTGCCAGGCGACTGTCTCGACGGCTTGCCGGTTCCGGTGCCGGATGCAGCGCCGCAAGCCGACATGTTGGAAACGCTGGCAGGGGACAGCGTTGAGGAAACTCTCTACACGCATCTGTTCCGGTCACTGTGCCCGGTGACCGGCCAGCCCGACTGGGCCTCGTTGTGGATTCGCTACCGCGGGTCGCCGCTGGTCCGCGAAGCGCTGCTGGGCTACCTGCTGGCGTACCGCAACCACCGTGCGTTCCACGAACAGTGCGTCGAGCGCATCTTTGTCGATATCCAGCGGCATTTCGAGCCGGAGCTGCTCGAAGTGCAGGGGTTTTACACTCGCCGCGGGGGACTCGATATCAATCCCCTGCGCAGCACCCGGCGGGAGGCGCAACCCCTGCCGCGACTGGACCGGCAGTAGGGGCCCGGAAACAGGGTGTCCGCCCATGGGGCGCGCTGTGGCGTGGCCCGGACCATATGGTATGATGCGCGGCCTCACGGAGAGGTGGCCGAGTGGTCGAAGGCGCACGCCTGGAAAGTGTGTATACGGCAACGTATCGAGGGTTCGAACCCCTCCCTCTCCGCCAAAATATTTTTATTAAATCCTATAAAAACAGTGGGTTAAGGCAATAAGAGCGGCTATTTAATAGCGAATAGTCCCCAATTATGCTTGGCATCAACATGCGTACAAATTTGCCCCAATGTTAAATTTCTGCCGATAAGCGCCTGCCTGCTGCCCGGAGGGCTTGATGTCAATGTCCAGCCAGAGTCTGTAGAGTCTCGTGAAGGCGCTATTTTTTTCACGTTCGGCAGCGCAAGGTATCGCTATAGTCAAACGGGGTTGCAGCGAATAGAAGATGGCTGATCGTTACGATACCACTCAATCGACGGAAGGGCAGTATCAACCCGGCTCGGAAAACCAGGTGCTGCGCAACCGGCTGAGGATTACTGATCCGGAATCTATCGAAAAACTGGAGTTTGACCTTCTTGTAAAACTTCAGGAACGACTTTTAGAAGAGATCGAGGTTACGCAAACGATTACCGAGGGCGACATTTGCGAATGGCATCGGCTGTGGTTGGGTGAGATCTATGATTGGGCGGGTAAGTATCGAACCGTAAATATGTCGAAGGGCCATTTTCTCTTCGCGGCATCGCATCTAGTCCCCAAACTCATGCAAGAGTTTGAGCGCGATTGCTTGCGACGCTACACCCCCTGTACGAGAATGGACACAGAGGCGCTATATCGGGCATTGGCGGTCTGCCATATTGAATTCATACTTATCCACCCGTTTCGTGAAGGTAATGGCCGTCTCGCCCGTGTTCTCGCTACGATAATGGCTCTGCAGGCCGGTCAGCCCCTGCTGGACTTCAGTGTGCTGGAGAAAAACAAGGAACTCTATATCGAGGCCATTCATCTTGGACATACGGGAGACTACCTCCCTATGCAGAAGATTTTTTCCGAGATAGTGGCGAGCTCTGGGATGTGAGCTTCTTGTCATGACTCAAATAGAAGCGTTCTATATAGGTAGCTGCCGGTTTTCCCGTCTCCACAGCGGTGGAAGTCGCCAGATTGATAGCCAGGCGTTCACTCGCATTCCCCTGCTTGAGATGGCTGTTGCTTGCTGCAAGAGAGTTATTTTTCATCAGTGTCACACCTCGTTACAACTTTGTATAAATAATATGGCCCGGACCGGTACAAACCCCACTATAAAAGCAGGAGCGAGCCATGAGTTGCCACTACTCACTATTGAATGAGCCACTAATTCGCGCCCGTCACGTTGCTGATCGCGCACCGGGTTAGTATACCTTACCGGCACTCTTTGTCGCCATGCAGCAGGATCAGATTCGCGATTTTCCCGCGTTGCGCCCTCACCAACGCTATCCCCGGCACGCCTTTCTGGGGTTCCCCCGCGCTCGGGGCGGATAAGTCCCACAGCCAGCCTGCTCACTAACAGGAATTTGATGTGCCAGTTGTATCCGAGAGGCTCTGTGGCAACGAATCGTTGAAATCTTCCGGCAATCGAAATTGCCCGCTGTCCCCCTGCCCAGAATGCGCGTTCCTGAGGGCTGAGCGACGGCTGTGAGCCTTGCGACAGGGCGTCCACTGCGGGCGATGACGATCTCTTCGCCCGCTTCTACCCTTTTCAGTAGTTGCGACAGCCTGGATTCGGCGTCGTCGATATAGACCTGCTTGGACATATCAGTGTGCCTGGAGAATTGCCGGTGTGAGATGAAGTCCACACGGGCAGGCAGGAGGCTGCAGGTTTTAATACTCGTGCGCTACGAACGCCTGAACGGCCCGCAGCAAAGTGCACATTCTTTTGCCGAAAATCCCGAAGACCGGTGAGAGATGCGGAGCGGGGCGACCGACAGGGAGATCCTGAAAATCATCAAGGCACGCCGCCGTTTGTGATAGCCTGCAAACATGCTCCGCCCATTCGCCCGAACTAACCCGCGACGCACCGCTGTATGGCTGGCCTGTGCGGCGATGGCGCTGCGTGTGCTGGTTCCCGTCGGCTACATGCCCAGCAATGTCGCTCAGGGCTGGTACCTGTCGCTGTGTCCGGGTGCCGAGCCGGTATTGACCGCGCTGCTGGATGCGCAGGACACGGGTCATCACCAGCACCATCACGACCACGGAGCCGGGCCGGATGCCGACGGCGGTGCCGCCGCCATGCCGGAGCACTGTGATCTGGGCAGCGGCTTCGGCGGGCTCTACCTCATCGCGGCGCTGGCGGCGACGGCTCCGCCGGAGGTGGTGGTCGGCGCCTGGCTGAGGCCGCGATTGGTGTCCCCGGGCCTCGTCCCCGACTTCCCCTACAAATCCCGCGCCCCGCCCCACCTGTTGTCCTGACTGAAGACGCTCCGGAGACGCCGGGCCAGCGGCCGTGGCGTCCGCCGGATATTCTGATTTCGCATACTGCCTGTACACCGCGGGGCCGCAAACGGCCGCGCGACCTGGCGGGTGTGCATTGCTACAGAGATGACGACAATGATTGTATCGATTCAAGATCGCGCGGCGCTGTGTGTGGTGTCCCTGGTGCTGGCTATGGGGCCGTCGACGACGGGTGCCGCGTCGGAAAGTGCCGATATCGAGAAGGCTGATATCGAGAGGGCCGATATCGAGGAAATAGTGGTTCGCGGTGACCTGGATAGCCGGGTCATCGAGTTGAGTGAGACGGTCGACGTGTCACCGGATTCGGCGGCCCTTCTGCGCAAGGTGGCAGGCGCCAACGTGGTCAGCAATGGGCCGTTGACCGGCATGGCCCAGTACCGGGGGATGTCCCGTTTCCGGGTGAGCTCGCAGGTTGATGGTGCCGTGATCAGTCCCGGAGGCCCCAACTGGATGGACCCGCCGCTGTCCTACGCCCCCGCGGCGAACCTGGAGACGCTCGAGGTCTACCGGGGCATTGCGCCGGTCAGTGCCGGCCAGGAAACCATTGGCGGGGCCGTCAATGCCAGCACCTGGAGCGGCGAGTTCGCCGACCCCGAAGGTGCCTTCAGTGGACGGGCGCGGACCGGCTATCAGACGGTGAACGCCGGATGGCTGGCGAGTGCGGCGCTGGTGTTGGCGAACGACAGCCATCGCCTGAAGCTCTCCGGTCTTGGCGAGGGCGGCGACGACGCCGAGTTTTCGCAGGGGGAGATTGAACCCAGCGAATACCGGCGCGACCGCTACGACCTGGGCTACGGTTTTCGCCGCGGCTCCCACACCTTGCAGATCGACTATGCCCGCAACGAGACCGGCGATGCGGGTACCGCGGCGCTGCCCATGGATATCCAGTTCATCGATGCCGATCTGTATCGGCTCGGCTGGAAGTTCGAGGGCCAGTCGATGGAGCTGGAAGCCAGGCTCTACGGCAGTAACATCGACCACGGCATGAGCAATTTCCATTTGCGCACACCGCCCATGGCGGGCGCCATGTTTCGCCGCAATATCGCGGACGCGAGGAATGTCGGCTTCGCGCTGCAGCTCTCGACAGCCGGCTGGCGCTTCGGGGTGGACGGCCATGACGCGCGGCACAACTCCCGGATCGACAACCCGGAGAATCCTGCGTTTTTCGTGGACAACTTTAACGACGCCGAACGGCGCGTGGTCGGTGTGTACGCGGAGCGAGAGCTGCAATTCGACTCCGGCGTCACGCTGGAAATCGGCGCCCGCTACAACCGGGTGAGCACGAACGCCGATCCGGTGGACGCTACACCCGCGGTGATGGGCATGCCCCCCGCCGTGGCGCTGCGCGATACGTTCAACAACGCCGACCGTTCGCGCAATGACAACAACGTGGACTGGGTGCTGAAGGCGTACTATCCCGCCGCGCCCGGCGCGGTGCTCTATGCGGGTGTGGCCCGCAAGAGCCGTTCGGCCTCCCACCAGGAGCGATATCTCTGGCTCCCGTTACAGGCGACAGCCGGCCTGGCGGATGGCCGGACCTATGTCGGCAACCCGGGATTGGACCCTGAGGTCGCGCACGAGGTGGAGGTGGGCATCGACTGGCAACACGGCAGCTTCTTCGCCTCGCCGCGACTGTTCTACCGGCGAGTGAATGACTACATCCAGGGCACGCCCGCCGCGCCCATGCCGGCGGTGATGTTCGTCGACATGATGAACGCCGCCAACGGCACCGGCAATGCGCCGCCGCTGCAATTCAACAATGTGGACGCGGTGTTTTACGGCGCGGACATCGACTGGCGTTATGCAATGGCGAAGCGCTGGGCCCTGGAAGGGGTGGTCAATATCGTACGAGGGGAGCGCGATGACATCGACGACAACCTCTACAGAGTCGCCGCACCCAACGCGTTCACGAGCCTGAATTACCTGGGTGATCAGTTCAGTCTGAGCCTCGAGACGTTTCTTTATGCAGAGCAGGACAACGTATCCGCAACCAACGGCGAGCTCACAAGCGATGATTATGTCCTGGTGAACCTGAAAGGGTCCCTGCAACTGGCAGAGCAGGCCAGGCTCAGCCTCGGCATCGACAACCTGTTTGACGAAAATTACGAAGATCACCTGGCCGGTGTCAATCGGGTGCGCGGCAATCCGGATATCGCTGTCGGCGAGCGACTGCCGGGCCATGGCAGAAGCTTCACCGCCCGGTTCGATTTCAACTGGTAGCTTGCCTTATGCGGCGGGGCACTGCCGGGTGTCCGCCATTATCTGGCGAAAGCTCTCAGGCTCCGGCTTTGTAGAACGACGGTCGCATCGCGGCCTTGTGTTTGCGGCAGGTCCTGTTAGGGCGTCTTTCCAGAGCGTCT
This sequence comes from Halioglobus sp., assembly GCA_034521205.1. Classification (GTDB taxonomy): domain Bacteria; phylum Pseudomonadota; class Gammaproteobacteria; order Pseudomonadales; family Halieaceae; genus Marimicrobium. The sequence goes on from JAXHMT010000003.1 coordinate 25,697, forward strand.
TACTCGGGCGGCGGTCCCCACAGAATCACAACTGCGTTCTGGCGCTGCGCCTGGGCGGCCCTGAAGCGCCGCAGTTGCTCGTTGTAACCGTCGGCGAGCAGTGTGCAGGTAGTCGATGATTTCGTTGTGGCGGCGGGCGTCCTCGATGTCCGTCAGTTTCTCTTCCTGTTCGCGGATGAACGCCTGCAGCGTTTCTCCGTACTGCTGCATTTCCTCGAAAGTCGCGCGGCCGCCGTCGGGCAGATTGACCGAACACGTGTCTGGTGGGGTCATCCTGTCGATTCCTCCATGAGCCCGGCGAGATAGCACCCACAGTTGTAGCCTGCCGAGGTTACAAGCGTTGGTGCCTCGTCAGAGACAGGGGAAGCAAAAGCGGTGCCAATCGGCGGAAGAAGAATAAAAATAGTTGTTATTCAGTAACCTGGCGTTGAATCTTCAGAAAATTTCTAGGGGGTGATGGCCGGGCCCCGAGGCAGGGCGCACACGCGTGGTGCGCGGCGCCCGAAAATCAGGCTTGCGGCAGCGTCCGCCGGCGGGGGCCGTTTCCTACTCGCGGTCGCCGGAGCCGGCCTTTGCGCGCGCCTCGCGCACGGCCTGGCCCCGGTGCGCCTGCTGGATCACGTACTGGCGGATGGCCTCGCTCTCGCGCCGGCTGAGGTTTTCGTCGAAGGCGGCCATGCCCCGCTCGCTGAGGGCGCCGCCCAGTACGACATCGTGCCAGCCCTGCCGGTCCCGCAGGTAGGCGGAGCCGCGCAGATCGGGGATGAGCAGCCCCGACACGGCATTGAGGCCGTGGCAGCCCATGCACACGTCCTGGTAGGTGCTGTAACCGAGGCGCAGGGTTTCCGCGTCCGCCTCGAGCGGCGGCGGGTTGAAGCTGACTGTCGGCCGCCAGTCCACCGGGGGCAGCTCGCCGTCGGCGCCCAGCTTGAAGGTCAGGACACGGCTGACGTTGGGCAGGCTGTCGCTCTGCACGAACTCCCCGAACACCAGGGCGAAGGCGCCGCCCCAGCCGACGTTGACTGTGACGTACTGTTCGCCACCGACGCTGTAGGTGACGGGCGGGGCGACCACGCCGGTCTGGGTGGCGAACTCCCAGAGCGGGCGGCCGTCGTCGGCGCGATAGGCCACCAGCTTGCCGTCCGCCGTGCCCTGGAAGACCAGATTGCCCGCCGTGGTCAGCGTGCCGCCGTTCCAGGGGCCGCTCTGCTCGACGCGCCAGGCCTCGCGCTGTGCCACCGGGTCCCAGGCCAGCAGGCGTCCCTGCACCAGCGCGGCCATGGCGTCCCGCTCCGCCTGGGCGTCCGGCAGGCTGCCGACGATGCCGTGGACGCCGGTGTTGGCCACGCCCGGGTTGTACTGGAAGTCCTCCGGCTGGCCGTACATGGCCGGGAAGTCCAGTACGGGGATGTAGACCAGGCCGGTCTCCGGGTTGTAGGACATTGGCTGCCAGTTGTGGCCGCCGAGATAGGAGGGAAAGAGCAGGAAGGGTTTGTCCAGGTAGCGCGCACCGGGCACTTCCTCTGGTCGCCCGGTCGCCATGTCCACGCCGGTGGCCCAGGTGATATTGACGTAGTTGTCGGCGGACAGCAGTTCCCCCGTCTCCCGGTCCAGCACATAGAAAAACCCGTTCTTGGGCGCCTGCATCAGTACCTTGCGCATGGCGCCGTCGAGTTCCAGCTCGGCGAGGATAATATGCTGGGTCGCCGTGTAGTCCCAGGACTCGCCCGGTGTGGTCTGGTAGTGCCAGACGTACTCGCCCGTGTCGGGCCGCACCGCCACGATGGAAGAGAGAAACAGGTTGTCGCCGCCCCCGGGCGAGCGGATGGCCCGATTCCAGGGCGTACCGTTGCCGACGCCGAAATAGAGCAGGTCCAGTTCCGGGTCGTAGGCCATGGAATCCCACACCGTGCCGCCGCCACCGCCCAGCTCCCACCAGCGCCCGTGCCAGGTTTTCGCCGCCATCGCCATGGCCTCGTTCTCGAAGCCCAGCGCGGGATTGCCCGGCACCGTGTAAAAGCGCCAGACCAGCGAACCGTCGTCGGCGTCGTAGGCGCTCAGGTAGCCGCGCACCCCGAACTCGGCGCCGCCGTTGCCGATCAGCACCTTGTCCCCGACCACACGCGGCGCGCCGGTAATGGTGTAGGGCTGCGCGGGGTCGAAGGTGGCGACTTCCCAGTTGACGGCGCCGGTGGCGGCGTCGAGGGCGATGAGCCGGCCGTCCAGCGCGCCGACAAAGACCTGACCCTCCCACACCGCAACGCCTCGGTTCACAACGTCACAGCAGGTGTGTTTGGACTTTGCCTTGGGCACCCCGGGATCGAAGGACCACAGCGGCCGCCCGGTGCGCGCGTCCAGGGCATGGACGATGCTCCAGGGCGAGGTGGTGTACATCACGCCGTCCACGACCAGCGGTGTCGCCTCCACGCCCCGGCGGGTCTCGAGGTCGTAAAACCACGCCAGTCCCAGTTCGTCGACATTGCCGGTGTCGACCTGCGCCAGGGGACTGAAGCGCTGCTCGCCCCAGGTGCGCCCGTGGCTCATCCACTGTCCGGGCTGGGCGTCGGCGCGCAGTACCCGTTCCGCGTCGACGTTTGCCGCAAGTGCGCCGCGGGAGTCCGCCGGACTGCCGGTGTGGTTGCACGCCACGATCGTCAGGGCGAGAAGGGCGCAGGCCGTGCGGGACAGTGCGCTCATGGTTGCAGTTTCCTCCCGTCTGTCTTGTTTGCCGGCAAGCATAGCCGGTTTGCCGCAAGGGTGGAAAGCGCGCTCTCAGTCAGTTGCGGTTTCTCCGCGCTTTCGCAGTGCCTGCTGCACTGCCTGGTAGCTCGCCCGACTCAGTTGGATGCGAAAGGCCACCCACACCGGGATGATCATCACCAGCGCAAGGCCCGGCCCCATGATCAGTCCCAGTCCCCAGTCGACGCTGGGCGGAGTCGCACCGGGTTCGGCGCCGGCTTCAAGACCGATCAGGTCGAGCAGCGGTCCCGCCACAAGGTAGCCGAACCCGCTGATGAACTTGGCGGCAAAAAAGGCGGCCGCGAACATGATGCCTTCCTGCCGCTGTCCCGTGTCCAGGTCGTACTCGTCCGCGACGTCCGCCAGCAGTGAGTGGTTGGCAATCGTGCGCAGTATCGTCATGGCGACGAAGATGGCATAGTTGAGAAAGATCAGCCAGAACACAATGGTGTCGTTCTGTGGCAGTAAACCGAAGAGTTTCAGTGGCGTGAGCCACAGCAGATTGAGGCAGCCGAGAAGGCAGCTCACGCGCAGCAACTGCTGTTTTTCCAGCGCCCGGTTCAGGACAGGCGAAGCGAGGGTCACGGCGATGACCGCGAGGAAGATGGGGCCGGCGAAGAGCACCGAAATCTGCACCGGGTCGAGCAGCCAGAAGTAGGTGTAGGTCACCATCAACAGCGTGCTGACAATGCCGCTCATCCCTCCGACCGCGGTCTCCAGAATCATCACATAGCGGAAGTTTCGATTGTCCAGGTCGCGAGAATATCCTTCACCAGGTTGCGCGTACGATCCACTCCCGTCCGGGCAAGCCTGGGAATGAACTGCCACGTGCCAGCGATGCAGACGGCGCTGAATACGACTACCGCGAGGGCATTGATAAACCCGTACACGCGGTAGTGGTCGATGACGAAACGGCCGTCGACTCCGCCCTGCTCGACGAATAACAGGTACAGAGCACCCGCCGGCGCGGTACCCGAGGAACCACCCCCAGGTTCGTCGCATACCTGCCAGCCGGGTGCGCTCGTGGTAGTCGTCGGTGATTTCAGCGCGCAGGGCGAGAAAGGGCACCATGAACAGCGTCAGAGCAGTGCGCAGCAGGATAACGCTAACCAGCAACCAGGCGAAAAGATGCCCCTGGCTTTGCAGCGCCATATCCGGCGGTGAGAACAAGGCAATGAAGCTCAGCGCCAGCGGTGCGACGGAAGCGAGCATGAGCGGGTGGCGCCGGCCCCAGCGCCCGCGCAGGCGATCGGACCAGGCGCCGACCAGCGGATCGGAAACCGCGTCCCAGATGACCGACAGGGCGATGGCCATGCCCGTGAGGGTTCCCGACAGGCCCAATACCTGCTTGTAGTAGAACAGAACGAAGGCGCCGAAGGAGGCATCCTTCAGCGCGTAATTGACGACTCCCGAGCTGTACAGGAGCCTTTGTCGGGCGGTGAGATTCAGAGCACCAGCTCGGCCATGTCCTGAGCAGTTGGATGTCGCCGTGAATCAGCAGCGAGGTGACCGGGGAGTTCTCCCAGTCCTGCAGTTTTTCACGAATCCGGTCCTTCGGGCCGCACAGTGATATTTCGTCCGCGAACTGGTCCGGCACCGCGTCGATCGCCGCCTCGCGATCCCCGGCGAGGAACAAACGCTGTATCTCGTCGGCCTCGTCGGGAAAACCCATGCGACCCATCAGTTCCTTGTGAAAGTTGCGTTTGGCCGAGCCCATGCCGCCGATGTAAAAGCCGAGCATCGCCTTGACCGGGTAGAGGGCCTCCTGCAGGTTGTCGTTGATGCTCGCGGTGACCGTGGGGCAGATCTCGAAGCCTTCACCGGCGCCGGCAATCTGGTCGGCGTACACGTCCTGGCGGTAGGGAGAGTAGTACAGCGGCAGCCAGCCATCGGCGATTTCCGCCGTCTGGGTGACATTTTTCGGGCCCTCGGCGCCGATGAAGATCGGCACGTCGGCCCGCAGCGGGTGGGTGATGGATTTGAGGGGTTTGCCCATGCCCCAGCTACCGGGCCCGTTGTAGGGCAGAGGGTAGAATTCGCCGTCGCTGGTCACCGGCTCGCGGCGCGCCAGCACCTTGCGAATGATATCCACGTACTCCCGGGTGCGGGTGACGGGCTTGCTGTAGGGCTGACCGTACCATCCCTCCACGACCTGGGGGCCGGAGACGCCAAGCCCCAGAATCATGCGCCCGCCGGACAGGTGATCCAGGGCCAGAGTCGCCATGGCGCAGGCGGTCGGCGTGCGCGCGGAGAGCTGCGCCACTGCGGTGCCCAGGCGGAGTTTTTCGGTGTGGGCACCGATCCAGGCGAGGGGCGTGAACACGTCGTTGCCCCAGGATTCGGCACACCAGACCGAATCGAACCCGAGCCGCTCCGCCTCCCGGGCCATCTCCACGTGGGTGTTACCGGGCGGCAGTGCGCCCCAATAGCCGAGTTGCAAGCCCAGGGATAATCCAGCCATGTTGTACTCCTTGTGCGAAAGCCCAACTGTAAGCGATCCACTCCCGGCTTCGAAAGTGTTGAGCGGCCAAATTTACTGTCAACGGTGCTCACGGATGCACTGCCCGCGGCCGGGTCGCCCTGTCAATCTGCATCGGCTTTGGCTAGACTCTGGCCCCGCGAGAATTTCTGCGATGGCGTGTAATGAGTCGACTGACACATCTCGACGACAGCGGCGCGGCCCATATGGTCGATGTCGGCGACAAGGCGGTCACGCAGCGCGTGGCTGTCGCCGGCGGGGCGGTCGTTATGCAAGCCGAAACCCTCTCGATGATACAGTCCGGTGGGCATGCCAAGGGCGATGTACTGGCCGTGGCCAGAATCGCCGGTATCCAGGCCGCGAAGAAGTGCGCGGAACTGATTCCTCTGTGCCACCCGCTGATGCTCAGCGCAGTGGATGTGCGTTTTTTTCCGGAAACCGACACGAACGTTTTGCGCATTGAGGCGACGTGCAAGGTGGCGGGAAAAACCGGTGTGGAAATGGAAGCGCTGACCGCGGTCTCCGTCGCGGCATTGACGGTTTACGACATGTGCAAGTCGGTTGACCGGGGCATGCGGATCGAGGCGGTCGCGCTGATCAGCAAAGAGGGCGGCGGTTCCGGCGAATGGCGCCGGGAGCCGGAGGTTCGCTGATGCTGGTGGTGCGGTTTTTCGCCCGCGTGCGCGAGGAATTGGGGCGCGACGTCCTGGAAGTTCCCTGGACCGACCGTGTCGCCGATGTGGATTCGCTGCAGGAACACCTGTGCACGGCATACGGAGTTCACTGGCGGCGGGTTCTGGCGCAGGACAACATCATCCGCGCGGTCAATCGGGCCGTGGTGCACGGCAACAGCCCACTCGATGACGGCGACGAAGTGGCATTTTTCCCACCGGTTACCGGGGGCTGACATGGGCGTGGACGGTGACAGCGGCGTGTGGGTGCAGGAAGCCGATTTTGATATCGCACATCTGCAGCGCGAACTGGTGGCAAGAGCCGGCGATGCAGGCGCGGTGGCGACCTTTACCGGGTACGTACGCAAAAATAACGCCAGCCGCGAAGTACACACCATGGAGCTGGAGCACTACGAGGGAATGACCGAATCGAGCATTGCCGCGATCGTCGAGGACGCTGCGGCGCGTTGGCCCGTGCTGGCGGCGCGCGTGGTGCATCGTGTGGGACGCCTGCGTCCCGGTGAGCAGATCGTCTGGGTGGGGGTGGCTGCCCATCATCGGGATGCGGCGTTCACCGCCTGTGAATTCATTATGGACTACCTCAAGACGAGCGCGCCGCTGTGGAAAAGGGAGTGCGGACCGGGGGGGGACGCACACTGGGTGGCGGCGCGGCGGTCGGATGAGGAACGTCTGCTGCGCTGGGACGTATCCGGCGAAAGCCGAGCGGAATAGCAAATATTCCTCTGTGGGTACTGGTGTCAAACACAATATAGTTGTAATGGGGAGAGTGCAGAATGGGTATTGAACCGAGAGAGTTGCGCAACGCACTCGGACAGTTCGCGACTGGAGTATGCCTGATAACAACCATGTCGGAAGACCGGACGCCATTGGCGATCACGGCCAACTCCTTCTCGTCGGTGTCTCTGGAACCGCCCCTGGTACTGTGGAGTCTGCAGAGTAATTCCGATGTATACCACCACTTCTGCAAACCCAGGTATTTCGGCATCAACGTACTGACCTATGAGCAGCAACCACTCTCGGCTCGCTATGCCGCCAAAGGCCAGCACGAAATCGAACCGGCTCACTATCGCACCGGCAAATACGGCGCGCCGATCATACGCGATGCACTGTTGAGTCTTGAATGCGCGCTGGAGGCGACCTATGAAGGGGGGGACCACCTGATCATTGTCGGCAGAATTTGCGATATGTACCGCAAGCCCACGGGGCTGCCACTGGTGTTCTACGGCGGTGGTTACCGCGAGCTTCACTAGCACCTGTCCGATTGCGTATACTGGCGCGCTTGTTATCACACCGGTGTAGTCGATGAAGTTTTGTACCAGTTGCGGCAACCGGGTCGTTCTGCAGGTTCCCGCCGGCGACGACCGCGAACGCCACGTTTGCACCAGTTGTGAGCTGATCCACTACATTAACCCGCGGGTGATCGTCGGCTGTGTGCCTGTTCATGAAGGCCGGGTATTGCTCTGCAAAAGAGCGATCGAGCCGCGCAGGAACTACTGGACGCTACCCGCCGGTTTCATGGAAAACGGCGAAACGACGCTGCAGGGCGCCGCGCGCGAAACCTGGGAGGAGGCCCAGGGCCGCGTCAGAAACCTCAATCTCTACCGCGTGTTCGATGTGCCGCACATCAGTCAGGTGTACATGTTCTATCGCTGTGATCTGGAGCGGGGGGAGTTCGGTGTGGGTCCCGAGAGCCTGGAGTGCGGTTTGTACCGGGAGGAGGAGATACCCTGGGGCGAAATCGCGTTTCCGGTGGTGCACGAAACCCTCAAGGCGTATTTTGCCGATGCACCCGGCGGACAGTTTCCCGTTGAGGTTTCGACCATTGATCTCGGTTCGCGCCGCAGAATGGCGTAGTCAGCACGTGCACCGCGGACGAAAAGGGCGGATATCAGAGAGGCAAGGAGTACTACAGCATGGCATTCCCCAGGATTGGCAATATGGCGCCCGCCTTCAGCCTGCCGGATCAGGACGGCAACAAGGTGAGCCTGAAGGATTTTCGCGGCGTGAAGAACGTGATTCTGTATTTCTATCCCAAGGCGATGACGCCCGGCTGTACCGTCCAGGCCTGCGGCCTGCGCGACAGCAGCAAGGAGCTGGCCAAACTGGACACCGTCGTACTCGGCGTCAGCCCGGACCCGGTGGCCAGGCTCGGCAAATTTATCGACAAGCAGGAGCTCAACTTCACGCTCCTGTCGGACGAGGATCACGCGGTCGCCGAGAAATACGGCGCGTGGGGCCTGAAGAAGTTCATGGGCCGGGAGTTCATGGGGATACTGCGCACCACCTTTGTCATCGGCAAGGACGGTCGGCTCAAGCACATCATGGACAAGGTCAAAACCAAATCCCACCACGAGGACGTGCTCGCCATAATCAGGGAGGAGGGGCTGTAGATTGCCGGCCGGCAGGTGCCGGCGGCAAGCGCGGACCGCGTCTGCATAAGCGCCTCAATCGCCCCGGCGGGACCTTCGGTGTGCTCAGGATGCGCAAAGAATAACGTTTAATAATCAATAGGATAAATTATATATCTCATGCTAGACCACACTTTAATTCCCGCCTGCTATAAGGCCGTTCCCGCCGATTGTGAGAGCATCGACCGGAGACAGCGCTGAGATGGCCATGCCGGCGGATATCGGCGTGATCGATACCCGCGGCGCGGATCGGGTACTCTACGCGGGTTATTTTCCCATGGGCCTGTCCCTCGAGCGCATTTTCCGCGAATTGCCCGAGGTGCCGTTGCGCGATGAGGTATGGCCGAAATTTCCGCGTGAAAACGCTGTCCGGGTATTCAAGCTGGAGTCCTGAATGGAATATATCCCCGTTGCTGAAGCCATCGACCGGCCGGGCCTGCGCCTGGTGCTCACCGCCGGCGTACCCGGCCCCTGGGGCGAATCCGCCAAATCCATGCTCGCCTACAAGGGCCTTGAATTTACACCGGTGCGCCAGGAAGGCGGCGGCGAAAACCCCGAGCTGCTGGCCTGGACCGGGCAGAACTCGGCGCCGGTCGCGGTCTATGAAGATCTGCCCCCGGCGAGCCACTGGCTGGACCTGCTCATGCTGGCCGAGCGTCTCGCGCCGGAGCCACCGCTGCTGCCGGAGTCGCCCGGGGAACGGGCCGAGGTCATCGGACTTTCCGCACTGATTGCGGGGGTCGACGGTTTTGCCTGGAACCGCCGACTGCAGATGCTGGCGCCGATGATGACTCTTGCTGAAGTACCGGAAATGGCCGCGCGCATGGGGCGCAAGTACGGTTGGTCTGAACAGGCGCTGGCCGCGGCGACGGGCAGGATACGCGCGATCGCCGCCGAGCTGGACGCTCGGCTGGCGTCACAGCAGGACCGGGGGCGGGATTACCTGGTGGGCGACGGCATCACCGCGGTCGATTTCTACTGGGCCAATTTTGCCGCCATGATCGTGCCGCTGGGCCCGGAGGATAACCCCATGCCGGACTATCTGCGGGCCACCTACGAGGCGGTGGACGAAGAGACGCGCGCGTGCCTCACACCCCGGTTGGAGGCGCACCGGGACATGATGTACGAGCGGCATATCGCACTGCCCCTGGATTTTTAGATAAGGAGATAATGATGTTGTCCCAACAGGAGATTTCGGACCGCTGGGAAATACAGGACCTGGTGTTCCACTACGCCGATCTCATTGATCGCAAGGAGATCGCCCGGCTGCGCGACGAGGTGTTTACCGAGGACGTGCATGTGGATTACAGCGTCTTTGGCGGCAGCGTCGGCGACCTGGATACCACACTGGAGTTTCTGGCCTCGGCGCTCACCGACGAGTTGTTCCCCAACAGCCAGCACCTCAATGCCAATGTGCAGATTCGGGTCGATGGCGATACCGCCACCGGACGCATCATGTGCTTCAACCCGATGGAAATGGCGCTGCCCGACGGCGGCACACAGACCTATTTTCTGGGCTTGTGGTACGTCGACGAATATCGCCGCACTGATCAGGGGTGGCGCATCAGCCGCCGCGCGGAAGAGAAAAGCTGGGTCTTCAACGCCCCCGATTTCATGAATCTTTGAGCCAGAAGAATTCCGCATGACCGAGCTGTACACCGCGCCGACGCCAAGCGGGTACAAGGCCTCCATCGCCCAGCGGCCCGCCTTTCGGGTCGTTGCCCGGACACGGTGGGGTCCGCTACACTGCGGCGCTTTTCCATGAGTGGTGCTCCGGCGTGGCGAAGATTATTACCTGCAATACCAACGGTATCCGCTCGGCTGCCCGCAAGGGATTTTTCGACTGGCTGGCACACCAGAAAGCCGACGTCGTCTGTATTCAGGAGACCAGGGCGCAGCTGGCGCAGCTCACGGATCCGGTTTTCACGCCAGCGGGGTACTACTGCTTTTATAACGACGCACAGCGCAAGGGGTACAGCGGTACGGCGCTGTACAGTCGCGCCAGACCGCAGCGCGTCATCACACAGCTCGGCTGGGAACCGCTGGATTCCGAGGGGCGCTACCTGCAGGCTGACTACCGGGGCGTGAGCGTCATTTCCCTCTATATGCCCTCCGGTACCAGTGGCGAGGAAGCGCTGCAGAAGAAGTTCCGTTTCATGGATGCATTTCTCGAGCATTTGCGCGCTCTGCGGCGCAAACGGCGCGAATTCATTATTTGCGCCGACTGGAATATCTGCCACAAACCCATCGATTTGAAGAACTGGCGCAGCAACCAGAAAAATTCCGGGTTTCTGCCCGAGGAGCGCGCCTGGCTCGATGTGCTCTATGACGAGGTGGGCTACCTGGACTCGTTCCGGCTCGTCAACCGGGAGCCGGAGCAGTACACCTGGTGGTCCAATCGCGGGCAGGCGCGCGCCAAGAACGTGGGCTGGCGGCTGGACTACCAGGTCATCACACCGCGACTCGCGGACAAGGTCACGGGGGCGTCCATTTATCGGGACGAACAGTTCTCGGATCACGCGCCCCAGATCATGGAGTACGACCTGGAGATCAGCGCCTGACACCGCGCGCACGGTGGTAGTGGCTCAGTTTGGGAATCTACCTGAAGCGTCACAAGGATATGCTCCCGCTGAAACACGCCAAAAAGCGGCCATCCCTGGCCAGGCTCGGGGCGGCGACGTCCGGTCGCCGCACGGTTTCAGCGGGAGCATATCCTTGTGACGCTTCAAGCCCGGCAAAAATTCAAACTGAGCCACTTCCCGCACGGTGGTACTGCATCAGTTTGAATCACTGCGTAGCATGGCGGGTGGGTATGGTCTACTGGAACCGTCTGGCGACAGGACGTCGCCAGCCGAGCCTGCACAGGGACGTGCGCCTTTTGGCGTGTTCCAGTAGGCCATACCCACCCCGTGCGGCCCCTTGTATAGTAATTGAAACTGAGCCACTACCCGCACGGTCCGTGAATTGCGGGAGGTGGGAAAAAGGGGTAGCATGGCCGGCGTTTGTCCCCTCCCGTGCGAGGGGAGGTCAATCGCGGGAAATCCACTGATGAATCTGTTTATTGCCAGCGCTCACGCCCAGACCGCACAGCAGCCCCAGGGCGGCGAGATGTTCCAGATACTGTTCCTCGTCGGACTGTTTGTGCTGTTTTACTTTATCGCCATCCGCCCCCAGCGCAAGCGCCAGAAAGAACACGCGGAAATGGTGGCGTCCCTGAACAAGGGGGACGAGGTGGTGACCAGCTCCGGCATTCTCGGCAAGATCACGTCACTGGACGACAACTACATGGTGCTCAATGTCGCCAACAACGTGGACATGAAGTTTCAGCGCGTTCATGTGCACGCGGTTCTCCCCAAGGGCACACTCAAGGAAATCGGTTAGTGTAGTGTCCGGTATAAACCACTGAAAGTGTCCCTGGTCTACCCCCGCAGGATCGACCTGGCGCAGCGACCCACTCCCCTGCAATATCTCGAACGCGCCTCCGCCCGGTGGGGCTGCGGGCAGCGTATCTGGGTCAAGCGCGATGACCTGACCGGCTGCGCCCTGAGCGGCAATAAGGTGCGCAAGCTGGAGTTCATTACCGCTCATGCCGTGGACAACGGCCACGATACGTTGATCACATGCGGGGGGCTGCAGAGCAACCACTGTCGCGCCACCGCAGTGGCCGGCGCCCGGCTCGGCCTCAAGGTCCACCTGCTGCTGCGCGGCGAGGAACCGGATACCTTCGATGGCAATCTGCTGCTGGACCATCTGGCGGGAGCAGAGGTGAGCTGTTACCCGAAAAGCCAATACGTCAACGAGATCGATACACTGTTTGAACAGTGGCTCGCCCACTATCGCGAGCGCGGCCACAGTGCAATGGCGATACCCACCGGCGGCAGCGACGGGCTGGGTGTGTGGGGTTATATTGCCGCCTGCGAGGAACTGAAGGCGGATTTTGACGCGGCCGGTATTGGGCGAGCGCACGTCGTGACGGCCACGGGGTCCGGCGGCACCCAGGCGGGGCTCACGGCCGGCGCCGTTCTGCATCGTCTTCCGGCGACGGTATGGGGCATCAATGTCTGTGACGATGAGCAGTATTTTCTGGACAAGGTCACGGCCGACGCGGCGGACCTGCGCGAGCGGTATCCCGCTGCGCCCGCCTTCGAAATTCGGCCCAGGGTACTCGATGGCTATGTCGGCGAGGGCTACGGCATCGCCGGAGCGGAGGTATTCGAGATGATCGGCGAGCTGGCCCGCCTGGAGGGACTGATTCTCGACCCGGTGTATACAGGCAAGGCTTTTGCCGGCATGGTCAACGAAATACGCCGCGGCCGTTTCAGCGGCGCCGACGATATCGTGTTTGTGCATACCGGAGGAATCTTCGGTTTGTTCCGCAGCGCGCGCATTTTGCGCACGCCGCGGCAGGGGGATAGTACATTGGGTGACATAATTGATGATGTGGAACTCTGTGTCGACCGGGCCATCGAGTCGGTCGGCAGGGACCTCGTGGTGGCGACGCCGCTGGGCCTGGGCAAGCCGGTGCAGTTGCTCAATGCATTCTACCGGCGCGCCGCAGCCGATCCTTCGCTTTCTCTGCATATTGTCACGGCGCTTAGCCTGGGTGTGCCCAGGCCCGACAGCGATATCGAAAAGCGACTGCTCGGGCCCATCGTTGAACGTCTGTTCGGCGACTACGAGCCGCTGGCCTATCTGGAGCCATTGAACGCGGGCGTGCTTCCCGCGAATATCAAGGTCAGCGAAATGTACTTTCGCGCCGGCGCGATGAAAAATGTGGCGGCCGCGCAACAGAACTACATTTCCAGCAACTACACACACATTGCCCGGGACATGGTCGGTCTTGGGGTGAATGTGCTCGCTCAACTGGTGGCGGCGCGTGACACACCGCAGGGAACTGCCCTGAGTCTGTCGTGCAACGCCGATGTCTCGCTGGAGTTGATTGAGCGGCTGCGCGAGCACTCGATGAATGTTGTGAAACTGGCCCAGGTGCATCCCGACCTCCCGTTCATGGGGCATGACGCCGAGGTGCCGGCCGATGTCTTTGACGTCGTCGTGCGCAATCCGGCCTACGACAAGACACTGTTCGCGGTGCCCAATAATCCTGTGCCGCTCAGGGATTACGCCACGGCGCTGCACGCCAGCAGCCTGGTGGTGGACGGGGGCACGCTGCAGATCGGCATCGGCTCACTGGGCGATGCGATCGCCCATGTCTGTATCCTGCGGCAACACCAGAACAAGCAGTATCGCGCCATGCTCGACAAGGTTTCCAACGGTGAGACACGGCTGGCCAGTCACACCGATACCTTTGACAAGGGCTTGTATGTCTGCACGGAAATGTTCGTCAACGGTATGTTGCGGCTCATCGAGGAGGGAGTGGTCAAACGCAGGGTGTACGATAACCTGCTTCTGCAGGAGGGCCTCAACTCCGGTGAAATCAGTTCGGTGATCGATGGGAATCTGTATGCTTTCGCGCGGCGCAGCGGGCTCATCCCGCGACACTTGAGTGCGGAAAACCTCGGCGAATTGCAGTACTGGGGTATCGTCGGCGACGACGTCGTATTGTCCGGCGATACATTGCGTGTCGAGGGCGCGGACTACCCCAACGACCTCGAGCACGAGTCCACGGTGAATGCGCTTCTCGCAACGGCGGCAGCCTCTGAGTTGCGCCACGGCCATTTTCTTCACGGCGGTTTCTTTCTCGGCCCGCGGGACTTTTACGAAAAATTGCGACATCTGGATGAAGGCAACTGCGAAGGCATCTGCATGACGGGGGTGCGGCGCACCAACCAGTTGTTGCTCGACTATCCGTTATACTGCGCCCAGCGCCGGGATGCGCGCTTTATCAACACGGGAATGATGGTATCCCTGGGCGGGGCAGTCGCTTCGGACGCCCTGGAGGACGGCACCGTCATCAGCGGGGTGGGCGGGCAGTACAATTTTGTGGCCATGGCCCATGATCTGCCCGGCGCGCGTTCGGTGCTGTGCATACGCAGCACTCGTGGCGAGGGCGATGACCTGACATCGAATGTCGTGCCTTTCTACGGTCACACGACGGTGCCCAGGCATTTGCGCGACGTGGTGGTGACGGAATACGGGATTGCTGACCTGCGCGGGCAGAGCGACGCTGAAGTCGCCAAGCGCCTGATCAATGTCGCCGACGCGCGCTTCCAGAAGGAGCTCCTCGACTACGCTGTAGCGCACAACAAGATCGAGGCCGGTTATCGAATTCCCGAGCACGCCCGCCGCAACACACCGGAGCACCTTGCGAAGCTGCTATCGCCGTATCGTGAGCAGGAGTTGCTGCCCAAGTTTCCTTTTGGTTCCGAACTGACCGGACAGGAGCAGGCACTCGCGGAGAGCCTGCGCGATATTCGTTCACTCAGTGGCGAGCCCCGCAGGTTTCTGAGTACCCTGTTCCGTGCGCTCCTGCATCGCGAGGATATGCAAGCGGCCAAACCCTATCTCGAGCGTCTCGAACTGGAGCATCCGCGGACACCGCGGGATTTTCTCCTGCAACAGCTGTTGCTGCTGGAACTGGAAGAGCGGGGCTTTCTCAAGGTAAGCTGACACTGGGTAGTGCGTCAGTTTCAATTACCTTAAAAGGGATCGCACGGGGTGATTCAAACTGATGCAGTACCTGACACTGGTCGTTCATGCCACATCTGGGTATCCTAGGGCCAACTCAGATAGTGTGAACAGGCCCCGGGCCAATGCCTGCAACTCTCGACGAAAAACTCGTCATCGCCATTTCCTCTCGCGCGCTGTTCAATCTCGACGAGAGCCATCGCGTTTACCAGGATCAGGGGCTTCAGGCCTACTCCGAGTACCAGGTAGCACGGGAAGACCAGCCGCTGGAACCGGGCGAGGCCTTTCCCCTCGTCCACAAGCTGTTGCGCCTGAATGACCGGTTGGGGGACCAGGCCCGGGTCGAGGTGGTGTTGCTGTCGCGCAACAGCGCCGACACCGGACTGCGCGTATTCAACTCTATCCAGCATTACCAGCTCGACATCAGCCGTGCCGCCTTCTGCGGCGGCGAGAGTCCGTGGCGCTACATCAATGCATTCGGGTGCAAACTGTTTCTGTCCAACGAGGCGGAAGACGTGCGCTCCGCCCTCGACTGCGGCGTCGCCGCGGCGACGCTGGTTTCCAGTGGGGGCGGGGGCAGTGACAGCGACCAGCTGCGATTTGCGTTCGACGGCGATGCCGTGGTGTTTTCCGACGAGGCGGAACGTGTCTACAAGACAGAGGGACTGGACGCATTTGCCGCAAGCGAGCAGGCGGCGGCCAAGGATCCCCTGCAGGGCGGCCCCTTCAAGCCCTTCCTCGCCGCACTGCACGGGCTGCAGCAGGCATTTCCGGCCAGCGAGGCGCCCATCCGCACCGCCCTGGTCACGGCGCGTTCGGCGCCGGCCCACGAGCGGGTTATCCGCACCCTGCGCGCCTGGAATATCCGCATCGACGAGTCGATTTTCCTCGGCGGACTCGACAAGACGGAGTTTTTGCGGGCTTACCAGGCGGATGTGTTTTTCGACGACCAGCAGACGCACTGCGTCTCCGCGGGCCCGCATATCGCCACCGGGCACGTGCCCCACGGGGTCGCCAACGGCTAGCTTGCACGCCCCCTCGAAATCCATGCTATATGCCGAATTGTCTTGGCAAATGGCCGGGTTAATGGCTATTCTTTATATACCCGTCGGGGAGGCCGAGATGAAGCTCCAGCAGTTGCGCTATATCTGGGAAGTTGCCCACCACGATCTGAACGTCTCGGCGACTGCCCAGAGTCTCTATACGTCACAGCCTGGCATCAGCAAGCAGATCCGCCTGCTGGAAGATGAACTGGGGGTCGAAGTTTTCGCCCGCAGCGGCAAACACCTCACTCATGTCACTCCGGCCGGCGAGGTCATCCTGCGCACCGCCGGCGAGGTGCTGCGCATGGTCGAGAGCATCAAGCAGGTCGCCCAGGAGTACTCGAATGAGAAAAAGGGCGCGCTGTCCATCGCGACGACCCATACCCAGGCGCGTTACGCGTTGCCGGCGACGATCAGGAGCTTCATTCAGCGCTATCCGGAAGTCTCGCTGCATATGCACCAGGGAACGCCGATGCAGATTTCAGAGCTGGCTGCCGACGGCACCGTGGACTTCGCCATCGCCACCGAGGCGCTGGAATTGTTTTCCGACCTTATCATGCTCCCCTGTTATCGCTGGAATCGTTGTGTGTTGGTCCCGCGCGATCACGCCCTGGCACAGGTATCGCAGCTGACGCTCGAAGATGTCGCGGCGCACCCGATTGTTACCTATGTCTTCGGCTTTACCGGGCGCTCGAAGCTGGACGAGGCCTTCACCGCGCGCGGACTTGACCCCAAAGTCGTATTTACCGCCGCGGACGCGGACGTCATCAAGACCTACGTGCGCCTGGGTCTGGGCATCGGCATAATCGCCGCGATGGCCCATGACGAGGAAGTGGACAGCGATCTTGTCGCCCTCGATGCCAGCCACCTGTTCGCCAGCAGTGTCACCAGGATAGGCTGCCGCCGGGGTACTTTTCTGCGCGGTTACATGTATGAGTTCATTGAGGATTTCGCGCCCCACCTGACACGCGATGTGGTCCAGGAAGCCTTTCATTGCCATACGAAAGCAGAACTGGAAGCGTTGTTTGCGTCCGTGGAACTGCCGGTATACTGAGCGGCCGCCGGCCTGAGGAGATCGCTACGTGGAATTGGCCTGTCTCGACCTCGAAGGAGTGCTCGTGCCCGAAATCTGGATCGCTTTCGCCGAGCGCACCGGGATCGATGAATTGCGCGCCACGACCCGGGACATTCCCGATTATCATGCCCTGATGCGCCAGCGGCTCGCTCTGCTGGCGCAGCACGATCTGAGAATGAACGATATCCAGCAGGTCATTGCCTCACTCAAACCCCTGCCCGGCGCCAGCGAATTTATCGCCTGGCTGCGCGAGCGTTTCCAGGTCATCATCCTGTCCGACACGTTCTACGAGTTTTCCCAGCCGCTGATGCGCCAGCTCAATTGGCCGACGCTGTTCTGTCACCGACTGGTCGTGGACGAGGAGGGCAGGGTGGTCGACTACAGGCTGCGCCAGCAGGACCCCAAGCGGGCCAGTGTCAAAGCGCTGCACAGCCTCAATTACCGGGTGATCGCGGCAGGGGATTCGTACAATGACACGACCATGCTGGAGGAGGCGGATGTGGGGATTCTGATCCATGCGCCGCGGAATGTCGTCGAGGAGTTCAGTCAGTTCCAGGCAGTAGAATCGCTGGAAGATTTGAAACAGGCTTTTGTCGACGCCAGCGAGAGGCCGATCACCCTGTAGCGGGCAAACCCTCCAGCGCCGCGGGTGATGCCACCCACCTTGTCGAAGGTTTCCCGGTACTCCCGCTGCCACTGGGAATCCGCCACGATGCCGCCGCCCCCCCAGCAGTGAACCTGTCCGGCCTCGCACAACAGCGTGCGAATGGCGATATTGCTGTCCATGCGCCCGTCCGCGCTGACATAGAGTATCGAGCCGCAATAGGACTGGCGCGGGTGCGCTTCCAGTTCCGCGATGATCTGCATGGCCCGGCGCTTCGGTGCACCGGTGATCGATCCCCCCGGAAAACTGTCACGCAACAAGTCCCAGGCCGAGCTGTGGGGTGCGAGCTCGCCGACGATGGTGCTGACAAGATGATGTACCGCTGCGAAACTCTGGACCTCGAAAAGTCGGTCCACGTGGATACTGCCCGGCACGCAGTTGCGCCCCAGATCGTTGCGCAACAGATCGACGATCATGAGGTTTTCGGCGCGATCCTTGTCCGAGTCGCGCAGTTCCCGCCGTGCCCGTGCGTCGGCCCGCGGGTCCGAATACCGTGGCCGGGTTCCCTTGATTGGCGACGTTTCCACGCGCCGACCTTGCAGGGACAGGAAGCGCTCCGGTGAAAGGCTCATCACAGCGGCCTCGTCACCCAGCGACACAAAGGCGGAAAAGGGTGCCGCCGCGACCCGTCGAAGTTCGGTGTAGGCCTGCCAGGGATCACCGGCAAACGGCGCGCTGAAACGCTGTGCGAAATTTACCTGATAGCAGTCCCCGGCGAGAATGTAGTCCTGGATGCGTTCGAACGCGCTGCGGTACTCGGCCGCAGTGACATTCGAGGTAAAGCTTTCCCGCAGGGCAAAAGCCGGCCCGCGGGTCACGGTTGCCTGACGCAGTCGCGCATGTACTTCGCGCCGGCGCGACCGCTCTACACCCGGCTGCGAGACGAGTACAGCGCGTCGCAGCAGATGATCCTGAACGACACACCAGTCATAGGCGTGAAGAGCGGCAGTGGCCGTCGGCGCCCCGCTGCTGTTGCCGGGGATGCCGTGCAGGCCATTGCCCATGCCGTACCCGAGCAGGCCGATCAGGCCGCCGCAAAAGGGGATGTCGGGCGCGGCTGGCATGGTGCCGGCAAAGTGCGAATCATGAAAAGCCCGCAGTTCCGCGTAGTATTCGCGGCAGGCTTCCTCCGGCGCGGACTCTGACGGCGGCGCGGGTGGGGACGCCACGGGCAGGGCGGCGAGAATATCGTAGCGACCGGTGGTGCAGTGCGGAAAACCGCTGTCGAGAAACACCGCGCCGGGCAGATCCCGCAGACGCTCGAACAGCGCGCAGCTGTCCGGGTGATAGGGCAGCTCTTCCAGCTGGACGGATCCGCTCATGGGCGGGACCGCCGCGCATGCGGTTGTGGTCGCAAGTTACCGCGACTCGTCGCGCCCGGCGGAAACCCCTCGAGTCCCCCGCGAGGCGTCTGATGGTAGTGGTTTAAAGTCATTAACTCCAGCAAAAATACTGGCATCTGCAGTGAAATAGCGGGATACAGGATCGTGCGTCAAATTGACTTTGCCGACCTGTACAATTAGTGTAACACGCCAATCCGGGGCAGGCTGTATGTAGCACCCGGCCGACCAGCTTTGCGACCGCAATGCCGCGTCTCGCGGTATCGGGGCGTTTCTACAAGCTCCCCCCGGATGCCCTTTGGATCAAGGATTTATGGCCAAGAAAGAAAGCAGTACCCCGATAGCCTCCCTGAAAAACCCCTTCGCGGAATCCGGCGAACGGGACTTCAATGTCCCCGGACAGATCACCACGGAACCGGGCCCTTACGAGGAGGCGCTGAAGGCGGGCTGGGAACTTCAGCAGCGGCCCTATCGAGCGGCGGGCGTGAAGAACATCCAGCGCCAGCATCAGAAAAAGCGCATGACGATCTGGGAGCGGATTCGCTTTCTCAGCGATGCGCCGCCCCAGGTGTTGTACCAGAACTGGGGGCCCAACCTGGACGGTGCCTCTCTGGTCACCGCAATCATCAGCGTCAATGGCCGGGATGTGGCCCTGTACGGACACGATTTCACGGTGCGGGCCGGCTCCATGGATGCGACCAATGGCGCCAAACTGGCGCGCCTGTTCGAATTGGCGGCGCGTCAGCGCATCCCCGTTGTCGGTATTAACGACAGTGCGGGCGCCTTTATACCTGCCGGCGTAGGGGGTTTGAACGGCTATGCCGAGGCTTTCGCGGCTCTGCGCAAGATCAGCGGCATCGTACCCAGCGTCATGTGCATGTTCGGTTTCAATGCCGGCGGCGGTTCCTATCTGCCGCGTCAGGGCAGCTTCCTGATCCAGCCCAACGAAACTTTTTTCGGTCTCACCGGGCCGGGTGTGGTCAAGTCGGTGCTGGGCGAGGATGTGACACCCGACGAGCTCGGCGGGCCCGGTGTACACAGCCAGTCTGGCGTCACGGACTTTGTGGTCAGGGACGAGGTGGCGGCCTTGCGCAAGGTGCGCGCGCTGCTCGATTATCTGCCCAGCCACAATGGGGAACTGGCGCCCTTCAGGGCCAGCTCCGATCCCATCGATCGCAGAACGTGGGATATTGATCTTCTGCTGAAAAAGGCTTTCAACTCACCCACGGGTTTCAACACGCCAATCGACATCAGCATCATCATTCAGCAGTTGTGTGACCACGGCGACTTTATCGAAGTGCAGCCGGACCGCGCGCGCAACACGGTTACCGCGCTGGGCCGTATGGGGGGCAATGTCATCGGCTTTGTGGCGAATAATTCCGCGGTGTCCTCGGGCCAGGTCGACATCGACGCGGCGTACAAGAACGCCCGCTTTATCCGCTTCTGCAATCTGTACAATGTCCCCGTTATTTTTCTCGAGGACACCACCGGTTTTCTGCCGGGACGGGAGCAGGAGGCCGGAGGTATCGTGCAGGCGGGGCGCGCCATGCTTGACGCCATCGTGGATCTGCGTACACCGCGGTTTCTGGTGCTGGTGCGCAATGCCTTCGGCGGGGCCTACGCCGCATTCAACAGCGTTGCGGTCGGCGCCGATTTCGTGGTCGCACTGCCGACGACGCGGGTGGCGGTGATGGGGCCGGCGGGTGTCGAATATGTCTACAAGGACGAGTTGCGCAAGATTCGCGGCGCCGTGGAAGAGCGCACGGAGCGGGAAACCGAGGCGCAAATGAAGGCGGGCCTGAGTGCCGAGCAGGCGCGGGAGAGCGCGCGCCAGCTAGTGGCGGACTGGGTCAAGTCCGAGGAAGCGCTGCTCGCTCAACGCTATGAAAACGAATTGATGAATCCGAACGAGGCTCTCAGCCTGGGATCGATCTCCCAGATCGTTATGCCCTCGGACCTGCGTCACGTACTGGCGGAAAACATGGCGTTCTACCTCCGGCATTATGAACCGTGCCCGCTGCAATCCGTGCAGCGCGAATTTCACTGAGCCATATCGGCACCTATAAGACAGAAAGGAACACAGGCGTGTCCAACGATTTTTACCTGCACAATCCGCTGATACACCGCGACCGTCGGCTGGGCCGAGGTCCTTCTTCCTGGGTGCAGCAGTTTGACTGTACACATGTGCGCCCGCTTATCATCTGTCGCGGCCCGATTCGCAAAGAGGCGATGGACGTCTTTGTGGAAATGGGTATTGTGCATTACGGCATCCTGCTCTCGGAGAAGGACTCTATTGTCTACCGCAATGCACAGGCGCCGGAACTTCGTGCGCTGATCGATCCCAGGCGGGTCCACCGTGTGCCCGATTACACGGGCGCAAACAAGGAAGAACGCGCGCAGCGCATTCAGCAGATTATCAATATCGCGCGGGAGAATGATTACAACGCGATATTTGCCGGCTACGGGTTCATGGCGGAAGATGAAACGATGGTCGCCGCTATGGAGCAGGCAGGCCTGAATTTCATCGGGCCCTGCTCGCGGACTGTGCATGATGCCGGTCTGAAAGATGAGGCAAAACGCACGGCATTGCGACACGGCGTTTCCGTTACACCCGGTATCGACAACGGTACCGCGTTAACACTGCTGCGAAAGCATCCTGATGTACAGGCACTGCAGGCCCTGGTCGACGAGCACGGGCTCGATGTAGAAGCAGGGGCCCTGGAAGATCCGGACATGTCGCTGGAGGATAAAGCGGACCTGGTGCTCAGCGCCTCCTATGACAAGGGTATAGACCTGTACACGGTCGAGGAGCTCTGTTCCACGTTAACGCAAGCCGTGGAACGAATGATGGCCGACTACCCCGAGAACCGCGTCCGTCTGAAGGCGATCGGCGGCGGCGGCGGCAAGGGCCAGCGCATTGCTCGGAGCATCGGACGAGGCGGACACGCACCAGCTGAGCTGGTGCGGGAAATACTCAACGAGGTAAAAACGACAGGTGTCGGCGACAACAAGAACGTACTTGTCGAGCTGAATATCGAAACGACAAGGCATGAGGAAATCCAGGTGCTGGGCAACGGCGACTGGTGTATCACACTCGGCGGACGGGACTGCTCGCTGCAAATGCACGAACAGAAACTGCTGGAGGTTTCCGTAACTGTCGAGTCGTTGCAGCGCGCCGATGACCAGACGCCGAGGCAGACGGCCGCACAGTCGAAGCCGCTGTTTTGCGCCAGGACCTGGTCACCCTCGAGGCAATGGAGCAGGAGGCTCAGGCCTTCGGTGCGGCGGTCGGCCTGGACTCTGTTTCCACCTTCGAATGTATTGTCGATCGCGACAAGCATTTCTTCATGGAAATGAACACGCGCATTCAGGTGGAGCACCGTGTCACCGAGTTGTGTTACTCATTGCAGTTTGCGAATCCCGATGATCCGGGTGACACCTTTGTCGTCGAGTCGCTGGTAGAAGCGATGGTTCTGTTGGCGGCCCACGGCGACAAGCTTCCCTGTCCACGGCGCCTGGTACGCAAGAACGACAGCGTCGAGGCGCGGTTGAATGCGACCAACCGGGCCCTGCAGCCGCACGCCGGCGGGGTCATCGAGTCCTGGAGCGATGCCATCGAGGGCGAGATTCGCGACGACCAGGGCATCAGTCTCCATAACCCCGACACCGATGTATTCATGAAATACACCCTGGCGGGGGCCTATGACTCGAATATTGCCCTGCTTTTGACAGTCGGAAACGATCGACTGGAAACCTATCAGAACATGGCCGAGACCATACGCCAGACGCGGATGCGTGGACAGGATCTGTCGACCAATCTGGAGTTCCACTACGGACTGGTGAACTGGTTTATCGCCCGGAATGTCAACGCCAGGCCGACAACGGGATTTATCGTACCCTACCTGACGCGCTGGTGGGATGAGCTGCAGCGAACAGGCAACCGACCTGGATCTGGAATATGCCTGGTCGGCAGGTCTGCCGCTATGCCTGGCCGGGTGTCGAAGGAGGCGCCGCGTGCCGGCGCTGGCGAGAGACATTACACGCTGCAAGGCAAACGCTGCTGGTGCGTCCCCTGGCGCATCTGCTGGAAGATCCCCATACGTTGAGCGGTTGGCTGAGTCTCAATCGCGAACGCTACAACGTGAAACAAGGCAAGATAAGCTGGAACAGCAACCCTATCGAGATTCTGGCGGACACTTATCACTACCTCAACATGGATTTCATTCCCGGCGAGCAGCCGCGCGCCGCGCCAGTGATCATGGGAACACGACGATGCCATCCTGCAGGATGCGCTGGCTTTTTACGCCGAGCTCGACAATCGCCTGGGCGCGCGGAACTGGATCGAGCTGTGCACATTGCTCGAGAGTCCGGCAGCGCCATGCACCGACCTGCGACACAGCTGAGCTGCGGGAACGTATACGCAGCGCGCACATCGGGTTTCCAGGCCGGGGACGCATATTCTCGTCGATTCTGCCCAGCATCGCCGAGTCCACCGGTTTTTACGATCTCGATGTCAACGAGGACCTGTCCATCAATATCCCGGTACGCCTCACGGACCCGGCGTTGCAAGACACCATGGCCAAGGTGCTGGTTCCGCCTCCGTCGGCGAAATCCGACGAGATCCTGGCCGAAAGCGGCGGCATGTTTTATCCGCGCGAACGCCCGGAGCAGGACTATTGCGTCAGCAGGGGTGATCATTTCGATGCGGGCGACCCGCTATTCATCATTGAAGTCATGAAAATGTTCAACAAGGTATACGCGCCATTTTCCGGCACCATCGACGAGGTGCTGGTCGAAGAGGACGGCGTTATTATCAGGAAAGGCCAGCCGATCTTTAAAATCACGCCGGATGAAAAAATCACGGTGGAAGCGCCGGAGGAGATCGCCGCCCGCCGACGGGCTGTTACCGCCGAGTTCCTGGAAAATCTGTAGGGAGGAGATGACATGATTACTGCCCTCGATCATATCGCCGTGGCGGTGCCGGATCTGCAGAAAGCGATAGAGCGCTTCGTGGAAGATTTCCAATTGCCACTGGGCGGTACCGAAGATGTCGAAGAAGCCAAGACCACAGCCGCCTTTCTGCCACTGCCGCCGACCAATATCGAGTTGATTCACCCGCTCAACGATGAAGGGCCGGTCAAGACGTTTCTGGAAAAGCGAGGAGGCGGCCTGCACCATCTGTGTTTTCGCTCGGACGATATCGACGCGGATGTGGCGCGCCTGCGCGACAAGGGCTACCAGTTTCTGTCCGAGGGCCCGACTCCCGGGGCCCACGGCTCACGTGTGATATTTATCCATCCGAAAAGCTCCGACGGCGTTCTGATCGAGATCAATCAGCCGGCGGAGGACCATCAGGCGACGGCGCAGGAGCGCGGCACATGAGCAAGGACATCCACGACAGGGATCAGGCCACGCTGGAACACTGGCGCGAACTGGCCACCAGCCAGATGAAAGGCGTGTCGCCCGAGGAGCTGGTCTGGCAGACTCCGGAAGACATTCCCGTCAAACCGCTGTATTCGGCCGCCGACATCGGAGCGACCTGGAATACACGGATACCATGCCGGGCATATCTCCCTATATCCGCGGCCCCCAGGCGACGATGTATGCCGGACGGCCCTGGACCATCCGGCAGTACGCGGGTTTTTCCACGGCGGAAGAATCCAACGCCTTCTATCGCAAGGCTCTCGCAGCCGGGGGGCAGGGCATCTCCGTGGCCTTTGACCTGGCCACCCACCGCGGTTATGACTCTGACCATCCCCGCGTCAGCGGCGATGTCGGCAAGGCCGGCGTGGCCATCGATTCGGTCGAGGACATGAAAATACTCTTCGACGGTATTCCCCTCGACCAGGTTACGGTGTCGATGACCATGAACGGCGCGGTGCTGCCTGTCCTCGCGGGATATATCGTCGCCGCGGAGGAACAGGGCGTCGGTCAGGAGCATCTCGCGGGAACCATTCAGAACGATATCCTGAAAGAGTTCATGGTGCGCAACACCTACATTTACCCGCCCGCGCCGAGCATGAAGATCATCGGCGACATCATCGCCTACTGTTCCCGGCACATGCCGCGATTCAATACTGTCTCCATCTCCGGCTACCACATCCAGGAAGCAGGGGCTAACGCCGCGCTCGAACTGGCCTATACACTCGCAGACGGCAAGGAGTACATCCGCACGGCGCTCAGCGCCGGACTGGATATCGACGAGTTTGCGCCCCGGTTGTCCTTTTTCTGGGGCATCGGCATGAACTTCTACATGGAGATCGCCAAGCTGCGCGCGGCCCGTCTGTTGTGGGCGCGAATCGTCTCCGAGTTCGAGCCGCAGAATCCCAAAAGCTCCATGTTACGCACGCACAGCCAGACCTCCGGCTGGTCGCTTACGGAACAGGACCCGTACAACAATATCGTGCGCACGACTATCGAGGCGATGGCAGCGGTCTTTGGCGGCACCCAATCGCTGCACACGAACGCGCTGGACGAGGCGATCGCCCTGCCCACCGAATTTTCCGCCCGTATCGCGCGCAATACCCAGCTTGTTATCCAGGAAGAAACGGGAATCACCAGGGTCGTCGATCCCTGGGGCGGTTCCTACATGATGGCAAAGCCCGACCCAGGCATCGCCGACAAGGCCTGGGAACTCATTCAGGAAGTGGAAGAGGCCGGTGGCATGGCCCAGGCCATCGAGACAGGCATGCCAAAGCTGCGCATCGAGGAAGCCGCCGCCCGCAAACAGGCGCGCATCGATCGCGGTGACGATGTCATTGTCGGCGTCAACAAGTACCGGGCCGAGGAAGCCGATGATGTGGAAATCCTGGAAATCGACAATGCCGCGGTGCGTGACTCACAGATAGCGCGTCTGCAAAAGTTGCGCGAGCAGCGCAATGAGGACACGGTTGAGGCTATACTTGAAGACATCTACCAGTGCGCCGTTAGCGGGGATGGCAACCTTCTGGAACTGCCATAGAGGCCGCACGGCGCCGCGCTACAGTCGGGGAAATATCCTTCGCCATGGAACGGGAATTCGGACGCTTCAATGCACGGGCCCAGACGGTGTCCGGCGTATATGGTGCCGCTTTCCAGGAGGACGAGGAGTGGCGTGCCATCAGTCGTGATATTGATTCTTTTGTGGAGCAATACGGCCGCCGCCCGAGAATGCTGGTTTGTAAAATGGGTCAGGACGGGCATGATCGCGGCGCCAAAGTCGTCGCGACCGCCTTCGCGGATGTCGGGTTCGACATCGATTTGTCGCCCATGTTTTCCACGCCGGAGGAAGTGGCACGGCAGGCCATCGAAAACGATGTGCATGCAGTCGGGACTTCCTCGCTGGCGGCGGGACACATGACGCTGGTGCCCCAGCTCGTTGAGGAGCTGAGAAAGCAGGGCGCACCGGATATCATTGTTATTGCGGGGGGCGTCATTCCCCGCAAGGATTACGATAAACTCTACGATGCGGGAGTAAGCTGTCTTTCGGGCCGGGTACGCCGCATCCCCGGCTGCGCGGCGAAGTCCTGGATGCCGGTGAGAACGCGCAGGGCTGACCTGCGCCGACGCCCCACCTGCGTCCTCCGGCCAATGACCCGGACTGACCTCCAGGCTCTTCTCGACGGGGACCGCCGGGCGCTAGCCAAGGCGATCACGCTGGTCGAGAGCAAGCGCGAGGAACATCGCAAACAGGCACAAAAAATTCTCGAAGATGTGTTGCCCTTCACCGGCGACAGTATCCGGGTCGGTATCACCGGCTCGCCCGGAGTGGGGAAATCCACTTTCATCGAGGCATTCGGGCTGCATGTGCTGGAGCAGGGCAAGCGAGTCGCGGTGCTTGCCGTCGACCCGAGTTCGCCGATTGCCGGGGGTTCCATTCTCGGTGACAAGACGCGGATGGAGGAACTCTCACGGCACGACGAGGCGCTACATCCGGCCGTCTCGCTCGTCGAAGGCGCCCTCCGGGCGGCGTGGCGCAGAAAACGCGCGAAACCATGCTGTTGTGTGAGGCGGCGGGCTACGACGTGATCCTGGTGGAAACGGTTGGCGTCGGCCAGTCCGAGTACCAGGTCGCGGGCATGGTGGACTTTTTCATGGTGTTGATGCTGCCCGGAGGCGGCGACGAGCTGCAGGGCATCAAGAAAGGCATCATGGAATTGGCCGACGCCCTGGTGATCAACAAGGCCGACGGCGACAGTAAAAAGCTCGCTACCATGACCGAGCGGCAATACACCAGTGCGATGCATCTGCTGCGTCATACGAGCTTCTGGACGCCTCGCGTAATGACCTGCTCCGCCCTGGAGGGGGCCAATATCGAGGCGGTGTGGGACATGCTGGTGAGTTATTACCTGCAGGCGCTGGAGTGCGATGCGTTTACTGCGAAGCGGGCCAGGCAGAACCGCGACTGGATGCATCAGCTCGTGGACGACATGCTGCGACTGAAGTTGTCGCAAAATCGCGTAGGTGAAGAAAATGCTGCCGGAGCTGGAGCGGGCGGTGGAGAAACAGGATATGACGGCCTATGCAGCGGCGCGGCGTATCATGGACCAGCTTTGAGGCCGGCCGTGCGTTTCCAGCCGCTGGAAAAATTGATCAATCTCCATGACGGTTACGTCAGACAATTCAAGATCGATGACCTGCAGTTACTGCTGCTGCAGACCGGCGGTAACCTGATCCTTATTGAAGCCAACTGCCCGCACCGGGGCCACCCGCTGAACCTGGGCACCATCGACAAAGGCGTCATCCAGTGCGCACTGCACCGGTATCGGTTTTCGCTGGTGGATGGGCACCTGATTCATGCCACTGAAGAACCCTGTCGCGACCTTCGGGTGTACCCGCCGGTATTCGAGGGCAATGAGGTGGGCGTCATGGTGGAGGAGGTGCATTGAAGACCGTGAAACGGCATGCGTTTCCAGCGCCTTGCTCTACATCAGCTGAGCCGGCACTGCCCACTGCCTGAGGCGCGTTCAAACCGGGCATCGATTGCAATCAGGTGGCATTCTCAAGGCCCCGCCGGTCGGGCGTCCGCCGACACCGGTTATCTGTCAGCGGCACTTCTTGCAAGGGGGATGGAAGAATTTGCACAGTGGAGGCGAAGTCGGAATGCAAGCGCGCCGCTGTCCGCACTCCGGTGCCGCTGGCATGGATTCTGCAAACAGACTGTATAAACGGATTCTGCAAATAGCTTCTGGAGTATGTTTTTTGCAAGGTATCGCGATATTACCGGCAAGTTGGGCCGCAGTTGCCAAGCCATCCCCGGTGTATGGGATATCCTGGACGCAACATGGGATACACGAATTCAGGTCATGAGCAGGCGGTAGCCTACGCACAGCTCACCATACCGTGGAAGCTGCGCGGTTTACTCGGGCAGGAGCTGGGAGAGGTAACTCATTGTGCGCTGGATCTGGCGTCGGGCCGGATCGTGCAGGTGGCCTTGACCACCGAATGGCAGACGGTGTGGATACCTTCTTCGCGGATTGCTTCGAGTGAAGAGCCGTGCAGTCTACAACTGGTGGCGGCGCACAGAAGTGACAGCGGCTAGCCGGCTTCGCCGGCATCCTCGCGCGTGTATTCCTTGAGACGGTTATACAGCGTCTTGAGGCTGACGCCCAGCACCCTGGCCGCAGCCTGTTTGTCGTCCCCCATTTCCTTGAGCGTAGCGAGGATAAGGCGACGCTCGGCCTCGGCGACGCTGGCGCCGACGGGCAGCGTAATAGCGTCGTTGCGTGCTGCCTCCAGATCCTCGCCCTGGCTTTCGATCGCGTACTTGACCTCCCGGTCGACTACGGAATCCGACAGAATGTAGGCGCGTTCGACCAGATGCTGCAGCTCGCGCACGTTACCCGGCCAACTGTATTCACGGATCGCCTCGATCGCCGCCTCCGAAAACGTGAGACGGGTGCCGTGCTGCTCGTTCAATGTGCGCAGAAAATACTGGGCCAGCCCGACAATATCCGTGTCTCTGTGCCGCAGGGGGGGTACATGGAGCGGGGGAATTGGGAAAGGCGGTAGTACAGGTCTTCGCGCAGACTGCCCTCGCGTACAGCCTGCTCGGGCGAACGGTTGCTCGCGCAGATGATGCGCACGTCGAAATCGATATCCTCTTCCGCGCCCAGACGGCGCAGTTTGCGGGTTTCCAGCACGCGCAACAATTTCGTCTGGAGATCGATATCCATCTCGGTGATTTCGTCGAGCAGCAGGGTGCCGCCATTGGCTCTTTCAAAATGGCCGTGGTGGCGCTTTGTCGCTCCGCTGAAAGCACCTTTTTCGTGGCCGAACAGTTCGCTTTCGGCGAGATTCGCGGCCACGGCGCCGCAATTGAACGCCGAGAAAGGGCCCTCGCGACGTTCGGAAAGCATGTGAATTGTCTGTGCGATAAGTTCCTTACCCGTGCCGCTCTCGCCGACGATCATGGTGGTGACGTCGTTCTGTGCGATCTTGCGGATATTCCGGTACAGTTTGCGCATGCCCCGGCTGCTGCCGCGCAGCAAACCGAACTGGTCTACGCCGCATGTTTCCAGAGACACGGCCGCGATGTTTTCAGGAGCCGCTTCCGACGCGATATCCTCGAGCAGAGGCTTGAGCGCGGAAGCCTCCAGCGGTTTGCAGAAGAAATAGCTGGCCCCCTCGCGAATCACCTGGTCCGCGACATCCGGATCATCGGCCTCGGCCATGACAAGCAGCTCGGTGCCGCCACGCAGATCGAGGTCCGATATCGACAGGTTGTCCTCAGCCGATACCCGGGCGAGATCCAGAAAAAGGACGTCGTACCCGGTGACCTCCGGGGACATTGGCGAGGACGACCCTGTGTCGGCGCAGTCGACCTCGTAACCGCAGGCCGTGGCGATGTCGGTCAAAGCCCGGGCGTGGGCGGGATCGCTGTCCACGATGAGGCATTTCGGTTTCACTGTGTGCGTTATCCAACAAAACTGCGCTTATCGCCGGGTAGTGACTATAGACCCGCTCGGCAATAAACTCAATTTAAAGCAATTGAAGGGAGTGTCTCAGTTTGGGTTTCTACCCTTTTAAGATCGCTTGAATTGGGTGTGGCCCACTGCAACACGCTAAGCGTTCACCAGGCTCGGTGGCGACCTCTGTCGCCATGGTTCAGGCGGTAGTCACCAACCCAAGCTCGAGCAAAGAATCGAAGCTGGGACACTACCTGAATGACCAATATCAAATCGGGCGCCGCTCAGGCGCCGTACAAATCACGGTATTCGGGATCCCTGGCGGCGATCATTTCCGCAAGGTCCACCATGACGCGACACTGCTTCCACGAAGCATCGTCCTGCATCTTGCCGTCGACCATGGCCGCGCCGCTGCCTTCGGGCAGTTCCTCCAGCACGCGCCGCGCCCACGCCACCTCGTCCGGCGGCGGGCTGAACACGCGTCTGGCGATGTCGATCTGACTGGGATGCAGCGACCAGGCGCCGACACACCCCATGAGAAAGGCATTGCGGAACTGATCCTCGCAGGCCACCGGGTCATCGATCGCGCCAAAGGGCCCGTAGAAGGGCAGGGCGCCCACGGCGACGCAGGCGTCCACCATGCGCGCGAGTGTGTAGTGCCACAGATCCTGCTGATAGGTGTCTCGCGTGCCGTCGGGGTCGTCGGATCCGGGCCCGAAGTCCGGCGCACGCAGGTAACCGGATGGCCGCCGCCACGCGGGCGGAGTTCCATGCGCCCTGCAGGCGATCCGCCGGGCCGAGGCTCATGCCCTGGATGCGCGGACTGGCTCCCGCGATCTCTTCCACATTGGCGACGCCCAGGGCGGTTTCGAGCAGGCAGTGCAGCAAAATGGGACGTCGCAGGCCGGCGCGCGCCTCCAGTTGCGCGAGTAACTGGTCGGCGAAGTGGATATCCCAGGCGCCCTGTATTTTGGGCAGCATGATGACATCCACCGCCGCTCCGCTTCCAACACCACGCGGGTGATGCCCAGAACGCGCTGTCGATACCGTCGACGCGGGTCCACAACTGGGTCTCGCCGAAATCGTTGTCGCGGGCTATGTCGATAAAGCCCTGCCGCGCCGCGTCCTTGTTGTCGGCGGCCACCGCGTCTTCCAGGTTGCCGAGAATGATGTCCACCTTCGCCGCAATACCCGGCGCCTTCTCCACCATTTTGGGATTGCTGGGGTCGAAGAAATGAATCATGCGCGAGGGCCGCACGGGTATTTCCCGCAGTGGATCAGGGGCGCCCAGTGCGAGGGGCTGCAGGAAGTTTCGGGGATTGCGCATAAACGGACTCCTGACGATTGCTATGTTCATCCACCAGGCGCCGCAGCGTTCGAATCGCACCGAAGGGTTCGCCGGTTTCTGTTCGAGTTCGGCCAACAGCTTGTCTTCGTCGCCCAGGGCGGCCAGGCCGGAGCGACCGTACATCGCCTGCAGGTGCCGCAGGACCCAGCGAGCCGATAACGCCACGAACGCGCATCGGCAGCAACCCGCGTCCCAGTTGCCGGCTGGTGATGCTCAACTCTTCCAGCACGTCCGCCAGTTCCTCGACGTCGATCTGCTGGTTCGCGCTGGTGGCGAGCACCGGTACCTGCCAGTTGCCGTCGGGGTGCTCGGCGGCGATGGCGCCGGAGAGTTCCGACAGGGTGCGGCTGGCGATCTGTCCCATATCGTGCTTGTTGACGACGAGTACGTGCGGCACCTCGAGGATACCCGCCTTGAGAAACTGGATAGTATCACCAGAGCCGGGTTGGGCGACGAAGCAGGTCGTGTCACAACTCATGGCGATGTCCGCTTCGCGCTGGCCGACCCCGACTGTTTCCACGAGTACCACGTCGCAGGCCGCGAGCATCACCAGACTCATGGGCCAGACCTCGGCACTGAGACCGCCGTACTCGCCGCGGCTCGACAGGGAACGAATAAACACCCCGTCGTCGTTGTCATCGGTTTTCATGCGCAGGCGGTCGCCGAGCAGGGCGCCGCCGCTGACCGGGCTCGACGGGTCGACCGCGAGCACCCCGACCCGCAGGTCACGGGAGCGCCATACACCGATAAGCGCCGCGCCCAGGGAGGACTTGCCCACGCCGGGCGGCCCCGTCATTCCGATGAGCCGGTTGTCGCGCGCCGGACGCCGCCCCGCGAGCCTGGACAGCAGGTCTGCCGCATCGCGGCGCCTGTGCGGGCGGCGATCGTCCAGCAGATTCAGCGCGGCTGCCAGCGCGGAGCGGCGGCCATCGATAACGCTTGCGGCCAGATTATCGATATCGGTGTGCGCGGTTTCAGTGTCCGCCATGGCAGAAGTCAGGCGGTTTCCGCCAGGCCATTGTGCTGGCGGATAATATCGAGGATGCGGTGCATGATGGCGTTCATATCCACATCCCGCGGCGTGAACACTGCCTTTACTCCCCACGATCGCAGTTTGTCGGCATCGCCCCCGGGAATGATACCGCCGATCACCAGTGGCAGGTCGCCCGCGTCGATGGCCTCCAATTCGGTGTGGATGGCCTCCACCAGTTCGAGATGACTGCCGGAAAGCACCGACAGCCCGATGAGATGCACCCCTTCTTCCTGGGCGGCGCGTGCAATCTGTGCCGCTGTCAGGCGGATGCCTTCGTAGACCACTTCGAACCCGGCGTCGCGGCTTTTCACGGCAATCTGTTCGGCGCCGTTGCTGTGCCCGTCGAGCCCCGGCTTGCCAATCAGCAGCCGCAACGGTCTGCCCAGCTCCTCGCCGGTGGCCCGCACCCGCTGGCGGAGAGCCTCGACCGCGGTACTGTCCGTCGGTGCGGACCCGCCGATGTCCACCCCGGTGGGTGCACGGTATTCGCCGAAGATGCCGCGCAGTACTTCGCTCCATTCCCCGGTCGTGACACCTGACCTGGCGCATTCGATCGAGGCGGGCATGATGTTGGCGCCGCCGGTGGCCGCTTCCCGCAGCGACGCCAGAGCCGCTTCCACGCGCCTGCCGTCGCGGTTGGCGCGAAATGCGCGCAGTGCTTCGATCTGCGCATGTTCCGCCTGTTCGTCAACCCTCATGATGCCCGCGTCTGCGCCACCCGTCAGCGGAGACTCGGCGCTCTCTTCAAAGCAGTTGACGCCGACAATCCGCAGCGCACCGCTTTCGATGTCGCGCAGGCGCCGGGTATGGCTTTGTACGAGCTCGCGTTTCACGTAGCCGTTATCGACGCAGGCGACCATGCCGCCCCGTTCCTCGACCCTGGCCATCTCCGCCCGGGCGCTGTCGATAAGTTCGCGCACCCTGGATTCGATGACGGGCGAGCCGTCCAGCAGGTCGCCGTACTCCAGCAGATCGGTTTCATAGGCCAGCACCTGCTGCATGCGCAGAGCCCACTGCTGGTCCCAGGGACGCGGCAGCCCCAGTGCCTCGTTCCAGGCCGGCAGCTGTATGGCCCGGGCGCGGGCGCTTTTCGACAGCGTCACCGCGAGCATCTCCAGCACGATACGCTGGACATTGTTTTCGGGCTGTTGCTCGGTCAGCCCCAGCGAGTTGACCTGCACACCGTAGCGGAATCTTCGCTGCAGGGGATCTGTCACGCCGTAGCGCTGCAGAAGCATTTCGTCCCAGAGTTGGTTGAACGCGCGCATCTTGCAGCACTCTTCCACGAACCGGATGCCGGCGTTGACGAAAAACGAGATCCGGCCCGCGACCGTGGCGAAGTTGTCCTCGCCGATCTGCCCCGAGGCTTTCACCGCATCGAGAATCGCGACCGCCGTCGACAGAGCGTAGGCCAGCTCCTGGGTCGGCGTGGCGCCCGCCTCCTGCAGGTGATAGCTGCAGACGTTGGTGGGATTCCACTTCGGGATATTCTGCACTGTATAGGCGATCAGATCCGTGGTCAGCCTTACCGAGGGCTCCGGCGGAAAAATATAGGTGCCCCGCGACAGATACTCCTTGATGACATCGTTCTGTGTCGTGCCCTGCAACTGCGCCGGATCGAGGCCCTGGCGCTCCGCCACGGCCACGTAGAGTGCCAGCAGCCACGGCGCGGTGGCGTTGATGGTCATGGAGGTATTCATCTGGTCCAGGGGAATTGCGTCGAACAGCACCTCCATGTCGCCGATGTGGTCGATGGGTACGCCCACCTTGCCGACTTCGCCGCGGGCCAGCGGGTGGTCGGAGTCGTAGCCGGTCTGGGTTGGCAGGTCGAAGGCCACGGAGAGGCCGGTCTGGCCCCGGCCGAGGTTGGTGCGATACAGCTCATTGGAGGCGCGTGCCGACGAATGCCCGGAATAGGTGCGCATCAACCAGGGGCGATCGGGTTGTACGGGTTGCTCACTCACGTGCGTGCCCTCGGCCTCGGGCGGGGCGCCGCTTGATCAGCAGGCGCCGCTCGATTTCAAAGATTTTGTCCGGGATCTTGTCCATGCCCAGTTCGCGCTTGTCGTTTTCCTTGACGAACAGATCGGCCCCGTAGCGTTGCAGGGCATCGTCGGCGGCGAGGTTCTTCACGCCGATCAATTGCAGGGTGACGATGCCGAGGCCCTGGGCGTCCGGGGCATCCTCAACCTCGAGTACCCGGCTGATTGCCCCCAGGGTGTCGCCGGTGAAGGCCGGCTGGGTGTGGTAGCCCTCGGTGAACCCGAGCTCCCACACGGCGTTCTCGCTGACGTCCCGGCTCGCAAGCCCTTCCAGCCAGGCGAACACAAGGCCGCCGTAGACAATCGGTTCCCCACTCATTTTGCCCGACCGGCTGCCGGAGAAGACGCGGTCGAAATGCAGTGGATGGCTGTTGCCGACCATGTAGGTCAGCGCCATGTGTTCATCGGTAATGGTGCGGCCGTTGGCGTGGACGATGATCTCCGCCCGGCGCAAAATCCTCGAAGTAGGTATTGGGCCCGGTCAGGCCCGCCACCGGGTCGGCAGCAACGGCGAGAGGCAGGGCAACAGCCTGGTGCGTCTCTTCCGGAAAGGCACCCTCGAAAGGGGGCGCGGGCGTTGTCGGCGGGCCCTCCCCGCGCCAGCCGACGAAAATCTTGCGCTCGTACTGCAGGACGATCTCGTCGCGCTGGTTGACGGACACCGTGCGAATCCGTGCAATGCCCGGTTTGTCCGGGCCGCGGTCGCGGCGATCCTGTACGCGGGTGAAGGCGCGCAACGTGTCGCCGGGATAGACCGGACGCAGAAACTGCACCTGGTAGTAGCCGAGATTGGCGACGGCCTTTTCCGAATCGTTCTGCACTCCCAGGGACAGCGTCACGTTGAACACCATCTGGGGACTGGCCACAAGATCCTCGAAGCCGTGAGCCCGGGCGCAGGGCGTGTTCAGGTACAGCGGATTGGCCTGCAGGTAGGTGCGCGCAAAATCCAGCATGTTGGTGGTCGTGAATGTGAAGCCCCGCGGGTGCTCGAACACCTGCCCGGGTTCCAGCTCATCGAGATAGCGGCCGTAATGGGGGCGCCGGACATTGTCCAGTTCCACGGCCGTTTCCGGCGCGAGTTCCCGCTGTGCGGACAGGGGGATTGAAACGCTCATGGTTCAGCCTCCTTCGCCGGCATTTTCCAGCAGGGCCCGGGCGATTACTTTCAGCGCCAGAGTCTCCTCGGCGCCCTCGAAGATGGACAACACCCGGGCATCGGCATAATAGCGGCTCACCGGTGCTTCCTCGGCGTAGCCCATGCCGCCGTGTATCTGCAGGGCCTCCCTGGTGAGCCATTCCGCGGCCCGCCCGGCGAACAGTTTGGCCGCGCTGGCCTCCATGTCGCCCGCCCCCTCGTCCATCATGCGCGCGACGCTGTAGGTGAGTTGCCGGCAGGCCAGTATCAGCGCCGCCATGCGCGCCAGCTTGACGCGGGTGAGCTGGTACTCGCCGATGGGACGGCCGAACACCACCCGCTCTCCGGCGTAGGTCGCGGCCCGCTCGAAAGCCGCGCGCATCACACCCACGGCTCTGGCGGCGGTCTGGATGCGCCCGCCCGCAAAACCTGCCATGGCGTAATAGAAGCCCTTGCCCTCGCCGTCGGCGCCGCCCAGCATGTTCTCTTGCGGAACGAAAAAACCGTCAAAGAACAGTTCGAAGGAATGCATTCCCCGATAGCCCAACGTGGCGATGGCGCGACCGCTGAGCTTGCCCCCGTCGTCCTGGTTCACCTCGAAGCTGTGTCCGGCGCTGTCCGGTTTTTCCACGAGAAACATGGACAGGCCCCGGTGTGCCAGGCTCATGTCCGTGTCGGTGCGCGCGAGCACCATCAGCACACCGGCGCGTCCGCCGAAGGTGCACCATGTCTTGGCGCCGTCCAGCACCCAACCGCCCGCCACGGGCGTGGCTTTCAGGCGCACACCGGCCACGTCGGAACCGTAGTCGGGTTCGGTCACCGCCACGGCACACAGTGGCTCACCCGTCGCCAGGCGCGGCAGCCAGTACTTTTTCTGGTCTTCCGTGCCCCCTTTGAGGAGGGCGCGGGCAAGGATTTCCGGCCGTGTGATCAGGCTGCCCGCCGCGCCCAGTGAGCCGCGGGAGAGTTCCTCGGTCACCACGATCATGCCCAGGGTGTCTTCCTCGTCGTTCGCCTGCAGCCCGCCGTAGCTCTCCGGTATGGACAGGCCGAACAATCCCATTTCCTTGAGGGGCTCCAGAATCTCGTCGGGAATGTCCAGGTCCCGGCGGTGTATGTCTTCGGCGAGGGGGGCGACAACGTCATCGGCGAAACGCCGGAACGTATCGCGCATCATGGTGTGATCCTCATCGAGAAGATCCGACCCCAGGTCCGCGCCGCGTGCCAGCACCTGTTCGCCCAGGCTCGCGATGTTGGCGGCGCCCAGTTGCGCGTCGATAAATGCCATCGCATCGGCCGACCCGGCGGCGGCATCAATCGCACCCGGTTCGAGCCCGTAGTCGGACGGGCGCGCGCGCAGACGCGCGGCGATACCGGTCACTGTCTCGGCGCAGAACAATGCCGCCAGCTGTGTCACGAAAGGATCCGGCGCGTCTGTCAGCAGCCGTTTGGCGTGATCCAGCAAAAAACCGGCCGCGGTAGCCTCCGACCAGCTGACCGCCAGTTCATAGGACACCAGTTGCCGGGCATCGAGGCGCGCGGCGGAGACCTTGTCTCCCTCCGCACACGCCGCACGCAGCCTGGCGGCAGCGGTATCCAGCAGCCCGCCGGTCGTCGACAACACCGCGCGCGCGGTGTCGAGGAGTCGCGCCTCATCCGTTGCAGGTTCGGTCATGATGGTTCCCGTGTTCAATTGTCAGCTGAGGTGGCCGGCGCCAGTGCGAGCCGTCACTGTGGTTTAACCAAGCAAACCACAAATTTTAAAGCGTCTGCCGCGGAGCGTACAACCAACGGGTTATGTCGGTACTGCCCAGCTTGGAATATTTGCCGGGGCTAAGGCGTCACCAGGCTTGGTGTCCGCTGGAGCCGTGTGGCGACAGGAGAGCCTGCCCCTCTTTTTCGGGCACGTCGCCACCCGAGCCTGTCCATGGACGGACGCTTTTTGGCGTGGTCCAGCGGACACCAAGCCTGGTGACGCCGAGGGTAAAGTCTCCAAAGTGAGGCACTTGGCGTGTCGGTAGTGCGTTTTTTAAATGGCTGCCAAATGCAGACGGCATCTGTTGGGATCGCATGCGTTGGGTACGGCCCACCGGAACACGCCAAAAAGCGTACGTCCGTGTACAGGCTCGGGCGGCGACGTCCTGTCGCCGCACGGTTCCGGTGGGCCATACCCAACGCATGCTCGCGCAATGACTCCAGATTCGAGGCGCTGCGGGCCGATGACTATAGCGGGGTGCTATGGGAGCGTCGGGCTCGCCTGCGTCGCGGAGGCGATGTCGTCGGCTGGAGTCATCTCCGGTACCGACTTGCCGCCGACTGCCTTGCCGCACTGTTGCTCCGTTCTGTATGCTGCAAACCCACCGCTGCAAGCGCCAACGCAAAGAGGAATGGTTCATGGACATCAGGCCGCGCCGCTCACTGTTGTATATGCCCGGCTCCAACCCGCGTGCGCTGGAGAAGGCCCGCACCCTCCCGGCCGACGGCCTGATCCTGGACATGGAGGACTCCGTGGCGCCGGACGCCAAGCAGTTGGCGCGGGAGCAGATCGGCGCTGCCCTGGCGCAGGGCGGCTACGGCGACCGGGAAATCATGGTGCGCATAAATCCCCTGTCCAGTGAATGGGGTAGCGACGATATCGCCGCGGTCGGCGCCTTCGACACGCCGCCCGATGCCGTGCTGATTCCCAAGATCGAAACGGCCCGGGACGTGATGGACGCGGTCGCCGCCCTGGAGTCCGCCGGTTGCCCGGAGAGTGTCGACCTGTGGATCATGGCGGAAACACCGCTGTGCATACTCAATATCGCCGAGGTCGCCGGCGCCCATTCGCGGCTGCGGGGTTTGGTCATGGGCACGTCCGACCTGTCCAAGGATACACGGGTGCGGCACACAGCCGACCGCCTCGGTTTTATCGCCGCGCTCAACCTGTGCGTCTACGCCGCCAGAGCCCACGGTCTGGATGTTATCGACGGTGTCGAACTCGACCTCGAGGACGAGGCCGCGCTGGCGCGGGCCTGCGCACAGGGCAGGGAACTGGGGTTCGACGGCAAGAGCCTGATTCACCCGAAACAGATCGACGCGGCGAACAAGGCTTTCGCGCCCGACGAGCGGGAGGTCGCCCGGGCGCGTGACATTATCGCGGCCTTCGAGGCTGCCCGGGCGGAAGGCAAGGGTGTGGTGGTGGTCGACGGGCGCCTGGTTGAAAATCTGCATGTTGAGGAGGCGCGGCGCCAACTGGCACTGGCGGAGGCGATCGCGGCGAAGCAGTGACCCGCGCCCGCCGATCCCGTCACAGCCCCACCGGCCGTGCACGCAAGGAGACCTGAGATGGCTGGCGAGCCGACGATACTCGATCTCATTGGCAACACGCCGCTGCTCTATCTGCGTGAGGCCTCCCGGCAGACGGGGTGCGCGATCTACGGCAAGGCCGAGTTCGCCAACCCCGGCGGCTCGGTGAAGGACCGCGCCGCGCTGGGCATCGTGCGCGCCGCCGAGGCCGCGGGCGAGCTGCGCCCCGGAGGCGTTATCGTCGAGGGCACCGTGGGCAATACCGGCATCGGCCTGACCCTGGTTGCCAACGCACTGGGATACCAGTCGGTCATCGTCATGCCGCAGACCGTGAGCCGGGAAAAGATCCTGCAACTGGAGATGCTGGGGGCCGAGTTGCTGCTGGTGCCCCAGGTGTCCTACGACAGTCCCCAACACTATATCCACACCGCACGGCGAGTGGCCGAAGGGCGCGCTCATGCAGAACCCAACGGTGCCGCCTGGGCGGGCCAGTTTGACAATCCGGCCAATCGGGACGCCCATTACCACACCACCGGCGCGGAAATCTGGGAGCAGACCGGGGGCGAGATCGATGCCTTTGTCTGCGCCGTCGGCACCGGGGGCACACTGGCCGGCGTGGCGCGGGCTCTGCGCGAACGGCGACCGCAGGTGCGCATAGGACTCGCCGACCCGACGGGCTCGGCCCTGCACAGCTATTTTCGCGACGGCGAGCTGCGCAGTGAGGGCAGTTCCATCACCGAGGGCATCGGGGTGTCTTTCCTGCCCGGCAACATCGAGGGGCTGACGGTGGATTTCAGCTGCCGCATTGATGACGACACGGCGCTCCCCTGTGTCTACGATCTGTTGAAGAACGAGGGGATTTCCGTGGGTGGCTCCTCCGGCGTCAATATTGCGGGCGCCATCGAGCTGGCGCGGGAGATGGGGCCGGGGCACACTATTGTGACCATTCTCTGCGACAGCGGGAGTCGCTATCTCAGCCGGCTGTTCAACCCCGAGTACCTGATGCGCCACAAGCTGCCGTATCCGCCCTGGATGGCGAGTTGAGTCCCGGTCTGGATCGCCGATCGATGCGCGCGCAATCGTAAATCGGGGAGATATGGCGGCCAGGAGTCTGCGCCGCGGGCCCATTGGCTTGTGCGGCGCGGACTCCTAGAGCCGCAACGAGCGCAGTTCCGGGTCCTCCTCGCTGTAACGCCACAACTCGTCAAACAGTTCGAGGTGCCGTTGAGTGGATGCGCGGGAGCCGGGTTCGTAGAAACCGTCGTCGCCCGGACCGGCGGGCTTGAACAAGACGCCGTCGCGGTCGCGAATCACGACCGTTTCCCCCTTCCAGTCCGGGTGCTCTGGAATTTTTTGCATATGGACGGCACTGGGCAGGCGCCGTGCCAGCTGCAGCAGGCGGTGCCCGCGACTGACGATGTCCCGGGAGTCCGCGATCAGGATTCGAACGCGGGTGTGGCGGCTGCGGCGGGCGAGGGCGCTCAGCGCCTCTGTAAGCTCCTCGCTGTCGAAGGCCGCATGGTCCAGCCCCGGGCTCAGTATGCAGATATAACGGGCGGCGCTCTCCACCAGCGCGACAGCGTACTCGTCGAAAGGATGGGGGTAGTCGACACCGGCGATGAACTCGTCATGTGGCGCGACCATGCGGCTACTCGACGGCCTGCGCCTGAGCGGCGGCGTTGCCGATATAGGTCGCGGGCGTCAGTTCCAGCAGGGCGCGGCGGGCGTCCTCCGGCAGGTCCAGTGTCGCCACGAAATTGTGTATGGCCTCGCGGTTGACAGACTGCCCGCGGGTCAGCTCCTTGAGCTTTTCGTAGGGTTGTTCGATACCGTACCGGCGCATCACGGTCTGGATCGGTTCGGCCAGTACTTCCCAGCAGTTGTCCAGGTCCTGTGCCAGGCGCGTAGCGTCCAGTTCCAGTTTGCCGATGCCTTTCAGGCTCGCTTCACAGGCGATGAGGGTATAGCCGAAGCCGACTCCGATATTGCGCAGCACGGTGCTGTCGGAAAGGTCGCGCTGCCAGCGGCTCACCGGCAGTTTGGCGGCAAGGTGGGAAAAAATCGCGTTGGCCAGGCCCAGGTTGCCCTCCGAATTCTCGAAATCGATGGGATTGACCTTGTGCGGCATTGTCGACGAACCCACTTCACCGGCAACCGCCTTCTGCCTGAAGTAGCCCAGAGAAACATAGCCCCACATATCCCTGTTGAAATCGAGCAGCACCGTATTGAAACGCGCCGTGGCGTCGAACAGCTCGGCCATGTAATCGTGCGGCTCGATCTGGGTCGTGCAGGGATTGAAATCGAGCCCGAGGGCATGCACAAAGGACTCGGCACCGGATTGCCAGTCGATGTCCGGGTAGGCGATGAAGTGGGCGTTATAGTTGCCCACGGCACCGTTCATCTTGCCCAGGAAAGGTATCGCGCCCACCTGGTCCAGCTGGCGCTGCAGTCGCCTGACGAAAACAGCGATCTCCTTGCCCATGGTGGTGGGACTGGCCGGCTGGCCGTGGGTGCGCGATATCATGGGCACCGCGGCGGAGCGGTGGGCCAGGGCGATCAACGACTCCACGACGCGCCGCATTGCCGGCAACAGTACCTCCGTCACGCCGTCGCGCAGCATGAGTGCGTATGCGAGATTGTTGATATCCTCGGAGGTGCAGGCGAAATGCACGAACTCGGCGACCGCCTTCAGTTCGGCGTTGTCCGCCAGCCGCTCCTTGAGGAAATACTCGACGGCTTTGACATCGTGGTTGGTGGTCGCCTCGATCTGCTTGACGCGCTGCGCGTCCGCCTCGCTGAACTCCGACAGCAGCATCTCGAGCATCTCATTGGCGGCGGCGGACAACGCGGGCACCTCGGTGATCTGCTGCAGGGCCGCCAGGTGTTGCAGCCAGCGGATTTCGACCAGCAGCCTGCGGCGAATCAGGCCGTATTCGCTGAAGATTGTCCGCAATGGCGCCGTCTTGCCGCTGTAGCGTCCATCGACGGGAGAGACCGCACTGAGTACTGACACATCCATGAAGTTCTCCGGCGGGGAAAACACCGAGTTTACACCACGCCCAGCCCGCGCGACAGATTCCGGGCCGCGCCGAGCAGCTTGCGCCGCTGCCACAGCAGCTTCCAGCGCCTGCCGCCCAGTTGCCGCCAGAGGAAGGCCGAGCGTATACCCGCCAGTAACAGGGCGCGGATGATATCCGCGTTCTGCTCGTTCTCAAGATGTTCCGCGTTGCCCGTTACCTTGATGCGAAAAGTGAGATGGCTGAGGGTATCCTGATAGATACCGGAGATACTGCTGCACAGTTCATTGACATGACTGGCGAAGTGTTCGGCGCGAAAACTGGTGTGCTCCAGGCGCGACTTCACGACCGCGACCATGTCCGGATCTGTGGCGAACTTGCGCTCGAGATACAACAGTCCAAAGACATAGCGGACCAGGTCACCCTGTTCCCCGGATTGCTTGTTCGCCAGCAGGGTGATCAGGTTGTGCAGCCCGAGCTTGACCCCGGCGATGCCGCCGAACACGTCCTGGATACGCCGGGGCTCGAACTCGAACAGGCTGTGAATGGACGGTTCGAGAAACTCCGGGGGATAGCTGCCTGTGCGTGCAATCTGGTCCACGAGGCGCGCCGCCTGGGCAACACCGGCGAGGGCGATTGCCTGCTGCTCCAGATTGGACAATCCGTCTTCGCTCATACCTGCTCCGTGCCTTCAATAACGCCGCCGCCGAGGCAGCGCTCGCCGAGATAAAATACCACTGACTGACCCGGAGTCACGGCGCGCTGTGGCTGGGAAAAGTCCACACGATAGGCCCCGGGGGCGGATTCGGACAAGGTGCAGGGCTGGTCGGGCTGCCGGTAGCGTACCTTGGCCGAGCACGACAGCGGCAGTGACGGCCGTTCGCCGGCCACCCAGAAAATCCGCCCGGTGTACAGGGCGCGGCTGAACAGCGCCGGGTGCTCGTTACCCTGGGCCACCAGCAACACGTTGTGTTCGAGATCCTTGTCGACAACGTACCAGGGCTTCTCGGAGCGGTCGGTGCGACCGCCGATACCCAGTCCCTGACGCTGGCCGATCGTGTGGTACATCAATCCCTTGTGGCGGCCGAGACGTTCGCCGTCGAGGCTGTGAATTTCACCGGGTTGCGCCGGCAGATAGCGCCGCAGAAAGTCCGCGAAGCGTCGCTCGCCGATAAAGCAGATGCCGGTGGAATCTTTCTTGCGGGCCGTCACGAAATCGTTCGCCGCGGCCAACCGCCGCACGTCGGGCTTGTCGATTTCGCCGACTGGGAACAGGGTCTGCGCCAGTTCCCGGTACCCGACGGCATGCAGAAAGTAGCTCTGGTCCTTGTTGCGGTCGGCGCCCTTGAGCAAAGTGGTTTTACCCTGCTCCTCCCCGCGCCGGCTGTAGTGCCCGGTGGCGATATAATCGGCGCCCAGCATCACCGCATAGTCGAGGAAGGCGCGGAACTTGATCTCCCGATTGCAGAGTATGTCCGGGTTTGGAGTACGTCCAGCGCGGTACTCCCGCAGAAAGTGCTCAAAGACATTGTCCCAGTACTCCGCGGCAAAGTTCGCGCTGTGCAGCACAATATCGAGCTTGTCGGCCACGGCCTGGGCGTCCCTGAAGTCCTGCCTGGCGGTACAGTACGCGGTGCCGTCGTCCTCCTCCCAGTTTTTCATGAACAGCCCTTCCACCCGGTAGCCCTCTTCCCGGAGCAGCAATGCAGCCACCGAGGAGTCCACGCCCCCGGACATGCCGACGATCACTTTGTCTGTGGAATTGAGGCTCATGTCGTATCAGTAACGCCAATGGGCGGGCGGTGGCAGGGCCGCTGCCGCTGTATGGACCGGCCGCGAAAGGGGCGGCATTTTAGGAGTTTGCGCCGCAGAAGCCAATGGGCCTGCGGCTTCCCCACATCGGTCCATTTTTCCGATCCTCCTCGTTACATAGTCACCACTATGCGCCTCGGACGATCGAAAAAATAGCCTCGATGTGGGAAACCCTCGGCTCCATTGTTTCTACGGCGCAAACTCCCAGCAGAATTGGCGGGCATTGCGCTCGGGGAACGCGCGAATCCGCATACGCCGCCAACGCATTTCCCGGAAGCACGCCGGCCCGGCGCGCCCGTCAATATCCGCCGGGACTCGTCACCTCGTCGGCGGACGGTCCCGCGCGGGCCGGGCGACAGGTAAATGG
The DNA here is from genome assembly GCA_034521205.1 of Halioglobus sp. Lineage (GTDB taxonomy): Bacteria > Pseudomonadota > Gammaproteobacteria > Pseudomonadales > Halieaceae > Marimicrobium. The sequence goes on from JAXHMT010000003.1 coordinate 69,647, forward strand.
ACTTCCTCCACCCGGTGCCGGCCCGGGGTGAGGTCGCCCAGGGCCCATTGCGCCACTTTTGTGCGCACGAGGCGCAGGGTGGGGTGGCCGACAGCGGCTGTCATACGACGCACCTGCCGGTTGCGCCCTTCCCGTATGGCCAGCTCCAGCCAGCAGTCTTCGACGGTGTTGCGCTCACGCACGGGAGGTACCCGCTCCCACAAGACCGGTGGCGCTATTCTGCGGGCACGGGCGGGCAGCGTCGGCCCATCGCCGAGTTCCGGACCGCGGCGCAGCCGTTGCAGGGTGTCTTCGTCCGGCCTCCCCTCTACCTGCACCAGGTAGGTTTTCCACTGCTTGTGGCGCGGATTGGCGATGCGCTGCTGCAGCCGTCCATCGTCCGTCAGCAGCAGCAAACCCTCGGAATCGTAGTCGAGCCTGCCTGCCACCCGGTATCCCGGCGCATCGAGAAAATCCGCCAGGGTCGGGCGCCCCGCGGTATCCGTGAACTGGCTGAGAACGCGAAAGGGCTTGTTGAAAAGTATAATCCTGGCCATGGACGGTGCCGGCCCCCGCGTGACGCTGAGTGCAAAGACGATGTTAGTATAAATATCGGGCCGAGGCGGGGGCGGGGAGCGACACGCTGTCATGCTACAATACGGCCCGCCTCTCGCGGGGCCTTTTCAAGGGCACAACTCCCTCTACAGACATTCAGCGGCAACGGAGCAGATTATGGCGTACAAGCACATCCAGGTACCTTCCGAGGGTGACAAAATCACGGTGAACGAGGATTACAGCCTCAATGTAACGGACAATCCCCTGATTCCCTATATCGAGGGCGACGGTATCGGGGTGGATATCACACCGGTAATGATGGATGTGGTCAACGCCGCGGTGGACAAAGCGTACTCGGGTGCAAAAAAGATTTCCTGGATGGAAATATACACCGGTGAGAAGGCGGCGGAGATGTATGACGGCGACTGGTTTCCGGAGGAAACGCTGGAGGCCATCAAGGAGTATTCCGTGGCGATAAAGGGCCCGCTGACCACGCCCGTTGGCGGCGGTTTTCGCTCCCTCAATGTCGCTCTCCGTCAGGAACTGGATCTCTACACCTGCCTGCGCCCGGTGCGCTGGTTCGAGGGCGTGCCCTCACCGGTCAAGAATCCCGGTGACTGCAATATGGTCATATTTCGCGAGAATTCGGAGGATATCTACGCCGGCATCGAATACCAGGCGGGCTCGGACGAGGCGCAGAAGGTGGTCGATTTCATTATCAACGAGATGGGCGCCACAAAAATCCGCTTTCCCCGGAACGTCGGCATCGGCATCAAACCGGTTTCGGAGGAGGGCTCCAAGCGCCTGGTGCGCAAGGCCATCCAATACGCCATCGAGCAGGATCTGCCGTCCGTCACCCTGGTGCACAAGGGCAATATCATGAAGTTCACCGAGGGCGCTTTCCGCGACTGGGGCTACCAGTTGGCCCGGGAAGAGTTCGGCGGCGAGCTTATTGACGGCGGCCCCTGGGTGAGTTTCAAAAACCCCAACAGCGGCAAGGAAATCATTGTCAAGGACGTCATCGCCGACGCGATGTTGCAGCAGATTCTGACACGTCCGGGCGACTACAGCGTGGTCGCCACCCTGAACCTCAACGGCGACTATCTGTCCGACGCGTTGGCGGCCCAGGTGGGGGGCATCGGCATCGCGCCGGGTGCCAACCTCTCCGACACGGTGGCGCTGTTCGAGGCCACCCACGGCACGGCCCCCAAATACGCCGGGCAGGACAAGGTCAATCCCGGTTCGCTGATCCTGTCCGCCGAGATGATGCTGCGCCACCTCGGCTGGAACGAGGCCGCCGACCTGGTTATCAAGGGCATGAACGGCGCTATCCAGGCCGGGACCGTCACGTACGATTTCGAGCGGCAGATGGAGGGGGCAACACTGTTGAGCTGTTCAGAATTCGGACAGGCCATGATCGACCGGATGTAACATACAACGAGGCTGCCGTTCCAGGCGACCCGCTTGGGCCAGCCCCGCGGGGTGTGTGCCCGGCGGCGGCACCGGCGGGCCCGCGGCCCTCGCCTGTGGGGCCGGGGAAACCGGCTCCGACCACCAGACGCGTACAGCGGGCCAGTGCCCGGGCACGGTACCTTTTCCGCCCCGGGAAAAATCGTATAATGGAACTGGAATGGTTGCGTGTGTTCAAAGTTCGTGATTCAGAAGAGAGTGTAGTGTCCGGCATAGACGGCAGATATAGCGAGTTGTCAACAGGCCACCGCATGAGCCGGGAAAAAGAGGACTCCTCCGGCGGTATAGCGCTCGAGGAGTCCAAACCGGAACTCAAGCGTCCACCGCTGTTCAAGGTGGTTCTTATCAACGATGACTACACGCCCATGGAATTCGTGGTCGAAGTGCTGGAGATTTTTTTCCGCATGAACCGCGAGCAGGCGACGCATGTTATGCTCACGGTGCATACGCAGGGCAAAGGGGTTTGCGGTATCTTCACGCGGGATATCGCGGAAACCAAGGCGGCGCAGGTTAACCAGTACGCTCGTGAACACGAGCATCCCCTGTTGTGTGAAATTGAGGCGTCGGAGGGTTGACAACCCATTGGAGGCAAGATGCTGAGCAAGGACCTTGAACAAACGCTGAACGACGCCTTTCGCGGGGCGCGGGCCAAGCGTCACGAGTTCATGACGGTGGAGCACCTGCTGCTGGCCCTGCTCGACAACAACGACGCCATCCGCGTGCTCAAGGCGTGCGGCGCCAATATCGGCGGCCTGCGCGGCGACCTGATCGAATTTGTCGACGCCACCACACCACTGATTCCCGAGGACGAGGAGGATCGCGATACCCAGCCTACGCTGGGTTTCCAGCGAGTGCTGCAACGCGCGGTGTTCCATGTGCAGTCTTCCGGCAGGAGCGAAGTCACCGGCGCCAACGTGCTGGTCGCGATTTTCAGCGAGCAGGAAAGCCAGGCGGTGTTTTTCCTCAAGGCCCAGAGTGTGGCGCGACTGGACGTGGTCAATTACATGACACACGGTATCTCCAAGGTATCCGACGACGGCGAGGCACCGGATCCCGGGCAGGGCGCGAGCGAGGAAGGCGTCCCGGAGGACGGGGAAAGCAATCCGCTGGACAGTTTCGCCACCAACCTGAATGTCGAGGCGGCCGCCGGCCATATCGACCCGCTCATCGGGCGTATCGACGAAGTCGAGCGCGTGGCGCAGATCTCGCTCGGCGGCGCAAGAACAATCCGCTCCTCGTGGGCGAGTCCGGTGTCGGCAAGACAGCGATTGTCGAGGGTCTGGCCAAAAAAATCGTCGACGGCGAGGTGGCCGAAGTTCTCAAGGGCAGCGTCGTTTTCGCCCTGGATCTGGGTTCGCTGCTGGCGGGTACCAAGTACCGCGGCGACTTCGAGAAGCGCTTCAAGGGCCTGCTCGCCGAACTGAAAAAGCGCGACAACGCGATCCTGTTTATCGATGAGGTGCATACCATCATCGGTGCCGGCGCCGCCTCCGGCGGGGTGATGGATGCCAGCAATCTGCTCAAGCCGCTGTTGAGCTCCGGCAAGCTGCGCTGCATCGGCTCCACGACTTTCCACGAATACCGGGGTATTTTCGACAAGGACAAGGCGTTGAGCCGCCGCTTTCAGAAAATCGATGTGCTGGAACCCAGCCCCAACGATGCCTACAAGATACTGAAGGGCCTGAAGTCGCGTTTCGAGGAGCACCACGGCCTGCGCTATACAGACCGGGCGCTGCGCGTGGCGACCGATCTCTCGGCGCGCTATATCACGGATCGCTTCCTGCCCGACAAGGCTATCGACGTGATCGACGAGGCCGGCGCGTACCAGCAGCTGCAGCCCCAGTCCAGGCGCAAGAAAGTCATCAATGTCGGTGACATCGAGAGCGTGGTGGCCAAGATCGCGCGCATTCCGCCGAAGACCGTCAGCAGCGACGACAAACAGACGCTGGAGAAACTCGAGCAAAATCTGCGTATGGTGGTGTTCGGCCAGGACGCGGCCATCAGCAGCCTGGCGACATCCATCAAGCTGGCGCGCGCCGGGCTGCGCGGCGGCGACAAGCCGATCGGCTCGTTTCTCCTCGCGGGGCCGACCGGTGTCGGCAAGACCGAGGTCACGCGTCAACTGGCCAAGATTCTCGGGCTCGAGCTGATCCGGTTCGATATGTCCGAGTACATGGAGCGGCACACGGTGTCGCGCCTGATCGGTGCACCGCCCGGTTATGTGGGCTTCGACCAGGGTGGGCTGCTCACCGACGCCGTGACCAAGCAACCCCACTCGGTGGTACTGCTCGACGAGATCGAAAAGGCACACCCGGAAGTGTTCAATCTGCTGCTGCAGGTCATGGACCACGGGACGCTCACCGACAACAATGGGCGCAAGGCCGACTTCCGCAATGTCATTCTGGTCATGACAACCAATGCCGGTGCGGAAAATATCAGTCGGCGCTCAATCGGCTTTACCACGCAGGATCACAGCAGCGACGGGCTGGAGGCGATCAACAGAATGTTCACGCCGGAGTTTCGCAACCGTCTCGATTCAGTGGTGCAGTTCGAGCCCCTGCAGGAAGACGTCATACTCACGGTGGTGGACAAGTTTCTCACCGAGTTGCAGACCCAGCTGGATGAAAAGCGCGTTTTGCTTGACGTCGACGAGGACGCGCGGTTGTGGCTCGTCGAAAAAGGCTACGATGTCAACATGGGCGCGCGGCCCATGGAACGCATCATCCAGGAGCACATCAAGAAACCGCTCGCCGAGATGGTGCTGTTCGGGGAGTTGTCCCGGTCGGGCGGCACGGCCCTGGTTCGCCTCAACAGCGAAGAGGACAAGCTGGAGGTGACAGTGGAAGAGAAGAAAGAGGCGGAGCTGCAGGAAGAAAGCTAGCGTTCAGCGCTCGCGGTAGGTTATGCGGCCCTTGGTCAGATCGTAGGGGGTCAGCTCCACACGCACTTTGTCGCCGGTGAGAATGCGGATGTAATGCTTGCGCATCTTGCCCGAAATATGGGCCGTTACCACGTGCCCGTTTTCCAGTTGTACCCGGAAGGTGGTATTGGGAAGGGTGTCGATGACTTCGCCTTCCATTTCAATCTGGTCTTCTTTTGCCATCAGGTGGCGGTCCTCCGCAGAACAGGGAGGCGGCATTTTGCCTCAATCCAGACCTGGTTGCTACTGTAATTATTCAGCGGACACAGACTCCTAGAGCAACGTCGTCCAGCGGCTGTTGATGTAGAGCTGCAGCGGGCGGTAATCGGATTTGTAGGACATTTTCTGACAGTCCCGAATCCAGTAGCCGAGGTAGACATGCTCCAGGCCCATTTCGCGCGTCTTTTCGACCTGCCACAGGATCCCGTACACGCCGAGGCTGCGGCGCTCCTCTCCGGGCTCGAAAAATGTATAAATGGCGGACAGGCCGTCTTCCAGTTCGTCCACAACGGCCACGGCCACGAGGCGTGCCCCATCGTAGAAACGATAATAGCGTGTGCAATTCCACACCCCGTTGAGAAAGGCCTCGTACTGCTCACGATCCGGCGGGTACATATCGCCGTCCGCGTGACGCAGGCAGATATACCGGTAATAGAGGTCGAAGGCTTCGTCATCCAGGATATGTTCCGTGGAGGTGACCCTCAGGTCGGCATTGCGCCGCCATACCTTGCGCTGCCCCCGGCGCGGTTCGAACTGTGCGACGGGAATACGGGCGGGGATACAGGCGTTACACTGGGAGCAGTGGGGGCGATAAATATGGTTACCGCTGCGGCGGAACCCGAGCACCGATAGCCTGCTGTACAGTTTTTTGTCGACTGTCTGGCGGGGATCGACAAACAGCGTCGTGGCCTCCCGGTCTTCCAGGTAGCTGCAGCTATGGGGATAGGTCGTATAAACCTTCAGGTCCCGGATGGAAGAGGTCACAGAAGGCCTCCACAGGTTGCCGGCAGTTGCCAGATGTCGGACGGGGTCTCGATATCGACAGTTTGGGCAAGTCGCCGCTCGAAGTCCAGCCTGTCGATATTGCGCGCACCCATGGAGTTCAGGTGATCGCTCTCCACCTGGCAATCGATAAGGTCGAATTCCGCCCGTCGCAATATCGACACCAGCGCCACAAGTGCCACCTTGGAGGCGTCTGAACGCTCGCTGAACATTGATTCACCGAAGAACACGCGGCCGAGAGACACGCCGTACAGGCCACCGACCAGCGTGCCGGCGGTATCCAGAACCTCTATCGAATGGGCGTACCCCTGCCTGTGCAGCTGTGTGTACGCGTCGATCATGCGCTCGTCGATCCAGGTGCCGAGTCCGTCGCCGCGCAACCCGGCACAGGCGCGCATCACTGTAGTGAATTGTGTGTCCACAGCGAGTCTGAAGGCGTCACGGCGCAACGTGCGGCGCAGGGACCTGGACACATGCAGCGCGTCCGGAAAGAGAACCGAGCGGGGGTCCGGGGTCCACCAGAGAATCGGCTGTGGTTCCTCGTACCAGGGGAAGATTCCCCGGTGATAGGCACTTAAAAGCCGTTGTGACGTGAGTTCGCCCCCGATCGCCAGCAGTCCGTTCGGGTACTCCAGTGCATCCCGGGATGGGGGAAAGTCCGAGTGTTCGTCGAGCAGACGAATCTGGCGCATTGCGGCGGTTAGAGGGCGTCCAGGTACTTTTCCGCGTCCAGCGCCGCCATGCAGCCGAAGCCCGCGGATGTCACGGCCTGCCGGTACACATGGTCCGCGACGTCGCCGGCGGCGAAAACGCCGGGCACGCTGGTGCCGGTTGCATTGCCGTCGGTGCCGCTGTGTATCGTGATATAGCCGTTCTTCATATCCAACTGGCCCGCGAAGATGTCGGTATTGGGCTTGTGCCCTATCGCAATGAACACGCCGGACAGGTCGATTTCCGCCACACCATCATCCTTGACCGACCTCACTTTCATGCCGTTAACACCCGTGTCGTCGCCGACAACTTCCTCCAGGACATGGTCCCACAGTATAGTGACATTGCCGTCGCGTTCCCTGGAGAAGAGACGTTCCTGCAGGACTTTTTCAGCGCGCAGCGCATCGCGTCGATGGACCAGGGTAACTTCCGAGGCAATATTGGACAGGTACAGCGCTTCTTCGACCGCCGTATTGCCCCCGCCGATAACCGCCACTTTCTGGTTGCGGTAGAAAAATCCATCGCAGGTGGCGCAGGCACTGACGCCCTTGCCCATGAAAGCCTGCTCGCTCGGCAGCCCCAGGTACTGGGCCGATGCGCCGGTGGCGATAATCACCGCGTCGCAGGTGAAAGCGGCGGTGCCCCGCAGCCGGAACGGGCGCGCGTTCAGGTCCACCTCCTCGATATGATCGAAGACCACCTGGGCCCCAAGGCGCTCCACGTGTTCCTGCATCTGTTGCATGAGCTGGGGCCCCTGCAGATCCGCTGGACCACCGGGCCAGTTTTCCACATCCGTGGTTGTGGTGAGCTGCCCGCCCTGTTCGATGCCGGTGATCACGACCGGCGCAAGATTGGCGCGAGCGGCATAGACCGCCGCGGTGTAGCCGGCCGGACCGCTGCCGAGAATGATCAGGGTGTGATGGGTCGGTTCGCTCATGCCGTGTAGTTCCTGCCGAAGATTCAGGGTAGGGGTACCGGGCCGCATCTGTCGCGAGCGGCGTCGAATTCCCGTCAATTCGTTCTGTATTGGGGCGCTCTATGGTACTTTAAAGTCTGTACCGCCACAAAGATTAGCTGTATATTAAAAGATGCGTTTAACTTATTGAATATATGAGAAAAATAAGACACAATTTCTTCCCGCTATAAAGCAGATGGCGCCGCGCGCGCCGGGCTTTCCCCGACACCTGCGAGGGCAATAGAGGCCGTGGCGGACAGTACGAATACAGACAGTTTTCTCGGCCCGCGGTTGCGCGAGGGCGCGTTCATCGCCGTCACCGCGGTCTGTCTCTATCTGTTGCTGGCCTTTGCCACCTACAGCGCCGGCGATCCAGGGTGGTCCGCTACCGGCAGCGGCGCTTCCATTCACAATCTGGGCGGCCCGACGGGCGCCTGGCTGGCCGACGTGTTCTTCTCCCTGGTCGGCTACGCCGCGTATCTGTTTCCGCTGTTGCTGGCCTATCGGGCGCTTGTCATCCTGCTGGAGCGCAATCAGCCGCGGCGCTTTGACTGGCTGACCTTCGTCATACGCGCCCTCGGCCTCGTGCTGGTGATGATTGCAGGCACTGCGCTGGCTGCCATGAACGACCCCGGCTCGCCGGTGATGCCACAGGGGGCCGGCGGTATTCTCGGGCAGGCCATCGGCAATGCCTTCGAAACCGCCTTCTCCGCCGTGGGCAGTCGCCTGATCCTGCTGGCGATCTTCCTGTTTGGCATCACGATATTCACCGATCTGAGCTGGATCGGCCTGATGGAAAGGCTGGGTGCATGGGCCATCGGCGCGTTCTCCGCCGCGCGCGGATGGATCGTCGATACATTGGACAACCTGCGTTCTCGCCGGCAGCGGGAAAAGGCGGTCGAAGCGCGCAAGGTGGTTATCACCGAACATGTGGAGAAGGAAAAGAAACGCACACCGCCGAAGATCAAGCCGCTGAAGCCAGCGGCGGAAACCGGCGAGCGTGTGGAGCGGGAGAAACAGCAACCACTGTTTGAAGCGCGGGTGACCGATGAGCTTCCCCGCCTGGAACTGCTCGATGAGCAGGAGCAGGGCAACGCCGAAAAGGGCTACTCCAAGGAGGCCCTGGAGGGACTGTCCAAGCTGCTGGAGCTGAAGCTGGCGGATTTCGGCGTGTCCGCCGAGGTGACCGCGGTCTATCCGGGGCCGGTCATCACACGCTTCGAAATTCAGCCGGCGCCGGGTGTCAAGGTCTCGCGTATCTCCAATCTCGCGAAGGACCTGGCGCGCTCGCTGGCGGTGGTCAGCGTGCGGGTAGTCGAGGTGATCCCCGGCAAATCCGTGGTCGGTGTCGAGATTCCCAACGAGGACAGGCAGATAGTCAACCTTCGGGACGTGTTGGCCTCCCGCGCCTTCGAGCAGTCCAAGTCCCCGACCACCCTGGCGCTGGGGCACGATATTTCCGGGCAGCCGGTCGTGGCGGACCTGGCCAAAATGCCACACCTGCTGGTGGCCGGCACGACAGGCTCCGGTAAATCCGTGGGCGTCAACGCCATGCTGTTGAGTCTGCTCTTCAAGTCCGGGCCCGCGGATATCCGCCTGATCCTGGTCGACCCGAAAATGCTGGAACTCTCTGTCTACGACGGCATCCCGCATCTGCTCACACCCGTTATCACCGACATGAAGGATGCCGCCAACGGACTGCGCTGGTGCGTGGCGGAAATGGAACGGCGCTACAAACTGATGGCGGCGCTGGGCGTGCGCAATCTCGCGGGCTACAACCGCAAGGTACAGGACGCGATAAAGGCGGGCGCGCCGATCGCGGATCCGCTGTGGACCCCCGATCCGGCATATGCCGAAACGGACGAGGAGCAGCGCGCGCCGGAACTGGACAAGCTGCCGAGTATCGTGGTGGTCATTGACGAGTTCGCCGACATGATGATGATCGTCGGCAAGAAAGTCGAACAGCTGATCGCCCGCATCTCGCAAAAGGCCCGGGCGGCGGGCATACATCTTATCCTGGCGACGCAGCGCCCCTCGGTGGACGTCATTACGGGCCTGATCAAGGCGAATGTGCCGACCCGGATCGCGTTTCAGGTATCGTCCAAGGTGGACTCCCGCACCATCCTCGATCAGGGCGGCGCCGAACAGCTGCTGGGACACGGTGACATGCTCTACCTGCCGCCGGGCAGCGGTTTGCCCATGCGGGTGCACGGGGCCTTCTGCAGCGACGAAGAGGTCCATCGCGTCGTGGCGGACTGGAAAAAGCGCGGCCGCCCCTTGTATATCGACGGCCTGCTGGACGAGGGCAGTGGAACGCCGGTCACCCCCGGCGAACTGCAGGCGGACTCCTCGGAAGGCGACGACGAGAGCGACGCGCTATACGACGAGGCCGTCCACTATGTGACCAAGAGCCGCCGCGCTTCAATATCCGCCGTGCAACGCAAGCTGCGCATAGGCTACAACCGCGCCGCGCGACTCATCGAGGCGATGGAGGCGGCGGGTGTCGTCTCCGAAATGGGCAGCAACGGCCAGCGCGAAGTTATCGCGCCGCCGCCGCCCGAAGACTGATTACTTTGACGGACGCCATGCATGCCACGCACCTGTAGTTCATTGTGTATCACGCTGCTGCTAATGCTTGCGGCGCCTCTCGCCTCCGCACAGGAGCGGGATTCCGTGGACGCACTGCTGGCGGCCCTGGCCCCGATTGAACAGTTGCAGGGAGATTTCCAGCAGCGACAGTACGATGACAACGGCGAGGAACTGGCCGTATCGTCCGGGCGCTTTCGCCTGTTGCGTCCCGGTTATTTTGCCTGGGAGATATTGCGGCCCGACAATCAGCTCATTGTGGCCGGTCCCGACTATATCTGGCACTTCGACCGCGATCTGGAGACCGTCACCCGGCGGCCGGTCGGCGCACAAGGCATGACACCGCTGCAGATTCTGGGCGGCGACGAGCAGGCGCTGCGCCGTTCCTTCGCTGTCGAGCAGACGGGACCCGAGCAGTTCGAAGTGATCCCACTGGGGGAGGAGGCGGGTTTCCAGCGGCTGAGCCTGCGCTTCAGCGACGGCGATATCGAGCGGATGACTGTGCGCGACGACCTGCAGCAAAAAGTCGTGGTCGAGTTCAAGGCGCTGGATTACACCAGTCCGCTCGCGCCCGAGGACTTTGCCTTCGTGCCACCGCCGGGAGCCGATGTGTTCTACCATGACGAATGATCTGTTCGAGGCGGAGACGGCCGCGTCGACCTCGTCGGCCTACCAGCCCCTCGCGGCCCGCCTGCGCCCCCGGGGACTGGAAGACTTTGCCGGGCAGGGGCACCTGCTGGGTCCCGGAAAACCCCTGCGCCAGGCCATCGAGAGTGGACAGCTCCATTCGATGATTCTCTGGGGGCCGCCGGGCACCGGCAAGACGACCCTGGCACGCATCGCCGCACGCGCGGCGCGCGCGCACTTCCTGCAGCTTTCGGCGGTGCTCAGCGGCGTCAGGGAAATTCGCGAGGCAATCGCGCAGGCGCGCCAGCAGCGTTCCGCGGGCAGCGATACGGTATTGTTCGTTGACGAGGTGCATCGCTTCAACAAGTCGCAGCAGGACGCGTTCCTGCCCCATGTGGAAGATGGCACGGTCATTTTTATCGGGGCGACCACGGAAAACCCTTCCTTTGAGCTGAACAATGCGCTGCTGTCACGCGCCCGTGTCTATAAATTGCGCGATCTGGACGAGTCCGAGCTCTCGGCTGTACTGCGCCGCGGCGTGGCGGCGCTCGCCGCGCCGCTGCAATTCGAGGAGGGCTGTTTCGAGCAGCTCGCCACCCAGGCCGATGGCGACGCGCGCCGCGCACTGAATTTGCTGGAACTGGCCGCCGATCTCGCCGCGGACAACACCATCGATCGCGGCACGCTCGAGGAAGTCACGCAAGGTACTCTCAGGCGCTTCGACAAGGGCGGCGATCTGTTCTACGACCAGATCAGCGCACTGCACAAGGCCGTGCGCGGCAGTTCGCCCGACGCCGCGCTCTACTGGTTCTGCCGCATGCTCGACGGTGGCTGCGATCCACTTTACATTGCGCGCCGGGTGGTACGCATGGCCAGCGAGGACGTCGGCAATGCCGATCCGCGCGCACTGTCAATGGCACTCGAGGCCTGGCAGGTTCAGGAAAGACTGGGCAGCCCGGAAGGCGAGCTGGCGGTTGCACAGGCGATCGTGTACCTGTCCTGCGCCGCCAAGAGCAACGCGGTCTACGCCGCCTTCAACGCGGCGCGGGACGATGTTGCCCGGGGCGACAGCGAGGAGGTGCCGCTGCACCTGCGCAACGCGCCGACCGCACTGCTCAGGGAAATGGAGCACGGCGCCGATTACCGCTACGCCCACGACCAGCCGGAGGGCTACGCTGCGGGTGAGAGCTATTTTCCCCGCGCATTGCGTGAGCAACGCTACTACTTTCCCGTCGCGCGGGGACTCGAAGCGAAGCTTCGGGAAAAACTCGATCACCTGCGCGAGCTGGATAAAAACAGTACAATCAAGCGTTACGATTAAGGCGCGGCATTATTTTCATGAACTACCTTCTTTTGGTCGCCCTGGGCGGAGCAGCGGGTGCCGTGTCGCGCTATCTGCTGGCCAACTGGGCGCATGCACTGTGGGAGGGCAGATTTCCGGTAGGCACACTGCTGGTCAATGTGCTTGGCTCGTTCGCCATCGGTGTTGTCTATGTCTTCGTGGTGGAAAAACAGTTCGTGCACGCGAACTGGAGCGGCGTGCTGATTGTCGGATTTTTCGGTGCATTCACGACTTTTTCCACCTTTTCCCTGGAGACTGTCGCCCTGTTGGAGGCGGGCCATACGGGCTATGCACTCGCTTACATGCTCGCCAGCGCCGTGCTTTGTGTCGCGGTTGCCGGCGCGGCTGTTCAGTTGACCAGGCTGCTCATCTGAAACCTGGCGCGGTGACGCGTCGTTTTCCGGGTAACAGGAACTATCGAGATGCTGGATATCAAGGAGATCAGACACAATCCGGAGGCAGTGGCCGCGGCACTCGCGCGGCGCGGGGTCAGCTTTGACCTGGCGCACTTTCGCGACCTGGATGCCCGCCGCAAGGAAGCGGACATGAGCAGCCAGCATCTGCTGGCGGAGCGCAAATCGGCTTCGAAGAGGATCGGCGCACTGGTGAAAGAGGGCGTCAGCGTTGATGACGCCAAGGCGCAGGTCGAGGAGACTCTGGAAAAAATCGCGGCGGACCTGGACCGGCACACCGCCGAGGCGAAAGAGGTACAGGCGCAAATCGAGGAGCTGCTGCTCGCCACGCCAAATCTTCCCGCCGACGAGGTGCCCGATGGTACCGGAGAGCAGGACAACCTGGAGCTGTCGCGCTGGGGTGAGCCGCCGGCGTTCGATTTCGAGGTGCGAGACCACGTTGCCCTCGGCGAGAGCCTGGGTCAGCTGGACAGCGAGACCGCCGGCAAGATCACCGGTTCCCGCTTTACGGTAATGTACGGCGGGCTGGCGCGGCTGCACCGCGCTCTTGTGCAATTCATGCTGGATCTGCACCTTCGCGAGCACGGCTATCGCGAAGTCTATGTGCCGTACATAGTCAACCGGGCCTCCCTGATCGGTACCGGACAACTGCCGAAATTCGAGGAAGACCAGTTCCGGCTGCGTACGGAACAGGACTACTATCTTGTTCCCACGGCGGAGGTGCCAGTCACCAACATCGCCAGGGACCGGATCCTGACGGCGGCGGAGATGGGCGAGGAGGGAATTCGTTTTGCCTGCCACACGCCCTGTTTCCGCAGCGAGGCGGGCAGTTATGGCAAGGACACGAGGGGTATGATACGCCAGCACCAGTTCGAGAAGGTCGAACTGGTGCAACTGGTTCCCCCCCGGCGCTCCGTCGAGGCGCTGGAAGAGCTGACCGGCCATGCGGAGACAGTGCTGCGACGACTTGGCCTCGCCTACCGCAAGGTACTGCTGTGTGCGGGTGACCTGGGTTTTTCCGCCCGCAAGACCTACGATCTGGAAGTATGGCTGCCCGGCCAGAACACCTACCGTGAAATATCCTCCTGCAGCTCTTACGGGGACTACCAGGCCCGGCGCATGCAGGCGCGCTGGCGCGACCCCGAAAGCGATAAACCGGAGTTACTGCACACGCTCAACGGTTCGGGGCTGGCGGTCGGTCGCACGCTTGTCGCGATCATGGAAAACTACCAGCGCGCCGACGGTGCGATTGCGATTCCCGAGGCACTGTACGACTACATGGACGGCGCCACGGAGATCCGCTAGTGGAATATCTGCCCCTGTGCCTGAAGATCGCCGGCGAGCCGGTGCTGTTGGTGGGCGGCGGGACAGTGGCGACACGCAAGGCGCGCCTGTTGCTGCGCGCGGGCGCCAGCCTCACCGTGGTCGCGCCGACAATGTGCAAAGAATTGCAAGATATGCTCGATGCGCAGGGCGGTACCTGGGAGAACCGGGAATACCGCGAGAACGATTTGCGCGGCGCAAGACTCGTGGTGGCGGCCACGGGCAATCATGCAGTGAATGAACAGGTGGCGCACGAGGCGCGTGGCCATTCCCTTCCCGTGAACGTGGTGGACGCACCGGCCCTGTGCAGCGCGATTATTCCCTCTATCATCGATCGCGACCCGTTGCTCATTGCCATCAGCAGCAGCGGCCGCAGCCCCGTGCTGGCCCGCATTCTGCGGCGCCGGATCGAAGCACTGGTGCCCGCCACCTACGGCCGTCTGGCGGCGTTCGCCGGCGCCATGCGCGAGCGGGTGAAAGCGGCGTTGCCCGCGGAAACGCCGCGACGTCTCTTCTGGGAACGGGTGCTTGAGGGCGCCCTGGCCGAACAGGTCATGGCCGGCCGCGAGGAGCGCGCCGCTGCCATGCTGGAGGAGCGCCTCGCCGACAGCGGCGCGCTGTACACCGGCGAGGTCTATCTTGTCGGCGCGGGACCGGGCGACCCGGATCTGCTGACATTCAAGGCGGTGCGGTTGCTGCAGAGTGCCGACGTCGTGCTGTACGACCGGCTGGTCAATCCCGCTATCGTGGACCTGGCCCGGCGCGACGCCGAGCGCATCTACGTCGGCAAGCGCCGCGCCGACCACACACTGCCCCAGCCGGAGATCAATCGCCTGCTGGTGGAACTGGCGGAACAGGGCAAGCGGGTGGTTCGTCTCAAGGGAGGCGATCCCTTTATCTTCGGCCGCGGCGGTGAGGAGATCGAGCTGCTGGCGCAACGCCGTATACCCTTTCAGGTGATTCCGGGCATCACCGCGGCCAGCGGGGCCGCCTGCTACGCCGGCATCCCTCTCACGCACCGCGACCACGCCCAGTCAGTGCGTTTCGTCGCCGGTTATCTCAAGGGCGATTCGGTAGACCACGACTGGACCCGGTTCGACTCCACCACGGAAACCCTCGTGTTTTACATGGGGCTGGTCGGCCTGCCGGAGATCTGTGCGCAGCTCGTTGCCCACGGACGCGCCGGGGACACACCGGCGGCCCTGGTAGGGCGCGCGACCCTGCTGGAACAGCAAGTACTGGTGGGCACTCTGTCGACCCTCCCGTCCATTGTCGAGGAACGACAACCGCGGGCGCCGACGTTGTTGATCATCGGCAGCGTGGTCAGCCTGCACGGCGACCTCGCCTGGTTTGGTGAGACGGGGTGAGCGAGCAGCGATGTAGCGTCCGGCGGATCGCGTTGCCGGCGGCGGGGAGTTCAGTCGACTTCCGCGGTCATGTTCTCGCCGTTGTGCACCGCGTAACGCTGCTGTCGCAGGAGAAGAAGGTCTGCCAGCACATGTCCGGCCTCCATCAGTAGCACGTCATCCGTGGCACTGTCGTCGTCATGGCCGGCGAGGGAGTCGTCCGAACCTTCATCCTCAACTTCCTCCGACAGTGCATCGAGCGGCTTTTTACCCTCGGCCTTGCGGCGTTTGTTTTCTATGCGCAGGGCCTCTGCCTTGCGTCGGTCGCGCAACGCTACCCGCGCCGCTTCGTTCAGGGGCAGCTCGGTCAGCTCGCGGTTCTCCCGGGCCAGGGCTATCTGATCCTCGAGGTAGACGAAGTCGGGGTTGTGGGCACTGCGCTCGTGGAACTGCGACCGCAGCACGGGAAGCACCGTGGACAGGTCGTTGTAGCTGCGATGGCGCACGGGATTGATCTGATCCCAGTCGAGAGCCCGGTCCAGGGCACTCTCGCCGATCTCCTCGGCATTGTACAGTGTCGGAAACTCGACGTCGGGCACGACGCCGCGGTGTTGCGTGCTGTCGCCGGAAATGCGATAGAACTTGCTCTCCGTGATCTTCAGCTGGCCTTCGGGCAACGGTATCAAGGTCTGCACAGTGCCCTTGCCGAACGAACGATCGCCGACGATGATGCCGCGCTGATAGTCCTGGATGGCGCCGGCAAAAATTTCCGAGGCCGAGGCACTGAGTCGGTTTAGCAGCACCACCAGTGGCCCGTCGTAGTAATCACCCTTCAGGCGTTTGCCGTCGCGCCATACGCGACGGGTGGAATGTCGAATCTGCACCGTGGGTCCGTACTCGATAAACAGGCCGGTGAGTTCATTGGCCTCCTGCAATGAGCCGCCGCCGTTATTGCGCAGGTCGATGACAACACCGTCGACATCTTCGGCT
This sequence comes from Halioglobus sp., assembly GCA_034521205.1. GTDB lineage: Bacteria > Pseudomonadota > Gammaproteobacteria > Pseudomonadales > Halieaceae > Marimicrobium. The sequence continues at coordinate 85,866 of JAXHMT010000003.1, forward strand.
TCCAGTTCAGCCAGCAGCTTTTTCACATCCCGGGTGGTGCTCTTGTAATCCTTGTCGCCGCGACGCATCGCATCAAAATCGATGTAGAACGCCGGGATGTCGATGACACCGATCTTGATACGGTCATCGCCATCCGGGATCTCCAGAATCTTTTTCTGTGCGGCCTGTTCCTCGAGCTTGACCCTGTTGCGCACGATGGTTATGACCTCGCGCTGGTCGGGTGTTTTCGCCTTGGCCGGTATGACCTCCAGTCGCACCGTCGAATCCTTGGGCCCGCGGATCAACTCCACCACTTCGTCGAGACGCCAGCCGATGACGTTTTCCATGTCGCCGTCCTTTCCCTGGCCGACGGCCACGATTCGGTCCGAGGGTTGCAGATCCCCCTGCTTGTCCGCCGGACCCTTGGCTACCAGACGCGCGACCTTGGTGTATTCGTCTTCGGTCTGCAGTACCGCGCCGATGCCCTCCAGGGACAGGCTCATATTGATATTGAAATTCTCTGATCTCCGCGGCGACAGATAGTTGGTGTGCGGATCGTACAGCTCGGTCAGTGCATTGGCGTAGATCTGGAAAACATCCTGGGCATTGGACTGCCGCACGCGATTGAGCTGGTTGGTGTACCGTTCTACCAGCGTTTCCGCAATTTCGTCCTCGGGTTTTTCGGCAAGGCGCAGGCTGAGCACCTGGTTCTTGATCTGCTTGCGCCAGCGTTCGTCCAATTGCTCCTGCGTCTTTGCCCAGGAGCGGTTCTCCCCGTCGGTTTCGTACGCCTCATCGCGCGTGAAATCCAGCGTTTCGATCTTTTCCGGCAGGCTGTCGATCAACTGCTCCAGACGTGTCTCCAGCCGTTGTTGAAAACGGTTGAAAATGGTGAACCCGGCGTCGAGATTGCCCTTGCGCAGATGATCGTCCATCACAAGCCGGTACTGTTCGAACTCGGCAATGTCAGAAGCCAGGAAAAACATTCTGCCGCGGTCGAGACTTTCGATATAGCTGTCCAGGTGCTGCGAGGAAAGCTGGTCGCCGTAGCGCAGTCCGGCGTAGTGACGCTCCTCGAGCTGGTCGATCAATTCGATGATCGTTTCCCGCTGCCCGTCGGTGTAATCGATGACGGCCGCTGCCGGGCTGGCAACAAGGACGAGAAGGAACATGGCGAAGGCGCTGAGGCCGCCCGCGGTTGTGCTGCGTCTGAAAAATGTCAAAATTCTCGCCCCTGCATTGTTTCCGTACGTCTGTTGGATCAGGCCTGCCGCCAGGCGGTGCGACAACTCACTGTGTTATTTCAATAGATGACGTGGGCGCGCGTAAGTTCACTCGCGCGGTTGCCCCTGCGGCCAGGGCCGAACTCCAGGTTCCCGGCGATAGCACTCGCCAAACCCAAGTATAACAACAACTTATGGATAATGTGTCAACAAGATCCAGGTTGCCGTGGTGTCTAAATTCGAAAATATGCCCAGAGCATCACAAGGCCGGATGCCTGCTGAAACCGTGTGGCCCAGGGGATACGGCCGTTTTTTTCAGTGGCGCAGGCGCAGCGGCAACAGGCACGCCGCCGCGAGCACAGTGGCCCCGGCCAGCAGCAGCATCGGCAGTTGGAAAGTGCCGCTGGCATCCACCAGCCGACCGACGAGTACGAAGCTGGGCATGACGCACAGGGTGACCAGCGGGGTCATCAGGCCCATTGCCAGGCCATAGCTGCGCAGTCCGAAAATCTTCGCCAGCATGGCACCCCATACAGGCAGCAGCCCGCCGGCGGCCAGGCCCATGCAACAGGCGGCCAGCAGCATGAGCGGATAGCCCGGCAGCGCGGCGAACAGGGCGAATGCCGTGACGGCCAGGCCCTGGGCCGCCCACAGACCGAATTTCAGGTTGAAGCGATCCGCGCCGGCACCGAAGATCAGCTTGCCGACAAGCCCCATGATGGCGACCGCCATGATCAACCCCGATCCGGCTGCCGCGGTGTGGCCCCCGGCCACGGCATAGGGGGCGAGGTTGGCGAGCACCGCACTGTAGGCGGCCAGGGTCAGGCCGAGGCTGATTCCCATTGACCAGAAGTCGGGATTGACCAGAATCTGCCGTGTGCTGACTCCCTCATCGGCGGTATCTTCGGTGCCGTCACCCGGGGAGTCGCTGGACAGTCCGACATCCTCGGGCCTGCCCCTGATCAGAATGACGGTGGCGGGCAGCATCAACAGCAGCACGCAGATCGCCATAAAATCCAGCGTCATGCGCCAGCCGAATGCCTCCAGCCACGCGCTCACAAGGGCGGGAATCAGAGCGCCGCCGACCGATGTACCTATCGCCGCGATACCCAGCGCCCGCCCGCGGTTGGACCTGAACCAGCGCGACACCACGGCCATTGCGGGAATGGTATTGGCGAGCACGTTGCCCAGGGCCATGGTGAGGCCGAACAGCCAGACATAGGCGACGATACTCTCGCTGCGCGCCATAAGCAGCAGACCGACGCCGAATATGATGCTGCCCAGCGCCATGAGAAAGCGCACGGACATCCGGTCGACCAGCGCGCCGGCCACGGGCGAGAACAGCAGCCCCGCCAGGGTGGCGATCGTCATGCCGTACATGACCTGCTCAAGACTGACATCAAATTCCGCGCGCAGGTAGGGCGTCAACAGGCTGGTGGCATAGCTGAAGTAGCCGACGAAGAACATCTGCGAGATGAAGGCGCCCGCCACGACGCGCCAGCCGTAATACATGTTGTGCTCCCGGTTGTGCCGCGGGCAACCGTGAGGCGCGCCGCCTTGCAAACTAATAACACATATGCTGTCATTTATTGTGTTGCCAGGGCAAGTCATTCGGCCGTCATCTACTGTCACCCGGGGAAAACACCATGCTTGATAAATCACTCAAGGTCCTCGCGGCACTTGCCAGTATCCTCCTTCTGGTCAGTGGCCTGCGCTGGCTGATCGATCCGGCCGGAGCTGCGGCGGGCCTCGGCATGCCGTTACTGGAGGGCGTCGGTCGCAGCACACAGATCGGCGATCTCACCGCATTTTTTGTCGTCGCCGGCGGTTTCGGCCTGCTCGGCGTCCTTCGCGGCAACGGCAGCCTGCTCTATACACCGGCGGCACTTGTGGGCGCCGCCGCGCTGTTCCGGATTCTGGCCACTGTCCTGCACGATGCGGCCCTGGCCACGCAGATGATCGCGGTGGAAGCGGTCATGCTGGTGGTATTTTTCGCCGCGGCACAACGCCTGCACACCGGTCCCCGGCAATTGTGAACGCTCATCCTGGGGTACCACTCGGGTCGCGCGGCGTAGCCGGGTAATGGCGCAGCAGTTTCAGGAGCAGGGGGGTGCGGCCACGATGAGTCCCGGTGCCGTGCGGCGCTGGGTGACCTCCCGGTTGATGACCCACCTGTCGCGCCCCGAGCGCACCGCCCGCAGGCGACGCAAGGCCGAGCGCGCGCGCCGGCGCGAGGGCCGACCTCATGAGGTGGAATATTTTCACCAGGTCGAGGACGGCTACAGTCACCTCGCGGCCCAGATACTGGAGGCATTGGCCCAGCGCTACGAAATCGAGCTGGTCTGTCACCTGGTGCCGGCGGAGCAGGGTAGTAATGCGCCGGAACCGGAGTTGCTGCAGGCGCTCTCCCGATACGATGCCCGCCACGTGGCGCCGGAATACGGGCTGTCTTTTCCCCGCCACGACAATGCCCCGCCGCAATCCCGTGTGGCGCTCGCCGGCCGTGTTCTGGCCGCCCTGGACAACGCCGCGTTTATCGATGCTACCGGTGAAGTGGGCGAGGCACTCTGGCGTGGCGACGATTCGCGCCTGGATGCGCTGGCGCGGCGTCTCGGCAAGGCTACGGAACAGCAGCTGGCGTCGAAACTGGACGCCGGCGCCGCGCGCAGAAAAGAGCTCGGACACTACTCCGGCGCCATGTTCCATTATGCCGGGGAGTGGTACTGGGGCGTCGACCGGCTCTATCACCTGGAACACCGGCTCGCGGAACTCGGCGCCGATCGGGACCCGGGCGCGCCACTGCTGGTGGAGCGGCCACAGGAGGAACGCGGACCTCTGCGCGATGACGGCAGCCTGACGCTGGAAGTATTTCCCTCGCTGCGCAGTCCCTACACCGCGATCAGTTTCGACCGTGCCGTCGCTCTCGCCAGGGACACCGGCGTACAACTGGTCGTGCGGCCGGTGTTGCCGATGGTCATGCGCGGCGTTCCCGCCACCCGCGTGAAGGGCATGTATATTTTCTGGGACGCCGCGCGGGAGGCACGGGCCGCCGGCGTGCCCTACGGCCGATTTTACGATCCCATCGGCGAGCCGGTGCGCCGCGCCTATTCCCTCTATCCCTGGGCCGAGGCGCAGGGCAGGGGCAATGAGCTGATCAGTGCCTTCCTGAGCTGCGCTTTTGCACGCGGCGTCAATACCAACACCAATCGCGGATTGCGCCGCGTCGTTGAATATGCGGGTCTGGATTGGCACGAAGCGCGCGAGATCATTGGCGATTCCGAATGGGAAGACCGGCTCGAGGAGAACCGCCTGGCCATGTACGCCTCGGGGTTGTGGGGCGTTCCCAGTTTCCGGTTGCTCAACCGCGCGGGCGAGGAGATTCTCGCCCTGTGGGGCCAGGACCGCCTGTGGCTGTTTGCCCGTGAAATACAGCGCCAGCTCGGTGCGCAAGGCTGAGCGGTCGATATCCGGGATAGTGTTTCAATATGGATTTGTGGCGCGAGCTTGGGTTGGGTGTGGTCCACTGGAACCGTGTGGCGACAGGAGAGCCTGCCCCTCTTTTTCGGGCACGTCGCCACCCGAGCCTGCACAGGGATGTGTGCTTTTTGGCGTGTTCCAGTGGGCCACACCCAACGCAAGCGATCTTAAAAGGGTAGAAATCAAAACTGAGACACTACTGTATCTGGACACGTGTTGCCGATGTAAACATTGAGGCCTATAGTTGCGGGCTGCCGGTGCGCGGCACCCGGCGGGGACAGCGATGGCTAACACCAGGCCGAGCGGCGCCTGTAAAGTGGAGGAAACGATAAGTGGATACCCGGTTTAGTGAACAGGATCTGGCGTTTCGCGACGAGGTGAGGGCATTTCTCGCGGAGGCCTGGGACGAGGAGCTCAAGGCCAGAGTCGGCAACCTCCAGACCATGAAGGAGGGCATGATCGAGTGGCAACACCGGCTCAATGCCCAGGGGTGGATGGCGCCCAACTGGCCCGTCGAGCACGGGGGCACCGGATGGAGCGTGACCCAGACCTTCATTTTCAACTCCGAGCGCGCCGCGGCGGGAGCGCCGGACGTCATGCCGTTCGGCGTGGTAATGGTGGCGCCGGTGATCATCGCCTATGGCAATGACGAACAGAAATCGCGTTTCCTCCCGCGCATACTGAGCAGCGAGGACTGGTGGTGCCAGGGTTATTCGGAAGCCGGCGCCGGCTCGGATCTGGCGTCCGTCAAGACCCGTGCCGACCGGGATGGCGATGACTATGTGGTCAACGGCAGCAAGATCTGGACGACCTACGCCCAGTACGCGAACTGGATATTCTGCCTTGTCCGCACCGACAGTTCCGGCCGCAAGCAGGAGGGTATTACGTTTCTGCTGATCGATATGGAGAGTCCGGGCGTCACCGTGCGGCCGATCGATACCATCGACGGTTTTCACCATCTCAATGAAGTCTACTTCGACAATGTGCGCGTCCCCGTCGAAAACCGGATCGGCGAGGAGGGTGAGGGCTGGACCTACGCCAAGTCGCTGCTGGTACAAGAGCGGTTATCCATCGCGGAGGTCGCGAATTCGAAACGCGGGTTGAATGAAGTCCGGGAACTGGCCCGGCGGGAGATCAATGGCGGTGTATCGCTGCTCGATGACCCATTGTTTGCACGCCGCCTGACCGATATCGAAATCGACCTCATGGCGGTGGAATATACCGAGTTGCGAGCGCTGGCGGCGATTGCGGAGGGGAATACGCCCGGCCCGGAATCCTCACTGCTCAAATTGCAGGGCACCGAGATTCAACAGCGCGTTCAGGAACTGCGCATGGATGTGGCGGGTTATTACAGCGGAACGCTGCAGGGAGAGTTGAGCGCCGAAGAGCTCGGCCATGACTATGCGGACGCCGCGCAGAAACAGTATTTCCGCGGCCGCGCCTCATCCATTTATGGCGGCTCCAACGAAATCCAGAAAAATATCACCGCAAAGTACGTGCTCGGGCTGTAGGAGGTCTCCGATGAATTTCAATCTCAATGAGGAACAGACCCTGATACAGGACAGCATCGTGCGTTTCGTGTCGGAACAGTACGGGTTCGATGACCGCAATGCGACTGTCGCTCTCGAGCACGGCTTCAGCCCCGACCACTGGCGGCAGTTCGCGGAACTGGGGTGGTTGTCGATTCCCTTCGATGAGGAACACGGCGGTTTCGGCGGCGGCCCGGTGGACGTAATGGTGGTCATGGAGGCGTTCGGCCGCGGTCTCGTGGCAGAGCCCTATCTGCCCACGGTATTGCTGTTCGGCGGATTATTGCAGGCAGCGGCCGGGCCTGAACTGCAGGAAAAATATATTCCCCGGGTCATCGGCGGCGAACTGCAGGGAGCGTTTGCGTATCTGGAGCGCCAGAGCCGCTACGAACTCGCGGATATCGCCACCGGGGCGACCGAGTCGGGGGGTAACTGGGTTCTCAACGGCGAGAAGACCGTGGTGCTCAATGGCGGTGCCGCGGACAAAATCATCGTCTCGGCGCGAACCTCCGGAGGTCAGTTCGACGAGGATGGCATCAGCCTTCTCCTTGTGGACGCGGCGGCTGCCGGTATCGAGCGCACCCTGTATCGCATGACCGACGGCCAGGAAGCGGCCAATATCCGGTTTACCGATGTTGAGGCCGAGGCCGCAGTCGGTCCTGTCGGCGAGGGTTATGGAACCATGCTGCAGGTTATCGAGGAAGCGACACTGGCAGTCTGTGCCAGTGCCCTGGGTGCCATGGAATGGCTGCAGGGTGCCACCCTCGAATACTGCAAGACGCGGGAGCAGTTCGGTGTTCCTATTGGGTCTTTCCAGGCGCTGCAGCACCGCCTGGTCGACACGTTCGCGGCATGCGAAAACACCCGGTCACTGCTTTACCGCGCGGTGTGTGCGGCGGACGCGCAAAGTGACGATGCACAGCGCAGCCTGCTGGCACTGAAGGTCAAGGTCGGCCGCGCCGGTCGCCATGTCGGCGGGGAGGCGATTCAGTTGCACGGTGGCATGGGAATGACGGACGAACTTCCCGTTGGTTTTTACGTGAAGCGCCTCATGAATATCAATGCCCTTTTCGGTGACGCGGATCACCATCAACAGCGTTTTGCGGCACTGGTCAATGCGGCACAGGGCGCCAGGAGTGCCGTCGAGCCGGAAGCGGCCTGACCTTTTTCGGCTAACCGTCGCCCAACAGGCGCTGGTACATCCGGTTCATACCGCCAACCCAGCGATCGTAATCCGATGTCTTGCGTTGCATATAGTCGCGCACCTCGGGGTGGGTGAGTATGAGAAACGCGTCCTTTTCCAGATGTTCCAGCACAATATCGGCGACCTCCTCGGGTTCCATCATGCCGTCGGCGCTCGCCGCTTTGGTGCTCGTATCCTCCGTGTTTTCCGTCATCGCAGTGCGCACGGCCTGCGGGCAAAGCACTGACACGCGAATTCCGCGATGAGCGTATGTCATGGCGAGCCACTCCGCAAAGCCCACCGCCGCGTGTTTGGTGACACCGTAGGCAGCACCACCCGGCTGGTTCAACAGGCCCGCGGCCGAAGCTGTATTGAGCAGGTGACCGCCGCCGCGCTGCAGCATGCGCGGCACGAGGTGCCGGGCCGCATAGACATGGGCCATGACATTCACGGACCAGCACAACTGCCACTCTGCGTCCGGTGACTGTTCGCTGGCGCCGGCGCCGACGCCCGCATTGGAACAGAAGAGGTCGATAGGGCCGTAGTCACGTTCCGTGTCCTCGATCACGCGCAGTACTTCCTCCTCGCGCGCAACGTCCGCGGTCATGGCTTTACACCCGAGCGCTTCTGCCGTCGCCGCAGCGGTGCCGGGATCGATGTCGACCCCGATGACCGTCTTCGCCCCCTGACCCATAAAGCCGGCAACGAGTGCCCTGCCGATACCGCCGCCGGCGCCGGTGACAACGATGATTTTATCCCTGGCTTGCATATTTGCCCGTCTCCTGTCCCAAAACTTCTCACCACAGAGTAATCACACGATGGCCGAAAGTCACCAGACCGGGGTTGCTATCGGGACTGGCCGAGCAGAGCGGTCACGGGCACCGACGCGACAAGCATCGTGTCAGCCGCCTGCCCGTTCTTCAGCGCCGACTGGAAGAGCTGGCTGCGGAGCAGCTCCGCGTAGTAGTCGGGACTGGGATAGTGAATCACCAGGACATCGTCGAACCTGGCGTTTCCCTCAAGCGCAACTGCATGACCGAGGTGCAGCGGTCCGTGCCCGCGGGCAGCCATCAACGACAGCATTGCCCGGGTCAGGGCGACATCCCCGAACGGTTGCGCCGGGCTGTTGCGTTTAACCAGATTGATCACCACAAGGCCGCGGTCGTTGAGGACATGCAGCGCATGCAGACGGGAGATGCGCCGACGCCAGACGTCGAACTCGGGTGCGGCGGCGAAAGCGCGGGAGGGTTCCAGCGACGGCGGACGCCAGCGACCGCGCAGCACGTCCAGCAGGCGCAATTTAAGCAATTTTTGCGGAATCATCAGAGCCGCGACGCGATCACGGCGCATGCCGTGCAGATAACTGTCGGCGAATACTTCTCGGGCGGTATTGATTCGCGGCGCCGCTTCCCGGTGGTAGCGGGCGCGGGAAGGAAACTGCAGGAGGATAAAGCCGTCCCAGGCGCACTCTCCGAGCTGAGTGGACGCGATGGTAAAACCGGCCTGGCCCGCGTAGATCAGTTGCGGTTGACCGCTGGTGCCCAGCGCCTCGACAAAACGATGGACACTGTCGATCACGCGCTCTCCCGTGCGCACCCTGAAAAAGGTTATGAGGTGGAATGCCCGCGCCGAATGGAACGCTCTCTGGGAATCCTCCGCGTATTCGCGGCGAATAGTGAGGTAGCGCCGGTGTTGCCAGGCCATGATGCCAAACACCGCGAGCAGAGTGATGAGCAGCCATTCCAACATGTTCTGTCTCCGCGCGTCGGGGCCGGGCTATTGGTAGCACAGTCCCGGACAAGCTGCTATGCTCGCCTTGTTATTGTATACACGCAAGGCCAGGTAAACGAGGCAAATGCGCGAGACAACACCTGGCAACAGGCCCGGACACAGCGTCCGTCCATCGTCTGCAATCACGTCCTGATCGACTTTAACCCGTCATGTCTCCCAGTGCGCAAGAAGCAGCAACCATAGAGGAACACGATCCGCTGGCACTCGCCTTCAGGCGGACCCGCGACCACTCCCTGATCATTTGCCAGACGCTTGAGCTGGAAGATTTCGGTTTGCAGCGGGCGGAGTTCGTGAGCCCGCCCAAGTGGCATCTCGCCCATACCACCTGGTTCTTCGAGACGTTCCTGCTCAAACCTTTTCTGGACGGATACCGGACACCCGAGCCACGCTACGAAGAGATGTTCAACTCCTACTACAATGGCGTGGGGTCACAGTACCCGCGGCATGCGCGGGGCCTGCTGTCGCGACCCACACTGCAGGAGGTGCGGCGGTACAGGGAACTGGTCGACGCGGGTATGTCGAAGCTTCTGGCGCAGAGCGCACATCCCGAGCGCGCGACAATCGAGGAGCGCTGCCGGCTGGGCATCCAGCATGAAATGCAACACCAGGAACTTTTTTTCACGGATCTGAAGTACTCCCTGTCCATCAATCCTCTGGCTCCCGCGCCATGGGCTCTCCCCACCGGTGGGAATGAGATCCCCGCGACGTCAATGGCCTGGTCTGCCTTCGATGGCGGCCTCAAGGAAATCGGATTCGACGGCCACGGCTTCAGCTTCGACAACGAATTGCCGCGCCATCGCCACTTTTTGCCGCCCTTTGCTCTCGCCAACCGCCTGGTGACCAATGGCGAGTTTCGCGAATTCGTGGAAGACGGCGGCTACACCAACCCACGCTGGTGGCTGGCCGATGGTTGGGCAACGGTGCAGGAAGAGGGGTGGGAGGCGCCCCTTTACTGGCAGCGTGAAGGTGACAGTTTTCTGGAATATACGCTTTACGGGCTGCTACCACTGGACGACGCACAGCCGGTGTGCCATGTCAGTGGCTACGAGGCCGACGCCTACGCCTGCTGGTCGGGAGCCCGGCTGCCGACCGAGCAGGAGTGGGAAGTCGCCGTTCGCGCTGAGTCCTCGGCCTTTATCGACGCCGGACACAACCTGTACCATCCACAACCGACCGGCCATGCAGCGGTGCTGCAGCAACTGTTCGGCGATTGCTGGCAATGGACGTCTAGCGCCTACGGCCCGTATCCGGGCTTTCGCACGGCGGCGGGCGCTATCGGCGAGTACAACGGCAAGTTCATGAGCAATCAATGGGTACTGCGCGGCGGCTCATGTGTCACCAGTCGTGGTCATGTGCGGCCGAGCTATCGCAATTTTTTCTATCCCAGGGACCGCTGGCAGTTCAGCGGTATTCGTCTGGCGCACAGCGTACCCGACAACTGACGCACAGGAATAATTGATCATGACGCATGCCGTGGCGCGAGGCGCCAATATCAGTTTTATCGATTCCCACCCCCGCGCCGGAGACGCGCGCAAACAAGTCATTGCGGGCCTGTTGCAGCCGCAGAAGTCCATCGAACCCAAGTGGTTCTATGATGAAACGGGTTCACAACTGTTTGACCGTATCACACGTTTGCCGGAGTACTACCCGACACGAACTGAATGCCACATACTCGAGACGTACCGCGAGGAGATCGGCCGTCACTGCGGTCGCGAATGTGTGTTCATCGAGCCGGGCAGCGGCAGCTGTGCCAAGGCGAGGCTGCTATTCGATACCCTGCGTCCCGCCGTGTATGTACCCGTGGACATCTCCGCCGATTTTCTGCTCGAGGCCGCCGAGCAGGTGGCGCTGGAATACACCTGGTTGCCGGTGCTGGCGGTATGTGCGGATTTCAGCCACGACTGGTCTTATGTCGAACAGTTGCCGGCTGGCCGCCGTCTGGTTTTCTATCCCGGGTCCACCATAGGCAACCTCGATCCCGATGGTGCGGTCGTGTTTCTGCGGCAGGTGGCGAACGTTCTCGGAGAGGACGGTGGCGCACTCATCGGAGTCGATCTGCACAAACCCACCGCGCGTCTTGAAGCGGCCTACAACGACAGCGCCGGAGTGACAGCCGCTTTCAACAGCAACGTCCTCAATCGCCTCAATGATATGTTCGGCGCGGTTTTTGATCCTTCCCTGTTCGAGCATCGGGCGTTCTATGATGAAAGCCGACAGCGAATCGAAATGCATCTCGTAAGCCGGTGTGCACAGCGGCTGAGTTTTGACGGGCAGCCAATCGAATTCCTCGAGGGTGAAACCATTCACACCGAGAGTTCCTATAAATACACGGTCGACGGGTTTGCCGACCTCGCGGCCTCTGCGGGACTGGCCCTGAAACAAACATGGATCGACGACGAGCGCCTGTTCAGCGTGCACTACCTCCAGGCCCACTCCGCAAATCACTGAATCATCCATGGCTTCCCTCGCACTGACCGCCGTAACACGGCGCTATGGTGCGGTTGCCGCCCTGGACAATGTCACTCTTGCATTTCCCGACCGGCAGATCACGGCGATTATCGGGCGCAGCGGTTGTGGCAAGTCCACGTTACTGAAGTTGTGTAATGGGCTGGAAGTACCGGATGCGGGTACGGTGGAACTGTTCGGCCGGCCCCTGGACTACACAAACCTGCCACGGCTGCGCCGGCGGGTGGGGTATGCTGTTCAGGGAACGGGCCTGTTTCCTCATCTGAGTGCGCGCGACAATATCGCAATGCTGGCAAAGCTCGAGGGCTGGCGGCGCCCGGAAATTGCACAGCGGGTAGCCGAACTGGCGCGGCTCTGTCATCTGCAGCCCGGTCAACTCGACCAGTACCCGCACCAGTTGAGCGGTGGTCAGCAGCAGAGGATCGGCCTCTGCCGCGCCATGATGCTGCGTCCGGACGTGCTGCTGCTCGACGAGCCCTTTGCCGCCATTGATCCGGTGACCAGGCTCGATATCCACGCCCAGTTGATGGAACTGCACGTCAACGAGCCGACCACCACGGTACTGGTCACCCACGATATGGCCGAAGCCCTGCGGCTGGCGGACCTCATTGTCATCATGGACGCAGGCCGCATTGTCCACAGTACAAGCCGTGACGCATTGCTGACCCGTGGCGAGGCCACCGAACCGGAGCGCTTGCTGCTGGACATGTTGGGGGAGATTCATCCATGAGCGTTCGCCTGCGCGGCCTGGCCGGTGGATTGCTCCTGCTTGCGTGCGTCTGGCAGGGCGCGCCGCAGGCGTGGGGCGAACCGCTGCGCATTGGCTCCAAGGCGTTCACCGAGAGCTACATTCTGGCGGAAATTACCGCGCAACTTCTCGAAAGCCGGGGTTTCAGCGTACAGCGTAAACCTGGCCTCGGCGGTACACTGATCGCTTTCGAGGCCTTGCGGAAAGGGTCCATCGACCTCTATCCGGAGTACACCGGCACGCTCACCGAAACTGTTCTGCAGCGCCGGGGGCTGTCGGCACAGGAACTGGAAAAGGCACTGGAAGAGCTGGAACTCGCAATGCCCGTCAAGCTGGGTTTCAACAACAGTTATGCGATCGCCATCTCCGGGTCGGTGGCGCAGTCGGCCGGGCTCGTGGCCATCAGCCAGCTGGCCGATCATGCGGAGCTGAGGTTGAGCTTTTCTCATGAGTTTCTCAATCGCGGGGACGGTTGGCCGGCTCTGCGGGCCGCCTATGACCTGCCCCACAGGCCGGGCGGCATCGAACACGCGCTGGCATACAGAGCGGTCGCCGCCGGCCGGCTCGACGGCACGGATGCGTACACCACCGATGGAGAACTCGAAGTGCACGACCTGAGGTTGCTGCGCGACGATCGCAATTTCTTTCCCGCCTATCATGCCGGCCTGTTGACGCGCCGGGATCTGCCCGCCGCCGCGCGGACAGTGCTTGTGGAACTGGCGGGACGCATCGACGAGTCGACCATGCGGTCGCTGAACATGCGCGTTGCCAATGACGGCGAGTCGCCCGCCGCGGTCGCCGCGGATTTTCTGCGATCCGCCGGGCTTGTGGGCGGCTCAACTCACCGTGCACAAAGCCGGGCATCGCGCATTCTGGGTTATACCGGTGTGCACTTGAAACTGACCGGCCTGGCACTGGCAATGGCATGTCTGGTGGCGATACCCCTGGCACTGGTGCTGGCGCCATTCCCGCCCGTTGCCCGCGGATTTCTCTACGCGACCGGACTGATACAGACGATCCCCGCACTGGCGCTGCTCGCACTGATGATTCCGCTGGTGGGCCTGGGACAGGTGCCCGCCATCACGGCGCTCTTTCTGTACTCGCTATTGCCGATTGTGCGCAATACTCTGACGGGGCTGTTCGCCGTCGATCCGCTCCTCAAACAGGTTGCCACCGGCATGGGCCTGACGCGCAGGCAGCAACTGTTGCGCGTGGAATTGCCCCTGGCGGTGCCGACTATTCTGGCGGGCATCAAAACGGCCGCCGTGATCAGTATCGGCACGGCGACGCTGGCCGCGTTCGTCGGCGCGGGGGGACTGGGCGAGCCGATCATTACCGGATTGACGCTGAACGATCACCGCCTGATCCTGGAGGGCGCGATTCCGGCGGCACTGCTGGCGATGGCCGTGGAATTGATGTTTGAACTGTTGGAGCGCCGTGTCATGCCGCCTCATCTGCGACAATAAGCGTGGCCACCGTGGAGCCGGAAAACGGTACGCCGCCGAGTCGCGGCCCGCATTTGCTGCGCGCCTTTGCCGGGCCGTGTGCGCAGGGCAACCCCTGCCTGGTGACCGTGCTCGAAGCCCCGCCGCGGCGGCCGCCGGCAGAAGTCGACGTCACACAGTGCCTCTGCTGGCCCCTCGGCCCCCGCACGGCGGGGGTGCGCTGCTGGTCGGCGAGCGGGATGGAAATCCAGTGCTGTGGGCACGGCCTTTTAAGCTGCGCGCAACTGTGGCGCACCGCATGGCCCGGAGGGGGCGCGCTGCGGATGGGTTCCGCCGACATCCCCGTCCAGTACGAGGACGACCGGATATGGCTGGGATTCGCGCCGCTGACCGTGGAAGTTTGTGATGTGCCTGACTGGTCCGTCGCCCGCTTCGGCGGTACGCCTGTCGCGGCGGCAGCCGCAGGCGGCGCGCGCGGCTATATCGTGCTGCAATGGCCGGACGGCGGCTCCCTGAAAATGCTCGAGGCGCCCGGGTACGACCTTGCCGGCGATACGGGGTGCGCTGTCATCGCTACCTGCCGCGATCGCGCGGCCGGGCCCGGTGCCATTCGGCTGCGCTATTTCGCGCCGCAACACGGCGTTCCGGAAGATACAGCGACTGGGTCTGCCATGCGTGTGCTGGCGACCTTCTGGCATAGCCAGGAAATGATGACAGACCTCTGTGCGCGGCAGGATTCGCCCGTCGGGGGAGAGCTGTTCAGCCGTGTCGATGGTGACACGATATGGGTGGGCGGCAGGGCAGGGGAGGCCTGAGCGGGTGACATAATAGCATTACTTATGCCAATATATTTCGCGCCCGCGGCGCGCAGTAGCCCTGCGGGACAGCGACGAGGAGACTATCATGACTTCGCAAGAGCGCCTGCGCCTGATCGGCGCAACCGGCTCCCCCTATACACGCAAAATGGTCGCGCTGCTGCGCTACCGGCGCATACCCTACAGCATTCAGTGGGCGGACCCGGCGAGCACACTCGACGGTATGGGCATCGAGAAACCGCGGCCGACTCTGCACCCCACCTTCCTTTTTGCGGACGGAGACGGATCCGTAAAGCCCGCATGTGATTCCACCCCGATCATTCGGCGCCTGGAAACCCTGTACGCCGGGCGGTCCGTGTTGCCCGACGACCCCGCGCTGGCCTTTATCGATTACCTGGTCGAGGACTTCGCCGATGAATGGTGCACGAAATATATGTTCCATTACCGCTGGTATCCACGGGAGGACGCGGACAACGCCGGTACGCTGCTGCCCCTGGCCATGGATGTGACCTGCCCTGCGGATGTGTTGCAGCAGTTCAAGCAGGCTTTTACCGAGAGACAGGTGGGCAGGCTCTACGTGGTGGGCTCGAATGACACCACCGCGCCGGTGATAGACGCCAGTTACCGGCGCTTTCTGACGGCAATGGAGCACCATCTGCAGCAACAGCCCTTTGTGCTCGGTCATCGCCCCGGTGCGGGCGATTTCGCCCTGTTCGGCCAGCTCTCGCAACTGGTGGGGTTCGATCCCACGTCGCGCGCGATTGCCCACGAGGTATCGCCGCGCACGGTCGCCTGGGTCGACCGCATGGAGGATCAGTGTGGTCTGGAGCCGGGGGACGCCGACTGGGGTCGCCTCGATGAGCAGCCGGATTCCCTGCGGGAACTGCTGGGTGAAATCGGCCGCGTCTATGTGCCCGCGCTGCGCGCCAACGCCGCGGCGATGGAGAAGGGCGAGAAAACCTGGGAGGCTCAAATCGACGGCGCCACCTGGACACAGCAGACCTTTCCCTACCAGGCAAAATGCCTGCGCTGGATCAACGAGGAGTATCGCGCGCTCACGGACGCGGAACGGGAGCGTGTTGACAGGGTACTGGCGGGCACGGGCTGCGAGGCCGTGGTCATCAATGACTGAGCTTCGCGAGGGGAGGGCGGCGCTTTGTGAGCGGGACCTGTCTGTTCGGCGAGGAGCGCACCGGGCCGCTGGCCGGGGTGTTACCGCAATTGTCCCTGGAGCGCGGGCGCGACTACCTGTGGATGGCCGATACGGCACAGGCCCCGGCACCCGCAGATACACATGGCCAATGTGTACGGCGTCGAGGTCCCCGGTACCGAGGGCAGGGCGGGCATGGTCGCTTTCGAATTCGACGCCGGCGACACCTTCGATCTCGACGCTTTCCAGGCACTGGTCGAGGCGGACCTGCCGCCCTACGCACAACCGGTTTTTATCCGCCTGCTCCGCGCCGCGCCGCGCCGACGACGGAGACCTTCAAACTGCGCAAGAGCGAACTCAGGGAGCAGGCCTATCATCCCGGCCGGGTGGGCGACGACATCGTCTACGTGCGCAAACCTCACAGCGAACGCTACGCAAGGCTGGACCGGCCGTTTTACGAACAACTCATGCGCGGTAGCGCGGGCTTCTGAGTGGCGTTCTGGAGATTCCGGGCCTGAGTTATTCAATCGGGGCGGAATCGACAATCAAAGACCCGACGCCACTGGTGCTACTGAAGTAGTGGGTAGACGCTGGAATCGTTTTTTTTTTGCACTATGCTACGGTGTAGAATCGCTAGTTATATTGAGGTGAGTACCGTGCAGACAGTTTCGCGTTCCATCGCAGCGATCGCCGCCATCGTGATCGTGGCTCACGTTGACGCCTGGACTGTTCTGGCCGATTCGCCGGCTGGTCCACCGTTCCCGCCGGTGGCGGAAACAGGAGATTACCTGATTGAGGTGCTACCTGCGGCGCCAACCCACTCCGATGCGCGTAGCGCTCAGGATTTCACTAAGAAGCCGAGTGCCCCCTGCAATTTTTCCCTGAATGGCGTATTGGTTGATCACCGCACAAGAGGTGTGCGTGTGTCGATCGAAACCAACGATAGCATGTTTACGGGTTGCCGGAATCCCGATGTGTACACGGTACCGATTGGCCTCCTTCCGGACACGGCTTATGGTTTGGCTGTGTACAATGAGGGCTCGCTGCCGTCCACGCCGCTATTCGACGAGGACAACCGGTTGCCGACATCTACTTCGAGGTGAGTGAGCCCAGCGCGCGGTTCAATGCCGAGGTGCCGGGCGCAGGGTTCCGTGCAAGCGGCGTGAGCATGGTTCGCGGCTGGGCCTGCGACGCGAAAACTGTACAGGTGCAGTTTGACGATATGCCGTTGATCGACGTCGCCTATGGCACATCGCGTGAAGATACCCGTGCTATCTGTGATGATGCTGCCAATGGCTATGGCATGGTGATGAACTGGGGCCTGCTGGATTCGGGTGTTCACCGGATGCGAACGTTCATCGACGGCCGTGAGGTTGCCGACGTCAGTTTCGAGGTGGCGGGTCTGGACGAAGAGTTCATCAAGGGGCTCAGCGGAATCTACCGGCTGGATGATTTTCCTCATGCGGGAGACTCAGTGGACATCGAATGGAGTGAGCCCGGCCAGAATTTCATTATCTTGCGATAGCCTGCAGCGGTCGTTCTTCCACCAGTTTTGCGAGCTCTGCGCAATACGTGTTCACCCTGGGGCTCCGTGATCACTGCGGCACCGACCAGGACATGTGACAGGAGATAACGATGGCACAACGCGAAACGCTGGAGGTGCGCAGGGACGACTGGGGACAGACCCGCGTCGCCCGCGAAGAGATGTCCGAGCGATCCGGGCGACAACGAAGTGCTGTTGCAGGTCGATCGGCTCGCGCTGACCTCCAATAATATTTCCTACGCCGGCGCCGGTGATACGCTCGGCTACTGGGGATTTTTCCCGGCGGAGGAGGGGTGGGGCAGGATTCCCGCCATGGGCTGGGCGGACGTCATCGCCTCCGCGCATCCCATGATCGATCCGGGCGAGCGCGTGTGGGGCTTTTTCCCACTGTCGACCCATTTGAAAATCCTTGCAGACAGCACGGGGGCAGAGCAGTTTCGCGATGCGTCACCCCATCGGGCCGAGTACGCGCAAGTTTACGCCCGGTTCGACCGGGCCGCCGCGCTGCCGATCTACGACCCCGCTCGGGAAGATCGAGACAGTTTGCTCCGGGGCCTGTTCATGACCTCGTGGCTGGTAGAGGATTTCCTCGACGTCAACGACGGGTTCGGCGCCGCGTCCTGCCTGGTCACCAGTGCGTCGAGCAAGACGAGTATCGCGCTTGCCAGTTGTCTCAACAGGCGCGGCAGGCTGGCCGCCATCGGGGTGACCTCACCCGCCAATGTGGCGTTCTGTGAGTCCCTGGGCTTTTATGACAGCGTGATCAGCTACGACGCCGTCGACGGGCTCGACGGGCAAAAGCCCGCGGTCATGGTGGATATGGCCGGCAGTGCCTCTGTGATCGGGGAACTGCACCGGCACTTCGGCGACAACATGCGCTATTCCTGTCGTGTCGGCGCCACCCATTATGAAGAGATGGGCTCCGTGGAGGGACTGCCGGGGGCGGCGCCGGAATTCTTTTTTGCGCCGTCGCATGTCGAGACGCGCAGCGCGGAGCTCGGCGCCGCCACCCTGATGGCACGGCTCGGGGAGGACTACGTGGCTTTTCGCTCGGACAGCGATCGCTGGCTCGAGATTGCCTACAGCCGCGGACCGCAAGCCGTGGAGCGCACGTATCGGGAGGTGCTCGCCGGCAACGTACCCCCGCAGACCGGGCATATTGTCTCGCTCTGGCCGTAAATGTGGCTGTAAAACCGCCGTGCCACGCGCAGCGAAGCTGCAGGCAGCAAAAAGATAGTCTACTGACCCGAATGCCACGTCCATAAGACCGTCATCCCCACCATAAGACCGTCATCCCCGCGCAAGCGGGGATCTATTAACCACAACACGTTGAATCACCTGGATTCCGGAGCGCCGGACCGCCACCTGCGCGGGAATGACGACATAGACCAATTCACGCTGAAGTAAGTGCCATTGTCTGCTGACCCCGCATTTCGGATTTCACTGCCTGGGATTTTATAGCAAAACTACTGAATATTTAGGTATAATAACTGAATAATTAGGTTATAGTAGCGAATAAATCATTTATTTGCTGGGAGTGTATCGCGTGCTGGAGGCTGTGGTTGGTACTGAGAGCGCCGAGCGCATTCTTATGTTCCTTGCCGCGCGCAAGAAGGGATATGCCAAAGAAATCTCTGATTTCTGGGATATGAACCTGTCCGTTTGCCAAAATCAGCTCGGTCGAATGGAGCGAGACGGACTGCTGACTTCGGAAAAATCCGGGCGGACCAAGGTCTACAGCTTTAACAAGCGTTACGCATTTTCAGATGACGTACAGCAGCTTTTCCTGAAAGCCCTGGGCTATTGTCCGAAACATCTTCAGGCGGATCTGAAACTGAATCGCAAGCGACCCAGAAGATCGGGAAAGCCATTGTGAAAGACATTGGCAAGCTCGGTCGAGAAGAGGTGGCAGCGCTTGTAGTAGAAACCCTGGCAGCGACGGGCATAGAGGTCGTTCTGGTCGGGGGCTCATGCGTATGTATCTATACGAACGAGCGCTTTGGGTCATTTGATCTGGATTTTATCGATTTAACCTACGCCCGTAGAAAATCTATTGCTTCGGCTCTGGCAGCAATTGGATTTACGCCCAAAGGCTCTACTCGTTATTTTGAACACGAACAGTGCCTTGGGTGTTGGAGTTTCCAACCGCTCCGCTGGCGATAGGTCATGAGCAGATACCAGAGTCGCAGGTGGTAGAACTGAAAACTGCAACAGGTACTGTCAGATTACTCAGCCCGACCGATTGTACGAAAGATCGGTTACTGCACTACTATTTGTACGACGATGAACAATGTCTATTGCAAGCGCTCGATGTCGTCCTTCAACGTGCAAATCGATTTGTGCGACCCTCGAGGTCGACTACACTAAATCAGGCAGATTGGGGAGTTCTGGTATCACGGCTCAGGGAAGAGCACGTGGCCTTTCGCTGGGACGCGGCTCAATCACTGTCGACTGGCAGCAGCGTCTCTTCGATCAGATAGCTCGGTCGGCCCCGCACCTCGTCGTAAATCTTCGACAGGTATGCGCCGATGATCCCCAAGCCCAGCGTGATGGTGCTGCCGAAGATCAGCAGCAGCAGAATAACCGTCGTAAAGCCCTCCATGGACTGCCCGGTGAACTTGTTATAGAGCGTGTGACCCGCGTGCACGAGCGCGAAAAATGCCGACACAATCCCCACCAGTGTCATCAGATGCAGGGGCAGGGAAGTAAATGAGGTGATTGCCGTTATGGCGAGCCGCAGCCGCGACAGCAGGTTCCACTTGGTGCGCCCGCCGGCCCGCGGCCCCAACGGGAATCCGAGCACACGGTGGCGGAAGCCAAGCCATGCGGTAGTTCCCCGGAAGAACAGGTTGTAGTCGCGGATGTCTACCAGTACGTCGATTACGCGGCGGTCGAGCAGTTTGTAGTCACAGGCACCGCGTGTGTCGTACCCCGTAAACTGCCGGAACACCTGGTTGAACCAGGCGGAAGTGATCCGGTCCAGCAGCGGCGCATTGCGGTCGTCCGTTTTTACCGCGTCAATGACATCGACATCACCCTCCAGCCACACATCCACCATCTGACGCACCATGTCGGGCGGATGCTGCAGATCGGCGTCCAGCACGATGGCGGCGTCGCCGCCACTATGCTCCAGGCCCGCCATAATCGCGGCTTCCTTGCCGAAGTTGCGCGTAAAGCGAATCAGCTTCATATCGCGGTTATTATCGCGTGCGGCGGATTTCAGGTGTTCCCAGGTGCGGTCGGTGGAGCCGTCATCGACGACAATAATCTCGCTCGACAGTCCGGTCTGCGCGATGGCTTCGCGCAGACCAGCCAGTAGTGAATGCACGGCATCCTGCTCATTGTAGACTGGCACCACCAGCGACAGTTTTGGGGAGCTCATATCAGTGGGCATGGCGGCTGTCACGCGGTTGATGGGGTGATACAGCAGTCGGATAGTTGACGCATCCTAGCCGGTTCCGTTTCGCAGGATCAACACGGCTCGACCGCTATTTAACATAATATATATTATACGCATATAAGGATGGGCCGCCAGTTGGCTTGTCACGAGCGATATCAGCAGCTTGGGGCCGATTCTTAAGCCTGTGCGTCCACCTCGGGATTGACAGATTGTCAGTGCTCTCTTTACCTGCAGTTGTTTTAAACAGGTTGCGACCTTCGGTGAAATCATAAATCAAAGACCTGACCCCGCTTGTGCAGCTTGACAGCGGGCGTCATCCCGCGAACGCGGGGATCCAGTTGGCATCGGACGGAAAAGCCAACAAGCGGGCCGTCAACAATATCGATATGCGACGCTGGAAAGGTGTCGACTTGTGTTGAACGCTGTCGTACAGCTCCCTAAGCCACCTTCCGGGCTTTGACTTCCAGGTGTATGCCCTCCTGCTCCTGCAGGTAACGGATCACCGCAAACAGGTTGCTCGCCTGGGGATTCCCTTTCGGCCCGAACATGCGCATCAGACTCTTGCTCGATTTGTCGAAGACCCGGGGAATCCCGAACCGGCGTTGCCTCGATATCCCGCGGCGTCGTCGCGGTTCGATAGTAGTCACGGCAGCACTGCCCTTGCCGGTCATCGATATCACCGGCGAGCAGGCATTCGACCCCTTCGTCTGCAACAGGGCCTTGCGCAACGAGGGATCCCGCTGTGCGCGTGCCTGAATAGTGTCCTTAAAATCTTTGTGTCAGAGCCATCGTTACACCTCTTGACGTTTCCGGCGCTTATAATCGCGCCAGTGCACTTTTGCAGCCGAAATATCCGTACCCTGTCGCTTGGCATAAGGGCTGTTTCCCTCAGCATCCAGGTACTCTCTAACCTCTGAACATGCGACTGCTATAGTATCATATATGGTACCTATAGCAATGCCCGCCCTCTACAATGGCCGCTATGTGCGCCGGCATTGGGCTTGTTCTGAGTGATATCAGCAGGTTGCAGCCGATTCTTAAGCCTGTGCGTCCACTTCGGGATTGACACGTAGTCAGTGCTCTTTCCGGCATTTGTTTTAGATGAGTTACGACCTTTAGCGGAATCGTGATTCATAGACCTACGTTGGGTACTCATCATCAATCAAGACCTGACCCCTTTGGGATCCTTGGTATTCGATCAGATACCAGTTCGTGCTAGACTTCGTACATGACAACTGCTGTCGATTCCACAAACCGTTTCGCAGCGCTGTTGCGGCGGGCACGCATCGACGCGGGCCTGACATTGCGCGCTCTGGCTGAGCGAGTGGGCACTTCTCACTCTACCCTGGCCGCCTATGAACAGGGCCGCAAGACCCCGTCGGTGGCGACCTTCGCCCGTATACTGGAATGCTGCGACGTGGCGCTGGACATGAGCCTGAGCCGCCGTATCCGTCGGGCCGACGACATCGAGCGCGGCGAGGAGCTGCGTGCGGTGCTGGAACTGGCGGAGCAGTTTCCCCGACGGGTGAGCCGGCGCATGGAACTGCCAATCTTCGGCCGTCCGCGGTGAACCTGCCGCAGAAAATTGTCGCCCTGCACCATGCGCTGGCGGTGGCGGAACTGCCCCACGCCTTTGGCGGTGCGCTCGCACTGGCGTGGTGCACCGGACGCGCCCGCGGCACCATCGATATCGACATCAACATCTTCGCCGCGGTGGAACGCGTCGAGGCGGTATTCGCTGCCCTGCCCCCGGGCGTGGAGACGGAACACAAGGACAGAAAAATCGCCCTGCGGGACGGTCAGGTCCGATTGTGGTGGGGCCGTACGCCGGTGGATCTGTTTTTCAACACCACGGACTTTCACGTCGAGGCCGCCCGGCGCGTGCGCTTCGAGACTTTCATGGGGGAGCGACTGCCCTTTCTGAGCTGTTCCGACCTGGCCGTGTTCAAGGCCTTCTTCAACCGTACCCAGGACTGGGCCGACCTGGAGCAGATGGTCGCGGCCGGCACGATCGATGTAACTGCTGTTACGGCGCGGATTATCGAAATGCTGGGTGTAGACGACGAACGGGTGGAGAAACTCGGGGCCCTGGCCTGACGGCTTGTACAAGACCGAGGGTATTCACAAGCGCGATCCACGGCGGACCGTCGATCAACTGATCTTGACGCCGAGGGCGGCGCTATTTCGGATTGACCGCCCGAATAGTCTTCACGACATCCAGAAACAGGTTGTCGACCTCTTTCACTTCATAACCCGCCGCGCGCACGTTATCGACGGTGCGGCGGTTCATGTCCGGGCCGATCCTGCGGGTAAGCTGTGTCATCAGGTCCATCATGGGTTTGAACGGATAGAAACGTGAGCCGGTGTGTTCGAACATGAACAGCTCCCCGCCGGGCACAAGCACGCGGCGCAATGCGCGCAGCCCCGCCACCGGGTCGGGCACCGAGCAGAACGTGCAGGAGGTGAACACCTGGTCGAAGCTGTCGTCCTGGAACTCCATCTCGTGCACGTCCATCACCCGGGCATCGATTTTGCCGTCATAGGCATCGATACGCGGCTGCGCCAACTCGAGCATTTTCGGGCTGATATCGATTGCCGTGATGGACCTGCCCGGCGGGAAGGCCTCGATGTCCAGCCCCGTGCCCAGCGCCATGAACAGCACCCGGCCCTGCATGTGGCTGAACAGCGCCTCCTTGAAGGGGCGCCAGCGTGTCTCGGCGCCCTTGCCCGACATGAAATCGAAGGTCGGTGCCGCCTTGTCCCATTTTTCCCGCGTTTGCGCATCCATGGTTAACCACCCTCCGCCGCGTCGCGGCGGCCACGCAGACCATTGTTGAGGATCCAGATGACGTTGATGCCGATCAGGCCACAGATGGCTCCGACGCCAGCGGCCGCGGTGCCGGACAGCGGCGCCATCGCCGCCCACATGCCCACGACCATGCCGCCGAGCATGCCGCTGAACATGATCGGGACCATGACCTCCATGGCGCCGAAAAGAATGCCCAGGGAACAAACAGGAGCAGACCGAGCGCCATGCCGAGGACCATTCCCACCACCATGGCCAGCAACATGTTCCAGCCCGGGCCAATGAGCAGTGTGCACAACCACCCCGCCAGGGCCGCGACCAGAACGTTGCCGGCCAGATCGCCCATAACGAAGTAAAGTCGAGAATCCACAGTCGCTCTCTCCCTGATATACAGACCTTCAGACGCCGCGATCGAAGCGGCTGGCACGACCCCGCGCAGATCGCATCACAGTACACCGCGACACGGTGGCGTTGTATATGGAGGGGGTCTATATCGGCTCTTCGGTGGGCACCGCGTTCGAAACCGCGGATAGAAGTCGCATCGAGGTGCTGCGCGGACCCCAGGGCACCCTCTACGGCCGCAACGCCACCGGCGGCGTCATCAATCTCATCACCGCCACGGCAAGGCACGGAAGCGTTGAACTTTCGCCAGCGATTGACCGCGGGCAACCTGGACCGTTTCCGCTCCCGATCGATCCTCAATGTGCCGCTGACGGACAGCGCGGCGATAAAATTGGGGTATGCGTATTCACAACGGGACGGTTTCGTCGACAACGAGGGCAACGGCGAGGACTGGGGCATCGAGGAGCGCGACAACATCACCGCCGATTTTCACTGGACCGCGAGCGAGACCGTCACACTGGACTACAAGTTCGACCGCTCGACGATAGAAGACACCTCCCGCCTCTCCCAGGTGCTGGCATTCGACGGCGCCGCGCCCGCCTCGAGCCTGATTGTGTTCCAGAACCCGGCGCTCGATGCGCAGGGCAATCCTGTCGAGGCTTCGAAGGACCGGCTGGACGAGGCCACTTCCTTCGACAACGAGGTTGCCGGCGACGTGGAGATCACCGCGCACACGCTCGATGTCGCCTGGTATATCGACGACATGCTGAGTTTCCGCTCCATCACCGGCTACCGCGACGTCGATGCCTTCAACCAGACGGCGCAATCGCCCACCACCTCCCTGTTCGGCACATACACCATTGTCAACGGCATCACCGACACGACGTTCGAGCAGTTCTCCCAGGAGTTCCAGTTGCTGGGCGAGAGCAATCACTGGAGCTGGGTGGCCGGCGTGTACTACTACGAGGACGAGTCCGAGGAGACCAATTCGGGGAACAGCAACGGTTCAGAGGAAGTGCCCCCGGAGCTGATAACCGACTTCACCTCCACGGAGAACACTTCGATTGCCGTGTTCGGCCAGGCCACGTGGACGCCGCCGGGCCTCGAGCGCTGGGCATTCACGTTGGGCGCCCGCTACTCCGACGACAACCGCAAAGCGTCGCGGGACAACACCCGCGTCTCCTTCGGCTTCGGCGGCGCCCCTACCCCGATTCCGCCGTTCGTCGTCGGATCCAGGATTACGCAATTCGGGCCGTGGTACCGAGCGAGTTTCGAGGACGCCATCCGGGAGCTACGTCGAGACCGGCGACAGTTCATTCGACGCCGGCCGAAGGCCGTCTACGGAGTTCAAGACATCGCAGGTGGCGACGGGCCAGCATTCGGCGACGTGAACGCGAACAAGGACTTCATCCCGAGGAGCTCGCGTCTTACGAGCGGTGCGAGAGGTTACCGGGACGCTGAGCTACGGTTTCCTGGACACCAGTTTCGGTCCGGAAACCGTTACCTACGTGCAGATAGACGACACGTCGCCAACGGGGTTCGCCACCGTCGAGGAACAGCTCACGGAGGATCTGGCGCTGGCGCCCGAACACAGCCTGACGGCGTCGCTGGACTACACGCAGCCGCTCTCGTTCGGCGCGTTCAACGCCAATATCAACTATCGGTTCCAGGACGAGTCACTCGGTGGCGTACAACTGCCGGCGGGCGAACTCACCGACCGCAATATCGTCAATGCGACGCTGGCGATTGCGGACATCGCCGCGGGCGGCAACCACGGACGATTGCGCATTGCCCTGTGGGGCAACAATCTGCTGGACGACGAATACCACATCGGCAACATCCGCCAGCCCGCCTTCGACACGCTTGGACTGATCGGCCTGGCCACTTTCGGTGACCCGCGCACCTACGGCGTTACACTGGAGTACGAGTACCGATGCGGCGCGAGGGCGCGGCTCGCTGACGGTTCAGTCGGAGATCGGCCACCGCTCATCCCCGGTATAGAACGCAAAACGCTCGGCGATCATGTCCCGGGTCAGGCCGTACTCGGCCAGGTCGTACTCGTGCACGCCGTGCTTGCCCTTGGGGTTGGCGTCGATATGCGACTGCAGCGCGGCGCGGGCGGTGTCGGAGAGCTGCATGTCGAAGGCGTCGTAGACACGCCCGACGACCCGCATCGGGTCGTCCACCAGTTCCGCCTGGGAGCAGTCCACGAACAGCTCCTGCGGCAACTGCTCGCGCATCGCCAGGCCCTTTTCCAGGGACAGGGCGTACCACTCCATCACCGCCCTGCCGATCTCGCCCTGATCGAGATGACTGATGTCTCCCGCATACATGCCCATGACCACCCTGTTCATGCTGTTGATGGAGGGCGCCACTTTTTGCGGGTCCCGGTGACACCACACGAAACGGGCATCGGGAAAAACCTCGAGAATCGCATCGATGCCCCACATATGGGCGGGGGCCTTGAGCATCCACTGCCCGCCCGGCATGCGCCAGGACAGCATCTGCATCTGCTTTTTCTGGTAGGCGTACATGGGCCGCAAATCCTGCTCCAGCAGCCAGCTCCGGTACGGCTCGAGCATGATCTCGAAGCCGAGTTGCACACCGTTGAAGGCGTAGGCGTGGAGCAGCACGCACTCCTCCGGTGTGTCGGCGTCGATGTAGTGTATCTTGGCGAACTCGGAGTCGCGGCTCTCTTCCAGGGCCTTGGCAAGGAACGGATAGCGCGGGTCCTCGTCGCCCGGCTGGCTGCCCGGCCACGGATCGGGAAACTGCACCTCCCACTGCAACACACCGCGATTTTCCGGCGCCGCCACCAGCAGATTGAGCAGGGCCGATGTGCCGGAGCGCGGCAGGCCGGTGACGAAGATCGGCTTTGTGATTGTATGCTCCGCGTACTGCGGAATGGTCCGGAAAGCGTTCTCGCACTTGAGGCGAGTCGCCAGCAGGGTCTGCACCCGCTGGCGACAGCGCTGGCGACCCTCGGGATCCCGCACGTGGCGGTCATAGGTTTCCAGCAGGACTTCCAGTCCCTCGCGGTACGGCGGCTCGCCGAATTCCTCGAAGCCGGTCAGCTCCCGCGCTTCCGCGATCAGTTCGTCGGCGTCGAAGGTGACGGCATCGGCGCTCATTGCAGCTCCGACAGTTTCGCGACCCGGGTGTTGAGGGTGGGATGGCGATCGGCGCCGATCCAGCGCCAGCACATGGTGCCACTGGTGTGCCCGGCGGTCTCGATCCAGTTGGGTACGCCCGGGTCGGTATGGGATACCACCACCCGCACGCTGCCGTCGGGTTCGTAGTGGGCGGTGTGCTTGTTCACGTGGATAGTGTGGTGGCGGTAGTCCAGGGATTCCATCCACCAGTTGTCGAGCTGGAAGTTCCAGGTCTGGCACTCGGGGATGTCCGGGGCCTCGATAATGAACACCTCGTCCCCGGCCAGCTCCCAGGCGCTGTGGAAATAGAAAATATTGGGGTCGCCGCCGATGGACTGGCAGTAGTCCTGATCCGCGGGCGGCAGCTCATTGAGGATCGGCAGGAAACTCTCCGCCCAGTCCTCGAACATCTGCGCCGAGCCGCGCATGAACATCGCCGCGCCCTGCAGCCCCCGTTCGAGCTTTTCCGCGGTGAGCGGTTCCGGGCGCTCCTCGGCGGCGCCGATACGCTCGATTTTCAGTTCCGCGCGCTTTTCGTTGATGCGGTCCTGGAACGTCTGGCGCACCGTGATGGAGTTGGTGTCCGCCGACATGGGCAGCCAATTGCCCGGTTGCTCTTCGCGGCTGATGATGATTTCGAACTTGCCGTCGGGGCCAATGTCCATCTGGCGGTGATCGATGTGGCCGGTCACCGCCATGGTGCCGTCGACCGCGTACTTGTTGATGATGGAACTGATACCCAGGTAGTCCACCGTGCCGCGGGTGCCGGTGATACGGTAGTCGTATTTCGGATTGATGGGCGCGCTCTCGTAGCGATTGTCGGGGTTGTCGGCGCCGAGCTTGATGGTCTCGTGGGCACCACAGCGCAATTCGGGGAACAGGGGGTCCCGGTATTCCAGAAAACTCTCCAGGCCGCCGCGCAGCAGCCGCGTGAGGTAGCGGTATCCCTCCGCCTGGTTGAAGGGATCGTGGGGCGCCCTGTCGCTGCGCACGATCTTCCCCGCCTCTTTCAGTGCATCGCAGAACTCGTCCCAGACGGTTCCGTCCACTACACGCTGTTCGCTCTTCGACATCGACATGGGCGTTTCCTGTTGCTCGTTGCTGGCTGGACGGACAAGTGTCATCAATGGGCCCGTGTGAATCAAACCCCTTGCGGAACCCGCCGCCGCTGAGGGTAGTTTAGTCGGAACGGGTTTGCACCTTTGAACCGGCCTCTCGCGGCGCAAATTCGACAAAAATCGGCGACGTCCAGGCCCGGGGTTGTGCCGGGGCAAGACAGTTATTGTCCCGCGTCGCATTTTCGCCGACACAGTAGTTGTAGCGCACGCAGTTGCCCTCCCCGTCCTCTTCGCAGCCGAAGGGATCGCCGCCGATCAGTGGTTGCGGCTCCTGAATGACGCGCGCGTAATACAGCGCGCTGCGGCCCGCATCGGTGTAGTCGGGATCGGCGAATTCCACGTCACAGCCGGTGCCGTCGCCGGGGCAGTCAAAAACCCGCCAGCGGTGCTCTATAAGCGGCGCGACGGGTTCGCCGGGGCTGATCTGCGGCCTGATGCGCACGATCTCGATCCGCGTGATCGCCTTGCGCCGGTCACCGGGCCGGTAGCATTCGCCGCCGCACAAGGATGCGATGCGCCGGCTGCCGAGGCCGGCGACGGCGTAGTCCGGGCAGCCGGGCCGCTGCTCGAAAGCCCCGAGTGCGCGCACCCGGAAGCGCGGCGTCTCGCGCATGGCCACTTCGCTTCCCATCGGCGCGCTCCCCTGCGGGCCGTTGAGCAGATCGAACCACACCAGCATGCGGTCGCCGGAGGTGGCGTACACCTGACGATTTTCGAGGGCTTCCCAGATGGCGTCCCGGTGGCGGCCCGCACTGTGCACGGCCACCAGGCCGCCGGTGTAGTAGAAAGAGCCGGATTCCCTGTCCTCGGTCATTGACCAGACCGGTTCACCGCCAAAACCCTTGCTGTCGGTATAGAGCAGGCGGCTGCTCTCCTTGTAGCTGTTGCCGGGGCGTGCCAGATGGTTGTCACTGGAGCCGATCAGGCCGAACTTTGTCCGCCCGGGATTGCCGTACTCGTCGAATCCCAACGCGAGGGTGTACTGGGTCGACTGGCGCGGCACGTACATGGATGCCGGCTGAAAACTGTTGCGCAACTGGCCGCAGCCGGCCCAGTCGTCGAGGGTGGCATCCGGGAAAATGCCGCGACCGGCGGGCGCCCCCTCGTCGACGAACGACGCCATGGCCCGCGCCGCCGCGTTGTCGCACTCGGCCGAGCCCGGTGCGTCGCAACGGGAGCGCGCGATGGCCGCGGCCTGCCGGCAACAGGGCGTGAAATTGGCGGTGGGCTCGGGGCAGAACCGCTCACCCCTGGCGTCGACCCCGATGCGCTGAAAATCCTCGAACACTTCCGAGTTGCCGTGCCCCGAATAGGTCTCGAGCAGCTTCTGGTAGCGCTGTTCGTACTGGTCCAGTTGATTGCGGAAATCCGCTGACAGGGGGTTGGTCGTGCCCCAGGCCAGGCCGTGGGGAATCACCAGGGCGTCCAGGCCCCACTCATCCAGTTTGCGGTACAGATCCCGCGGCGTCGCCGCCACTTCGCGGCAGTCGTCGGGCAGTTCGTCGGCCGCCACCCCGTCGGGGCAGATCGGTGTGCGTTTGGCTGCGGACACGTACCAGCCGAGATCACTCGTGGCCTGCAGTGTGTCCGTGAGACTGATCAGCCCGCGCAGCAGTGCCGGGACGCGGGCCAGCGTATAGACGGGTTGGGACGCAATGGGTCGGGTGGGTGTCCGACCCTCCTCCCAGGTGCGGAAGATCACGTTCTTGTGGCCGTAGTGGCTGGGCACGTCGTCGCGCTCGCTGTTGGTCCACTCCCACCCGACAAAGGACACCATATCCGGACTGGACGGGTTGCCGGCGCCGGCGTTGCACTGGCGGATGGACTCGACGGTGTCAGTCCAGGCGCGCGGCGTCAGGCTCTCCGCGTGATCGTTGATGCTCCAGAAATCCAGCGCCGCGCAATAGCGGGCAAAATCGCAGGCATCCGCGGGTGTCACCACACCGATGCCCTTGACCAGATCCATGTTGAACAGGTAGGCGTCGATCGAGTAATTGGTGTGGGTGTGCAGGTCGCCGAAAAGTATCTGCGGCGTACGGGCTTCCGGCGTCCGGGCTGCCGGCGTCCGGGCTTCCGGTGAGCCGTCGCCGGGCGTCCTCGAATGGCCTCGGTCCGCTTGCGACCGACTGCGATTCCCAGGGACCGCCGCCGGTCCAGCCCTTGCCGACCGCGTGAAACCACAGGGACACCAGCGCCAGCAGGCCGAACAGACCGAGTAATACTCGCAGGATCATCGGTTCAACGCAGTTTCATCAGCTGTTCCATCAGGCGGATCAGCGGGCCGTGATACCACGGAGCCTTCGGATCTTCATCCGGCACCCCGTAGCGTGCGCGCAGGTCTTTCAGGCGCCCTTTGAGGTCGCGGGCGAGAGCGGCGTATGCCGGCTTCCCGTAGACATTGTCGAGTTCTCCCGGGTCCTGTTTCAGGTCGAACAGCTCCCACTCGCCGTTGCGGTAGTAGTGCACCAGCTTGTAGCGGCCGGTGTGAATACCGTAGTGACGGGCGACACCGTGAAACCCCGGATTTTCATAAAAATGGTAGTACAGGTCGCGCTCCCCTGCCGCGGCCTCGCCGCGCAGCAGCGGCAGGAAGCTGACGCCGTGCATGGGTTTTCGAGGTTCGACCCCCGCCGCGTCCAGCAGCGTGGGCGCGAAGTCGATGTTCTGGACGAGGTCCCCATTGACGCTACCGGCGTTCACCTGCGCCGGCCACTGCACCAGCAGGGGCACGCGGGAGGAGACCTCGTCCATCCAGCGTTTGTCGAACCAGCCGTTTTCGCCGAGAAAAAAGCCCTGGTCCGAGGTGTAGACAACGATGGTGTTTTCATCGAGGTTGTTATCCTCCAGATAATCCAGCAGCCGGCCGATTTCCCGGTCCATGCTTTTTATCGAGGCGAGGTAGGTCTTGATATAGCGCTGGTATTTCCAGCGGACGGTGTCGCTCTCGGACAGGTCCGCCGCGGCGTATTCCCGGTTGCCCGCGGCGAAGGCGGCCTTCCACAGCGCCGCCTGCTCCGGCGTCAGGTTGTCACTCATGCTGAGCTTGACGTCATGGTCCGTCATGTAACCGGCGATGGACATCCGCGCCTCGCGCCGGGCGCGAATCAGGCCGCTCAGATCGCGCAGCAGTGTGGGCGGCTCGGGCACCGTCGCACCTTCATCCCACTCGCGCAGTTCCCGCGGGGCCGGCAGCCAGTCGCGGTGGGGGGTCTTGTGGTTGTAGATGAGGAAAAACGGTTCGGGGCGCGAGGCTGCCATTTCGAGCCAGTCGATGGCCCTGTCGGTGATCAGGCCGGTGACATAGCCGGTGGCCGCTTCCACGCCCGCGGGACTGCGAAATTCCGGATTGTAGTACGTACCCTGCTCGAAGGCGTTGTCGATGACCTCCCAGTGGTCGAAGCCCACCGGATCGCTGTTCAGGTGCCACTTGCCGATAACCGCCGTGCGGTACCCCGCCTCCTGCAGCAGTTGCGGCAGTGTCTGCTGGTTTCCGTCGAAGGGACCCGACCAGTCGTTGCTGTAGAAACCGTGCCCGTGGCTGTGCAGTCCGGTCAACATCGTCGCCCGACTGGGGCCGCACAGGGCGTTGCCGACATACGCCCGGTCGAAGCGCATGCCGCGCGCGGCGATGCGATCGATATTGGGCGTCTCCATCAGGCTGTCGCCATAGGCGCTGACGGCGCGCACGGCGTGGTCGTCGGACATGATGAACACGATATTGGGGCGCTCGGCTGCATGTGCCGGTCTCGCCACCGGATCGCCCAAGGCCTCGATGCGCGGGCTCAGGTTCTCGGCCATGAGCTGCGGGATATTAGGCCGTGTCTGGTCATCGACGCCGTCGGCATGCGCGAGCGACGACATCGCGACGAGCACCAGTCCCCAAAGCAGTCTGCACATTGTTCTACGGTACCTCAGAACCAGCTGTAGCGCAGCTCCAGTCCGTAGGTGCGTTCCGCCATTTTCGAATACCTGTGATTGTAGCCGTTCGGTAGAATGGCGGGGTTGTTGGCCACGATGGCGTCCGCGTAAAACCGGTCCGTGAGGTTCTTGACGAAAACAGTCGCCCGCCACCGGTCTTCAGTGTCCGCCAGCGCGGCGGAGGCATTGAAGATCGCGTAGCGGTCCTCAATGGTGTTTTCGTCCTGGGTAATGGAGTACTGCACTTCGTCTTGCGCGCGCATGGAACCGGTCACGTCCAGGCGCAAGCCGTCGCGCGGGAAGAAACTGTAGGTCGCGGCGAGGTTGAGCTTCCAGTCGGGTGAGAACGGCAGGTCGCCGCCGGACAGGTCCTGCAGCCCGTCGCATTCCCCGCGAAATTCCTGTCCGCCGCTGCACGGGCCCGCCCGGTATTCCTCGATTTCGGCGGCTATCCACGCGGCGCCACCCGACAGCCGCAGTCTGTCCGACACCCAGGCCTGGAAATCGACCTCCAGCCCCGTCGTCGAGACTTCCCCGGCATTGACCAGCACGAAACTGCCGGGGTCGTCACCGGGGTCGCAGTTCGGATTATCCGCGGGGCAGTCGGGCGCGCCGTCGGGATCCACGAACGCCTGTGCCTGGAACTCACTGTACTCGGCGTAAAAGAGCGCGCTATTGAGGCGAACGCTGCCATCGAACAGAGTCGTTTTCAGCCCCAGTTCCAATGACTCGGAAGTCTCCGGCGCCACCGGTTGCAGGTCCACCGGGTCGGTCCCGAACGTCATGTCGAATGCGGGTCCCTTGTAGCCCTGCGTAAAACTGACATAGGCCATGCCGGCGTCACTGTAGTCCCATTGCAGGGCCACTTTGCCGGAGAGATCGTCCTCGCGGGTGTTACCGGGTGTCCGCTCGACGGGCTGCGGCAACCCGACCCCCAGGCCGTCGACCTCCCGCCCAAACACAAAATCGAGTTCATCCTCGGTGTAGCGCGCGCCCAGGACAAGGCGCCAGGCATCGGCCAGATGCCACGTGACCTCGCCAAAGGCCGCCCAGTTGACGGTGTCCACTTCGATATGCGCGATACCCTCGCCGGGCGAACCATCCACAATCTCGAATTCGCGCCGAAATGTCCGCTCCACGGTCTGGTCGAAATAGAACAGCCCCGCGACGTAGCTGAGACGGCCGGCGGCGGGAGACAAAAGGCGCAGTTCCTGCGTGAACTGCTCCGTCTGCGTGCTGCCGAACTGTTGAATTCCCAGTACGTCCGTGGGACGGCTGTCGATGTCGAACGTGCCGTTGACCTCGAAATCGCGCACGGCACTGATGGAGGTCAGTGTAAAATCACCGATGTCCCAGTTCACCTCCAGCGACTGCCCGCTGGATTCCGAGTCGCTGAAGGGTTGTTTGTTGACGTTGACATCCTTGTTCTGTTCATCCGGAACGTCCGGCGCGATGCTGTCGAGAATGTCCTCGACCTGTGCTTCGTTCCCGCCAAAAGGTTCCAGGGAGCGGATAGGGCCCGCCGTGCAGTCACAATCGCGATCGCTGTAGTCTCCCGCCCATTTCACTTCGAGGGTCGGTGCGGGAAGCCAGCGCAGCTTGCCGCGCACACTCCACTGGTCGGAGCCGTTCAGCGCATCGCCGTCGAAAAAATTGGGGGTGTAGTCGTCCACGGTGCTGCCGTTGGCCGACAGGCGATAACCGAGTGAATCGGTGACGGGACCGGACAATGTGAATGCACTCCGGTACTCGTTGTTGTTGATCGCGGTGACGCCGACCTCACCGGTGGTTGTCTCGGTCGGATCCTGCGTGATGATATGTATGACACCGCCGGTCGAGTTCTTGCCGAACAGGGTGCCCTGGGGGCCGCGCAGCACTTCCACTCGTGCCACGTCCAGCAACTGCATGAACGCCTGTCCGGATCGCCCCATGACAACGCCGTCGAGCATCGTGGACACGCTCGGCTCGACCGCGCTGCTGAAGGACTGCGTCCCGATCCCGCGTATCGAGAAGGAGCTCTCGCGCACCGTGGCTCCCTTCTGCAGATTCAACGAGGGTACCAGGAACGTGAGATCTTCCGAGCTGGCAATCTGCGCGTTGAGTATATCCTCCGCGCTGAGTGCGGTGACGGCCACCGACACATCCTGCAGGTTCTGTTCCCGCTTGGTGGCTGCGACCACGCACTTCCTCCAGGACCGGTGCTCGTTCCTGGCCGCGCGCGTGCTCCGGGCCGACTGCAATGGTCAGCAGCGCCAGGCCCAGGCACACGTGGCCCGGGCGGCGGATCAAATCGGTTCTATTCCTGCGTGTCATGATTGCCAAACCTCCGGATGTGTGCGGCATTGTCGCCGTCTGTCAGTACAAAACGTTCCCGCAGGCGAATATCGCGGGAGGAGCTGCCGAGCCGCACTTCGTACTCGCCGGGCATGGCCCGCCAGTCCGCCGCCTGCGGGCAGTATATTTTCAGGGCCGCGAGCGGCAGGTCGAAACTGATGCGCTGCCTTTGTCCTGGTTCCAGGTGCAGTTTCACAAAGCCCTGGAGAGATTGGGACGGACGCTCCGGCCCGGCGCCGAGGTCCGCGACATAAAGCTGCACCACCTCCGAACCCGGCCTGGTACCGGTATTGATCACGTCGGCGCTCACGGCGATGGTATCGCTCGGCGGGGCGCGGCCGGTGCTCAACCGCAGATCCTCGTAACGGAAACTGGTGTAGGACAATCCGTGACCGAAGGGGAAAAGCGGTTCGATCCCTTGCTTGTCAAAATGCCGGTAGCCGACGAACAGCTCCTCCTCGTAGCACACGGTCTTGCGGTCGCCCGGAAAGGTGCGCGGGGAGCGATGTGCCGGGCTGTCCGCGAGGGTTTTGGGGAACGTCACGGGCAGCTTGCCGGACGGGTTGTTGTCCCCGAACAGTGTGCGCGCGATGGCGGACCCGCCCTCCATGCCCGGATACCAGACGGCGACAATCCCCGGCGTCTCCGCCGCCCAGGGCATCGCGACCGGACTGCCGGCCAGCAGGATCACAACGGTGTTGGAGTTTGCCGTCACGGTTTCGCGCACCAGGTCGTCCTGCCCCCAGGGCAGTGACAGGGATGCCCGGTCCTTGACCTCGGAGTCCAGTCCGGGGCGGTGGCTGAGCCCGACGAACAACAGCACCACGTCCGCCCGGGCCGGGTCCTCGACCCACTGGAAGCGTCCCCGGTTCTCCTGTCGCAGCCCCTCGAGTGGGGTGATTTCCGACGGCGGCCAGACGCCGGCGCTGCCGCCCCACAGCGGCAGGCAGTTGCGTTTCTTCAGTTTCGGGCCCCGCAGCGCGACGCGGGGCGTGCGCGCCGGATCAAGCGGCAGCAGGTCCCCCTCGTTCTTGAGCAGGGTGATACCGGACTCCGCCATCTCCCTGGCCAGTGCGCGGTGTGCCGGGGTATTGCGCGCGCCCGGCACGCGGTTCCCGTCCAGGTGGCCGGTCAGTACCATGGCGCGCAGCAGGCCGGCGAGGTTGTGGTCGATATCTGGCTCTGTAAAGCGGCAGGCGGCGAGCCCCTCGCGCAGTTTTTTTACGCTGTAGCGCGAGCCCCTGCCCGGCATTTCCAACGACAAGCCGCCGCGCACGCAGGCCTGTGTACTACTGGTGAAACGCGCCGCGAACCAGTCGCTGACGACAAATCCCCTGAAGCCCCATTGCTCGCGCAGTCGCCGCACCAGCAGATCGCGGTTCTCGCAGACCGGGATACCATTGACTCGATTGTAGGCCGCCATCACGGACCAGGCGTCGCCCTCCCGCACAGCGGCGCGGAAAGCCGGCAAATAGATTTCCTGGAGAGCCCGTTCGCTGACCTCGGCGCTGATGCGCACGCGATTGGTCTCCTGGTTGTTGGCGGCGTAATGCTTGACACAGGCGGCGACCCCCTGGCTCTGGATGCCGCGCACCACGGGCACCACCAGGCGGCTGTTGAGAAAAGGATCCTCGCTGAGATACTCGAAATTGCGTCCGCAGAGGGGGCTGCGCACGATATTGATTGCCGGGGCGAGGATCGTGTCCGCGCCCGCGGCGCGACACTCGCGGCCCAGCGCCTCACCGAAGCGATGCAGCAGGGACGGATCCCAGGTCGCCGCCTGCGCGACACCCGACGGAAACGCGGTGCAGCGCTTGCCGCTGGAGTGGAAGCCGACGCCCCGCGGACCGTCGCTGAGGCGAAACGGCCGTATACCCAGGCGCGGCACGGCGCGGGTTTTCCAGAATCCGGCCCCGGCGCTGAGCGCGAGTTTTTCCTCCAGGGTCAGGCTTTCGAGCAGGCCGTTGACACGGTCTTCGACCGGTGTGTCGGGATCGCGCCAGGGTGCCGCGGTTTCGGCTGCCATTCAGGGTGCTCCGCAGTCTCTATTATGTCTTGTGCGCTGCAATATACGCCGCCGCGGACCGGTTTGACATGTGTGCTTCTGCTGTGAAATTGTATGTTTCTGCTGTTTATTTTCTTTATAGCGGGTGCAAAGCGATAAATTATGGACTTTTCTGCTGAAAGCGGCCGACTGAACACGCTTGCCAGGAGGATCCTCGACTGGGCCGCCGGCGGTTCCCCGGACGCGTCCACGCACAACATTGTGCGCGAGGCATTCGGTTTCGCCATCGGGGAGGAGGAGCTGCTGTCGGTGCGGGCGCGCCTGGAGAAGGACGACCGCTTCCTGACGTGGCGCGCGGACCTCGTGTCGCGCTGGCGTGATCGAATGGCATCGCCGGAAATGCTGAGCGAGGCCGAGGCCAGAGCCCTGCTCGGGGAACTGGCCGAAAACTTCGACCACGCACTGCTATACGACCACGATCTTCTCGCGAGCAGCACCTACATGCGCCGCGGCGAGTCCAACAGCCGCGACCTGCGCATGCCCGGCACGATGCCCTGCTGGACCGTACATTTTACAACCCGGGGCGGCGCGCTGTTTGTCAGTCGCGACGCGGAGATCTCGGTCCGTCCCGGCAGCCTCATGTTCATGCGGCCCCAGGCCGCCTACCACTACGGACTGCATCCCCGCGAGAGCGAATGGGAGCACCTCTGGGCGCTGTTTCAGCCGAGGTCGAACTGGTCCGAATTCCTCGGCTGGATCGAGCCGGGCGCGCAACTCGCCTGCCTTGGCCCTGTCGATGAAAATCTCTCCCGGCGTATCGAATCGCTCTTCCGCGACCTGGTCGCTCTGGGAGAGGAACGCGGGCCCTATCTAAACGAACTCCGCTACAACAAGCTCGAGGAAATCCTCATCCGGGCCCGAATGAGCGCAGCAAACAGTCAGGCCAAGGCGCTCGACGCGCGCATCCGGCGCGCCTGTGACTACATGCAGGAACGGCTTGAACAGCGTTTCAGCATCGACGAGGTCGCGGCGGAACTGAACCTGTCGACCTCACGCTTCGCCCATCTGTTCACGGCGCAAATGGGCGTGGCGCCCAAGGCCTGGATCAACGATATGCGCCTGCAGCGCGCGCGCAAACTGTTGCTGCACACCGGCGACAGCATCGCGGCGATCGGCGCCCAGGTCGGGTATGAAGACCCGGCGCACTTCGCGCGGAATTTCAACAAGTCGATGGGCTACAGTCCGCAACAGTTTCGCCGTTCCTTCGCCGGCGGTGTCGGGACCGCGCAACAGGCCGACCGGCCTGTCCGAGCCGCATCCGGAAATCCGGCGAGAAACCAGGCGGGCATTGTGCACGGCGGGAAAGGGTATCCCGGATTAGCGAGTGCCGAATCGGTGAAATCTGCCGGCCAGGAGTCTGCGCCGCAGACGCCTAGATAGCCCCGTCCGCAAGTTTTTGCACAGCGTAGTCACAGGCCCGTGCGGTGAAGGCCATATACGTCAGGGAGGGGTTCACACAGGACGCCGAGGTCATGAAGGACCCGTCCGTCACGAACAGGTTCGGCACATCGTGGGCCTGGTTCCAGCGGTTCAGCACGGATTCGGCCGGGTCCGCCCCCATGCGCGCCGTGCCCATCTCGTGTATACCCTCGCCCGGCATGGACATGCTCTCGGGGCCGATGCCCCCCGGCTCACCCATGATCAGTACGGCGCCCGCCGCGCGCAGAATGCGGGCGGCGTGTTTCGCCGCATCCCTGCGCAGGTTGACCTCGTTATCGCTCCATCTCATGTCGAACGCCACCTGGGGCAGGCCGAAACGGTCCACCCGGTCGCTCAGGTACATGCGGTTGGATTGGCGCGGCAGGCATTCGCTGAAGCCCGCCAGCGCGAATATCCACGGCCCCGGCTTGCGCAGCGATTCCTTCAGTTGTGCGCCGAACCCCTTGACGTTGTAGCCCGTCGCCCAGTCCATGCGCAGCGTGGCGGTCTGGTAGCCGTAGCCGCGCACGAAATCCGCATCATCGTCCTGGCCGTCGAGATTCCTGAAGCGCGGGATGTACAGTCCCGTGGGGCGGTTGCCGAAATAGTACGTGTCCATGTCGTCCAGGAAGAGGCCCATGCCGCTCACGCCCAGCGTGTGATCCATCAGGTACCGGCCCAGTACCCCGCTCGAATTGGCCAGGCCGTCGGGAAAGCGTTCGGTCGCCGAATTCATCAGGATCTGGGTGCTGCCCACCGTGGAGGCGCAGAGGAAAAACAGCCTGGCACTGAAAGCCTGACGTTCCTTTGTCTCGGTATCGATAACGTGCACGCGGGCGACCCTGCCCGTTTCCGGGTCGTACTCCAGCCGCTCGACCAGCGCGTTCGCCACCAGTGTCAGGTTGCCCGTGGCCCGGGCGGCCGGCAGTGTGGAACTCTGGGAACTGAAGTAGCTGCCCGTCGAGCAGCCGCGCGGGCAGGGCCCGCAGTAGTGGCAGGCGGCGCGTCCGGGCAAATCCTCCGTGAGAATCAGCCGTGCGCGCGTTGGTGAGGGTGATATCCGGCGCCTTCTTTTTCAGGCGCTTTTCGATGGTCTTCTCGAGCGCCATCCACGGCATGGGCTTTTGCATTTCGCTGTCGGGCAACTGCGGGAGGCCCTCCGCCCTGCCGTTGATGCCGATGAATTTCTCCACGTAGCTGTACCACGGTGCAATGTCCCGATAGCCGACGGGCCAGGCAATGCCGTGACCGTCCTGCTCGTTGGCCCGGAAATCCTGCTCGCTCCAGCGGTAGGTATGGCGGCCCCAGAGGATCGAGCGCCCGCCGACGATATCCGAGCGAACCCACATGAAGGGATTGTCTTTGTCGACAACGTAGGGGTTTTCCTTTTCGTTCAACCAGAAGGCGCGGTTCGCCTCGTTGAAGGAGTGAGAGACGCGATTGGCCATCGGGTACTCCTCCTCGTACAACTGGCGGGGCCGCTTTCCCTGGTAGGGCAGTTTCCAGTCCGGGGCGTGTTCGCCGTAATAGCCCGAGCCGTGTTGCAGCGGCTTGCCCCGCTCGAGCACCAGGACCTTGAGCCCCTTCTCGGTGAGTTCCTTGGCGGCCCAGCCGCCGGAAATACCCGAGCCGACGACGATGGCGTCGAAATCATGGACAGTCGCATCAATCATTGTTTGTTCCTAGAACGCGGCGCCGGCCCAGGTGCTGTCGTCGGGCGACAGCGGTATGTCACCGTCGAAACGCATGGGCATGGGGTTGTAGCGCAGCACCTGGGTGGCTCCCACCTGGGAGGTGAAAAACCCCCAGATGGTCAGTTCCTTGATCTGGCAGATGAAGGGCGCGTCGCTGATGAACTGTCGCTGTACATTGCCGAAGTCGTACCAGGGGGAGTCGGAAGCGGCGTCCTCCATATCCTCCATGATGCGGAGCTGGCGATCCGGGTCGAGCCGGTCGAAGGGCGCGCCGTGACTTGCGGGCACGGTGCGCTCCATGTCGGCGAGGCCGGCCTCGAAAATGGCCCGCTCCCGGTCGTTGAACCAGTCGGCCGCCATCAGTTCGATAAAGCGGGGGACGCCGGCGTCGACAGCGCCGGGCGTATCCGTGCGTGGAATGACGATTTCCGCCATGGCCGCGACGATGCGGCGCTGGGCCGGTGTCAGGTAGTCCACCGCCTTGTCGATGTAATCCGGCGCCGTGGCCAGGTAGTCCTGCTGCTGTGGATTCAGGCTGAAGCCGAGCTGGCTCGCGCTGGCCCCGGAGACCAGCAGCGCGGCGCACTGCAGGAAATCACGTCGATTCATGTTTTCGCTCCCGGATGTTGCGAATTTTATGTATGACTGCCGGCAGCACAACGATGGCAATCGCCAGGCCGATACAGGTATGCAGCCGATATTCCCAGGTGCCGAAGTAATAGCCGGCCGCCTTGAAGCCACTGTACCCCCAGTAGATCGCCCCGATTTCCGTCAGGTGGTACAGCTCGTAAAAAGCCACCGCGGTTGCCGGCAGCAGATAATAAAGATACAGCGCCGCGAGCAACGCAATGACCAAACGCTTCACGGAGAACATAATTGCGTCCCGCTGGAGGCCGTCCGCGGCCATGATACACGTTCCCCGCTCACAGGTGGCGCCGTATGAACGCGATCCCGTCGGTGTACAACGCCTCGGGCGACGAAAAAGCGTCGCGCCAGACATTGGCTGCGACCGCGAGTTGCCGATCGGCGGTGCCGAAAGCCTCGATGACCAGCCAACCCTGATAGTCGATTTCCCGGAGCGCCTCGAAGCTGCCTTCCCAGTCCACCTGCCCGCTCCCGAGCGCGCCCCGATGGCTTTCGCTGAGGTGCACGTGGTTGAGGACATCGGCACACCCGCGCAGCGCCTCCCGCGGCCGCGGATCCTCGATATTGGCGTGATGCGTGTCGTAGTGGACGCCGACATTCGGCAGCCCCACCTGTTCCACCATGCGCCTGCAATCCGCGGACGTATTGATCAGAAAGACCTCGAAGCGGTTGAGAAATTCCAGGCCGAGGCGCACACCCCGTGTTTGCGCGTATTCGCCGCAAATTCGAAGATAATCCGCCGACCAGTCCCACTCCCTTGCGGTCGGCGCACTGCCGGTAAAATACTTGTGGGTCTGATAAACCGCACCGACAAGTATGTCCGCACCGATAAGGCAGGCATCGTCGATACGCTGTTTCAGGTAGTCGATGGCCGCGGCGCGCATCGCCGGATCGGGCGAGATGGGATTGACACTCTCGCCGACGAAGGCGGCGGCGGTGCGCTCGAGCGCGAGGTCGTCACAGGCGGCGGCCATGGCCTGCAGTTCCGTCGCCATCTGTCCGCCGAGCGGAATTTCCACCCCGTCGTAGCCCGCCGCGGCGAGACCCTCGAACACCGGGATGTGTGCGGTGGTGATATTCGTACCCCAGAGCAGCATGTTCATG
This sequence comes from Halioglobus sp., assembly GCA_034521205.1. Lineage (GTDB taxonomy): Bacteria > Pseudomonadota > Gammaproteobacteria > Pseudomonadales > Halieaceae > Marimicrobium. The sequence continues at coordinate 127,212 of JAXHMT010000003.1, forward strand.
CCGATCCTGACGTTCACGACCCGCCCTCCGCGCGTGCGTCAGCCCGCCCGCGGGGACAGTGTGCGGCCGTGTGCTTATTGAATTCGGGCACCGCGGCCAAACCCTAGGAGAGTCCCCGCACGGGCACCAGCGCGCCGTGCACGGCGCGCGCATCCCTGGAGCCGAGAAAACAGATGACATTGGCCAGGTCGTCGGGGGCCACCCATTGGGAGGGATCCGCATCCGGCATCGCTTCCCGGTTCGCCGGCGTGTCGATCACCGTGGGGAGCACGGCGTTGACGTTCAGGCCGCGCTCGCGGACCTCGTTGGCGAGACTTTCGGTCAGGCGCATCACCACGCTCTTGGCGGCGCAATAGGCGGACAACTGCGCCAGCCCCTCGCGCGCGCCGTAGGCGCCGACGTTGACGATATTGCCGCTGCCCAGCGCCAACAGCCGCGGTACGGCCACTTTCAATACCGTGCGCAGCGTGTCGACATTGATCGCGAACATCCGCGCCCAGTCGTCGTCCTCGCTCGCCCAGGTGTCGGCGCCCATGGCAAAACCGCCGGCGATATTGAAGACGCCGTCGAACTCTCCCACGTCGTCGAGGCACTTTTCGACGGCCTCGCGATCCGTCAAATCCAGTTCGTAACAGGCCCCGCTCTTCTGGTCGAACTTGAGGTCGAGTCGAACGGTTTTCGCGCCGAGCGCCTCGGCGCGGGCGCAGACCGCCTGTCCTAGCGCCCCGCCCGCTCCCGTGACGACAATGGTTCTGTTCTCAAGCATATCGCGTGTTCTCCGGTTGAAATGATGGACGGGTCACTATGGTGCCAGTTGCGTCGGGCACTGGCCATGCGTGCCGGGGACGGGTAGTGGCTCGGTTTGAATGACTACATGGCTATCACACGGGTCGGGTATGGCGCACTGGAACACGCCAAAAAGCGCACATCCCTGTGCAGGCTCGGGTGGCGACGTCCTGTCGCCACACGGTTCCAGTGCGCCATACCCGCCCCGTGCTCGCGCACTGCATATGCACTGGGCCACTACCCGGTCCTGCTACACACGGATTGGCAGGCGCAGGTAGCCGCGCACCGTGGAGGTGTGCATGCGCTCGGCGTTGTCGTGATCGACTTCCCAGCGGGGAAAACGCCTGAACAATTCCTCCAGGGCGACCCGGCCTTCCAGACGCGCCAGGGCGGCGCCGAGGCAGAAATGGACGCCGCGGCCGAAAGACGCATGTTTCGGATTGCGGTGGATATCGAAGCGGTCCGGTTCGTCGTACTCGCGCTCGTCGCGGCCGGCGGAACCGGTCAGCAGCAGTACCTTGGACCCCGCCTCGAGTTCCTGGCCGTAAAGTGTAACGGGCCGTTGCGTGATTCTCGCCTGCACGGGGGACGGCGGCTCGATGCGCAACAACTCCTCGATGGCGCCGGGTATGAGTGAGGGATCCGCCACCAGCTCCGCCATCTGCCCGGGGTGCTCGGGCAGGTAGACGCCGGCCCAACCCAGCATGCGCGATACAGTCTCCGTGCCCGCACTGGACAGAAGAGCGATGAAATCGAGGACCTCCCGGTTGTCCAGCGGGCGCAGATCCCCACCCTCTTCCTCGATCTCGGAGGCGATGATGGCGCTGATCATGTCTTCCCGCGGATTCTTCCTGCGCTCTTCGGCCAGGCCCTTGAAATAGGCGTGCATATCCACCCGGGGACGCTCCTCGACGGACTCGCTGCGTTTCAGCAGCACTTTCATGCCCTCCGCGGCGGTTTCGCCCTCCTTCAGTTGCAGGCCGGCTTCGTTCCACTGCCGCACGATGTGTCGGTCCTCCTCGGGCACTCCCGCCAGCGCGCCGATGACCATGGCGGAGAAGGGACCGGCATAATCCTGTACCAGGTCGAACGTGTCGCCGGGGGAAAAAGGCGCCAGCAGTTCGGCGGCTATCTCGCGCAAGCGGGGTTCGAGTTCGGCGATTCTGCGGGGATAGAAACCGCGGTTGACCAGCTTGCGCAGTCGATCGTGCTGCGGCGGATCCATGAATATGATCATTTTGGGCAGCTGCTCGGGAGGCATGTCGAGCAGCTCGAGCACCGTGCCCCGGGCCGAGCTGAAGGTCTGCCAGTCCCTGGACGCGTCGTCGACATCCCGGTAACGGCTCAGTGCGAAAAAGTCGTGCTTGTCGTTGTAGTACAGCGGCGCCTCGTCCCGCAGGCGTTTGAACCAGGGGTACGGGTCTTCGTCGATCTCGTAGGAGAAGGGATCGTAGTAGGGTTCTGTCTGATCAGAAGCTATGTGGCCCGTCGAATTCGTCATCGTTGTCACCGTTTCAATAGCGATAGCTGAGTGTCAGGCCATAGGTTCTCGGCTCACCGAAAATCTGCGTCTCGTCGGCCCCGAAGGGCTCCAGGGCAGTCTGGCCGGAGGAACCGTATTCCTCGTCGAGGAGGTTGCGGCCCCAGAGTAGCAGCCGCAGACTGCCGGGCAGGCTGCCCAGCCTGATCTCCGCCCAGCTCGCCGCCGCGCCGAGCAGGCCGTAGGAATCGACAATGAAATTCCCGTCGAGGAGCACGTCGCTGCTGACCTCGTCCTGCCAGCCGTAGTTGAGATTGAAATTCAAAGCGCCGTTGGCGAGCGGTAAGAGGTAGTCGAAGGCGGTGTAAAACTGTGCTCCGGCGCATAGGGCTGACTTTCGTTGACCTCCGCCGACAGCCCGACATCGGCGATCAGGGCGCTCTCGCCCAGTTCCGTGTCCAGGTAGCCGTAGCTGAAGTTGAAGGTGAGGCCCTCGGCGAGAAGCACGCTGGTATCGAGCTCGACGCCGAGGGTTTGGTTGTTGTCGATCGGCAGGAAGTCGCGGCCGCCGGGGCTGATCGGGTCTGTCTGGATACTCGTCTGCAGCCCGTCGATTTCCATGTAGAACAGCGCGGCGTTGTAGCGTCCCCTGCCCTCCCAGAATCCGCCCTTGACGCCGAGTTCGTAGCTGACGATTTCCTCCTCGTCGAAGCCCTCTGCAAACAGCTCGGCGCGGGCGGAGCGAACCGATGTGCCGCCGGACTTGTAAGCCGTATCGACCTTGCCGTAGATGTTGGCATCCTCGCTGATGTCATAGGCCACCACCGCCGAGGGGTTGAAGTTGGAAAAATTCTCGTCGTAGGAACCGATGAACGGCGACTGGGAGGACTGGTTGTCGCGCTCGGCCTTGCGCTCGTCCATCGAGTAGCGGCCGCCGAGGGTGAACCGCCAGCGCCGGTCCATCCAGTCGGGATTCCAGGTCACCTGCGAGAATGCCGCCGCCGACCAGTTTTCCGAATCGGTGGTGTTCACCAACCCGCCCTGCCCGAGAGTGACGCCGCCGAAATTGTCCTGAAAGGCCTCGTCCTGGTAATAGTAAGTCCCGCGACGAATTCCCAGTGTTCCGTGCTGCCGAGCAGTTGCAGTTCCTGGGAAAACTGCTCGAAGTCCGTCATGAAGCGGCCGAGTACCGGCGCGCCCTGGGGCACGGTCGCGGTGGGCAGAAAGTCGGAGGGCGAGAAGGAGTCCAGATCGCGGTAGCCGGTGATGCTCTCCAGTTGCAGGACATCGTCGATGTCCCAGTGCACCCACAGGGTATGGGCGTCGATTTGCTGGTCGGCGGCGGGGATGAAGCGCCGGGAGGTGATCTCGTCCAACCGGTCCGGATCGAAGCCGCCGAAAAACGTCGTCAGGTCCGAAATGATGCCGTCGGACGTGGCCGGATCGTTGAGCAACTGGTTGAAAGGTTCGGCGTCCTTGATCTCGGCTTGCTCGAACCGGTAGTCCAGGGTCAGGTTGTCGCTGGCGAACCAGCGCAGATCGAGCACGAGGCTTTGCCTGTCCTCACTGCTGAAATCCTCGGCCGGGCCCGTTGTTCTGCACGAACCCATCGCGCTCCGTGACGTTGCAGTTCAGCTTGGCGGCCAGCGTTTCGCCCAGCGGTACGTTGACCATGGTCTTGGACTGGAATTTGTCGAGGTTCCCCACCGCCAGGTCCTGGCGGAATTCCAGGACGTCCACACTGGCGCGGCGGGTGATGATATTGACGGCGCCCCCGGTGGCGTTGCGGCCGTACAGGGTGCCCTGGGGACCGCGCAGCACCTCGATGCGCTCGATATCGACGCCCTCGAAACCGGCGGCGACGCTGGTGCCGATGTAGACGCCGTCGAGATACAGCGCGACCGAGGGGTCCTGCGTGATCTGCGCGTCGTTCTGGCCGATGCCGCGGATAAACAGCCGCACGGTCGTGGAATCCGAGGGGAAGGTGTTGATGTCGAAGTTCGGTATATCGAGGGCGATATCCTTCAGTTCGTCAATGGCCCGCAGCTCCAGTGCTCGCTGGTCCATGGCAACCACCGAGATCGGCACATCCTGCAGCGACTCCGTGCGCTTCTGGGCGGTGACCAGCACTTCCTCGAGGGCGAGCTTTCCCTCCGCGGCTGCCGGGTCCCGGCAATCCGGGCGTGGTGGCGAGCACAATGCCCGTTGCCAGTGTAATTGCGGTCTGTGCGCGATATGTCATAGGCCTGTTCTGACGTTTATTCGTTATGTGTCAGGTGCCCTTTACTGGTTCACGGTCGTCGCCGCGACACCGGGGCGGCATCAGTACACCCTGCACTGAAGATAAACCCCCTTGCCGATCCGCGCAAATTGGAGGCGCGTCACAGGGAGCTGGGCTCCTGCGCCGCGCGCATTTCCCGCGTACCGCGTTTGCGGTCCGCCAGCCAGATCGCGCCGAACACCGGCAACAGCAGCAGCGGGATGACGGCAACCGATTGGAAGGACTCCACCGAGGCGTAGCGGATGACTTCCGCCATCGCCGATTCGCCGAGCGTCGCGAGTTGATCGGCGCCGCCGGCCGCTTCGATTTTGGCGGTGTCGAAGACGCTGCCCATGATCGGCAATATGAACTGTATCGACATACCGCCCGCGAAGCCCATCAGGCCGAGGGCCAGAGCGCCGCCCCGGGGGAAGCGCTCCGCTATGATGCCCAGCATCGTGGGCCACATGTAGCACACGCCGATTCCCCACACCGTTGCCGCGGCGAACGCCAACAGGGGAGAATTGGCAAGACTGAGCAGATACAATCCCACACCCGCGGCAAGACAGCTGGCGAACATCAGCCCCACCGACGATATGCGCTCGACAATAGGCCCGGCGAAATGGCGCATCACGAACATCAGCGCGCTGACATAGACCAGCACAAGAATGCCGGGCATGCCCACGGTGTTGGTCAGTGAAATTTCCACCCACTGGCCGGGAGCCAGCTCGGCCGCCGCGGTGAGGAACATGCAGGCCCAGAACAGCCAGAACATGGGGCGTCTGATCAGCTCCATGAACATATCGCCGTAACTCACCCCCGAGGCCACGCGTTCCGTGACCGGGAAGGTCGATGTCGCGACCATCCACGCGAGCACCACGGCGGGCAGCAAAAGCACGAGCATATTCAGTTCCCAGGGCAGGCCGGCACCGCCGATTCCCACGCCGAGCAGGCCGCCGACGACAATCCCGCCGGGCCACCAGGCGTGCAGGATATTCAGGCGATGGGTTTTCTCCTCGGGGTACAGCGAGGCCACCATCGGATTGGACGCCGCCTCCACGGCGCCCCAGCCCAGGCCGGTCAGCAGCAGACTGACCAGCACCACGGTTTCGACCAGCCCGCTCACGGGCATCAGCGCGGCCGCGACCAGGCCGGCGGAGCCGGCGATGTAGCCCAGGGCCGACAGCAGCAACATGCGCTTCATGCCGATGATATCGAGCAGCGCGCTGCCGAACAGCAGCGTGAGCGCGAAGCCTGTAAAGGTGATGCCCAGCGCTTCGCCCACCATCGCGCCGGCATGTGCCAGATCGATTTTCTCGTAGATTTCGCTTTTCAGATGCGGCGCGATATTGGCGCGCACCGCGAAGCCCAGGCCGATCATGAAGATCGACAGGTTGCCCACGTAATACAGGCGCCTGCGGTTTATTGTGGTCTGCATCGTTATTATCTCCTCATGACAAACCGAGTATACGCCGGTTGATTGCATCGTCCGCGCCGGCGCCGGCGAAGTCGTCGAAGGCTTTGTCGCTCTTGCGGATGATGTGGCGTTTGATGAACTCGACGCCCTCGCGCGCACCGTCCTCGGGATGTTTCAGGCAGCACTCCCACTCCAGTACCGCCCAGCCGTCGAAGCCATACTTTGCGAACTGGCTGAAAATGCCGCTGAAATCCACCTGCCCGTCGCCCAGCGAGCGGAAACGTCCCGGGCGGTCAACCCAGTCCTGGTAACCGCCGTAGACACCGCTGCGGCCGTCCGGGTTGAACTCGGCGTCCTTGACGTGGAACATTTTGATCCGCTCGTGATAGATGTCGATGAAACGGATATAGTCCAGTTGCTGCAGCACCAGGTGGCTCGGGTCGTAGAGAATATGGCATCGCTGGTGGTTAGCGGTCGCCTCCAGAAAACGCTCGAAGGTCACGCCGTCGTGCAGGTCCTCGCCGGGATGGATTTCATAGCACAGGTCCACTCCCGCCTCGTCGAAGGCGTCGAGTATCGGCCGCCAGCGCTGCGCCAGTTCCCGAAAGCCCATCTCGACGAGCCCCGGCGGCCGCTGCGGCCACGGGTACACGGTGTGCCACAGCAGCGCGCCGGAGAAAGTCGCGTGAGCGCGCAGGCCGAGGTTGCGGCTGGCCCGGGCGGCAAGCAGCAACTGGTCGACCGCCCACGCCTGTCGCGCATCGGGATCGCCGCGAAGTTTCGGGGGTGCAAAGCCGTCGAACAGATCGTCGTAGGCCGGGTGCACCGCCACGAGCTGGCCCTGCAGGTGCGTGGACAATTCGGTGATTTCCACACCGTACTGTGCGCAGGTCCCCCGCAGTTCGTCACAGTAATCCTTGCTCTCGGCCGCCTGTTGCAGATCGATCAGGCCGGTCTCCCAGGTGGGCACCTGGATGCCCTTGTAACCGAGGTCCCCGGCCCAGCGGCTGATGTTGTCGAGAGTATCGAACGGCGCTTCCGATGCGGCGAACTGTGCGAGAAAAATAGCCGGACCCTGCATTGTGGACATGCTCGTATACTCCCTGGTTCAGTCGTTGTCGAAATGGTGCCACTTGCGATCGCTTGCGCTGGCGGCGACAAGCAGCTCGATAAAACGCATACCCCGTATGGCGGCCTCGATACCGGGGCAGTCCGCGCTGCGCGCATCCGCCAGCTCGCCTCGTTGCCGGGCGCGAACCTGGCCCGCAAAAGCCAGGTACAGGTTGGCGAAGGCTTCCAGGTAACCCTCGGGATGGCCCATGGGCGTGCGTGTGTTGACGGCAGCCGACGCGCCCAGGTAGGCGCCGCCGGTGCGCAGCATTTCCGTGGGCCGGTCCTTCCACTTCAGCCACAGTGTGTTGGGCTCATGCTGGCGCCATTCGAGGCCGCCCTCTTCCCCGTAGATGCGTATACTCAGGGCGTTTTCCTCGCCGGCGGCGACCTGGCTGGCCTGCAGTACCCCGCGGGCGCCGCCATTGAACCGCAGCAGCGCGGCGCCGTCGTCGTCCAGGGCCCGGCCCTCGACGAAGGATGTCAGATCGGCACACACTTCGGTCACTCTCAGGCCGGTGATGTATTCCGCCAGATTGAACGCGTGCACGCCGATGTCGCCCATGCAGCTACTGGGTCCGGCACGTTGCGGGTCGAGGCGCCAGGCGGCCTGCTTGTTGTCCGTGGCCTCCTCGCGGTCCGCCAGCCAGCCCTGGGGATATTCCACGATCACCTTGCGAATACGCCCCAGGCCGTCCGCCGCAATCCGGTCCCGGGCCTCCTTGACCAGTGGATAGCCGGTATACGTATGGGTGAGGCCGTAGAGCAATCCGGTTTCGTCGAGCAGGTCGCGCAGGCGCAGGGCCTCGTCGAGGCTGAACGTCGCCGGCTTGTCGGACAGCACGTGAAAGCCGGCTCGAAGGGCGGCCTCGGCCACCGGAAAGTGGGTATGGTTGGGTGTGACGATGCTGACGAACTGCATGCGCTCGTGTTCGGGCAGCGCCGCCTCCGCGCTCATCATGGTGTGGTAATCGCCATAGACCCGGTCTGCCGGCAGGTACAGTGCCGCCCCGGACCGTGCCGAGCGTTCCGGATCACTGCTGAAGGCACCGCAGACCAGCTCGATTTCACCGTCCAGGGCGGCGGCCATGCGGTGCACCGCGCCGATGAAGGCGCCCTCGCCGCCGCCGACCATACCCATTCTGATCTTTGTCATTAGTTCGCTCTCCCACGCGCGGGTTAATACTACCGGTGGGTGACGCTACATCAACCGGGTGTGTCTGACCACCGTTTCGTAACTGCCCCTGTAGAGGAGAGGTCAGAGCACACCATCGTCCTGGCAATCGCGTTTTCCGACCCCGATGTTCGGTAGTGTGTCAGTCCCGATTGTTATCAGATGGAGACTGGTTGGATTGGGTTGGGTTGGGTTGTGTATGGCTTCCTGCTCACGGTTTGCGAATAAAAGGATACCGCACCCTGTGTTAGACTATCCACATTCTCGATGCCAGTTATCGAATTAAGGTGACATTGCTGAACTGCTAAAGCAGAAGGAGCTGCGGGATCATACATCAAAGACCTGACCCCAATGGCCGTTTTATTCAGGAGGCTGGCCGAATCCGTTGCATGGCGTCAGTGGGGCTCAAGATTCGTAACGACTTCGTAGGGATGCAGCACCAGCAAATCATTGTCGCCGGTAACGATGATATCGGCTTGTGCAGCCAGCGCGGTGGCAATCACGGCATCGTCGTCAGGATCACGCACGGTGCGGGGTATCGGCGACCAGACGCATCAAGACGCGCTCCATCCGCGCGAGCGCCGCTCCGCACGCATCTTGTGAATTTCCTCGGCAACCTCTTCAGGCGTCATGATTGGCGGGCTGTCCACCGCCGCCATGCGATCCATCGCCTGGAATAGCTCATCAACGCCGCGTCGGCGCAGGTTCTCGCGCAGCATGGCTTCAATGGCTGTCGGGTTGAGTAACCCGGCGTCTCTGGCTTCTTGTGCCAGGTTATCCGGTAAATCAATGGTCAGTGTGGTTATGGCGCATCTCCTCGACGCGGTGCCAGCGTTTGCAGGTGTTTCTGGTCGAGGAAGGCATCCGAGGCTATCTCGTAGGTTTTTAGCATCGTCTGGATATCGCAGAGGCTTCCAAGGCGCCAACATTTTCCACCAGCGGTCCATTCCCTCAGCCGCCGTAAGTGCTCTGAAACGCGTCGATGAACGCCTGCAGGTCGTCGGCCGGCAGGTCGTTGATGCCCGCCGCGCCCGCGCGGCCGCCGCCGGTGGGGAATTGTTTGCAGAGATCGGCCGCGCCCTGTTTGTTGCTCATAGGTGCGCGCACGCTTACCAGGAAATTGCCGTTGGCGTTGACGGTCAGTACCGCGTGGGCGCGGTCGGGGTAGTCGGTCGCGAGATCGTTGCTGAATACACCGCTGACCCGCCGCGCCCAGGTCTCGTCCGGCAGAATGAACAGCGCCGTGGCCGCGTCGGCCACCTCCGGTGTCAGGGCCGTCACCCGGCTCATGTCTTCCCGGTAGCCGTCGCGCAGGGTGTGAAAATCCTGCGAGTTCGCCACGAAATCCAGCGGACCATCCGCCGCGTACAGGCGCCGATACAGTTCCTCGGGGTCGAAGTGCAGGTCGTCGATGGCCGGCCCGTAACCGTTGTAGTTGATATAGATGCCCAGTTCCTTGAGGGCGCCCAGGTCCGCGTCGGCAATGCGCAGGCCCTTTGAGAGCCGCCGGGCGGTGTCCTCGAGGTTGTCGCCAAAGGCGCCGGTGACCGCCCACTCGAGCTGCGCGGCGCCCAGATGCTCGTTTACCAGCGTGGCCGTACAGACGTCGGGCGCCTCGTCGATAATCGCCGTGAGACCGGGATCCGCCGGAATATCGCCCGGTTTGTGGTGATCGACATAGAAAACATCGGCTCCGGCCGACAGGGTCTGCAGCAGCGCCTCCTTGTTCTTGTCCATGGAAACATCGAGAACCGTGACGCGATCGCCGGAGGCCGCCCGGACTCTGTCCAGCAGGTTGGTGTCCCGCTTGACGCCGGTGATGAGCTGCGCGTCGCGGGGCTCGGCCTTGCGCAGCTGCAGCAGGGCACAGATGCCGTCGGCGTCGCCGTTGAACAGGTCGTAGTTCATTGTGTCATTGCCTCCGGGGAGATGGTCGCAATCTGTGTTCCGACCCGCGCACAAGGTGTGGCGCGTGTCTGGATCCCCGCTTTCGCGGGGATGACGTCAAAGTCTGGCCATGCCGTCGAGGTCTGGCGATACCGTCGACGCCTGCCGACGGCGCGGACTGAAAGGGGTCAGAGTCGAATGGCATTTACTCAAGCCCGAAACTATCTATTCCGTCATTCCCGCGCAGGTGGCGGTCCGGCGCTCCGGAATCCATCTGTTTGAACCTATTGTGGTTGATGGATCCCCGCCTGCGCGGGGATGACGGCCGTAAGTAAGCGCCATTCGGGTCTAACCCCTTTTCCCAGCTTTTCCCATGGATCCCCGCCTGCGCGGGGATGACGGCCCCAAGTAAGCGCCATTCGGGTCTGACTCTTTTGCCGTTACTGACCGGCATCCAGTGACTGGTAGTAGGCGGACAGGATTTCCGCGACTTCCGGCCGCGAGAACTCGGGCGGTAGCGCCATGCCCTGGCCCAGCATCTCCCGCACCTTGGTGCCCGACAACAGCACGAAGTCGTCCGCGGTGTGATCCGGCGCGTCGCACATCATGACAACCTTGTTCAGTTTCTTGCTGTAGGCGGTGTGGTCGGCCTTGAAGATTTCCAGCTCCAGCGCGTCGTCGGGCACCTCCTCGTCGAAGATCGTCTGCGCGTCGAAGCCACCGTAGTAATCCCCCACGCCGGCGTGATCGCGGCCGACAATCAGGTGTGTACAGCCGCAGTTCTGCCGGAATACGGCGTGCAGTACGGCCTCGCGCGGGCCCGCGTACAGCATGTCGAAACCGTAGCCGGTGACCATGACCGTGTTCGGCGGAAAGTAGACCTCCACCATCTTGCGGATGGCGGCATCGCGTACCTCGGCGGGAATATCCCCGGGCTTGAGCTTGCCCAGCAGCATGTGAACCAGAATGCCGTCCGCCCCGAGCTGTTCCATCGCCATGCGGCACAGCTCTTCGTGAGCGCGGTGCATGGGGTTGCGTGTCTGGAACGCCACCACTTTTTCCCAGCCGCGCTCGGCGATCTCGTTGCGGATCTCCACGGCGGTGCGGAATGTATCGGGAAAGTCCGTCTGGAAATAGGAAAAGTTGAGCACCTCGATGGGGCCGGACAGCATCGTGCGGCCGAGGCCGGTGAAAGTGGCCACACCGGGATGCCCGGGGTCCAGGGTGCGGAAGATATTTTCCGCCATGGCGTTGATCTGATCGTCGGTAACGGCTTCCACCGCCTCGACATCCATGATGGCCAGTACCGGGTTGCCCTCGACGTTGGGGTCGCGCAGGGCGATACGGCTGCCGGCCTCGACGCTGTCATCATCGGTGAGGTTGACGATGGGCACCGGGAAAAACAGTCCGCCGGTGGTGTACATGGTCTCCGACGTGCGGAGGGCGTCGGCCAGGTTCATGTAACCGGTCAGGGGATTGAAATAGCCCCCGCCGAGCATCACGGCGTTGGCGGCCGCGGCGGAGTTGAGCAGCAGGGACGGCAGGTTTTCAGATTCTTCTATAAGTGCATGGCGCCGTTCACTGTCGTAGACGAACAGGGGGTTAAGTTCGTCCGATCCGTGGGGTTTGATCATTAATTTCTCCAGTTCACTTGCTGATAATGCCGCGCTCGCGCAACACGTTGAGAATGGTGTCGACTTCCTCCTGCAGTGTCTGCGTCTCCGAGTTCAACCGGATTTCCGGGTCGACGGGCGCTTCGTAGGGATCGTCGATACCCGTAAAATTCTTGATCTCCCCCGCCCGGGCCTTCTTGTACAGGCCCTTGGGGTCGCGCTCTTCGGCCGCTTCCAGCGAACAATCGACGTAGATTTCGATGAAGTCCATGCCCGCTTCATCGTGCAGCGCGCGCACCTGGTCGCGGTCCGCTTTGTAGGGACTTGATAAAGCTGCTCAGGGCGACAGCGCCCGCGTCGACGAACAGCTTGGCCACCTCGCCGATGCGGCGGATATTTTCGGTACGGTCCTCGGCGGAGAAGCCCAGGTTCCGGTTGATACCCATGCGCACGTTGTCGCCGTCCAGACGGTCGGCCCAGGTATGCCCGTCTGGTTCAGCGTGCCCTCGAGCTCTACCGCCACCGTGCTCTTGCCGGAGCCGGACAGTCCGGTGAACCACAGGGTCGCCCCCTTGTGCCCGAGCAGTTTCTGCCGGTGCTCGCGGGTGATGTCACCCTCGTGCCAATGAACGTTGGTCGCCTTTTGTTCCGCCATCTTCGAATCTCTCCATTGTCTGACCGCCGACCGCAAGCCGGCCCCGTTTGACAGGTCCGTCGCCGGGTCGAATGACGCGCAACAATACCCGCGTTTGTTCTCCTTGTAAAACAGGATGGTATGGATAGCCTTACCGGTTTTCCCACGTACTCTTCAGTCCCGCCAGGCCCCTTCAAGCCCCGACCACAGCGATAAAATACACCGTCCGGCTACCGCGGGAATCCACTACCGGCAGTCCGCTGCGAGGACATGCCTCGGGCATGCACACAGAGCGTGTGTCGCGGTCCGCCGCAGGACACATGAATGAACATGCCCGGCCTGCGCACAGTGCGCGTCTGTAGGCAGCTCCCCACCGTGGACAAATGCATGAACGCGCCGGTTGCTGGCGTGGGTTCCGGCGCTGCGGTTCAAAGGAGCAGGCTGTCTCCTCAGTAGTGGGGGCCGGCGCCGCGTTGCCACAGGCGCAGCAGCACTCGCTCCAGACTGCCCTCGGCGGCGAGGCCGAACTTTTCCTGCCAGTTTTTCTTGTACACGAAGCGGACCTGGAAGACATCGCTGTCCTGCAGGCTGCTCTGCACGAAGTCATCGCTGGTGCGCAATTCGTCCACCAGCTTCTGGTCCACCGCCCTGCTGCCGTACCAGATCTCGCCGGTGGCCACGCTATCCATGTCTACCGCCGGTCGATTGCCGCCCACGAATTCCTTGAACAGGTCGTGTGTTTCCTCCAGATCCTCGAGAAACTTCTGGCGGCCCTTGTCCGTGTTTTCACCAAACAAGGTCAGCGTGCGCTTGTATTCACCGGCGGTGAGCACCTCAAAGTCTACGTCGTGCTTCTTGAGCAGCCGGTGAAAATTGGGCAGCTGCGCCAGCACGCCGATGGAACCGAGCACCGCGAAGGGTGCGGCAATGATCCGGTCGGCGACACAGGCCATCATGTATCCACCGCTGGCGGCGACCTTGTCCACCGCGACCGTCAACGGCACACCGGCATCGCGCAGGCGTCGCAACTGGCTGGCGGCGAGGCCGTAGCCGTGCACCAGTCCCCCGGGGCTCTCCAGGCGCAGCAGCACCTCATCGCCCTCCCCGGCCTGATCCAGCACGACGGAGATTTCCTCGCGCAGGTTGTCGGTGGCGCTGGCGCGCAGATCACCGTCGAAATCCAGCACATAGAGCCGCTTGCGGCGCTTTTCCGACTCCGTGTCGGACTTCTTCTTGCGCGCTTTCTTGGCGGCTTTGGCCTCGGCTTTTTCCGCCTTTTTGCGGGCCTTGCGCTGCTCCTTGGCCGCGGCCGGACTCTCGGCCACCCCTTGCAGGGTGTCGCTCATCTGCCGGTAGTGGTCGTTCAGTTTGCGGACCTCGATGTGCCCTTCGTGATGCGCGGCGCGCTGGCGCGAGCCGATTGCCACCACCCCGGCCACAATCAGCAGTACCGCGGCGGCCACGGAGACCACCTTGGCGAGAAACAGACCGTATTCGAACAAGAATTCCAAACTATCGTCCCCTGTATCGTTTGCCATCAGCCGCGCTAGACACAACCGGCGAGTGCCTGAGCTTGAGCTTATGCATATAGTAGCCGGCCCCTGGACTCCGGAATCGGCCGACCCAGCTCCCGCGCCGTCTCAATCCATTCTCCAATAACCTGCCTGGCGTTTGCCACCGCCTGCTCATAGGTCTCTCCATCAGCCATGCAGCCCAAGTCGGTTCGACGACGAAGGATTCGTCTTCATCGCTCCAGTAGACAATCAACTCGTACTTAATCGACATCAGTCTGTGCATCATCAGCGCAAGGACTGCGCGTAGTGTTGAATCAGTTGCCCGGAAATCGATGCCACCGGGGGCGTCTGGGGCAGGTCGCTGTAATGGAACCAGGCCGCGTCGGCGATCTCGACCTGGTCGCAGACGATGTCGCCGCCCGCGCTGTCACGTCGGCAAAAAAGCCGAGCATGAGCTGATTGGGAAACGGCCAGGACTGGGACTGGAAATAGCGCGGATTGCGCACTTCCACGCCGACTTCCTCGCGCACCTCCCGGGCCAGGGTTTCCTCCGCGGTTTCACCGGGCTCGATAAATCCCGCCAGCGTGCTGTACATGGGCCGCGGAAAATTGACGTTGCGGGCCAGCAGCAGTTCCTCGCCCCGGGTGACCAGGACGATGATGCAGGGCGATATACGCGGATAATTGACGATGCCGCAGGGATCGCAGCACATGGCGCGCTCCTGCTCGTCGACCCGCATCGGTTGTCCGCAGCGGCCGCAGAAGCGGTGATCCAGCTCCCAGTCGAGCAGTTGCCGGGCGCGGCCCGCCAGCGCAAACAGGCTGTCGTCCACGCGCCCGAGAATGTGGTAGAGGCTGCCCCGCTGGTACTGCATGGGGTCGGGCTCGTCCGCGTTATCGATCTCCACCGCGTAGCAGGGCTGCTCCTTCCAGTAGCCCAGGAACTGCCGGCGCACTTCCCGCCAGCCGCAGTTCTCGATGTGTCCCCGCTCGAACAGGCACACGCTGGAGGACCGCATGTCGATCACCAGTTTTCCTTCCTGGAATACGATATGCAGCTCGGAACCGCCCGGTGCCGGCGGAAGATTGTCGGGCCGGAACATGGAACCTCCCGGGGCTTGCGCGAGTGACCGGCTATAGTATGCGCCGTGGCGGGGCCGGGCAAGCGCGGACCGGCGGTCACGCCGCCCGCTGCCCTGCCTGGTTATTGCAGCGCCGGGAAAGCCAACCCTGTCACCACGTTGCCGAAGCGAATGTGGAGGCCCTGGCACAGAAAAAGCGCCGTGAACAGGATTACCGGGCCCTCGTGAACTTGATCACTTCAAAGGTGGCGTTCCATGAGAAGAGGTGACGTTTCCGCGGAAACGTTTTTCGGTTATAAATGGCATCAGGAACAGAAGCGCAGAGATATAAGCGACACTAACGATACCCCCAAGCGCATGTCATCCAGCCGCTGCTGCTCGAGCCGTTGCAGGAGTGGAGTCTCGACATCTGCACATCTCCCCTTCGCGACCTCGGCTACCAGCCCCTGCCCGGGGCGCCCGGCATCGCTACTTCGTCCGCGCCGGCGACCAACTCGTCGCCCTGCTCGGCTTTGGCGCCGACTATTTGTCCTGCCGCCACACTACTGCGTTTTCACTGGACGCCGCGATGGCGTCCAGCATGGCTGTATGGGCTGCCCGTTCCTCGTCCGTCGCGGTAACCACGGGCAGCGGCGCGCGCCCGGCGGGCAGCGGCCGAACGGGTTCGGCGCGACGCGGCCCGCCGACGCTGTCGCTCTCGCCCTCGTAAAGCTGCAGCGCGGTCTGGCCGCCGGTCATCGCCAGGTAGACATCGGCGAGAATCTCCGCGTCCAGCAGCGCGCCGTGCAGGTCCCGTTGCGAGTTGTCCACTTCATAGCGTTGGCACAGCGCGTCCAGACTGTTGCGCTGGCCGGGGTGCCTGGCCCGCGCCATGACCAGTGTATCGACAACACCGCACAGATCGGCCATGCACTGTTGCCCACCGGGCAGGCGTTCCAGCTCGCCGTCGAGAAAGCCGATATCGAACGGCGCGTTGTGGATGATCAGCTCGGCACCGGTCACGAACTCCAGAAAGTCGCGGGCAATCTGATCGAAGGATGGTTTGTCCGCCAGGAACTCGTCGGTGATGCCATGCACTTCGATGGCGCCCTGGTCGATATCGCGGCCGGGATTGACGTACTGGTGGTAGTGGTTCCCCGTGGGCCGGCGGTTGACCAGCTCGACGCAGCCTATTTCGATGATTCTGTGGCCCTGTGAGACCTCGAGACCTGTCGTCTCCGTGTCGAGAACAATCTGTCGCAT
Source organism: Halioglobus sp. (assembly GCA_034521205.1). GTDB lineage: Bacteria > Pseudomonadota > Gammaproteobacteria > Pseudomonadales > Halieaceae > Marimicrobium. The sequence continues at coordinate 143,411 of JAXHMT010000003.1, forward strand.
GCTCCGCCAGACTCCTTTCAGTGTCCGGTGTTCAAGTTGCGGGAGTGCCCGCGGTCAACTCGTCGATACCCCGGTTGGCCAGGGCGTCCGCCCGGTCGTTCTCCGGATGGCCGCTGTGCCCCTTGACCCAGTGCCACTCCACCTCGTGGCGCCGGTTCTGCTCGTCCAGGGCGCGCCAGAGATCTTCATTCTTTACCGGCTTGCGCGCGGCGGTCTTCCAGCCCTTGCGCTTCCAGCCGTCCAGCCACTCGGTAATGCCGTGCCGCACGTAATTGGAGTCAGTGGTCAGCCGCACCGCGCAGGGCCGGTTCAGGGCGCGCAATGCTTCAATCGCCGCCGTCAGTTCCATGCGATTGTTGGTGGTAGCCGGCTCGCCGCCGTACAGTTCCCTCTCCGATTCGCCGCAACGCAACAGCGCCCCCCAACCCCCGGGCCCCGGGTTCCCGCGACAGGCGCCGTCCGTGAAGATTTCCACATATTTCAATGATCTGTGTTCCTTTTCTCGAATATTTCGAGGTCCCGGGACGCCGGCGGCATCGGCGCGGGCTTGGGCACCAGGCTGATAAGCCGCGCGCGGCGCTCCCTCACCAGGGGCGCGGGCGGGCGACCTGCTTGGTGGCGTGCAGGATATAGACGCCGCTGAGCGGAAAATTGTGACGCTGCGTCCAGGCATCACAAGCCATCAGCGCGCGTTGCAGGCGCCCCTTCCCAATCGGCGGCACCCCGTAGAGGCGGATCACCTCGTCCACGTCGCAGCCGAGCAGGTGCAGCCAATCGGTGAGGCGGTGTTCGACGACGGGGCGGTGCCAGCGCCACAGTTCATGCCGCAACAATCCCCGCACCTGTGCGCTCACGCCGTGCAGACTGACAGGATTGAAGCCGACGATCAGCAGTTGCCCCTGGGGCGTCAGCACCCGTTGCCTCCCGGACACCGTGGTGTGCGGGCTGTTGGCGAGCTTTAGCCAGTGATGCAGGATCACCTGGCGTCCATACTGTCGCTCTCAGATCGGTTTATTGCATGGGACGTAGCCCGACCTCTCCGGCGTCGGCGCAGAAGAGGTCTGGTGATCCACTGCTGCCTCGGACACGGTCTTCTCGCGAGGTCAGCTGCAGGATATGGTAACCAAAAGCGGTATCGAGCATATCCTGCATTGCATTCGCGTGGCCTGGAGCAGGTAGCGGCCCCGGGGGCCGGCGTACCATGTTCAGCTGGGCCGCCAAAATGTCGTTACACTCTTCCTGCGTTGCGCTTTGCATTGTGCTGCCCGCTGTCGTCCGGCCGGGTGACGTGCCGCCAGCACCTATACTACTGTATTTTTTTCCCTGTGAAACGGTGCCCCATGGTCAACATCGAGCCGATCCCCGCCTTCTCCGACAATTACATCTGGCTGCTCTTCGATGCCGACAGCCGCGAAGCCGCGGTGGTGGACCCCGGAGACGCCGCCCCGGTCATCGAGACGCTGCAGACAAGGGAGCTGAAGCTCTCCACCGTGCTCATCACGCACCACCACTTCGACCACGTCGGCGGCCTGCCCGACCTGATCGGCGCGTTCAGCCCGGTGGTGTACGGCCCCAGGAACCCGGCTATCGAGGGCATTGACCGGCGCCTGGCGGCGGGAGACACCCTCGAGGTGCTGGGTGTCGATTTCGAAGTGCTGGAAGTGCCGGGCCACACGCTGGACCACATCGCCTACTACCACGGCGGGCAGCATCCCATGGTGTTCTGCGGCGATACCCTGTTCGCGGGCGGCTGCGGCCGGCTGTTCGAGGGCGACCCGCCGACGATGTTGCGCTCGCTGAACGCGCTGGCCTCACTGCCCGCCGAGACGCGGGTTTACTGCGCCCACGAGTACACGATCGCCAACCTCAATTTCGCGCGGGCGGCGGAGCCCGGCAATGACGCACTGCACAAGCGCCTGGCTGACGCCGAAGCGACGCGACAGTGCGAGCCCACGGCGCCCTTCAAGCTGTCACTGGAGCTGAAGACCAATCCTTCTGCGTTTCCGTGAGCCGGCACCAAGGCGAACCTGCGTGAGCAGGGCAAACTCGCGGGCGAGAGCCCGGAGGAGGTTTTTGCCGCGGTGCGGAGCTGGAAGGCAGTTCGCAGACATAATGATTCGACCTGCCCGTCCTCAACGTACGTGGGTTATGTTGAGGACGGAACCATCCGACACAGAGCCACATTGAGGAGGGGCAGGTCATGAAAAGCGTATCGCAAATCAGGTCGAATGTCCTACGGGCGCACACGTAACATAGGACATGGGCCAGCGTGATTACAGCGCGTATGTAGGGCTGGACGTACAGAAGAGAACATTGCTGTGGCGGTCGCCTTACGGCTGGCGGCATGGCAGCCAGTACCGTGGCAGAGATCAGGAACCAGCCGAAGGCGGTGGCAACCTGGTCCAGCGGCTGAGCGATGCCGTGGGTGGCGGGATGATGTTGTCCTACGAAGCGGGCCCTTGTGGGGTGACCTACCGGCTCCGGATGATCTTGTCGGCGGGCCACGACTGCGATGTGGTAGCGCCGTCGCTTATTCGTTGCCGGTTTCGCGGATCAAGACGGACCGGCGCTGACGCGCGCCGGGCAACTGGCGATGTCCGCTTGCGCTGGAACTGACGTCGATCTGGGTGTGGTCGCAGTAGGCGATGCGGGATCTGACGTGCATGGGGACGACGAAGCTGAGCGCAAGGCACGGAACAGCCTTAATGCCTTTGTGCTGCGCCGATGAACTACTCGCCGAGGGCAATAGTTGCTTACCGAACCGACTACCACCGCCAACCATTTAATTTGAGGAACGGTTCTTGGAAAAGCTGGCGTGGCGCTGGAGGAGCAGCAATTCGACCTCAGCTCAAGGGCTGCCACGCAGCGGGTGAACCATCTCTCTGACGAATCACTTGGTCTGGCGCGCGGTGGAGGATGGCTCCTCGCCCCGGTGCACTCGCTGATCTTGCGCCTGGCGCGGCATCGATACGCTGCGCGGCGGTGTTGCTGCAGAGTTGGCTGATCTGCGCCGCTTCGCGTCCCCGAGGGAGTTGATGGCTGATCTGGGGCTGGCGCCGAGGAGCACAGCAGCCGGTTCGAGAACGGCGGGCCAGGTAGATCACCCGCACGGGCAACGGACACGACGATGACGGCCCGCTGGAGCTGCTGGACGCATCGCATCCCGGCTCGCCAGACGATGCACCTGCAGCGAGGCCAGGGTTGCCGGCGAAGGCCATCGCCTGTGGCGTAGAGCGCCGCGCGGGCTATCACCATGCAGTCGGGAAACACATGAAGCGGGGACGTGGCGATTGCCCGCGTACCTGTGGGCTTCATCTGGGACATCGTTGGCCAGGTAGATGCCGCGCTTGGGGAACAAAGCGCGAGAGCGCGCCACGGCGAAGAACGAACTCCGATCGAAGCACCAGCAGCCCACCCAGACCCCTTACACGGAATACAGGAGGGACGACAGCAGCCCAGCCGAGGTCATCCCGCTGTGGTGGAAACCCTCGGCCTGGCTATAACGGCATCGGCCTCTACGGCGTACTTCCACTTAACGGGTGATCCCGGCCGATGATCCCTGACCCTAGAGAGAGGCCGTACCCGACCGGTAAATCGTTTAGTGAAATTACGATAAGCCTGACTGTTCACTGAATCGACGCGGGCAATCTGACCAGCCGCAGGCAAACCAGCGTAATCCTCATCACCCCGCCTTTGGCGCATTCACCGGTTTGAAGCACGGTAATCATCGCAGCGTGTAAGTGCCCGCGACCGGGTGTCCGTCGGTCGCGTGGCACTGGATGGTAGCGGTTGCAACCGTTTGCGGCTGTGCGCGAGTCGCCAATCGTTGTCATGTTTGTACAGTGCCACTGTATGGCAGCGTATCTGCGGACAGCTCTGGACAGATAGTTATTTAAAATCAGTTAGTTACGCGCTGGAAGCTAAACTTGGCCTGAAGATTGCTAAGGATATGCACCAGATAGCGTCGTTCAAGAGCAGGCGCGCGCAAGGAATGCCAACTGGGACGGGAGAAGTAATCATGGCAACGGTATTGTTCAGACTGACGTGCGGATTTTGCGCAGCGCCGCGCTTGCTGCGGCGCAGGCGCAGGCGGTGCCGCTGACGACCTGGTGGGGGGCAGAGCATCGAGATCGCGACAAACAATTCGATGGCTTTGTGCTGCTGGAGCCCCCGTGAATCTGGGTCACCGATTGACCTGTCGGCGATCGACGTCAGCGGCATCGGCGACGGTGCGGTGGGTAATGAGTTCGGATTGAATTTCTCGTTCGGGCCCGACGCAGGATTTACCATTGGTTCCGAAACGTCCGCCGATTCTATGAGTCTGCTGTTTTCCTACAGGGTGACCGCGACCATGCCGGGCAGCCTCATAAACGGTATCTCCCTGGCGGATGCCAACGCGGCAGGCGCGGCTGCTTTTGTCGAAGTCCTCAAGTTCGCGGCAGACGCTGCCGGGTCTGGAACTGCTGCGGTTCTGATGGAAGTGTTCAGCGACACCTCCGGCACCGGACAGCCTGTCGGAATCGCGCAACGTTACCCTGGCAGTGAGATCTTCGTTGGCAGAGCATTTTCTTGGCCATTGACGCATCGTTTGGCCCCAGCATGGCCAGACTGACGAGCTTTGAACAGCGCTTTAGCCAGATTACCAGGGAAGTGCCGGTGCCGGCGACGCTGTTGCTGGTCGCGCTGGGATTGTTTGGTCTGCGGGTAACTCGCCGGCGCGACTGATCCCGAAAAGCTCAAGTTTGCTGAAAGCAGCCTGCGCCGCAGGCTGCTTTTTTGTTTGCCCGGCGAAGCCGGCAAACCCGGCCACCTGAAAGAAGGTGGCGTCACCCCGACTGAGGGGAAGACAATCCGACTGGCAAGGGCGTCACTGGCCAACGGTGGGGTCTGAAGGAAGCCATAGGAGGTTAACGGTACACAACGCAAGTGAACCTGCTTCGGCAGTACAGGTGGGTAAGCGTGCAAAATAGCGCGACGCCCGATACTCAGTCAGACCTGTGCTGTGTTTGAGGGTGGCATCGTTGACAGGGAGCCGGTGCAGTAACCGGTGTCCCTTCTGAATATTCGATCGTTCTGATTTTGTTGACTATTTTCTGCAATGCATGAAGGATGGCTGCTATGTCAGTTCCTTACCTCTTAGTCATATTTCTACTGCCACTAGGCAAGACTCGGCGTCAGCTGGCTCTCTGAGAACCTGGCGCTAAGACAACAGGTAGCTATGCTCCGGCGGTCGGTAAGGCGGCCTCGGCCCACGCCCACAGACAAGATGTTCTGGATATTGTTTTCTCGCTATGTTGATGGCTGGCGCAATTTACTACACGGCCTGAATCCAGATACCGTCCTACGGTGGCATCGACTCGGCTTCCGCCTGTATTGGCGCTGGAAGAGTCGTGGCCCTGGACCGGGACGACCCGCTATAGATAAATCTCTACGCAAGCTCATTCGGGACATGCAGGCATCCAATATTGGCTGGGGCGCACCCCGAATCCATGGGGAACTTCTCAAGCTTGGGATTGAAGTCTCACAGGCAACCGTCTCGAAATACATGCTGTGGGCAAAGAAGCCGCCATCACAGACCTGGCGCACCTTTCTCAATAATCATGCAGACTGTTTAGCTGCGATGGATTTCTTTACCGTCCCAACAGCCAGGTTCCGGGTTCTCTATGTATTACTCGTTTTAAGCCATGACCGCAGGCGTGTTGTCCATTTCAATGTAACAGAGCACCCCACCGCTCGCTGGACCGCACAACAGCTTGTGGAGGCTTTTCCGTTTGACACTGCACCGCGATATCTACTGCGCGACCGAGACGCCATTTTCGGTAATAAGGTTCGGCGACGGATCAAGAGCTTGGGGATTGAAGAAGTTATTTCGGCGCCTCGATCGCCATGGCAAAACCCTTATGTCGAGCGTGTTATCGGGTCCATCCGCCGGGACTGTCTGAATCATGTGATGGTTCTCAACGAACGGCATTTGCGACGAATTCTTCGTGACTACGTTGATGACTACCACTCGTGTCGTACCCACTTGTCTTTGAGTAAGGACCCACCTGATTCTCGGTCTGTGGAATCAGCAGGAGATGCAAATATCGTCGCGCTGCCTCGAGTTGGGGGGCTGCACCATCGTTACACACGCATTGCTGCATAGATCATGTGCAACGATGTTGGAATTCGAGGCAACGATCGAGTTTTCAGAAGGCACAATGATTACCAGCCGGTTACGAGAGGCCAGCTCCGCGACGCAGTGAAGTCGTAGGCGGAAACCAATCCACGTATGATCAGCATGATCCACCGTCGCAGCGCGCCGGATAGATCTTGAGCTAAAGCGCCGAAAAGCTCACGTGAACTACAGCAGAAGTCTTGACAGGTCAAATCATATCAGCCGACCTGCCGCACCAGAGCCTTACCGGGGCAGCCTGCTCGTAAAAGCGCTGGAAGTGGCTGTCGCGGAATTCGCCCCCGGGCGTCTCTATACACTCCACCACGGACATGGCCGGGCTGCGCCCGCTGCTGATGATGTGGGCCGTGCCGGCCCGCGACGGCGCGGGCGTCCTCCATCAATCGGCCTGTATCGCAAGGCCGGCGACGCCCGCTTCCGTCTGCACCTCGCAGGCGTAGGTGTAGCGCCGCTCGTTGTCGTGGTGCTGCCGGCCGGCCCCAGCAGGCAGGCTGCGCCTGCTACCAGAAGCAGTTTCGTCATAACGTGCATGGTTCTTGTCCTCATGCCGGGTCAGCAGTCATCGCCGAGTTCGCCAGTGGTGCCTTGGCGCCGGTGGATAGTGTAAAGTCGACGCACCGCGCGTCGTCACTTCGCGGCCGCGAACTCGCGCGCGGCGCCGCGGTGAGCACATAGCAGTCGGCAATATCACCGCAGGCCCCCGCGGCGGCCGTCACGCTGTAGTGCTCCTCAAGGGAGATAGGGCTGGGGCAGCCCAGTTGCGCCAGATTTGCCGTGTAGGTGGAGCGATCGAGCATAAACTGCTCCTGCCGCCCGGCGACGAACTGCAGCGCCTGCATGGCGTCTGTTCGACGCCCCTTTTGCAATTGCGACTGGACCGCCGGGCAGCGCCACCAGCATCAATGCCCCCAGGATAACGACCACGATCATCACCTCGATCAGGGTGAAACCGCTCTGTTGTCGCCGACTACCCATGCTCAATAATCCTCGGAGTACCAGTAGTTGGGGAATACGTTCGGTAGACTGCCAAGAGGATCCAAAAATGGCCCCGTTTCCGTACCCGGGTGGACGAGAGGCACAAATGGCGGCACACAAGTGGGGCAGGGAGGAGGACAGTCATCGCCTTCGCAAGTAGGTGGGGGTGGAGGAACAATAGGTGGAAGTTCACAGATAGTGCCGAAGGCACAAGGATTTCCCCGTCTTTCGCCATCAAAGATATCGATAGTATAGATAGTTCCTTCCCCCTGGGCGGGTTCACAGATATTCGGGTTATTATTCAGCAAGGTTGCCGGAGTAAAGCTTGTAAAGAGAATTTGACCGCAAACGAACTGGAATCCGATAGATTTTCTCGCCCAGCTCGGCGAAGTTGGCTTTTCCAGCCAGCGCTCGCCGTGAATCTTCGCTTCTGCGGCGGTCTGCTCTGTCTCATTGCCGGTGTCTGAGGATGTCACTGGTTATATTGAACAGATCGGCCTGCACAATGGGCTGACCGCAGCGGGGATCCGACCCGTTCGCGGTACACTCGGCGCTTGTCGGGTCGGTCGTTCTGAAGCGCGATGTCTGCTTATCCCGCAAGACGTAGAAATAGTTCTCCACATCTGTTGCCAGGGTGTTGGTACGATCGCCACTACCAATCGCGACCAGATCGACGCGCGAGTCTTCAATCTCGTCCTTACGATCCCGGACGGTTGAAGAAGCGCCGGTCGGTCGCCGTCGTGCCGCCATTCAAATCCGCGAAATGACTCACGAACCAGGTCTCCGTTGAGTCGGCAGCATCCGGAGGCGCTCGCCGATGTCCACGCGCCACACCCACTGGTATCCCCGGAAGTACAGGGCGACCGCGAAACCGTTGGCATCTATATCGAGACCGCCTACTCCTGCCGGTAACAGAGTGCGCGAGGCGCGTCTCCTGCACATTGGTGAGGGACGCGGCGGCAGGCGTGATGCTGCGCACCAGCGCACCGGTCTGGGCATCGACGATGAACACGCCCCGGCCCATGCTGTCCGAAGTGCCAATGCTCAGGGAATCCTTGTTGGGATCGTAACCGGCGCCAAAGATCAGCACCGGCTGCCGTTCGCCATTACCATTCACGTAGCCAGGTATGAAGGTAGTCAGCGGGCGCGACCAGGTCTGGCCCACTTCCGCGAAGCCGGGGCTCGCCGCGACAGCATCCAGATAAAGCTCGTGGTCTTCCGGTTGGAGATGTCCAGTGCGTACATCAGGCGTCCGCCGCGGCGCAGGCCGAATAGGGCCAGACTGTCGCCGTCGGAGTGGTCAATGGTGCCATCCCGGTTTGCATCCACACGATAAATGACAGGCAAGATCCACGCCGTAGACATTGTCATTACTCACCGGATTGAGGCGACGTTCGTTCAGACTTCACCCAGTTCCTTCGGAAAAAGGCCCAATCTCTCCTGACCGTCGTCGGCACTGAACATATGCATAACCGGAATTGGTGCCGACGAGCAGCCGCAGATCGGGGTTGGTCTCGGTAAAGGAATTCAGGGCGCCATAGTTCACCACCTGGGGTCGGCTGTGCAGTACGTCGCCCATGATCCAGCTCCGCGGGTTCCCGGTGGACGCGCCGTTCTCATAGCATACCCCTGTGCCCACGCAAGGACACTGTCGAACGCGGCCTGGCTGCCGACGCCAAAATGTGCCCACAGGGTGCCGTCGTCGGGCACCCGAAAGCATCCGCGGTGACGTTGGTGGCGTTGAAGAACTCAATCGTTCGTGCCCGTATTGGAGGTTGTTCGCGTCGCCGGGTCGCGGGCAGCCAGCAGGCCCCCGACACCGCCTTCGCCGACCGCACCGCCATCCTGGCTGCTCCAGAAGCTGCTGGCAGTCTGCTTGAACTCGCCGGTGGTGCTGTCGAAGGCAGGCACACCGTTTTCATCCACGACCGTCAGCTCACCATTGACCCGCTACCTCGAAGCTCTCGATGTTGCCGCGCCAGTCGACCCGGTCGTCGGGTTTGAACATGGCGTAGAAGACATCTTCGCGAATCTCGGTCCAGTAAAGCTGTCCACGGAAACCGCCGGCGAGGTAAAGGAAGTATCTGTGGTCAGTATGTTCAGCAGCGCGCCCTGGAAGGCGGTGGCCAACTGGTCGGCATTGGTCGCCGTATAACGCCGTCCGCCGCCCCGGCTGGCCGTTTCCTGCAACAGCGCCTGGTCGGTCTGGAAGCCGATGGTGTAGGTCAGCGCTTTCCGCTGGCCGTTGGTGTCGTCGCTGTTGAGGTCGGTGCTGGAAGGTATCCGGCCACATCCCGCAGGTAGATCTCCGGTGCCGCCGAAACCTTCATCCCAGCTACTGCAGACCTCCCCGGTCACCACCATCGCGGTATTGGCGGCGGTATCGAAAGTCGGTTCCCGTCAGTCATCAGGATGACGTATATACGCGCAGTCACCCAGTGGACTGATATAGTCACCATCATCATTCTCGGCATCGGTATCGCGGTCCGGATCATCGTTGGGGTGCTTCTGGAGACCGTACAGCACCGAATCGCCGTTGAAGTACCGGTAGACCTCGTAGAAGGTTTCGCACAGCGGCGTGTTCGTTTCAGGGGATAGGTCATTATCGATGATCGAAATCAGTTCATTGCGGTCCGACGTCTGCATACCCTCGATCAGGCGCTTCACCGATAAGACGACCACCGTTGGCTCAACCGCGTCTTTCGAATTGAAGACCGCCATGCCGAAGTCCACGCTGGTGTTCGCCGCCACCAGATCCCCGATGACATCCTTTGCGATGTCAATGCGTTTTCGGTCTTGTGCAAGCGAGTCGTCGTACCAGTAGTCTACGTAATTGGCACTGTAGAAGGTATAGGCGGTGCTGCCCCAGTCCACGTTCTGGTCTGTGGTTAGCGCTGTTTCACGGGAAGTCGCTCCACTGAGCACACTGGCATCGGGAAAACATTGGTCCGGGCATAGCCGTCGGACACACTGGGACCATTGCCCGGATTCTCAGTGACGATATCCGCCTTACATTCCACGTGGGGCGGCGAATGAATGGACGTGGACAGGTCGTACAACCGCCTGGATCTCCTGGGTCTCGCACACCCTCGCTCCACTCACACAAATCAACCCGAAAAAAATCGTCCGAGTGCAGATATTCTCGCAGGTTTCCTCCGTGGACCCGTTGGACCAGCGTCGGGCGCCCTGGGTGGAGGCAAAGCCCTGATTGTTCAGGCCATCAAAGGATGAGGCGCAGCGATTCTTGGATTTGTCTATGATTGGCCGCTGTCGGGGTCCGGGGGCTCGGGATTCTTGCCGATCGCCCAGTAGACGCGGTCGAACTCGGAGCCGCTGATGCCGCCCTGGGTAATCGCTCCTGCTCGGGTCGTAGGGCGGGCGCTGCCCTTCCACCTCGGTGTCCATACTGCCCGAGTTGTCGAACACGATAAGCACCTTCGGCCGGGACGCCGTATTGGTATTGGCCTGGACCTCGAATCTTTTCGTATTGTCGGCGCGCAGCACCGATGGGACACTGCACAGGACAAGCGCAGCCGTCATGGCAGCCAGGTATTGCTGTAAAGATATCCGGTTCATGATCTTATCTCCTTTCCTGCTGCCTGTGGCGTCTTGTTCGGGACGATCCCTTTGCGATACATCAGTCATCAAACGCCTACTCCGTTTGCCCTAAAATTGCGGGCGCGGCCAAACGAAACCAACCGATACTCGCGTACGCGCGCGTTGAGGCCTGTCGTATTGCGCGTCGAGATGGTAGCGATCGCATGATGGTGCAGCAGGGTCGTTAATGCCGCTGCTAAAGGTATCTTCCGCCGCACCGCTCGACGGTGGGCATACCCTGTTACAATTTAACGAACGCATCGTGACCTCAATCGCGTCGGGGTCCGCAACATTATCCAATGGGTCATCGGTCACGCCTGCGAACGGGTCGATCGGCGGATCGGTTGGTCCGGCAATAGACGTTAAAACGGGATCGTTGAGGTACGGGTCATCGCGTCCGGCGGCAAAGGCCGCCTCATCCGCCGCGTTTATCGCAGCATATCGGTCCTGCATATTGCCGGACATCTTCAAGCTGAAGGAGCTGTCCCGCGCGGCCGTTACCGCGAGCAGGGTCACGATCACCAGAAAGAGCAGCGCCACAACCAGTGCGACGCCTTGCTGTTTGTTCTGGAGCGGGCAGATTGCATTCGCGTCACCTCTGAAGAGCAAAATTAGGGTTGCGCACGTTGAAAAGCGCCGTTGACCAGCAGGCGCCAGTATCGTTACACATGTCTGGCTCGTCTGCGGGCGTTACAGTGCGGTCACCCAGGGTGTAGGTTTTCGTCGATCGATACCCTCCCTCGCTGCGAACCAGCAACAACACCTCTACCGCGCCACGCGGGTCCGACCACCGGCAATATCCACGGCTTCCACGTCGTCTTCGTAGCCGGTGTCGTCTATACCGCTGTCGCGGGTGCTGGCATAGTAGAAGCGAACGCGCATGTCCTCGACCCCCCGCACCAGATCCTCCGTATTGCCGACACGCATGCCGCCCACCGGATTGGGCTCCAGCCGCTTGCGCGAGAGCGCAGCAAATATCTGGGCTGCGGTGCGCGATCCTTGATCAACCGGATATAAAAAATCTGGTAGCTGTAGGGCCAGGCCCTGGCCCCCTCCCCAGGGCTTATCGAGACCGACATCGGGCATGGTGTTGTCGCTGTCCAGCAACCGGCCTCCTCGGCGTTCGCGACCAGGAACTGGTCCTGGGGTTGCCGTGACGGGAGTGTTGGGAAAACTGAGCTCGTCATCGGGCTCGCCAGCGGGCAGGGGGTTTGCTGGTGGATCAAAGTTACTGATGGGTACGCCTCGCAGACCCTTGACCACCAGTACATCCGAACCCGGCTCCGCATCGTCAATGCAGTCGCCGAGCGCGTCGCCATCGGTATTGGCCACGGCGGCGAAAAGAAGGCACCGCAGTTTGCTTCATCTTGTTGGTGAAACGACTATAGACCTCCGCCTCGGGTTCACCGTTGCAATCGCCGGTGACAGGATCCGCCTGAAGGTTTGACGTGGTGAAGGGTATTGCGGCGAGGATCAGCGAGGTATTGTTTGGTTGAATTTGAAGCTGGAAACCCGCGTGATGAGGGGGTCGTGACAATCTGGAGCGCAAATGCTCGTTGTCCAACAGGCGGCGGAGCGTCTGTTTCTTCAAGCTGCGGCCACGCGAATACGTAGATTACCTTTATCTACGCGCTATGGCGCCAGCAGAAGGTTATCACCAATTCAATCAGGTAAATTGTGATCAATGCGCCTTGGTCTGTTCCTCATAGGTCGTTTACGACGGTAGGGTCGATGGCGACCTGTCGCGTTGGGCTCGCCGTCGGCGTCGCCGTTACCGACAGACTGAATCGCGCGACTGACGCCATCCGCCGTCTGCAGGTCCACTGGAACGGTAACCGGACCGCTTGCGTTTCCTGGTTCGTTAAGGATCAGTCCAGCAGCGCTTGATTACCCCGGATCGCCTTCAGTCCGGCCAGGCGGTTTCGCTGTTCTTTGGTGACCGTAACCCGGTTACCGTCCAGTTGTTGTCCCATACCCAGTAGGTCGTGGGCGGCCATTTGGGTGGGGTGGAGGTGGCCGTCTCGCAGTTCGGGCGCGGGTTCGTTGGTATCTGGCTCTGTCCGTGAGGATTGTCCGTGTCGGTTTCGTAGGTCTTCAGGCCGTCCGGGTTCTCGCTGATGGCGCTTGAGCATGCCGTTCGCCAGGGTGACTGCCCGGGTGCGCTGCACTGCCTCGAACTGGGTGGTCTTGGACGTTGTCATCAGGGTGACGATGCCCAGCAGGCCGATGGCCAGGATCACGAAGGTGACCAGCGCCTCGATCATGGTGAAGCCGCGCTGAAGGCCGCGCTGAAAGCCGCGCCGGGCGGCGGAGCGCTGACGCGCTGTCAGGTCGGGCAGGTAACATCATTATCATTCCCATCGTTGACGATATCGTCTTCGGTCGTCGGTGTCCCCGGCCAGCGCGCGCGGCTCCGGAATTCTCGAGGATCACACGCCCTGGCCTCGGTGGCCCCGCGCTCATCGCACAGTACGAACGTGCCGTTGTTGTTCAGACTGTCGCCTGGGCGCTGAAACGGGTGTTGCTTACCGCACGTCCCCCGCGTCGCGAAACGAGGCTCCATGTCGTCGGTGGCGTCGACCTGCCGCGCGATGAAAATTTCGTCCGCGTCGGGGGCCGTGTCGGCGTCGACGTCGGTGTAGGCGATGTAGCCCGTGGTCCACGCGCCGGTGCTGGAACAGGTGGTCGTCTCGCCGCATTCGCACACAAACACGGGCATGCGCCGGGACAGGCCTCGGAACGGGCATTGGTCAGTGCTGGCGCGCAGGGCGTAGAGTTCGGTCCGCAGGCGGTTGTCTCTCACTGTCTCGACAAAGGCCGGCGCGCCAATGCCCAACAGAACCGCGATGAGCGTGACCACGACCAGCATTTCGATGAGTGAAAAGCCGCCCTCACGACGGCGCATCGACTCATTGGTCCCCTGTATGTTCCCCTGTCTCATTAGCTACACGCTCGCTTTTCTTCTTACACGTTTTCACGCTTGTTCGCCGGTACCCTCGCGTTCGCGCGCCGGATACTTTGCGTTAGGCTTATCTATACCACCGCGGGCGCGCAACGAAAAACCGCTTTGGACGAATGGCGGATACGGGGCGACAAACGGCGCCTGGCCATTGGATCTGGGATTTCTGCCCGAAACAGGGAAAACGCTCGCAATGCGCGAAAGGGCCCGGAATAACGGCGCGTGAACACTTGGAAAAACAACACAAACCAGTCTGCGTATATTAAGAATATCAACACGCTCGCGTCTGCATTATGCCGAGCGCAGTCCGCAGCTTTATCCCGCTCGCGGGTTGCCAATCGCTGCCCGATTCCGGCCCGCCCGTTGCCACACAGGGCGCCGTGACCGATGGAGACACAGGCGCGGACGCGCCGCCAGACACCGCGCCGGAGCCTGTCGCGACGTCCGAGCGCGCCGCGCAGGCCGATGAGCCGCCCGCCCCGCCGGCGGACCTGTGGCAACGCATTCGCGCGGGACTGACGTGGCAGGCGATCGACAACGACGTGGTCGCCGCGGAGCGGGACAATTACCTCGGGCAGCCCCACTACCTTGCAGTCGTGGCGGAACGTGCCGGCTATTATCTGCACTACATTGTCGAGGAGGTCGACAAGCGCGATCTGCCCATGGAGATCGCCCTGCTGCCGCTGGTGGAGAGCACCCTCAATCCCTTCGCCTCCTCGCGGTCCCACGCGGCGGGCCTGTGGCAGATCATGCCCGCCACGGGCAGGCATCTGGGCCTGGAAGTGGACTGGTGGTACGACGGCCGGCGCGACCTGCGCGATTCCACGCGCGTGGCGCTGGATTATCTCGAGGCACTGCACGCCCGGTTCGAGGACGACTGGCTGCTCGCGCTGGCGGCCTACAACTCCGGCAAAGGCCGTGTGGCGCGCTCCCGCGCCGCCAACGCGCGCCGCGGGCTGGACACCGATTACTGGTCCCTGCGCCTGCCCCGGGAGACCCGCCACTACGTGCCCCGGCTGATCGCCCTGAGCCAGTTGATCGCACAGCCGCAACACTGATCGCCGGTGACGATTCCGCCCGTGCCCAATGCGCCCGCCTTCGCCGTGGTCGATACGGGCGGGCAACTGGAAATCGCCCGGGCGGCGGAGCTGGCCGGCATCGACATCCCCACGCTGCGCGCCTTCAACCCCGGCCATTTGCGCTGGGCCACCTCGCCGGAGATGCCGGCGGAACTGCTGCTGCCGGTGGCCAGTGCCGAGCGCTTTGCGCAGGGCCTGGCCGGGCTGACGGCCGCCGATCGCGTGCAGTGGCGCCATTACCGCATCGAGCGCGGCGACACACTGATCCACATCGCCCGCAGGTTTGACACCGAAGTCGGTTTGCTGCGGGAGGTCAACGGCATCCGCGGCAGCCGTATACGGGCCGGCGACACCCTGATGATTCCCCGCGGCAGCGCCTGGGCATCCAGCCTGGCTCTCGCCGGCAGGGAGACGCCGAGCCCGCGCGACTACCGCGTGCGCCGCGGCGATTCCCTGTATCGCATTGCCGGCAGGTTCGACGTGTCGATCGACGAGATCATCGCCTGGAACGCCCTCGATCCGAAGGCCTACCTGCAGCCCGGCCAGAAGCTCACCCTGTACGTCGGCGACGGCTGATAGTCCGTCGCGCTCGGGCGCAGGTGTTCGAACGTCGGACCGGACCGGAGGTGTTGAACAGGACTGTCCGCCGCGCGCCGGCGCGGGCACTGGCGAGTCGATCGTCGCGGCGCCATCGGGCAAAGTGTCGCGCGCCCCACGCGGTAGTCGGCGTCGCGCCGGGGCGGCCACTCGAGACCGCTCCTTCGGCAGCGACAGTTCCTCCAGCACATGCAGGCGGCCCAGTGCCGTGAAATACAGCGCACAACACAGCGGTTCATCGCCGATGCGGCTCAGGGCATCGCGGTAGCGGCGCAGTTGCTCCGCGTAATTGTCCGCTTCCCTGGCGAGGAACGCAGCGAGCGGTTCCTCAGCGGCGCCGGCCGACTCGTCTTGTAATCGATCACCCAGCGCACGCCCGTGTCCCGCTCCACAAAGCTGCGGTCTATCACAAGATCGTGGGACCTCCCCTTCGTGCACGGTCAGGGCCCATTCGCTGCGCGCCCGGTCATGGGCCCTGTCCAGCACCCAGCGCCCGTTGCCGCCGGGGCTCACCGTGGTTGCGACAGCCGCGAGCACGGTGTCCAGCCCCTGCCGCAGGCCATCGCCCCACATTCCCGCTTCCTGCAGCGCCATCCGCCAGCGCTGTTCGTCGGCCGCGGATGCGGCATCGGGCAGCACTTCGCGCCGGGACAGCTCTTCCAGCGCGAGGTGGACCACGGTGCCGACACAGCGCTCAAAGTGATTGTCGGGGCGTTCGGGTACATCCTCCGAGGCAGGCGGCTGCCCCGCGGCGACGCTCACCGGCAGGTGCTCCCGCGGGAGCCGCACCAGCGGCCGGGCGGGCGCGGCTGTCACCTCTTCGATCGCCGGCGCATCGTGTACGGTCATGCCCGCTTCGAAATCAGGCCAGATGGTCGCCAGCAGACTCTGGGCCGGCGGCGTCCGGGGCCGGTCGTGCTTTTCGTCCCGGCGGATGCCGGCGCTCAGGTGCAGGTGGCGGATGGCGCGCGTCGCGCCGACGTACATCAGGCGGGTGGCTTCCAACCCGGTTTTGATCTTGCGCTGTAATTTCAGCCAGTTGTACAGCGTGGGTGATGCCTTGTCGGCGCGGTCATCGGCGGCCAGGAAGAATACCCGCTCCCCGGCGCTGTCGACGCGCTCGTCCCAGAGCAGCAGCTCACTGTTGTCCCCGCGCGGCGTGCCGTTCAGGCGCGGGATAAACACGCGTCCGAATTCGAGCCCCTTGGCCTTGTGCAGTGTCAGCAGGTGAACGGGGCAGTCGGGATCGCCACCGCTCGTGTACTGGCTGTCCACCTGTCGCGCCAGCCAGGCGACATCCAGGCCCGCTCCCTGCGCCTCGGCCTGTTCGAGCAGCGCCATGAACCTGTCGGCGTCGGCCAGCGCCAGGCCGTCCGGCGCGGCGCGCGCACCGCCGAGGTCCAGCCACGTGCGCTCCACCCAGGCGCGCAGCCCGAGGCGGTCGCGCTGTGCCCACGCGCTGCGCCATCACCCGCTGGCACACATGCGCCAGGGCGCCAGCGCAGCTGCCTGCTCGCTCAACTGTCGTTCCAGTTCCTCCGACTGCAGGGTGGCGGCAATCGGTCGGGCCGCGTGCGGTTGGTGCGGGCTTTGATCGCCCAGGCGCGCGACAACCAGCAGATCCCCCAGCGTCAGGCCACACCAGGGCGCCCGCAACAGGGCCAGCCAGGAGACACGGTCCGCCCTGCAGGCCAGGGCGCGGCACAGTGTCAGCAGATCCATGACCACCGGGGAGTGCGCCAGGCTGTCCAGATCCTGCGCGCGGTAGTGAATACCCCTGTCGTCTGCAGGCGCCGGCCTGATCGGGTGCCAGGTGGCTGCGCCTGTCGGCCCAGTACCGCGATATCCCGCTCGCCCGCTTCGATGCAGCGGGCGATCTGTGCGCAGATGTGCTCGGCCTCCGCGGCGACGGCGCCATCGCCGCAAAAGGCGTCGAGGGTTACCGCCGGGCCGTCGAGTGCGTCACGCGTCGCGGTGGCGGGACTGTAGGCGACCGCCGCGCCGATATCCTCCCGCTCGGGAAAGGCCGCGGCAAAGGTGTGGTTGACCCATTCCACCACGCCGGGCCGCTAAAATCGCTTGGTATGAGAGGCTTGAGGCCACGCCGTTGAAGCCTTCGCGCCGCGCACGCACCGGAACAGGCCGATATTCGCGCGAAAGCCGTAGTATTGACTGCATTGATTTACTCACGATGAACAGGGTGCGCGGCGCCCCGGGATTTTGCGCATTGTGTTCGCCCCAGCCGCGGGTGAGTTTGCCCAACAAGTCGTACTGGTCGTTGGACGTGTCCTGAAACTCATCCACCAGAATGTGTTCCAGGGAATAATCGATGCGCAGGGCGAGATCCGTGGGGGCCTCCTCGCCCAGTGCCTGCAGCGCCGATTGCGCGAGCTGGCTGTAATCGACGACGCCGCGGCGCCGGAACACCAGCAGCAGCTGCGCGGCGAGCACGGGCAGTAGGCGGGACAGGTGTAGACCCCGGCAGCAGCCGCCCAGGACCTGATTGCTGGCGGCGAATCGGGGACAGCTGGTGACGTCCGCCAGCAGCGATTCCAGTCCGGGCACGTCGGCCAGATCGGACAGAATGGCCTTGAGCTGAGCCTTGCGCCGCGGCGCTTCGCCTGTTTTATCCGCCGGAAAGCCTTCCTTGACGGTGATGCTTTTGCGCCAGGTGCCCGCGCCGGTCAGCAGCATATCCCGCAGGCGGCGCCAGTGCGCAAGCTGTGCCGGTTCCGCTTCGGGAAAGTCGGGCATGACCACTTCACCGCGATTCGTGTCCGCGAAAACCAGCAGATCCAGCAGTTCGCTGCTGTAGGGCGCCAGAACGTCGTGCAGCGCCGCCAGGTGCTCGCGTACGAGGCCCTCCACGGCCCCCACCAGATGGCGTTCCGATTCCTGGTGGTGTTCTCTTCATACCGAGCAGGCGTGCCACTGGGAACGACGCCGGAGCATGCTGACGAGCGTCTCCGCAGGCCGGTCTTCGAGTCGTTATCAAGTGCGCCAGGAGCGCCCGCAGATCGCCCGCGACGTCGTGATGCGTATCCAGGAGCTGGTAGAGCTCCCGCACCGCCGCCGCGTAGAGGGGCGCTGTATCCTCCTGCGGCGTCGCTTGGCCGCCGATCGTGCTGAGTACCGGCATTTGTCTTGTGAGAGAGAGACAGTAGCCGTCGATGGTCTTGATGTTCAGGCGGGAGACGTGGTGCAGAAGCTGCCAGTTGCCCCGCTCGCCCGCGGCGAGCGCGGCCAGGGCCAGGTCGGCGGCCATCGCTCGTGGATCGCCGGCGCAGGCAGGCTGTCGCGCGCCTGCTGCAGCGCCTGCAACAGGCGCTCGCGCATTTCACCGGCGGCCTTGCGGGTAAAGGTGATCGCCAGAATCTGTTCCGGGCGCGACACCCGCGCCAGCAGCGCCAGGTAGCGCTGGATCAGCAGTTCGGTCTTGCCCGAACCCGCCGGGGCGCTGACACAGAAACTGGCTGTGGGATCCACAGCGCGCCGGCGCTGCGTGCTGTCCACCACCGCGCTCATTCGTCCTGCTCCGCAACATCCGCGGCGTCGACCCGACATAAAGACTGCAGGCCGCACCAGGTGCAGGCGTCGCGCAGCGGATCGACCTGTGCCGCGCCGCCCATAAAGTCCCGTGCCAGACGCCGCAGGTTGTGCCGCCACTCTTCGTTCAGTGCCGCCCAGTCCGCCGCGGCCGTTTTGTCCTTGACCGCCGCCGCGATATCCGCGCGCACGCCGGGAATGGAGTCCACGTCCCCCAACCCTACGTATTCACATTCCCCCGGGCGCACCTGCGCGAAGGCGAGTGCCGCCGGCGGTTGGGGCTACCGAATCCGTACAGCAGCGACCTGGGCCGCTGCGGCGGGCGAACACCCAGCCAGTCCGCTATTCTGGCACTACCGGTCTTGTAGTCGATGATCACCTGCGAGCCGTCCGCGAGCGTGTCGATACGATCGACCCGCAGGCTCAGACGCAGTTGTTCCAGGGTGACCTCGCCGCGTTTTTCCCGCGCGGCCACGACGAATTCGCCGCGCTGGCTCTCGACATCCAGCCACTCGCGCAGCAGCGCCCGCAGTCGATCCGATTCCAGTTCCAGGCATGCACTGCCCACGGCCCGTCGCCTGAAGTCCGCGAGGGCCGCCATGCCGGCCTCGGCGGCGCGCCGCACCGCGCCATCCAGCGCCGTCTCATCCAGCGCCAGCAGTGCCGGGTGATCGCCACGCTACGCGCGTCCACAGCGCCTGCAACGCGCCTCGGCGTAGCGACCTCGCCGCGCTCGGCGGCGCTTCTCGGCGGCGAGTTCCCCAGCCGGTTCGGCGCGCAGCCGCCGGCGGGCGAAGGCGCGAAACGGACACTGGGACTGGTCTTCCAGCAATGCCGCGCCACCGCGCAGGGTGGCGAGTTCGGCGGCGTCGGGCGCCGGAGCCACACTGGCCGTCCATCACACCGAGTGCGGGGCGCCGGCCAGCGCCGCCGACCAGTCCGCGGGTACTGCCGGCGGCACGGGTTGCTCCACGACGTCGAAGCCTTCCAGCAGCGGGCTCGGCAGGTCCGGCGCGCCGCCATCGCTGCTTCGGCGGAGCTGGCGTGCTGGCGTCGCCGCCGGCGCGGCGGCACCGTTCCAGCAGCGAGGCGGCGTACTCCCACCTCCCGTTGCGGCCGTGGCGTGGGGCATGTCGTGCGGCCTGCCTGCAGGCGCGGCGGGGACGAACGGCGTCGGGCCGCGGCGGAGACGGCCAGGCGCCGGCCTGCATGCCGCTCACCCACAGATGATCGAAGCTGAGCCCGGCGGCCTCCAGCGGGCCGAGTACCTGCACCGCCGAGTCGGCGGTCTTCGGCTGGGAGATCTGCCTGTCGCAGGCCTCGCGCAGCAGGCGCAGCGCCTCGGCGAAATCCACGGGCGGGCACACGGCATCCAGACCGCGGTATTCATCCAGTGTGCGGTACCACAGATCGACCTGCTGGAATTCCAGCGCATCCCAGCGGTCGCTCGCCGTTGGCGCGAGCCCCATTCGCGCAGAGCAATGCCGTTGACGCGACTCGACCGACTCGGAGGGCGCTGCCCTGCCCCGCAGCTCGCGCAAGGACCGGCCATGGCCATCAAATGCGTGCCCAGCGCGAGTCCCTGTTGCTCGCCGAGGCGCACATTGGCGGCAAAATGGCGCAGGGACGCCACATCGATCCATTCGCTGGCGCCGCCATACAACTCGCCGATAAAATACTGGGCCAGTGGCGTGTCCGCATCAGGCAGGTACAGAAAACGCGACCGAAACAGGGCCGCCACCTCGGGTACCGCGACCCGGTCCAGGGCCAGCGCCAGTACCGCGAGCGCATCGCGCACCACCGGCGCGGCGGCCAGACTGATCCCGGTGGAGAAGTTCACCGGCAGACTGTGGTAGTCCGCGCCGAGGCAGTCGAACTCGCGGCGCAGCAGGTATTCCAGCGCGATCCTGTCCGTGCCGGTGCCGGCCATGACAATACCGATGGTCGTCGCCGGCGCCCGGCGCTGCAGATCCGCGGCCCAGGTCGCGATCTCCTGCAACTCGCCGCGACGATCGGCGCAAGGGGAAGGCACCCGGCGGTTGCGCCGCCCTCCCTCGCGCACCACGGTCTCCAGCGCCGCGGGGGTCCGCCGGTCGGAGGCATTCCCGCACCAGGGGCGAGAGATCGCCGCACTCGACCAGCGCCACCGGCAGTGCCTCCGGGTCCGGCCCGGCGTCGGCCAAGCGCCGCACAGTACGGCCGTGGTGACACCGCCGGCTGTCGGCCATGTTCGGTTTCGAAGGCTTCCAGCCAGGTGAGGAAGGTCGCGCAGTCCTCCTCCACGGCAAACAACTGCCGGACCGCGGCAGGGGCGCTGCGCATCCAGGCGCCAGCGCAGCAGACTGTCGCGGGCCGCGCCGGCGAGCAATCGGCGGCGGCCGGCGGTAGCGCAGCAGGGAAAAGTCTGCCGGCGGTTCCTCGGTGCCAGCGCTCGATAACCCGCTGCCAGAGCTGCAATTCCTGCGCCGGGGTCAGCAGTGCACGCGGGGCGACCCGGCCGCGATAGACCGCGTGGCGCCAGCGCGCCACAAGCCAGCGCTCCAGGGGGTGAATCGGCAGCGGCTCCCACACGCTGTCGCCCGCCGCCAGGCGGAACGAATCCCATGCCTGCCTGCCGCGACGGGCCAGCCGAATATTCGGTGTCAGCAGGGTGTAACCGCTCTGCACGAGAGGCAGGACGGCCTCGATATCGAAAAGGCTGTGCGGCAAGTGTTGCTCCCGTTCTGGCGATGCTCCCGGCGGTGGCCCGGTGTCAAGGGTGTCACCGGGCCGCGGTGGCGGGCAGGATAGCGACCGCACCGCGTCACTACCACCGCCTCGACCGCCTACACAAAACACGTGGGCTGCTATAGAATGCCGCGCCCGGTCCCGGCCGGTGCGCCGTCCCTTTGCCACGCGGGCATCCCGAGAGTGTCATGCGGGCGCAGTGCACACCACAAACGCGGCGCGCCACACCACTGTAAGCAGGTAACCCCCGATGAGCAACATCGAAGTACACAACGTCAATGTCGACTCCCAGGATATCCTGATAACACCGGAGCAGCTCAAGGCCGAGCTGCCCATGTCGGCCGAAGTGCACGATACGATGGTGGACAGCCGCGCCGTCATCCAGAACATTCTGGACCGCAAGGACCCGCGTATCTTCGCGGTCGTGGGGCCGTGCTCCATTCACGATCCGGTGGCCGCCATGGATTACGCGCGCCGCCTGCGGGCACTGGCCGATGACATCGGCGACACCATCTATATCGTCATGCGCGTCTACTTCGAGAAACCGCGCACCACGGTCGGCTGGAAAGGACTGGTGAACGATCCGTATCTGGACGACTCGTTCAAGATCGAGGAGGGGTTACACATCGGGCGCAAGCTGCTGCTGGACATCCTCGAGCTCGGCCTGCCCACGTCCACCGAGGCGCTGGACCCGATCTCTCCCCAGTACCTGCAGGACCTGATCACGTGGACCGCGATCGGCGCGCGCACCACGGAATCACAAACCCACCGGGAGCTGGCCAGCGGCCTGTCCTCGCCCGTGGGCTTCAAGAACGGCACCGACGGCAGCCTGACGGTGGCGACCAACGCCCTGAAATCGGCGGCAAAGCCGCATCGTTTTCTGGGGATAAACCGCCAGGGCCAGGTGTCGGTGTTTACCACGCGCGGCAATCCCTACGCCCACATCGTGTTGCGCGGCGGCACTGCCGGCCCGAACTACGACTCCGTGCACATCAAGCTGGCGGAGACCGCCCTCGCCGAGGCGGGCGTGAGGCCGAATATCATGGTCGACTGCAGCCACGCCAACTCCAACAAGGAGCCGGAGTTGCAGACCCTGGTAGCGGAAGACCTGTCAAACCAGATTGTCGAGGGCAATACGTCCATTGTCGGCCTGATGATCGAGAGCAATCTCGAGGCCGGCAATCAGTCGATCCCGGAGAATCTGGACGATTTGAAATACGGCGTCTCGATTACCGACGGCTGCATCGACTGGGACAGCACCGAGACCTGCCTGCGGGATATGCACGAGCGGTTGAAAGAGGCGCTGCCCGCGCGAGTCGCCGGCGCACACCAGACGAGCGCGGGGCTCTGACCGCCTGCGTGCCCGGGGCTCCTCCCGCGCGGGGTGACGGCAGCGCTGGCAGGTGAAGCGGCAATCCGGCGACGGGTGTCGCGGGCTGACGGCCGCGGAGCGCGGGGTGACGGCGTGAATCTCGCGGTCCGGCGATCTGGGTTGGGCAGCACGCCGCTGAGCTTGCGGGCTCGGAGCGCGCTGTCAGGTGACTCCCGGTCAGCACTGCTGGCGACGTGTCCTGTGCTGGTCAGCGCCGTCGCTGATACCCTTGAGCTGGGGAATCTGCTCCAGCAGGCTCTTCTCGACACCGTTTTTCAGGGTGATATCGACAGCGCTGCAGCCCTGGCACCCGCCGCCGAACTGCAGCACGGCGACCATTTCATCGGTGACCTCGAGGAGGCTGACCTCGCCGCCGTGGGCCGCCAGCGCCGGGTTGATTTCGTTGTACAGCACGTAATTGATGCGGTCTTCCACCGGGCTGTCGTCGCTGACCCGGGGCATCTTGGCGTTGGGGGCCTTGATGGTGAGCTGTCCGCCCATCCGGTCCTTGGCGTAGTCCACCAGGGCGTCCTCCAGAAACGGCAGGCTGCGCCCCTCGATTCGCTACACGGTCCAATCTGTCCAGCTCCTGTTTCTTCATCGCCTTCCCGCATCGCCGTCGCGACAGCAGGCCATGTAGGCTCGCCGGGCGTGCCCGGCTGGTTGATGAACACTCTGACGCCGAGAACATCGTCCTGTTTGGCCAACAGTTCCGCGAGGTATTCCTGCGCCGACTGGGTGATGGTAATCATAAACTGCACCATTCCGACTAAATTACTCAGGTATTCTAGCAAACTTGTGCGTCCCGGTGCGAGTCCTGCTGACCGGTAGTAATTTATTGGGAAGAACTGCCCGAAGCGCCACAAGGGTATTCTCCCCCTGGAACCGTGCGGCGACAGGACGTCGCCGCCCGAGCCTGGCCACGGACGGCCGCTTTTTGGCGTGTTCCAGGGGGAGAATACCCTTGTGGCGCCGTAATGCCGACAAGAGCTAAAAACGCGCTGCTACCCCACTGGGTGGCGTCTCAATCTGGGTTTCCTAGTCTATCGGGATCGCTTGGGTTGGGTTCGGCCCACTGGAACACGCCAAAGCGCACGTCCTTGTGCAGGCTCGGTGGCGACGTGCCCGAAGAGGGCAGGCTCTCCTGTCGCCACACGGTTCCAGTGGGCCGAACCCAACCCAAGCTCGCGCAACATATCCAGACTGAGACACTACATCCTGCCCAAAAAGAGATCGGAATCTGTTAAGATGTCCGGCTTTTTTGGGGCATACAGCCGGATTTTTTGGAGCGGGACCACACTATGGACAGAAACAGCAAACCCTCGACACTGGAACAGGCGCTGCAGGAGCGCATCCTCGTCATCGATGGCGCGATGGGCACCATGATCCAGGCGGAACAACTCGATGAGGCCGATTTCCGCGGCGAGCGCTTTGCCGATCACACCGACGACGTCAAGGGCAACAACGAGCTGTTGAGCATCACCCGCCCGGACATCATTGCCAGGATTCACCGGGACTTCATGGACGCCGGCGCGGATATTATCGAGACCAATACCTTCGGCAGTAACGCCATCGCACAGAGCGACTACAACCTGGCCGAGCTGGCCACCGAACAGAACCTGGCCGCGGCGCGCATTGCCCGCGAGCTGGCGGACGAGTTCACGGCACAGACGCCGGACAAGCCCCGCTGGGTCGCCGGCGTGCTGGGGCCTACCCCGAAAACCGCCTCCATATCGCCCGATGTCAACGATCCGGGCGCCCGGGGTATCGACTTCGACCGGTTGCGTGAAGCCTACGGCGAAGCGACCCGCGCTCTGGTGGAAGGCGGAGTCGATCTGATCATGATCGAGACCATATTCGACACCCTCAACGCCAAGGCGGCCATCTTCGCGGTGCGGGAAGTCTTTGAGGAACTGGGTCGGGAGCTGCCGCTGATGATCTCCGTGACTTTCCCGGACGTCAGCGGGCGGCTGCTCTCGGGACAGACTCCCGAGGCTTTCTGGAACGCCATCGCGCACGGGCGCCCGCTGATCGTCGGCAGCAACTGCGGCCGTCCCTACCGGGATGTCCGCCCCTTCGCGGAGGAGCTGCACCGGATCGCCGACCTATTCAGCGTCGCACCTGAACGCCGGCCTGCCGAACGCCTTCGGCGAATTCGACGAGACCCCGGAGATCATGCAGGAGGAGTTCCGGGAATTCGCCGAGCGCGGCTTCCTCAACCTGGCGGGAGGCTGTTGCGGCACTACCCCCGATCACATCCGGGCTATCGCCGAGGCGGTCGCGGACGCGCGACCACGCGCCCTGCCGAAACGCGACAAGGCCTGCCGGCTGAGCGGTCTGGAACCTTTCAACATCACGGCGGACAGCCTGTTCGTCAATATCGGCGAGCGCTGCAATGTCACCGGCTCGGCCAAATTCAAGCGCCTGATCCTGGACAGCGAATACGAAGAAGCCCTCGACGTGGCGCGCAACCAGGTCGAGGACGGCGCCCAGATCATCGACGTGAACATGGACGAGGGCATGCTGGACTCGCAGCAGGCCATGGTGACGTTTCTCAACCTGATCGCCTCCGAGCCCGATATCTCCCGGGTACCGATCATGGTCGACTCCTCGAAGTGGGCGGTGATCGAGGCGGGCCTGAAGTGCGTACAGGGCAAGGCCGTGGTCAATTCGATCAGCCTCAAGTCGGGCGAGGAGGAATTTCTCGCCCAGGCCAGGCTGTGCCAGCTCTACGGCGCGGCGGTGGTTGTGATGGCTTTCGACGAGGACGGGCAGGCGGATTCCCTGCAGCGGCGCAAGTCGATATCTGCAAGCGATGCTACGAGTTGCTCGTCGACAAACTGGATTTCAATCCCAACGACATCATCTTCGATCCCAATATCTTCGCCATCGCCACCGGCATCGAGGAACACAACAACTACGCGGTGGACTTCATCGAGGCGACTCAGTACATCAAGTCCGAGCCTGCCGCAGGCGCACTGGTATCCGGCGGTGTTTCCAACGTGTCCTTCTCCTTCCGCGGCAACGACGCGGTGCGCGAGGCGATCCACTCGGTGTTTCTCTACCACGCCATCCGGGCGGGCATGGACATGGGCATCGTCAATGCCGGCCAACTGGCGGTGTACGACGAGTTGCCCCAGGATCTGCGCGAGGCAGTGGAGGACGTCGTGCTCAACCGTCGCGAGGACGGCACGGAACGACTGCTGGAGGTCGCGGATCGCTACCGCGACAGCGGTGCGGGCGAGGCCAGGGTCGAGGATCTGGCCTGGCGCGAGCAGGCGGTGGGCAAACGGCTCGAACACGCGCTGATCAAGGGCATAACGACTTATATCATCGACGACGCGGAGGAAGCGCGGCAGCAGTTCGATCGGCCCATCGAGGTTATCGAGGGGCCGCTGATGGACGGCATGAACGTGGTGGGCGATCTGTTCGGCTCGGGCAAGATGTTCCTGCCCCAGGTGGTCAAGAGCGCCCGGGTCATGAAGCAGGCGGTCGCTTATCCTGCAGCCCTATATCGAGGAAGAAAAGGACGAAAGCGGCGGCACCAACGGCAAGATCCTGATGGCCACCGTGAAAGGCGACGTGCACGATATCGGCAAGAACATCGTCGGCGTGGTACTGCAATGCAACAACTTCGAGGTCATCGACCTGGGCGTCATGGTGCCCTGCGAAAAAATTCTCGATACCGCCCGCGATGAAAATGTCGACATCATCGGCCTGAGCGGTCTGATTACGCCATCGCTGGACGAAATGGTACACGTCGCGGCCGAAATGCAGCGCCTCGAGTTCAACGTGCCGCTGCTCATTGGCGGCGCCACGACCTCGAAAGCCCACACAGCGGTGAAAATCGATCCGCAGTACGATCGCGATGTGATTGTCTACGTGCCCGACGCATCACGCAGCGTTTCGGTCGCCAGCCAGTTGATGGGTCGATCAAAGGACAGCTATGTCGAGGAGCTGCAACGGGATTACGTGGCTGTGCGCGAGCGCGTCGCCAACCGCAAGCCGGGCGCCCAAACCCTTGATTACCCCGAGGCCGTCGCCAATGCACCGCGGTTTGACTGGTCGGATTATCAGCCGCCGCGCCCATCTGTGACCGGCGTCAAGGTATTCGACAACTATCCACTGGAAGAACTGGTCGACACGATCGACTGGACGCCCTTTTTCAATACCTGGGAACTGTCGGGCAAGTATCCCGCCATCCTGGAGCACGATGTTCTGGGCGCACAGGCGCGCGAGCTGTTCGACGACGCGCAGGCCATGCTGAAGCGCATCGTCGAGGAAAAATGGCTGACCGCCAGGGCTGTCATCGGTTTGTGGCCCGCCGCACGCCGCGGCGCCGACGACATCGTGGTCTATGCGGACGAAGACCGCTCGGAGGAGCTGGCGACGCTGCATCAACTGCGCCAGCAAAAGGAATGGCCGGAGGGCAGGCCCAACTTGAGTCTGGCGGATTTCATCGCGCCCGCCGAGTCCGGGGTGGAGGACTACATCGGCGCCTTCTGCGTCACCACCGGCATCGGGGTGGCGGAGCGCGCCGCCCAATTCGAGGCCGAACACGACGACTACAACAGCATTTTGCTCAAGTCGCTGGCGGACCGCCTGGCGGAGTCGTTCACCGAACTCCTCCACCGCGAGGTGCGCCGGGAATGGTGGGGTTACGCCCCGAACGAGGCCCTGGGCACCGACGAACTCATTCGCGAGCGTTACCGGGGCATACGTCCCGCACCGGGTTACCCGGCGTGTCCCGACCACACGGAGAAGACCACCCTCTTCCGCCTGCTCGATGCCGAACAGCGTATCGGCGTGACGCTTTCAGACAATTTCGCCATGTCGCCGGCCTCCTCCGTGAGCGGGTTGTACTTCTCCCATCCGGATTCCAAATACTTCAACGTCGGCAAGATCGGCCGCGATCAACTGGAGGACCTGGCGGCGCGCAAGGGTGAACCAGTCGAGGCACTGGAGCGCTGGTTGCGACCCAACCTGGAATAGATGGCTATGACTGCAAACAGAAATACGGGTACGCAGGATTCAGACGGTGAACAATCGTCGAATAAACGCTCCCGCCTGGGCGCACTGCAGGTTCTCGGCAGCGTCTTCGCGGCGGCTCTCGGTATTCAGAGCAGTGACAACCGGGAGCGGGATTTCAAGCAGGGCCGCGCGGGCGTGTTTATCGCCGCGGGCATCACGTTTACCGTGCTGTTTATCGTGATTATCGCGACGGTGGTGCATCTGGTCCTGCGCAGTGCCGGCAACTGAACCCGCAGGCATTGCCGCAGGACATGCTCAGGACGGCATTCCCGACAACCAGAGATACATCCACAGCACGAAAATACCGGTGATCGCGGTGGCGGCAATGGCGTCCGCGGCGCCGTCGCTGAGTTGTTTGTGGTCGCGCTGTTCCGACATGGTTCACTCCGCTGGTCAACAGGGGGATTGGTGGCGCCAAGTATACCAGCGATCGGGCCTGGTCCAAGCAGTGTGCCCGCCGGGCCGTGGTTGATTTGAACTTTACTCAGGGCTGCAGCGCCACAAGGGTATGCTCTCGCTGGAACACGCCAAAAAGCGTACGGTCCATGTACAGGCTCGGGCGGCGACGTCCTGTCGCCGCACGGTTCCAGCGAGAGCATACCCTTCTGACGCTGCGGGCATATTCTCAAAGCGCGTCAGTGCTCCCCGGTGCGACCCCGGCCAAAATCCAAACCGATCCACTGGCCCACCTAAAACCCTCCCCCGTTACGGAAATAATCGTTCTAACCATATGAAAATGCAGACTATTTGTGCCGCGAGCTTTTCTGGTAAGGTAGCGCATCAATTCCAGGTTCTGCCGCGAAACACCAGGCGGGGATAGCTGCATGTACGTCTACGACGAAATCGACCAAGAATCATCGACGAGCGCGTCGCGCAGTTTCGCGACCAGACCGCTCGCTACCTGGCCGGGCAGATCAGCGACGACCAGTTCCGCCCCCTGCGCCTGCAGAACGGGCTGTACATACAACGCCTGGCTCCCATGCTGCGCATCGCCATTCCCTACGGCATGCTCAGCAGCCGGCAGGCGCGGCGTCTGGCGCGCATCTCACGCGACTACGACAAGGGCTACGCCCATGTCAGCACCCGCCAGAACCTGCAGATGAACTGGCCGCGGCTGGAGGAAGTCCCGGATATCCTCGCGGAGCTGGCCGGTGTGGAAATGCACGCGATTCAGACCAGCGGCAACTGCATTCGCAACACGACCACCGACCAGTTCGCCGGTGTCGCGCCCGACGAACTCGAGGACCCGCGCCCCTGGTGCGAGCTGATCAGGCAGTGGTCGACCCTGCACCCCGAATTCGCCTATCTGCCGCGCAAGTTCAAAATCGCGGTGTGCGGTTCGACGACCGATCGGGCCGCCATTCACACCCACGACATCGGTGTCGAACTGGTTGCCAACGACGCCGGTGAATTGGGCTTCAAGGTGCTCGCCGGCGGCGGCATGGGCCGCACACCGGTCATCGGCGCGGTCATACGCGAATGGCTCGACAAGAAGCACCTGCTGACCTATCTGGAAGCCATTTTGCGCGTGTACAACCAGCACGGTCGCCGCGACAACAAGTTCAAGGCCCGTATCAAGATTCTGGTCAAAGCCATGGGCGTGGATGCCTTCAGGGAAGCGGTCGAACGCGAATGGCAGGCGCTTGTGGACGGTCCCACAACGCTCACCGAGGAAGAGATAGCGCGCTCGCGAGGTTTTTTCTCCACCCCCGATTACGAGGCGTTTGACGGCGAGGCCGCCGAGGCCCGACTCGCCGAGGCCGGCACCGCTAACCCGATATTCGGCAACTGGCTGAAGCGCAACACACGCGGGCACAAGATACCGGGCTACCGCAGCGTCACGGTGTCCCTGAAGGCAACCGGATTTGCCCCCGGCGATGTCACGGCGGAACAGCTCGAGCTGGTGGCGGACCTGGCGGACGAGTACTCGTTCGGCGAAATGCGCACCACCCATGAGCAGAATCTGGTGCTGGCCGACGTGGCCATGGACCGCCTGCTCGATCTCTGGCACGAACTGCAAGGCGCCGGCCTGGCGACGCCCAACATCGGCTACCTCACCGACATGATCTGCTGCCCGGGCGGCGACTTCTGTTCCCTCGCCAACGCCAAATCCATTCCGGTGGCGGAGGCCATTCAGGGGCGGTTCGATGACCTGGACTATGTCTATGATCTGGGCGAGCTGGACGTCAATATCTCCGGCTGCATGAACGCCTGCGGCCATCACCATATCGGCCACATCGGCATTCTGGGCGTGGACAAGAAGGGCCAGGAGTTCTATCAGGTCAGTCTCGGCGGCAGTCAGTCGAAGGACGCCTCCATCGGCAAGATTCTGGGTCCCTCGTTCAAGCGCGAGGATATGCCGGATATCATGGAGCGTATCCTGTCCACCTATGTCACCCTGCGCGAAGAGGAAGAGACCTTCCTCGACACCTACCGCAGAGTGGGCATCGAACCGTTCAAGGAGCGCGTCTATGCGGCGGCTGATTAGGGACGGCGCCATCGTCGAGGATGACTGGCTGCCCGCCGATGAATCGGCACGCGCTGAAGACGGGCGCATCTGTACCCTGGAACAGTGGCAGGAACTGGACAGCAAGCACGGCAGCGCGGTCCAGGTCGAGCCGGGCGAGGGTGTAACGGCCCTTTTGCCCCACCTCGACGCAATAGCGCTTGTCGCGATCAACTTTCCGGTATTCTCCGACGGCCGCGGGTTCTCCTACGCACGCGAACTGCGCGAGCGCGGGTACCAGGGTGAATTGCGGGCCGTCGGTGACATCATCCGGGACCAGATGACCTATTTGCGGCGGGTCGGGTTTGATGCATTTCAACCTGAAGACCAGTCCTCCCTGGAGGCAGCCCTGCAAAGCCTGGCCGATTTCAGCGAATTCTATCAGGCGTCGATCGACCAGCCGCTTCCGCTGTTTCGTCGGCGCCGGTAAACTGCTGCACCGATCCCGAAACCCGGTGTGCCGGATGCACTGAATACAAGTGCCCCGCAACCGCGCGGAAACACCGTTCATGGAATTGACCACGGTCACGTTCGAGTTTTTCCTGATCTTCAGCGGCGCCGCTGTACTGGCGTCCCTGGCGCTGTATACGCATCAGCCACTGATCATTGCCTATATCGCGCTGGGAGCACTGATCGGACCCTACGGGTTTTCGCTGGTGACCGATCTCGAGCGTCTGACGGAGGTCGGCCATGTCGGCATCATTTTCCTGCTCTTTCTCGTGGGCCTGGATATGCAGCCCCGGGCCCTGCGGGCGACACTCGGCAGGACTTCACTGGTCGGCCTGCTGAGCTCCGCGGTGTTCATCGGAGTCGGCTACGCGGTGGCGTGGCTTTTCGGGTTTTCCCACGCCGACAGCCTCGTGATCGGCGCGGCGATCATGTTTTCCTCGACGATCATCGGCATCAAGCTTCTGCCCACCACCATTCTGCATCATCGCCATATCGGCGAGCTGATGGTCGGCCTGCTGCTGCTGCAGGATCTCCTGGCGATTCTTGTACTGATGATTCTCTATGCCGTGGCGATGGGAAACACAGAGACCATAGGGCTTGAAGTGGCGCAGTCACTGCTCGGTCTGCCTGTATTGACAGTCGTGGCGCTGGCAGCCGTGCGGTTGATACTGCTGCCGCTGATCACCCGCTTCGACCGTTTCCACGAGTACATTTTTCTCATGGCGATAGGCTGGTGCCTGGGCATGGCCGAGGCGGCCAAGGCCATAGGGTTATCAGAGGAAATCGGCGCCTTCATAGGCGGTATTACCATTGCCACCAGCCCGATATCCCAATATATCTCCGTGAGCCTGAAACCCCTGCGCGACTTTTTCCTGATACTGTTCTTCTTCTCCGTCGGCGCGCGGTTTGACCTCGGCGTCATCAATCACATTCTGGTGCCGGCGCTGGTGCTGTCCCTGTTGGTGCTGGCAGTCAAACCGGCCGTGTACCGTTATTTGATAACGGGCATCATGAAGGAGCAACGTTCACTGTGCTGGGATCTGGGCTTTCGCCTTGGCCAGGCCAGCGAGTTCTCGTTATTGATCGCGTATGTTGCGGCGGGGGCCGCCCTCATTACGGAGCAGGCCTCGCTGCTGATCCAGGCCACCACGATCATCACGCTGCTCGTTTCTTCCTATATCGTGGTACTGAATTACCCGACACCCATCGCCATTTCGGATCGCTTGCGCAGGGACTGACCGGCCGCCATGCCTCATCGACCAGGCACTCGATCGGTGGCACTCAGAGCTCAATGGCACTTACTTAAGCGTGAATTGGTCTATGTCGTCATTCCCGCGCAGGTGGCGGTCCGGCGCTCTGGAATCCAGGTGATTCAACGTGTTGTGGTTAATAGATCCCCGCTTGCGCGGGGATGACGGTCTTATGGTGGGGATGACGGTCTTATGTAAGTGGCATTCCACTCAGAGCTTGGATTCCAGCTCTGGCAGTGCCTCGAAGAGATCGGCGACCAGGCCGTAATCCGCCACCTGGAAAATCGGTGCGTCTTCATCCTTGTTGATCGCGACAATGACCTTTGAATCCTTCATGCCGGCCAGGTGCTGAATCGCGCCCGAGATACCCACGGCGATGTACAGGTCCGGCGCGACGATTTTGCCGGTCTGCCCGACCTGCATGTCGTTGGGAACAAACCCGGCATCCACCGCCGCGCGCGAGGCGCCGATAGCCGCGCCCAGTTTGTCGGCAATCCCTTCCAGCAACTTGAAATTCTCCCCGCTCTGCATGCCGCGCCCGCCCGATATGACAATGGGGGCGGCTGTCAGGTCGGGGCGATCCGACTCGGCCACCTCTTCCCCGACAAAGGAGGAAATTCCGGCGTCGTGATCGGCGTCAATGGTCTCTACCGTCGCGCTGCCGCCACTGGCCTCGACGGCGTCGAAGGCTGTGGTGCGCACGGTGATGACCTTCTTGGCATCCGACGATTGGACCGTGGCGATCACGTTGCCGGCGTAAATCGGCCGCTTGAAGGTATCGGCGGATTCCACGGCCTGGATATCGGAAATCTGCGCGACATCCAGCAGTGCCGCCACACGCGGCATGGTGTTCTTGCCATTGGTGGTCGCCGGAGCGACGATATTGTCATAGTCGGCGCCCACTTCCGCTATCAGCAGGGCCAGGTTCTCGGCCAGGTGATGTTCATAGGTGGGTTTGTCCGCCACAAGCACCTTGTTCACATCCGCGACGGCGGCGGCCTGTTCGGCGACGGCAGCACAGCCGGCACCTGCCACCAGGATATCGATATCCGCGCCGAGCGCCTTTGCCGCGGCCACGGCACTGAGGGTCGCTCCGCCCAGTTCGTTGTTGTCGTGCTCTGCTATTACCAGTGTGCTCATCCGATTACTTTCGCCTCGTTTTTCAGTTTATCCACGAGTTGGTCCACGTCCTCGACCTTGATTCCGGCCTGCCGTTCGGCCGGCGGCTCGACCTTGATCTGTGTCAGGTGGGATGTCACTTCCACCCCGAGATCCTCCGGGCTGAATACGTCGAGCTGCTTTTTCTTCGCCTTCATGATATTGGGCAGCGAGGCATATCTCGGTTCATTGAGGCGCAGGTCCGTGGTGACAATCGCCGGCAATGTCAGCTTCACGGTCTGCAAACCGCCGTCCACTTCACGGATGACCTGGACACTGTCACCCTCGATCTTGATCTCCGAAGCAAAGGTGCCCTGGGGCATGTTGGCCAGAGCGCCCAGCATCTGTCCGGTCTGGTTGTTGTCGCCGTCAATCGACTGCTTGCCGAGAATGACCAGTTGGGGCTCTTCCTTGTCCACTACCGCCTTGAGAAGCTTGGCGACGACCAGCGGCTCGACGCCCCGTTCGGTCTCTACATGTATCCCGCGGTCCGCGCCGAGGGCCAGCGCGGTACGGATCTGCTCCTGGCAGTTTTTTTCACCAATGGAGACTGCGATAACCTCGGTAGCGGTTCCCGCTTCCTTGAGGCGAACCGCTTCTTCCACGGCGATCTCACAGAAGG
Source organism: Halioglobus sp. (assembly GCA_034521205.1). Taxonomy (GTDB): domain Bacteria; phylum Pseudomonadota; class Gammaproteobacteria; order Pseudomonadales; family Halieaceae; genus Marimicrobium. The sequence goes on from JAXHMT010000003.1 coordinate 177,455, forward strand.
GGTTGATGGCCATCTTGACGTTGTTGAGGTCAACATCACTGCCATCGGCTTTGGCGCGCACCTTGACGTTATAGTCAACAACGCGTTTCACGGCGACAAGAACCTTCATGGATTCTCCAATCAATATCCGGTGGGTACAGGTAGTTGCGAGGGACAGCCCAGGGAGCTGCCCCGTCCAATCTGGCGCGCTATGTTGCCCACTATTGCGTGCGGGGTCAATAGTTCCACGCGCGTGGCGGCGCGGCCGCGCCAGGGGTCCCCGAGACGCGGGCTCAACACCCGCCTTATGGCACTTATCCTTTGAAAATTATATACTTGCGCACCGCCTGCCGGCCGGGCCGCAGACCCGCACCGCAACCACAAGCAAGAGGACTACGCCGTGGAACGTGAAGCTATGGAATTTGATGTTGTGATCGTCGGCGCCGGCCCCGCGGGGCTGTCCGCCGCGTGTCGCACCATGCAACTGGCCGGGGAGCAGGAACGCGAAATATCCGTCTGCGTGGTGGAAAAGGGTTCCGAGGTCGGCGCACATATTCTCTCCGGCGCGGTGTTCGAACCGCGGGCGCTCAACGAGCTGTTTCCGGACTGGAAGGAAAAGGGCGCGCCGCTGAACACACCGGTCACCGGCGACAAGTTCTACTTCTATACGAGCGCCAGGGGGCCATCACCCTGCCGAACTTCCTGATCCCGAAGCCCACGCACAACAAGGGCAATTACATCGTCTCGATGGGCAATGTGTGCCGCTGGCTGGCGGAACAGGCCGAGGAACTGGGCGTGGAAGTCTACCCCGGCTTTGCGGCAGCCGAAATCCTGTATAACGAAGACGGCAGCGTCAAGGGAGTCGCCACAGGCGACATGGGTATCAGCGCCGGCGGAGAACAGAAAGCGAGTTACACGCCCGGTATTGAACTGCATGCAAAATATACCCTGTTCGCAGAGGGGTGTCGCGGTCACCTCGGCAAGGAGTTGACAGGCAAATTCGACCTGGATGCGGGCGTGGATCCGCAGCACTACGGTATCGGGATCAAGGAAATCTGGGATATCCCTCCGGACAGGCACGAAGAAGGCCGGGTAGAGCACGGCCTGGGCTGGCCACTGAGTGAGTCCGGCACAACCGGTGGCGGCTTCCTGTACCACGCCGAGAACAACCAGGTGTATCTGGGCCTGATCACCGACCTGAACTACAGCAATGCTCATTTGAGCCCCTTCCAGGAGTTCAACCGCTGGAAGCACCATCCCACCGTCAGCAAATACCTGGAGGGGGCGACACGGGTATCCTACGGCGCCCGCGCCATCACCAAGGGCGGCTACAACTCCCTGCCGAAAATGCACTTCCCCGGCGGCCTGCTCATCGGCTGCGACGCGGGCACATTGAACGCGGTCAAGATCAAGGGCAATCACACCGCGATGAAAAGCGGTATGCTCGCGGCGGAGGCGGTGGTTGAAGCCCTTGCCCAGGGCGACTCCGCCCCCGCGGACCTGGACTCCTTTGCCGACAAGATCGCGAACTCCTGGTTGCACGAAGAGTTGTACACCACCCGCAATTACTCCGGCTTCATGCACAAATTCGGATTCATGGTCGGCTCCGCGATGATCTGGATCGACCAGAACATCTTCGGCGGCAAATTGCCCTTTACCCTGAACGATACCGTGCCTGATTACGCCACGCTCAAGCCCGCCGCGGACTGCAAGCAGATCGACTACCCCAAGCCCGACAACAAGATCAGTTTCGACCGGCTGTCCTCGGTATTCCTGTCGAACACCAACCACGAGGAAGACCAGCCCTGCCACCTGACCCTGAAGGACCCGGATATTCCCATCGAGAAAAACCTGCCGCTGTACGACGAGCCGGCCCAGCGCTACTGCCCGGCGGCCGTGTACGAGGTGGTCGAGGCGGACGACGGCACGAAACGTTTTCAGATCAACGCCCAGAACTGCGTGCACTGCAAGACCTGTGATATCAAGGACCCGTCACAGAACATACACTGGGTCACTCCAGAGGGCCTGGGCGGCCCCAACTACCCGAACATGTAGGTTCAGTCGCCCTGATCGAGCTCCAGGCTGAAGCCGCCCGATCTCACCACGACGCGATCACCGTCCCGCTGCGCCAGTTCCACGAGCCGGTACCAGGCGGGACGGGAAAACAGCGCCGAGAGGCCGTGGGGAAGACGCATGGCCGCAACATTATCCACCGCGGGCTCGAGAAAAGGGGGTTTTCCTCGCTCACCACAAACTGCTTGCCCGTATTCAGTGTCACTTGCAGTTCGGCATCCGCCGCGCCCGGCACGGTCTCGACGTCCGTTACCAGCAATGGGTGCATGTCTACCTCGATGCGCCACTTTTCCACCGGCGTCACCAGGTAGTATTCACCGTCCTCCTCCCGCCGCAGTATACTGGCGAACAAACGCACAAGTGACTCGCGTTCAATGCGGCCGCCATCGTGATACCACTCCCCGTCCCGGGTAATGCGAATGGGAATGTCGCCACTGAGTGCGGGATCCCACAGGTGCAGGGGCGGCTCGTCAAAATTCCGGCCCCTGTTAACTTCTTGCTCGATGTGTTCAAGTTCATCACTCATGGCGGGTCCTCTGGTTTACGCGGCAATGCTGCGATATAACAATAGCTGTCACAGCAACGGTGATATCCATGATTAACTGGATGCGCGGCGCTGTTGTCAAATGGCTCAAACACAAGCGCCCTTTGCCGCACACGCCCCTGAGTGATTTCGAAAGAATCAGACACGAGCTGAGGCCCTGCGACATCCTGCTCGTGGAGGGGCGTTCGAGGGTCAGCGACGTCATCAAGGTGATCACACAGAGCAGTTGGTCCCATGCGGCGCTCTACATCGGCAAATTGCACGATATCGAAGACCCGTTACTGAGGGAAGACATCGGGCGCCACTACCGCGGCAATCCGGACCGGCAATTGATCATCGAGAGCGAACTGGGCGTGGGGACAGTCGTGCGCCCCCTGGCGGTCTATCGGGGAGAACACCTCAGAATCTGTCGGCCGCGGGGCCTCGGCCACAGCGACGGCCAGAAGGTGATAGCCTACGCTATCGGGCGCCTGGGCACCGCTTACGATGTGCGGCAGATATTCGATCTCGCCCGCTTTTTGTTTCCCTGGTCCATAATGCCGCGGCGCTGGCGCTCATCACTGTTCACGGCGGCGCCCGGGGAAAATACGCATACCGTCTGCTCGACGATGATTGCGGAGGCTTTCGGGACTATACAGTTTCCGATCCTGCCGCTGGTCAAGAGAGTTCGAGATGGTCGCGTGCAGCTGTTCATGCGCAACCCCAAGCTGTGCACACCGAGCGATTTCGACTACTCACCCTATTTCGACATCATCAAGTATCCGTTTCTCGACTTTCACAGTCACGCCGACCAGCGGCTGCTGCCGTGGCACGGATCCGCCACGCTGAGCCCGGCGGAACAGGGTTTGTACATCGCGCCCGGGGCGCAGGAACTCTACGACGATACGCAGTAACGCTCAGGCGCAGTCGCCGATCAGTCTGACATTGATGACGCCGTCGATACTGCGCAGGCGATCCAGCACCGCCTCCTTGGGGCCGGGGTCGATATCGAATCAGGTTGTAGGCGATCTTGTCCCGGCTCTTGTTCAGCATATCGATGACATTGATGTCCTCGTCCGCCAGAATTGACAGCACCCTGCCGAGGATCTTGGGGACATTGTCATTGCTGACGGACAGCCTGCAGCCCGTGACGCGCTCGAGCTGCAGGGTCGGGAAATTCACGGAATTGCGAATATTTCCGTTCTCCAGAAAATCGCGCAGTTGGTCAGCGGCCATAATGGCGCAGTTGTCCTCGGCCTCGTCGGTACTGGCGCCGATATGAGGCGTCAGAATCACATCCTCGCGCCCGATCAGTTCCGGCGTCGGGAAGTCGGCAATATAGCTGCGCAAGTGACCGTTATCCAGCGCATCGATCAATGCCGGTTGGTCGATCGTCTCCTGCACGCGCGAAATTGAGCAGGCACGCTCCGGGTCGCACCGCGCCCAGCAGTTCGGCATTGATGATGCCGCGCGTGGAATCCAGCACCGGCAGATGCAGGCTGATGTAGTCGCAACGCCCGAACAGCGCCGCCAGGGAGTCCGCCTTGCGAACCTGGCTGGGCAGGAGCCATGCCGCGTCCACCGACAGTTTCGGGTCGTAACCGATGACGTCCATGCCGAGTGTGAGCGCCATTTCCGCGACCCGCGAGCCGATCGCACCGAGCCCCACCACGCCGAGGGTCTTACCGGCCAGTTCATTGCCCTTGAATTTCTTCTTGTTCGCTTCAAGAGTCTTGTTCAACTCGACGCCATCGCGAATCCCCGACAACGTAGTGACGTAGTTGATGCCATCGATCACGCCGCGGGAGCCCAGTAACAGTCCGGCCGCCACCAGTTCCTTGACCGCATTGGCATTGGCGCCCGGGGAGTTGAATACCGGGATCCCGCGGTCGGTGCAGGCCTCTACGGGAATATTGTTGACACCCGCACCCGCGCGCGCGATGGCCAGGACGGATTGCGGAATTTCATCTTCCGACAGCTTGTGGCTGCGCAGCAGAATCGCGTCGGGATGGGCGAATTCGCTGGCGATTTCGTAGCCTTCGCGCGGCAATCGCTCCAGACCCTTGGTGGAAATCTGATTGAGCGTGAGTACTTTTCTGGACATCGAGACCTCTTGGTATCACATTACATTGATTTCGGCGGTGCGGCGCAGCGCCATGCGGTATTCGGCATTCACAAGATTGGCATATTCAGCCGCGATCTGATCTTGCAGTTGTTTCTGCTCTTCTTCGGGCAGGGATTCGTAATCGCCGCGGCGCACCCGTATCAACTGGACAACGACCGCGTCGCCGGCCTGCGTGATCAGGTAGTCGTTGATCGCATCCTCCTCCGCGGGGGCGGGCAACGCGAACACCCGGCCGAGAACTTCCGGCGATACGGCGAAACCGCGGCGACCCGCGCCGATTTCCACCTGCCATTCGTATCCGGAGGCTTCGGCCAGTTCGTCTATTGCGGCCCCGTCGCGCAACCGGGCGAGCATTCGCTCCGCCTCGGCCGCGAGCTGTTCGCGGGCAGCTTCCTCCTGTATGGCGGCGACAATGGTTTCCCGGACTTCATCCAATGGCCTGGGCCGGGGCGGATGATGCTGACGTACACGCAGCACAACGAAACGGTCCGGTGCGAGTTCGATGACTTCACTGTTGTACCCCTGCTCCAGCACCTCGGATGAAAACGCCGCCTCGCGCACCGCATCGTTGGCAAACGGGCCCTCTCCGCGGGATCGTGTTACGCCGGCCTGCTGGGTCACTTCGAGATCGAGCTCCTCGGAAACCAGTTGCAGATCGCCGGCGTTGAATGCCAGGTTCCTGAGGTCTTCCACCGTGCGCAGCAACTCGACACGGGCCTCCTCGGATTGCAGCTTATCCAGAAGCTGTGGACGCATTTCCTCGAAGGTGGGCGTTTCGACATCACGCCGTTCCGTCACGAGCACCAGATGGGTACCGGCATCGGTTTGCACCGGCTCGGATACTTCACCGACATCCAGCTCCGCTACAGCCTGTTCCATTGCTTCGGGAAACGCGTCACCGGAAGAATAGCCGAGATCGCCTCCCCTGGTGGCGGAACCCGCATCGTCGGAGAGACGCCGGGCCACTTCGGCAAACTCGACACCGTCGGCGAGCATTGCCCGCGCTTCGTCGATTTGTTGCTGCAACGCGCTGCCCTGCTCCTCAACGAACAGAATGTGCGAAACACGATTCTCCGTTGGCGCAGGCAGATCTCCGCGGGCGACCTCATAGGCATCGCGCAGCGCCGCTTCCTCGACGGGCTGACGAAACTCGTCCAGGTCAACTTCGATATAGGCGACGTCTACCGCCTCTTCGGTCATGAACTCCGACCGGTGTTCCTCGTAGTAGGCTTCGATCTCCGCTTCGCCGACTTCATCCCGGGCCTCTACCGACTCGCCGGGAATGGTCAGATAGCGAAAATCGCGCTTTTCCGCAGCGCTGCGGGCCGTCAGTGACAGTTCCGCGGGCGTGGCAAATTCACTGGCTGCAAGCCCGGTGCGAATCTGGTTGAGCAGCAGGTCGCCGCGCAGACTATCCTGGAACGATGCGGGTGTGTAACCGTTGTCTGCGAGTATCCGTTTGAAAAGCTCCGGGGAGAATTCGCCGTCTACCTGAAACTGCTCCATTGCGCCCAGAACGCGGCCGATCTCTTCCTTCGATATGTGCAGATCCATCTCTTCGGCGGACTGGATGAGCAGTTTGCGGGATATGATCGCTTCCAGGGCCTGGTTCCGAAGGCGACTCTCTTCCAGCATGGCGGGGTCGAAGTTCTCCCCCATCATTTGAATCAGGCGGTTTTGCTGAGTGACTATCGCCTGCTGCAATTGCCGCTGGCCAATCTCTTCACCGTTGACCTCGGCAATGGTATTACCGCCGCCGCCGAACAGAACCGACTCTATACCAAACAGCGCGAATGAAGCGACGATCAGGCCGATAATGATCTTTGCGCCCGTTCCCCTTACGTTCTGGCGTATATCTTGAAGCATGGAGGTCACCCGTAACCATAAAAAAAGCGCACTTGTAGGTGCGCCTTCTGCTGACCACGGGGATATACCACCCCCGTGGAGGAGCCGGATCTATAGCCGCCGATCAGCGTCGGCGCGCCGGTACAATCAGGAATTGACTGCGTCTTTCAAGGCCTTGCCGGCTTTGAAGCTCGGCACGTTCGACGCGCTGATCTCAATCGTCGCGCCCGTCTGTGGATTGCGACCGGTACGCGCGTTGCGATGCTTGACGGAAAATGTACCGAATCCGACCAGGGAGACCTGGTCGCCCTTTTTCAGTGCGTCGGTGATATTGTCAACGACGGCATCGAGCGCGCGGCTTGCAGAGGCTTTGGGCAGGTCAGCTGCCGCGGCAATGGCATCAATCAGTTCAGTCTTATTCACACTTGTCCCCTTTGAGAAAATTTGCGGAGTCGATTCCTGATTCTGGCAAAGCTGGCCATGGCTGCCAGTCATACGGCGTTCCCATGCCACCTTGCGTGGACCCGCGCATTTGGCGCGAGGCGCGGGAACAGCACCACGCTTAGGAGCCGCACTTTATACCAGACAATAAAGTGCGGTCAACATTGATCGACAGGTCAATGGGTGTTTATGCGATTTTTTTCGTTACTGTCGCCGTCGCTCGCAGCGGCCACGGAGTCCGCCAGGAACTCCTCGTCACTGAGGGGTTCGGGCATATGCTCAAGCGCTATCGCCAGTACCTCGTCGATCCATTTGACGGGTCGGATTTCGAGATCCTCCTTGATATTGTCGGGGACCTCTTTCAAGTCGCGTTCATTCTCTTTTGGAATAATGACGGTTTTGACGCCGCCGCGGCGCGCCGCCAGCAACTTTTCCTTCAAGCCACCGATGGGCAGTACTTCGCCGCGAAGGGTGATTTCACCCGTCATGGCAACGTCGGCCCGAACCGGAATTTCCGTGAGTACCGAAACGAGCGCCGTACACATGGCCACGCCGGCACTCGGCCCGTCTTTGGGGGTGGCGCCCTCGGGCACGTGGATATGTACGTCGTGTTTTTCGTGGTACGTCGCCGGAATGCCGAGCATCTGGGAACGACTGCGCACCACTGTCGTCGCGGCCTGAATCGATTCCTGCATCACATCACCGAGGGAACCGGTTTTTACATGCCTGCCCTTGCCGGCGACGGCCACGGCTTCGATGGTCAACAATTCACCGCCGACCGAGGTCCATGCCAAACCGGTAACCTGGCCAATCTTGTTGTCTTCCTCGGCGATACCGTAGTTGTATTTGCGCACGCCAAGCAGGTCCGGCAGCATGTCCGCTGACAGGGTGGTGCCGGCCTTCTCCTCGCCCAGTGTGATGGCCTTGACCATTTTGCGACAAATCTTGGCGATCTCGCGCTCCAGCGACCGCACACCCGCTTCGCGCGTGTAGTAGCGGATGATATCTATGATCGATTCCTGCGAAAAAGCGAGTTCGTCCGCTTTCAAGCCGTTGAGCTTGATCTGCTTGGGCAGCAGGAAGCGCTCGGCGATATTGACCTTTTCATCTTCCGTGTAACCCGGAATCCGGATGATCTCCATGCGGTCGAGCAGTGCGTCCGGTATGTTCATCGTGTTGGAGGTACACACGAACATGACATCCGACAGGTCGTAATCGACCTCCAGGTAATGGTCGTTGAAAGCGTGGTTCTGCTCCGGGTCCAGCACCTCGAGCATGGCCGAGGCGGGATCTCCCCGGTGGTCCATGCCCATCTTGTCGATCTCGTCGAGCAGAAACAGCGGGTTTTTCACCCCTGCCTTTGCCATTTTCTGCAGGAGTTTCCCGGGCATGGATCCGATATACGTGCGCCGGTGCCCGCGGATTTCGGCCTCATCGCGCACTCCGCCGAGGGCCATGCGCACGAACTTGCGGTTCGTGGCCCGGGCCACGGACTCACCCAGTGAAGTCTTGCCCACCCCGGGCGGTCCCACCAGGCAGAGTACCGGACCCTTCAGCTTGCGCACGCGCTTCTGCACCGCGAGGTACTCCACGATGCGATCCTTGACTTCTTCCAGCCCGTAGTGGTCTTCGTCCAGGATCGTTGAAGCGCGGTTCAGGTCGTGCTTGACCTTGCTGCGCTTGGACCAGGGGACGCTCACCATCCAGTCGACATAACTGCGGACCACGGATGCCTCGGCCGACATCGGCGACATCATCTTCAGTTTGCCCAGTTCGGTCTCGGCTTTTTCCCGGGCCTCATCGGGCATTTTCGCCGCGTCGATCCGCGCCTGCAGCTCATCCAGTTCATTGGGCGCCTCGTCCATATCGCCCAGCTCTTTCTGGATGGCCTTCATCTGCTCGTTCAGGTAGTACTCGCGCTGGCTTTTCTCCATCTGCTTTTTGACACGACCGCGAATGCGCTTTTCAACCTGGAATACGTCGATTTCCGCTTCCATGAGCCCCATGAGGTGCTCCAGTCGCGTGCGGATGTCCGCTATTTCGAGGATATTCTGCTTTTGCTCCAGATCGACGCTCATGTGAGCGGCAATTGTGTCCGCCAGACGGCCCGGCTCGTCGATTCCCGTCAATGATGTCAGAACTTCCGCCGGCACCTTCTTGCTGAGATTCACATACTTTTCGAACTGCGTGACCGAGGAGCGCAGCAGCGCTTCTACTTCCTGTTCCGGAATGTCGTCACTGAGAATTTCACGCACACTGGCTACCGCGAAGCTGCCGCTGTCGTCGACATTCAGCAACGCGGCGCGGAATCCGCCTTCCACGAGTACCTTGATGGTGCCGTCCGGCAATTTCAGCAGCTGCAGGATGTTGGAAACGGTGCCCACCTGATAGATGTCGTCGACGGCGGGATCGTCCTCCGCGGCATTGCGCTGAGCAACCAGCAGCACCTGCTTGTCGTTGGCCATCGCGTCTTCCAGGGCCTCGATCGACTTTTCACGGCCGACGAAGAGCGGAAGCACCATGTGTGGATACACCACGACGTCGCGCAGCGGCAGCAATGGCAGTTCAATGACTGACGAAGAACCCATACATATCTCCGGGGTTTGGGGAACAATTGTGACTGTTACCCATATGGGGGCGGGTACAGCGCTTTCCAAGTGCACGGCCCCTCAGTCGGCACCTCCCACGGGATGTGCCCGGGCGCCGGGGGCGGCTACTCGTCAGCCGCCTTGGCCGTGGGCTCGCTGTTCTGGTAGACAAGGAGCGGTTCGGAATCACCGCGTATGACTGACTCGTCGATGACGACCTTGCTGACATCGTCACGTGAGGGAATGTTGTACATCGAGTCCAGCAATACGCCCTCGAGTATCGAGCGCAGGCCGCGAGCGCCCGTCTTGCGCTCCATCGCGCGCTCGGCAATGGCTCGCAGGCCGTCCTCGCGAAAATCGACCTCGACATTCTCCATGTCGAACAACTTGCTGTACTGCTTGGTGAGAGAATTCTTCGGTTCCGTCAGGATTTGCACCAGCGCGGTAACGTCCAGCTCTTCCAGGGTCGCAATCACCGGCAAGCGCCCGACAAATTCGGGGATCAGGCCGTACTGCACCAGATCCTCGGGCTCCAGTTGCGACAGCACCTCGCCGACGTTACCGCTTTCGTCCTTGCTCTTCACCTCGGCCCCGAAGCCGATGCCGCCCTTTTCGGACCGGGTGCGAATCACCTTGTCCAGGCCGGCAAAGGCGCCGCCGCAAATAAAGAGGATGTTGGAGGTGTCCACCTGCAGGAACTCCTGCTGGGGATGTTTTCTGCCCCCCTGCGGCGGCACCGAGGCCACGGTGCCCTCGATCAGCTTGAGCAGCGCCTGCTGCACGCCTTCGCCGGAGACATCCCGCGTGATGGACGGGTTGTCCGACTTGCGCGAAATCTTGTCGATCTCGTCGATATAGACAATGCCGACCTGGGCCTTGTCCACGTCGTAGTCACACTTCTGCAGCAGTTTCTGGATGATGTTCTCGACGTCCTCACCGACATAGCCCGCTTCGGTGAGCGTCGTGGCATCCGCGATGGTGAACGGTACGTCCAGCAGCCGTGCGAGCGTCTCCGCAAGCAGCGTCTTGCCGCTTCCGGTCGGGCCCACCAGCAGGATGTTGCTCTTGCTGAGTTCCACATCATCCCGGCCCTGGCTGTAGCGCAGGCGCTTGTAGTGATTGTAGACAGCGACGGACAGCACTTTCTTGGCGCTTTTCTGGCCGATCACATACTCGTCGAGAATCGCATTGATCTCATGGGGCACCGGCAGGTGGTCCTGCTGTGCGCCACTGCTGCTCTCCTGAACTTCTTCCCGGATAATATCGTTGCAGAGGTCCACGCATTCATCACAGATGAACACCGAGGGGCCGGCAATCAGCTTGCGAACCTCGTGCTGGCTCTTGCCGCAAAAGGAACAGTACAGCAACTTGCCGCCGTCGTCGCCGCCAGTTGTAGTTTCGTCACTCATGCAACCGCCCTACGTTCCAGAATGTGTCCGCTTCATCAGGATATGGCCCTAAGATGCTGTTTTTGAGCAGTGTTTGCAAGTCCAAATAGGAACTAAATCACGTAATGTTGATTTAAGCCGCGGGCTTCTTGCGGCTCTCGACAACCTCGTCAATCAGGCCGTATTCCACGCTCTGATGTGCGTCCATGAAGCGGTCGCGCTCGGTATCCCGTTCGATCACCTCCAGCGGCTGGCCTGTGTGCTGGGCCATCAGTTCGTTCAGCCGCTGGCGCACGAGCAGGATCTCCCTGGCGTGGATATCGATGTCGGTGGCCTGACCCTGGGTGCCCCCCATGGGCTGGTGAATCATGATGCGCGCGTTGGGGAGGCAGAAGCGCTTGCCGGTCGCGCCGCCGCAGAGCAGGAACGCTCCCATGGACGCGGCCTGGCCCACGCACATTGTACTGACATTCGGCTTGATGAATTGCATCGTGTCGTAAATGGACATCCCGGCCGTCACCGATCCCCCCGGTGAATTGATGTACAGGTGTACGTCCTTGTCCGGGTTCTCGGATTCGAGGAACAGCAACTGAGCGACGATGAGATTCGCCATCTGGTCCTCCACCTGGCCCACCGCGAAGATGACGCGCTCCTTGAGAAGGCGGGAGAAAATATCGTAAGAGCGCTCGCCGCGGGCGGTCTGCTCCACCACCATGGGTATGAGGCCCAGGTTCCTGATCGTATCGTCGCGCTGCCCGTCGAATTGATGTGCCATGAGTGCTGTTCCCGGTAAATAAATGATTGTCCGGCACGAGCGCGCTGACAGCGCCCCCGCCGCTGCGATCAGCCTTCCGCTTGCGCCTGGCTGATTGCCTCCTGATACGTGCAAGGCTTCTCTATAATCTTCGCGTTGTCGAGCATTTTTTCGACCACCTGATCCTCCAGCACCCTGGATTCGACAGCGGCGAGCTGCTGCTGGTTGCCGTAATAGTAGTCGATCACCTCCTGCGGGTTCTGGTACGTGGAGGCCAGCTCCTCAATACTTTCCCGCACGCGCTCGGCATCGGCCCTGAGTTCCTCCCTGGAAATCACTTCCGCCATTACCAGGCCCAGCTTGACCCGCCGCTCGGCGTTCTCGCTGAACATGTCGTCGGGCAGCAGGGACTCCAGATCGAGGTCCTGGTTGCCCGCACCGCCGAACTGCTGGAACATCTGATTGCGCATCACGCCGATTTCCTGCTGGACCAGGGCGCGCGGCACCTCCAGTGACTGGTGCGCCTCCAGCAGGGCGTCCATGACCTGTTGCTTGACTTTGCCGTGTATGGCGTTTTTCAGTTCCCGGGACATGTTGTCGGCCACTTCCCTGCGGAATTGTTCGAGGCCGCCCTCCTCCACGCCGTACATGGCGAACAGGTTTTCGTCCAGCGGCGCCGGCACCAGTTCCTGCACGCTGTTCAGCTTGACGCGAAACTCCGCCGCCGCCCCGCGCAGGGTCTCATCCTGATAATCCTCGGGAAACGTCAGCTGCAGGGTTTTTTCTTCGCCCGGCTGCATACCGATGATGCCGTCCTCGAAGCCGGGAATCATCCGCCCGCTACCCAGCTCCAGGTCCGCGCCCTCGGCGCTGCCCCCCTCGAAGGATTCTCCGTCGCGGGTTCCGGCGTAATCGATGTTGACCTTGTCGCCCTCCGCGGCCGCCCGCTCGACAGGCTCCCAACTGCCCTGTTGCTTGCGGAACACCTCGATAATATGGTCCACGTCCTCGTCGCCGACTTCGGCAACGGGTTTTTGCACCTCCAGACCCTGCAGTTCCACCAGTTCCACTTCGGGGAAAATCTCGAACGTGGCGACGTACTCCAGGTCATTGCCGGGCGCCATATTCCGGGGCTCGATGCTGGGCTGGCCCGCGGGGCGCAGTTCCTCCTGCATGACGGCTTCCTGAAAGGACTGGCTCATCACCTCGCCCAGCACTTCCTGGCGTACCCCCTCGCCAAAACGCTGGCGCATGACCTTCATCGGCACCTTGCCCGGCCTGAACCCCGGCAGGCGAACGTCGCGCGCGGCCTTCTGCAGACGGTTGTCCACCTCGACGTCGACGCGCTCGGCGGGCACACCCACCGTCAGACGTCGCTCCAGACCCGAAGTCGTTTCAATTGAAACCTGCATCGTCATTCCTCATTGTGTCAGAGCCGTGCCGGGACGTCCGCATAGCCACTGATCGCGAGCGGTTTCGCCCGCGTGACGAAGTCGCCCTGCCCTTGTTGATATGGTGCGGAAGGAGAGACTCGAACTCTCACGCCTTGCGGCACTGGAACCTAAATCCAGCGCGTCTACCAATTCCGCCACTTCCGCTTCAGCAACAAACCCGCCCAATGTCAGCTAGAACCAACGGCATAAAACAACCCTAACTGATTGATTAATCAGGATTTAGAGGCGCGTAAAATTCAGTCATCGGGGCCCGTCGCAAGAGCCGCGATTCTGCCACAAAGCCCCCTCCCGATCAACTATCGCGCCCCTGCAGGCCGCCTGCCGCGCGGGTTTGCGCTGGACCAGACGGCACGGGACCGGATTGCACCCGACCGGGCCCGGCAGTCAATCCGTGAGGCAGGCGGGATCAAAAGCGTACTCGCCGCGCAGCCATGCGGCAATTTCCGTTGCCGCCATACCCGGCAGCGCCTCGTACCGGGCAGCCAGTTGCCGGCGGCGCTCGTCGCCCAGTCCACGCAACCCCTCCTTTTCGAACAGGGGCCCGTCGACCCGCAGGCGTCGCATGACACCGGCGCCCAGAGCCTCCTCCAGTGATTCGTCACACAAGCCCGGCCGGCCGTACAAGCGCGCCAGGCCGGAGAGTGCCGGCAGCGAGAGCAAAGCCTGATTCATCGGGTTACAAAAGTGGCCCTCCAGGAGATCGCCCAGGGCCGGCGAGCGCCCGCTCAGGGGACTGGTGTACAGATAATTGCTGCGCTCGGGGCCGTCGTTGACGGGATAGTTGTCCCACAGGGTCACCGGCCGCCCCAGCCGCCGATTGATCTCGCGGACATCTTCCGCGGCAATCGATTCCGAACAGACTTCGTTACCCGTCCAGAATACGCCGACCTGGTCCGGCAGCTCCTTTCCCAGCTGCTCCCAGTAGTCCGCCGGGCGCCGGCCGAAATACCGCTCGAGAACCGGATCAAAGGAATAGTAGGTCGGGCAGACCAGCAGGCGCTGCTGCCCCCCGGTCCAATCGACGATATCGGCGACAATGGCCGCCTGGCGCGACGCCAGTGCGTCAGCGTCGCCGGGCATATCATCGAACAACACCGCCAGCAGGGGTGCGTCGAGTTCGGCGAGTTGCATGATCTTGCGCCGCAGCTGCTCGCGCTCGGCGGCGCCGTAAGCGAGGTACAACGCAAAGGGCGAAAGCCCCACTCCCCAGGCCACCCCGAAGCTGCGGTAGGTAGCGGCGAGTTCCCGCAATTCCCGCCACCACTGTGACGGCCAGTCGTCCTGCCAGCGACGCCGCAGGTAGGGATCGCCCTTGGGGCAATGGATGCAGGCGTCAAGTCCCGCCGATGCCAGGTAGCGGGCGTAGGCCAAACGCATCTCAAAGGACCACTGACGTCCGTAGAATCCCTCGATGATGCCGCACAGGAACGGGCTCGATCCGGACATGGGGCAACCATATATCTTTTTGATTACATAAACGGGCTAATGTATAGCTATTTATTTTAAAAAATGGGTAATTCTTGTGTGGAAAATTACCGGAATTGAGCGATACTTAAGGGGTGCCTGCCTATCCCCTAGTTTTAACGGGCAGTCACAAGGGCACTAGAAGTGCTCTGTAACGGAAGCAATTCCTTTATGTTTCACTCCTAATGGTCTTGGTGGGTCCCTTTCGGGACCCATTTTTTTACTATGTATCAATGAAAATCAAGACGTTGGAATGACTTTCCCTAAATTACCTGAAGATCGGTTGCGCAGTGCGTTCACATGGTGTGCGTCGGCCGATCGGACGATAGCGACCCGGCCAGGTGATTTTCGATCTTGGCGTTGGCCGCCGTGTCCTGCTCGCTGAACTGCACCCCGATACCCGCCGTACGATTCCCCTGGGCCCCGCGCGGCGTTACCCACACGACCCGCCCCGAGATAGGAATCTTCTCGGCCTCGTCCATCAGCGTCAACAGCATGAATACCTCGTCGCCGACGTCGTACGCTTTATTCGTCGGCACGAACAGCCCGCCGTTTTCAAGGAACGGCATATAGGCCGAATAGAGCACCGCCTTGTCCCTGATCGTCAGTGACAGAATGCCATTGCGGCTATTGGATTTGGTCTCGTTCATATGCCGTACCCCCAGCAATTGCGTCAGATACTATCACCGCGGGGCGCGCCGCCCAACTGCCTGTGGCATTTTGCCAGCATATAATCAACCAGCAACGGCATTCCCGGGTTGGCCCCGCCCGTGATGGCCCGTTGGAGTCCGGTTATTTCGTCGAGCAGGTGAAAGGCGGTTCGGCCGAAGGGGCCCTGCAACCCGCCGGCGGGCAGCGCCCGCAGCAGCCGGCGCAGCTCGCCCGCCACTTCATCGAGAAATGCCTGTGGCTCCGTCTCTTTCCAGAAGTTGCGAACAGCATCCGGCGAAGCGCGACCTGCGACCAGCGCCGCCATGGCCAGGCGGCGGGACTTCACATCCTCGACGGCGTCATCGCGAAACAGATCCGCTGCGAGCAACGGGCTGTTATCGGCCAGTTCCAGTAACGCCTCGACGTCCGCCCCGCTGCCCAGGTGAGCACTGAGCCATGACCGGCTCGCCACGCGCCCCGGCGCGGGCAGTCGCACCAGTTGGCAGCGCGAGCGGATCGTCGCCGGTACCGCGTCCATGCGGTCGCAGACCAGCAGCAGATACGTTTCCTGCGCCGGCTCTTCCAGTGATTTGAGGAGGGCGTTGAAACCGTTGACGTTCATGGTGTCGGCGGGGGCAAAGACAATCACCTGGCGCGGACCGAAGGACGCGGTACCCTGGGAAAACGCCACCGCGTCGCGCACCTGGTCAATTTTTATGAAACGGCTGTTAGCCGCGGGCTGTACCCACTTCAGGTCGCCGTGATTGCCCGCGGCGCTCAATGCGCAGGCGTGACACCGGCCACAGTTTTGCGCCGCCTCCGGCGCGGAGCACAGCAGCCAGCGTGCCAGTGCCAGCGCGAAGGCTGACTTGCCCGTGGCGGGCGGTCCGGCGAGCAGCAGTGCGTGCGGCAACTGCGCGTCGCGGCGCTGTTGCTCCAGTCGCTGCCAGGCTTCGGCGTGCCAGGGAAATGGCGTACTTGTCGCGGGCAGTCCCTGGAGGATCATGCTTGCGTCGCGCGCCGGCCGTGCCAGCAGTCCAGGAGCTCGGCGCCCAGTTGCGCCACCTGCTGTTGTACCTCCGCCAACGGCCTCCCCGCATCGACGATGTGGTAGCGACCCCCGGCGGCTTGAGCGAGTTCCAGGTAGCGCCGTCGCACGCGTTCAAAGAACACCACGGCCTCGCGCTCGATACGGTCGAGTTCACCCCTTTCCCGGGCCCTTTCCAGACCGGCTTGCGCATCGATGTCGAGAAGCAGCGTGTAATCGGGCCGCAACGGCCCCTGGACCAGTTCCTCGACCTGCCGTATCAAGTGTGTATCGATACCGCGACCCCCACCCTGATAGGCATAGGTGGCGTCGGTGAAACGATCGCACAATACCCAGTGTCCCGCCGCCAGCGCCGGTTCGATCACTTCCTCGATGTGCTGGGCGCGAGCGGCGAAGATCAGCAGCAGTTCGCTGAGCGAAGACATCGACCCATCGCGAACCTCGAGTAACACACGGCGGATTTCCTCGCCCACCGCGGTGCCTCCCGGCTCACGGGTGGCGAGGACATCGACGCCGCTGCTGCGCAACTGCTCCAGCAGGAACGCGATATTGGTCGATTTGCCGACCCCCTCGATTCCCTCGACGGTTATGAATAATCCTCGCATGGTCATGTCAGCGGCTCACCGGTGGCGCCGACCGATAGTTTTCGCGCCGGTCCAACTGGTATTTACGCACGGCTTTTCTGTGCTCCGCAAGCGTGGCGCTGAACACGTGTCCGCCATTCCCCCGTGCGACAAAATACAGCGCATCGCCGGGCTCGGGGTGGAGCGCCGCATGGACGGCGGCGCGGCCCGGCAGCGCGATGGGCGACGGCGGCAGGCCATGGTGCCGGTAGGAATTGTAGCGGTTGCCGGCATCGGCCAGGTGACTGCGCCGCAGGTTGCCGTCAAACGTCTCGCCGAGACCGTAGATTACTGTCGGGTCGGTCTGCAGACGCATGCCGCGCTGCAGGCGCCGCACGAACACACCGGCGATCCTGCGCCGCTCCGCCGGAAGGCCCGTCTCCCGCTCGATAATGGAAGCCATGATGAGCGCCTCGTACGGACTGGCGTAGGGCAGTTCCGACGCGCGCCCGCGCCACTCGGCCGCGAGTATTTCGTTCATCGCGCGGTGCGCGCGCCGCAGGATTTCGAAATCCGTGGCGCCCCGTGTGAAGCGATAACTGTCGGGAAAGAACAGTCCCTCGGCGGTGGCATGAGGCCGGGCGAGTTCCAGCAGACGGGGATCGCCCGGGCCGGACAACACCGCATGCAGCGCCTCGTGACGGGACAGTATGCGCAGCGCCCGCGCCAGGGTAATACCCTCGGGCAATGTCACCTGGTACTCGACGACCCGGCCGCGGTGCAGTAGCTGCAGTACCTGTAGCGCCGTCGCATACTCCGGCAGCAGGTACTCCCCGCGTTTGATCTGCTGGTCCTGGCCGGTCATCCGGCCATAGAGTGTCAGCAACCGCGGATGGGGCAGCACACCCTCCGCGTGCAGGCGGCGGGCGACGCTGCTCAGGGAGTCGCCCGCCGCGACCGTGAATCGATAGCCGCCCGGCGGTATCTGCAGGGGCGCTTCCCAGCGGCGCAGCAATTCCATCCCCGCCAGGGTTCCCAGGGCGACTGCGATCAGCGATGCAAGCAAGAGGCCGCGTATCACGGCAGCTCCCCACAAACTGCTGGAACAGCGCTTCACAGGCGCTGTGCTCGTTCCAGACCAGGCTGTCCACCGCGGCGACCGGGCGCACGCCGCAGAGGGCGTTGCTGTAGAATACCTCGTCGGCGCCCGCCAGGTCGTCGATTGTAAGCCGCGCCTCTGCCACCTCCAGCCCGACCGCCGACGCCCAGCGCTGCATGACCAGTTCGCGCCGGGTGCCCGCAACGCCACAGCCATCCACCTTTGGCGTCGACAGGACATTGTCGCGGCGCAAGAACAGGCTCCCCGCCGCAACGCCCGCGAGGGCCTCGAAGGTGTCCAGCATCAAAACTTCGTCGGCACCCCGCCGGCGCCCCTCCTGCGCCGCCAGTACCTGCTCCAGCCGGTTCAAGTGCTTGATACCCGCGAGCGCCGGTTGCCAGGGCAGACGTATCGCGGCTTGAACGAGTCTCGCCGGGCTCTGCAGTGTCCGGCAGTCGCGGTGCAAGGGGCTCGCCTGGGCGAGAATGCGCGGCCTCGGCGACGCCGGAGGCGCATACCCGCGCGGTCCTCCGCCGCGGGTGACTGTGAGCCGCAGCGACGCCCACGACCAGTGCTGTTGCGCTATGCCGGACGTTGCAATATCGAGGCAGGATTCGACCTCCCCGCGACAGCGTGGGAAACCGAGTACCCCCAGGCCGCGCTCGAGGCGCTGGAGGTGCAGATCCGGGTACAGCGCGCGGCCGTCAGCCACGAGCAGGGTTTCAAACAGCCCGTCGCCGAACTCGAGGCCCCTGTCCGGCAGTGGCATGGCGCGCGCCGGCGCGCCGTCCACCCAGATCACAGTTTCGTCGGACACGCCGCCGGGTCAATCGAGCTTGCTGAAAAGCAGGGAACCGTTGGTGCCACCGAATCCGAAGGAGTTGGAAAGGACGCAGTGTATGGCGAGTTCCCGGGCGGTATGGGGCACGAAATTCAGCGTACAGCCCTCGTCGGGATTGTCGAGATTGATGGTCGGCGGCGCCACCTGGTCGCGCAGGGCCAGCAGCGAGAAAATGGCCTCGACGGACCCGGCGGCACCCAGTAGATGGCCGATCATGGATTTGGTGGAACTGACCGCAACCTGATCCGCGGCGGAGCCCATGACAGTTTCGATGGCGCGGCTCTCGGCGAGATCGCCGGCACCGGTGGAGGTACCGTGGGCGTTGATGTAGTTGATGCTGTGCAGCGGCACACCGGCGTCTTCGATAGCGTTGCGCATGGACAGCGCGGCACCGCGGCCGTCCTCCGGCGGCAGCGTCATGTGATGCGCATCACCACTCATACCGAATCCGAGCAGTTCTCCGTAGATGCGGGCGCCGCGCGACCTGGCCTGCTCGTACTCCTCGAGCAACATCACGCCGGCGCCATCACCGAGTACAAAACCATCCCGATCCCTGTCCCAGGGTCGCGAGGCCCGCTGTGGATCCTCGTTGCGGGTTGACAGCGCGCGCGCCGCGGCAAAGCCGCCCAACCCGACCGGCGTCGTCGCCATCTCCGCGCCGCCGACAAGCATGGCATCGGCATCGCCCTGGGCGATGAGGCGCGCACCGATCCCGATATTGTGCGTACCGGAGGTGCAGGCCGTCACCAGGGCCAGGTTGGGACCCTGCAGATTGTATTTGACCGAGAGGTTGCCGGCGATCATGTTGATGATCGAGCCCGGCACGAAAAATGGTGAAATCTTGCGCGGGCCCGCCGTGCGGATGATCTCCGCGTTCTTTTCTATCTGCCCGATACCGCCGATGCCCGAACCGATGGAACAGCCGATACGCGGCGCACTCTGCTCGGTAACTTCCAGCCCCGCGTCCGCCATCGCCTGCATGCCGGCGGCCATGCCGAACTGGACGAAAGTATCTGTCTTGCGTGCTTCCTTGGGGCTGAGATAAGCCGATATATCGAAGTCTTTCACACTCGCACTGAATTGCGTGCTGAATTTGGACACGTCGAAGCTGTCGATGGTCGAAGCACCGCTCACCCCGGCCAGAATGTTGCGCCAGGTATCTTCAACGGTATGGCCGATCGAAGTGACCATGCCGAGGCCGGTAACGACGACTCTTCTGCCCTTCAACGAAGTGACTCCTCTAATGTAGTGTCCAGTGTGGTTTCCGGAGTACTAGCCTGTTACCGCACGCAGGCTGTAAAGAAGAAAAGCCGCTCTATCGGCAATAGAAACGGCTTTCACTGGATCGGTTTCAGAGACGGAAGTCAGGCGAGGTTGTTGTTTATGTACTCGATCGCCAATTTCACCGTGGTGATCTTTTCCGCTTCCTCGTCGGGGATTTCGGTCTCGAATTCCTCCTCCAGCGCCATGACCAGCTCGACGGTGTCGAGGGAGTCGGCACCCAGATCCTCCACAAAAGAAGCCTCCGTCTGCACCTCTTCCTCTTTTACGCCAAGCTGCTCAGCCACGATTTTTTTAACGCGTTCATCAATGCTGCTCATTGTGTCTTTTACTCCTGAGTCCTGAGGTTATTCCCGGTGCTGATTGAATACCCATACCAAGGTTTGAGCGCGCAGTTTACTCGTTTTTACAGGAGAGTTATAACTTTTTTTGGGCGCGCAACGTTGTGACTTCTTTGTATAGACATTTCAACCCCTTATGCCATATTCATGCCACCGTTGATGTGTATTGTTTCGCCGGTGATATAGGCCGCGGCATCGCTGCACAAAAAGCTGACGAGTGCCGCGATTTCGGTCGGCTCCCCGAGTCTTCCCAGGGGAATCTGCTGTACCAATTCGAGGCGTTGTTGCTCCGACAGGTTGCGTGTCATATCGGTGTCGACAAAACCCGGCGCCACACAGTTGACCGTCACGGCGCGGGATCCGAGCTCCCGCGCGAGCGCCCTGGCGAAACCCTCTGTTCCGGATTTCGTCGCCGCGTAATTTGTCTGGCCCGCGTTGCCCATGGCGCCGACGACGGATGTGATGTTGACGATCCGGCCCCAGCGTGCCTTTGTCATCCCCCGCGCACAGGCTTTGCTCATGCGGTACACGGCGCTGAGGTTGGTGTCGATGACGTCCTGCCACTCCTGCGGCTTCATGCGCAACAGGATATTGTCCCGCGTTATCCCCGCGTTGTTCACCAGAATGAGCGGCGCGCCATATTGTTCGAGGATCGCGGCCGTCACCTCGGTGACGCTGTCTTCGTCGGTCACGTCCAGTACCATGCCGCAGCCCGGATTGCCCAGCTCGCCGAGCGTGCCGGAAACAGCCGCGGCCCCATCCGCCGTCGTGGCGGTGCCGACCACCGTCAGGCCATCGCCCGCGAGTGCCGCCGCAATGGCTTTGCCGATACCGCGGCTGGCACCCGTGACCAACGCTACCTTCGCATCACTGCTCATTGGCTGTCCCTTTCAAGCCGAAGCCCTTCATGCCAGAGCCCATCAAGTCAGGGCGGACCGGGTTGTCAACAGCGCCTCCGGATCCTCCAGCGGAAAGCTCTTCAGTGCCCGGTCGATGCGCCGGTTCAGACCGCTGAGCACAGTGCCCGGTCCGCACTCGACCAGGTGTGTCACGCCCTCTTCCGTGATTCTCTCGACACATCCCGTCCACTGCACCGGGCTGTAAATCTGTTCGACGAGGAGTTGTCGTATACGCTCGGGGTCGCTTTCGGTCCGCGCGTGCACGTTGTGCACAACCGGAACACGCGGCGCCTCCAGCTGAACGGACGCGAGTTCCTCCGCCAGGCGCTCGCCCGCGGGGCGCATCAGTTCCGTGTGGAAAGGGGCACTCACCTGCAAGGGCACCGCGCGTCGAGCGCCGGCCCGGGCAAGCTGTTCCAGCGCCGAGTCCACGGCACTCCGATGACCCGCGATAACCACCTGGCCGGGTGAATTGAAATTTACGGGCGCCAGGACGGCATCCTGTTCAGCCGCGACCTCGTCACAGATCCGCTGCACAACCGCGTCCTCCAACCCGATAATCGCGGCCATCGACCCCTCGCCCACGGGTACCGCGCTCTGCATGTATTCGCCCCGTTTGCGCACCAGCCGTACCGCGTCGCTGAACTCGAGCGCCCCCGCGCAGACCAGCGCGGACCATTCTCCCAGACTGTGCCCGGCCATCAGCGCCGGCATGGGCCCGGACTCGGCGAGCCAGGCGCGCCAGAGTGCGACGCTCGCGCACAGCAGCACCGGCTGGGTTACCTCGGTGAGATTCAGTGTTTCCTGCGGCCCGTTGCAGACGGTTTCCCAGACGTCGTAACCGAGCGCCTCGCCGGCATCGTCGAAAGTCTCGCGAACCGCGTCGAATCGTTCGTGCGCCTGCGCGAGCATGCCGACGCTCTGCGAGCCCTGCCCGGGGAACACGAACGCGAATTTGTCCTGGAACATAGAGGTGTCCCCCTCAGCGATGTGACAGGATCCGGCATGGCGCGCACGGGTCGGACAATGCCATTGCGGCCGCGGAATACGCGGCCGTGTTGACAGTGCTCACCGTGCGGCTCCGGCCAGGGTTGCGTATTCCGCGACTGTGCGGTTTACGGATGGGGCGGGATAACGGCGCGAAATTCAATGTTCGCCGGGAGGCGGGGGGCGGCCCGTCGCTCAGTCTTCGTTATCGGTGTCGACGACTTTGCGGCCGCGGTAGAAGCCATCCGCAGTCACATGATGACGGCGATGGGTTTCCCCTGAAGTGGGATCCACCGACAATACCGGACGCGACAGCGCGTCGTGGGACCGGCGCATGCCGCGCCTGGAACGGGTTTTTTTGTTCTGCTGCACTGCCATGATGCTTACTCCTGATCTGTGTCGCCCGGCTTGAGTTGTGCCAGTACCTCAAAGGGATTCGACCTGGCCTCTTTGCTGTTTTCTCCCGCGGCCGGGTCGGGAAAGACCGCGGCAGCGTTCTTGCAATCCTCGTGATCGTGATAACTGAACATCCGCAGGGAGAGCATGAGCTCTTCCTCCACCAGCTCGTGCAGGTTGCAAATCTGCTCCGGCACAATCAGCGGATCCAGACGCCGCGGCAGCGCCGCCGCCTGTTCATCCGTCCACACTACCGCGAGGGTATTGTCGCTGCCGACGTGCTCCCGCATGGGCTGCAGACAGCGCTGGCAGATCACCTCGACGTCCGCGCTCACATCCACGCGGATGAGATAGCGACTTTCCTCGTCCCGGAAGAAGGACAAATCGGCCTCGATATGCCCCTCGTCCGACGCCAGCATGGCGCGAAACCGTGGCATTTCGCCCGGTTGCAAAATGCCGCTGACTCCCGCTCCGCGCACCGCCGCCTTGCGAACATCCAGCGCAGTCGGAAGAGGGTCGGTCAACATGGCGCGAATCATAGGGGCGGTTTGTGCCTTTGTCAAAAAATTCTTTAGAATACAACCAGTTCTCCGGCCGCTCAATATAAACGGCAATCGAGAAGTGGCAGAATCTGAATTTGTGCGAGGCGTTCAGCGTCACGAGCGTATGCTCCCGCTGAAACACGCCAAAAAGCGGCCTTCCATGGCCAGGCTCGGGGCGGCGACGTCCTGTCGCCGCACGGTTCCAGCGGCAGCATACGCTCGTGACGCTGCGGGCATGTTCCCAACGGTTAAGGCACTACATGCAGATCCTACTGGCCTCAACTTCCCCCTACCGCAAAAGGTTGCTGGAGCGCCTGCGGGTCGGGTTTCGCGCCGTCGCGCCGGGCATCGACGAGACACCGGAACCGGGAGAGGGACCGCGGGACCTGGCGGCGCGCCTGGCACTGGCCAAAGCCCGGGCAGTCGCGGCGAACCACCCCGCCGCGCTCGTTATCGGCAGTGACCAGGTGGCGGCTTGTGGCGCAGTGTTGCTGCCCAAGCCGGGCGGCCACGACGCGGCGGTGCGACAACTGGGTGAATGCTCGGGCCGCGCGGTGGATTTTTACACCGGCCTGGCGCTGGTGCGCATCCGCCCGGCGGTGGAACGCGTGCACGTCGAGCCCTTCCGGGCCTGTTTTCGCGCGCTGCGGCGAGACGAAATAGAGCAGTATCTGCGCCGCGAGCAACCCTATGACTGTGCCGGCAGTTTCAAGGTGGAAGGCCAGGGCATCGCGCTGTTCGAACGCCTGCAGGGCGAGGATCCGACCAGCCTGGAGGGTCTCCCGCTCATCGCGCTGTCGCGACTGTTGCGGGAACTCGGCATCAATCCACTGCTTGTTGACGAATAAATGTAGTTATTTCAGCTGGCTACGAAGCTTTTCCAATGTGGTTTCCAACCCTCTGTCGAGGGGCGCCCGCAATCTCAGCTCGTCGCGTCCGGCGAGCGTGAATCGCAGTTCACTGGCGTGGAGAAAGAGCCGGCCGAGCCCCAACTGTCGCGCCAGGCCGGTCGTGTCACCGTATTTTTCGTCGCCCAGCAGCGGATGCCCTGCGTGTTGGGCGTGCACGCGAATCTGGTGCGTGCGCCCGGTCGCCGGTCGCGCCTCCAGGAGGGTCGCCCGGTCAAAACGCTCGACCACGGCAAACTCCGTGACGGCGCTTTTTCCCTCGCGGTTGACCCGCACCATGCGCTCACCGGACAGCAGTACATTTTTCTCCAGCGGGGCTTCGACCGTGCGACAGGCCGCCGGCCAACTGCCCGAGGCCAGGGCCAGGTAACGCTTCTCAACCTGCTTTTCGCGCAACAGGCGGTGCAGTTCGCGCAAGACCGCGCGCCGCCGGGCGATCAACAGCAGGCCCGAGGTGTCCCGGTCGAGGCGATGGACCAACTCCAGAAAGCGCTCCTCCGGGCGCATTTGGCGCAGGCACTCGATCAACCCGAAATTCAGGCCGCTGCCCCCGTGCACAGCGAGACCCGAGGGCTTGTCCACGACCAGGAGGTCCTCGTCCTCGTAGACGATCCTGGCCGCCAGTTCGTGCTGCAGGCGCCGAGACACCGGAGGCGACTCGACCGCTGGCGCCTGGCGCAGGGGCGGCAACCTCACCACATCGCCCGCCGCCAGTCGGTAGTCGGCGCGCACCCGGCCCTTGTTGACCCGCACCTCCCCTTTGCGCAACGCCCGGTACAGCCGGGTGCGCGGAACGCCGCGCAGTTGCCGCAGCAGGAAATTATCGAGCCTCTGCCCCGCTTCCTCGGCGTGCACCGTGACCAGGCGGACGCGGGCGGCGCCTTCGTCAACCCTGTCATTCATCTGTCACGAGAGCCGTGTCATTCTTTGCCGTATCCTGCTATAGTTCCAACCGTGGCGGCGTCCGGCCGCAGGGGTGGCCCGGGCGAGACGACGAGCGAGTATACGGTATAGGAAGGTATACGACAGCCCACTGGCGAGTGTTTGGGTCTGCACGAGAGAGGCAGATTCCGCCAGTCCAGCCACATAGTCACAGAGACAGACAGTCACAGAGACAGAAACAGAGGATGTCGACCCAGCCGGGCACGGACAATGTACGCGGCTCCACAGGTGAACACCAGGTCGACAGTGTATTTAACCGAGCAGCAGGCACTGCCGGGATACAGAATCAGATACAGCGAATTTTAGCGTCGTTGCAGGCACAGGGCTGCGACACTACAGGACATCACAAGTAGCGCGCTTCGGTCCCGAAGACTCCCTGCCCGACGTCGCGGTCAAGTCGGATGCGACCGTGATTGACGCGATATCGCGTGGCGCCGGTAATCCAATTGCCGGCGCGAGCCGACTCATTTGCGGCATTCCGGTACAGCCGGAGCCGCGAACCTTTATCACGGCTACCCGCACCTGATATCTGATACCTGCCCCGCCCGCCCGCTGCCATCAGGCAAACGGCACTATGAAAAAAATGTTAATCAACGCAACCCAACCCGAGGAGTTGCGTGTAGCTCTGGTCGACGGGCAACGCCTGTACGACCTCGATATCGAAAACCGCACCCGCCTGCAGAAAAAGGCGAACATCTACAAGGGCAAGATTACCCGGGTCGAACCCAGCCTGGAGGCCGCTTTCGTCGATTTTGGCGCCGAGCGGCACGGCTTCCTGCCACTGAAGGAAATCGCCAGGGAATACTTCCGCGGCAAGTCCGGCGACGGCGAGGGCCGTGCCAGGATCAAGGACGTGATCAAGGAAGGCACCGAACTGATCGTTCAGGTCGACAAGGAGGAGCGCGGCACCAAGGGCGCCGCGCTGACCACCTTCATCAGCCTGGCGGGGCGCTACATGGTACTCATGCCAAACAACCCGCGGGCCGGTGGCGTTTCGCGCCGTATCGAGGGCGACGACCGCTCCGACCTCAAGGAGGCGCTCAACGCCCTCGAAATGCCCAATGGCATGGGCGTCATCATCCGTACCGCGGGTGTCGGCCGGTCGGTCGAGGAACTGCAATGGGATCTCAACTACCTGCTGCAGTTGTGGGACGCGATCAAGAAAGCCAGCGACGAGGTGAAGGCAAAGGAGCTCCTGTTCCGCGAGAGCAATGTCATCATCCGCGCGCTGCGCGACTATCTGCGCGACGATATCGGGCAGGTCCTCATCGATTCCCGCGAAGCGTACGAACAGGTCTGTGATTTCGTGGGCCAGGTCATGCCCCAGTACAAGAATCGTATCCAGCTGTATACCGACGGTACTCCGCTGTTCAACCGATTCCAGATCGAGAGCCAGATCGAGACCGCTTTCGAGCGGGAGGTCCGCCTCCCTTCCGGCGGCTCCGTTGTCATCGACCCCACCGAAGCGCTGGTATCCATCGATATCAACTCCGCTCGCGCAACGCGCGGCGGGGACATCGAGGAAACCGCCCTCAACACCAACCTCGAGGCCGCCGACGAGATTGCGCGTCAGCTGCGCCTCAGGGACATCGGCGGTCTCGTCGTGATCGATTTCATCGACATGCTGGCGGCGCGGAATCAGCGCGCGGTGGAAAACCGCATGCGCGACGCGCTGGACCTCGATCGCGCTCGCGTCCAGGTCGGTCGCATTTCGCGCTTCGGCCTGCTGGAGATGTCCCGGCAGCGGCTGCGTCCCTCGCTGGATGAAACCAGCGCCATCGTGTGTCCACGCTGTAACGGACAGGGCACCATCCGGGCAACCAAGTCGCTGTCCCTGTCTATACTGCGCCTGCTCGAGGAAGAGGCGATCAAGGAACGCAGCGCCGAGGTGCGGGCCATCGTACCGGTGGACGTCGCCGCTTACCTGCTCAACGAAAAACGCGCGGCCCTGACCGAAATCGAGCAGGTGAGCCGGGCACGTATGCTGGTCATCCCGAACCCGAACCTCGAGACGCCCCACTTCGAAGTCCAGCGCCTGCGGGATGACGAGATCGAGGGCAACCACGAAATCAGCTACAAGATCGACATTACCGTGCCCGACGCCGAGGCCATCAGCGACACCCACTCCGCCGAGATTCCGATACAGGAAGCGGTGGTGAATGCGGTTCGCCCGCAGGCACCGGCGAGTCCCGCCCCCGAGGCGCCTGCACCGGAGCGGCAGAGCGCGCCGGACAAGAGCCGGCGCCCCCGACAGCGCCGTGCCGAGAAAAACCCCAGGGTCTGTTGACCCGCTTGTGGAGTTCGCTACTCGGCGAAGCGGGCGAAAATCAATCCGAGGCGCGGCAACCTCGCAAGAGCAGCGGTGAGAAGCGTGCCGATAAGCGTCCCGGAACCGATGAGGCGTCCCGCCGCAAAAGCGCGCCGAAGAAAAAGGCACGCAGCCAATCACCTGAACGCAGGGAGGAGGCGCGCGACGACAGCGGCAAGAGCAGCCAGAAACAGGGAAGCCGCGGCGGCTCCAGGCGCGGCGGCGGTCGTGGCAAGCGCAATGAAGGGGCTGCGACGACAGAGGCCAACGCACAACAGCCGGCAAAACAGTCGGAATCACAACAGTCGCCGGAGACTGTCGAGCAAAAAGACAGCAAACCGAGAAAACGGCCCAGCGATATGAAACGCGACGACGCACCACGTCGTCGGCGCAACCGCGGCCGCAAGGCGGAAAAACCGCAGGAGAACAGCTCGATCACGCCGGAAACTCCGCACACTGCCGCGACCAAGGAAAAACTCAGTGGCGCCGGTGGCACCGGCGAGGAGAGGCCGGCGGCGGCCGGCGCGGACACCGCCCGCGGATACCGCGGCGGCACCGGCGGCGGCACCTCGGCCAGAGGTTAGCAACGACAAGACGACGGACGCTCGCGCTGATGACGCCACTGGTCCCGCTGCGCCCGCTGCGCCCGCTGCGCGAGAGAATGTGCCTGAGGAACATAGCACCACGCCAGTCGCAGCCACATCAGCGGCGGAGCCTGCGGACAGCGGCACCGCACAAGCCCCGGAGGAAACGCAAACCGCGGCACGGGCCAATGCAACGGCCGCTGTGGCAGAACCGCCCTCCTCTGCTGGCCTCACGGCTGACGGGCGTGCTTGCAACGATCCGCGTGTCGAGGCGCGTTCCGTCTCAAAGGTCGAAATTGTCACGCAGCATCCGCCATTTTTCCGCGACCATGTGGCGCCTCCCGCCGCTCATACGGGGCGGGCAACGCAGCGCGCGGTCAATGACCCGCGGGGCGCGCGACCGGAGCAGGAACTCGACCAGGCCGCGAGTCAGTGAGCCGGCGGGCCTTGAGGGTCGCTACGCCCTGAGGGCGTAGCGGGTCAATCTCTGGCCCGCCGCCGCACGTGTGTAGGCCTTGTGTGACTGTTGCGCCGCTGTATAATCCCGCTCGCGCCGGGTCTCCTCCCCGGTTGACCCGGCGCGACGCATCTTTGGTGGGCTGGCTGAGTGGTCGAAAGCGGCGGTCTTGAAAACCGTTGAGGCGCGAGCCTCCCGGGGTTCGACAAATCGCGCAGCGATTTGGACCAAGGCGCGCAGCGCCGCAGCCCGTAGGGCCGCTACGCCCCTGAGGGCGTAGCGGGTCAATCCCTGGCCCACCGCACTTGTGTGGGCCTTGTGTGGCCGTTGCGCCGCTGTATAATCGCGCTCGCGCCGGGTCTCCTCCCCGGTTGACCCGGCGCGACACATCTTTGGTGGGCTGGCTGAGTGGTCGAAAGCGGCGGTCTTGAAAACCGTTGAGGCGCGAGCCTCCCGGGGTTCGAATCCCTGGCCCACCGCCACTATTCCAGTAAAATTAATGGCTTACATGGTTTAGCAGAGATCATGAGCCCAAGACCTGACCCCGGTGAGCCTGGCTTTTTCCCGCCACGAGGATCCCAATGGAGTTCGAATACTACGGCATCGACTGGGCCGCCATGGCTTTGACTGTCATCGCGATTTATCTGCTCGGCAACAAGCACTGGATCGGTTTTGTGCTGATGATCGCCGGCAACCTGTGCTGGATTATTCTCGGACTGCTTTCCGACAGTGTCGCCCTGATGATCGCCAACCTCGTCTTTATCGGCATGAATGTCCGCGGTATCTGGAAGTGGCGCCAGGAGCAGGATAACGGGGCGCCGGAAGCCGCCGCCGATGTGTAAGCGCAAATAGCCGAGGTAAGCAGGCGCCAAACACGCAAACCGCCGCAACCCGGCAGCGCCATCTACATAGGCTGGCCCGGGCTTCTGCTGGCCGCGGAACCATAGTAGATTGATCTCAATCACTTGCCGCTTGCCGCAGCAACCTTCAGATTGGGCATCGGTCCAGTGTTGATGCACCGAAACGGGAGATCCTGATGCACGAAATGATGGAGCGGTTGTACCACGACCACCGGAACCTGAGCCGGCTCTTCGATATGCTGGAAGAACAGGTAGCGCGCTATGACAGAGATTCCACTCTCGAACCGGATCTGCTGCTTATCCTGGACATCGTCTCCTACCTCAACGACTACCCCAGGGCCTACCATCATCCGCTGGAAGAGGCGGCCATCGCACAGATAAACGATCAAGAACCAAAGAAGCCAGATATCAACCGGCTTATCAGCGAGCAACACCACGATCTGGAAAAGGCCACGGAACGCCTCTCCGGGCTTTTTACGCAGGTGGCCAATGACTACCCCGTCCCGATCGAGGAGATCCGGGAAGCGCTGAATTCATACCTCGCGCAATCACGTGAACACCTGCAGGCAGAGGAGGATCGTCTTTTTCCCATCATGGAACAGGTACTGGGAGACGAGGAATGGCGGAACATCACCTCCCGCCTTCCGGAGCACGGCGATCCATTATTGGACGAGGATCCCGATGCGGATTTCGCTGAGCTCAAGAACCGGCTGTGACGACCATGCTGCCTGCAACGCTGGAGACAGCACCATTGTTCACCCGTCGCATTTTGCGCAGCCGTCGCCAGTCCCTCCTTCTGACACAAGGCGCCTCCGGGAACTGACGCTTTGCCATAGTCCCGGGCGCTTCGGTGCTGGCACTCGCTCGATGGAGCGCGCATCATCAATCAAAGACCTGACCCCACATCCGTGACCCCACATCCGAAACACCTTGGATTTTGGATATTTCGCCCTTATTATGTGTCAAAGGAAACCTAGTCAAGGCTTTACAAGCAACGGAGTAGATCATGCAGGACAAGAGCGTATACAGGGCGGATTCGATCGGCGTCGAGTCGGCTCTCGGCACCAACAAGGTGTTGAAGAACACCTACATGCTGCTGGGCATGACCCTGCTTTTCAGCGCAGTCACGGCGGGTGTTTCCATGGCCGCCGGACTGGGTCAGGGCATGGGCCTGATCTGTACACTGGTGGCCTTCGGGCTGTTGTTCGTGGTCCACCGCACGGCCGACACCAGCAAGGGACTACTCGCGGTTTTCGCGTTCACCGGCTTTCTGGGCGCGGGCATCGGGCCCATGCTCAGCTACTACCTGTCGATGCCGCAGGGGCCCTCGCTGGTGATGCAGGCACTGGGCGGGACGGCCATTACGTTCTTCGCGCTATCCGCCTACGCGCTCACCACGCGCAAGGACTTCTCGTACATGGGCGGGTTTCTGTTCGTGGGCCTGATCGTTGCGGTCATCGCCATGATCGCCAACATTTTTCTGAACATCCCCGCGCTGTCTCTGACCATCTCCGCGGCGATCGTCCTGATCATGTCCGGCCTGATCCTGTTTGACACCAGCCGGATCATCAACGGCGGCGAGACCAACTATATCCGCGCCACGGTCTCGCTGTATCTGGACATCTACAACCTGTTCATCCACATGCTGTTCCTGCTCACCGCCCTGGGCGGCGATGACTGACCGGCCCGTCGCGGCACATCCCGAACCCCGGTCCCGGCCGGGGTTTTTTGTTTGCGCAGCGCTGCCGGCTTGATCTACTCCCTGCTCGTCATGTCCCACCCCGCGTCGGGCCACGGTTCGCGCACCGCGGTCGCCTTCGCGCGCGGCGCCCTGGCGCGGGGTCACCGCATTCACCGGGTGTTCTTTCTGGACGACGGCGCCGCCGTCGGTGCCGCCGGCGCGGTGTTCCCGCAGGACGAGGAAAACCCGCTGGAGCTGTGGACCGCACTCGCGGCGACGCACTCGCTGGAGCTGGTCCTGTGCGTCTCATCCGCCCTGCGACGCGGAATACTCGACACGGGAGAAGCGGCGCGCCACGAACGCGGTACGGCGACGATTCATCGGGCCTTCACCATCGCCGGTCTGGGGCAACTGGTGGACGCCTGGACCAGCTCGGAACGCCTGGTGACATTCGGGGGCTGACGTGGCAATGAATGGTCGCAAACGCGCTCTCGTGGTGAGCCGCCACAGTCCCTACGGCGGTACACTGGCCAAATCGGCATTGGACCTCGCCCTCGCCGCCGCCGCCTTCGACCAGCCGGTCGAGCTGCTGTTCATGGGCGACGGCGTACTGCAGTTGCTGCCGGCGCAGGAGGGGAATGCCCGCGGCAGAAAGGACATGGCGCGGCAGCTCGCCGCCCTCCCCCTCTACGATATCGATCACGTGTACGCCGATGTCGAGGCTGCCGCGCGTTACGGCGTCGAACTCGGCGCGGCTCCCATCGCCGTCCATCCGCTCGAACCGGGTGCCATCCGCTCGCTGATGCAAGCGTGCGACCTCCTGCTGGGATTCTGACCGTGATACTGCATACGCTCAACGCCGCCCCATCCGAGCCCGCCTTCGCCGATTGCCTGCGCGCGCTGCAACCACGGGACACCCTGCTGTTGCTGGGAGATGGTGTCTATGCACTGCTGCCGGGCAGCGCCGGCCGCCAGGCGCTGCTCGCGCGACAGCTGGAACTGTACATACTCGAGTCGGACGCGCGCGCCGCCGGCCTGGACCCGGCGGACGGCGCCGCGCAAGCGGTGGACATGGACGGCTTCGTGGCGCTGACGGAACGGCTGCCCACGCAAATGGCCTGGTACTGATGCTCCCGGCGAAAGCCTTTGACAGCGAGGGGTTTTTGCGCAATCTCGCGGACTGGACGCCCGAGGTGGCACAGCAGATCGCCAGGAGCGAGGATATCGCACTGACGCCGGCGCACTGGGAGGTTATCGAATTGCTGCGCGAGTACTATCAGGAATACGACAGCTCCCCCGCCATGCGGCCCCTGGTCAAGTACTGCGGATTGAAACTGGGGGCCGACAAGGGCAGGAGTATCTATCTCATGTCGCTGTTTCCCGGATCACCGGCAAAAATCGGCAGCAAAATCGCCGGTCTGCCCAAGCCCGACAACTGTCTTTGAGCTCTGCCGTGACCACACCGGGCGCAGAACACCCCTTTGCAGCGTACGTACGCATTCTGGGCAAAGGCAAGACCGGCACCCGTTCCCTCGACCGCCAGGAGGCGCGCGATGCCTTTGCCATGATCCTGCGCGGCGCGGCGGAACCGGTACAGATCGGCGCATTTCTCATGCTGCTGCGCGTCAAGGAGGAGTCACCCGAGGAAATCGCCGGCTTTGTCGAGGCGTGCCGCGACACCATGCACGCGCCGCCGGCACTCGAAGTCGACCTGGACTGGGCCAGTTACGCCGGCAAGAAACACCAGCATCCGTGGTTTGTTCTCGCCATGCTGTTGCTCGCCCAGGCCGGCTATCGCGTGTTCGTGCACGGGACCGCCGGTCACACGCCCGGACGGCTGTACACGGAAACGGCCATGCGCGATCTCGGCCTGCCTGTGGCGACCGACTGGTCCGGCGTGAGCCCCGGCATCGCCCGCGCGGGCATCTGCTACCTGCCCCTGCGCGGCTTCTGCCCCGGGCTGGAAGAGATCATGCAGCTGCGCCCGCTCCTCGGCCTGCGCTCCCCGGTCAACACTCTCGTGCGAATGATCAATCCGCTCGCCGCCAGAAGCAGCATCCAGAGCATTTTCCACCCGGCCTATACGCGTATTCACCAGGAGGCGGATCGACTGCTGGGCCAGCCGGCCGCGCTCGTCTTCAAGGGCGAGAGCGGCGAAGTGGAAATCAAGCCACAGGCGGATACCCGCCTCTACCTGCTGCGCGAGGCGCAGAGCCGGGAACTGCTGGCAGCGCGCGCACTGCACGGGCGCCCGGCCCCGGTGGAGCAACCATCGACGGAACCCCTGCGACAGCTCTGGCGCGGGACGCGCACGGACGACTACGGCACCGCGGCCACACTGGCGACAACGGCTGCCGCGCTGGTGCTCCTGCGGCCCGGCAACGATCTCGAGGACGGCCGCAGGGAAGCCGAACGCCTGTGGCGCCGGCGCGACACCGGGATGCTGGACTGATGCCGCTGTCGGCCATCCAGCCGGAGCGCTACGAACAATTGCTGCGCGAGAAAGTCACAGCCGTAAAGAAACTGCTCTCTCCCTACGCGTCGCGGAATATCGAGGTATATCCCTCGCCACCCACTGAATTTCGCATGCGTGCCGAGTTTCGAATCTGGCACGAGGGCGATAACCTCGACTACGTCATGTTTGCGCGGGACGACCCTCGCACGCCGGTCCCGGTAGACGATTTCGTCATTGCCCACGAATCCATTCGCACAATGATGCCCCGGCTCAGGGAGCGGCTGCGCGAGACGCCCGAACTGCGGCGCAAGCTGTTTCAAGCGGAATTTCTGTCCACCCTCGCCGGCGAGCTGCTGGTCACCCTCGTCTACCATCGCAGGCTGGGCGATGAGTGGACCAGGCAGGCGCGGTCACTGCGCGAAGCGCTGCACAGCGACCTTTCCGGGATTGTCCCTGATCGGCCGCAGCCGCGGGCAGAAGGTCGTGCTAGGCAATGATTTCGTGAATGAAACCCTCGAAGTGGACGGCCGCCGGTTCTGTTATCGCCAGTATGAGCAATCGTTTACGCAGCCCAACGCCGAAGTGAACCGGCATATGATCGAGTGGGTTTGTGCCCGTGCCCGGGAAACAGGCGGTGGCGACCTGCTCGAACTCTACTGCGGCAACGGCAATTTCACCCTGCCGCTCGCACGTTACTTCGATACGGTAATCGCCACGGAAGTGGCGAAATCGTCGGTGCGCGCCGCTCGTGCCAATATCGTGGAAAACGGCATCGACAACATCCATATCGCGCGCCTCGCCGCCGAGGAAGTGGCGCAGGCACTGCGCGGCGAACGCACGTTCAGGCGCCTGGCGGAGCTGCCACGAACGCTGCGGGAATTCGACCTGCGCACGCTATTCGTCGATCCACCCCGGGCAGGCCTGGACGCGCAAACACTGCGCATGGCACCCGATTTCGCCCGGATCATCTATATTTCCTGCAACCCCGCGTCCCTTGCCGACAATCTTGCACAACTCACGCGAACCCACAGGGTCACGGCGTGTGCACTGTTCGACCAGTTTCCCTATACGGAACACATGGAGTGCGGCGTCACGCTCGAGCGCATCCCGACTTGACGCCGATACTCAGCAACGAATACCGAACCGCAGCAAGCCCTGGCCCAGTATCTCGTCGAGCCGGTCCGCGTCGTCGGCATTGACCTCCAGATGGGAAAGTTCCTGTTCACGATAAAGCTCACGCCGGTGCAGCCTGGCCGACAAGTCTCCCGCGGCGACCTCTTTTTCCCAACAATCGAGATAGACATTGCCTCCGGGCAAATAGAAGTCAGCATATACCAGCTCCTCGGTAGGCAGCGCCCGGCGCCAGGCGTGGGCCAGCTGGGCCAGGTACAGCCAGTTGCAAACTCGTGTCTGGAGCGGCGTCGCCAGTTCATGTCCGTCTATGCCACGGCAACTGGTGCCGCTGGCGCCGCCGGCAAACAGATCGGGTTCGACTTTTTCGCCCTGGGCCGGCTCAAACTGGTCGGATTGCAGCGACAACTCCCGGTGTATGACGGGATCGTCGATAATCTCTTGCGGCCAGGTGGCATACAATGCGCCGCTGTGCCTGCTTTCTTCGTGTTGGCCACCCAATGCGCGTCCACGCGCAGTCAGCTCCCAGCCCAGGATCGTATGCCGCTGCAAGCCGAGCTCGGCCAGCGCCCGATTGATCTGGCGGGGATGCAGGCGCGGATAATACTGGCCCATCGCGTCGGCGGTTATACGCTGGTTGGACTCGATGGCGGCGAGAAGCGGGTGTTGTTCCAGGGTTTCGGGCCACACGATATAGGAACCATAACGCTGGCTCTTGCGGTAGGTGCCGCCCTCGTATTCGCCCTTTGGCGTGAGGATCCAGTTGTCTCCCGACCGGCTGATCCAGCCGTGATCCTTGAGCGCGGCGAATAACTGTTGCACGGGAATATCGAGCTTGCGCGCCAGCGCCGAGGTCGAAAATTTATTTTCCTGTGACGGCATGCCTCAGGGTCCGCGGACCAGCTCCCTGTAGCGCCTCTCGAGGGCGTGGTAAACCTGATCCGGAAAGTCTCCGGCGCTTTCATCCATTGTGGAGACGAGCTCGGCTAGGTGTTCGTTGTCTTCCCGCTGCCCCCAGGTTTTCTCGTAAGTACCCTCCTGGTAACCGTGGTCCTGACGAAAAAAGTTGAGCACGTTCTTGCCGACGTAGGCGCTGTACAGACTGTCGAAATCGAGTCCCACGGCGAACATCAGCGCCCAGAAGCGCGCCGGTGAAAAGGTTTTGCTCTCCAGCGCGTGCAGCGCCAACGCCTCTGCCGCCTCCCGCACGTCCACACCCTCCTGGGGTTCGAGCCCACCGACCTCCAGGGAAACAGCCTCCGCCACGCGCTCGATTTCCACGCCCGGGACGAAAAGCGCCGACAGTCCGAAATGCCAGATGTCGATGACTTCGAGCCGCACCTGCGCCATGTCCGGTGTTTGTCTTTTCCACCACTTGTAACCGTAGTGTTCGATCAGCTCCGCGCATTCGATCCAGATCGCCCGGTACCAGTCAAAGTTCTGCGCGGGCCAGTTGTCGTGAATACGGGAGTTTATCCTGTCCTGCATGGACAGCATCGTGACCAATGCCTGTTTCACGGGGGCTCCTGGGCCTATGGATTCTGCGGAAGTTTCCCGTGTTCTACCCGCCAAATCAACAGCCAGAATCTTCCACCGGACTTTCCTCGCCTTCGTTCACGCGATCTCGCGCCCGTCAACAGCGTCGCACCTCAGGGTGACCGCATTTCGCGCAGGCGCAGACGAAGCTGCTTTTCTGTCTCGATAATTGCAAAAAGTACGATACCCACGCCGACAATGATGATGCCGTCACCCAAAGGTACGGCGACAGTGCTGAACAGCATCTGCAACGGCGGCAGGTAGGTCATGGCGAATTGCGCCGCGGTCACGCAAAGGACCGTCAGCCACACGATCCGCGTGCCTTTAACGGCACTCCACGTCAGCGACGTGCCATAGATGTTCCTGACGAAGAACAGGTAGAAGATCTCCATCACCACCAGGGTATTGAGTGCGATGGTGCGCGCCAGCTCGACCGTGTGACCCTGATCGACGGCGTAGGCATACATGCCGAATACACCGCCGAAGAAAAGGGCCGAGACAAGGATGATCTGCCAGGCGAGCTCGCCTGACAGCAGCGGCGCGTTCCGGGCGCGCGGCGGACGGCGCATGGTGTTGGCCTCCGTCGGCTCGAATGCCAGCGCTATCCCCAACGTAATGGCGGTAATCAGGTTAACCCATAAAATCTGGATCGGCGTGATCGGCAACGTCATGCCGAACAGCAGCGCCACGACGATAGTCAGGGCTTCCCCGGCGTTGGTCGGCAGCGTCCAGCTTATCACTTTCTTGATGTTGTCATAGACCGTACGTCCCTCGCGTACAGCGGCGGCGATAGACGCGAAATTGTCGTCGGCAAGCACAAATTCGGCGGCCTCCTTTGCCGCCTCGCTGCCCTTGATGCCCATGGCGATGCCCACGTCGGCGCGTTTGAGCGCAGGTGCATCGTTGACGCCATCTCCGGTCATCGCGACCGTCATATCGTGAGCCTGCAACGCCGTCACCAGGCGCAACTTGTGTTCGGGGCTGGTGCGGGCGAATATGTCGGTTCCGAGAACGGCGGTGGCGAGCGCGGCGTCATTCATCCCGTCGAGATCCGCGCCGGTCAATACATTGTCCGGGTGCTGCAGGCCGATCTGTTTTCCGATTGCCCGGGCCGTACCTCTGTGATCCCCGGTAATCATTTTCACGCGTATCCCCGCGTCGTGGCATTCCGCGATAGCCGCAACGGCTTCCGGCCTCGGCGGATCGATCAGCCCGACCATGCCGATCATAATCAGGCCCTGCTCGACATCGAAAAAGTCGAGCACCGTGCTCGTCCGCCGGCAGCGGTTTGACGGCAAAGGCCAGCACGCGTTGCCCCAGGGCGGCGATCTCCTCTACTTGTTGATGCCAGTAATCCGCGTTAAACGTCTCGCTGGCGCCGTCCGCCGTCCGCTGGCGGTCGCACATCGTGAAAATCCGCTCCGGAGCCCCTTTCAGAAAAACGAGAGCATGGCCCTCGTGATCGTGATTGAGCGTAGCCATGAACCGATGCTTTGCGTCGAAAGGAATGAGGTCGGTTCGCGCCCACCGCACCACCTCGCCGCGAGTATCCACGCCCACTTTCCCGGACAGCGCCAGCAGCGCGCCCTCCATCGGGTCGCCCTCGACGGTCCACACGCCGTCGCGCAGATCCAGGGAGGCATCATTGCAAAGGGCTGCCGCACGACCGATTTCCTCGAGGACGAGGTGTTCATCCGCCCCCACAGCGCTATCGTTGAGCTTTATCTCACCGGACGGTGCATAGCCCTCACCCTCCAGTGAGAAAACATGGGCCTGGGTGACCACCGACGCCACCATCATTTCATTGCGCGTCAGCGTGCCCGTCTTGTCAGTGCAGATGACCGAGACCGCTCCCAGCGTCTCGATAGCCGGCAGACGGCGGACAATGGCACTTCGCCGGGCCATAGCCTGTACGCCGACCGCGAGCGTGATCGTCAATACCGCTGGCAGACCCTCGGGAATGGCCGCCACCGACAGGCCCACCACCGCCATGAACAGATCCGGAAACGTGAAGTGCTCGACGAAGTAGCCGAACGCCAGGAGCACAACCGCAACCAGCAGTATCAGGACGGTCAGCCACCGCGCGAAAACATCCATCTGCCGCACCAGCGGCGTTGTCAGTGTTTCCACCGTGGAGAGCATGCCGCTGATGCGGCCTATCTCCGTAGCGGCGCCCGTAGCCACGACGACACCACGACCGAGCCCGCTGGTCACCAGTGTCCCGCTGTATGCCATACACGCCCTGTCACCGAGCGGCGCGGTCGCCGCGACGGGCTCTACGTCTTTGTCGACGGGCATGGACTCTCCGGTCAGCATTGCCTCCTGAACCTGTAGTCCGTTGACGCCGATGAGCCGCAGGTCGGCCGGGACCTTGTCTCCCGGCTCCAGCAGGACAATATCCCCGGGGACGAGTGCCTCGCCTGCCATCGAGCGGCGCACACTGTCTCGCAGCACCGATGCCCTGGGAGCGAGCATGTGGCGGATGGCCTCGAGCGCTCTTTCGGCCTTGCCTTCCTGAATGAAGCCGATAGCCGCATTGGCTATGACAACGGCGAGGATCACGAATGTATCAGTCAGGTGGCCCAGCACGGCCGTGATTGCGGCGGAGGCCAAAAGAACGTAGATGAGTATGTTGTTGAAATGCCGCAGGAAGCGAATCAGCGGGCCGCTCTTGACGGGCTCCGGCAGGCGGTTGGCACCGTATATTTCGAGGCGCCTTGTCCCCTCTTCATCGGTAAGCCCGGCGGGCCCCGACTGCAGGCTTTCGAGCACCGTATCCGCCGACAGCTCGTGCCAGTGATTCGCGCTATTTGTTGCTTGCGACCCGTTATCCATGGCAGCGGCTAAACCATAACAATGGTGCGGGCGGAGGGACTCGAACCCTCACTGCCATAAGGCAAACGGATTTTCATACCAGCTACGATTTTCATCGCCCTCTGTTGCGAGGTTTGTGGTCTGGACTATCCCTTCACCGTAGCCCCGTGGCCTTAGGTGCTGCCCGTCTAGTCTCTACACCTTCCCGGCCTGCGGCCGGGCTTGGCTCGGGATCGCCATTTCACAGGGTTCCCCGAATTTGAGCAGTTCTGCATCCGCCGTTTCCCGCGGAGCACTCAAGTTGGTCAAGTCCGTTGCGTCTACCGATTCCGCCACGCCCGCAAATTCCAGCGACTAACGATAATTCATTGAGGCGCCGAAAAGAACCACCCCGTGATCTTTTCGGTCCACAAGGGCAGGTTTTCCGGGGCGGGTGTTCCCGGACACGCCTGGCGTACGCAGACCCGAGCGCCATCGCGGTGGCGACACCGGCGCGCGTCACCTTCATGCTACACTGGCGCGCAAATAACAGGCGGGACGTACTCTTCAATGGCGTCACCTCGAGGTGAGTTCAGCTCACGCACCGGCTTTGTGATGGCCGCCGCGGGCAGTGCCGTGGGCCTGGGCAACGTCTGGGGTTTTCCCACCCAGGCGGCGGACAACGGCGGCGCGGCATTTCTTTTTGTCTACCTCCTGCTGGCGCTGACCCTGGCCTATCCGACGCTGATGGCCGAGCTCATCATCGGCCGGCACGCCCACGCCAACGCCGTCTTTGCGCTGCGCCGGGTGTCCGCCGGACCGGTCACCGCGCGCATAGGCACCGCCACGGGCGTCTACGGTTTCATCATCGCCAGCCTCATTCTCGCCTTTTACGCCATTGTCGCGGGCTGGATCCTTGCTTTCGCACTCGCCTCGCTGGCGGAGCTGTTCGGTTTTCAGGCAACCAGCGACTGGCTGACGGGTTTCAGCCTGTCCCGCAATCTGCTGTTCATGGGAGTCTTCATGCTGCTGACCGTGGGCATCATTTCCGGTGGTGTACGCGCGGGAATCGAGCGCTGGTCAACGCGTCTGATGCCATTGCTCCTGATAACGCTGGGGGCGCTGGTCGCTTACGTGATGACACTGGACGGCGCGATGGAGGGCCTGAAGGTGTACCTGTTGCCCGATGTAACCCGGGCACTGTCTCCCCAGCTCATTATTGCCGCGCTCGGATCCGCCTTCTTCTCGCTATCGCTGGGTGTCGGTACGATGCTTATCTACGGCTCCTACCTCAGCGACGACGAAAACCTGCCGGTCGCGGGCAGCCTGGTAACATTACTGGACGTACTCATCGCGGTCCTGGCCGGATTTCTCGTTCTGCCGGCCATGTACGTCGCGCTCTACAACGGCGTCGAAATTTTTACCGCGACCGGTGAGCTTGTCTCGGGCGACACGCTGATTTTCACCGTACTGCCCGACCTTTTTTCCACGATGGGCGTCACGGGTATCGTGGTTTCTCTGGTGTTCTTTTTCCTGATGAGTATCGCCGCGCTGACCTCATCCATCTCCATGCTGGAGGTGCCGGTCGCCTATGCCATCGAGGCGCACAACCTGCCGCGAAGGATCGCGGTGATAGTGATCGGCGCGCTGATCGCCGTCGCCAGCGGCGTCATACTGTTGAACTTCGATGCCCTGTTCGGGCTCGTCATCGCATTCACCACCCGTTACAGCCAACCGCTGCTGGGCTTCATGTTCTGCGTGTACGCCGGCTGGATCTGGCATCGCGACAGTTTGCTCAAGGAGCTGCACAAGAGTGATCCGGCGGTGGGCGACACCCTGTTCTGGCGAATCTGGCCGCCCTACGTCAAATTCGTCTGTCCGCTGATTATTCTCGCGATTTTCGGCCAGGCTCTGTTCGGTTAGTCGAGGCTACCGCAATGCCAGTGCGCCCGTTTCCTCATTGCGCCCCGCCACGCTGCTGCATGGCCTGCTGTGCCAGCTGCTGGTACTCGCGCTGCGCGACCTGAAGTTCCTGGATCAGAGCCTCTGCCCGTGGATCCACTTCTTTCATGGCGGCGATCATGTCTTCGTTG
Source organism: Halioglobus sp. (assembly GCA_034521205.1). GTDB lineage: Bacteria > Pseudomonadota > Gammaproteobacteria > Pseudomonadales > Halieaceae > Marimicrobium. Next base: position 218,485 of record JAXHMT010000003.1, read on the forward strand.
AGCGCCTGACGACGCTTCTTGAACTCCGCGTCCTCCATGGCCGCACCCTGGGCCTCGCGCATATCCGCGAACTCCGAGCGCAGCGCCTGGCCCTTCTCCTGCTGCTCCTCAGCGCTCAGTTCACCACTCTGCATCTGCCCCTGCAGCTCCTCGATACGGGCGCGCCCCTCGGTCATGTCGTAGCCGGCATCTTTCATGCCTGTTTCGAGAGAAGACTGTAGCGCGTCCCGCTGCTCGGCGAGTTCCGGATTCGCCTCGATAGCTTTGTCCCGCAGCTCCGTCAGCTGCTGGTTGAGGGCCTCCAGCTCCTTGCTCTTGGCCTGCAACTGCTGCATGAGTGCGCCGGCCTGGCCGCCCTGGGCCGCGCCGCCTCCCTGGCCCTGCAGCATGGGCTGTGCAAGCGACACACTGGCGATCAGAGCGAAGGCGGCGGCGACGGCGACGGCCGCGACACCCCGCGGGGTCCTGCTGGAATCAATAGGCATGGCTGGTTTACTCCCTGGTTGCACAATCAGCCTGACAGCCTAACAGCCGCTACCGGGGTCCTGTCAAAAGTTGGGCCGGTCAGGGCTTCGGTGATCGGCCGGCGTGCACGGTTCCGCGCTCGAAACTCGAACTTGGGTTTGAACAATTGGAGGCTCGGGTCGGAATCGAACCGGCGTACACGGAGTTGCAGTCCGCTGCATAACCACTCTGCCACCGAGCCTGAGGGAGTCGGAGCGGCGGGCGGTTCGCCAGGCGAACCGGAGTGCTCCATAAACCTGAAACTGGAGCGGGAAACCGGGTTCGAACCGGCGACCTCAACCTTGGCAAGGTTGCGCTCTACCAACTGAGCTATTCCCGCATTGTCCTGTGCGCTTCACCACCGCCGTGGTCGCCGGAACCGGCGAGGCAACTATTGTATGCGCCGCTAGCCGCGAGTCAAGGCCGGTCTGCATACAAGCCCGTGAATCAGTGCGCCTTGCTCCCGTCCCGAATGACTGTTCGGGCCGCTCGCAGGTAGACAACCATGGACCAGAGCGTCAACACCGCGGCGGTGTACAACACGAGATAACAGGCGGCCAGCAACCAGCTCTCGTCGCGGGAAGGATCAATCGCCAGCAGTCCGGCGATCGCGACCATCTGAAAGGCGGTCTTGACCTTGCCGACGTAGGAAACCGCAACCGAGGTGCGCTCCCCCAACTCCGCCATCCACTCCCGCAGGGCGGAAACCACAATCTCCCGGCCGATAATCACACAGGCGGCCAGTGTGAAAAGCAGGGTATCGTGCCGCTCCACGAGTAGCACCAACGCGATGGCGACCATGAGCTTGTCGGCAACCGGATCGAGAAACGCCCCGAATGTCGTGGTCTGACCCAGGCGCCGCGCCAGATAGCCGTCCAACCAGTCCGTCACAGCCGCGAAGCCGAAGATAGCGGCGGCTACCAGCGAGTGGTTGTGAAACGGCATGTAAAAAACTACGACCAGCACGGGGATCAAAAGCATCCTCAGGATGGTCAAAGTAATAGGTATATTGATCGGCATGCTTTTCGCCTGTACCAGAAGCGACGGCGGCAGTCGGCGTCTGCAGCCTCGGGCAGGGGCATACTAACCCATAGTCCGGGCAGCGCAAAAAGTTTCAATTCCCCGACCCTCCGGCAATGGGACCGGCACGCAGAGGCGAATGATACCGGCCAGTGCGCTAAAGGCGAGCCCGCCAAACGTAAAGTGATACTTCATAAGTAATTGATATCTGCATGATATTAAAATTTTTTAACGATGGGACCGAAATCAGTTGCAGCTCTTGAAGTCAAACGTCAAACTGCTTTACATTGCCGTTGCAAAAGCGAGGGAAGACCAGGTGTACGTGGCTCCTAAGTTATTGATTTACCAGTTTTGGTACAAATATTGCATTAAATATGTTATTAACGCGCATGACACAATTTACTAAGTACGCACTCCTCAAGAAGAGAGCGATGATAATGACAGGACGTGATTTCAGCGCTGTTTGGCTGCTCGCCATACTGCTCGCCGTTCCTTTCGCCCACGCAGGCAGGATCGATCCGGACAGTGTTTCAGTGGTCTACGGCACCAAAGGGCTGCAGGTTGTCAAACGACAGGACCTCGCCGACCTCCTCTTCGAGTTCGCGCCCTTCGCAGCGCAGCGCAATACCCCGGTGCGCGGATTCTCGGACCCGCTGGGTGCCGGACAGGATCCCCTGTTTCGCCTGTTTTCGGGGAATGTGCACCACATGGATTTGCTGGGTGACTTTCATCCCGCCAACCCGTTTGATCCGACGGAAATCGCGCCGACCGAAGTGAGCCTGCGAAGTTCGTACATCGTCAACGCCATTCTTCGCGCCGGCCGTGTTCCGAACACAAAGCAACTGTTCGAAACCCAGACCAAACTGGGTTACACACCCCAGAGCAAGATCAGCAACACACCGCAAACCGCGGAAACCAACCCACTGATTCTGTCGGGATTTGGCTCGGTATCGGAGTTGTCGTTGCCCGTCCAGTTGCACTGGACACACTGCAAAGACATTGATCTAAAACGCTTCCTGTTCAAGAAAAGCAAGGAAGTTCCGCGGCCGGTGCGCCGTGACACCAGGCCCCGTCTCGACTGTTTCGTCATCTGACCGGCATCGGTCCGGATCAGCCATCCTCGTGTAAATGGTCGTATATCTGCCGAGCCATCCGCGCGCTGATTCCGGCGACCTTTTTCAACTCGTCCACGTTCGCTCCCGTCACCCCGTCCGCACTGCCGAAATGGCGCAACAGTTCCCGGCGGCGCCTGGCACCGACGCCGGGTATATCCTCCAGTGTCGATCGCTGACGCGACCTGGCCCTGCGTCCGCGATGACCGGCAATGGCAAAACGGTGCGCTTCATCGCGTATCTGCTGGACAAGATGTAGCGCGGGACTGTCGCCACGCAGCTGCGTTTCCCGGCCGGTGGCGCCGTGGACCAGTGTTTCAAAACCGGCTTTGCGCGTGGCCCCCTTGGCTACCCCGATAACTTCGACACCGCTAATCTGCAGATCCGTGAGTACCGATATCGCCTGGTTTACCTGCCCTGCCCCTCCATCGATAAACAGCACATCGGGCTGCGCCGCCTCCGTTGTTTTCAGACGGCGATAGCGACGCTCAAGGGCCTGTTGCATTGCCGCGTAGTCATCACCCGGCGTGATGCCCTCTATATTGAACTTGCGGTAGTCGGTCTTGCGCGGACCGTTCTGGTCAAATACCACACACGAAGCAACAGGTGACTCGCCGGCACTGTGACTGATATCGAAGCACTCCATACGCTCCGGCATTTCCGGTAGCCGCAGCGCCGCCTGCAACTCCTGCAACCGGCCCAGAATCGTCTGCCGGTCCGCCAGGTGCGCCGCCAGATTGGTCTGAGCTGTCTGCTCGGCCAGGGCCAACCAGCGCGCCCGGGTATCGCGCACGCGGTTTCGTACCGTGACCTGGCGTGACGCGTGTACCCCGAGAGCCTCCGACAGCGTGTGCACATCCTCGGGCACCGTGTTTACTATAAGTTCCGCCGGCACGGCGCGGGATTCACCGAGGTAGTACTGGGCGATAAAAGCGGCGAGTACCTCGGCGGGACTCTCATCCAGCTTGAGCGGCGGGTAGTGAGTCTTGCTGCCCAGCACCCGCGCTGCGCGCACGAAAAGCACCTGCACGCACGCGCGACCGTGAGACACCGCGACGGCGAGTATGTCGAGGTCACCGCTCGCACCCTCGATGCCCTGACTCGCTTGCATCTGCTGCAACTGACCGATCTGGTCGCGATACACGGCGGCCTTTTCATACGCGAGTTCGGAGGCGGCGCGTTCCATGTCATCGGCCAGGCGTACCATCAGCTCGCGGGATTTGCCCTGCAGGAAGAGGCTGGTTTTTTCTACCTGTTCCGCGTACTCCGCCTCGCTCACGAAGCCGACACAGGGTGCGGTACAACGATCGATCTGGTACTGCAGGCACGGACGGGACCGGTTGCGAAAGAAGCTGTCCTCGCACTGGCGCACCTTGAAAATCTTCTGCATGAAATGCAGGGATTCACGCACTGCGCCGGCACTGGGATAGGGCCCGAAATACCTGCCCTTGCGACGTTTTGTCCCCCTGTGCAGGTCAATTCGGGGGAACTTGTCCGCCGTCGAAAGATAGACATAGGGATAGGATTTGTCGTCCCGCAGCAGTATGTTGTAAGGGGGACGATGGCTCTTGATGAGATTGTTTTCGAGCAGCAGGGCGTCGACTTCGGTCGAAGTGACGGTGACCTGGATGTCGCTGATACGCGATACCAGCGCCATCGTCTTGTCGGTAAGACCGCGTCCGCGAAAATAACTGCCCACGCGATTCTTGAGGTTGCGGGCCTTGCCGACATAGAGCAGTTCACCGGCAGCGTCGTACATCTGATAGACGCCCGGCCGCGTGGTCAGGGTTTTGACAAAAGCCTTGTGGTCGAAATCCGTCATCGTTCATGCCCGTATACCCTCGGCTCGATCACCAGATCGAGGCCAAAGGTGTCCCGGACGCTCTCGGCGATCTTCCGGGCCAGGGACAACAGCTCCCCGCCCGTGCCGCCACCGCAGTTTAGCAGCACCAGCGCATGCTCGGCATGAACGCCGACGCCCTCGCCCCGCCACCCCTTCCAGCCGCAGTATTCGATCAGCCACGCAGCGGGCAGTTTTATCGAGCCGTCCTCCTGCGGATACAGCGGCAAGGAGGGAAAGCGATTCCGCAAGTGGTCGGCGGCATCGGCAGTCAGCACGGGATTCTTGAAAAAGCTGCCCGCGTTCGGCTCTGAGGCCGGGTCGGGCAACCGGCTGCGCCGGATACTTACAACGGCGTCGAATACCTGCCCCGGCGTCGGTGTGTCGATCCCCGCCTCACGCAGGAAGTTGTCGAGGACCGGGTAACGTGTATTCGTCTCCGGATGCAGGCCCAGTTCCAGGTCGACTGCGGTGATGCACAGCGTATCGCGCTGAGCGCCCTTGAAAATACTGTCGCGATAGCCCAGCTCGCACGCCGCGCGAGAAAGGGTCAATCGCTGCCCGTCACGCAGTCGCACCGCGTGGACCCGCCGCAGAAAAGCGCCGAGTTCCACGCCGTAGGCGCCGATGTTCTGGACCGGCGCCGCTCCAACCGTCCCGGGAATCAGCGCCAGATTCTGCAGGCCGTAGTAACCCTGCTCCAGAGTCCACTGCACGAACCGGTGCCAGTTTTCTCCCGCCTGCACCCGCAGACTGACCGACTCGGCGTCCCTCTCGAGCACCTCGATGCCACGGCTCGCCTGTTTCAGCACCACCGCGTCGAGATCGCCGGCGATGACGACATTGCTGCCCTCCCCCAGCACAATCACCTTCCGCCCCTCGGCCGACGCGATTTCCAGCGCCGCATCGAGGTCCTCGGCATCCGTCACCGTAGCCATCAGGGAGGCGCGACCATCCAGCGCGAGGGTGTTGAGACGCCGCAGCGAGACGTCCCTGGCAAATTGCATCAGCCGGCCCGGCCGTCATCCGCCAGGTGGTCCAGCAGACCGTCGCTGGCCGCCTCGATCAGGTCGATCGCCCGGGTAAAGCCCGCAGCGCCGCCGTGATAGGGGTCCGGCACCTCGTCCACGTCGACACCCGGCGCGAATTCCAGGAACAGCCCCAGGTGGCCTTCGAACCCGGGCGGGCAGAAGGCTTCCAGGTCCGACAGATTGGCTCGATCCATGGCGAGGATATAGTCGAAAGTCGCGAAGTCTTCCTCGCCGACCTGTCGGGCGCGCCGGAGCGGCTCAGATCGTAGCCGCGCGCCGCCGCCTCGCTGACCGCGCGGCGGATCAGGGCGGGTCGGCCGACGGCGGCCAGCGGGAACGCGCCGCAGGACAACTTCACCTCGATCTGCTCGTGGCCAGGCCGCGCTGGCGCACCCTCGCGGCTTTCGAACACGCCGTGCGCCTGGTGGGTGATCGGCAGATGTTGCCGAGGCAAACCACTGGTCTCTCGTATTTTATCGGGATTTATCATTTTGTATTTAATTTCAATGACTTATAAAGGTTTCACTTTCGGACAATATCGCGCAAGGACGCTGACTCTACTCAACCCATCTTGTACCCTGCTTGTACCCTGGAGACGGCAAATATGGCTTTAACAGACGCACGTATCGAGAAAGAACGGACCGATTCAGGGATTAAAGATTCGAACGCGATTCGCCGGGGTTATTCCTGCGGATCAGCCGGTATGCGCAGTGCCACCGCGTACAGTCCTCGCGTCCGAGACGTTTTGCATCTCAGGATCGGTAGCGATGCCCTCTTCCCCTTGGACTGGTCGTCCCCCGTTATCGAGGGCGAGCATCACGGCTGGCTTGCTTCATGCAGTCGGAAGCGCCCTAGCTGAGGCATACGATTTCATGCCGCTGGGGACGCAAGTCCTACCGTTTCCGAATCGCCCGAGACCGACCTTGAAAAGCTGGGCGCGGATTACCAGTGGGCGTCCTGGTCGGGGTGTTGTTGCGTGAGAGCGTCAACGTCACGTCTGCGGGAGGCCCTGCACCGCAATAGGACTGGAAACCGTCAGACGTTTCCCCGGATTTATCGCGGAGCATCACACCGGAATCATTGGCGCCGGCGCGGTGTTCAATCTTTAGCGCCTACGGCGTATTGCCCGGCCTGTTCGACTGCGCCACAACTGGACCATTTGTCAAAGAAGCGCAGCGGCACCTGGCCCAACGGCAGTTGCAGTCCATCGCGCAATTGATTGGACACGAAGCCAGCGAGAAATTGGCAACTCCAGTAACCTTTGATGTAATGCAACCCTTTCAGGCTTTTGATGCTGGCGACCGTGCCGGTGGCGGCTCAGGTTGTCGAGATGTTGGCATTGGCCACGGAATCTGGAGTGGACCCTATTCAGGCGCTGGCGCTGGTGAACTGGCAGCAGTTAAGTTGAGGGTGCCCGCCCACGGTGTAGTAAGATAGCGCTTAATAAAATCGATTTTATGGGGTACCTATGAACGCGCTTCAGATCCTTACTATAGGCTCGCTTCTCGCACTCATTGGATGCACTACAGCTGGTACCAAGATTGACGCATTTACCGATTACTATGACGCAAATAAGTCGCGCATCTATATTGGAATGCCATTTGAAGAGTTCTCCAATATTTTCTTACAGCCCCAAAACCAAATGCTCGACAAATCCTATCAACGGCCAAGTGCACTTGAGAGCTTGAACGGCGCACTGTATGAAACGTACTTTTTGAGAACATCTAGGTGGGAGACGGTGAGAGCACCGACGATGAATTTACTCCCTTTGTTTTAGAGATGCTCACCTAGAACTTGTGGGCTGGGAGTCAATTGGCGGGCACAAAAGGACGTCCAGAGACGTTGCAAGGGAGAAAGCGGCAGAAAAATCTGCATGCCTTCAAGGTGGAGGAGAGTGGAAGTATGGCTCTTGTAAGCAACCTAAAAAAGAGCCTCGTCAGAAAAATTCGTGGGCGGTTTCCGGCACCGGCAAGGCACCAAGTGCATGATACAAGGCGATTTCTGTCGCATGATATGTCCTGAAACCATACGATTTTCTGGTAGTCAGTTTCGCTTTGTTGTTGAAGCCCTCAACAATGCCGCTGGAGAACTGGCCCTTGGCTCGAAACCAGTTCAGCAGCAGGGGCCGATGTCGCCTCAGTTGACGCGCCATTTTCTTCATTGGCTCGATCTTCGATCTCATCGTCCTGGTGCACCAACTATCCAGAAACCGGCCAGCCCAGTAGGGCGATGTGTACGACCAAAACTGCTGAAAGTCCTCTTTCAACAGATAGCTTCTGACCGCCTTCAGGTTGTAGCGCAGCAGTTCTGCCAGCTTCGGTTCCTGCTTGGTCGTCAGATTCTCCGGTCGCTTCAGCAAGAGCCAACGCGTGTTGGTCAGTATCGGTTCATAGCCTTCGCGCTTCAACTGCCTCGACTCCTGGGCACGCACTTCGTCAATCGCCTTGCTCATCTGCCCCATGATATGGAATCGGTCCAGAATGTGCAGCGCGTGGCCAGCCTTCTTCGCGATCACCTTCAAGTACGGTTTCCACATGTCGCTGCAGACGTATTTCAACTTCGCCAGTACGCGTCCTTGCCCAGCCAGCGAAGAAATGCCAGCAAGGTCTTCGTCTTGCGCTCCCGGCCTATCCACAGCAGCCGCCGGCAGCCCGCGTCGATCTGATAAACCAGCGTCAAATACGTGTGGCCGCGCTGCCAGGCAATCTCGTCAACGCCGATGGCCTCGATTCCCGACAGGTCCCGGTGGGCCTGACCCCACGTTACCGCCATCTCCACCGAGTGGAACACGTGGTCCCAGGTCGTTCGGAAGGCCACCGGCCACTTCGCGCCAGCTCAAGCGCCTGGCCCAGCCCGCCAGAAACCAGGCGTACGTCTCGGTCAGCTGATGCTTGCCCGTTGCCCAGGGCATCCGCTCCACCCGAACACCGCAGTGCGGGCACTTCACCCGGCGCGGTGCGTAGACGAAGAACACCTTGATGCCCCACATCGGGATGAACTCGAAGCGCCGCACTGGCAGCCTGTCGTAGCCCGACCCACGGCGCCCACAGCCAGAGCACAGCTGCCCGGCCATTGGCCCGGGGCCGAAGTTCCGCCTCAATGGTCGGCTCGCCGGCGTCTTCCACCCAGCGCACCGGGCCGTACACAAACGACTTGAATTTCTGCACGCGATTCAGGATAGTCTTGAGCTGCATCCTGTTCTTTCTCCTCTGTCTAGACACTTGCTTGCACTTGTATCTTTACAGAGTCGGGAGGCAGGATGCACTCTCTCCTGTTAACTCGGCTTTTTGCAGAAACTCGGCCCAGAGCTGGGCTATTATTCACCCACAAATTTTCCTGAAGACCCAAAAAAGAAGTTGATATGGATGTTAATGTCCGCCATTACTAGAAGACGTTGAAGCTAGTGAACTGGTCGGAAAATTAGTCAATGGGTTGGGAGTGTTAGCGAAAGGCCTAAGCTTATCCCCCTGTGCCCCACATACACAAAGGGTTTATCGTCGCCATCGATATGAAGGAATGATCCTGAGCGTGTACGGTGTGCTACCCCGTCTCTACGATTGCGGAACTACTGGCCCGCTGGTGCGCGAAGCCCAACGGCACCTTGCACAGTGGACCCTGCAACCCATCGTGCAATTGATTTCACACGAAGCCAGCGAGAAGCTGGGGTAACACGTTTCCATTGATGTAATGCAACCGTTACAGGCATTCGATGCGGGTAGCCATGCGAGAGCTGCTAGTCAGATTGTCGAGATGTTGGCACTGGCAAAGGAGGGGAGCTGATCCGGAGCAGGCGTTGGCGCTGGTGAATTGGAACAGCTAAGCTATCCTCTCGCATTTAACGTCGAATGGAGTATTCTTCAGTGGTCACAAAGGACGGCAGGACCAATCCTTCAAGGAAACATGTGGAAACTTGCGAGCGACTTGGGATAAAAGTCTTACCCACTGACAGTAATAGAGATGTATATAAATTGATTCAAGAGGCGATAAAAAAGCCTCATTTCAAGGCAGTTTATGATGAGTTAGAACAAGAAAGGCAGTCTGCATACGACAAGGAACGAAAAGCCGAGAGTAGGCGGCGAAATGTTCGATTCCCTTCATCATGGGAAAAGCTATGCAAATCCTCGAAACAGTACGCCACGGTATTCAGGAGGGGAAAGCAAATCAAATGGGATATTCTCGAACTGGAAGATGTTACATCTGACGAAGTAAAGTTGTCCTCGATCAGGGTAGAGGCGTTGAGCCCTAAAAAGCGTAAGGGACGTGATGTTGGCGAGTATCTAGAGTGGGAAAAAGAAGTTCGATTGGAAGCCGGAGCACATTCTTTTGATTCAAGAACTACCCAAACCAATAGATATGTACGACATCGAGACCTATGAAAAGTTGTTAACAGTTTGCAGCTCGTGGGCAGCTAGGTTCAAGGACTGATAGATGGTGAACTGGGAAGAGGCGGGTGTTGATCCTAACGCGGCCCTGTCGTTGGAGAATTGGGCGAGTTAATACTAGATTCCTAATTCAGTTGCAACAGTTGAGGCCCTCTTTAAGCCCTTTCTCGTTAGTCGTACCGTAGAATCAACGTGCCTGTATGCTTCATAGTTGTAACTAAGTAGTCCTACAGAATCCATTTCAATCAGAGCCTTTTTAGTATTAATGCGGCTTAAACCTTCACGTGTGGTCTCGTCACATATCCAGCTTTCATTTACTGAATCTTCATCATTGACTGCAAAGCTTTCGAGGATCACACGCCATTCTTCGGTGAGCTACGGGTATCGGCTTCCAAACGGCCGGAAACGAAAACCGCGACCCCTATACTGTTTGTGAAACTTGATACCGCAAAATGAGACTTCTGTTCCAGGCTTAGCAAGAATCGATACGACGATAAAAACAAAAGCAGCAGCAATTAAACCGTACCCGCTTGTCTGCAAAATTTGTTCGATAATGTGCATATTTTTCTGTCTAGCGAGTCGCTAACCCGTAGTCCTTAGATACATTTCCAGAATGTGCCACAAGATGTATAGAACTGCACCAGCGATCAGAAATTGGAACTGCCTTTCGCTGTAGGTGTTGGAAGCCATTGAAATTCCATCTGCTATTTCATGCAGTTGTTTTCTCCCTCGTTTCCTAATATCCGATCCGCTCCCATGCCGGACGGTGTTTTTAGTGCCATCATCAGGTCTATGGTTAGACCGCTATGCACTTTTTGTTCGGATCGACAACCAAAATAAAAGCTAACCGCCCATGACAAGACGCCAAAGCCCAGTGGAAGCTGACTAAAGCTAAGGCTTGCCCCTTTGGTTTGGGTTACGGCAAAGCCAATCGCAGCGCCAGCGGCGGCAAGTGAAAAAATAGGCATACTTGCTCCGTGACTCTCGCAGTGCTTTGAGTATTTCTCTTTCTAGTTCAGACACTACGATTCCCTCCTGACTCCCTTCAAAATCGTTGTACCTACCTTGTACCAAAAGCCCCTTTTAGTCTATAATATCAACGGGTTACAAATGTTGCCCAGACATACAAATAATACCCGTACCCGTTCACTGTTCGTCGTCACGCATTGCCCTCCCGCAACATCGCTCGCACCAGTTCGAGATCCACCTCGGTGTCGACGCCCCCCGGCACCGCCTCGACTGCCTCCGCGACGTGAATGCCAACCCCGTAGTGCAACGCCCGCAACTGCTCCAGGTGTTCCAGTTGTTCGGCGGGCGCCGGCGGCCACGCGACGAACTTGTGCAAAAACCCGACGCGGTAGGCGTAGATGCCGATATGCCGCAGCCAGCGACCCTCCTGCGGCATGTGATCCGGCTCCCGGTCGAAAGCGTCGCGGGGCCAGGGCACGGGCGCGCGGCTGAAATACAGGGCGAGGTCGTCGTCGCCGGTGACCACCTTGACGACGTGGGGACTGGTCAGTTCGCCGACACCGGTGATCGGCTCGCACAGTGTCGCCACTTCGGCGTACTCGCGGGCGGCCAGATTGGCCGCCACCTGATTGATCACCGCGGGAGGAATGAGCGGCTCGTCCCCCTGCACGTTTACCGCCACGGCGTCCGCATCCAGATTCAGCTTGCGGGCGACTTCTTCCAGGCGATCGGTTCCCGAGGGGTGCCGCGCCGAGGTCATGCACACTTCGGCGCCGAAGGACCGCGCCGCCTCCTCCACGCGCGTGTCATCGGTCGCTATCACGACGCGCTCCGCAGCGCTGCGACCGGCCTGTTCCCACACACGCTGCACCATGGGTACACCGCCGATATCCAGCAGCGGCTTTCCCGGCAGGCGGGTGGAGCCGTAGCGCGCCGGAATAACAACGGTAAAGGACATGGGATCTCCGTGCTTCAGGATTTAACCAGGGACAGAACGGCTGCCGTCAATTGCCGCGGCACAACCGCACTGATCTGCACAAACCAGGCGTTCTCACCTGCCAGGTTCGCGCATTTTACCGCGTCCTTTTCCGTCATGATAATCGGCTTGTCGAGCAAAGCCGCGAAGTCCTCCCTGCGAAAGACGTAGTGATCCCGGAATACGTGCGCCTCGGGTTCGAAACCGGCACCGGCGAGTTCGTCCAGAAACTGCCGCGGACAGCCGATCGCTGCGACGGCATGTATGGCCGTGCCGATAGCCGCCGGTGAAAATTCGCGCCGCTCGCCGCTGGCGATATTCACCAGCCCCCCGGCGCGATAGTGCACATCGGCGTCCTCGTCCCGTCCCCGGCAGAGTACGAAATCGACCTCCCCCAGCCGCGACAACGGTTCACGCAGCGGCCCGGCGGGCAGGCAGCGCCCGTTACCGAAGCCCCACCGCCGGTCGTACAGGACGATTTCGAGATCCCGGGCCATGGCGTAATGCTGCAGTCCATCGTCACTGATCACCAGGTCCACGTCGGTTTCGGCCTCCAGCAGCCGCAATGCCGCGGGACGCGAGCGCCCGACCGCGCAGGGGCATCCCGCGCGGCGGAAGATCAACAGTGCTTCGTCGCCACAGTCCTCGACGGTGCTGGACGCATCTACCAGGTGGGGACCACCGCCCGCCCGGGCGCCGTGGCCGCGGCTGACCACACCCACGCGTATACCCCGATCGGACAACGCCTGCGCCAACGCGATCACCACCGGGGTTTTACCCGTGCCTCCCGGGGTGATATTGCCGACCACGACCACGGGGCCGGGCGAGCGGTACACATGCAGCAACCCGCGGCGGTAAGCGGCGCGGCGCAGAAAAGTGACGCTCCGGAACAGCCACTCCGCCGGGATCAACAAGCCCAGCCACCAGGCACCCCGATACCACGCCTCTTCCAGCGCTCGATACCAGGGTGGTATCAACCGGCTAACTCCCGCCGGTACAAGCGGGCGTACAGACCGCCCGCCCGCAGCAGTTGTTGATGCGAGCCGGTCTCCACCACCTGTCCACGATCCATTACCAGAATCCGGTCGGCACTTTCCACCGTGGACAGGCGATGGGCAATGAGCAGCACGGTCCTGCCGTGGGCCCAGTGGTTCAGGGCCCGCTGCAGGCGTAGCTCCGTCGCATAATCCAGGGCCGCCGTGGCCTCGTCCAAAATCAGCACCGGGGCATCCTTGATCAGGGCGCGGGCCAGCCCGATGCGCTGGCGCTGACCCGCGCTGAGTCCGCCGCCATCCTCGCCCAGAGCGGTGTGCAGTCCATGCGGCAAGCGGTCCACGAACTCCAGGCATCCGGCCAGCCCGGCCGCGCGCTCTACGGCTTCCCTTGTCGGCGCTGCCGGCGCACCCATCGCGATATTGTTATAGACAGTATCCCGCAACAGCGGCGGATCATGCGTCACCAGCGCGAGTTGCGCACGGAGACTGGCCAGACGATAGTCCTCGACCGGCACACCGTCGAGTGTGATGGTTGCGGCCGGCGCATCGTACAAGCGCGCGAGCAGGCCGGCGAGCGTGCTTTTGCCGCTGCCCGACGGCCCGACGATGGCGACCGTTTCCCCCGGCCTGATATCCATGGACACGTCGCGCAGCGCGGGCCCTGCGGCATCCGGGTAGGTAAAGCTGAGGTCACGTACAGCGATGGCGCCCCGCACCCGGGAAACATCGACAGTACCCGTGTCTCGCTCCGACTCGCCGTCGAGATGCAGAAAAATGTCCTCCGCCGCCGCCAGGCCCTGCTGCAGCACGCTCTGCACGCCGCTCAGTTGTCGCAACGGCTTGCCCAGCTGCACCGCGGCGACCAGGAACGCCACCAGCGATCCCGGCGAGAAGCCGGACAGCACAGCCGGACTCAGCGCAAACCAGACCAGGACAGCCAGGGCGAGGGCCAGCAACACCTGGAGCAGTGGCGTGCTGACCGATTCGGCGAAGGCCAGTTTGAGACTCTGCCTTCGATTTTGTTCACTGGCCTCACTAAACCGCCGCCGCTGGCTTGCCTGCGCCGCGAACAGGCGCAGCTCCCTGTGCAGGGCCACTGCCTGCGCTGTTGCCTGGGTCACGTCTCCCATGGAGGATTGAATGCGCCGGCTATAGCGCCTGAAGTACCGGCCGACCCTGGTCACCACATGGGCGATCAGCGGCACCACGGCGAGAAAGACAAGGCACAACTGCCAGTTGATGTAGAGCAGATAGGCAACCAGCCCCACCACCAAAAGACTCTCGCGCAAAATGGTCTTCAGCGCCTCGGTGGCGGCCCCGTAACCTGCTCCACGTTGAACGTGATGCGCGAGACGAGACTGCCGCGGGAGTGACGGTCGTAGTAAGTGCTGGGCGCCGCCAGCATCTTGTCGAACAGCGCGCAACGCAGGTCGTGCACCAGGTTGCGTGCCACGAGGCTGATGCAATAAGAGCCGCCGAAAAATCCCACCGCACGAATCAGGGTCAACCCGACCAGCACGCAAGGTACCGCCACCCGCACAAAGGGCACCCTCTCGTCCGCTGGCACATCGAATACGGTGTAGGCCGTGCCGGAAATAATACCGGTACCGGCGCTCGCCGGTTCACCGAGGGCGTCGAGCAGAAATTGCATGAGGTCCGCCAGCAACACGACACCGAGGGAATACACCGCATAGCCGGCGAGACTGAGGAGAAAAAACAGCCAGTAGGGCGCCACCCACGTCAGCAGCCGCCGGTAGACCTGCCAGTCGCTGTGCACGCCGCGTCCGGGCAGGATGCCGGCTCTAACCATCGCCCGCCGCGGCCCCGGAACCCGCCGGCTCGCGCGTGGTAATACTCAGGTGGATGAACCCGACCTGCCCCGCCGCGTCCATCGCCCGTACCACATCCTGATGGGGCGCCTGTGCATCGGCGGTGATGACCATCGGCAAAGTGGTATCGCCGGCCGACTCCTTGTAGATCGCCGCCTGCAGTGTGCGCATGCGGTTGTCGACCAGCGCACGCCCGTTCACCCGGTAACTCCCTGCCTCGTCGACGAGAATCTCTATCTGCTCATCCAGGCTTGCTTTCGGCTCACCCTTGGCTTCGGGCAGGTCGATACTGAGTTGGGTTTCGCGGGTAAAAGTCGTGGACACCATGAAAAAGATCAACAACAGAAACACGATGTCGATGAGGGGCGTCAGGTTGATGCCCACCTCGTCGCGGCGCTGACGGCGAAACTTCAAGGGGCGGTATCCGTGTTGTCTTCGCTGTGCAGTGCATCCACCAGTTTGATCGTCTCCTGTTCGAGTTCGACCACGATGCCGTCGATTCGCCCGGTGAAATAGCGATGCATGACCAGCGCCGGAATCGCCACGGTCAGCCCCGCGGCAGTGGTGATCAGGGCCTCGGAAATACCCCCCGCCAGTGCGCTGGCGTTGCCCGTTCCCTGGGCCATGATCTCGGCGAAGACCTTGATCATGCCCAGAACCGTGCCCAGCAGTCCCAGTAGCGGCGATACCGCGGCGATGGTTCCCAGTGTGTTCAGGTAGCGCTCCAGCTCGTGCACCACATGAGCCGCCGCCTCCTCGATACTTTCCTTCATGACATCGCGGCCATGTGACGCGTTGGCCAGCCCGGCCGCCAGTATGCGGCCCAGGGGAGAGGAATCCCGCAGGGTGCGCAGCCTCGAGGTATCCATCTCACCGCGCTTGAGTTGTTTCCATACCGTTGCCAGCAGGTGCGGCGGGGCAATCTTCCCGGGGTTCAGTGTGTAGAGTCGTTCGATACAGATGGCCAGCACAATAATGGAACTGATAACGATCAGCACCATTATCCAGCCCCCTGCCGCTAGCAGTTCGAGCACGGCGATATCCCCCTCTTATTTGTAGGAACAGTATACGCCCCGGCCCCGGACGGGTGAAGTTGACCCAGGGGATACGCTACGAGTTTGAGTTATTGCTCGAGCATGGGTTGGCTATGCCCCACTGGAACCGTGCGGCGACAGGAGAGCCTGCCCCTCTTTTTCGGGCACGTCGCCGCCCGAGCCTGTACACGGAAGTACGCTTTTTGGCGTGTTCCAGTGGGGCATAGCCAACCCATGCGGCCTCAATGTGACGAGATGCCAGAAAAAACGGTGCAGGCTCTCCTGATGTTGGCTCAGCACGAATTTTTGCCGGTGGTGTCGCGTCGCAAGGATATACCCTCGCTGAAACACGCCAAAAAGCGCACGTCCTTGTGCAGGCTCGGGTGGCGACGTCCTGTCGCCACACGGTTTCAGCGAGGGTATATCCTTGCGACGCTCCGTTCTTATCCTTAAACGTCGGACGTTACGAACGTGCGAACCTGTAAAAATCTGTATCATTACATCCAGTAGTAGCTGTGTTCCGCACGAAAGCGGTTCACGCGCACGTCACCGCCGGGAGCGACGATTATTTCCACCGCGCCCTCTTCCGCGGTATTCAGTGTGCGCGCTCCGTGGCTCCGCAGACGCGCGATTACGTCGGGATGGGGGTGCCCGAAGCGATTCTCGTACCCGGCGGTGAGCAACGCGATACCCGGCCGCACGGTCTTCAGCAGCGTGTGTGAACTCGACGTGTTGCTGCCGTGGTGGGCGGCCAGCAGGGCATTCGCTTCGAGTTCTTCTCGCCAAAACTGCACCAGCTCGCGCTCCCGTGCCGTCCCGATATCGCCGGGCAGGAGAATGTGGTATTCACCCGCGCTGATCATGAGCACGCAGGAACTGTCATTGCTTTTGAGACCCGTTTCGCGGGCGGGGGACAGAAACCGGAACACCTGCCCTCCGGGCCAGCGCCAGCTTTCGCCGGCCCGGCAGCGTCGTCCGCGACCGGCCAGTGAGTCGCCGCTGCCGAAGCGCAGGCGGCCAACCTCAAACGCTTCCAGGATATCGCTTGCCCCGGCGCTGTGATCGAAGTCACCGTGACTGACCACGAATGTATCCAGGCGGCGTATACCCTCCTCGCGCAAGTACGGGATAATCACGTTATCGGCCAGGCTGCGCCCGCCGGGGCTGCCGCCGCCGGTGTCGTACAAAAGGGCTCGCCGACCGGCGCGCACCACCACTGCCGTGCCCTGTCCGACATCGAGAAAGGTCATAGCGGTTTCCCCGACGGCATCCCCGGGCAGCGGCGCCGACGGCAACAGCAACGGCGCCAGCAATACCGCCCATGCCAGCCGGGCCCGGATGCCAAAGGGCAGGACCAGCAAACAGACGCCCAGCCCGGCGAGGAACACGGCACCGGCACCGCCATCCAGGGGCCGGTAGAGCCAGCCTCCCGCACCGGCGGAGAGCGCCTGCATGCGCGGCAGCACAATCTCCAGCGGCAGGGCCGCGAGCTGCCATACGTTTCCGGCAAGGTCTGTACCCGCCACATGCAGCAGTGCGCCGAGCAGGGCGAGCGGGACCACAAACACGCCGACCAGCGGTATCATCACCAGGTTGGCGAACATCGCGACAAAACTGCCTCCACCAAAAAACCAGGCCCCCATCGGCAACATGGCGAGCGCAATGAAAGCGTGTGTCCCGATGGCACGGAGCAACCGGTTGCCGTCCCGCTGCCAGCGCGCCAGCCACAACAGTGCGGCCACCGCGCCGAAGGACAGCCAGAAACCGCTACCCGTGGGCGCGAGAGGATTGACGGTGAGTACCGCCACAGCGGCGAGAAGCAGATTCCCGGCGGAAGAACTGCGCCGGCCGGTCAGCGCTGCGAGTGTAAACACCGTCAGCATGTACAGCGCGCGCTGGGTGGGCAGAGAAAAGCCCGCCAGTACAGCGTAGACGCTCGCGGCGCAAAGCGACATTGCGCCGGGCAGCCAGGAGCCGCGTTGGGTCCAGGGGGCAAGCGCGCGCAGTGCGAAAACGCCGAGCAGGTAGGCTCCGCCGGCTACCAGGCCGATGTGCAGCCCGGAGATCACCAGCAGGTGGCTGATGCCCAGACGCTGGAACGTGCGCCAGAGGGCGTGATCGACGGCATTTTTGTCGGCGACTGTCAGCGCGGCCAGCACCGCGGCGGCATCACTGGGAACAGGCAGCGCCGCAATGGCTTGCGCCACGGACTGGCGCACGCGATGATGCAGCGCCGCCGGCGCCAGACCACCGAGGCGTTGTGGCGGAACGGTCCCCAGTACCCGGCCGACCGCATCGACACCGCGGCGCGCGAACCAGGCCTGGGCGTTGTAACTGCCGGGATTGGCCAGCCCCCAGGGCTGCTTCAGTCGAACAGCCAGTCGCCAGCGCTGGCCGGGGATAATGTGCTCTTCACCGTAGTAGGACAACGCCAGCCGGGAGGCGCCCGCACAAGATGCGGGGTGCATCGCGTCGACCGACAGTTCAAAACGCTGTCGCAGTGTTCCGTCAGGCATGCGATCAAGACGCGGCAGGGACGCCACCGCGCCACTGACAGTGATGGTACTGCCGACACACGCCGCCGGCAGCCGATCCGCCAGGAGCGCCCGGCCGTGGGCGATACCGAGGAACGCACCCAGGGCGAGGCCCGCGACGAGTCGACAAAGCGGCGTCCGCCCGGACAGGGACAGCAGTGCTGTCGGCAGCAGCAGCCACGTTCGCCCGGCGGCCGGCAGTGCCGGCCAGAAAGCGACCGCCGCTATCCCGGCGGCAACGCCGAACAGCCATGATCGCATTTACTGTCCCCGGCACTATTGGCGGGAAAACAGTAGCGCTCGTGCTTGAATATCGCCGGCCAGCACGGATAATAAAACGTGTACGGGGCTGCGAGACTGCGCGAACGGAGCCGTTCTCCACATTCGACGGCAGGGTGCTGTCGAGAGATAACAAGTGTCCGACAACCTGCCGAGCGCCAGTCAACCACATCCGCAACAGTAAAGGCACATCATCGCCGGCCAGGCTCAATGCCCAGAAAAACCCTGCAAATGATCATTCCCTCCGTTGCGCGCGTCCGCAGTATCCGCGGTCTGCACCTGTTGGGAGAGTGGGTCTACGCATCGAACCTGTGGCACATCAACCGCTATTCGTCAGCCATGGCGCTGTTCGTTGGCCTGTTTGTGGCATTCATGCCGGTGCCGGGCCAGATGCTGGTGGCGGCCTTGCTCGCCATGCTGTTCAAGTGCAACCTGCCCCTTTCCGTCGGCCTGGTCTGGGTCACCAATCCGCTGACGATGCCCGCCGTTTATATTCTCGCCTATCGGGTGGGCGCACTGATCCTCGGTACACCGGTGGAAGCGCTCAATTTCGAACTCAGTTTCCACTGGCTCGGGCACAGCCTGGCCGCCGTCTGGAAACCGTTTCTGCTCGGTTGCGTGGTCTGCGGCACCTTTTTCGGTTCCCTGGGATTCTTCCTGATGAGCCAGGCGTGGCGCTGGCACATCGCCTACCGTTGGCGCAGGCGCAGGAAGCTGCGCCGGCGACGGGAACTCAGCGATCCCGGTTGAGCACCAGTGCCGGCGCCAGCGCCGAAGCCCTTCGCGCCGGGTAGATCGCGGCAAGTACACACATGACCAGGGCGACGGAAGCGACCAGTAAGATATCCCGCGCCAGCAGGTCGACCGGCAGGAAGGAGACGGGATACACGTCCGTGTTCAGGAATCGCACCCCGATCAGGCGCTCGAGCCAGGAGACCGACGCCGGCACGGCCAGGCTTCCCGCAGCACCTGCCAGGCTGCCGGCAACCGCGCCGACCGCGCCGATCATGGCGCCCTGCAGGATGAAGATCCAGCCGATGTCCCGCCCGGATGCGCCGAGCGTGCGCAAAATCGCGATGTCGTCCTGTTTGTCCAGTACAACCAGGACCAGCGAGGATACGACATTGAAGGCCGCGACCGCGATGATCGACAGCAGCAACAGCGAAACGAGGTTGCGGGACAACTGGATCGCCGCATAGAGATTGCCGTGGGTCATCATCCAGTTGGTCGCGTAATAACCCGGCGGCACCAGATCGGCCAACTCCCACGCCACCCGCTGTACCTCGAAGATATTCGTCGTGGCGATGTGAAAACCGCTGATCTGGCCACTGCGGCCCGCGATCGAAGAGGCCAGGGAGAGATGCAGCAGCGCCATGCTCTGGTCCAGCTCCGTCCCCGTATCCAGTATCGCAATGAGTTTTACGGTCTCAAAACGCGCGGCCCGCGCGCGATCGCCCCGCGTCATGCCCGGCACGACCAGCGTCAGGCTTGCACCGGGTTCGACCCCGAGTCGCTGCGCGACACCGGCGCCCAGCACCAGAGCACGGGGGTCGGCGCGGAATACGTTCACGGTGTCCTCACCCATGAACTCGATCAGACGCGACGGCGCCGCGCCGTCGGCGATATCAATACCGACACCCCGGACCGTGTCGACATCCGTACCCCTGATCACCAGTGCGTCGAACTCGGTGAAAGGCGTGATCTCCCGCACTGCCGGGTGCGCGGCGACCCGGCGGCGATGTTCCCGCCAGTCTTGTGAAGGCTCGCTGGCGTGTAGAGTAACGTGAGGCACCAGAGCGAGTATCCGTTCACGCATTTCCTTGTCGAAGCCGTTCATCACGCTGAGGACAATGATCAACAGGCCGATCGCCAGTACCAGCCCCAGCATGGACAGCGTGGACAGAAACGTCGACAGATGGCCCCGGCCGGAGGGAAACGTGTAACGCAGCGCGATGCGAATCCGCTCGGCCGTCGTCACAGGAGCCGTCCCTCGCGCAGTTCCAGCGTGCGATGCATGCGTGCCGCGATGGCGGGGTCGTGTGTAACCACGATAAACGACGCGCTTTCCTGCCCCAGCTCATCGATAAGCGCCAGTACGTATTCGGCGGATTGCGGGTCGAGATTGCCGGTAGGCTCATCCAGCAACACGCAGTCCGGCCGACCCACGAGCGCCCTGGCGATAGCCACACGCTGGCGTTCACCGCCGGACAACTGCCCCGGACGATGTTGCAGCCGATCCGCGAGCCCCACCCGCGCCAGAGTCTGCGCGGCAGTCTGTTGTGCGTTGGCGCGGGGCTCGCCCCGAATGAGCAGCGGCATCGCGACGTTCTCGCAGGCGTCGAACTCCGGCAACAGGTGATGGAACTGGTAGACGAAGCCCAGGTGTCTGTTGCGCAGCTGGCACAGATCACGTTCGCGCAGCCGGGAGAGATCACGCCCGTTAAGCAATACCCGTCCACTGGTCGGCCGATCCAGTCCGCCGAGCAGGTTGAGCAGGGTCGATTTGCCCGAGCCCGACGCGCCGATGACGGCGACTTTCTCACCGCGGCTCAGTTCCAGCTCGACATCGTCCAGCACGCGCAGGGTACGCCCCGCGTCCTCGTAGACACGGCTTAAATGTTCGCACTTGAGCACCGCGTCACTCATAGCGCAATACCTCCGCGGGGGCGATGCGGGCGGCCCGCCAGGCAGGGTACAGGGTCGCTACGAGACTGAGCAGCAGCGCCGCGCAGACCACGGCGGCGACGTCCGCCCACTCGAGCGCGGCAGGCAGTTCGCTGATGAAATACACGGCGGGATCGAACAGTTTGACGCCGAGTAGTGCCTCGGCGCCGGCGACAATGTCCGCGATATTCAGCGCCAGGATCACCCCGGCCACGGCGCCCACGGAAACTCCCACCACCGCCAGCGCCAGGCCGTGTGCAACAAAGATTGTCATGATCTCGCCGGATCGCGCTCCCAGGGTCCTGAGAACCGCGATATCGCGGCGCTTTTCGGTCACGGACATCACCAGCGTCGACACGATATTGAACGCGGCTACCGCCACCACGCTGAGCAGCAACAAGCTCACCATGAGTTTCTCCATGCGCACGGCGCGAAACAGCGAGCCCTGGGTCTGGCTCCAGTCGCGCACGACATAGCGATCGGACAACCGGCTTCCCAGGGCGGACATCACGGCGGGCGCCTGGTACAGGTCGCGGGTGCGCACCTGCAAGCCCTCCACCACACCGGACTCGCCCAGCAGTTTCTGGCCGACGGCCAGTGACACATAGGCCTGGTAGGTATCCGGCTGTGCGCCGATCTCGAAAATACCCGTAACGGTCAGGCGCTTGCTGCGCGGGAAAACGCCCAGCGGCGTCACCGTCAGCCGGGGCGTGGTCACTTCCACGGTATCCCCCGGCAATACACCCAGCAGACCCGCCAGGGAGGCGCCCAGGACCACGTTGAATGCCGGTTGGCTCAAGCTGTCCAGTGAGCCCTCGCGCATCGCATTCGCCACGCCGGAGACGCCGGTCACGAGGGACGGATCAACTGCGGTGAGCACCGCGCCGCGCAGCGAGCGGCCGCTGCCGAGGATCACTTTTTCGGAAATGTAGGGAGATACCGCGACGACATCCTCACGGCTTTCGAGTTCGGCGGCGAGACCGCGCCAGTCCTCGATACCTTCACGACTTTCGACAAAACCGTGAGGCACCAGGGCGAGGATGCGCCCGCGCAATTCATCGGCGAAACCGTTCATGATGGAAAGCACGACGATAAGGCTGGCTACGCCCAGCACCATGCCCAGCATGGAGATTGTCGCAATCACGGCGGTGAAGCGATTGCGCTTGCGACTGAAACTGTAGCGCAGGCCTATGAATGCCGCGAAACCGGACATCGCAGAAACGCCGGAACCCGGTCTCGCGACGCCCGATCTACTGATCGGCCGAATAGAAGCGAGCGGAATCCTTGCCGCCGTATTGGCCGTCGCGGGTTTCCTCGTCGCATCTTGCGGGGTTTCCGCCACAAATATCACAGGCGGTATCGACACCCAGAGCGCCCATGCCGCCGCAGGACCCTTTCATCGGGGCGCGCCCGAAGATAACGCCCACGGCCATACCCGCCACCACGAGCAGTACGATCAATACACTTAATACAAATTCCGCCATTACTTGTCTCCCGGGTCGGAGGGCGCGCCGGACGCAGCCAGATAGGGCTCGGCCAGATAAGGCTCGAATGCCGGCGAAGCGCGCTGCACGAAACCCTCCTCGTCCCTCAACATGAAATATACCGCCAATCCCCGGTCCCTTGCCACCGCCATCCCCGCGTCGAACCCGAGCACCAGCAGGGCGGTGGCCCAGGCATCGGCGCGCATGGCGCTGTCGTGTAACACGGTAACAGACACCAGGTCATGACTCACGGGCCACCCGGTGCGTGGATCAATGCTGTGGGAATAGCGCTTGCCATCATGCTCGAAGAAATTGCGATAGTCCCCCGAGGTGGCCAGGGCGATATCGGTCAGCTCAAGCGCCACCACCGCGCTGCGCGCAAGGCCGTCGGGCTGCTCGATGGCGATACGCCAGCTGTCACCGCGCCCGCTCATGCCCGACAGTCGAAGCTCGCCGCCCACCTCCACGAGAAATCGATCGACGCCCCGGGCCAGCAGCCAGTCGGCGACCCGATCGACAGCGAAGCCCTTGGCCAGCGAGGAGAAATCCAGTTCGACCTCCTGCAACTTCCGCACGGACGGCCGCTCCGTGTGCAGTCGCAGTCGATGCTGGCCCACCCTCGCAAGGCGTTCCGCGATGGCCTTTGCGTCGGGTGGTGACTCGCGCCTCTCTGTGGGTCCAAAACCCCAGAGGTCTACCAGCGGCCCGACGCTGACGTCGTAGGCGCCGCCGCTGTGCCTGCCCACGGCCAGTGCCGTTTGCAGAACCGTATAAAAATCCTGCGAGACATCGAACCATGCACCCGGCGGCGCCCGATTGAAGCGGCTGATTTCCGAATCGGGCCGGTAGGTCGACATGCTGCGGTTCACCTCATCGAGCACATCCTGAATGCCGCCGCGCAAGTCGTCGCCGTCGGGAAGCTCATCCTTGCCGGCCACCAGTGTGGCGTGCCACACAGTGCCCATGGTGGCGCCTGAAAGCTGCAGCGAGTTCGGTTCCCGGTCACAACCGGCGAGCAGAAGAAACAGTGATAAACAAAAAAGCCACCCCGCGGGGGAATGGCACTTACCTGAGCTCAAACCATCTCCGTCATTCCCGCACAGGCGACGGTCCGGCGCGCCGGCATGCATCTGTTGCAACCTGTTGTGACTGATGGATCCCCGCCTGCGCGGGGATGACGACCTTGAGAAAGTGGCATTCACCCCAACGAGTGGCTTTTGCGACAGCTCACTGCGCTGCTAGCCGCCAAAATCATCGAGCGCTATGTTCTCCGGTTCGACGCCCAGGTCGGTAAGCATCTGGATAACCGCCGAGTTCATCATGGGCGGGCCGCACATGTAATATTCGCAGTCTTCCGGCGCAGGATGGTCTTTCAGATACTGGTCGAAGAGCACGTTGTGAATGAAACCGGTCGGCCCGTCCCAGTCGTCCTCCGGCTGGGGGTCCGAGAGGGCCACATGCCATTCGAAGTTGTCGTTTTCCGCCGCAAGCTTGTCGAATTCTTCCTGGTAGAACATTTCCCGCAGCGAGCGCGCGCCGTACCAGAAAGTTATCTTGCGCCTGGAATGTACACGCTTGAGCAGATCGAACAGGTGCGAACGCATCGGCGCCATGCCGGCGCCGCCGCCGATGTAGATCATCTCGGCATCGGTGTCCTTGGCAAAGAACTCACCGAAGGGGCCGTACACCTTGACCTTGTCGCCGGGCTTGAGCCCGAACACCCAGGAAGACATCTGGCCCGGCGGAATACCCTCACTGCCGGGCGGCGGCGTGGCGATGCGGATATTGAACTTGAGCACGCCCTTCTCCTCCGGGTAATTGGCCATGGAGTAGGCGCGGATGACGGTCTCCTTGACCACCGACTCGTGCTTGAAAAAGTCGAAGCGCTCCCAGTCGGCGCGGTACTCTTCATCGATATCGAAATCCGCGTACTTGATGTGATGCGGGGGGCATTCGAGCTGCACGTACCCACCGGCGCGGAAATCCACGTTCTCGCCCTCGGGCAGGCGCAGCGTCAGTTCCTTGATGAAGGTCGCCAGGTTGGGGTTGGATACGACGGTGCACTCCCACTGTTTGACGCCGAACACCTCCTCCGGCACCTCGACAACCATGTCCTGCTTGACCGACGTCTGGCAGCTCAGGCGCCACCCTTCCCGTGCCTCTCGCGGCGTGAAATGGTTCTCCTCGGTGGGCAGCATCGCGCCCCCGCCCTCCCTGACGATGCACTTGCACTGCGCGCAGGTACCGCCGCCACCGCAGGCGGAGGCCAGATACAGTTCGGCGTCGGCCAGGGTCGACAACAGTTTGCCGCCGGCGGGCACGGTGATGGTTTTCTCGCCGTTGATCTCGATATTGACATCGCCGGAACTGACCATGCGCGAACGGGCGAAAAGAATAACCAGCACCAGCGACAACACGATGGCCGTGAACATGCTGACACCGAAAATGATCGTCATATTCATATGCGTTCAGCCCGCGCTACAGATCGATGCCGCCAAAGGACATGAAGCCCAGCGACATCAGCCCTACGGTAATGAAGGTGATACCCAGCCCCTGCAGACCCTGGGGCACATCCGAGTACTTCAGCTTTTCACGGATGCCGGCCAGGGCGACAATGGCGAGGGCCCAGCCGACGCCGGCACCGGCGCCAAACACGACGCTTTCGGCAAAATTGTGATCGCGCTCCACCATGAACAACGATGCCCCAAGAATGGCGCAATTCACCGTGATCAGCGGCAGGAAAACTCCGAGTGCGTTGTAGAGGACCGGCACATACTTGTCCAGGAACATCTCCAGGATCTGCACGATAGCGGCGATGACACCGATATAGGACAACAGGCCCAGAAAACTGAGGTCCATGCCGGGCAGTCCGGCCCAGGCGAGCGCCCCATCCGCCAGCAGGTAGTTGTAGATCAGGTTGTTCACCGGCACGGTGATGGTCAACACCACGATCACCGCGATGCCCAGGCCCAGCGCGGCCTGTATCTTTTTCGAGATGGCCAGAAAAGTGCACATGCCCAGGAAAAAGGCCAGGGCCATGTTCTCGACGAAGACAGCGCGGATAAACAGACTCAGCAGCGCTTCCATTCAGACACCCTCCCGCGCCGGCGCCGGCGTGTGGCTGGCGAGCTTGAAGTCGGGCTCTTCCACCTGTTCCGTGCGCACGCTGCGCAGCGCCCAGATGAAAAAGCCGATCAGAAAGAAAGCGCTGGGCGGCAGCAGCAGCAGGCCGTTGGGCACGTACCACCCGCCCTCAGTGGCCAGAGGCAGGATCTCGATACCCATCAGTTTGCCGGAGCCGAACAGCTCGCGCACGACGGCGACCGCAATCAGCACGACGCTGTAACCGAGGCCGTTGCCCACGCCGTCGACGAAACTGGGCAGTGGCGGATTCTTCATGGCAAAAGCTTCCGCCCGTCCCATGACGATACAGTTGGTGATGATCAGTCCGACAAACACGGACAGCTGCTTGCTGATCTCGTAGGCGTAGGCTTTGAGAAACTCGTCCACCACGATTACCAGCGAGGCGATGATCACCATCTGTACGATGATCCGGATGCTGCCGGGGATGTGATGGCGTATCAGCGACACGCCGAAGTTGGCAAAGGCCGCCACGAAAGTCAGCGCCATACACATCACCAGGGTCACTTTCAGCGACGATGTGACCGCCAGCGCGGAGCAAATGCCCAGAATCTGCAGCGCTATCGGGTTATCCCTGAATATCGGTGTGGTCAGGGTGTCTTTCATGGACTGAATACTCATGCCTCTCCCGCCCTCAGATTTTCGATGAATGGCGCAAAGCCGTTATCGCCCAGCCAGAACTGCACCAGGTTGGACACCCCGCGCGTGGTCAGCGTGGCACCGGCCAGGCCGTCGACCTTGTATTCGGCACCCGGCGCGCCGGAATCGACCGTACCCTTGATCACCTCCAGGGCGACCTCGCCGTCGCGGTAAACCTGCTTGCCGGGCCACTGGTTTTTCCAGCGGGGATTATCCACTTCGCCGCCGAGACCGGGGGTTTCCTTGTGTTCGTAAAAACCCAGGCCGGCGACCGTCTGGGCATTGCCCTCCAGGGCGATAAACCCGTAGAGCGTCCCCCAGAGCCCGTAGCCGCGAACGGGCAGAATGATCTTGTCCACGTTGCCCCGATCGTCCTCGACCAGGTAAACCTCTGCAAAATGTTCGCGCCGGGAAATATCGGCAATGTCTTCTTGCGGATCGAGCTCCGTGGACCGCGCCGGATTCTTGGCCGCCTTGAGCTGCTCGTAACTGTCGGGCTCCACCGCGTCGGTAAATTTGCCCGTGCGCAGATCCACGACCCGGGTGGTTATCTGCTCGAACTGTTCTTCCACCGTCTTGCTGTCGTCCAGCATGCCCGCCGCCGCCAGTATATTGCGCTTGCGGTCCAGTCCCTGGTTGTACTCCTGCGCCGGCTTGAGAACGACAGCGGCAGTGGACACGATGACCGAACAGACAATACACAGCAGCAGGGCGACCGTCAGTGTTTTCCCTATGCTGTCATTACTGGACACGGGCGAGCCTCCGTTTGATATTCGCCTGAACAACGAAATGGTCGATCAGCGGCGCGAACAGGTTGGCGAACAGGATGGCCAGCATGATGCCTTCGGGAAAAGCCGGATTCACCACCCGGATCAGCACGGTCATGAAGCCGATCAGTATGCCGAACGCCCATTTGCCGGTATCCGTCATGGCCGCCGAAACCGGGTCTGTCGCCATGAAAACCATACCGAATGCAAAGCCGCCGGTCACCAGGTGCCAGTACCAGGGCATGCCGAAAGCGGGGTTGGTGTCCGACCCCACCCAATTGAACAGCGTGGCGAACACGACCATGCCGATGAACACGCCGCCGATAATACGCCACGACGCGACCCGCGTTACCAGCAGCAGTACCATGCCGAGCAGGATCGCCAGCGTCGAGGTTTCACCGATGGAGCCGGGAATGGAGCCGACAAAGGCCTCCATCCAGGTCCACTGGTTGCGCAGTACTTCCATGCCGTCCGAGGCCACCACCGACAGAGCGGTCGCACCCGAGTAACCGTCGACCGCGACCCAGACCGAATCCCCCGACAGCTCCGCCGGATAGGCGAAATAGAGAAAGGCGCGCCCGGTGAGCGCCGGATTGAGAAAATTCTTGCCGGTCCCACCAAAGACCTCCTTGCCGATCACGACACCGAAACTGATGCCGAGCGCCACCTGCCACAGGGGAATGTCCGGCGGGCAGGTCAGCGCGAACAGTATGGAGGTGACGAAGAAACCCTCGTTGACCTCGTGTCCCCGCTTGACCGCGAACAGTATTTCCCAGGCTATCCCCACCACAAACGTGGTGATGTAGATGGGCAGGAAAAACACCGCGCCGTACCAGAAACAGTCCCAGATGCTGCTGGCATCGTAGCCGCCGAGCAGTTCGATCAGCCAGCCGTGCCAGCTCTCGACGCCCTGCCCGGCAGGCATGACCTGGTTGGCCTGCCAGCCGAGGTTGTACATGCCGTACAACATCGCCGGGAAGGTCGCCAGCCACACCGTGATCATGATGCGCTTGAGGTCCACCCCGTCGCGGACGTGCGCGGTGGAGTGCGTCACGCTCGGCGGTGTATAGAAAAAGGTGTCGAAGACCTCGTAAACTGCGTAGAACTTCTGCAGGCGACCGCCTTCCTGAAAATGGTGCTCCATATTGTCGAGAAACTGTCTAAGACCCACGGCTCAACCCTCCTGTTCGATGCGCGTCAGGTTGTCCCGCAGAATCGGGCCGTACTCGTACTTGCCGGGGCAGACGTAACTACACAGGGCGAGGTCCTCCTCTTCGAGCTCCAGGCAACCCAGGGACTGGGCCGTTTCCGTGTCGCCGACCACCAGTGCCCGCAACAACTGTGTCGGCAGAATATCCAGCGGCATGACGGTCTCGTAGGTACCCACCGGCACGATGGCGCGCTCGCTGCCGTTGGTCGTGGTGGTCATGGGCAGCGGCCCGGAATCGAAAAAGCTGCTGATATAGATGCCGAGACTGGAATGCTTGCGAAAACCCGGCGAAAACCAGCCCATGAACTCCCGCTTGCGCCCCTCGAGCAATACCGACACCTGGTTGTGGTAGCGGCCGAGATAGGCGGTCGCGCCGGAAACTGCCCGTCCACCGAGCACCGAGCCGGATATGATGCGATTTTCGCCGTTCCTGATCTGCCCGGCGCACAACGCCTGCAAGTCCGCGCCCAACCGCGTGCGCAGCAGGCGCGGGTTCTCGACCTGGGGTCCGCCGAGGGCTACCACGCGCTCCGTGCACAGGCGACCGTCCATGAAGGACCGCCCGATGGCGATGACATCCTGGTAGCCGATGGTCCACACGACCTTGCCCGGGGCGACGCCTTCCAGAAAGTGGATATGGGTGCCGACCAGCCCCGCCGGGTGCGGCCCCGCGAACTCGGCGACCTCCACGTTCGCCGCGTCACCCCGCGGCAACCCGGCACCTGGCGCCGTGCACAGGTAGAGTTTGCCCTGCGTCAGTCGCGCTACCAGATCGAGTCCGTGGGCGAATGCCTCGGGCTGTTCGCCTATAACGACCGCGGGATCCGCGGCCAGGGGATGGGTGTCGATTGCCGTGACGAAAATCGAGGCGGGTTCCGTTTCCGGGGCCGGTACCTTGCTGTAGGGCCGCGTGCGCAGCGCGGTCCACAGTCCGGATTCCACCAGCGCCTCCCTGATCGCCGCCGTGTCGGGCAGATTACCGGGCGCGCAGGTGGGAAAACTCTCCGCCTCGTCGCCGTCGACTTCGATCACGACGGACTGCAGAACACGGCGCGCACCGCGATTGATCGCGGAGACGGTGCCACTGGCCGGGGCCGTGTAGCGCACGCCCGCGGTCTTCTTGTCGGTGAACATGAGCTGGCCGAGCGCGACGCGGTCGCCCTCGGCTACCTCCATGGTGGGCTTCATGCCGACATAGTCGAACCCGACCAGCGCCACTGCCCGCGCGGCGGGGGCATTCTCGATCACCTGACGGGGATCTCCTTGAATAGGAATATCCAGGCCCCGTTTGATTTTGATCATACGATCTGCCTACAGAAAAGAATCTGATTCGGGTGGACTGCACACATGTTGAGGGCTAGCCCCTGACCCGCGGGGTCGGAAGCTCCTGCCGACTGACGGAGCTCACCCCGCCATGAGGTGACGCCAGCCACTGCTATCCAGGCCGCGCGCATTATACAGGAACCACATCGCAAAACACTACCTCGGTGAAAGCAGATCTTTGATTTTGCACAGGTTTTGAAGTGCCCTGGAAGCCGTGGCCGGCGCCGCTCAGGTCTCGGCCGGATACACGGTGTACTCGATCCCCGCCATCTGCTCAAGGACACGATGTACCTGACAACTATACCCGAATTCATTGTCGTACCACACGTACAGCACTGCCTGGTTGCCGTTGGCGATGGTCGCCTTGGCGTCGAAGACACAGGCGTGACGCGAGCCGACGAAATCGCTGGACACAATCTCCGGCGACGCCGAGTAGTCGATCTGTTTGCGCAGAGGTGAGTGCAGCGCCTGATTGCGCATGAATTCGTTGATTTCCTCGGCCGTTATTTCCCGGTCGAGGGTCAGGTGGAGCATCGCCAGGGAGACGTTGGGCGTGGGCACACGAATCGCGCTGCCGGTCAGTTTGCCTTCAAGCTGCGGCAGCACCTTGCCCACCGCCTCGGCGGCGCCGGTTTCCGTGAGAACAAGGTTCAAAGGCGCGCTGCGACCGCGCCGCGACGCCTTGTGGTAATTGTCGGTGAGGTTCTGGTCGTTGGTGTAGGCATGCACCGTCTCGACGTGCCCGGCGAGTATGCCGTACTCATCGTCCATTGCTTTCAGGGGCGGCACGATGGCGTTGGTGGTACAGGACGCCGCCGAGATGATGGTGTCGGTGGGCTCCATGATATCGTTGTTGATACCCGCGACGACGTTTTTCAGATCGCCCTTGCCCGGGGCGGTGAGAATCACCTTGCTGGCGCCCTTGCATTTGAGATGCTGGGCCAGGCCCTCCTCGTCGCGCCAGACGCCCGTATTGTCGATGATGAGGGCGTTGTCGATACCGTACTCGGTATAATCGATACTGTCGGGGGAGTCCGCGTAGATGATCTTGACCTCGTTGCCGTTGGCAACAAAGGACTGGCGCTCCTCGTCCACCCGGATGGTGCCGTTAAAGGCGCCGTGCACGGAGTCCCGCCGCAGAAGACTGGCGCGCTTGACCAGGTCGTTGGGCGCCTTGCCCTTGCGCACGACGACGGCGCGCAGCCGCAGGCAGTCACCGCCATCGGTTTTCTCGATGAGAATGCGCGCCATCAGGCGCCCGATACGCCCGAAACCGTAGAGCACCACATCCTGGGGCCGCTCCAGGGGTTTGCCGACCGAGCCGACCAGGGGCGCCAGTTCCCGATCCACGTACTCGTCGATGCTCAGCCCTTCGCCGGCACCGTGGTCGTAGTAACTGACGGCGAGCCGGCCGATATCGATGTGCGCGGGCCCCAGGTCCATCTGGCTCAGCCGTGTGACAATGGGAAAGGTCTCGAACTCCGACAGCTCGTTGGCCTCGACCTGGCGCACGTACCGGTGGTCCTTCATGATTTCCAGGACGGAGCAGTTGACCAGTGACTTGCCGTAGATATAGCACTTGACGCTTTTTTCGCGCGACAGGCGCCCGACCATGGGAATCATGCCCTCGGCCAGCGCTTCCCGTTCCTTCCAGTCCTTGAAATAGTCGGCAGGTCGCTCTCGTTTGCGGTTGTTCACCTCGAAATCCCTGTAATTATGCTGTGTGCGGCGGTCGGGCGCGTATTATCAACGGATGCCCAATGGCACGCAAGCCGGTTTCCCGATTCGGCAATAGCGCGCTGGAAATCCGGGTAGGAGCCGAAGCGCCAGTGGGATATGGTCCAGATGGAACCGTGTGGCGACAGGAGAGCCTGCCCCTCTTTTTCGGGCACGTCGCCACCCGAGCCTGCACATGGAAGTGCGCTTTTTGGCGTGTTCCAGCTGGACCATATCCCACTGGCGCGCCGAATATCATGTCAAAGTATTCAGCTATCGTCGAAGCCCGCGACGCTGGTTCTCATTCGGGCCTTCGCTATAATGGCGGGCTTTTCCGGCGGTAACCGAGTCTCGATGTTCAAATCCCTGGTCGAAAACACCCCATGGCCGGACAGGCCCGGGTCGCGCACGGCGCTGGGGCCGAACAGCGGCTGCGCCGACGCACTGTGCATCGCCGAACTCGCCAGCGAGCAGCGCCTTGTGCTGGTTGTGACGTCGGATACCAGCTCCGCACTGGCGCTGGAGCGGGAGCTGCCTTTCTTTCTCGACGATGCCAGCACCGTATTGGCGTTCCCGGACTGGGAAACCCTGCCCTACGACAACTTCTCCCCCCACCAGGACATCATCTCCGAGCGCCTGGCCACACTGCACCGGCTTCCGGGCCTGGCATCCGGTGTCCTGATCGTGCCTGTCCCCACGCTGATGCACTATCTGCCACCCACCGAATACGTGGCCGGCAACAGCCTGGTGCTGCGCAGCGGGCAAACGCTGGATCCGGAAACGTTTCGCGTCAACCTGCAGCGCAACGGCTACCGCAACGTGGAGACAGTGTACGAACACGGCGAGTTCGCGCAGCGCGGTTCCCTCATTGACGTCTACCCGATGGGCAGTACCCTGCCCTACCGCATCGACCTGCTGGACGATGTAGTGGACAGCCTGCGGACCTTCGATCCGGAATCCCAGCGTACCGTCGAGAAGGTCTCCGGCATCAATCTGCTGCCGGCGCGTGAGTATCCGCTCGATGCCAGCGCCATACAACGTTTTCAGATGAACTGGTACCGGAGCTTTGAATCGGACCCGGAACAGTGCCCTGCGTTTACCGAAGTGAGTGCCGGGCGCAGTCCCGGCGGCTGCGAATACTACCTGCCATTGTTCTTCGAGCAATGCGCGACGCTGCTGGACTACGTACCACCGACCACGGCGGTGATCGCCACGGGGGATCATCACGCTGCCGCTGAGCATTTCTGGCGCGAGGTATGCACGCGCTACGAACAATACGGTATCGACCCCCGGCGACCGCT
Source organism: Halioglobus sp. (assembly GCA_034521205.1). GTDB lineage: Bacteria > Pseudomonadota > Gammaproteobacteria > Pseudomonadales > Halieaceae > Marimicrobium. The sequence goes on from JAXHMT010000003.1 coordinate 251,235, forward strand.
TCTGCCGCCGCGGCGCTGTTTTATCCCGGTGGAAGAGCTCTACCGGCAACTGGGTCACTTCCCGGTGCTGGAACTGCGCCACGATCCGGACGCAGCGGTACATCTGGCAAGCCCTGCCGAAGCACCCCCGGATCTGGCGACCGGGCGCGGAGACGGTCATCCCGCGGGACGACTCGCGCACTTTCTGGAGGATCACGACGGACCGGTATTGCTGTGCGCGGAATCGGCCGGCAGGCGGGAAATACTGCTCGAAGCACTGCGCGAGCACGGACTGCATCCCGAGCCCGTGACAAACTGGGCGGAATTTCTGGATTCGGGGGCGAGCTTTGCCATAACAACGGCGCCGATGGACCGCGGACTGTATTTCGGACCGGGTCAGCCCGCGCTGGTCACCGAGGCGCAACTGTTTGGCGGGCGGGTCGCCCAGCGCAGGCGCCGGCGGCGCGACGACGACAGTGCGGCGACGAATATCTATCGCGATCTCAATGAACTGCGTCCGGGCGTACCGGTCGTCCATCTGGAACACGGTGTCGGCCGCTACACGGGTTTGCAGTCCCTGGAGGTGGACGGTCAGGAGACCGAATTCCTGACACTGCAATATGCCGACGGCGCACGCCTGTATGTCCCGGTCGCCTCCCTGCATCTGATCAGCCGCTACGCGGGCAGTGACCCGGACCTCGCGCCGCTGCACAAACTGGGATCCGACCAGTGGGAGAAGGCGCGGCGCCGCGCTGCGGAAAAGGCCCGCGATGTCGCGTCACAGTTGCTGGACGTTTACGCCCGGCGGGAGGCGCGCGAAGGCCGCGTTTTCGACACGAATGCCTGGGATTACGATCGTTTTTGCGCCGCCTTCCCGTTCGAGGAGACCGCCGATCAGGAAGCGACCATCAGCGCGGTACTGGGGGATATGCAGGACAGTACGGTGATGGACCGGCTGGTCTGCGGCGATGTCGGTTTCGGCAAGACGGAGGTCGCCCTGCGGGCGGCGTTCGTGGCCGTGAGCAACCACAAGCAGGTGGCGGTGCTGGTGCCCACCACCCTGCTCGCCCAGCAGCATTTCAATACCTTCTCGGACCGCTTCGCGGACTGGCCGGTCAAAGTGGAGGTGGTTTCGCGCTTTCGCAGCGGCGGCGAGAGCGCCGCAATTCTGCGCCGGGCGAGTGCGGGCGAGATCGACATACTGATAGGCACGCACAAGCTGTTGCAGGGCAACTTCGCGTTCAACGATCTGGGACTGCTGATCATCGACGAGGAACACCGTTTCGGCGTCAGGCAGAAAGAGGTCATCAAGGCACTGCGGGCGGAAGTGGATATTCTCACCCTGACCGCCACCCCAATTCCGCGCACACTGAACATGGCGCTGGGCGGCATGCGCGATCTGTCGATCATCGCGACGCCACCGGCGCGGCGGCTGTCCATAAAAACCTTTGTGCGAGAGCACAATATCGCCCTGGTGAAAGAGGCGGTACTGCGCGAGACTCTGCGCGGCGGCCAGGTGTACTACCTGCACAACGAAGTCAGGACCATCGACGAAACGGCGCGCAAACTGCGTGAACTGCTCCCGGACGTGAGTGTCGCCGTGGCCCACGGCCAGATGCGCGAAGCCGAACTCGAGCAGGTGATGTCCGCGTTTTATCACCGACGCTACAATATTCTGCTGTGCACCACGATTATCGAAACCGGCATCGACATACCCAACGCGAACACCATGATCATCGAGCGCGCCGACAAATTCGGTCTCGCCCAGTTGCACCAGCTGCGCGGTCGCGTCGGCCGGTCACACCACCAGGCCTACGCCTACCTCCTGACGCCGCCGCGCTCCTCCGTGACCGCGGACGCGGCGAAGAGACTGGAAGCTATCGAAGCCGCGGGCGAACTCGGCGCGGGTTATCTGCTCGCCACGCACGATCTGGAGATTCGCGGGGCGGGAGAACTTCTGGGCGACGAACAGAGCGGCCAGATCCAGAGCGTCGGCTTCGGCATGTACATGGAGATGCTGCAGCGCGCCGTGGAAGCACTCAAACGGGGTGAAATTCCCGATGTCGACGCGCCGCTGGAGCACGGGACTGAAGTCAATCTGCACATACCGGCGCTCATACCCGACGACTACCTGCCGGACGTGAACAGTCGCCTGGTGTTGTACAAGCGCATCGCGGCGGCCACAGACGAAGACGGTCTGCGGCAACTGCGCGTGGAAATGATAGACCGGTTCGGCCTGCTGCCTCCCCGGGTCACCAACCTGTTCCAGGTGGCGCGCGTGCGCCAGCGCGCCCGGGAACTGGGGATTCGCTCTATCGACGCCGGCGCGGGCGGTGGTAGTATCGAGTTTCAGGAAACGACGCCGGTGAATCCGCTGAGTCTGGTGCAACTGGTCCAGTCCGATCCACAGTGTTTCAAACTGGCCGGCGCGACGCGCCTGCGTTTCGACAAGGATCTGCCCGACGGCGAAGCGAGGCGGCAATTCATCGACGACCTGCTGGACACCCTCGCCGCCGACCCCGCCGGACACGCCGCCCGTGCGTAACCTGCGAAGACTGTTACTGCCGCTGATTCTGCCCGCACTGGCGGCACAGGCCCAGCCCGAGTCGGAACGCTGGTATCGGGTGGAGCTTCTAATATTCACTCAGCCCGGCGGCGCCGGCGCCGAACAGTGGCCGGCGACACCGGCGCTGCAATACCCGTCCGCTGCCCGCTTTCTGCTCGACCCCGCCCGCGTCGCCGCCAATACTGCCGAGTACGGCACCCGGGGCGAAGTCGATGAATTCGGGCGCCAGATCATTGTGCTACCCCGGGACGGAGAACCGCCAATACCGGAGCCGGATGAGCCCGGCACCGAAGATCGCGCCGGCAATACCGCCACCCCCGAACAGCCTGCGGCACTATCGGAAGGTTCCCCGAGGGAAATAACACCGCCCGTGGACACCTCCGGGGCACCCGCCCCGCCGAAGCCTCCGCCGTTCGTGACACTCCCCGCGGGGGACCTGGAGTACAGGGGCAAGGCGGCCTACATGGCGCGCAACGGCGGCTACCGCGTGCTGTTCCACGAAGCGTGGTTGCAGCCGGTGGGGGCGCAGGCGGAGGAATTGCCCATCATCCTGGACCGTTCAGGGGACGGAGGCCCCTGGCCCGAACTGCAGGGCAGTATCCTGCTCTACCTGGATCGCTACCTGCACCTGGAAACCAACCTGTGGCTGAATACGCAGGGGCAGTATTTTCCCGGCCGCTGGGAGATGCCGCCACCGCCGCTGTCGCCCCCGTCGCTGATTGTCGAAGAACCCGAGCCACTGCTCGCCACCGCCGACACCACCGGAGTCGTCGCCCCGGCACAGTCCCCCTTGCCGGCGCAGGACGCCGCTCCAGCGCCGACCGGAGAGTCCGGAAGTGCGGATTCGATCACCGGGGAATTCGTCGCCGAGGTCGAGGAAACTGCTCCCGTGTATCCCTTCCGGCACGCGGTGACCCTGCGCCAGACACGACGCATGCGCAGCGAGGAACTCCACTACGTGGACCACCCCATGTTCGGCCTCGTCATCAAACTGACCCCCCTGTCGGAAGAGGAGCTGGCGGACCTCGCGGCGGAGTTCGACGGCAGCGACGACGAACCGGGGAGCCTGAAGCCGTAAATTCTTACAGCCGGGAGAGCAGGGACTGCAGCAGTTGGCGCACCACGGCCGCTTCCTGTTCGAGAATCTCGCGCATCATCGCCAGGGTAAGGGGCAAATCTCCCAGCCCCGCGGCCGGGTTCACCACCATACACACGCTGGCCAGAGGCAGACCGAGTTCCCGGGCCAGTGCGGCCTCCGGCATGCCGGTCATTCCGACTACATCACAGCCGTCCCGCGCCATGCGCTGTATCTCCGCGGCCGTTTCCAGGCGCGGTCCCTGGGTAACACCGTGAACGCCCGACGCTTCGTGGTTGATGCGCGCGCTGTCAGCCGCGGCGATGAGCGCCATGCGCAACTCTCGATCGTAGGGCTCGGTAAAATCCACGTGCATCAGCGAACCCGAGCTGCCGTCGTCGAACGTGTGCTCGCGACCCCACGTGTAGTCGATGATCTGGTCCGGGATCAGCAAGCGTCCCGGCCGCATGGCGCCGGTGATGCCACCGACCGTATTGATAGCCACGACACTGTCCACACCGAGGGACTGCAGAGACCAGAGATTGGCGCGATAGTTGATCAGATGGGGCGGGATCGCCGCGGGACCTCCGTGGCGGTGCAGGAAATAAACGGTGTTGCGGCCGAAGGTGCCCTCCTGTATCGGGCGCGAGGGTGCGCCGAAAGGCGTCTCTGGCGTGTGCTCGCGCACCACCTCCAGCCCCTCGAGCTGGTCGAGTCCGGTACCGCCGATTATCGCCAGCGCACTCACGTCACGGGCTCCGGCGATATCGGTCGCAGGAAACGAAGTCGGCCATGAGCGCCCGCGACTGACCCGTCGCCACGTGTTGGCTGTTTCACGTTAATCAACAACGGCTGCTCCGTTTTTTAGACATTTTTTTCATTTGCTTCGCAGGACTGGTGTCGTTCGGCTATATAAAGGCGAGCGCGCACTGAAGTCAACTCTTGAAACGTGATGCAAGCGATTGATCTGTTGTGGAAAGATTTTCTGGTGCCCGCAATGTCATGTGCAACCCGCTTTTTATACCGCTTGCACATAATGGACAGTCGTTTTGTGCGTGATATCGTTTCTTTCGACAGGAACGCAACTGTGGCAGGTAGTGAGCGATGAAGATGATGAGTCCCGCGGTGGGAGCCTGGTACAAGGATGTGCAAACCGGCACGCTGTTCGAGGTTGTCGACTGGGATCCGTCGACACTGACCATCGAAACGCAGTTCCTCGATGGCGAAGTCGCCGAATACGACCTCGACGCGTGGCGGGAAATGCCTCTCGAGACCGCCGAGGCGCCCGAGGACTGGCGCGCCGCCTATGAACTCGACGACGACGACAGGATCGACCCCGATATGCCCATTCAGCCCGAGGACTGGGCCAATCCGCTCAATGTGATCGAACCGGAGGCGATGTACGGGGTCGAGGAGTTCTGAGCGGCAGTGCGCCGCGCACTTGCCGATCCACGCGATTACTGTATATAATCACAGCACCTGTATAAACAGACAGAAGGTGCCTGTGATGGAACAGCTCACGCAGCGGCAGCAGGAGGTGCTGGATCTCGTCCGCCAGCATATCGACGACACCGGCTATCCGCCGACGCGCGCGGATATCGCGCGGGAGCTGGGTTTCAGGTCCGCCAACGCGGCGGAGGAACATCTCAAGGCGCTGGCGCGCAAGGGTGCCATCGAGATCATAGCCGGCGCCTCCCGGGGGATACGTCTGCCCGAACACGGCGGCATTCCCATTGTCGGGCGTGTCGCCGCGGGCAGCCCCGTGCTCGCCCAGGAACATATCGAGGACTACTGCGACCTGCCAGCCAGCTTTTTCAAACCCCGCGCCGACTACTTTCTCACCGTGCGGGGCGACAGCATGATCGAGGTCGGCATCTTCGATGGCGACCTGCTGGCGGTGCACAGCACACCTGTCGCCAAAAACGGCGACATCGTGGTCGCGCGCATCGAGGACGAAGTGACGGTCAAGCGCCTGCGGCGCGGGCGCGAAAATACCGACTGCAACTGCTGCCGGAAAACAGCGACTACGACCCCATTTTGGTCGACCTGCGGGAACAGGACTTCGCAATCGAGGGTTTGAGTGTAGGCGTCCTGCGGCGGGGCAACTGCGACCGTCAGAGTCTTAATGCAGGATACGGGAACCCTCCGCGGGAGCCTGTTCCACCTCCACATCTTCGGTCATGGCTGCGGCGGCCTCGATGCCCGCCTGTATCATGGCCTTGGCGACCTCGAGCCCGTTGTCCATCAGGTAGACCCGGGCTTCATCGGAAAAGCTTATTGTCACCAGGGGGCTGGTGTCGTCGTCTGCGCGCTGCAGCACAATTTCACCATCTCCCAGGTCGACAATTTCCATCAGGGATGCAGACACCTTAAAAAAACCTCTGTTTGCAAGACTGCGCCCCCATTCTATCAGCCGTCCGCGACAGCGGCCACCGCGGCCCGGCCACCGCGGCCCGGCCACAGCTCGGCGGCTAGCTCTCCTCCAGGAAGTCGCGCATACGTTCCATGGTGGCATCCAGTCGTGCGGCCCATTCCTCGGCAGCAGCGAGGTCAGGCGTATCAGCGGCGGGGCTGGCGAGATTGTCGCGTGTGCGCCCACCCGACTGCACCTGGACCGCAGACGTCGCCGCGAGCATTTGCGCCAGCCAGCCATCGCGTTCCAGCTGGTTGAATTCGCGCACCTCTCCCGGTTCCGCCTTGCCCGGCGTCAGCCGGGGAAGCTCCGCGCAACAGGCCGGAGGGCGACCATCCGACGGCATCTCGTTACCGGTGACCTCGAGCAGAAACCATCCGTAGGCATTCACGAGATGCTGCCTCACCGCCGGCAGGAAGGCCCGGGCAAGCGCCGCGGCGGGTACGTCCTGCTCGTCGCGGGCCCGCTGCCAGCTGTGCAACAGCAGCCTGGCGAGGTACAGCGACTGGTTGGCGTTGGCCCTGGGAGTGCTCATGCTTTCTTGCGCCGCTTTGGCGCCTTGCTCCGCTGGGGCTTATCTTCCTGCCATTTCCCGTCGCGGTACCAGGCCTTCCAGCCCGTGGCCTTGCCGTCCTTCTCGCTCATGACATACTGCTCTGCGGTCTTGCGGCTGTAGCGCACTTGTGTCGGGTTCCCTTCCGGATCCTCTGTCGGCGCACTGAACAGGAAACTGTACTTGGGATCAATCTCGTCCCGATGGGGCAGCAACTCGGCCACGAGGGGCGCCCGGGTCTCCCGGTTGCGCGGAAACTGGCTGGCGGCGAGAAACATACCCGCGGCACCGTCGCGCAGCACGTAGGTGTCGTCGACTTTTTCACACTGCAGCTCCGGCATGGGCACCGGATCCATTTTCGGGGGCGCGGCCTGGCCGTTGCGCAGCAGTTTGCGGGTGTTTTTACAGCCCTCGGCGGTGCAACCGAAGTATTTGCCGAAGCGGCCACTCTTGAGTTGCATCTCGGCGCCGCACTTGTCACATTCCAGCGTGGGGCCATCGTAGCCCTTGATCTTGAAACGTCCCCGCTCCACCTCGAAGCCCGGGCAGTCCGGATTGTTGCCGCAGACATGCAGTTTGCGCTCCTCGTCTATGAGGTAGCTGTCCATGGCGGTATTGCACAACTTGCAGCGGTGCTTCGTGCGCAGCAGACGCGATTCGGCCTCATCGTCCGCATCTTCCCGTATCGCCTCTTCGCCCGGCGTGAGATTTATCGTGTTCTTGCAGCGTTCCTTCGGCGGCAGCGCATAGCCGGAACACCCCAGAAAAACACCGGTGCTTGCGGTGCGTATCTGCATCGGCCGCCCGCAGTCGTCGCAGGGGATATCGGTCATCGTCGGCTCGTTCGGCTGCATCCCGGCCGGCTCCGGCTCCTGGGCTTTCTCCAGCAGTGCGCTGAATTCGGCGTAAAATTCGTCGAGCAGCTCGCGCCACTCGAGTTTGCCCTCGGCGACCTCGTCCAGACGCTCTTCCATGCTGGCAGTGAAGCCGTAGTCCAGCAGGTCCTTGAAGCTCGACTGCAGTCGTTCGGTGACGATATCTCCCATCTTCTCGGCGTAGAAGCGCTTGTTTTCCAGCCGCACGTAGCCCCGTTCCTGAATCGTCGAGATGATCGAGGCGTAGGTCGAGGGACGCCCGATCCCGCGTTTTTCCAGTTCGCGCACGAGGCTGGCCTCACCGTACCGGGGCGCCGGCTTGGTGAAATGCTGGGCCGGCTCCAGTTTGACCAGATTGAGGCTATCGCCGGCCTTCACATCGGGCAGTACCGCGTCCTCGTTCTTGCGCCCGGCGGGCGGCAGCACCCGCGTGTAGCCGTCGAATTCCACGATACGGCCCCTGGCGACAAGGCTGTAGTCACCCGCCGTGGCCGTCAACCGCGTGCTGATGTATTGCGCATCGGGCATCTGGCACGCCACAAATTGCCGCCAGATCATCTCGTACAGGCGTTCGGCGTCGCGCTCCATGCCCTGCAGCGAGCCCTGTAACGTCGTGACATCCGAGGGCCGGATCGCCTCGTGGGCCTCCTGGGCGCCCTCCCGGGCGGAAAACACGCGCGGCTCCCCGGGCAGGTAGCGGGCGGGGAAATTGTCGCCGATATAGGCGCGGCACGCGGCCACCGCCTCGTCGCCAAGATTGGTCGAATCGGTGCGCATGTAGGTGATGTAGCCCGCCTCGTACAGGCGCTGCGCCATCATCATGGTCTTCTTGACCCCGAAGCCCAGGCGGGTACTGGCGGCCTGCTGCAGGGTCGATGTGATGAAGGGCGCCGGGGCCCGCGAACGGGTGGGCTTGTCCTCCCGGTCCGTGATCGCGTAGGGCAGCGCCTCCAGTTCCCGGGCGGCGGCCAGGGCGCCCGCCTCGTCCGTGGGGCGAAACTCCTCGCCCCGGTGCTTGAGCACCTGGAACCGGATAGTGGCGTCCCCCGGCGTGGCCAGGTCGGCGTGAATTTCCCAGTACTCCTCGGGCACAAATGCCCGGATCTCCCGCTCCCGCTCCACGATGAGGCGCACCGCCACCGACTGCACGCGGCCCGCGGAAAGGCCCCGCGCGACCTTGGACCAGAGCAGCGGGGATACCATGTAGCCGACCACCCGATCCAGAAAACGCCGCGCCTGCTGGGCATTGACCCGGTTCATGTCGAGGTCGGTGGGTTCCTCGAACGCCTCGTTGATCGCCTTGCGCGTGATTTCGTTGAACACCACGCGCTGGTAGCGGGAGGCATCGCCGCCGATGGCCTCTTGCAGGTGCCAGGCGATTGCCTCGCCCTCGCGGTCGAGGTCGGTGGCGAGATAGACGGCATCGGACCCGGCGGCGAGCTTTTGCAGCTCGCTCACCACCTTTTCCTTGCCGGGCAGTATCCGGTAGTCGGCTGTCCAGCCGTGCTCGGGATCGACGCCCATGCGCCGCACGAGCTGCTCGCGGGCCTTTTTCTGCTTGTGCGCGGCCTTCTTCGCCGGCGACATCTTGCGGGTTTTGGCCGCCCGGGCCGCGCGTTCCTTGGGGTCGACCTGGCTGGTGCCACTGCCCGAGGTGGGCAGGTCCCGGATGTGACCGACACTGGATTTTACGATGTAATCGTTGCCCAGGTAGCGGTTGATCGTTTTGGCCTTGGCGGGTGACTCCACAATGACGAGTGACTTGCCCATAAAATCCTTTTCCGGGTGAGACCCGGCGCATTGGCCCCGGCGGGGACGGCGAAAAAGGGGCATATATAAGTCCCCAAACCGGCGCGGTCAAGACATTTCCGGAACGGGTCGTGCTGCAGTAGCTTGCATCCATGGGGGTCGCATGGGGTGGGTATGGCCCACTGGAACACGCCAAAAAGCGCACTTCCTTGTGCAGGCTCGGGTGGCGACGTCCTGTCGCCACACGGTTCCAGCGGGCCATACCCACCATGCTCGCTCTACAGAAACATCGCGCGATGCACCACCTCGCGGAGTCAGCCGGCGATAAAAGCGTCGGAAGAGTATGCCCTCCCTGGAACCGTGCGGCGACAGGACGTCGCCGCCCGAGCCTGGCCATGGACGGCCGCTTTTGGCGTGTTCCAGGAGGGCATACTCTTCCGACGCCCGCGCATTTATTTCAACTGAGAGGCCACCCGGAACGGGGACGGCCCGATCAGGCGATCTGCGCCCAGTCCCGCAGCGCCCGGTGGATCTGCTCCACCCGCTCCTCGCCGCCCTCCTCCTGCCAGTAGACCCCGCAGCTCCCCTCGTCGATCGCCGCGGCGACAACCTCCTCCGGCAGATCGCTCAGGGGAGCGGGCGCGGGTACCCTTGCACCCAGGCTGCGCCAGTCCGCGCCGTCCCTCAGCCACTGACACCGGCCGCGGGCGGGTTCGCGTGCCGGGGGCAGACGCAGACCATAGTAGATCAGGTTTTGCCGCCGTTCGGCAGGCAGACGGTCCCGCCCCGGCGGATCGCGGAATTCGACGAACAGCCCGTTCATCGCCGCTTTTTCCCGCATTCGCGCCTGGCTGCGCTGGCGCTTGCTCGGCAGGAAGTGGAGCAGCGGCGTCAGAGCGAGCACAATAACCAAACCGATTAACAGATACGTTGCCATGCAGTAATCCCGGCGTAGTGGCTCGTTCCAGCCACAGGCAGGAACGACGCTCATTCTATGCTATAAAGGCACTCTCAATCCGGCCCAGTTTGGAGGCAGAACATGTCCCAGTACCAGAAGATTATCGTCGCCATTGATCTCAGCGAGGAGTCCAACGAGGTCGTGGAGCGCGCGCGCGGCATTGCCGGGGAGAGCGGCGCGGAAATGCACCTGATACACGTTATCGAACCCCTCAGTTTCGCCTATGGCGGCGACATTCCAATGGATTTCTCGGGCATTCAGGACGAAATCCACCAACAGGCCACGAACCAGCTGGAGCGCATCGGTGAAAAATACGGTTTCGACAGTGAGCACCGGCATATCGTGCTCGGCAAACCGGAGGTGGAGATTCACGAGGCGGCCCAGGAAAGGGATGCGGATCTGATCGTGGTGGGCAGTCACGGACGCTACGGCCTGGCGCTGCTGATGGGTTCCACGGCCAAAGGCGTACTGCGCGGCGCCACCTGCGACGTCCTGGCGGTCCGCGTGGGGGAGGAAAAAGAAGTAAGATGCCTCAGTCAAAGAGCAGGCCCCGCACCGCCGCGGCGGTGAAAGGCCAGTCCAGCTCGCGACCGTCCGGGTGCCGCAGTACGGGAATACGCAGACCGTAGCGCGCGAACAGTTCGTCGGATTCGCTGACGTCGAGCAATTCCACGCGCACCGACGTATCGGCCGACAACTGATTTCGAACGAGTTCCTCTGCCAGTTCGCACAAGTGGCAGGCGCTGGTGCCGTAAAGTTGAAGCGTTCGCACAACGGCATCTCCGCACTGGGCGCCTGTCGCCAGGCGGCCGACCACGGGGTTGAAGTCGGTCGGCGGCAGACGTTATTATGCCGCGCCAAGTACAATATACTGAACTGCCCGGCGGGGCATTGCAGAACCCGGAGTATAACAAGTGGCTCTATTTTCCCAACCCACGGCGCGCGCACTGGCCATTCTGGATCTGCTCATGGCCAATCCGCACCAGGCCTTTGGGCTCACGGAGATGACGCGCCGCCTGAACCTGAACAAGGCCACCTGCCATGCCATCCTGACCACCATGGCAAATTACGGTTTCCTGGTGCAACACCCCAAGACCAAGGCCTACCGGCTGGGGCCGTCCATTATCGCCGCGGGCAATGCCGCTTTCGCCCAGTTCCCGGTACTGGAGTACGCACGCCCCGAACTGGAATCCCTGCAGAACGACCTGGGTGTGGGTTTTGCGGTGACCGGGCGGTCCAAGCTGCACCAGGTACTGCTGGCCCTGTACGGCCGTGCGTCCGCTATGATAGACGCCTTTCAGCTCGGCCTGCGCCTGCCTAACACCGCCCCCGTCGCGGCCTGTTTTACCGCATTTTCAGATGCCAAATACCTCGAAGCCTGGCTGACCCGCTGCCACGAATCCCGCGGCGGCTACAACGAGAGGCTGGACCAGAAGCTGCGGGTTTCCCTGATCGCTATCCGTGCGCGTGGCTATGAGGTGGCACTGAAGACCCGGGCGGAGGCGGAGCTGCGCAGTCAACTGGAGCGTATTCACAACTCCTGGAGCCTGACGCACCTGGAGGACGCCGCGAACAGGTTTCAGCACGATCTGTGCGACGAGCACTATCACCTGGACCGTATCGACCCCAAAGCGCGCTACGATGTCAGCACAATCTCCGTGCCCGTGTTCGTCTACCGCCAGGTGCCCGTCATGTGCTTTGTCGCCGGTTCCGCCGACAAAGCGCTGAGCGGGGCGCGCATCGAGGAGGTAGCCACCCGGATGAAAGAATCCGCCGACAGGGTCACCGCGCTGGCCGTCGGCAAGGAAAGCGTCTCCTGAATGGCGGGCGCCATCCATGTCCACCCGGGATAACACCCCGCCCGACAAAGCCCTGCGCCAACGCCTGCTGACCGTTTACGGACGCAAACCGGTCGTGGAATCACTGCGCAACCCCGACCTCGACTGCCAGACCCTGCACCTCGCCGACAGCAATCGGGACAGCGACATCATCGGGGAGATCGACGCCCTGGCCAGAGAGCGCGGTCTGCCCGTGCGCCGGCACAGCCGGCGCGAACTGGCGCGAATCTCGCGCAACACCCGCCAGGACCAGGGCGTGGCGCTGGATATTCTCTGTCCGGCCTTCAGGCCCCTGGTTGACTTCCTCGAAGGCGCTGGCGAAACCGCGACGTACCGCCTGCTGGCCGTGGACGGTATCACCAATCCTCAGAATCTGGGGATGGTCATTCGCTCCGCCACCGCGGGAGCTGTCGACGGCCTTGTTCTCGCGCGCCGGGGCAATGCCGCCCTCGGTCCGCTGGTGATCAAGGCGAGCGCCGGGGCCGTTTTCCGCGCGCCGATACTCACCTGCGATGAACTGCCGGGCGCGCTCGACCGGTGCCGCGCCCACGGTGCGGAAATTTGCATCCTGGACGGCACCGCCCGGCAATCACTCTTCGCCCATCGCGAGGCGGCGCGCAGTGTCTACGTACTGGGCAACGAGAGCGAGGGAGTATCGGAAGCGGCGGCGCAATGGGCGGACCGGCGATTGTCGATCCCCATGCGCGCCGGCGTGGAATCGCTGAACGTGGCGGTGGCGGCCAGCCTGATCGCCTACGCGCCCTATTTCGAGAGGTAGGCCATGGCCTCTTCCAGGCCCTTGAGTGTCAGGGGATACATATGGCCCTCCACCAGCTGGTGCGCAATGGCGACGGACTGGGTGTACTGCCACTCGTCCTCGGGCACCGGGTTCAGCCAGATCACCTTGTCGTAGACCTCGCGCAACCGCCGCATCCAGACCTCGCCGGACTCTTCGTTCCAGTGCTCGACGGAACCGCCCGGCTGCACGATTTCATAGGGCGACATGGAGGCGTCGCCGACGAATATCACTTTGTAGTCGTGACTGTACTTGTGCATGATATCCAGCACGGGTGTGCGCTCGTTGTGGCGGCGGATATTGTTGCGCCAGACACTCTCGTAGATAAAGTTGTGAAAATAATAGTACTCGAGGTGCTTGAACTCCGTGCGCGCCGCGGAGAACAACTCCTCGCAGACGCGCACGTGGGGATCCATGGAACCGCCCACGTCGAGGAACAACAGCACTTTTACGGCGTTGTGGCGCTCCGGCACCATTTTGATGTCCAGCAGCCCCGCGTTGCGTGCCGTCGAGTGGATGGTATCGTCCAGATCGAGTTCATCCGCCGCGCCGGTGCGCGCGAACCTGCGCAGACGCCGCAGCGCGACCTTGATATTGCGCGTGCCCAGCTCGACGGAGTCGTCGAGGTTTTTGTAGTCGCGTTTCTCCCAGACCTTGACCGCTTTTTTATTGCGGCCGTTGGGACCGACGCGGATGCCTTCGGGGTGGTAGCCCTCCTGCCCGAAGGGCGAGGTGCCGCCGGTGCCGATCCATTTGTCGCCGCCCTCGTGCCGCTCTTTCTGTTCCTCCAGGCGTTTCTTGAACTCCTCGATCAGCTTTTCGAGCCCGCCGAGGGACTCGATCCTGGCCTTCTCCTCCTCCGTGAGGTTTTTCATGAACTCCGAGCGCAGCCACTCATCCGGGATCAGCGCCTCGATGACATCGTCCAGGGCTTCGAGATCCTTGAAGTGCAGGCCGAAAGCGCGGTCGAAGCGATCGAAGTATTTCTCGTCCTTGACCAGGCAGGCGCGGCTGAAGAAATAGAAATCGTCGATACTGCCAAAGACCACGTGCCGCTTCATACCCTCCATGAGGTCGAGCAGCTCGCGGGTCGTCACCGGGATGCCGGCGTCTCTGAGGCCGTGAAAAAAGTTGATCAGCATGCGTCAGTACCGCCCGAGGCCGACTTAACGACTCTCCCGTCGGTGCATGAAGGCCAGCCGCTCCAGCAGATGCACATCCTGTTCGTTTTTCAGCAGGGCGCCGTAGAGGGGCGGAATCGCCTTGGTCGGGTCCCGGTCCTTGAGGATCTCATCGGGGATATCATCGGCCATCAACAGCTTCAGCCAGTCGATCAGTTCCGAGGTGGAGGGCTTTTTCTTGAGGCCGGGGATCGCGCGCACGTCGAAAAACACTTCCATCGCCTCCTGCACCAGTTGTTTGGCGATGTCTGGATAGTGCACGGCGATAATTTCGCGCATGGTGTCGCGGTCGGGGAAGTTGATGAAGTGAAAGAAACAGCGGCGCAGGAAGGCGTCGGGCAGCTCCTTTTCGTTGTTGCTGGTAATGACAATGATGGGCCTGTGCGTGGCCCGGATGAGCTGCCCCGTCTCGTAGACGTAGAATTCCATGCGGTCCAGTTCGGTCAGCAGGTCGTTGGGGAATTCGATATCCGCCTTGTCGACCTCGTCGATCAGCAGCACGACTTGTTCGTCCGACTCGAAGGCCTCCCACAGCTTGCCCTTCTTGATGTAGTTGGAGATGTCGTGGACCTTCTCGTCGCCGAGCTGCGAATCGCGCAGGCGCGACACTGCGTCGTATTCGTACAAACCCTGCTGGGCCTTGGTGGTGGATTTGATATGCCACTGGATAAGGCGCTTGCCCAGCCCCAGGGCCACCTCCTCCGCCAGCATGGTCTTGCCCGTGCCGGGCTCGCCCTTGATCAGCAGCGGGCGCTCCAGGGCCACCGCGGCATTGACCGCCATGCGCAGGTCCTCGGTGGCGACATATCGTTCGGTGCCTTCAAATTTCATGGTCTGACCTTCAGTCGACGTTATTCCGAAAGCCGCACAGATTACCGACTGACAGGCATCATATCAACTGGAGCGGTAACGTCATGGCAGCTCATGGTGATAAAAAACCGGCGTGCCGCGGCAGCGCCAGAAGAAATTGCCGCCGCTGGAACACGCCAAAAAGCGCACATCCGTGTGCAGGCTCGGGTGGCGACGTCCTGTCGCCACACGGTTCCAGCGGCGGCAATTCCTTCTGGCGCTGCGGTCCCGGCATAACTTCAATGCAGCGGCTACCGACGCCTGTGCCGCAGCATCCCTATGCAGGCTCGGGGTGGCGACGTGCCCGAAAAAGAGGGGCAGGCTCTCCTGTCGCCACACGGTTCCAGCGGCGGCAATTGCTTCTGGCGCTGCGGCGCCGGCATAACTTCAGATTGAACGGCTACCCGCGTCTGCGCCGCAGCAGGGTCAGGCCCAGCAGCAGCGACATCAGCACGGCGCCGCCGCACATGAATGCCAGCGGGCGCAGGGCGTGCCCGGCGGCGTCGTAACCCTCGGTGAAAAACCGGAAGCCCGCGACGATCAGGGCGGGCGCCATGGTGTCCATGCCCGGTCGCGGATAGGCCGGCGTCAGCAGCAGCGCGGCGGCCAGCAGCACCGCGAAGGCGGTCCAGGCGGCACCCCAGCGGCGCCCGAGCCACCAGGCGAGGCAGACCAGGATCAGGCAGGCGGCGCCGACATAGACGTAGATTGCAAAAAGGTAGGAGGTTTGATCCAGCACGTTCCGGCTCCTGGCCGCCCTATCTCACCGGTATCTGGATTGCTCGGCGAGAAATCAAACCGGCATTTTACACGACGACAAAAGGCGTTCCAGAATACCGCGCGCCGAGTAGTGTCTCGGTTTCGTTTTCTACCCTTTCAAGATCGCTTGAGTTGGGTGTGGTCCACAGGAACACGCCAAAAAGCGCACGTGCCCGAAAAAGAGGGGCAGGCTCTCCTGTCGCCACACGGTTCCAGTGGACCACACCCAACCCAAGCTCGCGCCATAAATCCAATCTGAGACACTACTGCGCGCCGAATCGATGAGCTATCGCGCGGCTAGTCGACCCAATGTATCAAATGCTCCTCGAAGTCATCCGGGTGGACGTGCCGCTCCGATATCGCGCGACCGCGAACAGACATGCCGGCGCGATGCACCGCCTCGCGATCACCGCAGATCAGGTAGTGCCACGCCGGCAGCGGCTGCCCATCGGCCCGCAGCCGGTAGGCACAGGTCGCGGGCAGCCAGCTCAACGCCGCCGGGTCGGCGCCGCGCAGTTCCACGCAATCCGGTACCACCAGCGCGCGATTGGCGTAGTCCCGGCAGCGGCAGGTGGTCTCGTCGAGAAGGCGGCAACTGACCGCTGTGTAGTCGATTTCACCGCTGCGGGCGTCTTCCAGTTTGTGCAGGCAGCATTTGCCGCAACCGTCACAGAGCGCCTCCCATTCGGCGTCGTTGAGCTCGGCCAGCGGCCTGGTGGCGATATCAGGGCTCATCACGACACTCCGGTGGGCGCGGGCCGGTGCCGACGGGTGGCAACTGCAGATAGAAACCCTGCGCTTCGATACTGGCTATCACTTCGGCCGCGGCGGCGCCGGCCAGCCTGCGTGTCGGCGTGAGCGCCAGCACCATGACTTCCTCGGGCTCGCCAAAGGATTCCAGCAGCGCCGCCGGCACATCGGCCAGGCCCCGTTGCCTGTCGACAAACAGGTAGGTCAGTTGCCGGCGGGAACTGCGGTATACCTGGCATATCAGTGCCATCAATCCTCACCCCCGAGGCTGCGCCGCAGGGGCCGCAGCACCAGTTCGTCGCGCCACCCCTGCCAGTGGGGCGGAGGGCTGACGGCTTCACCGCTGCCCTCGCGCAGAAGCAGCTCGTAGTCCCTCGCCTGCAGCAGTGCTTCCGGCGCCACGGCAAGCTCCTCCGCGATATCGCGGGCGCGCGATCGGAGTTTTTTCACCTGCTGTCGCCCGTCGGCATCGAGGGGCTCGGGCAGCGGCGCCGGCAATTGCGATTCGGGCAATGCGCGTTGTTCGGCGAGCAGGTCGAGCAGGGTCCGACCGTAGCGCCGCGCCACGGGGGCCGGCAGGTCGGGCACGTCGGCGAGTTCCCGCGGATCGCGGGGGTCGCGCTGCGCCAGTTGCAGGCAGGTGCGATCGTCGATGATCCAGTTGCGCGGCTTGTCACGGCTGCGCGCCGTAGCCTCGCGCCAGCGGCTGATCGCCGCCAGGGCCGCCAGCTGCCGCGCGTCCAGCTTGCGGGCACCTTTGATCCGCGCCGGGTAGTCGCTGCTGTCGGTGCGGGCCGCGTCCACCGCGGCGGCGCTGTCCGCGAGCACCCAGTCCAGCTTGTTCTGCTCCTGGCAGCGCCGGTGCAACTCGCGCCAGACGGGAAACAGGCAGAGCACATCCTGGGCGGCGTATTCGCACTGCGACTGCGTCAGCGGCCGCCGCAACCAGTCGGAGCGCGTCTCGCCCTTGTCCAGCTCGATCCCGGTGATGGTCTGCACCAGCGCGCGGAACCCCATGCCGAAGCCGATATCGAGCAGCGCGGCGGCCCGCTGGGTATCGAACAGCGGCTCGGGCAGTACACCCAGCCAGCGCCGGAATACCTCCAGGTCCTCGCTCGCCGAATGCACGACCTTGGTTACTTGCGGTCTTGTCAGCAGATCGGCCAGCGGCGCCGGATTATCGAGCGCCAGCGGGTCCACCAGCCAGGCGGAGTCGCTGTCCAGCTCCGGCGCGTCGCAGCACAATTGCACCAGCGCCACACGCGGGTAGAAGGTGTTGCGCCGCATGAACTCCGTGTCGACGATCACCGCCTGCGCACTGGCCGCGCGCTCGACGAGTTCACCCAGCGCCGCATCCGATTCGATGAGCTGCCAGGTCACCGGTCCACCGGCCGCCTTTCCGCCAGGGCGTGTGCCAGTGTGGTGCCGTCGACGTAATCGAGTTCGCCGCCCAGAGGTATGCCGTGCGCGATTCGCGACACCTGTACTCCCAGCGGCTGCAACATCTGCGTCAGGTAGTGGGCGGTCGCCTCCCCCTCCACGGTCTGGTTGGTCGCCAGAATCGTTTCCCGCACCCCCTCGTCGATCACGCGCTGCTGGAAGCGGTCGAGGCCGATCTCGGCGGGGCCGATGCCGTCGATGGGGGAAAGATGCCCCATGAGCACGAAGTAGAGTCCGCGGAAACTGCCACTCTGCTCGACGGCGAGCAGATCGGCGGGCGTTTCGACCACGCATACCGTGGTGCTGTCGCGGCGTTTGTCGGTACAAATCTCGCAGATAGCCTCTTCGGTGAAATTGCGGCAACGGCTGCAATGGCCGATGCGCTCGACGGCCTCGCGCAGCGCCTCGGCCAACTGCAGGGCGCCGTCGCGGTCGCGCTCCAGCAGGTGCAGCGTCATGCGTTGCGCCGACTTCGTGCCGACGCCGGGCAGGCAGCGCAGGGAGTCGATCAGTTGTTGCAGCGGCGGACTGACTTTCATGCAACGGCCCCCTCAAAAGGGCATCTTGAATCCCGGCGGCAGGTTGAAGCCCGACGTCAGGTCGCTCATGACTTCGCGGTTGCGCGCCTCCACCTTGCGCACCGCGTCATTGACCGCGGCCGCGAGCAGATCTTCCAGCACTTCCTTGTCCTCCGAGAACACGCTGTCGTCGATGGCAACCCGCTTTACATCGTGGCGGCCCGTCATCAGCACGGTGACCAGTCCCGCCGCCGCCTCGCCCTGCACCTCGGCGTTCGCCAGCTCTTCCTGCGCCTTCTGCATCTCGGCCTGTACCTTTTGCGCCTGCTGCATCATGTCTGAAATATTGCCCTTCATTGACCTTACCTCGGTTCAGTTGTCGAGCGGCAGGATGGACGACCGATCCAGCTCGCCGTCAAAATGTGTGATCAGCGCCTGCACGTGCGGGTCTTCCTCGATGGCCGCCACCGCCGCCCGCCGGCGTTCCTCGCAGCGACGCGCCCGGCGCATCGCCGGCGATTCGCCGGAAAAGGCGCCGGTCTCTATGACGACGGACAATTCCCGGCCGAAATAGCGCTCCAGCGCGTGATGAATTTTCTCGCGGTGGGCCTCATTGAACAGGCTGGCGTTGTCCGGGTCCAGCAAAAAGTACAGCGTGTTTTCCACGCGGCGGTCCAGCACGCAATTGGAGCCGATGTTGTGGACGATCCCGGCGAGGTCCAGGCGCTCGAGCAGGTCGGGCCAGGTGTCCGGCGTGAGGTCATCCAGTGCCGGTGTTGATTCGGCATTTCCCGGTTCGTCAGTCTCCGGCTCGGGTGAGGCACTTTCGGGTGTGGCACTTGCCGGTGAAGTGTTCTCCACTGGGGCACTTTCGGCTGAGGCAATTGCCGGTGAAGTGTTCTCCACTGGGCCAGGCTCGGTGCGACGCTCTCCGGTGGGGTGCCCTGCGGTGCAACACTCCGCGTACCGGCACCTCGCAGTGCGGTACCCGGCGGCTCGGCGCTCTCTGGTGCAGCACGTGCCGGCCCGGCGCCCGCCATCGGTGCGGCGCCGGATGCAGGCGCCGGCGCCGCAGCCCGCGCGCGGGGATCCTCCCGCGGCGCACTGCGCGGGAAGGATGTCTCAACGGGCTTTTTACCGGGTCGCCGCCCTCCACGGCGGCAACGGAACTCTCTGGCCGGCCATCGGGTGTCACCGGAGCGAAGTCGTCGTCCGCCGAGGCGGGCCGAAACGCCACCATGCGCAACATCGTCATTTCGAAACCGACACGCGGATCCGGTGCCATTTCCAGATCCCGCTTGCCGTTGAGCGCGATCTGGTAGAAAAGCTGCGCATCCTCGGGCGTTACAGATGACGCCAACTGGCGTACACGATCGGCGTCGCCCCACCGGTTGTCGATCGCGTCGGGCACAAGCTGGGCCGTCGTCACTCGATGGATAAGGCCGAGCAACTCGTCCAGGGCGGCGCTGAAATCGGCGACGTGCTCACTCATCTGCGCAATCAGATCCAGCAGGGCTTCCGGGTCCCCTGCCGCCACCGTGTCGAGCAGGCGGTAGACGAAATTAAGATCGACGGTGCCGAGCATATCGCGCACATCGTGCTCGGAAACGCTGCCCGACCCGTAGGAAATGGCCTGATCCGTCAGGCTGAGCGCATCGCGCATGCTGCCGGCCGCGGCGCGGGCCAGCAACCAGAGCGCCGCCTCCTCGAACTCGACCGACTCCTCTGCGAGCACCGTGCCCAGGTGACCGACGATCTGGTCCGGCGGCATGTTCTTCAGGTTGAACTGCAGGCACCGGGACAACACCGTGGCGGGCAGTTTTTGCGGATCGGTCGTCGCCAGCAGGAACTTCACGTGCGGCGGCGGTTCCTCCAGGGTCTTCAGCAGCGCGTTGAAACTGTGGTTGGACAGCATGTGCACCTCGTCGATGAGATACACCTTGTAACGCGAGCTGGTGGGGGCGTACTGGACGTTCTCCAGCAGTTCCCGCGTGTCCTCGACCTTGGTACGCGAGGCGGCGTCCACTTCCAGCAGATCGACGCTCCTGCCCTCGGCGATTTCAAGGCAGGCCGAACACTGCCCGCAGGGCTCGGAGCTGACGCCCTCTTCACAGTTGAGGCAGCGGGCCAGAATCCGCGCAATGGTCGTCTTGCCGACCCCGCGGGTGCCGGTGAACAGATAGGCGTGATGCAGGCGATCGTTGTCCAGCGCATTGACCAGCGCTTTCAGCACATGTTCCTGGCCGACCAACTCCCGGAACGAGCCGGGCCGCCATTTGCGGGCCAGTACCTGATAGGACATCGCGTGACGCGCCTTGCGTGAACGGAAAAATGGCTAGGATACACCACGGCTCCGGGGACAGAAACCGGCGGCAGTGTCCGAGCCTCGACATGCTTGGCGCATTGAGACCGAACTGGCATCAATCGGAATCAGTATTCAGCGGGTATTTCTATGGGGAGGCGACCCAGACAGCCACACCCCGGCACACGAGTCGGTAACTACCGTTGCTCCCTTCCGGGCCTGGCGGGATTCACTACCTATCGTTGCGGGGGGACCGCCTGGATCACCACAGTGTGACCGCCGGTCAACCCGGCAGCGGGCGCCATTGTCCGCCAAAAGCCCTGGCGCCTGCAAGGTGCGCGGCTACCAGACCCGGGTGCAACAGCGGCCACCGCAACCGATAGCTCGGTTGATGGGTTCAGTTCACTGTAAGCTTCCGACACGTTAGACGCATCTTACCGAGCCGGCTACTTTCAAGCGACAGCGAAACATATTTAATTATTTTAAATCATAAGGTTACAGCTTATTTCTAAAGCTAGAACCAGGGTAAGGCACCCTTGGGGTCAGGTCTATGATTGATGATCTCACCTCAGTCCTTTGGGGTCAGGTCTTGGATTGATGATTTCACCTCACTGTAATAGCGTGCGGGCTGGTGCATAATCCCCTGATGTCAGGTCGAGTATGTCAGTTCGGCCGGAAGGGGATCATCAATCCAAGACCTGACCCCGCTCTTCTCTCCCGGCCGGGCGGGCGTGCGCGACCGCGGGGACAGATTATCACCCTTGCAGTGAACGAACCGCCCTCTGCTTGTGAGGTTCAACGCAACGGCCGAAAAAACCAGGCCCCGTCAATGATATTACTATGGTCCTTGGTGTTGTTCAGGCCACTGTGAACTCTATCCTGGCCGCCGGCCTTCTGGTCGACCAACCCACTCAAATAAGCCCGTTCCTCCGACCCGTCTACCTCCGTAGCTGTCCAGCCGTAAAGCGAATGGGGAAGCTGCGGCGAAACTCCCGATCCAGCGCCACCCGTCTGCAAAAAAACCGGCGCCCAGTAGGCGTCCACCGCGAAATGGTGGTCCGGACCCGGCCCGACCTTTTCGTTCACCAGATAGTGATTAAAGAGGGCGTTGGTATCGTCCACCGAGGCCCAGTTCCAGCCCCTTAAGTCGTAGCCATTCAAGCTGCCGTTGCACACACCATCCGGGCAGATGGCGTGAATATCATTCCAGGATAGCTCTGTGAAGAATGTCGGCTGGTACCACTCGTTTCCATTTACCAGAATCGTCGGGGGTATCCTTTGAAAAACCGGCATGGCGTAGCCGGTCTTTTCCAGAGCAACTATCTCCTCCGCTTCCTTTTAAACCTGCCAACGAATCGAGAGGGATTTCACATAAAGCCCGATTTGAATCCTGGCACAAGAAGCCGTCACCCGATTGCCAGCGGACGAACTCCCAGCCCTCGTCGGGCCGGGCGTGGAAACCTATCCAACCGGAGCTTTCGGTGACTTCAAGAAAGCAGATACTGCCGCCAGTGCATGTTTCAGGTGAGCCCACGTCGTCACCGAATAGCACTTCCCCGCCCTCGACGACGACGACCGCGACTTTACAGCCGCACAGCAACAACAGGATTAACGACGCGGCGACGACCCTTACCATCGGATAGTCCTCCAGGTGTGCACATAAACCAGGGCCGATTCGGGGAACTCCAGCCTGGATGGGTCGTCGGCTTCAGTTTATATATAGTTCAGGGGAATCGTGTTCGCAAGATGTTGTTTACCAGCGACACGATCCCGCACCTGGGATCGGTATCAGCGCGTGTACCGCTCCGCCTCTTGAGGAGCGCGTCGGTATCAAAGGTCCGATCAATTACGATGAGCGTCGGGCACCCGCTCCTACCACCCCATCCACTTCACATACGACTCGAGAAATTCCTGGATGATTCCTTCCTTCGTCCAGTTCCGGATTTCGTACTCCTTGTGGCGGCCGGTACGCAGGACAACCTCCGCCTTTTCGACCAGTTCACCGCCTCCCGGCTCGGGGATTTTGGGGAACGCGGTATGAGCCCTGCTGTAGACATGGGCGTAGATACCGTAGGCAAATTCTTCCTGCCCGTCGTACAGCACGATCAGCGAGGCCTCCCGGTCGTCGTTCTCGATGAGGACTTCACGGTCGTACTTTTTCAACTCCTCCGCGATCTCGTTGAAGGCCGGCACCACTGTCTCGTCGATGAACGAGGAAACGGTGCGGTTTGCGTGGCCCACGGAAGGTTCCACCCGTCGGCCCTCCGCGACCTTCTCCATCAACATTCTCAGACGCTCATTCCACGGCGCGTCGGATTTCAGGGTCGGGCCGACCACACCCGGCGCTCGGGCCGCCAGGGGGCCCAGTACTGACTTGAGCGGTATCGGCGAGTACTGGGCGAGCCGCTCGAGCCGCTGCGCCAGGCTGATGAAGGGATCCATGGTGCCGACTTCGGCGCGCAGGCCCTTGACCAGTCCAACGCAGATCACAATCATCACCAGGCAGAAAGGCACCGCCGTGATGATCGCGGCCGTCTGCAGCGCGGACAGGCCGCCCGTGATGAGCAGGATGGCTGCCACGAGTCCGACGGTGATCGACCAGCCGATGCGCTGATAACTCGACCGTTCCGGATGATCCGCCGAGGTGATGGTATCGATGACCAGCGCCCCCGAATCTGCGGAGGTGATAAAAAAAATCGTTACCACCGCGACCGCCAGCGGCGCGCTCAGAATGACCAGCGGCAACTGATCGAGCAGCTCGAAGATAGCCGTCGACAGGTTGGCGGCAGTGGCGGCCGCCAACGGCACGCCCTGAAAAAGCTCCATGTACAGGGCGGAATTGCCGAATACGGTCAGCCAGAAAAACGTCAGCGTTGTCGGCACCAGAATAACGCCACCGATGAATTCGCGCAGCGTACGACCGCGGGAAATACGGGCGATAAACATGCCGACGAACGGCGACCAGGATATCCACCACGCCCAGTAGAACATGGTCCAGTTCTTCTGCCACTCCAGACCGATAAAGGCGTCGGTGCGGAACGTCAGATCCACGAGACTGCTCGCGTAACGGCCGACGTTGCTGACGAACGAGGACAACAGAAAGATCGTCGGACCCGTGATGAGCACGAAAAGAAGCAGCAGCCCGGCGAGGCTCAGGTTGAGCTCGCTCAGACGCCGCACTCCGCGCTCCAGGCCCGTCGCGGCGGAAATCGTCGCGGCGACCGTAATCACCGCGATCAGGCCGACCTGGTTGGCCGTCGAAATCGACAGGACTCCGAGGCGCTCGAGGCCGGCGTTGATCTGCATGATGCCCAGTCCCAGCGAGGTGGCCAGGCCGAACAGCGTGCCGAAAACGGCCAGGATATCGACGATATTGCCCGCCGTGCCGTACATGTGCCGGCCTATGAGCGGATACAGCGCCGACCGGATACTGAGCGGCAGGTCGTGCCGGAAGCTGAAGTAGGCGAGCGCGGCGGCGATGATGATATAGATCGCCCAGGCGTGCACACCCCAGTGAAAGAAGGTGATGGTCATTGCCTGGCGCGCGGCCTCGACAGTACCGGCGGCCATGCCCTGCGGCGGATTCGCAAAATGCATCATGGGCTCGGCGACACTGAAAAACAGCAGGCCAATACCCATACCCGCACTGAACAGCATGGCGAACCATGTGGCGTAGCTGAACTCCGGTTCGTCGTTGTCCTTGCCGAGCTTGACTTTCGAGTAGCGGCTGAAGAACAGCCAGATAACGAAGAGGAAAAAGCCGGCCACCGAGGCGATATAAAACCAGCCGAACTGTTCTACTATCCGGTCCTGCAGCAGATCGAGCACGCGGCCAAGTGGCTCATTGAAGACCGCGCCGACAATCACAAACAGGGCGATCAGCGCGGCCGAGGTCCAGAAAACAACCGGATGGACTTTCATGCTCTAGTCTCCCACTCTGTCATGCAATCTCACACCGGCTGCCAGTGCGGCTGTGTGCCCGGTCGATCGCCGGGGTATTGTCAGAAATACAAGCCGATATTCAGGTTGAGCCGGGTATGCAGGCTGTCGTCACCGCCGGCGGCCAGGGCATTGCCGAAATCCGGGCCAATCCAGGCATTGCGCCGGCCGACGGCGACGTCGGCGTAAACATAGAAAGGCGCGAGATCCAGGGAAGCGCCGGTGACGTTCATGCTACTGTCCTCGAAACTGTTCTCGGCCTTTATGAGATAACTGAAATCGTTGTAGAGGTCGATACCCTTGAGGGGCCCCAGTTCCAGATCCCAATGATGGCGCAGCCCGATGCTGTGCAGGTGCCCTTCAGAGGCGATGTTGTAGGGGAAATCGTAGGCGCCCAGCACCATGATCCGGTCATCGACACCGGCGGGGTTGGACGGATTGTAGCGGTACCACAGACTCTGCAGTTTTACCGCCCACGGCCCGTAACGCCCGTCCCAGTGCACCGCGGCGGCCAGATGCGATCCGGTCCCGCCGCCGGCCTCGTTGGGCAGGCGCCCGGCCTGCAGCGAAATGCCCAGTTCCGAGGTCGCGTTCGCGGCGTGCCGGTAGGTATACCCGATCCGGCCGTTGAACTGGTCTTCTTCCTGGTTGGCCGAGTCGGCGGAGCGGACCACATCGTAGGAGTAGCGGGCGGAATCCTCACTATCGCCGAAATAGTGCCCCTCGTCCTGTAGATAGTACGCGACATCCCAGCGCCAGGGGCCGGACTCGCGGGTGTATTTCAGGCCCAGATCGTAATCGTCTTCCAGGCCGACGTAATAGGCCAGGGAAAAGAAGTAACTGTGAGAGTTGAACGGCAGGATGCCGAACGGCACCTGATGGACGCCCGCCTTGACGTGGCCGCCCGCCTGCGGACGGTAACCCACCCAGGCGTGATGCAGGAAGTGGGTGGTGCGCTCCGTTTCGTCGTAATAATACAGCCGGTATTGCGCCGATCCATCCCAGGCGCCCTGCTCGAAGCGCAGTTCCCCGCGCAGGGTGTCGAATTCCAGTTCGGAGCGCGGGAAGCGGCGCTGGCGGGTATCCCAGCTCTTGTCCAGGACGTTCACACGCACGGCACCGCCCAGTTCGAACGGGCCCAAGGTGAGACCGTCGGCGCCGGCGGCCGGAGCGGCGGTGACGGCCGACAGCAGCAGGCCCAAGGCGCCCGTTTGGAAGTACAGTGAGCGGCCAAGCATCGCTCAAGCCTGCCAAGGCCCGAACAGAGTGTCAATTATACCTTCGGGATCATCATTGGGGTCAGGTCTTTGAATGATGATCTCGCTACCATCAAGTAGCATACAATCTGGCAGTCAACCAACCCTCCGGTCAGGCGAGGGATATCGAATCGGTCATGGGGAGATCAACAATCAAAGACCTGACCCCGTTTGTATGCTGCTGCGCTGGGTTCTCTACCTGCGCCTGCTCACCCTCCCCCGCGATTTCACCGATCGGAGCGCATGAAATCCCGCAGTGCGCGCAGCACGGGGGCAACAGCCAGGGCTGCAACCGAAATGTCGCGCGCAGGGCGATACCCGCGAGCCGCGCCGCCACGACACCGGGCAGACAGCGGGGGTGGTTGGCACGCGTATACCTGAAGGCGCTCAGGGCTGCGTTGTAGGTGGCCGATACCTGCCTGCCGCGCGATGTGTCGTCGCCGCCGCCCGCATGATAGACGATCGCCTCCCTGCACCAGCACTGCCGCTCATTGGCGCGCAACAGGTCCTTCAGCGCCAGCTCCTCGAAATACAGGAAATAGTCCCGCGGCAGGCCGCCCGTGCGCGCCAGAAAGTCGCCGCGCAACCACATCGCCGCGCCGTCGATGTAATCGGGCTCGACGGCCGGCAGATCCTCCACTACTGCGAGCGGTTCGCCGCCCCCGAGAGGCCTGCTCCAGCCCAGGCAGGGATAGTAGCGGTAGCCGCCGGCCGACTGCAGGGTGCCTGTTCGCAAGTCCACGATGGTCGGGGCTATCATGGCGCAATACGGGTGCTGTTCAGCGAAGGTATAAAGCTGTGCCGCAGCGCGGTCGGCCACCGTCGTGTCATTGTTGAGCAGGAAGATATACTTGGGCGCGTGTTGCTGCGCCGCCGCGATACCGACGTTCATACCGCCGGCGAAACCCAGGTTGGTGGCATTTTCGACCAGCGAAATTTCTTCAGAGCGGCCGCTCAACCCGCGGCGCAGGGAGGCAATGTCGGCGTCGTCGAGCCCGTTATCCACCACGTACAGCCCCATCTCGCAGCCGAGGCCGTACAACGACTCGCGCGAGGCGACCACCGAGTCGACACAGGCCAGCGTGAGCCGGCTGTTGTTCCAGTTGAGTATGACAACCGCAAGTCGGTCCAAAGCGCCGTCCCGTTTTGCTTGCATGACCGGGTTCGAGCCTCTTCAACCCCCCGACGCGATACCCCTACTGGACACTCAGTTTCCCTGTTCTTCTTGTTCCTCGCCTGGCATCTCTGCCCGAATGCGCCGGATATCCGCCTCCAGCATGGCGATCCGCTGCGTCAGCCGCTGGTTGCGCATGGCGACCCTGGACCGCTCAATATCCATCAGCAGCAGTTTGACCACGAGCAGGACGATCGCCAGCGTCAAGGCAAGCACGGGAGGATAGGAGATACCCAGGTGGCGGGCAAGATAGTCCGTCACGTCGGGGGCCACGCCGAGGCATGCGAACCCCACTGCCACGATGAGCCAGCCGAAACCGTGCCTGACGTGCAGCCGGTCCTTGCGCACCAACACCACGATCAGAGCGGCTACCGTTACACCGACAAACCCTATAAATAGCTGAAACATACTGGTTGACTACCTGCCCGCGTCCGCATTGACCCGATAACGACGCATACGCCATTTCGTCAGGCCCAGCAGCAGGGTATGACACATGTAGTAGGCCACCGCGAGCCAGGAGCGAAAGATTCGCGAGTGGCCGTGGCGGCGCCTGGCCATCTCCACCGGGACGCTGACGATCCGCAACCCGCTTGACATCAGCAGGGCCAGCACGCCGACATCCTGGTAATCCAGGAAGCTTGCGCGCCAACTCGCCAGCAGGCGCATGGCGCGCTGGTCGTAGACCCGAAAACCGGATGTCAGGTCTTCCAGCTGAATGCCCGAGGTCAAACGCATTATCTTCCAGGCGATGCGTCGCAACCGCGACCCGCGCTCGACGCAGGAGCCGATCGACACGTGCGCGTGACCATCCGTCACCGGCTTCAACAACTGCGCCAGGTGTTCCGGCTCGTGCTGGCCGTCGGCGTCCATGGCGATCGCCAGGTTGTAGCCGTGGCGCAGGGCGTAGCGCATCCCGGTCTGCGTCGCGCCCCAGGCGCCCAGCTGGACGGCGAGCGGCACCACGACCGCGCCGGACCTCGCCGCTTCCGCGGCCGTCCCGTCCGTACTGCAATCGTCAATGACGATAACGGGGTAGTTACCGTACCGGCGCAGCGCGCGGATAACGCCGCCGATGCTTTCCTCCTCGTTGTGCGCGGGAATCAGCACCGCGGGGCGCAATGCGGCGGAACCCGCCGCTACCGCGTCGGTCGCCCCGGGAGATTCCCTTGCAGAATTGATATGGCCAGAGCTCGAAGCCGTGGCGGTCGCGTTTACCGCGGGCGGCTGCTCTCGCGCGCGCCGGCGCGCAGTAGGAGGAGATGACTGTAGTATCTCATCGTAAATAGCGAACACCCCTTCGGCGGATCGGTCGATATGAAAAAACCGATGGAACCTGTCCCGACCATTATCGCCCAGGCGTTGCCGCAAATCACGGTTTTCCTGAAGCTGCCGCAGACACCCGGCCAGCGCCTCTGCATCCGCCGGCGGCGCCAGCAGGCCGGTCTCGCCATCGACCACCACCCAGCCCGTACCGGAGCCCTCGATGCAGGTGGCCACCGTGGCGCGCCCCAGGCTCATCGCCTCGAGCAGCACCAGTCCGAATGCCTCCGTACGTTCGATGGAGGGCAGACAAAGGCAATTGCAGGCCGCGTACTGCGCGGCGAGTTGGGCGTCATCCAGATGGCCGTGGAAGTATATCCTTTCCGCCGCCCCCGAATCCCGGGTCAGGCGCCGCAGTCGCGCATCCTGATCCCCGGTACCCACCAGATGCAATGCCACACCGGGAACGCTGGCGACGGCCCGCACCAGGTAATCAAAGCCCTTGTAATAAGTGAGCCGGCCCACGGCCAGTACGCGCAGCGGCCCCTCGGCGGTATTCACCTGATCCGCCCCCGGCGCCTCCAAAGGCTCAAGTCCCAGTGGCACAACCCGGCATTTTTCGCGGAACGGGGTCAGCGGTGCGCTGCTTTGAAGGTACGGCGGCGAGGTGGCGATCACCCTGGCGGCGCGTTGCAACAAGGCGCGCTCAACAGGGCGGTAAAGCCGGTAGAAGAGCCGCAGGCCCAGACTGTGCCGCGAGGCCACGACGTCCGACTGCCAGTGAATCACCCAGGGAAGCCGGCGCGCCCGCCGGGAAAAGAGAGCCCACACGGCGGACGGGTTGGGCAGGTGCAGGTGCAGGATATCCGGCTGTTCCTCCCGCAGCATGCGCCCGAGCAGGAAGGGCAGCGCGGGGCTCAGGGGGGTGAATACCAGGCGTGCCCATACGGCGGCGCGGACAACAAGGAGTTCCCCGGTCCCCGCCGGCAGGCGTTCATTCGCCCCGCGCACACCCAGCTGACCCTCGTGCACGAGAACGCTGCATCGGATACCCGCACGGCTCTGGGCCAGGCACAGGTCGTGCAGATACGTCTCCATGCCGCCAACCGTCGGCGGGAAATACTTGCCCAGATGCAATACGCGGATGCCCCGCCCGCCCTCGGCTTCCCGGCCGCGTGTCTTCATTCGTGTTCCGGCCCGAAGCGCATGAAAACACCGGCATCGGTGACATCGATCACCGACACCGCCCGCCCGCTTCGGCCTTCCAGTGCCCTGGCCAGCGCCCGCGCTGAACTGCGCTGCCCGCCGGGTTGTGGATTCACCGGCGTGACCACCAGTGCATAGTCCGCCGGCAGTGGCGGCGCCTCTTCGAGGGTGCCCGTGTGCGCAAAGGCCGGAGTGGGAAGGTAATGGTACCGGGCCCGCCACACCAGAAAGTCACTCTCGCCGCCTCTGGCAAGTATCAGCACGGTATCTTCCGGATTTTGCATCAACTCCCTGCTGGTTCTCACGCGCTCCAGCAGAAACTTTTCCTCCGTGGGCAGATCCAGCCAGGCCCGGTCTCCCGCGCCATAAAAGTCGACCGTCTGATCTGCCTGCTGCAGCCTGACCCAGGTCCACCGCACGTCCAGCAGCATCCACCCGGCAACGCCGAGTGCGATCACCAGCGGTACCGGCCGGGCTACCCGTCGTCGCAGTACCCAGACAAAGAGCGCGCTGACCAATACCCAGGCTGCCATCACTACCGGCAGGTGCACGGCGGCGTCGCTCGCGCCGGCGAACAGGAAATTGGGCGACGTCTGGCTCCAGCCGGTACGGAACGTCCAGTCGTGCCACAGGGTGCGCAAGCTGCCGCTCAGGGAGGGCGGAGCCAGAGTAAGCGATTCGACCTCGACAGCGTCTCCGGCCTCGCCGTACAGCATCAGGCCCACCTCGGTGACCGTTCCACTCCAACCGAGCGACTCATCCAGGTTGCTGCGAATGTATTCGAGACTGCCGAACTCGACGGCCGAGATCTGCTGCGGGTCGCTGGTCGTGCGCCAGAAGAAACGCATGCGCCGCGGGACTTCCTCGTCATTGCCCATGCGTATCTGCAATATGGAAAGCTTCGACGGATCAAGCCATACCCTGCCGCTGGACAGCACGGCGACTCCGTTCTGAAAACCCGTCACGCGGATACCGTCACCCTCGCCCGGCCGCTCGCCGGCACCCGCAACGAATTCAAGATCGCCGCCGCGAAAGCTGAGCGGCTCCCGGTCGACGGCCGGCTGGGAGGCCGCCAGATACCACAGGAGGCCCGCGGCAGTCACCACAAGCCCCGCCAGCGGAACGATCGCCCAGGGCACCCGCCATGCCGCCGGTTTGTTGCGCTGAACCCAAAGGGTGCGCAAATGCTGGGCGCCGAGTAGCAAGGCGAACAGCAGCGCGGGCACGACATGAAGAGGTATCCGGTTGATAGCCGTCCACTGCTCGGCCCATTGTCCGTGCTCCGTGAACTGGAAAATTGCCAGCTGCATGCCGAGCACCAGGACCACCATGGAAAACAGCGCGCGACGCGGCGCGCTCGGGCCGGAGAACAGCAGCGCGAAGACCACCACAAGCAACAACAGCCAGAGCAGGTGCCAGCTATCACCTTGTACGAAATTGGCCAGGTAGTCATCCCACAGCTCGAGCCGGACAAGACCCGTATCGCCGAGAAGCGGCAGATAGAGACGCTCGCCAACCACCCCGACTTTGCCCAGGCCCGGCAGGTCGACACTGTGAATGCCCGACAGGGCCGCAATACCGACGACAACAACTCCCGACAGGAGAGCCAAGGACGCAAGGCGCGGCCAGCGGGTCATGCCCCAGAAAACTACGGCGGCAACCAACCAGACCACGCCCTCGTTCTTGACAGCCAGTGAGAGGGCGACAAGGCCGAACCCCAGGGCGAGCTTGCGGCGATCGCCGCGCAGAGTCCCGGCGATGATTTCCACCAGTCCGAGGCCGACGAAGCCCGTCATCCAGATATCGGCCATTCCGCCCAGGGACAGATGCGTACCCACCAGCGGCGTGGAAACCAGCAGATAGCTGCCCAGCATCGCCATCCACGGGGGCAGCGCCGCCTCGCGACACTGGCCGTAAAACGCCATGACCAGGGCGATGCCCGCAAGCAGGACCGGGAAATTGACCAGTGAGTCATGCCACTGACCCAGGGCGAGCGCCGGCCACAGCGCCATCGCGGAGGTGAATCCCGGGTAGCTGCCGCCCGGCGCATTGTAGAGCGCGGTGGAACTGCCCTCCACCCAGGCCCCGGGCTCGTCGATGGGGATCAGGGCTCCGGCATAAAACCAGGCCTTCGCGCGGTACAGCCAGCTCGTCCAGGCATCCCAGGGAAACGTTGGGCGCCAGGCGATTTCGACCGCGATCAGCAGCAGGTGAAGCGCCGTCCACGCCGCGAACACCCAGAACAGGGCGCGCAACAAGTAAGATGATGAATCGGCGCCCGACCCGGGGCATCGGACCGGCCCGGGCCTGGCGCGGTTGAAAAACAGCATCGCGCCGGGGATGCTACAAAGGGCGGCTATGAACAGAATCGGCCAGAAAGCGACGGAATGGGTGGCGACGTCGTAAAATGTCACGATGCCGTGGAGCGCTGGCGTAGCCGAGGAAGAAACCGAGACCCGCCTGGCGCAGTGTGCCTGCGCCCACGCCAGAACGCCCCTCCAGTCCGGCCAGCAGCAGGTAGCCACCCATCCAGGGAAGCAACAGGGCCAGTGCTAGCGTGAAATATTCCACGATTCAGGAATTCGCTGCGCGCTTAAATGTTCGCTGACATAAATTAAGGCCCGGCATGCATCGTTCAGTGCAGAGACAAAAAAACGTTTCGTTGACCGCGGCTTTGTCCAATTGGAAATGAGACTACTGACCCCCGACAGCTCCATTAGTGGAGTCAACTAAGTATGCGAACTAACTGAAAGGTTAATCGGGAGAAATTCCAGGGTTGATGAGCGGACCAATGTGGATAACCGACTCGGATTGTTGACTGGACCGAGCCTCAGGCTGCATTAAACGTCCCACGTGTTCGATTTCGTCGTCGGAATCAGTGCTCCATACCGTTTCAGGATTAATTGGCCTACCAACCGCAACCGTCTCTTCGCTGTCATCGACCGGGTCTGCAATATCTGGATCAATGAATTCTCCAACATGGACCACGGCTTGCGATTCTGCCTCGCCAAAATCGGTCTCCGGATCGCGGTATTTACCCACATGTACAATTTCTTCTGTCAGATCAGCGCTCTCATCATCGTAGCTGTCGGCGCCAAAAGATCTATCTCCTTCGCCCACGCTGATATCATCTTTGTACGCCGATGGTACCGGGCGGTGCACTCGATTGATTGACTCGCTTAATGGCAGTGCCGCTTGCTGTGAGTCGGGCCCGGGGACTTTCTCTACCCTTGAAGATTCCTGTCCAGAGCGGTCAACAACAAACAATGCCAGGGAAACGAAAAAACAGAGATCAGTCCGAAAGCCCAGGTAATATGTCTTCTTTTACTAAACATCAACCACCTCCCATCCAGGCGATCAAAAAACGTTAATCAAGCTCTAACGGCCTGTCTGCATTAATGCAGCTATGCAAGTGCAAGCTTCAGCCGGCGCGTTTCTCTACGTTTCATCGCGTTATATCGAAAAACTTGTCACAGCTTACCACCCTCATCGCCAAGCGCCCGGGCTAACAGCATTACTGCTAACTGTAAGGTCTGACTTGCGGCATCCGCCGCTGTGGGGCTTCTTTCAGCCATGTTTTTCATAGACTCGCGAAAATGCTCGGAACACTTTTTCATCCAGGTAATCAGAACAGATTTCTTCATTCTCGCGCTCGTAATAGCCTTTAATGAGAGATCGGTAGCGTCATCCAGTAACGGCAGGCGCGGACCATCGTCCAGAGCCTGCAATTCACGCATGACCGTACGGCGGACCGATGGCGCCACATCCAGCGTATTCACACCGCGAAGAATCTCTACTGAAGACGCACGCAAGGATACATTTTGAGGTTGTTCAGGCATATCAGTGATATTGCCACCGTCAATTCCCAAAACCTCAAGGAAGTCACTTACGATTGCTCGGGCATCAGCCGCAGGAGGTTGAACCCGTACTAACAAATTCGAGTTTCCGACCAAGTGTTCGAACTTTTTGATATAACGAAGCCATGCCGGGCCAGCCATGGACTGCCCAACGATTTCCGGCAGAGTCTCAATTGCAGCCAGTTGCTTGACATGCTGCTGATAGTTGGATGCATGCCAGGAAAGCTGGTCCCGGATGTAAAGGATAATTTTGACTTCATAGTTCTTCTCAGTCGCCCAGGACGTGAGTGCCTTAATAAAATCCGGCGATGCGTAGAGCGTATCCTCGTGCGAGAGCACAAGATTTTCGCCAAATCCGGGATGTTCCTCCAGATCAGCGAGGACATCTTTCAGTTGAAATTCCGGATAAATATCAGGATTCGCAAAATTCCTCATGCTGTAGGCAAATGCGTTTGCATTTCCAGTCGAAATAAACCGTTTATCAGGGAACTTCCTGTCCGGGGCAATGCGATCCGGATACTCTTCTCCCATGCCTGCCAACTGCGGTGATAATTCTCGCAACGCAAGTTGCAGCATGGTGGTTCCTGTTTTTGGCGCACCCACATGCATGAAAAGCGTTTTATACACCGGCGTCTCCCATAAGTGCCTTCAAGACCTGCTCAGCGTCGTAAGGGGGGATAGCGCTGGGTACGGATTCTATCGGCGAGAGCGAGCGGTCCGGCTCCGCCTCGAAAGTCATAAGAGCCTCACATAACGCTTCGGCTACCGTCTCGGGATTCACCGAATCTATGCTTATAATATTATCCGACCGCAAGCCGAGGTTTTTAGCCTCGAAAGTATTGGTTACCGTCACGCAACCGGCATAAGCCATTTCCAGGGGCGGGTAGCTGGGATGGGGGCTGATCATCAGTGACAAACCAATGCCTGATTGCCGCAGCAATGAAG
This sequence comes from Halioglobus sp., assembly GCA_034521205.1. Taxonomy (GTDB): domain Bacteria; phylum Pseudomonadota; class Gammaproteobacteria; order Pseudomonadales; family Halieaceae; genus Marimicrobium. Next base: position 285,473 of record JAXHMT010000003.1, read on the forward strand.
CGTACTCTCCAAGAGAGACCTTGCCTTTGACTTCCGCATTGGCTATTTCCCGCACCAGGACCTCCGGGAAAAGCTCACCAACGAACACCACGCGGTATGCCGATACGTAATCCGGGTTTTTCCCCTGCCACAGACGCAGCCCCTCGACGACACTGGCAAAGGCATTCCGATCGACCCCCGGTCGACCATAAGACCAGTACCTGTTTGCGCCTTTCAGTAATGCTCTGACTCGACATCGCGTCTGCAATACGATCATTCACCGAGTAAGGCAATACCGATGCATGGCGAAACTTGTACCGCTCGGCAAAAAAATTAGCCAGTTCCTCCGAGTTGATGATGGCTACCGTCGACTCCGGATGGTGATAGGTTGACTCTGCCAATGCGTATTTGTCTGACCAGTTATAGAATCCGGGCTCAAAGTCCTGAATCAGGTAAACGAGGGACCCGGCGAGGCCACCGACCTCGCGTTGACGAGCGAGTAGCCGAAACCCCAGGTGAGCGGTCCACCAGGCCGTCGCGAACCAGAGATCATTAGTACTGATGCAAAGCGGCTCCCAATCAGCAGATCCTTTGAGGGTGACAACCGTATTGGCTTCAATATCCTCGCTTGGCCTTACCAAAGAGAAGTCAACGCCAAGAGCTTGAATTGCCTCGTTCACGGAAGAGCGGTCCACGTCGTCTGATGTGACGATCAGTCGACATAGAGTACCGGCAGGGAGCTCTTGGAATAGCTCCGCAGCCACACGCAACGCACTGGCAATTCCGCCAAAAGTCTTTTCCGGCTTGAGTGTCGGAATGAGGACATTGAATCGTTTGGTGGTGACGTCTCCAAACCTGACATCGACAGGATCTACTTCGTCTATTCGTCGTCTGAACTCCGAACCCGAGGCGCGACTTCCCAGCAACCGAATGCTGCTCCGCAGAGTCCTGGCGATTTGCTTGCCGTCAAACATGTCGTCTATCGAGTCGTCTTCGCTCGCGGTAGCGCATGGTGCCTCCAATTTTGCAAAACTGTAGCCTGAGGACTCGACAATATACAGCAGGCTTCGCTCGATCGCATGTGCGAGCGTTCCATCGACCTGTCCTGACTCCGGCTCAAAGTCTGCGTATTCCAACCCAACCGCAAACAGAGGATGAAGCGCGTCGATTCGCGACCAGAACATGGAGCCTGTCGGAAATTCCAGTAGCTCTTCGGCAGTTATTTCAATACCCATTCGGTTGAGTAGCGACCGGGTCTTGTGAAAATCAAACCCCCAGTTGCGCAGGCCTGCCACCGTCGGATGGTGCTCAGGATAGACCAGTCCCAGAACGGGAGATTGGAAGGCCGCGGCGAGGGTCGACAGGCGGCGCCGGTTGCCAAGAAGAGAGTTCCAAAGATACCTGCTCCAGTCTTTGTGAAGATCGTTGTGGGGTGACCGTTTGGTATGCAGGTGCAGGATAAACTCATAGTCTTCAATTACCCTGCCACCTTCAATCAGGAACGGCCCAATATCCCGGCCCCTGTTCGGGCACAGGACCACAGACGATTGTTGCGGCGCGTTGCGAGAGAGACGTGAGGTGATAGAACGCTGTTTTTCTTCTGTGTCTGTTGTAACCAGCACACAACCTAACGTCAAGTCAACCGCATCGATAAGGTCAATAATGGCGAGCGCTTCCCGGACATAAAAGCCGTGAATCACGACCACGGTACGGCTCAGAAAATCTGCAAGCGCTTCCTGCGAAATCATCCCGCCATCGCGCAAGGTGAAAACGCTACGTGGACCCGGGTTCCACGCATTCTGTGCCCCTTGTTCATTGAATACTGCGTCGATAAACCAAACGCCCAGGAGGAGGCAGCTCTGCTTTTCACGGCGTCTTGATCGGACACATTGGCGGAGCGTACCTTGACATGGTCGCGCAACATCGCAACATCATCTACGCTAGAGATGTTCGTCCTTTTCCAGATCCGAATAGCTAATGTAGCCAGTCGTAACGCCCTGAATTTTGACAAAGGGAAAGCCCCGCGCAAGCAACTCCGACCAACCGTGGATTGTGGGATTGCCCCGATCAGGGTCTATGGCATTCTCAAAAAGAACACCAATACTGAACCCCTCATTGACAAAGGCCCTTTCAAGATTCAGCTCCACGGCATGGATCAGGCTGAGCTTGGACTTGTGGTTGCCAATACCCGATACAATTTCAAGCGCGTCCTTATTCAGCGCTGAGCGTGTGAGCCGAAAATAGTACGATTGTGGATGTATAGCGACTTCGCTATTGTTAGTGAGGAACTGCACATCGGCTTCGGATTCTCGGAGTTTGGAAATCATGTCGGAATAGGCATACAGGTCAAGCGGGCCCAGCAAGCTGTCATTTGTAAAGGTCAGACTGGATGAGGTGTCGAGCGACGGAAAAATTTCTGTCACATGACTCCATGCACCGAAATCGAAGCCGATGTTTTCTCTACAAACAAAAATCTCGCAGGGCGGGTCATCAAGCGGCGTCTCGATAATGCCACAGCCGACATTCAGGACCAGTATTACAAAGTGTCCCGTCCGCTGATAGTTCGCCAATGCGTTTTTTTGCAGCTCACTCAGTTGGGAGTCGGGAGAATACGCGGCATAAACCAGACAATCGGTGTCGCGCCTGATCGGGGCGTATTTAATAATGCGATAATCGACGTGTGTCTGACTCGTGCCTCTCAGGATGTCCTGTTGCAGCTCGGGCCAACGGCACTCGTCTATTCCACTCGACAAAAAGTGCCAGAGAGGGTTAAAGCCGCCGGTTTTGACATCCCTGTTTCGGTCAAGATAAGAGCGGTTGCAAAAATTCGGGCCGGGGTCAAAGGCAAAATCCGGATTATAAAGAGATAGTGGGTCAAGGGACTTATTGGAATATTCTCCCGTGAGCAAACGTGCGTCAGATACCAATCCGTATCGAAATAGCGGTTCGGGTTATAGCCTTTTTTCCATCCCTCATTGAGGTAATGAGAGAGCAGACACGGTGTTTTAACCTCTTCAGGGTCCAACTGAGATTCATAGTAAACACAATCGAACAACGGTGATGGCTGTCGACGTTCCAGCGCGCCGCAGAGTATGTAGTGGTCCAATGGTCGCCGTCCGGAAGTGGTGACATCCGGGTTTTTCATCAGGTACCACTTTTCGTCAAAAACACCTGACTCGCGCAACGTATTCGCGGCCTGCGCATGCGACAACCTTACCCGCAAGGACGCGAGCTCTCGCTGCACTGCCCGCCGTATGACTTCAGAAATGGAATTCATGCTCGGTGCCAGACGATTCCATCGCTTTTCCTGACATCCCGGCCCTCCATCAGCCGTAACAATCGCGCAGATCCCGGGTTCTGGCAGCGAACAGATTTTCTGCTGCTGTATAAAGCACCGCGTCCTCGCGATTGTGCATCGCCACGAATTCTCGTAAAGCTTCAGATACGTTGGCGCGGGACTGAGTCCCTCGATTCAGCACTCGCCGACAACCTATTCTGGTGCCGAATTGCTCGTTGAAGAGATTGACAGAATCGATGTACTGTTCAACGAGGCCGATGAATGCAAGATTGGGAAGATTGCTCAAAGCCTCGTCGAGACGGTTACCCTTATCCTTGTTCATTCTCAGGAGACGTGTCTGCAGGTTGTCGATTCCAGGGTGGGGTCGCCCCTCACTAATCCCGGCTATATCCTCAAGGCGTTTGCCTTGGCAGTCAGGATGATGGCGCTGCACATGCCAAAGGAATGAAATAGCCCGCTCAATGGGCTCCCTGAGAAACGTCAACACACGGGCATTAGGGGCGAGCCTGGAAAACTCACCGTATGAATAGTGCCAACAACTACTCTGGGAGGTTTATCGACAGTGGCGAGCACCTCGGTCAACCTGTCATAGGGTGGATACTTGCCGCCAAAGCGCTTTAGATACGCCTTCCCTGGAAAAACTGCTCGTCGACCATAATGCCTTTCCAACTCAGTGCGAAAAGACGTGCCCGCCGTTTTGGGTATGTGCAAAAACGCAAGTTGCATAGGCTTTGTAGCCGACATCCATCCGCACCCCTCACCGATTGAGGCAATATACTACCCTGCGGATAATTCTGCACCACGTGTCCTTATAAGACCAGATTTTTACGCGCCGAAAAGGAATTATCGCTACCCGACGTTACGGCTCGCCAACGAGCGAGCCAACGTCGAGCAGAACGATGTTCGATTCACATTACCCGTTGCGCCATCAGGGGCACCTGGGCGCTTCGGGGTTCGCACTACAAAACGCCCAGAAGAGGAAAGCCGGGCCGCTACCTGTTGTTGGCGATTTCGAAGACGCCAGTCTCGGCGCGGCCGTTAATGATAGCGAGGGACAATTGACCAGTCCCCACGCGGGTCACCGCCATGGCGCTGGCCGTGCGGCGTTGTCCGGCAATATTGCCCGAGAAGACAGCGTCATCGACGGTAACCAGAACACCCGACGATAAAGGCGTGACCAATTCGACCTCGGCAAACAGATTGCCGCCCGCCCCACTCACCACACTGTTCTGGAGATCCCAGACCACTTCGTGACTGACCGGGTCGTATTGCCCCTGGTTGCCTGCCGCTACAAAGCTGACCTGCTCAGGGAGTTGCAGCGTGACCACCTGCGTCTCTGCGCTCCGTTCCTGGCTGCTCATCTCAGCGCTAGGCCCTGTCCGGTCAATCACCAGCAACTCATCCTGCCGCCACCTGCACGCGCAACTCCAACTACCCGGTCGCGCCGCCACCGGGGTTACCAATGGACAACTGGCCTTCAATCCGGCCATTTGGTGACGCCACGCCCGGGTTCAGCTCAAAGGCCAGTTGTGGGGCAGCATTTGCCAATGCGCCAGGGAGCATCAGTATGAGAAACAGGCAGGCAATTCTTGACTTTCACATTGTTTTTATCCGAACGGGGCCACTCTCTCGCTAGAGTCTAGAGTGTGGGGCAGTTATGTCAAGCCTCTGCTTACCTCCGTAATCGCCCGGTGATCACGCGTTGAGCGGTGAAGGCCATTGAAAAATATTTTGCCCCAGGCAATGTGGACAATACTGAATGTCTACTTTATTCTGTTGCTGAACTGTAAGTTCTGAGCTTTTCGCGGCCCATAGGTCTTGAGCGCATGATCACGATGAGGAAGCAGGCATGTCAAACACAGGAAAAACAATTTTTACAGTAGTCCTCGCAGTCACGATGGGTATTGGTGTTCAGGCATATGCTGCAACTGCCAACTGGCAGGCACAGGTTAATCAAATTCTTCTGGATGATCAGTTCTTTGGTGGTTGCATGGCGGCGGTAACACCTCCTCCGAGCGAGCAGCTCAGCGCCAATTGTAATACGGCATGGGTAACCTTCAGCTGTGACGGCACTTTCAACCCGAGGTCGACCGCGAACGCGAAACTTTCTGCCGCACAACTGGCTTATGTGGCGGGTACTCCAGTACAGCTTACGGTCACCGATTCAAAGAAACACAACGGGCACTGCTTCGCCACGCGTATTCAAAACGAGTCGGGCTCAAGCCATGGCTTTTCGTTGCTTGATTTTGGTGCCGATGAATGCAAGGCGCAGGTAGAAGATACTACTGAGCAGCCAATTGCCCTGCCTTGTTCGCAATTTCAGCGCGCTACGAAGTCTTTTCCCGGGTGGTTGATAAGGTAGGGCAGCATAAGCGCTGATATCGTCGAACGTAGCTTTCCTTAAGTCTGTGACTCTCCGTTCAAGATGTTCATGTAGTTTCTCCACCTGACTAAAGGTGGCCATCATTTCCTCATTCCCTCGTTTCCAGCCCTCGACCCAATTTGTAAAAGGATTCAAGCCTGCGAGCATCCCCTTTGCTCCAATAGCGTTTCTGCTGTGCTGACGGTAATCGACCAGGCATTCGTCTATATAGACAATGCGACCGGTCACCGCGGCGACCATCAGCAACCCCGCGGTCATGCATCTGCCTCTTCGGGGATTGGGACTGGACTTCATCAACAAAGGCCTGTTTGCCGCCATAGTACATCCGGTCACAAAATTTCTGCTCAGGAGTTCATTCAACGGGGCACGAGGCGCGGGGTCCAGTGCCATGTAAGCCATTAAAGACTCGGAAATTACCTTCGTTGTTTCGTCTATCACCCGCAGGTCGCTGTGAATCAGGAGCGGTTCGTCACCAGACCCGTTATTTAGCTGCGCGTATGCATCGGTAATCCTGGCCAGTTTGTCACTGCGCCACTGATCATATTGATCGGAAAATATGAACAGGTCGCAAGATGTAGCGTGAAGAGCCTCGGTAATCAGGTGGTTGAAATTTAGCTTTGCCCCAGAGGTTTTTGGCTATCCGGACACAACGAGCGGATACGGCTATCTACGACGCAAAATGTTCAATTATCGCCAATGTATTGTCGGTGGAACCATCGTCCGAAACGAGCATTATCCAGTCGGACAAGGACTGAGCCTGAATGCTCTCGATTTGAGCCGCGAGGAAATCCTCGCCGTTGAACGTGGCAAGCAGGATACAGACTGGGCGAGGTGATTGTGTCATCGATCTGCCAGCGCAGCGCTTACGCGTCTAGCGCGTAAACAACTTCTGCAGTTTCGCTAACAGGTATCGCACAAAGCGCGTGTAGCGCCAGGACTTGCTCTCCAGTACATCCTGCTTTTCTCGTTGCGCGGCCAAAAACTGTTCATTCAGTTGCTCCAGGTTTTTCTCCAGACCGGTAACTTGCTGCGCCCACTCTTTCTCAAGATCGGTAATCTTTTGCTCCTGATCTGCACAAGATTGCACCAGTAATTGATTTTGGCGTAGGCATTCCTGCTTGCTCTGGCGCTCATCGGCTACTTCGCGTTGCAGGCTCTCGAAGAGCTCCCTGATGGCCTCATCCGGCGCTGTTTCGTTTGCTGGCGCTAATGTCAGGCTAGCGGCTAATCGCCCATACAGTTCCCTGCCAAGCTCCGCGGCGACCTTTTTGAAGCTTTGATCATCGCTTAAGGTACCTACAAGTTCTTGCGTTACACGATCTTCAGAAACATCATATTCATCCGATAGCCCTGCAAGCAATAATTGCAGACGCTCTTCGAGCTGCGCCTGCATAATTCCAATGCGAGATTCCTCCCGCTGGTCATCGTCCCTCGGCTGAGATTGGGCGGCGGCAACCGCGGCGTTCGAGTCCAGTAGTCTGGCCTCCTCCGAGCTCTCTGCTTTCGCAAATATTTCTGGCTCGACAGTTGCCGTCTCACCGCGTATCAAACGGTACCCAGAAGGCGTTCGCCCTCCTCGCCTTTTCTGATAACAGCCATGGAGTTTCTGAACTCAAGTGAGACGACGCAGTCGGCCAAGCCTTCTGGCGCATGAATGCCGTAGTGCTCAATTTTCCTGCGGAATCGGTCCAACCCCCTTTGATCGCCTGCCTCGACATGCTCCTGGTTCAAAAGGTAAATAAGTGCTTTGAAAAAGCTGATTGCTGAATGATGGGTGTAAAGTCCCCCACCATAATCGCTCCAATAACTGCAGTGAAGATCCTCTACGACATAGACCCCTCCCTTTCGCACCAGCGGAAAGAAGTTAGCAAAATTCGCGATAATGTTGTCTGAGGTATGTGCCGCATCATCTATAATAACGTCGTATTCTGGTGTAACCTCAGTGATCGAGGCGAGCGTGGACGCCGCTGCTGAGTTTCCGACAACGACTTTGATGCGAGGGTCGTCAAATGAAAGTTCCGCGCACAGTGGATTGGAATCACATCCCACAATCACATCGGCATGAGGAAAGAACTGGCTCCAGATTTCAAGGGATCCGCCGTTCTGAACGCCCAGTTCGAGTAGCGCGATTTGTTCATCACGCAGTGGCGAAAACAGCGTCTCGTAACACCTGAGATAGGACTGCCACTTATCAAGTGTCTTACCTCGATGACTATCGACAAGCCAGTAAAGGTCATCGTTCACGGCAACTGCCGCCTCATACATTTTAGTTACCACTCTTGTTCAATTACGTCACACTAGCCACGTGCATATTATATGTTATTGATTATGCCGTCTCAAGATACCATTTTTTGGGGGGAATTCAGTCATGCTCAATACTGGGCCGCACGTCATGCAGACATTGCTTATAGATCGCCATACACGGATGCAGGAGATTTCTTGGTTCGGAGAACTCTGCTCGTGGTTTGTGGGTCTGAAAGGGGAATGACCTCAATCGTCGCTTATGCCTTGTACAATCTTGGGTATTTTATAGGCGAAAGGCTGGGAAAACACAATCACGAAGACCTTGATTTCAGGGCTGCAATTCCTCACCCGTCAACACAAACTTGCGAATTGTCTGAAGGCGAACTTCCTGAACTCGTCAACGAAAGGAACAAAGCACATTCGCGATGGGGCTTTAAGTTGCCAAGAGCAGTATTTCATATTGAAGCTTTGAGTGATTTACTACGAAATCCTGTATTTGTTGTTTGTGTTCGGAATCCTGTAGGGGTGGCGCGAAGTGTGCTCAAGCACACAAACACGCGATCATTCGAGCTGATCGAACTCATGTCGATTGCTCAACTCCCTTCAAAGCAATCCGATCAATTTCCAAGAATACCAATGATCCGGTCATCGTTGTTGATATGGACAGTGCTTCGCGCCACACGCGTGTCTTCCTCAAGGAGCTCAGCGAGCTTTTGGGTATTGATGGTGATTTGTCAAGTATAGAGGCCGCCTTGTCCGAAGGGGGATACAAGTTATCCGAGCCCAGACCGGGCACGCAATTTATGACGTGGGGTGAGTATCGTGAAATGACACATAAATAACGCCCTAAATCGGTTCAGGTTTGTCGGAGACTCCAGATCTCATGGGGTATCTACTCCGAGTCTGCATGACCACCTCAAGCGATGAGCAAAGGCGAAAGTGTGATCAAGCGGCCAATGCGGTGACAACGAAGACTGGTTCGTTGTGCGGGCTTCGTCATAGATTTTCTCTATTCGCGCTGGCCAAGCCGTCGAATTGACGTGGCATCGTAAGGTGCCATGGTAACGCAGTCGCTTTGAGAAGAAACGGGCGTACCGCCAGTGTGTTCGATGATATTGCCGTCGAGGCTATGTCGCTTTGATATTGGCGCGGAGCAGGCGTGTCGACTTTTATGCCTCCAGAAAAATCGTGATAGCATCGCACCTTATCGGCGTTGTATAAGCAGGAGCTTCTGGTCATGTATCCAGGCAATTTTTTTACGAATCGGGTTCTGGCACCGTGCGGCGACTCGTTGAGGCTTTTCAATAGCGTGGCTGACCGTGATTCAGGAGCCTTCGTGAGGGGCCGCTTCAGGCCGCTTGGCAGCGCAATTGTGGCCAGCCTTGGGTGTTTGCTTGCCGGTGCGCCCTCACTTGCCGCCCCGCCCGAGGCCTTCGATGTTTTCGCGTCGTCACTCAAGAGCACCGACGCTGAGCCTCGCTCGGCGCGGATCGTCTTCGACGCCCGGGACCCAGACGGTGACAGTCTGACTATCAGTCTTGTCAGCGAACCGGCGCATGGCACTGTCGAGTTGCAGGGTGCTGCCGCGACCTACCAGCCGGATTCGGGATTTGTGGGTGTTGACACCTTCCAGTACGAGGCCGACGACCAGACTTCCACGAGCGCGGCCAAAACGGTGCGGATCCGTGTCGTGGATCCCTTCGGTTACGTCCCCGTGGCGCCGGACGTCTTCGGCGAATTTGATACTTTCCTCAACTCGGGCATCCCGGTCGCCATGTCCGAGGACGGGCGCACCGTTGCCCTTTCCGGGGAGGTAGGTAGTGGCGATTTTACCTGTCCTGATCCTGTGGGGTCGGTATTTACTAAGCAGTCCAAGGTCCGGATCTTTAGCTTTGATGACCGGCGCGGGCGGTGGAAGCGGCTTGAAGAAGGCAAGTTCACTAGTCGGCAGAGCGGGTCGTTGAGTGTAACACTCGCCATGTCCGCCGATGGTCGCCACGGCTGCGCGCTTGGCGATCGTCAAAACCAGAATACGGTGCTGGGTATCCGGAGTTATTGACGGCAGTAGGACCGACCAACAGATGCAACCCGGATATTGGATTCGATGGGCGTGTTCAGGCGTACCGCTTTGACGACTCGCTACCCAATGATATGGAGATGCGCGGCGCTCGGGTCGTCGATCGACGGTGAAGTGGGGGCGAAATATCTCCGCGACGGGAAGCAGCGTGGCACTGTCCCGGGACGGCCAGGTTCTGGCGGTGGGAGAGCCAGCCTGGAAGCCAGACCCCCTGTCTGTAGTGACGCCGGGGCGGGTTCGGGTTTTCCGACTGACCGAGGCGGGCGATTGGGTGCAAATCGGCAGTGCGCTCACTGGCGAGAATTTTGGAAAACGCCTTGGCGGCGCAGTGTCGCTGAATTCGGACGGTCATGTGCTGGCCGTCGGAAGAAGCGACTGCGTGGCACGAGTCCTGGCATTCGAGGGCGGCGAGTGGGTGCAGCTGGGGCTCGGACATCGGCGCCGGCGTGTGCCCGCCAGACAACTTCCGGGACAGAGAGGAAGAGGCGGAGGTCCATCTGTCCGCCGATGGCCGTACGCTCGTTAACGTGGGCGGCGCGACGCCGGTTTTCCACTATGACGGCTCGGATTGGGTGGCGCAGAGCGGCAGCTTCGGCCACCGTTACCATCGACCCCGCAAAGGCCTTCTACGGGCCCTTGGCGCCGGACGGCCGGAGCCTGCTGCCGCGCGATCGGGTCAGGTTCCCCGGGTCTCCGCTACGACGACACTAGCTGGGAGCCGCTGCCGGTGAATATCGACTTAGGTGAGGCCAGTGCCTCGGTGGAACTGGAAGCGGCGGAGCGCCAGCCTATCCGCCGACGGCACGGAGGATCCGCGCCAGGCCTGCGCCGAGATGATATCCCGAGCGCGGGCTTCGGCGGCTTCCGCAAGATGCGCCTGGTGAGCCAATTCCCGCCGGTGGCGGTTCCTGTCGAGGCCTCGGTGCGCCAGATTGACGCGGGCCCGCCGCCGGCCGTGTCGATCACCCTGACCGGCTCGGAGCTCAACGGGGCGCCGCTGACCTACGAGATCGCCAGCTCCCCGGCGCACGGTTCCCTCGGGCCGCTCGACGGTAACACGGTCAGCTACACGCCGGATCCCGGCTTCACCGGCGTGGACAGCTTCACCTACCGGATAAGTAACGGCTCGATCGACAGCGAGGCGGCGGAAGTCAGCGTCCGCGTGTACGCCGACGACAGAATCGTGCCAGTGGGGTCCCCGATCGACGGGACGGAAGGTGGGGCGCGTGCCGGCGCCGCGCTGGCCCTTTCCGGTAACGGTCGCATCCTGGCGGTGGGTGCACCTACCGCCGATGGTGACGCCTCCAGGATCCGGCGGCGAAGTCCGCGTCTACCGCAAGGACGATGGGTCGTGGTCACCCGTCGGCGACCCCATTGCGGGCTCAGCGAAATTCGAAGAGTTCGGTTCTCTGCTTGCTCTCTCACAGGATGGCAGTACCCTGGCGGTGGGCAGTGCTGATACTCGCGGTGCTCAACGATCTCGACTTTCGGGCCAGTCACCATTTTCACCTTGGAAGGCGACCACTGGGTACAGCGGGGTGACACCATCGAGGATGCCATCTCGGCGGGGCGGAGCGTCATCAACAACGTTTCCATCGGGTCCGTCGACCTGTCCGAGGACGGCCGTACGCTGCTCGTCGCTTCCGAAGACCTGTGTCGGGTGTTCCAGTACCGCGGCAATGTCTGGCAGCCCTTCGGCAACGTGATCATCGCGCCCGGGGCAACGCCCTCGGACACCGGCAGAAGCGTTGCGGCCCTGAGCGCCGACGGCATGGCCATAGCCCACGGGTGGATGCCTGGAACCAGCGACAATCAGGACGGGACCACTGAGGTCGACGTATATCGCTACGCGCAGGGTGACTGGGAGCCCGTCGCCTCGCCAATCTCCGTGTTTGACGACCAGCAGCTCGAACTCGGCCTCGATATGCTCGGACGATGGGCGCTCGGTGGCGGTGGGGGTACCGAGCCCGGGGATCGTAAGGGTCTACGATCTCGTTGACGGCACTTTCGAGCAGCGCGGAAGCGTGATCGAGGTTTTCAACGCAGAGCTGGACGGTGCCCCCGTGTCCCTGTCCGGGGATGGATTGACGCTGGCGGTGGGCCTGGAGCGGGGAGGTGACGTCGACAGGCCCGAATCCCGGGTCTATCGCTATGTCGACGACAGCTGGGACTCCGTCGGTGGTGGCCTTGTCTCCGCTTACCAACGCGATTCTGGTAATGATGGTTTCGGAACCGCAATCGCGCTGCCGCAGGATGGTCAGTTCGTTGCCATCGGCGCGCCGGAATTGGCATTTAACGCCGACGACGAACGCGTCAACGGCAGCGTCCGCGTCTTCCGCCTGTCCAACATCCCGCCGCGGTTAGCCGGGGCGCCGCCGTCGACCGCGATCCCCGGCCACACCTACGGGCCGTTCCTGCCCGTGGTCCTCGACGAGGATCCGGGGGAAAGTTTCAGCTTCCAGTTGACCAATGCGCCAGCCTGGCTGCAGCTGGATCCACAGACCGGCGCGCTGAGCGGCACCCCGGGCTCCGGTGACCTCGGCACGGCCGCCGGGATTGCCCTGTCCGTGACCGACGGTAGCGGTGCGCAGGGGGAAGTGGCGTTCGCCAGGCTGGATGTTCTGCCCGACAGTGACGGCGACAGCATCGCCGATGCCCACGACAACTGCCCGCAGTTCGCCAACGATTCGCAGGCCGATCTGGACGATGACGGCATCGGCGACACATGCGACGATGACGTCGATGGCGATGGCGTGGTCAATGTGGAGGACGCCTTCCCGCGCAATCCCCGCGAGACGCTCGATACGGATGGCGACGGTATCGGAGATAACCAGGAGATCGAAGAGGGCTCCGATCCGAATGACCCCGACGATCCTCCTGCTGCGACCGGCCTGCCCGCTTGGCTGCTGTACGAGGCGCGCGAGCAGTGAGCGCGGCGTCGGCCGGGGCGCCTTGGACTCACTGCCGCCGAACACATCGGCAAATCGACCCAGTAGCTGTGTCTTCCACTGGGTGATCTGATTGGGGTGTACATCGCAGTGCTCTGCGAGCTCTGCTGCGGTCTGCTTGCTTTTGTTGGCCTCCAGGGCCACCTTGGCTTTGAACTGAGGATTGTGATTTCTACACGGTCTTCCAGCCATGTTGAATCTCCTGCGTATCGCCAATACGACACCTCAGGGCAGGCAGAGAATCCACTTATAGCGCTGTTCAGATTTCCGGGGCCAGCTCTTGTTCCAATGAGTCCATTACGGGGTACGTGGAACATGCCTGCAAGGTCGTGAATGATAGGCGGCCTGCGTTTGTCGGACGAATCCGTTTGACCGCCGATAGTCAGAGCGGTTTAATAATCAGCGGGCTGCTTTTATGGGGAATATTATGTGGCGCCCACGCCTGTTAATTGGTCTGGCCTCCGTGGCCGCCATCATTATTATTTTTGTTGCCTGGTTCAGTGTGGACGGGACGGGGCCGGCTGGACCGGAACAAAATGGGCAATCTGCCTCTGAGCAGGCGCCCGAGGCCCCAGCCGGACAGGGCGAAAGAACCGGGGAGCATGTATCCCGAGTCCCATTTGGGAGCCGATGGACGTTACCAAGGTCGATGCACTCCCCGCACCTATCGCCGAATGTGGAGGGTGCCAAACTCGTGCGATTCAACCCTGCCAGGCTCAAAGCGATTCAGGCGGGTGAGAGGATTGAGCTGCCGGTCCCGCAATTGACTGACCCGGTTGCCGTGGAGGTTAAAAGTAACGACACCCTCGCCAGTGGAAATGTCTCTATCAAAGGTCATGTCAACGACAACAGGATTTACAGTTTTATCCTGACCCTGGGTGAATCCAGCATGTTCGCGACCCTGGGCACCCCGAACGGTATTTTCAATATCCGCGGGAACAGCGAGCACGCCTGGGTCATACCCGCCAAGGCACTTGAGGGTCACGTGGACCCGGATGTAGCCGATTTTCGGGTTAGCGAAGCGCAGGAAATTCCTCGAGAACCTGAACAGCAACCAACACCCGCAGGTGGATAAGAATGAGACTAACAACGTTGATTACCGTTGGGTTCCTGATGTTCTTCGCCTCATCGACCTATGCCACCAATGTGGACCTGGTCTGTCCCTGCAGCGTTGAATCTGGCAGCCAGACGTCACTTGTTGTAATAGCTGATATTGTCAACCGGGACACAAAAACCAGTGGCGATCTTCGCTTGAGAGCGGTATCGCATACAACCAGAAGCATTTTTGACTCGAGTTTTTCGACCTTCGGTTTTCACCACCTGTCGACGACGCTCGACCCGGATCAGTCGATTGGCTCCACCTTCGAAACCGGATTTAATCCGGGGGATGATGGGACCCGCTTCGTGACGTTAATGCTTGAAGAGCTGCAAGATGACGGGACGTGGCAACGGATCGACTCGATCCCCATGGGAGATCCCGTATCGTTGGACGACCAAGGCGGCGAGTCCGCTCCCAATCCCGATGACGCGTTGCATGCAGCGTTCTATCTCGACGGCAAGCCGACCATCGACATTTCAGGTACCGATGACAGTGTGACGGTCAATCTACCCACGATCGTAAACAATTCACCGGCGTTCAACAGCGGTCGACTGGAGTTTCGCATCCACCAGAGCAATGGGCCATCGGCGTTTGGATCCTCTTTTTTTATAGCCGCTTCCGAGGATCTGGGTACGGGCCTCAATGCGAAAACACAACTTGCCGCTCACCAATTTACCACCGCTTACTCAGAGGTGTCTGATGAAAACCAGCCAGATTTCGACTGGTTCCATGTCGTGATACTCGATGCGGATAGCGACATAATATTGTTATGGCAGACTTTCAAGATCCGTGGCGACAGCGTGTCTCTGCGTAACTTCCAATTGGATGAACTCGATACGCTGCTGGATACCGATGGGGATGGCTTCAGCGACTTCAACGAGAGTTTGGTCGGGATCGATCCAAATGACGCGGCCGTGAAACCGGGAACCACCGCGGTCGATGCACTGTTTTTATACACGCAAGGTGTGCCAGATATAACGGAGGGTGACCCGGATGCGCGCATCGATCATATCGTCGAGTTCACCAATCAGGTGTACGCGGATAGCGGTCAAAATCTGGTACTGCGAAATGCACACACCAAGGAAATCAATCTTGATGAGTCGACACCCTTTTCGACCATACTGGATCAGATGGGAAACCAGGAAGGCCCTTTCGACGGCTTGGTTGATCTGAAGCAGCAGGTTGGCGCCGATGTGGTCGTTACTTTGTTGCTCAAACCGGATAATCCGCCAGACCCGCTATGTGGACTGGCAACAACCTTTGGGGTCGGACTCAAGGGTGTCATTGGTCAGGCTGATAGGTATGCCAATACGGCGCTGTATGTCGACTGCCGTGACAATGTGACCGCTCACGAGGTCGGCCACATTTTAGGTTTGCTCCATTCCCGCGTGGAAAGCCGGCGAGAAGATATTCCAGGAACGTTCGATTGGTCGGTGGGTCATGGTGTAGACAGTAAGTTTGTCACGATTATGGCAAATGACGATGACTTTAACGGTGTGCCTGAACTCAATTTATTTGCGACCCCCGACGTGATTTGTGACGACAACGGCACTCCCGATAGTCCGGACGACGACGAGTCCTGTGGTGTGCCGAGAACCGACTTGGTTGACGGTGCAGATGCGGTGTTGAGTGTGAACACAACCCAACTGCAGGTTGCCTTGTTTAACCCTAGCGGCGACGATAACGATGGCGATGGCAGCCCTAATGCGATCGATGATGACAATGACAATGATGGTCTACCCGAATCCCTCCGATGACGATGATGACAACGACGGCATGTCCGATACATTCGAGAATGAGCATAATCTTGATCCGTCAGACTCATCCGATGCCGATGTCGACAATGATAGCGACGGGCTGACCAATCTTCAGGAATTCGAGGCCGGCACTGATCCCAATGATACTGATTCGGACGGTGATGGTGTGGATGACAGCGAAGATCCGTTCCCCAATGAGATGGAGGGTAGAGCTTCGTTGAAGGCCGAGTATCTTGCCCGTCAGCTTCAAAAGGTCCTTGATGCAGCGGGACAACCAGTAATGAGAGCTGGACCCCACTGACTGGACAATCATTGGACGACGATAAGTGCTTCCTTCATGATGAGCGTAACGCTCTGGAGAGAAGCCATGAGACGCAAGAGAAGAAATCACTCGCCGGAATTCAAGGCCAAGGTGGCGCTGGCCGCGTGCCGCGGCGATATGACGATGGCGGAGCTGGTGGAAACGGTTTGACGACATCCGAACCGGATATCCGACTGGAAAAAACCCTCCTCGACAGCGCGCACAATGCTTTTGGCAATCGAGCCGAAAAGTCCGGGGAGAATCCGATCCCACATCTCGAATTAGCGGGATATGGTCACTCAATGAATAATCTGTTACCTATGTCCCCGGAAAGGACCATGGGCAATTCGGCGGGAGTCACGGGATCAGAACCTGCGACCGTCGGCTTAGAAGGCCGGTGCTCTATCCAGCTGAGCTATACCCCCGTCGCAGCTCGTCGCGCCCGACGAAAATTGGGGTGGCCGAAGGGTCTCGAACCCTCCACCTCCGGAGCCACAATCCGGTGCTCTACCCGATGAGCTACGGCCACCATTGCACTGAACACAGGGTACGCTGTGGGACGGTCTGGCGGGTACGCTCGGCAAGTGATGGTCGGGGGTCGAGGATTCGAACCCCCGACATCCTGCTCCCAAAGCAGGCGCGCTACCAGACTGCGCTATACCCCGACTGCGTTACCACTGACAGCCCCTGTTATCAGGGGGCGCATCATACTCACCCCCCCTCAGAGCGTCAACGCGCAGTATACCGCAGGCAACCCGGACACTCACCCGGCCAAATACCACCAACGGCCGTTTCACCTCTGAGAGATCCCGTGGGACAATACGCGGTTTTCACGGGGGCGACCAAGCGGCCCCGTCACACCGGGGAAGACGACATGAGCGCACTCGTTCTGGACGGCAAGTCACTGGCCGCGGCCACCGAGGCCGAACTGCTCGCGCGGGTGGAATGGCTCAGGGAGCGGTCCGGCGGCAAGACCCCGATCCTGGCCACGATTCTGGTGGGCGACGACCCGGCCTCGGCGACCTATGTCAAAATGAAGGGCAATGCCTGCCGCCGCGTGGGCATGGACTCCATGGCGGTGGAGATGCCCGCGGCCACCACCACGGACGAATTGCTCGCCAGAATCGACGAACTGAACGCCAACCCGGACGTCCACGGCATCCTGCTGCAGCACCCGGTGCCGGAGCAGATCGACGAGCGCGCCTGTTTCGACGCCATCGCCCTGGACAAGGACGTCGACGGCGTCACCTGCCTGGGCTTCGGCCGCATGGCCATGGGCGAGCCCGCTTACGGCTGCGCCACGCCCCAGGGCATCATGCGCATCCTCGATCACTACGGTATCGAGATCGAGGGCCGCCACGCGGTGGTGGTCGGCCGCAGTCCCATTCTGGGCAAGCCCATGGCGATGATGCTGCTGCAGCGCAACGCCACCGTCACCATCTGCCACTCCAGGACCCGGGATCTGCCGGCGCTCGTCGGTCGGGCCGATATTCTGGTGGGCGCGGTGGGCAAGCCCGAGTTTATCAAGGCGGACTGGGTCGCGGACGGCGCGGTCGTTGTCGACGCCGGCTTCCACCCCCAGCGGGTCGGCGACATCGAGCTCACCCCCCTGGCCGACCGGGTCGCCGCCTATACGCCCGTGCCCGGCGGTGTCGGGCCGATGACTATCAACACGCTGATCCTGCAGACGGTGGAGTCCGGGGAAAAGACTCTGGGTTGAGGTCCGCCGCGGGCCGCGGCGCGGCACCCGTTGCATCACGCCGGGGCCGCGGCAACGGGCGGATGCGCGACGGAGCCGATTCACAGCGCCCCGAACACAGCGCTTCGAACATAGCGCCTCGAACAAGGCGCGAGAGTTACCCGCAGCCGATCAGCCGCGCCGCCAGCGGGTACCCTCCCGGGAATCCTCCAAAAGTACGCCCCGGGCTGCCAGTGACTCGCGAATCTCGTCCGCCCGCGCGTAGTCCTTGTCCAGCTTGGCCTGCTGGCGCTCGGCGATCAGCGCCTCGATCTCCGCGGCGTCGAGCGCGTCCCCCGTTTCGTCCGCCTGCAGCCACTGTTCGGGATCCCATTCGAGAATCCCCAGCAGATTGCCGGCCGCGAGGATGCGCGCCTTGAGGGCGGGCTTGTCCGCGTCGGGAGCCTTGTGCAGGGCCCGCGCCAGCGCGTGGATTCCGGCGATGGCCTCCGGTGTGTTGAGATCGTCGCACAGGGCCTCGTAAAAAGGCTCTCCGGCGAGCGCGATCTCCCTATCCAGCTCGATGTCCCGCACCTCCCGCAGGGTGTTGTACAGCCCGTCGAGGGTCGCGCGGGCCTGCTCCAGCACCTGGGCGGAGAAATCCAGCGGCGAGCGGTAGTGGGCGCTGAGCAGCGCGAAGCGCAACACCTCGCCGCGGTAGCGCTGCAGCAGGTCGCGCACCGCGCGCACATTGCCCAGCGACTTGGACATTTTCTCGCCCTCGATATCGATATAGGCGTTGTGCATCCAGTAGCGCACATAATCGCCGCCGTGCGCGCAACGGCTCTGGGCGATCTCGTTTTCGTGGTGCGGAAAGATCAGGTCCATGCCGCCGCCGTGAATGTCGATGGTCTCGCCCAGGTGCGCGCGAATCATGGCGGAGCACTCCAGGTGCCAGCCCGGGCGGCCGCGTCCCCAGGGGCTGTCCCAGCCGGGCTCGTCACCGGCCGCGGGCTTCCACAGCACAAAGTCCCCCGGGTGGCGCTTGTAGTCCGCCACCTCGACCCGGGCGCCGGCCAGCATGTCGTCCAGTGAACGGTGCGACAGCTTGCCGTAGTCCGCCATGGACTCCACCGCGAACAGCACGTGTCCCGCCGATTCGTAGGCGTGACCCTTCTCCAGCAACGCCTGCGTGAGCTCCAGCATCGCGTCGATGTTGTCGGTCGCGCAGGGTTCGAGAGTCGGCGCCAGTGTGTTGAGCTGCGCCATGTCCTCGCGGAATTTCGCGGTGAACTCCTGCGTGACCGCGTCGATACCGCGCCCACCCTCGCGCGCCGCGGCGATGATCTTGTCGTCGATATCGGTGATGTTGCGGGCGTAGATCACCGTGCCGTAGAGCGTCTGCAGCAGGCGATACAGCGTGTCGAAGACGACGACCGGCCGCGCGTTGCCGATGTGCGCGAGGTTGTACACGGTGGGACCGCAGACATACATGGTCACCGTGTCCGGCACCAGCGGCTCGAACAACTCCTTCGAGCCGCTCATCGTGTTGTACAGATGCAGGGTCATGGGACGGCCTTGTCGTCGGTCCAGGTATCGCGCAGGCCGATGGTCAGGTTGAATACCGGCTGTTCCGGCCGGTGGTCGTGACGGTCCGCGACAAAATAGCCCTCGCGCTCGAACTGGAAATGCGCTTCCGGCGACGCCTCCGCCAGAACCGGCTCGATCCACGCCTCCGGCACCACCCGCAACGACGCGGGATTGATGCAGGCGAGGAAGTCCCTGTCCCCCCGGTCCGGCGCCTCGTCGGTGAACAGGCGATCGTAGAGGCGCACTTCCGCCCTGCGCCCGTGGCTGGCCGACACCCACTGGATCACGCCTTTGGGCTTGACCCCGTCCGGCGGATTCTCGCCCAGTGTGCCCTCAATCACGCGCGCCCTCACCTCCCGAATGTTGCCGGCCTCGTCCGCGATCACCTCGTCCGCCTCGATCACATAGGCCTGGCGCAGCCGCACCCGTTTGCCCAGCACCAGCCGCTTGTATTTCTTGTTGGCCTGCTCGCGAAAATCGTCCGCGTCGATGTACAGTTCCCGGGTAAACGGCAGTTGACGGCTGCCGAGATCCTCGCGGTTCGGATGGCGTGGCGCATCCAGGAATTCGACGTGATCCTCGGGCAGATTCGTGAGCACGACCTTCAGCGGGTCGAGCACGCACATGGCCCGCGGCGCGTTCTCGTTGAGATCCTCGCGGATGGCGAAATCGAGCATGGCGACGTCCACGATACCGTCGCTGCGGGTCGTGCCGATCATCTCGCAGAAGCGCCGCAGGGCCGCCGGCGTGTAGCCCCGCCGCCGCAGCCCGCGGATCGTCGGCATGCGCGGATCGTCCCAGCCATCGACGATGCCGTCCTCCACCAACTGGCGCAGCTTGCGCTTGCTGGTAACGGTGTAGCTCGGGTTGAGCCGGCCGAATTCGTACTGTCGCGGCCGGCTCGGCACCGGCAGGTGGTCCAGCAACCAGTCGTACAGCGGCCGATGATCCTCGAACTCCAGCGTGCAGATCGAGTGGGTGATGCCCTCGATGGCGTCACCCTGTCCATGGGCGAAGTCGTAGGTGGGGTAGATCATCCACGCGTCGCCGGTCTGGTGATGCGCGACATTGCGGATGCGGTACAGGATCGGGTCGCGCATGTTCATGTTGGGCGAGGCCATGTCGATCTTCGCGCGCAGCACCTTCTCACCGGCGGCGAATTCCCCCGCGCGCATGCGCGCCAGCAGGTCGAGATTCTCCTCGACGCCGCGCTCGCGGTAGGGGCTGTCGCGGCCCGGCTCGGTCAGCGTGCCGCGGTATTCGCGGGCCTGCTCCGCGTCGAGGTCGCAGACGTAGGCGTCGCCGTTGGCGACCAGATGCCGCGCCCACTCGTAAAGTTGCCCGAAATACGACGAGGCGAAGCGCGCCTCCCCCGCCCACTCGTAACCCAGCCAGCGGATATCCTCCTGAATGGCATCGATGTACTCCTGGCTTTCCTTCTCGGGATTGGTGTCGTCGTAACGCAGGTTGCAGCGCCCGCCATTGGCCTCTGCCAGGCCGAAATTGACGCTGATGGACTTGGCGTGGCCGATATGCAGGAAGCCGTTGGGCTCGGGCGGAAAACGCGTGACCACCTCCCCTACCCGGCCGCTGGCCAGGTCCGCGCCGATGATGTCCTGCAGAAAGTTGCTGACCGGTTTGTCCGCCATTGCGCCTCACCCGGAGGGGGTAAAAAGCCGCGTATTATAGCCGCTGCGGCGCCCGGCTTATAGACGAGAACCGGGAGCCGGCTGAAAATTGCTAGTGCCCGGATTCATGTAAGGAGTGAAACATACTGCCGGGTACGGCGTCCGGGTGGTGCGATCGTTTCGGGCGTTATTACATCGAGTCCGCATGGGGCTGGCAGGGTCCACGGGAACACGCCAAAAAGCGTCCCTCCATGGACAGGCTCGGGTGGCGACGTCCTGTCGCCACACGGTTCCCGTGGACCCTGCCAGCCCCATGCTCACGGCATGACTCAAATTCACACAGTAACGACGGGTGTCGGCGCTTTTACTGCGACCTCAAAGCCCGTATGATTCTTCGCCCCGATCACCTGACAGCGAGGAAGCCGCAATGGTCATCATCCGCACGACGTACGGCGACATCAAACTGGAACTTGACGCCGACAGGGCACCGAAGACCGTCGCGAATTTTCTCGACTACGCCCGCGACGGCTACTACGACGGTACGATCTTTCACCGCGTGATCGAAAACTTCATGATCCAGGGCGGCGGCTTTGATGCGGACATGCGGCAGCAGCCTGCCGGGGAACCCATCGAGAACGAGGCGGACAACGGGCTCAGGAACGACTACGGCACCATCGCCATGGCGCGCACCATGGACCCGCATTCGGCCACCGCGCAGTTCTTCATCAACGTCAAGGACAACGAATTCCTCAACCACAAGAGCAAGGACACGCAGGGCTGGGGCTACACGGTGTTCGGCAAGGTCATCGAGGGCGAGGACGTGGTGGAAAAAATACGCGCCGTGCCCACCGGCAGCCACGGCCCGCACCAGGACGTGCCGACCGAGCCGGTGATTATCGAGTCGGTGCAGATCGTCGAGGATTGACGTTTCCCGCCGCGTCAGTGCCCGACACCTACTTCATCTCCGATCTGCACCTCGAGCCCGGCTCCCCCGCAAAGCTGCAAGCCCTGGCGCGGTTGCTGCGGCGGATTGCCGGCTGCGACGCCCTGTACATCCTCGGCGACCTGTTCGACGCCTGGATCGGCGACGATGACGACGCAGACCATGTACGCGCAACGCGCCGGCTCCTGCGCGACTTCAGCGACAGCGGCGCGGCGCTCTACCTGATGCACGGCAACCGCGACTTTCTCATCGGCGAGGACTTCTGCGCCGCGGCGGGCGCCACCCTGCTTCCGGACCCCAGCCGCATCGAACTCTACGGGAAACCGGCCCTGCTCATGCACGGGGACAGCCTGTGCACGCGCGACACGGCCTACCAGGCGTTTCGCGCGCTGTCGCGCCAACCCGCCTGGCGGGCGCAAGTGCTGGCACGGAGCCTCGAGGAGCGGCGGGAGATGGCCGCGGACCTGCGCCGGCACAGCCGGGCAGCGACCGGCAACAAGCCCGACGACATCATCGACGTCACACCCGCCGCCGTCGATCGTGCGATGACCAACCACGGCGTGCGACGACTGATTCACGGCCACACCCACCGGCCGGGGCGCCACGCGATGCCGGCGGGGGAGCGCTGGGTACTTGGCGACTGGGATGGTCCGGAAAGTTGGCTGTTGCGGGTCGATCCCGAGGATGCGGAGCTGATTAAAGCGCCTATTAATCAATAGCTTGCAGCTATATTTACAGAGTTTACTTCAGAGAATTCACTTTAAGACCGCCCGTGAGATCCCGCGCGCTCCTCAGGCGGGCACGCCGCTGTGCAGCCGAAATTCGCTGTCCGGCGACTCGATGAGGCCGCTCTCGAGGCGCAGGAACTCCGGCAAGCGCCGCGCCACCTCCTCCGGTGATCCCAGCGCCTCGGCCAACCGCAGATAGTCGCGGAAGTGCCGCGCCTCGGATTGCAGAAGGGAGCGGTAGAAATCCGCGAGCTCGGCGTCCACCACGGGCACCAGCGCGGCAAATCGCTCGCAGCTTCTGGCTTCGATGATTGCACCTACCAGCAGCGTATCCACCAGGCGCGCGGGTTCGTGGCTGCGCACACCGCGGCGCAGTTCGCCCGCGTAGCGCGACGCACTGATTTGCGGGTAGCCGATGCCCCGCTCGCCCATCAGCGCGACGACTTGTTCGAAGTGACGCAATTCCTCCCGGGCCAGCCGCGACAGGCTGGTCAGCAGTGCGCTGTGTTCGACGTAGCGGTACAGCAGGTTCATCGCGGTGGATGCCGCCTTCTTCTCGCAGTTGGCGTGATCCACCAGCAGCAGCTCGCGGTTGTCCGCCGCCCAGGCGACCCAGGCGGGAGGCGTGGGGCACAACAGAAAGTCAGCGGCGGGGAGGCTGCCGGAACCGGTGGTCATTCACTCCGCCCCGCCGAACAGGTCGGGCGTCTGCATGTAGCGGTCGTAATGCGCTTCGGAGAGGATATAGAACTCCCGATCGATCTCTTCGCGCAACGCCGTCAGGCTGCGGTCGCGGTAGGCCATGTCCACCTGGAATCCATAGTCGAGGGTATTATCTATCTGCCCCGCCCCCGCCTTCAGCAGGCTGAAGACCCAGCAGTATTCATCGTGATGGGCGACATGGCGCACCTGTTGCACTTCGAGCTGCCACTTGAGCAGCGCCCGATCAGTCACACACAGTTTATTGCGCACACACTGCGACAAAAAACCGGATAGCCGTGCATCCACCACGCGTTTTTGCTCGGATGTATAGGAGTTCCAGTGGATGACTTCGTGTGAATAACGCTTGCAGCCGCGGCAGACGGTATCGCCGATCCCTGTTGAACAGACACCGATACAGGGCGTGCGGATTGCCTGTTCGAGCACCACGGGGTCGCGTTTCAGTGGATCGTTCATTCCCGCCGAGTCTACGGTATCGGCGCGGCGGATGCACGGTGGAGGGCGCGGCGGACCGGCGTGCGCGGCCACGGCGGCGGCGCCCGACGGACCGCGGGCAGATGCCTCAAGGGCACCGGAGGACTGCTCAAGGGGGAGCGGAACGACCGCGACGCCCGGGCCTGAACCCCTTCACCGCGTGTACGAATTCGTCAAAAACCGCCCGGTCGAAGGCCTCGCCGGCAGGTGCGTAAGCCAGCCGGCTGTAGAGACTTGTAATGTGCCGCACGCGCTGTTCCAACGACGGCAGTTCCCGGGCGGCACGCCGCCCGAACTGGCCGGGCGATTCACCCCTGCGCCGCTGCACACCGGCCTTCGCCAGACGCTCGCAAAAACGCAGGTAATACCGGTCCAGGGCGCTGAGCCTGTGCGTATCGCGCCGGCGCAGCAGCGAGATCGCCACGGGAATCAGCACAAGCGCCCAGCTGCCCAGCAGCACGGCCGCATACATGCGCACACTGATCTCGCCAAAGAAATCCTCCAGCAGTGCGAACTGGCGCTCGTTGTCGAAACCCACGACCCAGCTCTGCCAGCGATAGGTGAGCGCATCGTATTCCAGGCGCAGCCTGTTGATCAGCGGCACCCCCCGATAGCGCAGCGGCGACAGCGGCGATTCGGCCAGAAAGCTGCCCTCGGCGCGCAGCGCTTCCTCGAGCCCGTACTCGATGCGCGAAGGAGACACGGCCGCCGTGGGGTCGACACGCTCCCAGCCCTCGCCGGGCAACCACACCTCCGCCCATGCATGGGCATCAAACTGATGGACGATGATCGTCTGGTTGACCGGGTTGACCTCGCCGCCCTGATATCCGGCGACGACCCGGGCGGGCACGTCCGCGGCCCGCATCATCAGCACGAAGGCGTAGGCGTAGTGTTCGCAGAAACCCCGCCGGCTGTCGAACAGGAAATGGTCCATGGGGCTGCTTTCGGGCAGCCGGCCGGGCCGCAGCGTATAGACAAAGGGCTCGTCGTTGAACTTGTCGAGCACCGCCCGCACGAACGCGGGATCGCTGCCCGCCTCCGCGCGCATCCGGCGCGCCAGCCGCCGGGTTCGCTCATCGCCGGTCGGCGGCAGGCGGGTCTCCACGTCGCGCCGCCACTGGGTCAGCTCGGTCTCGACGGGCGCGTCGAGCCAGGACGAGGCACGGTACATGAATTCAGATTCCACCGGGTCACGGGAGTACAGTCGGTAATCCGGGCTCTGGCGCACCCGGGAATTCCCCGAACGCGCGTAGTGCAGGCCGTACAACCAGTTCTGCCGCGTGGGCTCCATGATCACGCTGTAACGCAGCGGATCGCCCTGCAATCGCGCCCCGCCGGTGTCCGGTTTCTCGCCAAAAAATCCGTAGTTGTCGAGCATACGCCAGGTGTTGTCGTCCAGACGGCTGAATACCAGGCCGCGCCAGTACAATTCGGACCGAGCCGGTATTGCGTCCTCGAACTTGACCCGAAACGCCACGTCGTCCGACTGGCTGAGGCTCGCCACGTCGCCCGGACTCATGAAATCGCTCATACCTGTCACGCCGGCCTGGCTCTTGATCGGCACGGTCCACAGCGGACCGATGCGCGGGAACAGGAAAAACAGTACCAGCATCAGCGGCAGGGCCTGCAACAGCATGATCCCCGCGACACGCAGCGGAGCGGCATTGAACCCCTGCTGCCCGGGCTGGTGCAGCGCGACCAGCGCGGTCGTCACGAGTACCACGTTAAAAACGGAATAGACGGTAATGAGCAGATCCTGGCTGAACAAAAATTCGGTCGCGCATACAAAGTAACCGAGGAACAGCAGGACATAGGCATCCTTGCGCCGGACCAGTTCGATCATTTTCAGAGCGAACGCCGTGAGCAGAAGAGCGACTGTGGGCTCCAGGCCCACCATGGTGCCGTAGCTGGCGTAGATACCGCCGAAGCAACTGAGGGTCAACGCCACCTTGACCCAGCGGCCGGGAAAGGACCAACGGCCGCTGTATACCAGCAGGCGCCATACCACCGCGATAACGTAGACGGCGAGCACCCATACCGGCAGTCGCATCACGTGGGGCGCCACCAGCATGAACAGGCAGATGATGATCCACACCAGAGCGTTGCGCGGTATCTGTTGCTGACTCACGTGGACTTTCCCACGCCGTAGAGGGCGAGTGCCCTGAGCACGCCTTCGCGGTGTTTGTCACCGCTGCCGGGCTCGATAAGCACGCCGGGCAGTCGCAGGCCGTATTCCTCGTTGTTGCTCTCGAACTCGAGTGCCCAGTAGCACAGGTGCGACAGGCGCTGTTCCGTGCCCAGACCCGTGAAAAGATCCCAGTCCAGCCAGACACTGCGCTGCGCGTATGCGGTGTACTGCTTGCTCTGCAGATCCTGGCCCTTGGCGAGCCCTTTCCAGTGCACATGGCGCAGGGAATCGCCTTGCTGGTAGTTGCGAAAGCCGTAAAAATCGTCGCTGCCGGCCACCGGCATAGAGGCGCCCTCCGGCCGGTCGGAGGCCAGTCCCGGCAGCTCCGGTGAGGGCCGGGGGCGCGGATACACCAGCGCGTGCAGATCCAGATCGACCCAGGTCCAGGCGCGCAGCATGCCCAGGGGAAAGCTGGATTCAAGCAACAGACGGCCCGGCCTGAACCAGCCGCGCCCCTCGACCGCCATGTGCAGTTGCACCCTGACCTGGTCCTGCTCCGCGAGATTCACCATCGCGTCGGTGCTGCCGGGCCACCGCAGATGCAGTGCGTAGTGATTGCGCTGCTTGCCCTTCTCGAGCTGGACATTGAACTCCGTCTGCATGCCCGGAAACGCGGGTTGGGCGCGCAGCGCCCGAATGGTCAGCCCGGAGAGGTTGGCGTAGGTATGCAGGATGGCGACCATGAACAGCGTCGCCAACAGGAAGGTCAGCGCGTAAATCAGGTTGTTCTGGAAGTTGATCGCGGTGAGCAACATCACCACCAGGCTGAACAGGAAAAAAAAGCCGACCCGGCTCGGGAAGATAAAGATGCGGCGTTGATCGAGGGTGACCGCCCTGGCGGGCGGGATGCGCCGGTTCAGCCAGCGGGCAAAGCGCTCACGCAACCCCTGTACCGCGGCGCGCCCGCGCAACCCGACCAGGCTCGTCGCCACCGCCGCGGCCCGTCAGCTTCCGATGACGTCCACGTTGCGCAGCAACAGCTCCACCAACGCGTCGCCGTCTCCGGAGTATTCAACGCCGGGTACCAGGCGGTGGGAGGCGACCGCCGGCAGCACGGTTTGCAGGTCCTCGGGCACCACATGGCTGCGGCCGTGCATGGCTGCCCAGGTTTTGGCGCAATCGAGCAGTGCGAGCGCGCCCCGGGGCGAAAGCCCCACCTCGAACTCCGGTGATTCCCGCGTGCAGGCCACGATGCGCTGCAGGTAGTCCAGCAGGGTACCCGAGGCATGGACGCCCGCCGCCACGAGTCTGATATCCTCGAGCTGATCCGCGTCCATGCACTGGCGCAAACTCAACCCCTGTGCCTGCGCCCCGCTGCGGCGCTGAAACATTTCGCGTTCGGCGCGCGGGTGCGGATATCCCAATTGCAGGCGCATGAGAAACCGGTCCAGCTGGGACTCCGGCAACGGATAGGTGCCGGACTGGTGAATCGGGTTCTGGGTCGCGATAACAAAAAAGGGCTCCGGCAGCGGGCGCGTCTCTCCCTCGACGGTCACCTGGCCCTCGGCCATGGCCTCCAGCAGTGCACTCTGGGTGCGCGGTGTAGTGCGATTGATCTCGTCCGCCAGCAGCAACTGGGTAAAGATCGGACCGGGATGGAAACTGAAGCTGCCGTCGCCGGTGCTGTAGACGGAAACGCCGAGGATGTCCGCGGGCAGCAGATCGCTCGTGAACTGCACCCGCTTCCAGGAAAGGCCCAGCACCGCCGCCAGAGCGTGGGACAGTGTGGTCTTGCCCATGCCCGGCAGATCCTCGATCAGCAGATGACCGCGGGCGAACAGACAGCACAGGGCCAGCCGGATCGGCTCCTCCTTGCCCAGCAGGACGGTGCCGACCTCCTCCACCGCCGTGTCGATAAAGCGCTGCAGATCGCGCCCGGGCTCCGGCCTCTTTGCCGCGGCCTCCCGCCCCAATGTCGTCGTATGTTTTATGTTCATCTTTTTTACCGCGCGCCGGGTCGTGACACTCAACGTCCCGCTGTAGCGCTTCCTCGCACCAACCCGGCGCCGCTGCTTCCGCCCACAGATAACCACTGTTGCCAACCCAGTCTATATGCTCGGGCGACAGCGGGGCCACGGCAAACTGCCAAAAACTGGAGAAAGTGCATTCCATGAACCCGACCAGACCCGCCCGACCAAGGGCAGCCGAACTCATGGATCGAGCGCGGCTAACCCCCGCTGCAGATCGTCCTTCAGGTCGTCAATGTGTTCGAGACCGACCGCCACGCGCACCAGGTTGTCGGCGATACCCGCCTCGTCGCGCTGCGCCTGCGACAGGCGCCCGTGCGTCGTGGTCGCGGGGTGGACGATGGTGGACTTGGCATCCCCCAGATTGGCGGTCAGGGACAGGAAGCGCGTGCCGTCGATGAAGCGCCAGGCCTCATCCCTGCCGCCGCGCACCAGAAAAGAGAGTACACCGCCGAAGGCGCGCTGCTGGCGCGCCGCCAGTGCGTGCCCGGGATGGTCCTCGAGCCCGGCGTAGTAGACCCGCTCGATCCCGGGCCGCTCCCGCAGCCAGCGGGCAAGCGCCAGCGCGTTGTCGCTGTGCGCCTCCATGCGCAGGCGCAGCGTTTCCAGGCCCTTGAGGAACACCCACGCGTTGAAGGCGCTCATGGTGGGCCCGCAGGTGCGCAGAAACGTCAGTACCTCGGTCATGTGCTCCCGCTGTCCCAGCGCCACGCCGCCCACACAACGACCCTGTCCGTCGAGGTATTTGGTGGCGGAGTGCACCACGATATCCGCGCCCAGAGCCAACGGCAATTGCAGCGCGGGCGTACAGAAGCAGTTGTCGACGATCAGCAGCGCATCGTTGGCGTGAGCGAGCTCCGCCAGCGCGGCGATATCCGCCACCTCACACAGCGGGTTGGACGGCGTCTCGAGAAAAAGCATCGCCGTATTCTCGCGCACCGCATCGCGCCAGGCCGCCATGTCGACCAGTGGCACGAAAGTGACCTCGACGCCAAATCTGGCCAGGTACTTGCCGAAAAGATTGACGGTCGTGCCGAACACGTCGCGGGAGCACACGACATGGTCGCCGGCCCGCAACAGGGCCATGCAGGTACTGAGCACCGCCGCCATTCCCGACGAGGTGGCGACGGCCGCCTCCGCTCCCTCCAGCGCCGCAATGCGCTCCTCGAATGAGCGAACCGTCGGGTTGGTGTAGCGGGAGTAGACGTTGCCGGGCTCGTCGCCGGAAAAGCGAGCAGCCGCCTGCGCGGCGTCGTCAAAGACATAACTCGAGGTCAGGAAAACGGGCTCGGAATGTTCACCTTCACCGGTGCGATGGACGCCTGCCCTTATAGCGAGCGTATCCGGGTGCGCGCGGGCCAGCGGATCATCCTCCCGGTCGTTGTCATTCATGGCGATTGGTCAAGCGTCATTGTGCAGGCCAACGACGGTGCTCTGTGCCTGCTGTTGCGCCCTCCTCCGGGTTTGCGACTCATCGTTACGCAACAGATCGATGCGATCAAGGTAATTCTGATCGACATCGCCGGTGATGTACTCGCCGTTGAACACGGAGCAGTCAAAGCCGTCGACATTCGGGTTGCCCTCGCGCGAGCAGGCCACGAGATCCTCCAGATCCTGGTAGACCAGCCAGTCGGCGCCGATCAACGCGCAGACTTCCTCGACAGTGCGGTTGTGGGCAATCAATTCGGACGCACACGGCATATCGATGCCGTAGACATTGGGATAGCGCACCGGCGGCGCCGCGGAGACAAAATAGACATTGGCGGCGCCCGCGTCCCGCGCCAGCTGGATAATCTGGCGACAGGTGGTGCCGCGCACGATGGAATCGTCCACCAGCATCACGTTCTTGTTGGAGAATTCCAGCGGCACGGGGTTGAGCTTCTGCCTGACCGACCTGTGGCGCTCGCTCTGCCCGGGCATGATGAACGTGCGCCCGATGTAGCGGTTTTTCATCAGTCCCTCGCGGAACTTCACATTCAGCTCGTAGGCGATCGACTGGGCGGCCGTACGGCTGGTGTCCGGCACCGGGATGACCACGTCGATATCCAGGTCCGGCTTCAGCCGGCGAATCTTGTGGGCCAGTTTTGCCCCCTGGCGCATGCGTGTCTTGTAGACGGAGATCTCGTCGATCATCGAATCCGGCCGGGCAAAATAGACATGCTCGAAAATGCAGGGCACCAGTCGTGGATTTTGCGCGCACTGGCGACGGTGCAACTGCCCCCGCCGGTCGATGAAAATCGCCTCGCCCGGCGCCACATCGTCCACCAGGGTGAAGCCGAGGACATCCAGCGCCACGCTTTCGGAGGCGATCATGTACTCGGTTTGCCCATCGCGTTCCCGGGTTCCGATGACCAGCGGGCGGATTCCGTTGGGGTCGCGAAAGCCCAGCACACCGTGATTTACCAGCAGGCCCACCACCGCGTAGCCACCCCGACAGCGACGATGCACCGCTTCCACGGCGGTGAATATATCGTCGGGCTGCGGGTTGAGCTTGCCCAGTGTCTGCAGTTCGTGGGCGAATACGTTCAGCAGCACTTCGGAATCCGAATCGGTATTGAGATGCCTGAGATCGTCCTCGAACAGCTCGCGGGCAAGTTGGTCGGAATTGGTGAGATTGCCGTTGTGGGCCAGCGCGATGCCATAGGGCGAATTGACATAGAAGGGCTGGGCGAGTGCCGGGCCCGAGCTGCCCGCGGTGGGGTAACGGACATGCCCGATGCCCATATTGCCGGTCAATCGCTGCATGTGCTGCTGGCGAAAGACATCGCGCACGAGCCCCTCACTCTTGCGCTGGTTGAAACGCTCGCCGTTGCAGGTCACGATGCCGGCGGCATCCTGCCCCCGGTGCTGCAGTACCGTCAGTGCATCGTAGATATCCGGCGCGACCGCCGACTTGCCGACGACTCCGACCAATCCGCACATTCAGTATAGACCTCGCATTATCCGTTTCCTCAGGGCCGCAATCCGGGGCCCAGGTCGGTGGTGAGCTGATTAAACGTCAATTGTACCCATTGAACCAGCATGTCGATATGCGGCATCAACTGGGACTGATACAGCACCTGCAAATTTTGCGGCGGTGCCAGTTGACGCAGCAGGTAGACGGCGACTACCACCAGGATGACGCCACGGGCGAAACCGAACGCCGTACCCAGAACGCGGTCGAGCAGGGACAGGCCGCTCACCTTGACAACCTGCCGGACCAGCCTGGACAACAACCCCGCCAGCACTAGGGTCGCCGCGAACACCGTGGCGTAGGCGACCACATAGCGGCCGGTGACGTTGTCGATCCACTGTGCCAGATAGCCCGCCAGTGCCACCGCATAGAGGTTCGCCAGCAAAAAAGCGGCTACCCAGCCGGCCAGTGAAATGGCTTCCCGTGTAAAACCGCGCCACAGGCTCAGCGCCATGGACAGCGCCAGCACCACCAGGATGGTCCAGTCCACACCATTGAACGCCGTCCAGTCGATCACGCCCGTTGTGCCCCGAGCCGGCCGGTCATCAGGGGACGTACCGCCTGATCATCGACGTGACGCCGAACTCGGCGTCGATCTCATCGCGCAGTGTCGCCAGTTTGGCTTTTTCAAACTTCGGCCCGATATAGACGCGGTGCAATTCGCGACCGTCCGCGTCTACCGATTCCACATAGGCTTTATGATCCATCTCCAGCAGCCGCGAGCGCAACGCCAGGGCCTTGTCCCGACTGCTCACGCTGGCCACCTGCAAAATCCACGCGACGGGGACGCCGTCACTATCCAGTTCCAGGGGTTCCGGCGCCGACACGCGCGCGCCCTGTTCAAGCGACCTGTCCACACCCATGCCGTCTGCTTCCCTTGCTTCCGGTTCCAGGGGCTGCGCCCCTGCACCCTGCGCCCGGGTCCCGGCGGGCGATTGCGCGGATGGCGCCTGCGAGGCTTCATCCACCCGCGACTGTTGCCGCGCGGCGACCGGCTCGGGACCGCGCATTCCGTCGGTTTCCGGTGTCGGTAACGGCTCCGTCGATACATCGGGCCGCGGGGGAATGGCCCCGAGCTCCGCGGTGGTGTCGTCGCCGGGCTGGACAAAAATGATGGGCCAGAAAATGACACCGAGGGCAAGCAGTATGAGCGCGCCCACCAGGCGCTGTCTGAAGTTCTCATTCACCGCGGTGGTACTCCCTCAAAACTGCTCCCGGATTCCACCAGTGGCAGGATAGCCGCCACGGTGTAAAAGGATCCGAATACGACCAGCCGGTCTCCGGCGCGAGCAGCCGCGCGCGCCGCCGCGAACGCACCGGGCAGGTCCGCGCTGACGGACCAGTTGCCCTCGCCCATCCCGTCCAGGATGGCGGCGACGGCCGCCGCCCCGGCCGCCCTGGGATTTTCCGGCTGGTCTGCCAGAAACCAGCGGTCCATGTGACCGGCGGCGCCTTCGAGCATGCCCTGCAGGTCCTTGTCGGCCATGGCCGAAAAAATCGCAAATGTTTCCCCGTTACAGGATGTTGCAACAAGATATTCAACCAATTTCTCAACAGCGGAGGGGTTGTGTGCGACATCGAGCAAGCAATCCAGCCCGTTCACTCGCAGCCGCTGGCGGCGTCCGGCGGGCGCGGCCCCGGCGAGGACGCCGGGCAATTTGCTGTCGTCGACCTCGAACCCCAGCAGCAGGCAGGCCTGTATCCCGGCGCACACATTGGCCGGCAGCAGAGGCCCGCGGGGGATCGGCGGCAGGACGCGGGAGCGCCCCGCGTCGTCCCGTACCGTCATGTGCCAGTGGTCGCCATCGCCCTCGACCGTCATTTCCTGTCCAAGCATGATCGCCGGCGCGGCACCGAGTTTCTCGATCCGCCTCAGCAACGCCGGCGGCGGATTCTCATCCGCCACCACGACCGGCACGCCCGGCCGCAGGATGCCGGCTTTCTCCAGCGCGATCTGGTCGCGGGAGTTACCCAGCCAGTCCTGGTGATCCAGTGCGATACCGGTTATCACGCACACCGTCGGATCCACGATATTCACGGCGTCGAGGCGCCCCCCCAGTCCCACTTCCAGTACGATGACATCGGGCCTGTGGCGCCGGAAGAGATACAGCGCCGCCAGCGTGGCAAACTCGAAATAGGTGAGAGACACCTCGCCGCGCGCCGCGTCGATAGCGGCGAACGCCTCGATGATTTCCGCGTCGGCGACCTCTGCTCCGGCAATGCGTATCCTCTCGTTGAAGCGCAGTAAATGTGGCGAGGTGTACGTCCCCGCCGTGCGGCCCGCGCTGCCGACCAGTGCGTCGATGACAGCCACCGTGGAACCCTTGCCATTGGTGCCGGCCACGGTAACCACCGGAATATCCAGGTCCATGAGTTCCAGGGCTTGCGCCACTGTCGCGACCCGGTCCAGCCCCAGCTCCACCTCCCGCGGGTGTATGGCTTCCAGTCGCTGTAGCCACTGCGCCAGCGACCTTTCAGTCATTTTCCTTCGCGGGCTCCGGGTCTTCCTGCGCCGCCGGGTCGGGCTCGAGTTCGGGTTCGGGTTCGGGGGCGGGTTCCGGGTCGGGCTCGGGTGCCGGCTCCGGCTCTGCCACAGAGGATTCACCGGTGAGTTTGGCCAATAATCCGGCAATGGTGTCGCGCATCTCGAGGCGGTTCACGATCATATCGATCGCGCCGTGTTCCAGCAGGAATTCACTGCGCTGGAAGCCCTTGGGCAATTTCTG
The DNA here is from genome assembly GCA_034521205.1 of Halioglobus sp. Lineage (GTDB taxonomy): Bacteria > Pseudomonadota > Gammaproteobacteria > Pseudomonadales > Halieaceae > Marimicrobium. The sequence goes on from JAXHMT010000003.1 coordinate 319,154, forward strand.
GCGAATCGTCTGTTCTATGATATTGGGGCCCGCGAACCCGGCCCGGGCATCGGGTTCGGCGATATTGATGTCGCCGAGCACGGCGAGCGACGCGGAGACGCCGCCGTATATCGGATCGGTGAGCACGGAGATATAAGGCACAGCGGCGAGTTTCATGCGTTCGAGCACGGCGCTTGTCTTCGCCATCTGCATCAGCGAAATCAGCGCCTCCTGCATGCGCGCTCCGCCGGAAGCCGAGAAACACACAAGGGGAATGCGTTCCTCCAGCGCGAGCTGGGCGGCCCGCGTAAACTTCTCGCCCACGGCATAACCCATGGAACCGCCGTGGAACTCGAACTCGAACGCCACGGCGATAACCGGCGCACCATGCAGCGTGCCGCGTATCGCGATCAGGGCATCTTTCTCGCCGGTGGCCTTCTGGGCGGCGACCAGCCGGTCGCGGTAGCGTTTCTTGTCCTTGAATTTAAGGCGGTCGACGGGCTCGATATCACCCAGGATTTCCTCGCCGCTGTCCTCGTCCAGGAAGATCGCCAGACGGCGGCGCGCGCCGATGCGCATATGATGGCTGCACTTGGGGCACACATCGAGGTTGCGCTCGACGTCGGGCCGATAGAGCACGGCTTCACACTTGAGGCATTTTTTCCACAGTCCCTCGGGGACACTGCTGGAGCTGGCGTCGGTTTCCCGGCGCACGCCGGAAGGCAGAATTTTATCGATCCAACTCATGGTGCCCCGCGTCGCGCTGATGAGCCGCCATTATAAACGTGACGGGGTGCCCCTGGGAACGGCACCGATACCGCGTAGTGGCCCATTTCGAAATTTGGGTAGTGGCCCTCGCTGAAAATATGCCCGGAGCGTCAGCAGGGTATGTTGCCGCTGGAACCGTGTGGCGACAGGACGTCGCCACCGAGCCTGCACATGGATGTGCGCTGTTTGGCGTGTTCCAGCGGCAACATACCCTGGTGACGCGGTACCATGGCCAAAATGCGAAAGGAGCGCCAAAATGCGAAAGGGGCCACTACCCGGCGTCGATACCCCGCCGAATAGCGCGCAACAGCTCCGCGGCTGCCTCGCAGGCCGCCGGGATATCGCGTTCTTCACCGTCTGACTGTGCCAGAAGGTCGACCAGCGCGCTGCCGACCACGACCCCGTCGGCGATTGCGGCGACCCTGGCGGCCGAAGCGGCATCCTTGATGCCGAAACCGACGGCTATCGGCAGGTCGCTGTGACGGCGGATCGTGGCGACATGACTGGCCACGTCGTCCGTGTCCAGATTGCCGGCGCCGGTCACGCCCTTGAGTGCGACGTAATAGATGAAGCCGCTGGCGCGCGCCGCGATGCCGGCGACACGGGCCTCGGGCGTGGTCGGCGCCACGAGAAAGATATTGTCCATACCGGCGCGACGGAGCTCGCTGCCGAGCGCCTCGACCTCCTCCGGGGGGATATCCACGATCAGGGACCCGTCGACACCGGCGCCGGCGGCGGCATCGGCGAAAGCGGCGTGGCCCATATGCTCCACGGGATTGGCATAGCCCATGAGCACCAGCGGCGTCGTCAGTGTCGCTGCTCGCGAAATTCCCGGACCATATCCAGTACGTCGCGACAGCGACATGCCATTGGCCAGCGCGCGCTCGTGCCCGCGCTGAATGACCGGCCCCTCGGACATGGGATCGGAGAACGGCACCCCCAGCTCCACAATATCCGCGCCGGCCTCGACCAGCGCGTGCAGCAGTCCGACAGTCACGTCGGGCCGCGGGTCGCCCGCCACCACATAGGGGATCAGGGCCTTGCGCCCCTCCTGCGCCAACTCCCGCAGGCGTGTGGCAATACGACTCACTGCTGTGTCTCCCGTCAGAACGATATGCCGTCGAGCTCGGCCACCGTATGAATATCCTTGTCGCCGCGCCCGGAAAGATTGATCACGATAATCTGGTCCGGCGTCATAGTCGCGGCCAGACGCTCGGCGTAAGCGAGGGCGTGGCTGCTCTCCAGCGCCGGCATGATGCCCTCGATACGGGTCAGGGTATGGAAGGCGGCGAGGGCTTCCCGGTCGTCGGCGACTACATAGTTGACGCGTCCGATGTCCTTGAGCCAGGCGTGTTCCGGCCCGACCCCGGGGTAATCCAGCCCGGCCGAGATGGAATGGGTGTGCATGATCTGGCCGTCGTCATCCTGCATCAGGTAGGTGCGGTTGCCGTGCAGCACGCCCGGCGTGCCGGCGGTCAGCGGCGCCGCGTGTTCGCCGGTGTCGACGCCGCGGCCGCCGGCTTCGACGCCGTACATGGCAACCTCTTCGTCGTCCAGGAAAGGATGGAACAGGCCGATGGCGTTGGAGCCGCCGCCCACACAGGCGACCAGGGCGTCCGGCAGACGGCCGGTCTGTTCCAGACATCTGCTCCCGCGCTTCGCGGCCGATCACGCACTGGAAGTCGCGCACCAGCATCGGATAGGGATGCGGGCCGGCCACGGTGCCGATAATGTAGAAGGTGTCGTCGACGTTGGTCACCCAGTCGCGCATCGCCTCGTTCATGGCGTCCTTCAGCGTCCGCGAACCGGAGGTCACGGGAATGACATCGGCGCCCAGCAGCTTCATGCGGTAGACATTGAGGGCCTGGCGCCGGACGTCTTCCTCGCCCATGAATACTTGACACTCCAGCCCCAGCCGCGCCGCCACCGTGGCCGTGGCCACGCCGTGCTGGCCGGCGCCGGTCTCGGCGATCACCCGCTTCTTGCCCATGTGCTTGGCGAGCAATGCCTGCCCGACCGTGTTGTTCACCTTGTGCGCGCCGGTGTGATTCAGGTCCTCGCGCTTGAGAAAAAGCCGCGCGCCGCCGACGCGCTCGGACCAGCGGCGCGCCTCGTACAATGGCGATGGCCTGCCGACGTAGTGGGTGAGATCTTCTTGCAGTTCATGCTGGAAGTCCGCGTCGGCCGACAGTTTGCGGTACACGGCTTCCAGCTCGCTCAGGGCGAACATCAAGGTCTCGGCGACAAACTTGCCGCCGTAGACGCCGAAGCGCCCCTGATCGTCGGGTACCGCGGAATATGTCGCCCTGGTTTTGTCGACTGTCATCGTTTCACCTGTCCAGTGTGCCGTCCGCGGCGCGCACGGCCGCGACGAATGCTGCGATCTTGCCCGCGTCCTTGACGCCGGGCGCGGCCTCGACCCCACCGCTGACATCGACCGCCGCCGGGCGCACGGCACGTACCGCGCCGGCCACGTTATCGGGTGTCAATCCACCCGCCAGAATCAGCGGCAGCGGCAGTCGCGCCGGTGCCAGATCCCAGTCGAAGGTCATCCCGGTGCCACCCGGCACGCCCTCTCGCCATGTGTCCAGCAGGACACCCCGCGCACCGCGATAGACTTCACAGGCGCCGGCAATGTCCAGCTCCGCACGCACCCGCAACGCCTTGATCCAGGGCCGGCCGAAATGCGCACAGTAATCGGCGCTTTCGTCGCCATGAAACTGCAACAGGTTCAGTGGCACCGCCGTCAGTACCGCGTCGACCGTTTCCTCGGGCGCATCGACAAAAAGCCCCACCACCGTGACGAACGGCGAGACCTCCGCGACGATTTCGGCCGCCTGCTGCGGGTCGACCGCCCGCGGGCTGTCTTCATGGAACACCAGGCCGATGGCGTCGACGCCGGCGGCGACGGCGGCAGAGGCATCCGCCGCGGAGGTGATGCCGCAGATCTTGATTCGCGTGGGGGTCATGTCCCGGTGTCCCGTCCCGATGCCGCGCGGCCTCCGGCCGCACCGATGGGGCGCCTTCTACTGTAAAAAGTGTACTGTAAAAACTGTGCTGTAAACGTGTGCTGCAAAAACGCGAAGAATCATAGCAGATTCGTCGCCGCAATGTCCTGAGCCCCCACTGGCAAAGCCCGACCGCCGCGTAGCAGCTCCGGCTCGGGGCCGGTATGGCGGCACTGGAACCACGTGGCGACGGGCGAGCATGCTCCGCTGTATCAGACCCGTCGTCATCAAAGCACGACGTTGGCGTATAAGCGGCGGCTCGAGGCCGGTATGGCGCACTGGAACCGTGTGGCGACAGGACGTCGCCACCCGAGCCTGCACATGGAAGTGCGCTTTTCGGCGTGTTCCAGTGCGCCATACCGGCCTCGGGCCGCTGCCGATCAACAATGCCTGGACCCATCCTCTACCCCACACAGGAGTTAAACGACATCCGCGGCGCTATGGATCACCGACGGCGAAAATGGGTCCGGGAGGGGTCGCCGGCAATCCGAACTCGTGCGGGTAGCCGACGTCCGCGAGATAGAGACCGCGGGCGGGTGCTGTTTCGGCGGACAACGTGCGGTCGCCCGCGCGCAACAACTCCCGCAGCCATGCCACGGGGGCCCGCCCTTCGCCTATGGCGAGCAGCGTGCCGGCGATATTGCGTACCATGTGATGCAGAAATGCGTTGGCCTCGATCTCCACAACGACCAGGTCACGGCGGCGGCTGACCGCGACACGGTGGACATTGCGCATGGGGCTTGCGGATTGACAGGAAGCGGCGCGAAAGGCGCTGAAATCCTGCTCGCCGACCAATGCCTGCGCCGCCTCGTGCATATCGGCCGCGTTCAGCTCGGGCCTGTGCCAGGTGACCTTGTCCCGCAACAGCGCCGGACGGACCGGCGTATTCGAAACGACATAACGATAGAGGCGAGAACGGGCCGAATGGCGCGCGTGGAATTCCGCCGGCACGGCCCGGGCCCAGTGCAGACGAATGTCCTCCGGCAGGTTGGCATTGCCGCCCACCACCCAGGCCTTGCTGCTGCGTGGGGCCGGCGCATCGAAATGCACGAACTGCGCGTGTGCGTGTACGCCGGTATCCGTGCGCCCCGCGCAGTGCAGGCGCACACTGGTGCCCGCCACTGCCGCGAGAGCTGACTGGAGAGCATCCTGTACGGTAGTTACGTTGCCACCCGACTGCGACTGCCAGCCGTTATAGGCGCTGCCGTCGTACTCGACACGACAGGCGATGCGTGTACCGCCGGGAATGATCTGCGGGGAAAAGTAACCGCTACTCAATGCGGTCGAGCAGCGCCTGGGCCTCTATCCTGAGTTCGTCGCTGCCCTCGGCGATGATTTCTTCGAGGATCTGTCTGGCGCCTTCATCATCTCCCATGTCGAGATAGGCACGGGCGAGATCCAGCTTGGTCGACAGCCCATTGCTGTCAGCTGCGATAACCAGTTCCTCGTCGTCACCCGCGTCCGCACCCTCGAAGTCGGCCGACAGGTCCAGTTCTTCCGGAACCTCATCCTCGTCGGCGGCGCCGCCCTGCTCGATCTCGAGATCGTCGAATTCCCCCTCGAGCGACTCGTTCCCCTCGTCCATGAGGTCCAGGGGATTGGGCGGCAGACCGGGTCCGTCATCGGCCGCACCGGTTGTTTCCATCGGGCCCGCCCCTGCGGGAGCGGTGTCCTGGTCCGCGGCTTCCAGACCGGTGAGCAATTGTTCGCCCCGGGCAATGCTGTCCTTGTCACCCGAGCGCCGAATGTGCTCAAACTCCGATATCGCCGCATCGCGATCATTCAGCTCCACATGAATTTCGAGCAGCTTCAGACGATAGACCGGGTTTTCCGGTTCGTTCTGCAGCGCTCCCCTGAGAAGCTCGATGGCCTGCGGATGGCGGCCGTAGGCAATGTAGATGTCCGCCTCGGCCAGTGCGTCCGAGGCGTCGACATCGGAGGCATAGGCGTCGTGGCGGCGCTCGCCGTAGCCGCGGTTGTCGCGACCTTCTGTCGTGGCGGGCACTTCCAGGTCCGGCTCCGGTTCCGGTTGAGGGGTTGTGCCGATCGGCGGCTGTTTTTCGACGGGCCGTTCCTCTTCACGCAACGGGACATCGCTGACCACGGGATCGCGGTCGGCGGCCGTGTCTTCGCCAACGGTTTCACTGTCGCCCGACCGCCGGCGCCAGACAAAAAAGCCCAGCAGCGCCAGCACCAGCGCAGCGGCAGCGTAGATAAGAGCGTTCGAGATACCGCGCCCTTCCTCGGGAGCGTCTCCAGCAGTCGAAGCCGGTGTCTCTGCAGGGGCCGGTTCGGTGGTCGGCTCAGTGGTCGGCTCGCCGGCTATCCGCGCGGCATCCTCTTGTGGTGCACTCTCATCTCCCGGGGCCGACGGCGTTTCGCCCGGCCCGGTATCCTCTGGCGGCGGCGCACCGGTGACTGTTTCTGCCGGGGCGGCTTCACCGGGAGCCCCGGCCAGGGCCTGATCGTCGTCCGACGGGGCGACCTCGCCTGCGTCGCCCGCGTCCGCCATTGCCTCGTCCGGGGCGACGGCGTCATCGCCGGCAGTCGCGTCCTGCGCTTCCGCAAGCGCCGCCTGCAGCGCGGCGATCTGTTCATCCTTCAAATCGACAATGCGTTCGAGCGTTTGCAGGCGCCGTTCCATCGCCGCGATCTGCTCGCCACCGGCCGTGTCGATGCCCTCGTCCCCGGTCGTCTCGGCGGCCTCCGCGGTGCGGGAAACACCGGGAGTGGCGGTGGCGTCCTCTCCGTCGCCAACGCCGGATTCCTCAACCGCGCCGTCCGCGCCGTCCTGCACCTGTGGGTCGGCCGAAATACGCAAGCTGGGGCCGCTCGCCGCCGCCAGTTCCTCGTCGCGACCCGCGCGCCACGCCTCGTTCTGCTCGCGCACCTCCTCGAGGGCGGCGGCCAGATTCCCGGAACTGATGTCATCGGCGCTGGGCAGATAGATGATGTACCCGGCTTTTACCCGGTTGATATTGTTGTTGATGAAGGCGTCGGGGTTGAGCCGCTGGATATCCAGCATCGTCTGGTGCACCGAGGCGCCCTCGGGCCTGGCTCTGCTGGCGATGCTCCAGAGGGTCTCGTCGCGGCGCACCATGTAGCGGCTGCCGGGCCCGGGCGACGACGACGCATCCGCGCTGAAACCGCGCTCGGGCATTTCACCAGGAGCGAGGTCGGACTTCCTTACATCAACCCGCGTACCATCGCTAGCGGCCGCCTGTTCCTTTTTTTTTGCGGGCGCGGGAATACCTTCCACTTCCTCCACCCGCTCGCTGGCCGAGACCTCGACCACACTGGCGTCGTCGGCAAACGTTGGCGGATCGATCAGCACCGTGTACTCGCGCAGCAGCCGCCCCGTTGGCCAGCGGGCTTCGACGATAAAATCCAGGTAGGGTTCGAGCACCGGGTCGTCCGTGCTCATGAGAATTCTGCCGCGACCGTCGTCATCGACGACCACATCGAATTCGATGCTGGTCAGGAAGAAAGGCCTGTCGAGGCCCAGACGCTCGAAATCCTCACGCGTGCCGAGTCTGATCTTGATCTCGTCCTGGTGCAGGCTCCCCATGTTGAGGAGGTCCACACTGCCTTGCAGCGGTTCGTTCAAGTATGATTCAAGCTTGAATTCGCCGAGACCCAACGCCAGGGCGGTACTCGCCTGCAGGCACCCCAACGAGAACACCACGGCAGCAAACTTACGTCCCATACCCGCCCCTTATTATTTTACCCACGATGTGTGCGGCCCACCTCCCCCGGATGCGACCGTTTTTCCAGGACCCCGAGCAGGACGCCAATTAACGGCTCCTGTTGCTCTTTGTGCTGTTTGCGCTGCCCCCGGACTGCGGCACTGACCGCCCCTGTACGCATTTTCAGCCAGCCTGAAACACCTCAAGTATCAATGAAGCATGGGTATTAATCAAGATAAGTCGATACCAAGCTCTCGGCAATTTGCACACTATTGAGCGCGGCGCCCTTGCGCACATTATCGGAAACCACCCACAGATCCAGGCCGTGCGGATGAGAAATATCCTCGCGGATGCGGCCGACAAAGACCGGGTCCTTGCCCGCCGATTCACTCACCGCGGTCGGATAGCCGCCGTCCCTGTGTTCATCGATGACAGTTATCCCCGGGGCGCTCTCGAGAAGCTCCCGGGCCGCCTCGGCGGACAACTTGTCGACCGTCTCGATGTGGATGGCCTCCGAATGTCCGTAGAAAACCGGGACGCGCGCACAGGTGGGATTGACCGCAATGCTCTCGTCGGCAAAAATCTTGCGCGTCTCCCACACCATTTTCATTTCTTCCCGTGTGTACCCGTTGTCCATGAATTCGTCGATGTGCGGCAACACGTTGAACGCGATCTGCTTCGGGTACACCTGGCACTCGATGCTCTGGCCGTTGAGGAGCCGGGCTGTCTGGCCCGCCAGTTCCTCGATGGCTTCCTTGCCGGTGCCCGACACCGCCTGATAGGTGGCGACATTGATGCGTTCGATGCCGACGGCATCGTATATCGGCTTCAGCGCCACCATCATCTGAATTGTCGAGCAGTTCGGGTTGGCGATAATGTTGCGCGTTGTATACCCGGCCAGTGCCTCCAGGTTCACCTCGGGCACCACCAGCGGGATATCCGGCTCCCGGCGAAAATACGACGTGTTGTCCACGACGACACAACCGGCCTCGGCGGCTCGGGGCGCGAATTCCGCGGAGACGGAGCCGCCGGCCGAAAACAACCCGATCCGCGCGCGCGAAAAATCAAACTCCGCGAGATCGCCAATCGTGAGCTGTTTGCCGCGAAAGGTGACTTTCTTGCCCGCCGAACGGCTGCTGGCCAGGGGATAGAGGTTGCCCACTGGAAACTGCCGCTCCTCGAGAATCGACATCATGGTTTCACCGACCGCGCCGGTAGCGCCCACCACGGCGACGTCGTACACATTGCTCATCGCTATTCCTTCCCTTCTCAGGATTGTGTGAGGATTGACGGTCCGCGTTACTTCATGGCGCCGAACAGCCATGGCGACTGCTCGCGCCAGCGCGCCTCGAACGCGCGAATCGCGGGCGCGCTTTCGAGGCTGAGGCCAATATCATCGAGCCCGTTGAGCAGGCAGTGCTTGCGAAAAGCATCCACCTCGAAGGAGATTTCCTCGCCCGCGGGCGTCGCAATGGCCTGGCGTTCCAGGTCGACAGTGAGTTCGTAACCTTCCCGAGCATACATCTCCCGGAACAGGCGGTCGACCACGTCGGCATCCAGCTCGATCGGCAGGATGCCGTTCTTGAAACAGTTGTTGTAGAAGATGTCGGCGAAGCTCGGCGCGATGATGCAGCGAAAACCGTAATCCTCCAGCGCCCACGGCGCGTGCTCGCGGCTCGAGCCGCAGCCGAAGTTTTCGCGCGCCAGCAGTATGCAGGCGCCGCGGTAGCGCGGCTGATTGAGCGGGAAATCCTCGTTCAACGGCCGCGTGCTGCAATCCTGCCCCGGCTCTCCCTGGTCGAGATAGCGCAATTCGTCGAACAGGTTGGGTCCGAAACCGGTGCGCTTGATGGACTTCAGGAACTGCTTGGGAATGATCAGGTCCGTATCCACATTGGCGCGGTCCATCGGCGCCGCCAGGCCCTGCAATACCGTAAAGGGTTTCATTGTGCCGCCTCCTGCCAGTCCCTTATGTCGACGAAATGCCCGGCGATCGCAGCCGCGGCCGCCATCGCCGGACTCACCAGATGCGTGCGCCCGCCGAAACCCTGGCGCCCCTCGAAATTGCGATTCGACGTGGACGCGCAGTGCTCGCCGGCACCCAGCTTGTCCGAATTCATGGCCAGACACATGGAGCAGCCGGGTTCGCGCCATTCCAGGCCGGCTGCCGTAAAGATCCTGTCCAGGCCTTCCTGCTTCCGCCTGGGCCTTGATCTGCCCCGAACCGGGCACCACCAGCGCGCGCTTGACGCTGTCCGCCACGCGCCGGCCGCGCACCACCGACGCCGCCGCGCGCAAATCCTCGATGCGCGAGTTGGTGCAGGAACCGATAAACACCTGGTCCAGCCGGATATCGCCGATCGCCGTGCCGCCCTTCAGTCCCATGTACGCCAGCGCGCGCTCGGCGGCTTCCCGCTTGGCGGGGTTGGCGATCGTCGCCGGGTCGGGAATGATGCCGTCCACCGGCAGCACCATCTCCGGCGACGTACCCCAGGTCACCTGCGGTGCAATGTCTTCGCCGCGCATTTCCACAACGCGATCGAATGTCGCGTCGTCGTCGCTGTGCAGGTCGCGCCAGGCCGCCACGGCGCGGTCCCACAATTCGCCGGAGGGCGCGTGGGGCCGGCCCCTGACATAGTCCAGCGTGGTCTCGTCCACGGCGATCAGGCCCGCCCGGGCACCGGCCTCGATGGCCATGTTGCAGACGGTCATGCGGCCCTCCATGCTGAGATTGCGCACCACCTCGCCGCCGAACTCGATGGCGTAACCTGTGCCGCCGGCAGTCCCGATCTCGCCGATGATCGCCAGTACGACATCCTTGGCGGTAACCGCGGCGGGCAATTGCCCGTCGACGCGTACCAGCATGTTCTTCATTTTCTGCTGCACCAGACACTGGGTGGCGAGTACGTGCTCCACTTCCGACGTACCCACGCCATGCGCCAGGGCGCCCAGCGCGCCGTGTGTCGAGGTATGGGAATCGCCGCAGACGATGGTCATGCCGGGCAGGGTCACGCCCTGCTCGGGCCCGACCACATGGACGATACCCTGGCGCCGGTCGTTGATCTCGAATTCGACGATATCGAAATCGCGGCAGTTGTCGTCCAGTGTCTGCACCTGCAGACGCGAAACGGGGTCGGCAATGCCGGCGACGCCGCCGCTGCGCTCGCTCAGCTCGGTCGGCACATTGTGATCGGGAACGGCCAGATTGGCATCCACTCGCCAGGGCCGGCGCCCCGCCAGGCGCAGGCCCTCGAAGGCCTGGGGGGAGGTCACCTCGTGAATCAGGTGGCGATCGATGTAGATGAGTGCGGAGCCGTCGTCGCGCTGTTCCACGAGATGGCTCTGCCAGAGCTTGTCGTACAGGGTTTGTCCGCTCATTGATTACCTCGGTTGCAACGGGAAACTGCCTGAATTATGGGGTTGCACAGTGAATAACACAAATTTATTATTTTTATCGATTGGATTCTCAAAAGGAATACATTTCAAAGGCTAATCATTCGTGGATGTACAGAACCTCAGGGCCTTTCTGCTGGTAGCCGAGACCGGGTCCTTTTCCGGCGCCGCCGAAAAACTTCACCTCACCCAGCCCGCGGTGAGCAAACGCGTGGCGCAACTGGAGGAACACCTCGGCGCACGGCTGTTCGACCGCATCGGCCGCCACGTCAGTCTTACCGAAGCCGGCTCCGCCCTGCTGCCCCACGCCCGCGCCGTGCAACACGAGATGAAAAGCGCGGAACAGTCGGTGCGCGATCTGGCGGGCGAGGTCGCGGGAGAGTTGCGCCTGGCGACCAGCCACCACATCGGCCTGCACCGGCTGCCGCCGGTCCTCAGCTATTTCAGCACGCACTACCCGCGGGTACACATCGATATCGATTTCATGGATTCGGAGCAGGCCTACGAACTCACCCTGCACGGGGAGATCGAACTGGCGGTGGTGACCCTGGCGCCCGCGCCGCAACCGAGCATCGTGGCCCGCAGCGTCTGGCCGGATCCGCTGGATTTCATGGTCCAGGCGGATCACGAACTCGCCGGCAACACCGCTCTGGATCTGGCGACGTTGAGCGGCCTGCCGGCGGTACTGCCGGGCCTCAATACCTACACGGGGCAGATCATCAAGGGCCTGTTCGATCGGCGGCAGTTGCCGCTGCAGGTGTCCATCGCGACCAATTACCTGGAGACGATTCGCATGATGGCCGCGGTGGGCCTCGGCTGGACCGTACTGCCGCGCACCATGGCCGACCAATCCCTGGCGACATTGTCAGTGGAAGGTATCGGGGTGTCCCGTTCCCTCGGCGTCATTCACCACGAGGGACGCAGCCTGTCCCGCGCCGCCCGCGCGTTTATCGCGACTCTGGAGCAGCACGCCGCGCCCGCACACTGACACGGTCGCGCGAGGTGGCCCGCGCGGCGCCGGAGCGGCCTCACCCGCCCGGCGGTTCACCCAGCACACTGGCGGGCGTTTTGCCGTTTTTCCACATGCCATCGTGATCCGGGAGATAAAATGTGCCATTGAAACGGGCGAGGCGACCGCGACTACTGTAAATCGCGCCGCTGCAGAACGCGAAGCGCCGTCTGACACTCACCTCCTCGGACCGGGCCTCGATCCACTGACCGACGCGCCCGGCCGCGATGAAATCGATGCTGAGATTGATCGTCGGGCTGCCCACGAGCTGGCCCCGGGCCAGGTTGACCCCGGAAGCGGCGGTCATGTCCGCCAGCACCATCAGCACCCCGCCGTGACAAATGCCCATGGAATTGACGTGCTGTGCCTCGACCACAATGCCGAAAGCCGCCGTCTCGCCGCTCACCCTGCGAAACACCGGCTGTAGCGCGTCGTTGAAGCCGAAGCCCTCGGGCAGGCGCTCGAAACCGCCGGGCACCGCCTCCCTGTCCTGGTCCGTCATATCCGTCCCTCAAAAAATGCCCATGGCGATACCCGCCGCCAGCGCCTGTCCCATTTCCTCGCCGGCCTCCCGATGAGCGTCGCTGAATTCACCGCGCAAAATCTGCGTTTCCGCCGCCAGCGTCATCGGGATGCCCGACAGAATCCGCTCCGCCTGCCGCATGGCGCCGCGCCCGTCATTGCCGGCGCTGATCAGCAGCGCGCAGGGCAGCACCAGTTCCCGCGCGATGGCGGGATAGAAGATGCGGTCGAGAAAATCCTTCATCGTGCCGCTCAGCGACCCGGAGTTCTCCGCCGTAACCAGCAACAACCCGTCCGCGGCCGCGAGATCCGCGATGCCGGCGTCCCAGGCACGGCGCACCTCCACGGCAATATCCTCTTCGCGCCGGGCGCCGGCCCGCGCGGCCATGGCCAGCCGGGCACAGGTGCCGCTCTGGCTGTGATAGACGATCAACAGCGATTTCACCGGGTCGCTCTCCCTGGGAGCCTGTGCCGCAGAACCCATCGGCCCGCGGCGCAGGCCGATTGGAACACAGCCCGGGTATGCTGTCATGGGGCACATGTGGCTACTCTTGCATGGCCGCCGACCTGTATGCGTGAACGACGCCTCGGGAAGTCACGCCTTAATGACGCTTCTGGCGGGCACACCTGAACGATGCAGCTGTTGGTGGTGGGATCAACTTAACGACGCCGCTGGCGGGTATGGTCCCGCTGGAACACGCCAAAAAGCGTACATCCGTGTACAGGCTCGGGCGGCGACGTCCTGTCGCCGCACGGTTCCAGCGGGACCATACCCGCCAGCGCCGATCCGCACATTCACAAGCAGACCGGGCATACGTCCTTGTACCGGCCCGGGCCGCGACTTCCTTTCACAGCAGTGTTCCCGCGAGACCGTTCCTGCCCGCGGCGATCAGCACCCCCACAACCGCAAGCAGAACCCACAGCACGCAGCATACAATCGGCCGATCTGTTCAAACACAGGCTACGATGCTGTAATAGCGCGTCCGCAAATACGTAGCGCGACCACGCAACACCGGCAAACACAAGGAGATCCAGATGGCAGACATCAACCGTCAGTGGCTGTTGAAGGAGCGACCCACCGGCATGGCAGGCCCCGAACACTTCGAACTGGTGGACTCGCCCATGCCCGAACCCGATCTCGCCGCCGGCCAGGTGCTGCTGAAGAACCTCATGCTCAGCTTCGATCCCGCCATGCGCGGCTGGATGATGGACGCGCCCAGTTACCTGCCGCCGGTGGGCATTGGCGAGCCCATGCGCGCCAGCGGCGTCGCGCAGGTCGTGCAGTCCGAGAATCCGGACCTGCCGGTCGGCACCCTCGTGCAGGGCCTGGTCAACTGGCAGGAGTACGCCGTGGGCGACCCGGCGGGGATGGTTCCGCCGTCGCCCCTGCCACCCGGCACTTCGCCCGCCATGGCGCTCAGCGTGTTCGGCACCACCAGCCTCACCGCCTACTTCGGCCTGCTGGACGTCGGCCGGCCGCAAGCGGGAGACACCGTGCTGGTCTCCGGCGCGGCCGGCGCCACCGGGTCCGTCGTGGCCCAGATAGCCCGGCTCAAGGGCTGCCGGGTGGTCGGCATCGCCGGCGGGCCGGAGAAATGCCAGTGGCTGCTGGACGCCTGCAAAGTGGACGGTGTCATCGATTACAAGAGCGAATCCCTCGAGGAGCGCATCGCCGCACTGTGCCCCGACGGTGTGAATGTCTTCTTCGACAACGTCGGCGGCGATACGCTGCAGGCGGCCATCGGCCATATGGCGGACTTCGGACGCCTCGCGCTGTGCGGCGCGATATCGGGCTACAACGACGAAACCCCCCGCCCCGGTCCGAACAATCTCATGCTGCTGGTTACACGGCGGCTGCGCATGGAAGGCTTCATCGTGCTGGATTACCTCGACCGCTCGGCGGAGGCCATCGCCGCGCTGACCGAGTGGGTCGAGGCCGGCGAGATCGCCTGGCGCGAGGACATCCAGGAAGGCTTCGAAAACGTGCCCGCGACGCTGCAGCGGTTGTTCCGCGGGGAAAACACGGGCAAGCAGTTGTTGAAACTGGCCGATCCGGCTTGATCCGCTACCGCGCCGCTGTGGATAACGTTGGGGACAGGCCGGCGATGCGCACCATTCCGGGGCGCCGCGACGCAAGTCGCCATCGTCGGCAGCCTGGCTCCCTGTCGCGACTAAAGTAATATAATCAAAGACTTGTAACGCTCTTTGCAACTAGATCTGCATATTTCGGCAAAAATCTATTAAAAACAGGCGCTAACACGCCCATGTGGATAGAGTTGGAAAGCGGCTAGTTTGTGGCTGCTAACGTGAGAGCCCGCGCGCTTTCGGGGGCCGGCGCAAATTACCGAGCGCTTGTTGCCACAATGTCATCACAACGCGGCCGGCAACGCTATACCTGTGCCGGCGTCCCGTGACGCAGCAACCAACACTGGTGAATGCGCGGGTTGCGGGCAAAGTCCGGGTCGAGCGTCGCCGCGGAGATATCCTCTGCCTCGAACGCCGCCGCGAGCTCGGCGTCGAGGCGGAAACCCCGGCGATTGGTGGAAAAATACAGCCGTCCGCCCGGGCGCAGGCAGGCCATGGCCGCGCGCACCAGGGCCGGATGATCGCGCTGCACATCGAAGCTGCCGGCGCGGGATTTTGAATTGGAGAACGACGGCGGATCCAGCAGGATCAGGTCGAACTGATCCCGCGTCCGGGAGAGCCACTCGGCGGCATCGGCCTTCTCCACCCGGTGCGCCGCCCCGCCGAAGCCGTTTGCCTCGAAGTTGCGACCCAGCCACTGCAGATAGGTGTTGGACGTGTCCACGCTCGTCGTGCTGCGCGCCCCGCCCAGTGCGGCGTGTACCGTTGCGCTGCCGGTGTAACAGAACAAATTGAGAAAATCCCGGTCGCGGCTCTCCCGGGCGATGCGCCGGCGCAGGGGACGGTGATCGAGGAACAGCCCCGTGTCGATGTAGTCCTTCAGATTCACCAGCAGCCGGGCGCCGCCCTCGCGCACGGTGAAAAATTCGCCGCGGCTGCCCTGGCGCGTGTACTGGCTGGCACCGCGCTGCCGGCTGCGCTCCTTGTAGACGACCCGCTCCGCCGGAACCTCCAGCGCCGCGGGCACCGCCACACGAATCTCCTCCAGACGGCGCCTGGCGGCGTCACCGGACACGGAAGGGGGCGCCTTGTACTCCGCGACATGTACGTGCTCGCCGTAGACATCGACGGCCACGGCGTATTCCGGCATATCCGCATCGTAAAGGCGATAGCACTCGATGTTCTCCCGGCGCAGCCACGGCCGCAGGCGGCGGCGGTTTTTTGTCAGCCGATTGGCAAACATCCGCGCGCCCTCGCTCAACGCCTCCGGTTCAGCGGCTGAGGTCTTTGCCTGCGCGACTTCGTCACGAGCTACCTTGCCCTGAGAAACCTTGCCCTGAGAGACTTGTCACGAGCAACCTTGTCAGGAGCTAGCCTTGTCTCGAACAACATCGTCCCGCAGAACATTGTCCCGGAGGTCAAACAGCAACAGGTAGGTTTCCAGCGTGCCGTTGTACAGGGTATAGCGTTTGTGGCTGCGCAGCCCGATTGCGCGGCCGAGATCGAGGTCGGCCGTGAACACCGCGGCCCGCCAGCCGCCGAAGTGCACGGCCAGGCGCTCTCCCAACAGGCGGTAGAGGCCGCCAAGATGCTTCTTCTCGCCCAGGCGCTCGCCGTAGGGCGGATTGGTCACGATCAGGCCCGTCTCCAGCGGCCGATGCGTGGGTTTGGAGAAATCCGCCAGTGCCCGGCAACTGACACGCACCGCGGCCTGCAGTCCGGCGCGCTGGATGTTTTCCCGGGCCTCGCGAATCACACCGGGGTCGGCGTCGTAGCCGCGAATCTCGGGCAGCCGCGCCGCGCGTCCCCGCTCGGCGCGGGCGCGGGCATCCGTGAGCATGGCCCGCCACTGTGCGTCGTCGTGCAGGCGCAACTGCTCGAACCCGAACCGTTCGCGGGCCAGTCCCGGCGCGATATCCGCGGCCATCATCGCGCCTTCGACCAGCAGCGTCGCGGAGCCGCAAAGCGGATCGATCAGCGCGCCACCGCGCGCCGCCATGCCCGGCCAGTCGGCCCGCAGCAGGATCGCCGCGGCGAGATTTTCCTTCAGCGGCGCGGCCCCGCCCCGCTGGCGATAGCCGCGCTGGTGCAGACTGCCCCCGGAGAGATCGATCGACACCCTGGCCCGGTCGCGATCCAGGCGCACATTGATGCGCACATCCGCCCCGCGCCGATCCACCGACGGCCGCATGCCGGCGGTGGCCTGAAACCGGTCCACCACTGCGTCCTTGCAGCGCTGCGCCCCGAACTGCGTGTTGCGCAGCATTTTGTTGGTGCCGGAAAAATCCACCGCGATACTGCTGCGCGCATCAAACAACGCACCCCAGTCGATCTCCCGCAGGCCCTGGTACAGCACATCGCCGTCCGCTGCGGGCAGCGACGCCAGCGGCCAGAGAATGCGGTTGGCCAGACGCGTCCACAGGCAAACCCGCCGGGCCACCGACGGCGGACCCTGAAAATGCACCCCCGCTACCGTTTCCCTCGCTGCCGTCGCGCCCAGCGACAGCAACTCGTCGGCGAGCAACGTCTCCAGACCCTTGGGGCAGGTGGCGAACCAGGTATCCGTTTTGATGTTCACGAGTGCTTCACACCGGGCGCTTCACGCCGAGCGCTGTCCAAAGGGGCCGCGGCCGGACGGCGGATGTCGCACGGAACCGTGTTGCACGACTCTGTCTGGCATGATCCTGTCTGGCATGACCCGGTCCGGCGCGACCCGGTCCGGCGCGACGCTATCAGCTCGCGGTCTTGCGCGAGCGCTTGGCGGGCGCGGTTTTTTTTGGCGCGGTCTTCGCTTTTGCCCGCGCCTTGGGCTTCGCCTTGTTGCGGGTCGCCGCGGTCTTGCGCGACCCGGTCTGGCGCGACCCGGTCTTGCTTGCCCCGGCCTTGCTCGACGCGGTCCGGCGCGACCGGGACGCGGGTGCCGGCAACTTCCCGGCGACTGCCTCTCTTTCCTTCGTCATGACGTCCAGCACCAGTTGGCAGGAGCTGTCCACGTAATGAATAAAGCGCTCGTACTCAGCGTCGCTGAGACCGCGCAACATGTCGTGCTGGCGCACCAGATTCACAAAGCGTCGCTCGCGCTCGAACTGCCGCGGCAACGCCATGACGCCCCACTGCTCCAGCGTCTGTTCCAGGGCGGGATTGTAGGTGCGCATGAATTTTATGAGAAAGGGAATGGGGTCGTGGCGCGCCAGCAGTGCCGCGCTGCGCAGCATAAGCTCCAGGGGCATCAACGTCTGGCCGCTTTCGATTTCCTCCAGCACCGTGCGGTCCGACAGGCCCAGCATGTCGGCAAATTCCCGCATGGACAGCCCCGCCGTTTCGCGGGCGTCGCGCAGAAACCGGCCCGCCTCCGCCATCGCCTCCAGCCTCTCCGGTTCCAGCCTGGTCAGCAGCGCGCTGCGCAGCCAGTTTTCGCCGAACATGGCGGTCAGGGTCGCGGCGTTGCGCGCCAGATCAAAGGTGCCCTCCGCGACCTGCCCGGTCAGGTTCACCAGTGATTCCAGAAATGTGGGGTCTTGTTTGTCTTTCGCAGCCATGGACGAAGCATAACAGAAAACACCGCAGCGGCTTCAGTCGTCCTTGAGTCCCGCGATGATCGAAGCCCACATCTCGTCGGGGGCGGCATAGGGCGCGTAGATCGCCAGCCGGTCGGCGCATGCGCCGTACTTGTCCTTGAGCCTGCCGGCGATCTCCGCCGGCTCGCCGATGGTGGCGAAGGCGTCGAGAAACCGGTCATCGATATGCTCTCCCAGTTCCTCCCAGCGCCCCTCCTTGGACAGCTTGTTCAACTGGGGCTGCAACTCGCCGTAACCCACCGCGTCCATCGGCGGCCGATAGGCCGGGGTCGAGGCGTAGAAGCCGAGCAGGTCGCGCACCGATTTGCGGGCGGCGGCCAGCTCCTCCTCCGTCTCGCCCGTGACCACGATGGCGTTGATCTGCAGTATGAAATCCTCGCGCGAGCGTCCGGACTGCGCCAGACCGCGCTCGACGGCCGGCAGTGCGTGGTCCGTCAGAAAGGGCAGGCTGTTGAACGGGTGCACGACAAGTCCGTCGGCCACCTCTCCCGCCACTTGCGTCATGCGCGGACCGAGCGCGCCCAGCAGCACCGGCGGGGGGCCGCATTCGAGGTGACCGGCATGGAACATGGGAGTCATCAGGGTGTGCCGGTAGTAATCGCCGTGAAATGCCAGCGGCGCGTCGTTCTGCCAGCAGTCGAAGATCGCCTTGACGGCGAGAATGTACTCGCGCATGCGCGCCGCCGCCGGACTGAATGGCACGCCGAAGCGCTTTTCGATGTGTGCCCTGACCTGCGAGCCGAGGCCGAGCAGGAACCTGCCGCCGCTGAAGCGCTGCAGATCCCAGGCCTGGTACGCCAGGTGCATGGGATTGCGCGGAAAAGCGACGGCGATGCCGGTGGCGATATCCAGCTGCGGCGCGTGTTCACTGGCCAGCACCAGGGGATAGAACGGGTCCGAAGCGCCCTCCAGGGAATAGACGCCGTCGTAGCCGATGGCGGCGAGACGCCGGGCCTCATCGGCCGCCGCGCCCAGTTGTGCATAGAAGGGACCGTCGATCTTCATGTTCGTTTTCCCGGCGCGCCGGCGCCACATCAAGCAGGGCTGTTACGTTACACCAGCGCCGCCGCCGTGCGCATGCGGCGCGTGCGGCAGCCGCCGACGGTTCAGTTTTCTGTACGGCCTGCCCGGCAAAGTTCGCTAGTATACGCAACCTCCGATCACCACAATGTAACCGTTGCGAGGCGCCCATGAAAATCGGTATCTGTCTGCCCTACATGAAAGCCGGCCTCGGCCGCGAGGACTACCTGACCTGGTTTCGCGCCGCCGACGACGGGCCCTTTCACAGCGTGTCCTGCGGTGAACGCGTGCACGGCCCGACCTTCGACATGCGCGTGGTCCTGTCCGCGGCCGCGGCGGTGACCGAGCGCGTCGAGATCACCCCGACGCTGTACGTGCTGCCCATGCACAGCGCTGTCGGCGTCGCCAAGGAGATCGCAAGCCTGGATGTGCTCTCCGGCGGGCGCGTGCGCAAGGTCTGCGTGGGCTACGGCGGCCGGGAGCAGGATTACCAGGCCCTGGACGCGCCGTTCAAGGGCCGCTACGGGCGCATGGACCGGCAGGTCGAGACGATGCGGCGCGTGTGGGCCGGCGAGGAAGTCGTCGCGGGCGCCGGACCCATCGGCCCGCAGCCCACCCGGCCCGGCGGCCCGATGCTGCTGGCGGGCGCCATTGGCCCGAAGAGCATCGAGCGCTGCGCCCAGTGGGCGGACGGCCTGTACGGCTGGTCCGGCAACGGCGAGCGGCAGGAGTACGACAATACCTTCGGCACGGCCGACGCCGCCTGGGAGCGCGCCGGTCGCGAGCACAAACCCTATCGGCTGGGCGGCTTCTGGTACACGCTGGCCGACGACGGCCAGCGCAAGCTGTACGACTACGTCTACGACTACCTGTCCATCGCCGGCCCGGAAATCGCCACCATGATGGCGGAATCCGTGCACCGCAGCTCGGCGGACGCGATCCGGGAGGCGCTGGACAACGCCGAGGCCGCCGGCTGCGAGGAACTGTTCGTCGTGCCCGCCACGGCGGAAATGGTCGAGATCGAGGCCTTCGCGGAGATACTGGCCAGGCGTTGACCGGGACAGACCGGACAGTCTTCGCGCAAGCGAGCGCATGTGCACCAAACTATCCAGAGAGGCTTGAAGAACGGCCGGCGCCAGTGGCTGCAAACTGGCCAATGTCAAAAAACCGGCCTCCCCCCGCAAGTGCTCAGCGGCTATACTCCGCCGCTGTCGCGGCACACCCGCAGCGGAGATCGGCATGGCGAAACGTGTATATCTGTTCAACGAAGGCGGCAGGGACGACCGCGACCTGCTCGGCGGCAAGGGCGCCAATCTCTGCGAGATGACCGCCCTGGGGCTGCCTGTCCCCTTCGGATTCATCATCACGACCCAGACCTGTCGCGAGTTCTTCGAGGCGGGCAACCGCCTGCCGCCGCCCCTGGAACAGGAGTATCGCGTGGCTCTCGACCTGGTCGAGAAGCGCATGGGCGCGCGCTTCGGCGACCCGGACAATCCCCTGCTGTTCTCGGTGCGCTCCGGTGCCCCCGTCTCCATGCCGGGGATGATGAATACCATTCTGAATCTCGGCCTCAACGACGAAGTCACCGCGGGACTGGCGAAAAAAACGGGCAACCCCCGGTTTGCCTACGATTGCTACCGGCGCTTTATCCAGATGTTCGCCGATGTCGTGCTGGATATCGACGCCGCGGTGTTCGAGCGGGAGTTGCAGCGCTACAAGGAGGCCCACGGCAAGAGCAACGACGTCGAGATGGACGCCGATGACTGGCGCGCGATTGTCGACATCTACAAGGGTATGGTCGAATTTCCCGAGGACCCTTTCCAGCAACTGAACATGGCGGTGCGCTCGGTATTCTTGTCCTGGCACACGCCCAGGGCGGTGGTCTACCGCGAGATGAATAACATATCCGACCGGCTCGGTACCGCGGTCAACGTGCAGGCCATGGTCTTTGGCAATTACAGCGACGACTCGGGTTCGGGGGTCGCGTTCACGCGCAATCCCTCCACCGGCGAGCGCCGGTTTTTCGGCGAGTTCCTGTTCAACGCGGCCGGTGAAGACGTCGTCGCCGGTGTGCGCACACCGCTGCCGGTGGAGGCGCTCAGAGAAAAACTGCCGGACGCCTACGACGAACTCTACCGCACACAGGAGCTGCTGGAGAAACACTACCGGGACATGCAGGACATCGAGTTCACCGTGCAGGAGGGGCGCTTCTACATGCTGCAGACCCGCAGCGGCAAGCGCACCGGCCGCGCCTCGGTGAAGATCGCCGTCGACATGGTCCGCGAGGACCTGATCAGCGAGCGCGAGGCGCTGATGCGCGTCTCGCCCGAGCATGTGCAGTCGTTCCTGCACCCGATGGTCGACCCGGCGGCGAAGCGCGACGTCATCGCCACGGGTCTGGCCGCCAGCCCCGGCGGGGCCACCGGCGAGGTGGTGTTTTCCGCCGAGGACGCCGAGTCGCTGGCCGCACAGGGCACAAGCGTCATTCTAGTACGGCGCGAGACCACGCCCGAGGACATACACGGCATGAAGGTAGCGGCGGGCGTCCTGACGGAACTGGGCGGCATGACCTCTCACGCCGCTGTCGTCGCCCGGGGAATGGGTGTGTGCGCGATTACGGGCTGCGACAACCTCAGCGTCGATACCGAAAACGGCGTCGCCCATACCGCCGATGGCACGAAGATAGTGCGCGGCGATATCATTACCCTCGACGGCGCGTCCGGCGAGGTCATGCTCGGCGATATTGCCAAAATAGAAGCGAGTTCCAGCGACGATTTCCAGACCCTGCTGTCCTGGGCGGACAAGTACCGCCGGCTGCGGGTTCGCGCCAACGCCGAAACCCCCGAGGATGCCGCCAAAGCGCGAGAACTCGGCGCGGAGGGCATCGGCCTGTGCCGCACCGAGCACATGTTCTTCGACGCCGAACGCCTGCACGCCATGCGCGCGATGATCCTGGCCGAATCCCGGGAGGAGCGGCAGAGCTGTCTCGACGAACTCGAGGTATTCCAGCGCGAGGACCTGCTCGCCCTGTTCAGGGTGATGGACGGACTGCCCGTGACCGTCCGCCTGCTCGACCCGCCGCTGCACGAGTTCCTGCCCCGCGAGGCGGCCGACATCGCGGCGCTGGCGCAACGCGTCGGCAAGAGCGAGGCGCGCGTGCACGAAATCGTCGAAGGTCTCGCCGAGGTCAATCCCATGCTGGGATTTCGCGGCTGCCGCCTGTCGGTCGTCTATCCCGAAATCACCGAAATGCAGGTGCGCGCGATTATCAACGCCGCCACCGACGCCATGCAGGAAGGCTGTCGGCCGTTTCCGGAAATCATGATCCCGCTGGTGATCAACGTGCGCGAAATTCGCCTGGTGACGCGGATCATCGACAAGTGTGTGCACGAAGCCACGCGTTCCCGGGGCATCTCGATCCCCTACCGGGTCGGCACCATGATGGAAACACCGCGTGCCACCCTCGGCGCCGGGCGCCTGGCGCCGGAAGTGGAGTTCATGAGTTTCGGCACCAACGACCTCACGCAGATGACCTACGGCTTTTCCCGGGACGACGCCGCCAGGTTCATTCCCAAATACCTGGCGGAGAAACTGATCGACATGGATCCGTTCGTGTCACTGGACCAGCGCGCCGTCGGGCGCCTTATAAAACTCGCGATCGAGGAGAGTCGCGCCGCCAAGCGCGGCATAAAGTACGGCATCTGCGGCGAACACGGCGGCGACCCGGTCTCCATCCGTTTCTGCCATGACGCGGGGCTGGACTATGTGTCCTGCAGCCCATTCCGCGTGCCGATCGCCAGAATCGCGGCCGCGCAGGCCAATGTGGGGCTGCAGGTCGAGGGCTGAAGCCCGCTCAATCGGCGAGCTGTTCCTTCAGCACATATTTCAGTACCTTGCCCGCCGGGTTGCGCGGCAGTTCATCCACGACGTGCAGGCGCAGCGGCAATTTGTAGCGCGCCAGCATCGAGCCGGCAAACTCGCGCAGTTCCTCCAGCGACAACTCGCGCCCCTCGTGCAGGGCGACAACCGCGGTCACCGCCTCTCCCCATTTCTCGTCGGGCAGGCCGATTACCGCGACTTCCGAGATTGCCTCGTGCTTGTAGAGCACGCTCTCCACTTCCGCCGGATAGACATTTTCGCCGCCGGAAATGACCATGTCCTTGAGCCGGTCGCAAATGAACAGAAAGCCATCCTCATCCAGGTAGCCGACATCGCCGGAATGAAACCAGCCATCGGGATCGATAGCGTCGGCGGTGGCATCCGGGCGATTCCAGTAGCCCTTCATGATGTTGGGTCCGCGCAGGCAGACTTCGCCGCGCTCACCGGCCGCCACCGGCCGGTTGTCGCCATCGACGATTTGCAGGCCGCTGTGCAACGGCGGCTGCCCCGCCGAGCCGAGCTTGGTCCAGTGCCCACTCGGGCGTCAGGAAGGAACCGAACGGCGCCGTTTCGGTCAGGCCGTAGCCCTGGCAGAAGTCGATATCCCGGGCGCCGTACAGCTCGATCAGCGATTCCGGCACCGGTGCCGCGCCGCAGATAAACTGCCGCACACTGGACAGGTCCGCCGCCTCGAAACCGGCCTGATGCGCCATGAACAGGAACATCGCGGGCGCCCCGAACATGTGGGTGACACGATACCGCTCGATATCCGTCAGCACTTGTCCGGCCGCGAAACTGCGCAGCAGCACAACGCAGGACCCGACATGAAAAGACCCCAGGGTCATCACGTTGAGCCCGCCGATATGGAACAGCGGCGCGGCGGTCAGGATGACATCGTCCCGGTGCGAACCGAAAGCGAACATGGCGTTGATGTTGTTCCAGGTGATGTTGCCGTGAGTGAGCATCGCGCCCTTGGGCAAGCCCGTGGTACCGGAGGTATACATGATGATGGCCACGTCGTGCTGCCCCGTCGCCACCGGCTCGGCAATCGGCGGCGCGGCATCGCGCTCACTCGTCAAATGCCCCCAGCCCGGCGCCTCGCTCTCGGACGAAAAATAGCGATGGCAGCACAACTCCGCTCGCGCCGGTTCGATGACCGGCCGCAGCTCGTCATCGACCACCAGGGAATGGATGCCGGCGTCATTGATGATGAAGGTCAGTTCCCGCGCGGTCAGGCGAAAATTGAGCGGCACGAAAATGGCGCCCAGCGCCTGCGCGGCGAACATCGTCTCCAGCAGATGCGGGTGGTTCAGCCCGAGATAACCCACCCGGTCGCCCAGGCACACACCACTGGCACGCAACAGCCCCGCCTGGCGGCGCACCCGCTGCCCGAATTCCTCGAAGCTGATCCGGCGCTCCTCGAACACCACGGCGATGCGCTCGGGGTTGAGATCGGCCCGGCGCAGCGCGGCGCGGGCCAGGTTGTAGTCCAGTCCGGGCTTGTTCACAGGGGCCTCCCGTCGAATGCTGCCAGGAGTGCGAAACACGCACGCCCCGGGGATACTATCATCGGCAAATTCCCCGTAGTATAGCCGCACAATCTGTGAGGCATCATCGGGAGTCAGGCCTATGGGCGATAATAAATGGCAGATCTTTGATCTGGAAGAATTGCGGGGCAAGCTGCGGGGGGAGAACGTGGAGTACCTGGAATTTCTCAACGTGCCCTCCCTGACCTGCGGGCTCTACCACCTGCGGGCGGGCAGCCGGGACATGCAGGCGCCCCACGATGACGACGAGGTCTATTACGTGTTGAGCGGCAGGGCGCGGATGCGCCTGAACGAGACGGAACGCGACGTCGGCCCGGGTTCGCTGCTGTACGTGGGCGCCACCACCGAACATTCCTTTTTCGAAATCGAGGAGGACATGACCCTGCTGGTGCTGTTCGCCTGATCATTGCCCGCAGCCGTCAATGAGCCTGTTGACGTCACTGTTACGCCGCCGTGGCACGGCTGCCGCAGTGACGACTGCCGCAGCAACCCGGGTAGTCTTTCGATAATGGCTCAGTTGGGACACGTTACCCAGAGCGTCACAAGGGTATGCTCCCGCTGAAACACGCCAAAAAGCGGCCATGCCCGAAAAGGGGCAGGCTCTCCATGGCCAGGCTCGGGGCGGCGACGTCCTGTCGCCGCACGGTTTTAGCGGGAGCATACCCTTGTGACGCTCCAGGCTCGGGCATAAACTCAAACTGGGCCACTACCGGTTTTTCAACATGTGGGTTAAGCGCGGCGCCGAATTCTGCTACTGTTGCGCGTCTTTTTTTTCGGAGCCAGCCGCATGACCGCCAGTTTCTTTCCTCCCCTGCGCACACTGATGGGCCCGGGACCGTCCGACGTCTCCCCGCGCGTGCTGGGCGCGCTGGCGCGCCCCACCATCGGTCACCTCGATCCGCTGTTCGTCGAATTGATGGACGAGATCAAGGGCCTGTTGCAGTTCGCCTTTCAGACACAGAACGAATTGACGCTGCCGGTGTCGGCTCCGGGCTCGGCGGGCATGGAAGCCTGTTTCGTCAATCTCCTGTCGCCGGCCGACAAGGTGATCGTGTGCCAGAACGGCGTCTTCGGCGGCCGCATGAAGGAAAACGTGCTGCGCTGCGGCGCCGAACCGGTGATGGTGGAGGATGACTGGGGCGAGCCGGTGGATCCCGACAAGGTGCGCGCCGCGTTTGCCGCGCACCCGGACGCCAACCTGCTGGCCTTCGTCCACGCCGAGACCTCGACCGGCGTGCGCAGTGACGCCGCTGCACTGTGCGCTATCGCGCGGGAACACGGGGCCCTCAGTATCGTCGACACGGTCACGTCCCTGGGCGGTATCGAAGTGGCCGTCGACCGCTGGGGCGCCGACGCCGTTTACTCCGGCACGCAGAAATGCCTGTCCTGCGTGCCCGGTATCGCGCCGGTCACCTTCGGGCCCCGGGCCATGGAGCGTATCGCGCAACGCAAACAACCGGTGCAGAGCTGGTTCCTGGACATGCAGCTGGTCATGGGATACTGGGGCGCCGGCGTCAGGCGCGCCTACCACCACACGGCCCCCGTCAACGCGCTCTACGCCCTGCACGAGGCCCTGGTCATGTTGCAGGAGGAAGGTCTGGAGGCGGCCTGGGCGCGCCACCTGCGCAACCACCGGGCCCTGGTGGCCGGGCTCGAGGCCATGGGCCTGGCGATGGCCGTGGCGCCGCAGCACCGGCTGCCGCAGCTGAATTCGGTTGTCATCCCCGAGGGCGTGGACGATGCGGCTGTGCGCACCGCCCTGCTGCGCGATTTCGACCTGGAGATCGGTGCCGGCCTCGGCGCTCTGGCCGGCAAAACCTGGCGCATCGGACTGATGGGTTACGGCAGCAGCGAGCGCAATGTCATGCGCTGCCTGAGCGCGCTGGAAGCGGTGCTGTCGCGGCAGGGCGCCGACATCAATCTCGGCGCGGCCATGGCCGCGGCCGGGGAGAGTTACGCCGGCGCGCAGGCCGCCTGAGCGCGAAGGTCGCGGCGCCCCGCCCTCAGCCGCCGACCACCATGTTCCAGACGCGCCCGGCACTGCCGCGTTCGGCCTCGCGGTGCACTCGATAGGCCGCGTGTTCGTCGCCGCCGGCGGCGGGATTCAGTTCCAGGCTCCACAGGGGCGCGACCTCGTTGGGCACCAGTGAATAGCGGATGTCGATCACGCGGTTGGCGTAGCGCGGGTCGCGGGCGACGTAACCATTGCTGAACCAGCGAAAGCGCTCGATGTCCCGCGCCTGCTGGGACGTTCTGTCCAGCCACGGCATATCGCGGTCGAGAACCAGCTTCTGCACCGAATCGCCGGGAAACACCCGCGGCGCCAGACCCGCCCGCACCGCATCGACATAGAAACGGTCGTCGGTCTCGTACACCACTTTCCAGACCAGTATGTTGGCGAAACTCGGCTTCGCCTCCAGCCGCAACGGCGTGTGCCCGCGTTCGGCGGCGAGCGCATACCCCAGATCCACGGCGGCATCGCGCTGGACCAGGCCCAACCCCATGTAGGCCACTGCCCAGAGCAGGCCCAGACGGGCGTAATTCGGCTTGCGGCGCAGCGCCGCCAGACCGACGCCCAGCAACAGAGGCAGCGTGAATAACGGGTCGATGATGGAGATGGTGTTCCAGGCGAACCGCGCATTGCTGAACGGCCAGAGCAACACCGTGCCGTACGTGGTGCAGGAGTCGAGCAGACCGTGGGTGGCGTAACCCAGCGTACAGAAAAGCCAGCTCTGGCTGAATTTGAGGTTGCGGCGCCGGCCAATGGCCGCGTGCAGGACCAGCGCGCAAAGCAGACCGCCCACGGGGATGAACACCAGCGAATGGGTAAACTGACGGTGGTATTCAAGGAACAACAGCGGGTCGCTCGGGGAGCGTATGAGTACGTCGAGATCGGCGGCCATCCCCGCGAGAAAGCCCATCAGGCCCGCGGTGGCGGCATGGCGCCGTGCGCTCGTCGACTGGGGCAGCGCGGCGCCCAGCGCGCCCTGTGTCAGGGGGTCCACAGGTCTACCCCGCCCGCCATCTCTGCGCCACTGTTGTCACCGGCATCGCCCAGTCGCTCCAAAACCGCCTTCAATGTACAGAAAGGCGCGGCTTCTGACCACGGCTGTTTACAATCCCGTACAATAACGATTGCCGCACAACCCCGCGGGCATGCCCGACAACCGGAGGCGCATCGAAAAGCGTGACCCTCTCTGTGTTTGACAACCTCGACACCGGCAAGCGCATCAGCAATGGTGAATTCGACGAGCGCAAACAACCCCTGCGCCGGCAGTTACTGGACGAGCAGTTCGCGCTGCTGTCCCGCGACTACCCGGTGCTCATCGTTCTCGGCGGCGTGCCCGGTTCCGGCAAGGGCGCGCTGATCCACCGGCTGAACGAATGGATGGACCCGCGCGGCATCGACACCAATACTTTCTGGCAGAGCTCCGACGAGGAGGAGTCGCGCCCGTATTTCTGGCGCTACTGGCGCAGCCTGCCGCGGCGGGGCCAGATCGGCATTTTCCTCGGCTCCTGGTACACCGATGTAACCCAGAGTGCCGCGGAGGGAGACCTGGATGCCGCCGCCCTCGACCGCTACTGCCATCGCATCAACGCCTTCGAAAAGACACTCACGGACAGCGGCGCGCTGATCATCAAGCTCTGGCTCCACGTCAGCCGCTCATTCCAGCGCCGCCAGCTCGAGGAGAGAGCGGGTACACAGCAGCACCCGCGGGTGACCGACAGGCCCTACGAACTGCACGGCCAGTACGCGAGCACCCTCGATGCCTCCGCCCGGGTCATCGCGCAGACCGACATTGCCGCCAGCCCCTGGCAACTCATCGCCGCCGAGGACCGCCACTATCGCGATATCACCGCCGGCGAGATCGTACTGCGCGCCATGCGCTCCCACGCCGCGCGGCCCCCCGGGCAATCGACCACTTCTCCGGTCAACGATACCGCGGGCCGCGCAACCGTGCTGGATACCGTGGACCTGTCCGCGACGCTGCGGCGCAGGGACTACAAAAAGCAGCTTGCCGAGCGCCAGGCGCGGCTACAGGATCTCGCCTGGGCGGCCTACCGCGAGGGCCGCTCCCTGGTCGCCGTGTTCGAGGGCTGGGACGCGGCCGGCAAGGGGTCCGCGATTCGCCGGGTAACCCGCGCGATCGACCCGAGACTGTTCCACGTGACCCAGACAGACGCGCCCACGGACGAAGAGCGCAACCATCACTACCTCTGGCGTTTCTGGCGACAACTGCAGCGCGACGGGCGCGTGACGATTTTCGATCGCTCCTGGTACGGTCGGGTTCTGGTGGAACGCGTTGAAGGTTTCGCCGCGGAGGGCGAATGGCGCCGCGCCTACGAAGAGATCAACCAATTCGAGACCGAACTTGTCGAGCACGGCTGTGTACTGGTCAAGTTCTGGCTTCACATCAGTGCCGAAGAGCAACTCGCCCGCTTTCGCGAACGGGAGCGCGAAGCACACAAGCGCCACAAGATCACCGCTGACGACTGGCGCAATCGCGAACGCCGGCAGGACTACGCGCTGGCGGTGGAGGAGATGATCCAGCGCACGGACACACGCCATTCACCCTGGATCTTGATCGCCGGCAATGACAAGCGCCACGCAAGGGTGCAGATTCTGCAAAACTGTTGCACCGCCCTGGAGCAGGGACTGGAGGATTGAATCGTGCGCGCAATGGTGCTGGAGGCCGCGCGGCGGCCGCTGCAACTCAGGGAACTGCCAATACCCACCCCCGCGGCGGATCAACTGCTGCTGCGCGTCATGGCCTGCGGCATCTGCCGCACGGACCTGCATGTGGTCGACGGAGAGTTGCCCGACCCGGCCCTGCCGCTCGTGCCCGGACACCAGATCGTCGGCGAGGTATGCGAGGTGGGCGAAGCCGTGGACGCATTCTCCACGGGCCAGCGCGTCGGCGTGCCCTGGCTCGGAGGGAGCTGCGGGCACTGTGACTATTGCCTTGCCGGGCGTGAAAATCTCTGTGACGAGGCGGTGTATACCGGCTACCAGGTGGACGGCGGTTTTGCCGAGTACGTTGTGGCCAATGCGGATTACTGTTTCCCACTGCCCGGGGACTACAGTGATGAGCAGGTCGCACCGCTGCTCTGCGCCGGGCTGATCGGCTATCGTGCGTGGCGTTTTCTGGGGCCCGGGAAACGCATCGGCTTCTACGGCTTCGGCGCCGCGGCTCACATCCTCATTCAGGTGGCGCAACATCAGGACCGGGAAGTCTACGCGTTTACCCGCGAGGGAGACACCGCAGCCCAGGACTTCGCGCGGGACCTGGGCGCGGCCTGGGCCGGCGCGTCCGGAGATTCGCCGCCCCGACCGCTGGACGGCGCCATCATCTTCGCGCCCGTCGGCGAACTGGTGCCGCGGGCCCTGAGCGAGACGCGCAAGGGGACACGGGTGGTGTGCGCGGGCATCCACATGTCGGACATTCCCGCATTTCCCTACACGCTGCTCTGGGGCGAACGGGAAGTCTGCAGCGTGGCCAACCTGACCCGCCGGGACGGCGAGGAATTTCTGCCGCTGGCGGCGCGCGTACCGGTCCGGACCACGGTGCACACCTATAAGCTGGAGCAGGCCAACGAGGCGCTGGATGATCTGCGCGGTGGCCGCTTCAGCGGCGCCGCCGTACTCAGGCCCTGACCGCGCCGCAGGGCCTGTTCACACCAGCCGGGTTGCAGTGACCGCGGCAAACTGCCGCCGCTGCGGCTCAGTCCGAGAGGACGCGCTCAACCCGCGCCCCGGGCTTTCAGTTCCTTGACGTGCAACACGCCGAACAGGAACACGTTCAGCAGGTGGAGCGGCAGCGAACCACCGGCGCGTTCACACAGGCGGTAGAAAACCACGGTCTCGATAGCGTGGGCGACGGCCAGCACCGCGAGAATCGCCAGCGACCAGGTGCCCACGGGGCCACTGACCGTCAGCGCAAGCGCCGCCAGGACGGCATAGATCACGAGCATTGCGATTTTTGTTGCGGACATGGTACCTCTCTCTCCGTTTCAGCTCTTTGTTTTAGCTCTTTGTTTCAGCTTTCGTCTCGGGGTAAGCCTCGGGATCCAGCCGGCGCATTTCAGTTTCTATCCAGTTCTCCACCTCGGCCATCATTTCTTCCGGTTCACGTCCCTCGGCCGGGATCAGCGGGCCGATTGAAACATCAATGGTGCCTGGAATAAACGAGAAGGAGCGGCGCGGCCAGCAGCGCCCCGAGGCTACCGCGATGGGGACGACGGCGGCGCCGGTGGCGACAGCCAGCCGCGTGGCGCCCGATCGGTAGGTGCCCTGTGAGCCACGCTCCGTGCGGGTGCCCTCCGGAAACATGATGATCCACTTGCCTCGATCCATGAGTACCCTGCCCTGCTCGGCCACCTTGGCCCAGGCTTCGGAACGGCGCGAACGATCGATGTGGATCATATTCAGGCGCGCCATGCACCAGCCGAAAATCGGTATGCGCAGCAGCTCTTTCTTGAACACATAGGACAGAGGATGGGGGGTCATGCTGGGAAGAAAAAATGTTTCCCAGGTGGACTGGTGCTTCGGGCAGAGGATGATCCGACGCATGTCGTCCCCCGCCGGCAGGTTGCTTTCCCCGGTCACCCGGTAGTTCACACCGCCGAGCAGGCGTGCGGTGCCGATCACGCCGCGCAGCCAGGGTACGGCAATCCACCACCACAGTTTGTCGTCGCGCACGACGAACGAGCGAAGCAACAGGGCCAGCCCCATGGGGATCACCGAAAGCACCATCCACAAAAACACCCCAGCCGAGCGAAGCGCGTTCATCAGCAGCGTCCGTGATCGAGAAGCGTTGCATTAAAGCAGAACACGTCGAAGCGAAGCAAACGCGCCCCTTTTCAGGGTACCATCAGCGGGACAACACACGGGGGACAACGTCAATGTCGCGCAAACAGTGTGCGGTAGCGCATACCCTGCCGACGCCGGTGGGTCCTCGCGGCATGGCCGCGGCCCGGCTCGGACTGTTGCTGCTGTGTGTGGCCGCGCTGAGCGGCGCGGCGCCGGCGGGCGCGGCGGTGCCCGCGACTGAAAAGATCACCCGTCAGGGTCGTACGCTGGAACTCCGTATCAGCCCCGGATTCGAGCCGGACACACAAAAAGACCTGCGTTCGTGGATCCTGTTCGTGGCGCAGGCCCTGGAGCAGGTTTACGGTCACTGGCCGGGCCAGCGCTGGCTGGTGACAGTCGAGCCGTTATCGGCACCGGGCAGCGACCCGATTCCCTGGGCCCGTGTGCACCGCGACAATCCGGATCGAGTGGAATTCTTCGTGTCGCCCCGCGCCACCGCCGGACAACTGCGCGAGGCGTGGACCGGCTATCATGAAATGGCGCACCTGTTGCTTCCCTACCGCGGGTGGGGAGATGCGTGGTTCAGCGAAGGGCTCGCCACGTACTACCAGAACGTGCTGCGCGCGCGAGCCGGTGTACTGGATGAGCGGGCGATGTGGCAGGCCATGTACGAGGGCTTCCGGCGGGGCAGCGGCGACGGGCAATTCAACAACCAGACGCTGTCCAGCGCCAGCGACCGCATGTCCGAACAGGGCGGTTATCGTCGCGTCTACTGGAGCGGCGCCTGGTATTTCCTGATGGCGGATGCACGCCTGCGGCGCCAGTCGGGGGGAGAGCTCGACCTGGATGCCGCCCTCGGCAAACTCAACGCGTGCTGTGCCGGGCAGCGGATGTCGGTCGAGGAAATGGTCGCCAAACTCGACCGGCTCAACCGCATCTACCTGTTTCAACCGCTGTATGAAAAAGTCAGGAAAACCACGGCGATGCCGGAGATCGATACGCTGTTCACCAGCCTGGGCATTGCGCTCGTCGACGACCGCGTGGTGCTCCAGCAGGAGGGCGCGGGCGCGCGTTTAAGGCGGCAAATTGCCACTCCGCGGGCCATGTAAAACCCGGCCCGGAGCAGTATACTGAATGGTTTTAAAGCAACGTACGAGCGGCCGCAGCGTTGAAGAAAACGGTATCCAAAGCAGATATTCGCAGGGAGCTGCATCGACAGACCGAGCATTTTCTGCGCGGCGGCGGTGAGGTCAAGGAGGTTCCCCGCGGCCTGTCCGGCAGGGAGCCGGGCGATCCGCCGGTATTTCTCAACCACAAACTGTTTATCGAGCCGCGCGCACCGCGCACGCTGGTACCGGAAGTGGTCGCCGCCATCGAGTCGCGCCGCAAGGAAGCATCCGGCCGCAAGCCTCGCCCCAAGGACAAACGCGCGCGCCGCCCGAGGCGCGAAACCATTTACGACGATTTCGGCGAACCGCTGCGCAGAATATGGGTGGAAGATTGACCCCGACAGCTGCCGCGCGGCAACACTGACCCGGATAGTGTGAACAGCCCCAGGGAGATCCATCGTGAGCAAGGATATCAAGCCGTACAAGGCCGCCATCCCGGACGCCCAGCTGCAGGATCTGGGTCGCCGCCTCGAATACACGCGCTGGCCCGAGCCGGAGACAGTCGAGGGCTGGGACCAGGGAATGCCGCTGGAATACGCCCGCGAACTGGCCGCCTACTGGGCCTCGGACTACGACTGGCGCCGGTTCGAAACCCGCTTGAACGGCTGGCCCCAGTTCACCACCCGCATCGACGACATCGACATCCACTTCATCCACGTGCGCAGCCCGCGCGAGGACGCCCTGCCCCTGATCATTTCTCACGGGTGGCCCGGCTCGATCGTGGAGTTCCACAAGGTCATCGACGCGCTGACTGATCCGGCCGACCACGGCGGCGACGCAAAAGATGCCTTCCACGTGATCGCACCCTGCCTGCCGGGCTACGGCTTCTCCGGAAAACCGCAGCAAGCCGGCACTTCGGTACAGAAAATTGCCGGCATGTGGAGCGAACTGATGGCGCGGCTCGGCTACGAACGCTACGTGGCCCAGGGCGGCGACTGGGGCAGCATGATCACAATGAACATCGGCCTTGCCGACGCCGAGCACTGCGCGGGCATTCACCTGAATATGCCCGTGGTCATCCCCGACCCCGACACCATGGACGACCTGACGGAGCGGGAGCAGGCCGCGCTGGCGGACATGGGAGCCTACGGCGACAAGGGCTCGGGCTATTCCAAGCAGCAGTCCACGTACCCGCAGACTCTCGGCTACGCCCTGGCTGATTCACCCGTCGGGCAAATGGCCTGGATCGTCGAAAAGTTCTACAACTGGACCGACTGTGAGCGCAACGGTACGCGCCATCCGGAAAATGTACTCAGCAAGGACGAACTGCTGGACAACGTGATGTTCTACTGGCTCAACAACGCCGGCGCCAGCTCCGGCAGGCTGTACTGGGAAAGTTTCGACAACCCCGGCATGGAGCCGATCGACGTGCCGACCGGCTGCTCGATCTTTCCCAAAGAGATTTTCCGCTGCAGCGAACGCTGGGCGAAACAACGCTTCAAGAATCTGGTGTACTGGAATGAACTGGAGCGCGGCGGGCATTTCGCCGCGTTCGAACAGCCGGACGTTTTCGTGGAGGAACTGCGCAACTGCTTCCGGCAATTGCGCTGAGCGCGGCGGGACGCGCCGCTTACTCTCTGCTGTCGAAATCCTCGTTGGTGATCAGGCTGTCGCTAAAGGGCCGGCTGCCAGGGGATGATTCATCGCCATCTTCCGGCGCCTTCGTGGGGACGACTTTCGACTGAGCCTTCACAGGCGTCAGAGCCGGGGGCGGAGCGCTGTCGGGATCAACCGCCGACGTGTAGTCCACGCGGTCGCTGTCTACCCCGTTCTGATCCCACCACTTTTCCGGGGGCCGCCGGCCCGCCGCGCCGCGCCCTTCGTCCGGCGGCAGCAACAGCGGTTCGCGAGGCTCCAGGTCCAGCGACTCGAGGTCGATCAGTTCCACCTCGTACCCCTCGATCATGGGTTCCGGCGGCGGCTGCGGTACACTGCGCAGCTCGGGCGCCGGCGGCTGCACATCATCGACCGCGGCGCGCGGGGCTTCATCCGCGCGCTCGTGCGGCGTGTCGTCGGCAACGGGCGGCGCCACCCCGGAATCCGGCGACGAATCGTCGTCCGGGTGGAATTGTCGCCGGGGCGCCGCGGTTTCCGAATAAGTGCCGCCGGCGGACTGCGACTTTGCACCGTCGTAGAAATGAACCGGCTCGCTGCTGCCGATGAAAGCGAGATTCTTCAGGGCATCGGTGCCCTCGCCCCGTGCAACATCGGATGCTGCGTCGGTCGCTGCCCGGCGCGCTCTGTTGGCTTCACTGATCGGGAACTGCGCCAGATTGGGCGTGCGGCCGGGCCCCTCCCGGTTCTTGAATGCGTCCGGCGACAGCGAGCGCGCCTGCTCGGCGAGAGTGGGTGCCGCGCTCGACACCGGCGCGCTCACTTCCTGTGCCGCCGCCGCGATACCGGCTCCGTGGCCGGCCGCCGTGGCCTGCCCTCCCGCGCCCGCGGCACGAACCCGGGGCATTTCCAGCTCCTCGACCTCCTCCTCGGCCGCCTCACTGGCCGCCTGGTCGGCGACGCGCTGGAACTCGGCGCTCTGGGCGCGCTGCTTGAGGACCTCGCTGGCGCAGTCCGACCAGCGTCCGAAGTGGGCGGATTCCGCGGGATCGGGCATGCGGTGCTTGCGAAAACCGCCCATGGCGTCCAGGAAGCGTTGTTTTACCGCGCGATAGTAATAAATGTGGTCGTCGGTCTGCAGCGGAACCACTTCCGCGCCCTCCCGGATCAACAGAATCTGGGGCGGCAACTGTCCCTGCAGGCTGTGCAGCAGATCCGCGTGAAAGCACAGGCGAAACGCCGCGTCCAGCTTGGCGTCATCCCGCGTCGAGCAGGGGATGTACAGAAAATCCCCGAGATCCGAATAACCGCTGGTGCGCATGAGCATGTCCACGGGACCGCACAGGGAGCCGAGGGCAAGCATGCCGTTGACGATGAAGTCGGCGCCCTGGCGAATGGCGTCCAGCGTGTCCGAGCGCCGCCTTGATTCCTCCCGCTTCCAGTTGACGAGGACCACGTCCCGGCCCTCCGCCCGCAGGGAATCGACCAGATCCTCCTGGGATTGCACCGTGTCGCCCGGCGGGGAGGACTGCACATCGGGGGGAATACCGTGATCCGGGTTTTCGAGCGTGAGGCGCTCCATCCAGGTCGCGAAGGGAGATTGCCTGAAAAGGATGAGATCGTTCGGGGTGTAAGTTACGGCGTTATCAACGCTGTAGCGATACATAGTTTCCAGCCTGTTGCCACGGAACCGCCTGAAAACAGCGTAAGCCACCTGTGCGCTTAGGCCGTTTGCATACTTATATCGGAATGGTCTGCCGCTGTAAACGCCGACGCCCCGATTGCAGGCCCCTTTGACCCATTTGTAGCCCGTCGACGCCGGAAGTGGCTATTTTTTAACCGCCCGATCGCGCACATAAACGGTCGCGCCGCCGATGACGGTGCGTTCAACCTGCAACTCACGCATGGCCATGGGAGCCTCCAGCGGGTTGCCGGACAACACCACCAGGTCGGCGTACTTGCCGGCCTCGAGGGAGCCGAGCCGGTCTTCCAGGAACACTTGCCAGGCGGCGTCTATCGTGACCGCGCGCAGCGCCCGCATCACCGCGATACGCTGCCCGGGCCCGAGCACGTCGCCGCCGTGGGTGATGCGATGGACCTGACTCCAAACGGCCTGCAGCGGCTCCATGGGCACCACGGGGGTGTCGAGATGGGAACTGAAGCGCAGCTCGTCATCCACCGCCCAGCGGGCCGGGCTGATGAGCGCGGCCCGCTCGGGGCCGAGAAAAATGTCCCGGTGCCGATCGCCCCAGTACCAGGTATGGGCGCTGAAAAAGCTCGGCGTGACGCCCAGCGGCCCCATGCGCGCCACCTGGTCGCGGCGCGCCATCTGGGCGTGAATGAGGATCATCCGCGGGTCCGGGTCCGGGTGCGCGCGCTGCGCCGCCTCGAAGGCGTCGAGAATATCCTCGATGGCGGCGTCGCCGTTGCCGTGAATCGCCAGCTGGTAGCCGGCCGCGTGGAGCGACGCCACCTTGTCGAACAACTGCTCCCGCGACAGCGTGGGGTAGCCGCGATAGTCGGGATCACCGCGGTACGGGGTGTGATAGGGCTCGCTCAGGTAGCCCGTGTAACCCTGGATGCTGCCGTCCGCCACGAGCTTGACGGCGCCCATGTGCACGCGCCCGCCGGCGTAGTCCGCGGGATCGTAGCGGCCGTCGAGCAGCGTTTCGCCGAACTCCGTCTCGAAGGGAAACAGGACCAGGCGCTGGCGCACGATACCCAGCTTGCTGGCCAGGGACAGGCCGCGCGCGAGTTGCGGCGTGACCCCGCCGGACTGGGCGGTGGTGACCCCGCGCCCGAGGTACTCGCGCCCCGCGCTGCGGAACAGCCGCCAGAGATCGCGCAGGCCCATGTCCTGCATCATGGTCATCAGTTCCAGGCGGGCGGTTTCCTCCAGCAGGCCGTTGGGCTCGCGCGAACCGGGCCGCCGGCCGATGACGCCGCCCGGCGGGTCCGGGGTGTCGGCGTCTATGCCCGCCAGGGCCAGCGCCTCGGTGTTGGCCACGAGCATATGCCCCGAGATGTGCATCGCGGCCACCGGATGTTCGG
This sequence comes from Halioglobus sp., assembly GCA_034521205.1. Classification (GTDB taxonomy): domain Bacteria; phylum Pseudomonadota; class Gammaproteobacteria; order Pseudomonadales; family Halieaceae; genus Marimicrobium. The sequence continues at coordinate 356,213 of JAXHMT010000003.1, forward strand.
CGGAGACGGTGTCCAGTTCGGCCCGTGTCGGGTGCCGCCCCTCCGCCAGCAGGGTGTCGTCGTATCCAAATCCCACGACCCACTCCCCCGGGTCGCGCCGCGCGGCTTCTTCGCGCAGGGCGTCGAGCACCTGCGCCATGGTCTTCTTGTCGCCGATGGGCGGACTGTTGAGGTCCGCGGCGATGGCGTGCATGCCCGAGCCCGGGAAATGGCCGTGGGCATCGACGAAGCCCGGCAGCAGGGTGCGCCCCTTGAGATCGATAATCTCTGTATCGTCGCCGGCCAGGGCCATGATTTCGGCGGTGGAGCCCACCGCCTCGATGCGCGTTTTGCGCACGGACAGCGCCTCGGCGATGCTGTTTTGCGCATCCATGGTGAGCACGTTGCCGTTGATAAACGCCTGGTGCTGCGGCGCTGTCGGGCCGCGCAGGGCGATCAGTACCAGGACGGCGAGTCCCGCGGCGAGCGCCAGCAGGATGAGAAGCAGGGTTTTCCAGTTCATGTCGGGCCTTTTGTTGTGATTAGCCGGTCAGCGGAGTTCGCGCGGCAAGTTGGGGGACGGCGAGACTGCACGCTGTTGCGTGCATAATGGCTCAGTTGGGCAAGTCACCCAGAGCGCCACAAGGGTATGTTCGCGCTGAAACACGCCAAAAAGCGGCCATCCATGGCCAGGCTCGGGGCGGCGACGTCCTGTCGCCGCACGGTTTCAGCGCGAACATACCCTTGTGACGCTCTACGCCTGGCAAAAACTCAAAGTCAGCCACTACTGCGACTCGGGTGCTCGGGTGCTGGGTGCTCGGGTGTCGGGTGCTCGGGTGCAGCTTGACAAGAATTTTCTCCCGTCAGTGATTGCTCGCTTGAATACCGATCTTTCAGTAGTGGGGCGGTTTCTCGTCGGCGGTTGCGGTCGCATTGCTCTCTTCCTCTCGGGCCTCCAGGGCTTGCTGACGTTCGACTAGCAGCTCGATCTGCCGCTGCATCAGGAGTATTTCGCGCTGCTGCCGCGACAGTGCCCGGTCCAGTTCACCCAGCGCCGCCTCCTGAAACGCCACCTGGGTTTGCAGTTCCGCTACCTGTCCCCGGAGCTCTTCGTTGTCGTCCGCCATGGCCCCTGCCCTGCTGCGTCGCCACCTGTATCCCGAGCCGGTAGAATAGCCCCTGAACCCCCGCCAAGGATACGTGTTCCGGATGAGCCAGCGCCAGCGCGGCGACAGCCGCCCCGTCTATTCCACCGAGAGCGGCCGCCTGTGCCGCCAGTGCCAGCGGCCCGCGGCGGACTGCGTCTGCGGCGCGGATCGCCCACCGGAGACGGGCGATGGTCGCGTCACCGTGCAGCGCCAGAGCAAGGGCCGCGGCGGCAAGACCGTCACCGTGATACGGGGCCTGCCGCTGGCCGGGCCCGACCTGAAACGCCTCGCCAGCGAGCTGAAAAAAAGCTGCGGCGTGGGCGGCGCGGTGAAGGGCGATACCATCGAGATCCAGGGAGAGCAGCGGGCCGTATTGCAAAAAGCACTCGAGGCGCGCGGCTACCGCGTGGTTGTTGCCGGTGGCTGAGCAATGCAGATTTTGCGGTAGTTAACGTAATTTAGGGGCTTTTAGCGGCCATTTATTGTTTCGTGATTCGTGTCGTCCGGCCTCTCCGGGACCGCCGCTCCTGCAAGTTAGACACCACTTTGAAAAAACATGTGAAATTCCTACGTCAACTCGTTATTTTTATTGGATTAATTAATTTTTTGTGGTAAACATACCCCTGTGAGCGAGGAAATGCCGCAAAACGGGCGCCTTCTCCCGGGTCGGGCAAACGATACCTCGCCATTCAGAACAACACTAATAAGTGGCTGCATCCACCGGATCGGCCACGGGCAAGGGGAGTGGGATATGTACGTTACCGCAGAGCACCTGAGGGACCAGGTTATACGACCCACGCTGCAGTACCTGGACGCGTGGAACCCCGATACCGAGGAAGTCCTCCTGAACGCCGCAATCGATGCGCCCGAATTGGGGCTGTTTTGCGCACGCAAGGACGGTCTCGGCCTGTTCCATATCACCGCGGACCAGCACCGCGACCTGTGGGACCGGTACCTGGCTTTCCGTCCCGACCTCGCCTGTCGGGTGCGGGGCCTGGCGAGCCAGCGCGCCTTCCTGAGCGACCCGGACAGCGAACTGCAGACCAACCTCAGCTATTGCACCGCGATCGCCTGGTTGCTGCATCGCCGGGCCGGCGCTACCCGGGAGGAATCCATCGCCGGCGCGGTCGCCACCGCCTGAGGGTGACCTGCCGCCCCGCGCGGCCGCGAGGATCGCATGCGTAGGGTATAGCCCACTGGAACACGCCAAAAAGCGGCCGTCCCTGGCCAGGCTCGGGTGGCGACGTCCTGTCGCCACACGGTTCCAGTGGGCCATACCCTACCCATGCTCGCGCGATCGTTCCGCACTCAGGCACTACCCGGGATCGCGCTGCAGGCTCTTGTGCCAGCGGGCCCATTGCGTCATTTAGCAGCCCCTCCCTGGAGAACGCTGTCCCTGATAGCTTCCCAGGCGGGCAGGTCCTCCGGGCGATCGATATCCGCCAATACCGGCAACTCGCTGTAGCCGATGCCCGCCGCCGCCAGGTTGCGCCGCGTCGCCGCACACACCCCACTGCCGCCCCACGCGATGTCCGCGAACACCGCCGCCTCGATGGCTGTCGCGCCGATCAGCACGTAGCCACCGTCGGCGGCGGGCCCGAGGACGACCGGGGCGTCGTCCAGGGCGGCCGCCGCGCGCCACAGATAGCCGGCGCTCAGGGCGGGACAGTCGCTGCCCACCAGCAACACCTTGCGGTAGTCGCGCAGCCCCCGGCGTATCGCGCGGAGCATGCGCTCGCCGAGATCCGCGCCGCGCTGCGCCGACACCCGCGCCGCGCCCAGCGACAGGCACCGGCTGAACAGCGCGTCCGCCGTATCACCCGCCACACACAGTTCGACATCTCCCACACCTGACTCGACAAGCCGGGCGCAGGTCCACAGCACCAGTTCCCGGTGCAGATCGCACGCCTCGCGCGCGGACAGGTGCGGCATCATCCGGGTCTTGACGCACCCGGGCCGCGGCTCGCGCGCGAACTGCATCAGCAGGGTGTCAACCACCGTAATAGTGACGCCACAGGCGCTGCGGGGACACGCCGAGGACATAGGCCAGGCGCAGTGCCCACATACGCAGGACCGTGGCCGCGACACCGCCCTCCTCCCAGCGGCGGCTGGAACTGAGCACCGGTTCGGACAGAATCAGCGGCGGCGCCAGGGCCCGCAGCCGCTTGCAGTACGCGACGTCCTCCATCAGCGGAATGTCATCGAACCCGCCGGTCTGTGCAAAGATGTCCCGGCGCACAAACAGCATCTGGTCTCCGGTGGCGACATGCGTGAGCCGCGAGCGCCGGTTGATGAACCACTCGATAACCCGGAAATGCGGCTGCCGGCCGCTGAGACGCACCCGGCTGAAACCCCAGTCCGGGGCGCGGGCCAGTTCAATGCCCAGGCGGGTACCGTCGATACCGGGTTCGCCGTCGGCGTGAAGAAAAAACAGGTAATCCGCCGCGGCCGCCGCCGCCCCGAGATTCATTTGCGCCGCCCTGCCCCGCTGCCCGAGCAACAACTGATCGCAGTGACGCATGGCCTGGCGCACGGTGTCGTCCCCGCTGCCCCCGTCGACCACGACCAGCTGCGCGCCGGGAAAGCGCGCGCGCAGCCCGGTCAGCAGCGCGGCGATGCGCCCGGCCTCGTTGAGCACGGGAATGATAAAACAGACCGTCGCGTCCATCAGGTTTCAGGGCCGCCGGCGCTCATGGTTGTCCGTCAGTACCGGTGCTGCCGCTCGTCCGGCGTCAGCAGTGGACGGGTGTCGCCCATGAGGTACTGGAACACCACATTGTACGCCAGCACCGCCTGCACATAGTTGCGCGTTTCCCGGTAGGGAATCGTCTCGATCCACAGGTCGGCGGGCAGACTTGCATCCGCCTCGCGGCGCCAGAGATCCACGCGGTGCGGGCCGGCATTGTAGGCGGCCAGCGCCAGCACGCGATTGCCGTCGTAGCGGTCCAGCAACTGGCGATAATAGGTGCTGCCGAGCCGCACATTGTGTTCCACCTCGAACAGGTCGGCGCCGCTGTGAGTTGTGCCGAGCGCCGAGGCCACCTGGGCACCGGTGGCGGGCATGATCTGCATCAGTCCCCGGGCACCGACCGGAGACCGGGCTCCGGGAAAGAAAGCGCTCTCGCGGCGCGCGATCGCCATCAGTTCCGTGGTGGACACCCGTTGCGCCCGCGCGTTGGCGTCGAACACGTCCCGGTATGCCAGCGGGAAACGGACGTCCAGCGCATCCCACGCCCGGGCGCGGGTGGCCGCGTCGATGGCCATGCGATACCAGCCCTGACCGGAGGCAAGCAGCGCCAGTTCCTGCTGCGCGGCGGGGTCCGCCGTGTCGCCGAGCACCTTGTACCACTCCGACTGGGCCAGCGCCGCCTCGTCGTGAAAATGCAGTTCCTCGATGCGGCGCAGGGCCGCCATGCCATTGAGTGGGGGCACATCCGCCGCTACCAGGGGCTCATGGTTGAAACTGTAGGACTCGCCGAGCTTTTCCGCCGCGAGAAACCCGTAGTAGCTGCGCTCGCCGGCAAGTTCGCGCCACCGGGCCGTCGCCGCCTCCTTTTCACCGCGCGCGCTCAGGGCGACCGCCTCCCAGTAGTGCCAGACGTTCTCCTCCCGCGCCTCGGCGGACAACAGCGGCAGCGTGCTTTCCAGCGCCGCCCAATCCCGCTCCGCCAGCGCCCAGCGCAGCCGGATACCGACCAGTCTGTCGTCGCCGAGCCTGCGCAGTGCGCCGTGCAGCCAGTCGCGGAGGGCGTCGCCGCGCGCAAACAGGGCGTGCAGGGCGATCGCGTGCTCGACCTTGCGCTCCTGCTCTGCGTCGAAGTTCAGGCGCGGGCGGATGTCCCGCCAGTAATGCAGGGCTCGCTCCGGGCTGTAACGCGCCAGGTAAGCGAGGCCGTAACTCGCGATATCCGCCGAGTACGGGCTGTCGGCCGGCAGTGACAGCCGCGACAACCGGTCCGGGCTGGCATAGACGGATTGCAGGCGGTCCGTCCAGGGCTGCAGTCGCGCGCTGCCCTTGCTCGCCACGTAGCGCATCAGCGAGCGCTGGCGCGCATCGAAGGCTTGCAACAGCCGCTCCCAGACCAGTGCGTCCGTCAGTTGATCCGCGGCCTGCCAGGCATCGAACAGCGGGTCGCACTCGTCGGGGCGCGATTCGCCGTGTACCCACAATCGGCGCGCGCCCCGCCAGGCCTGCTCGCGTTCGCCGCCGGCGAGCCGGGCGCGGAAGTAATAGCACTTGAGCACCACGCTGTTGGGCTCCTCCGGATGGACAGCGAGGAAATCGGCCCAGCGCTTTTCCCTGCCGACGTCGCGCAAATACCTGGCGAGAAAACGGTTGGGCAGCGGCGAGTCGGCGCTGCGTTGCAGAAAGCGGTTCGCCTGCTCCGGGGGCACGCGCAATCCCGGGCGCGTGAGATGGTAGTAATCGAGATAGATCGACAGCGGGTACTCTTCGAGCCGCGAACGCAGCCGGGTGAAGTCGTCCCACTCGCGCCGTTGCAGCGCCTCGAGCGCCTCGCTGTAATCGCGCCGGGCTTCCTCCAGCCGCTCGCTCGTGGCTGCGGCGCCCGGCGCCACGCAGACGCCCACCGCCAGTAGCAGCAGTGCAGCGCTCAACCGTTTGCCAGTCGACACCAGCATGCGATCACCCCGATCTCACAACGCCTCGCGACCGCGTCTTCGCGCGCTATCGCCAGACGCCAGATTGATCTGCGCGCGCGTCGATTGCAAGCAGAACGCTGTCAATTTCGCTGAAAAACCGCGGCGGCGCCGCCGCATCCCGCTCGATGAACAAACCAGCGGCAGCAAGCCAACCCGCATGCTGCATGAATTTCACGCGCCCTCGCTTGTCTCTTGTCCGCGTAAGGAATTTTCCTCACCCGGTCATATTCCCCGATACGACGCTCCACCGGAAAGTCCCTTGTGCGAACAATATCCTGCGCGATCGGTGCGAACTCGTGCAACATGTGGGCTATCAATGATCGAATTCAGGCTTGGCTGTCGGGCGACGGCAAAGCCCTGTCCGGCCCGGATTTGTGGTATTTTCCGCCTAATATTTAGCAATCGAACGATCATTTATGCTGAGCGGACATCAGACGCGCCCCGCGGGCAAACAGACCAAGGGCGAACGGACCCGGCAGCGGATCCTCGACGTTGCCGAGGAACTGTTCGCCAACCGGGGCTACGAGGGCACGAGTCTGCGGCAGATCGCCCGGGCCGCGGGCATTCAGGAACCGGGCCTGTACAACCACTTCGCCGGCAAACAGGTCATCTACCAGGCCGTGCTGGACCGCGCCCTGTACCCACTGGTCGAGGTGCTCGCCAGCCATATCGACGACGCCGCCCAGCTGCGGGATTTTACCGATCTGCCGTCGGTCATGACCGACCTGCTGACCGATCACCCCACCGCGGCACCGCTGTTGCAGCAGGCCGTGCAGGGCGATGAAGACTCGGTCGGCACCCGCCTGGTGATGGCCTGGCTGGACCGGCTCTTCAACGAGGGCACGCGCGCGCTGCAGCACCTCGTTGCACCAGAATCCGCCGGGCCGGTCGAGCAGGACCGCCGGGCGCTGGCGATCAACCTGATCGCGATGCTCAACCTGGTGACAGGCTACTTTCTGTCACAGCGGGCCTTCGGCACGATGGCCGACGGCAACCTGCGCGACCCGGACAACATCGCGCGGCAGAAACAGCTGCTGCACAAAGTCATCCGGGCCATGCTCGTCAATTAGTTGACTTCGATACGACGGCGCTCGGGTTCCTTTGCCTCCACTTTGGGCGCCTGCAGTTTCAGAACCCCGTCCTTGAAGGACGCCTTGATGTCGGACTCCTCGACATCGGTGCCGAGATTGAAGCTGCGCTGGAATTTGCCGTAGCGTCGCTCCTGGCGGATCACCCGACCGTCTTTCTCTTCCTTGTCCTCCTGAGTCGTCTCGGCTTCCAGCGTGAGAATGCCGTCCCTGACATGGACCTGGATGTCATCCCTGGTCACGCCGGGCAGTTCCGCCGTGATCTCGTAGTGGTTGTCGGCCTCCTTGATATCGACGCGCGGCGCGAAAAACGTGGATGTATCGTTGCCCGCCAACTGCGGCCAGGCGTCATTGAAGAACCGGTCGATGTCGAACAGGTTGCTGCGTGGTATTAAAGACATGGTTTGCCTCCTTCGGCTATACGTGTACCTTGTTACCGACTCAGATGGAGTTTATAGCGGCGAGGTTGTCAAGATCGTGCGTCAGCTATCGCGCGCCACGTTGACGAAGATGGATCTGACGCCCGTGCCTGGGCGTCGCCGGACCGCTGGTGGGCTGGCCGGCTGGAGAGGACTGGCTGAGCGGGTGCTGACCACGGTCCGAAGCGAGGCGCGGCAGGTTGCGCGCGATGCTGGCCGAGGATCTGGATGCGCGGCCGTGGCGTCCTCGGCGCTCCTGGCTCGGCTGGCGAGGCTCCGAACGGCGTAGCGGCGGGCCGGTGGCGGTGGCGCAGTGACACACTCGGAACAGTTGGCGTCGGGGGTCTGGGCGCAAGAGGGGCGTCAGCCGCGCATCGCCATTATCGGTGCGGGGATGTCCGGCATCGCCGCCGCGGTCAAGCTGGAGCGCGCCGGCTACAGCGACCTGACCGTTTTCGAAAAGGCCGATCGCGTCGGCGGCACCTGGCGCGAGAACACCTACCCCGGGTTGTCCTGCGACATACCCTCGCGCTGGTACTGTTTTACGTTCGCCCTGCGCGCCGACTGGTCGCACCGGTACCCCTACGGGCCCGAGATCCAGGCCTATCTGGAATCGGTGGCCGAGAAGTTCGGCGTAACGGCGCGCACCCGGTTCAACACCCGGGTCACCGAACTGCGTTACGAGCAGCCGCTCTGGCGCCTCACCACCGACACGGGCACGCAGGAACACTTCGACGTGGTGATCTCCGCCACCGGCGTCCTGCACCAACCGCAGTATCCCGCTATCGAGGGGCTCGACACCTTCGCCGGCGTCTGCTTCCACTCGGCGCATTGGGACCACGACGTGGACATCGACGGCAAGCGCGTCGGCGTTATCGGCGCCGGCTCCACCGCCGCCCAGATCGTCGGCGCGGTTACCGACAAGGTGGCGCGAATGATCGTGTTCCAGCGCACCCCGCAGTGGATGGCGCCGCTGGCGCAAAAGGCCTATTCGCCGCGCTGGAACGCGCTGCTGGAGCGCTTCCCGATTTTGCAGCGGCTGAGCTATCACTTCTACCTGCAGCTCCTGGTGCGCACCTTCGGCGCCGCCACGGTGGGCAACAAACTCATGCAGCGCTGGGTCAGCCGGCTGTGCCGCAAGAATCTGGAAGAGAACGTGCCCGACCCGGAGCTGCGCGCGCGCCTGACGCCGGACTATCAGGCCGCCTGCAAACGGCTGGTGGTGTGCTCCGACTTCTATCCCGCGATCAGCCGGCCGAACGCCCGGCTGGTCACGGAGGCTATCGAACGGATCGAACCCGCCGGCGTGCGCACCCGCGACGGCGAACTGCACGAACTGGACGTACTGGTGCTGGCCACCGGCTTCGACGCCAGCGCCTTCATCCTCCCCACCCGCGTCATCGGCGAGAACGGCGAGGATCTGGAGAGCCGCTGGCACGGTTCCCCCGCGCCCACCGCGCGGTGGCCGTTCCGGGCTTCCCCAATTTCTGGATGCTGGAGGGCCCCACCGGGCCCGTGGGCAACCTGTCCCTGACCACCATCAGCGAACACCAGGCGGACTACGTGATCGCCATGCTCGACAAGATGAAGGCCGAGGGTCTCAGCGCCATCGCGGCGAAGGAATCGGCCTTCAAGGATTACAACGCGGCCATGGCCGAGGCCATCAAGGGCACCGTATGGTGGACCGGCGGCTGCGACAGTTGGTACTTCGACAGCAGCGGCACGCCGAACATCTACCCGTGGATACCGACACGCTACCTCAGGGACATGCACCACCCGCACTTCGACGAATACGAACTGGTGCGGTAGGCTGCCGCTGACGGGTTGCCATGCCGCGCACGGCACGGAATAATGCGGCCCTCTCCTCTTCCGCCCTTAGCTCAGCCGGATAGAGCATCCCCCTCCTAAGGGGAAGGTCCCAGGTTCGAATCCTGGAGGGCGGGCCATAACCCATGGGGTCATAACCCATGGGGTCAGGTCTTTGATGGTTGATTTGCCACCCTGCACCTCTGAGGTCAACCTCCCTGGTCTGATGGTATGGGATTCCCCACGTCCAGCAGGTCCTGAGAGTAACCAACGGGGTCTGGTCTTGATCGCGGTTTAGTCTAGCAAGCCTGGGTCAGTGACTGCGCTTCTCAGACTGCAGCCCGCCAGGATGCAGTCAATGTTCAAAGACCTGACCCCCGGAGGTATGGATGGCCACATCGGCACAAGCAGACCCTGAACAAACACCACAACGCTGGGGCGCCCCGGGGACGATAATATGGACCCTCCTGATCGGCGCGGTCTTCATCTTTGTCCAGGTCCTTGTCCTGCTGGTACTTGCGCAGGCGCAACACCCGACACCCCGCTGTCGGACATCGACCTGACCGGACTGGAGTCCCACGGCGGGGCACTGGCGCTGGCGACAATAGGCACCACGATCGTCGTCCTGCCGCTGCTGCTGGTTGTCATCAAGCTGAAGCGCGGATCGTCGATCGGCGACTACCTGGCGCTGGCGCCCGTATCCCTCGGCACGCTGGCTTTCTGGTCGGGCGCCGCGCTCGCCCTGATGCTGGTGAGCGATCTTCTCAAGTGGGCGCTGGGGCTGCCTGTCGCCGTGGATTTCGTTGTCGACACCTATAATTCGATGGGAAACCCCGTCATCTTTATGATTGCCGTGGCGGTACTTGCACCTGTCACCGAAGAACTGGTGTTTCGGGGATTCATGGTATCCGGCCTGCAAAACAGCCGCCTGGGCTCGTCTGGCGCAGTGATCTTCACAGCATTGCTCTGGGCCATCGTTCATTTGCAATACGGGCTGTTCGACATAACTCTGATCTTCTTGCTGGGTTGCCTGCTCGGCGCTTCCCGCATAATGACCGGTTCGGTTTACCCGGCCATCGCGGCTCACGTGGCCGTCAACTTCCTCTCCTATGTGCTCATCGGTATTTACCTCGAATCTCAAACGGGGTCAGGTCTTTGATCTATGATTTCTTCCATCCAAACTATGGGGTCAGGTCTTTGATTGATGATTTTTCCATGGTTGACCCTGCTCAAGCGGGGTCAGGTCTTTGATTTATGATTGTAGCCTTGGCCGAATCGGTATTTTGATCTGCCATCCGCGATTACACTCCAGGGTTTGGTTACTTGATTGCGCCGAGATCATAGATCAAAGACCTGACCCCGGCGGTTTCGTGACCCCGGCGGTTTCGGCCGTCATCCCCGCGCAGGCGGGGATCCAGGTGATTCAAGGTGTTGTGGTAAATAGATCCCCGCTTGCGCGGGGATGACGATCGTATGTAAGTGGCATTCAGACCTGACCCCAGCGGTTTGTGACCCCAGCGGTTACCCCGGCGGATCGGCCCACCCCACCCAGTAGCCCCAGCCGGTATCGGCCGCGATATGCTCACACGCCATGCCCGCCCTTGAAAAAGCCCGCTGGATATCGGCATCACTGAACAGCGCCAGCGCGTGCCGCTCCTCGAAGACATCGACCTCCGTCTCCGTGGCGACCACGTAGGTGAAATCCATGAACGACATCGCCCCGTCCCGCGACCGCCGGGTGATCCTCACCACTTTCAGGTCGGGCTCGTCCACCGTGACCAGGCTCAGCGGCTTGTCCTTCCAGTTGTCGGGCGTGTACCACGGCACCAGCACCACAACGCCGCCCGAATTCAGGTGGCGGGCGAAATTCGCGATCACCGATTCCAGCTCGTCCGTGTTGCCCAGATACCCGATAGAGCTGGACAGGCACAGAACGGCGTCGTAGGCATACTCCAGCCGAAAGTCGCGCATATCGGCCGCCCGGTAGCGACCCCGGGGATTTTTCTGTCGGGCCATGTCCAGAAATTCCGGCAGGATATCGATGCCGTCCACCCGGTATTTCCCGATCAGGGTCCTGGCGTGCTCGTGCGGGCCGCAGGCGACGTCCAGAACGGTTTCCGCGCCGGGATTGAACCGCTCGATAATATCGATGACCGAGCGCGCTTCCTGCTCGAAATCCTGAAACCGATAGAGCAGATCGTGCACCGGGGCACTTTTTGCACAATGCATGGGCAGCCCCGACTAATCCTTGCAGATGGAGAATTGCCGGCGGAAAGCCGTGCCATCGACATTGCACGAGGCCAGAATCCGGCCGGTCTCCTCATCCGGTCGCACGACGACGCGGGCCGACTTTGTCAGCTCCCTGTCCGGGTAATACAGGGTAATGTCGGCGGCCGTCCCTGTGTCCGATGCAGTCTCCCGGTATTCGCGCAGTATCGGCGGCCGCGGCGAATCGTTGCCCGTCTTCGCGCGCACCACGCCATCGAGATACTGGGCGGGGCTGGGCAGAGCGCTGCAGCCGCGGTAGTGATTGAGTGCGATCCGCCCACGGTTCAATTGCTCAGAGACGTGCTCCACATCGAGCTGGGTATGGCCGAAGCAGTGGCCGTAGGGCAGCCAGATGACATTGGCCGCGAAACGGTCGCCGCCCACATGGGTACACTCGAACACCTCGAAGCCCTCGTGCAGGGTGGCCGCCAGGCTTTTATACACGGGAAAGCCCCATTTGGCACAGCACTTGTCCCGTTTGCCGTGCGTGCACACGAGAACGATCTCCCGCTGCGCCTCGACGGGGTTGCGATACACCTCCATCAGATCCAGGTTTTTCCGGTCCCGGGCGATACGGTTGAGGTAGAGCCCGTCGTCCGTATAGCGGGCCAGATAGATCGACCGGGTTTTGGCACGATCCGCGCGCTTGAACAGCAGCACCCGAACATCTTCCGGCGCCTCCTCCTGGAACTGGCGCACCTGCGCCTTGAGCGAATCGGACAAACGGGATTTCTCGACGATATCCGCGACCTTGCTGCCCCAGTTGCCGTAATACTCGATCATCAGGTAACAGCGCGTCACGGTCGTCGTGCCCAGAAAATCGTCGCCGCGAAGAACACTTTCCTCGGCGCAGAATCGTTTGCCCTGCTTCGTGTCAGTCCCCAAAGGCGATAAACCCCTCTTTCAGGAGGTGGCGACACAGGCTGTTGCGGCTTTCGACGTCGTAACCCGCCAGGTCCGCCGGCCTGAAACGGCCCTGTTCGCACATGGCGTAGACGGCCTCGTCGACCGAACGCGGCAGCACCTGGCTCTTGCCGTTACAGCGGATGCGCACCTTGTCATCGGCCGTCAGTTGAATATCGTCGAGGCCAAACCGCGATTCCAGGGCCGTCTCGTCGGTCATCGCCTCGATACGGTCCGTGTTGCCTAAGACAAACTGGTTGGTCGCCGGCGAGGGCTTGTTCAATGTCGTGTCCCGCACAGCACTCGCCAGGGACTCGTGCACCATGTCCGTCAGCGACGGCAGTTGATCCTGCAGATAGTCGAGCGCACCCCCGGCGGCAAAGTCCAGGGGCAGGGACTGCCGCCAGAACGGATCCCCGCTGCTCTCAAGCTGCTCCGTTACCCGGGACAGCGCCTCCTTGACGAAATCTATGTTCCTGTAGTTGTGTATCCCGATCGTCAGATGCAGCGAGGTGACATCGGATGACGCCGCCTTGTGCATGACGCCCCGGGGGATATAGAGAAAGTCTCCCGGCGTCAGCTCGATTCCGCTGCTCTGCGCCATGTCCGTGTCCGGCGGCGGATCGCGCAGGAACCAGCGGTCGTGCCTCAGCGGCTGCGGGCGCACGGATTCCTCGGCGATGGTCCAGCGTTTGTGACCGGCGATCTGCAGGACGAAAACGTCGTGGGTGTCGTAATGCGCCCCGAACCCCTGCGAATGGGGCGGCGTGGCGTAGGCGTTGACCTGCAGCGGATGGGGAACATCCTTTTGCAGGTGCCGGATCTGCCGGCCGAGGGTCGGCGACTTTCTGTGCAGACCCCGCAGCACGATCGTGCCGCCGGCGTTCCAGTGATTGTAGGTCGCGGTCAGGTTGATGACCTTCAGGTTCGCGTCCGTCTGCCGGTCGACCAAAAGGTATTCGCCCTCGGGAACCGCTTTGCCGTCCTTTGTCAGCTGGACGTTCTCCGGGCGGATGTTGGTCTCCGTCAGATCGCTCTCGAACGCCTCCAGGCTGTACACCTGCGCAAACTTCTCATCGTCACCGGGAATATACAGCGGCGCCACGTCCCAGTGCCGCCGCGCAAACTCCGCTACACCCACGTCGCCCAACAGGTAATCGAGTCGCATAAAAAAGGCGTGGAACCCACGCCTTCTCCCGTCTGCGTTAAAAGACAGCTATTGAGAGCGTTAAATCGCCTCAGTCGTCCGCGTCGTCCTGATCGCGGATCAGCCCTTCGCTCTGGGCCGTTGCGCCGTACTCACTGACCTCCGAAGATGTCACGGAAGGTTTGAGTTCTGCATCATCGATTACTTTTTCGCTGGGCATGACAAGATCATCCTTTCAACTGATGGATTGAGCTTTCAAAAGCGGGCGGGATACCGCCCGTCAAAAAAGCATAGTTGGCCAGTACTCGTCTGTCAAAGACGCTCTTGGGGTCAGGTCTTTGATTGTTGATCCGACCCTCGTGTGGGGTCAGGTCTTTGAATCGTTGATCCTGGCCGCAATCCAGTCGCCCATGACTTGGCAGAGAGACTCGTATCTCGCGTTAGAACTTTCGATTCGATCATGAAGAATCAACAATCAAAGACCTGACCCCGACAAGACCTTGCCTGATCACCATAACAAAGACCTTGCCCCCAAGGGCGCAGGAAGGTTGCAATCACCACCGGCGCATATTATAACAGCGGCCTTCGCACGATCCTCCGGCACGTCGCAACACCCAGCGGCACGCAGGAGGCTCCGGCACCAACTGATCGAGGAGTTGCCCCATGGCAAATGAAGGCTACCACGAACCCATCGAAGAGCTGAGCGACGAGACCCGCGACATGCATCGCGCGATCGTGTCGCTGATGGAGGAACTAGAGGCCGTCGACTGGTACAACCAGCGCATGGACGTCTGCAAGGACGACGAACTGCGGGCCATCCTCAAGCACAACCGCGACGAGGAAAAGGAGCACGCGGCCATGGTGCTGGAGTGGATCCGCCGCAAGGATCCGAAGCTCGACGAGGAACTGAAGGATTACCTTTTCACCGACAAGCCCATCGCCCACGAATAACGCTCAACGATTGCGCGCAAGCTGCTCCTGAAGCAGGGCCTTCATCGGCAGCACCCACTGCGCCTTGAGCCGGGTCCACAGCAGGCCGGAATCGCCCGTGCAGACACCGACGCAGGGGAAGCTCCAGCCCTCCCAGCCCACCTGCATACAGCGCCCGTCGCCGATCTCCGGCTCGCTCATCCCAGCGCGCCGGTAAAGAACTCCCGCGTGTTTTCCTCAAGGCCTTCCAGGTAGTAGCCGCCTTCCTGAACCACCAGCATGGGATAGCCCAGCGCGGCGGCCGTTCGTCCCAGCCGTTGAAACCCGCTGGAGGTGACCGCCACTTTGGCTTGCGGGTCATGCTCGTGGATGTCGAAGCCCAGGGTGACGATGAGGATGTCGGGCGCATACAGGGCAATGGCGTTCACCGCCTCTTCCAGGCGGTCGAAGAACACGGCTTCGCTGGAGCCATGGGGCATGGGCAGGTTGATGTTGTAGCCCTCGCCGGCGCCGGCCCCGCGTTCGTCGCTGTGTCCGGTGACCACGGGATAGAAGTTGGTGGGGTCACCGTGAATGGACACGTAAAGCACGTCGTCGCGCTCGTAGAAGGCCTCCTGAATGCCCTGGCCGTGGTGCATGTCCGGGTCGAGGATGGCGATGCGGGGAAAGCGCGTCTGCAACGCCTCTGCCGCAATGGCGGCATTGTTCAGGTAACAGAAACCGCCGGCGGCATCGCGTCGCGCGTGGTGCCCGGGCGGACGGCAGACGGCGTAGGCGATCTGCTCGCCGCCCAGCAGGGCATCGGCTGCCGACAGCGCGGTCTGTGCCGACCAGTAGGCGGCTGCCCAGGTGTGCTCGCCCACCGGACAACTGCCGTCGGCCAGGTGCCAGGCGGCTTCCGCGAGAATGCCCCGCGGCGACCCCGCCGGGCGCATGAAGACGTTGGACATGACCTCGTCGCCCCAGTCTTCGGGCACCGCGGTCCACTGCCGGTGGGCCGACTCCAGAAACCGCAGGTAGCTCAGGTCGTGGACGCGGTTGAACAGGGCGGTGCCGTGATCGGCGGGCTCCTCCGCGGCCAGGCCGAGACTCTCGAGGCCGCGCAGGATGTAGTCGGTGCGCGCGGGAATTTCCAGCGGCGTGCGCATCTGCCCGCGGGACAGATAGCTGCGCGGAATGTGGAGACTCTGCTGAGGGTGGAAATATGCCTTCATGGTTCGCTTCTTAATCGTTGGTGGAACGTAGCGCTTGCAATGTCTGTTGCCAGGCGGGCAGCAGCGCGGCGCCGTCACCGGCAGGGTAACGGTACTCCACCGGCTACTGCTTCGTATAGACCAACCTAATGGAACGAAATGGGAAGCGGAGACTTGACGCAAGTTGTGCCGAAAGTGCGCCGCCGTCCACCTGCCTCAGGTATTGCGCGCAAGCTGCTCCCGAAGCCTGGCCTTCATCGGCAGCACCCACTGCTCCTTGAGCTGGGCCGACAGCAGGCCGGCGTCCTCCAGCTCGTCGCAGAGCTTCATCTGGTGCGCCAGGTCGAACAGGTCGAACTGCCGGCAGATTTTCGCCTCGGCGTTCAGGGTCAGGAAGGAGACTCCCGGTGTCTCGTAGTTTGAGCCGTCGGGCCGCGTGCCAGGGCCGCGGTTCAGCCAGTGGGTAATCAATCGGTTTTCGTCACCCGTATAGACACCGACGTAGGGAAAGGTCCAGCCCTCCCAGCCCACCGCCATGTCGCGGCCGTAGTGCGTCGCCTTGATCTCGTCGATGCCGTCGGCGGTCACATCCATCACGCCGGCGTACTGGCAGGTGTAGACACAGTCGGCGGCGTACAATTCGTCGACGAAAAAGGTCCACTCCCCGGTCATTGACGCTTTCTCGTGGGCGGCGATCAGCCTGTCGGCGACGGCCCGCAGTTCGTCCTCACTCAATCCACTCATGGTGTTCTCCTGTGCTTCGAAAGGGGACTCACCCGTAAACCCGCACCAGCTCCTCCACGGTGTCGCGCACGCGGCCGCGCCCGTAGCCCAGTTCGGTCCCCTCCGGTTCGTAGCGCACGGTGGCGTTGCGCCCGGCGTACAGTATGGCGTCGGGAAACAGCGGGTGCTCCTCGCGCGATACCGGCAGGTCCACCGGGTTGCCCGCCGCCTCGAAATACATTTCGAGATAGGCCTTCCAGCTCAGGTTTTCGTCGCCGACCAGGTAGGCGCGGCCGCCCTCCCCCCGCTCCAGCGCGCCGGCGATCGCCTCGGACATGGACAGGCTCGTGATGTGATTGACGCCGCCGTCGGGCGCGACCAGCGGCACGCCCTCCAGGCGCCCGGCGCCGTACTGCACCAGTGCCTGCAGATGCGGCAGCGACAGGCCCGGCACATGGCCGAGTATGAACGGCGCGTTGAGACTGCAGACACGGAAGGCATCGCTGTTCAGCGCGCGCACGCCTTCATCCGCCAGGTACCTGGAATGCACGTAGGGGCTGCTGTCGATTTTCTCCGGAACTACCTGCGGGTAGTAGGTGCCGATATACACCGCGCGCTCGATCCCCGCGGACCGCGCGCGCTCGAAAAAGCGCGGCACGCCCTCGGCGTTGACGCGCTGAAAGAACGCGGTCTCATCCTCCCCCGGCGGAAGCTGGCGGAGATCCGCGCCGGCGGCGAACACGAGGCCGTCGAAACCCTCGAGCGCCGAGGCAGGCGGCTCGCCCTCCACATAGTTCGCCGCAATGTACGGGAAAGCGCCGAGCACGGGCAGCGACGGCGCGCCGCGGGACATCAGCGTCACCTCGTGCCCCTGTTCGCGCAGGTGCAGGGCGGCGTGGGCGCCGGTCAGGCCGGTACCGCCGGCGATCAGAACTCTCATATTTTTACCTCGCGCAAGCGTCTGCGCCATAGGACTAGCTGATCCCCAGCAGATCGTCGCGCTGCCCCATGGTCACCTCGGCGCAGTAGCCGAAATCCACCGGCAGGTTGTGGCCGCTGACGAAGTCCGCCAGGGCGCTGTTGAGCAGCACCAGCGGCCGCGCCATCTCGGCGGGCGTGGCGTAGCGCCCGTTGGAGGGCAGGAACAGCTCGACGGCCTCGTCGGGAATCTGCCCCTCGCCCTTGAGTGCCTTCATGAAGCCGCTCTCGGTCGGCGACGGCGCGATGCAGTTGATGCGAATGCCGCGCTGCGCCAGCTCCTTCGCCCGGCTCATGGTGTACACGATGATGCACTGCTTGGAAAAGGCGTAACCGTCGGGTACCGCCGCGGCGTTGTCCTCGAGCCAGCCCGCCGCCGTCTGCAGCGAATTGTCCAGCGCGAGAAACTTTCGCACCCGCTCCAGCTCGGGCTTCCAGCCCATGCCGGCGGTGGAGGCGATGGAGGCGATGGCGCCGCCCTCGGGCATCCGCGGCAATAACCCCTCGGTGAGATAGCGCAGCCCGGCGAAGTTGATCAGCACGGTGTCCCGCGCGGGCACCGGCGGGCTCGGCACACCGGCGCAGTTGAACAGCGCGTCGATCCGGTCCGGCAACTGATCCAGCGCCGCGTCCAGGGCGGCGGCATCCTTCATGTCCGCCGCGATCGCCTGGGCCACGGGCACCGACACCTCGGCGATATCCAGTGCGTGCACCTCGGCGCCCAGATCCGTCAGTAACTGCGCGGCGGCGGCACCCATGCCCGACGCGGCGCCGGTAACCACCACGGTCTTGTTTTCGTATCCCAGTACATCCTGCATAACGACCATCCCGATTCAATTAATAGCAATCCAAAAAAGGGGTCAGAATCCAAAAAGGGGGCAGACCCGAATGATGCTTACTTGACGCCGTCATCCCCGCGCAGGCGGCTTGCCGGTGATCCGCTGCTTTTGATTGTTATAGCTTTTATTCATAGTGCGTCCACAGGCGCAGAACCTTAATGGCTTTTTCATTTTCTAATACCTGGTATACCAACCGATGCTGAATATTAATTCTGCGTGAATATGCTCCAGTCAAATCACCTACTAATTTTTCGTATGGAGGCGGGTTCTGATATGGGTTGTGCTCTATAATCTCGATCAGCTCTTTGGCTTTATCTTTCAAGCCAGAAGGAGCTAGCTTGCGCGCGTCTTTTTGCGCCTGCTTAGTGTAGTAAAGCTTCCACGTCACCAATCAAGCTCCGGGGCACAGTCGTCCACGTTCGCCTCCATACCTTCCCGGATCGACTCGCGCATACCCGGAATTGATACCAGGTGCAAAGTCTCATTGATAGCATTCCAGTCCGCTTCAGAAAGCAGCACCGCGTTGCCTCTTTTTCCTGTAATAACAATGGGTTGATGACTGGTAGATGTCTCATCTATCAGAGCATAGAGCTTTGAACGCGCCTCGGTGGCATTAAGTGTGGTCATAGTCACCTCCATTCCAGATAGCGTACGTTAATGCGTACGATCAGTCAAGGTGCGCATAGCTATAACGGCGGTGCTCAGCCACGCTTGAGGCTGGCGCGGGCTTGCGGTAGCAAGGCCGCGACAGGGTCGAGCGTCAGACTGCAGCGCACTTGTCAGGCGTCAGTCGGAATCTCATATCAAGCCGCCTGATCTCGCCCAGTGTTCCTCGGTGACAATTGCCAAGGGTACTCCGTTCGCTCGGTAGTCGATGGTTTTTTCGATCTTTCGTCCGAAGCTCTCGTGAGCCCAGCTATCGGTTACGTATGTGCCAAGGACTAGAAAGCGGGTGAATATGTCCATTTGCTTCTTCTGCGAAATTAGAAGGGTGGGTGGTTGTCCGGACGTCTGAAAGTGGCATTCAGCTTAACTGAACATTTCCTTGGAAGTGGGAATATTCGGCCGAATCTCCAGCAGGTCCACCGCCGTCCCCGGGGGTTGGGACAGTGCATAACTGACTGCCTCAGCCACCGCCGTGACCTCCATCCCAAGATCCATATAAGTACCCATGTCCTTCCAGCCTTCCATCGCGGCGGCGAACTTCTCCCGCTCCCAGTCGTCGGCGAAATTGGTGATCGCGCCGCCGGGGCGGATGCAGGTCACGCCGATGCCGTCGCGCTGCACTTCCAGGCGCAGGTCCCGGGTGAAGCGCTCCACCGCCGCCTTGGTCGAGGCGTAGATCGACAGGTGCGAGATTTCGTCGTAGTGCCACGCCGACGCGGAGGAGATATTGACGATGCGCGGGTTGTCGCCGCCGCGCAGCAGGGGGATGGCCGCCTGGCAGCAGAACACGGTGCCGAGGAAGTTGGTGTTGACCTGCATCAGCACCTCCTCTTCCACCAGGTCCTCCACCCGGTCCGGCCGCGCCATGCCGGCGTTGTTGACCACGCCGTCGAGACGGCCGAAATGCCCGTGCACCTCCACCAGGGCCTGCGCGATCCCGGCGCGGGAACCGACGTCGGCGACCGCCGCCACCGCCTGCCCGGCACCCAGCTCCGCCACCGCGGCATCGAGGGCGGCGCGGTTGCGACCGATCAGGCCGACCCGCGCCCCGTGCCCGACAAGCTCCCGTGCGATCGCCAGGCCGAAGCCCCGGGAGGCGCCGGTGACGGCGTAGGCGCAACCCTCGAGGGAGACGCTCATTCGCTGATCGCGATGGTTTTGGTTTCCAGGTACTCCTCGAAGCCCTCCGGGCCCATCTCGCGGCCGATGCCGCTCTGCTTGTAGCCGCCGAAGGGCGCGTCGGCGCCGTAGTAGACGCCGCCGTTCACGGAAACGGTGCCGGCGCGGATGCGCCGCGCCACGGCCAGCGCCCGCTCCCGGTCCGCGGACCACACACCGCCGGACAGGCCGTACTCGGAGTCGTTGGCGATGCGAATCGCGTCCTCTTCGTCCTCGTAGGGGATCACCGCCAGCACCGGCCCGAAAATCTCCTCGCGGGCGATGGTCATGTCATTGGTCACATCGGTGAACACCGTGGGCTCGACGTAGTAGCCCTTTTCCAGGTGTTCCGGCACGCCGCCGCCCAGCAGCAGGCGCGCGCCCTCGGCTTTGCCCTTCTCGATGTAACCGAGCACCCGTTCGCGCTGGCGCGCGTTGACCAGCGGCCCCATGATCTGGCTCTCGGAAGCCGGATCGCCGTACTCGATAAAGCCGAACACGGCGGGCAACTTTTCCTCGACCTCTTTTTGCCGCGAGCGCGGCACCAGCAAGCGCGTGAGAATGGCGCAGCCCTGCCCGGCGTGAAAACACACGCCGAGGCTGCTGAGCAGCGCGCTGTCCAGATCCGCGTCGTCCAGCAGGATGTTCGCGGACTTGCCCCCCAGTTCCAGAAACACCTTCTTCACCGTGGGGGCGGCCTGGGCCATGATGTGCTTGCCCACCGCCGTCGAGCCGGTGAAGGAGATCATGTCCACGCGCGGGTCCGTGACCAGTTGTTCGCCGACCTGCACCGGGTCCGACGCGGTGATCACGTTGAACACGCCCGGGGGCATGTCCGTGTGTTCCTTCACCAGGCGGCCGAGCATGGTCGCGCACCAGGGCGTATCCGGCGCGGCCTTGAGAATCACCGTGCAGCCCGCGGCGAGGGCGGGCACGCACTTGGCGAGGTTGATCTGCACCGGCACGTTCCACGGCGTGATGCAGCCGACCACGCCGATCGGCTCCTTCTCCACCAGGCGGCGGCTTTTCATGTTCATGGCGTTGGACACGCCCGCGTCCCGGCTCCACTGGAACTTCGGCAACTGCTCCAGTGTGTAATCGATGAAACTGATCGGCATGGACAAATGGGGGCTGTTTTCGCCGCAGATGCCCAGCGGCGCGCCGGTCTCGGCGGAGATCTGCTGTTTGAAGTCCCCCTCCGCCTCCAACAGGGCGTCGCGCAACTGCGTCAGGCACTTCAGGCGCAGTTCGAGATTGCGCGGCCAGTCCGTCTCGTCAAAGGCGCGGCGGGCGGCGACGATGGCCCGGTCCATGTCCTCGGCGCCGGCATCGGCCACCTCGCCCAGGCTCTCCTCCGTGACGGGGCTGATATTCGGGTAGGTCTTGCCGGAAGCGGCGGGCACCAGCTCGCCGTCGATAAACAGGTTGGACTCCGGGTTCATCAATCACTCCTTATTGTTGGGTTGGGGGCCTGGATTCGTCGCGGGCGTAGAATACACCCTCGATGCGCTCGCGTATAAACTCCGCGGTCGGCAGTTGCACGCCCTTCTCCGCCGCGGTTTCCAGACAGGCGTCGAGGTCCTTCACGGCCAGCGTCGCCGCCCAGCCCATGATCTCGACCATCTGTTCGTCGCTGCACGCCGGCGCCAGGCCGTTGCGCCCGCTGACAAACTGGTACGACTGCGGACTGACCACGCCGTTCGACAGGCCGACCTCCCGGATCACCTCGAGGGACAGGCCGCAGGCGTCCGCCATCCGCGCCGCTTCGGCGAGAATCGTGAATTCGGTGTACTGCATGAAATTGTTGCACAGCTTCAGGGCGATGCCGCAGCCGACGGGGCCGGCGTGCACGATCTTCTCCGCCGAGGTGTCGAGCATCGGGGTCACCGCCGCCAGATCCTCCGCGCTGCCGCCGAGCATGTAGCACAGCGTGCCCTCCTGCGCGCGGCTGGCGCCGCCGGTCATCGGCGCGTCCACCAGCCGCAGGCCGCGCTGCTGCGCTTCGGCTGCCCACTTCAGCAAAATGGCCTGCGTCACCGTGCTGTGCACGGCGATCAGGGTGCCCTCCCGGGCGTGCTCGAAAACGCCGTTGTCGCCGTACAGCACGGACTCGACCTGGTCGGCGTTGTTGACGCAGACGCCGATGTAGCTGCACGTGCGCGCCATGTCCGCCACCGAGGGCGCGGCGATGGCGCCGGCTTCGACCAGGTTGTCCACCGCCTCCTGCACCAGGTCGAAAACGTGGGTGTCGAAAGCGTCGCACACCAGGTGCGCGGCCATGTGTCGCCCGATATCGCCGAGACCGACGAACCCGACCTGCTGTTTGTTCTTTTCGCTCATGGATTCTTCCCGCTCATGGATTCTTCCGGCGGCGCCGCAGCTCGTGGTACCGCTACTCTTATTCATCTATTCATCTGCGTCTGCGACCGCGCTCATCCGCGTCCGCGGCGACCGCGCGCCCAGCCTGTGGGCGGCTCGCGTACAGCCGATGCAGTCTAGATGGTGTTTTGCGAACATGTCAACTCGTATTGACTAATCGTCAATCGACCTTTACTATTTGCCCCATGAACGCCGCCAATCCGCGCCGGGCGGAATCCGGCACCGTGTGGAACCGCTACCGGGACAACTTCTCCCGGCACCTGATCGGTGTGTCCCGCGCGCTGCAGACGCACATGATGCAGACGCTGCAGGAGGCCTGCGGCCACCGCGACCTGCGCCTCGGCTTTGCCCCCTATATCACGCTGATCGGCAGCGACGGCCGGCGCCTTTCCGAGCTGGCGCAGACCCTGGGCATTTCCCGCCAGGCCTGCAATCAGGGCGTCAAACCGATCGTGGCGGCGGGCTACGTCGCCCGCGCCGCCGACCCCGACGACGGCCGCGCGCGGCGCTTGACGCTGACGGCCCGCGGCGAGCGACTGCGCCGCGACGGCATCCGCATCGTGCGCGAAATGGACGAGGGCTTCGCGCGCCTGACCGGCCCCGAGGCCTTCGAGGACGCGAGCCGCACCCTGGGGCGGCTGTACACCGAGCTCGATCTGGGGCCGCGCCTTCCCGGTAACAAACAGCCCGGCAACAAAAAGCCCGGTACGGCAACCAAATGCACGCCCAACCCGAGCAGCGCTATCGCGGCATGGGCGGCCTGCTGCCGCGTCTCTCCGACCACACCGTGCAGCGACTGATGGAGCTGACGCGGGCCCGTGGCCACCCGGGCCTGAAACTGTGCTACGGCCACGTCCTCACCCTGATCGGCCCCGAGGGCGGCAGGATCCGGCAGATGGCGGCCATCCAGGACGTCAGCAAGCAGGCCATCAGCGCGATCGCCGGCGAACTGGAGCACCTGGGCTACCTGCGCCGGGAAACCGACCCGGCGGACGCGCGCCAGGTCGTGCTGTTTTTCACGGCCCGGGGCGAACAACTGATCGCGGACTCCGTCGCCGGCGTCACCGAACTCGAGGCGGAATTCGCCGCGGTAGTCGGCGACGCGGCGCTGGGCCGGCTGAAAGCGACCCTGCGCACGCTCTACCAGAGCCTGTGCCCGGAGCGCGAGGTATTCGAAGACGACGAGCGGGCGGATATCGGCCAACTGGCCTCCCAACTGCGCCGGCGGCTCGGCGAACAGGGCAGCCAGGCCCTGGCGCGCGAACTGCTGAACCCGCCATCCTGATCACAGAGGTATGACGACATGAACGAATTGATGGCCACAATCTGGGAGCACTACAACATCCTCGGCTCCCTCGCGGCGCTGGCGCTGATCGCCGGCATTACGATCATCGGCAAGTGGCTGCTGTTCAAGCACCCCGAACTGGCGCAAATGCGCCAGATGAACAAGGAGCAGGACAAGCTCAAGTGGAAGAAGGACAAGTACCCGCCGATGGTGCGCTCCAGCCAGCAGGTGGGCAAATACCTGAACATCACCTTCTTCCTGCTGCTGCTGCCCTTCTGCATCACCATGCAGGCACAGCCCTGGTGGCAGATGCTGCTGGACGGCGTCATCATTCTCATGGTGTACGACTTCTTCTACTACTGCGCGCACCGTTTCTGGTTCCACGGCAACGGCGCCATGCGCAAGGTCCACGCGGTGCATCACCAGGCGCGCAACCCCACCTACCTGGACGCGCACTACGTGCACCCGCTGGAAACCTTCGTCGGGCTCGGCGGCTACATGGCCACCGTCGTCGTGCTGGCCGCGCTGCTGGGGCCGTTCCACCTGGCCACCATCGTGGTGACCTTCGTGCTCTACTTCCAGCTCAACCAGATCAACCACGTGTATTTCAAAATCCCCCACTTTCCCTTCAACACGCTGAACTGGATCGTCGCCAAGCACCACGTGCACCACGAGAACATGCACAAGGGCAACTACGCCACGATCACGCTGCTCTACGACAAGCTGTTCGGCACCCTGGACTGAAACCCGGCCCGCATACAAAAGGAGAAACCGATGGACGATAACGAACGCCGCGCACTCGGCGAAAAAACCATCAAGGACGTGTACGCCGGCGACGTCGTCGTGCCGCCGGAGGGCTACGCCTTCACCGACGTGATGCTCAAGCAGCTCTTCGCCGAGCTGTGGACCCGCGAGACCCTCTCCATGCGCGACAAGCGCATCCTGCTGCTGGGCATCATCGCCGAAAAGGGCGAGCCCACCACCTTCAAGATCCAGATCAAGGCCTCACTCAAGCGCGGCGAGATCAACGCGGACGAGGCGCGGGAGTTTTTGCTGTTTATTGCCCAGTATGCGGGCTATCCCAGGGCCGCGGCGTTGATCGGGCCGATTGAGGAGGCGATTGGGGAGGTGGAGAAGGAGAAGGGGGCTAGTAACTGCCCTGCCCCTTTATGGCATAGAATAAAAACGCTTGATCGAGTGCTGGATTGATCTTACCGTTTGGGGACTGAAGCGACGCACCGGCACCGCGTCGCCCACCGGCACAGGGAATGGCGATGAATACACGCGCAAGCCCTCCTCTCGAATACTGGCTATACAGGCAGTCTCAGCCGCGGCGCCTGGTCCTCAACGTCAAATGTGGGCAGCGACCACTGTTTTTGGGAAGGCGTCCTGCCCGGCTTTGCTTTTGTGATGAAAACAGACATCGAATTGATGACGTCCAAGTCTGACACTGCGCGTAACTATCAGTGGGACTCACTGCTGTCCGGTTAAAACTTCGATGACACGGAATTTTTCCACGTATCATAATGACTTACGGCGTATTTTGGGTGTCCCGATTTGAACGGGAATCCGGCAAAATATCCCCTTTGTGGACTATTACCGCCAGAGGTCCATATGAAATACGGCAAAAAGCTGTTTGCTCAGATCATGAATTGTCTTCCGTGGAAAACCTTTCACCAGGTGGTCTCTCGGTACGATGGGGGATATTGCGTTCGCACTCTGCCCTGTGCGGAGCATTGCCGCGTCGTGACATGTGGGCAGTTGACCTATCGGGCAAGCTTGCGCGATATCGAAGCTTGCCTACGGCGCAAGCCCCGATGCTCTAACATATGGGCATTCGATCGCCGGTACACCGCGCCACTCTGACCGATACCAACGAACGTCGGGACTGGCGTATCGACGCCGACTTTGCATAACGGTTGATCGCGCAGGCCCGCAAGCTTTATGCAACGGAAAATCTCAGGCTGAAATTCTCGAACACGGTCTATGCACTGGACTCCACGACGATCGATTTGTGTCTGTAACTGTTTGCCTGGGCACCGTTAGAAAACCAAAGCGGGTGTAAAAATGCATACGCTCTATCTACTCGCGCCTCGCCTAGATTTACTCAGAGTCCAGAGAAGAATGAAAAGAGATAAAAGTTGGCGAGAAGCTCTATATAAATATCCTCAAGAACGGTCCAAGTGAAGGAGAATATGAACTAGCTGCTGAGCTCATTGAGGAAAAATATGCTCGTAGCGCGGTAAGCCCCAACTTTCTTCGACGCGAAGGATTCAATTAAAGCTTTAAACTGGCGAGGCGTTACTACGAAGGGTCGCGAGTACATTGATGATCTCAAGGACAAGATATATCGGCAGTCATGGAGGTATCGTCTCCAACTAGGGGACATGTGGCTGATTGGCATTCTTACACAAGTAGTGACGCAGTGGTTTGGCACAATAAGAAGTGCAGGCTATTGGGACGCCAAAACCGCTGCGCGGTTTTGGCGCCGATCTGCGAGGCGTTAGCCTTCCAAAACTGAACACTTAGAATGAAAGCAGAAAAAGTTACCGTAAATGAATTGGAGGCGCGATATCCTTTGCGATACACTTTAAGCGTGGCCTCAATATAGTAGCCGGAGAGAATGGCACTGGGAAAACTAAACTACTTCAGGCATTGAAGGGCGGTGGAAGTATTAACGCCTATAATTCAGATTCTTATCAACAAAATAGAGTTTTCGCCATAAATCCAAAACGTAATTCTGAAAGGCACGATTTAAATCAAATTGTTCAGAAGATGCGTAGGGAAAATAAATCATACTCCAACTTTTCTCAAGACGCGATCAACAAACATTTCAATACAGGGGGATGTCAACAATTATTCCTCGTTTGGTGAGCTGTTCATGTTCTATTTTGACAAGCTAGATCGAACCGGCGGCGAACGAATTGAATCAATGAACTCTGTTGTCACGGAGTTCAACTCCGTTATTGAATCTGTATTTAGTGAGTACGAGATCTCTGCTAGCTGGGATGGAGGTCAAGGCCTCCCTAGACCGACTATTAAGAAGCGCTGCATAGAAGTTCCGATAACTGGACTCTCATGTGGCAAGTCCGAACTATTCAGCCTTATATTAAATCTTTATACATTAAGAGATCAGTTCGACATCTTTCTTATTGATGAACCGGAGACCCACCTTAATTGGCATTTAGAAAAGCTACTTTTTCAATATCTACTTAATTTTTCGAATTTTTACGATAAGCAATTGATAATTGCCACTCACAGTAGGGTCGTTGTTAATCCAGATTTCAGAGAATGTGTTCGGTTTCTTTTTTGGGAAAATGGATCGATAAAGGTAACAGACCGATTGCCAAAAGACCAGCGAGAAAAGTTAGTTGAAGACGCTTACGAAGCATTGAAAGCAGGTGGACAGTCACATTTCACAGTATTTTGTGAAGATGAAGGCCACAGATGCTATTTTGATGCACTCGCTGCTGCTTTAATATCGAGAAGTTCTTTGCGTCCAGATGTGGGCACTCCTTTAATGTAAAAAGTTTGTATCGCCGCAGCATGGATGAAGGCGGATTGGAACTGCGTTTTGTGGTAGATGGCGATGGTCAAAGATTGTGGAAGCATGCGGGAACCGGATTTTATCAATTGAAAAAGTACTGCATAGAAAATTATGCATTTAACCTCGCTCAATCAAATGAGATTTATGAAAGAACGGAAGATGAGATTAGATCAAAATTGGTTGATATTTTAAAAATAAAAAAGGGTCGGCCTTTCTCAAAATCTGAAAGTTTCGACTCTTTAGGGGATTTGCTTGAATCTGCTCATATAACTCAAGCACGAATTGATCAATTAGATGGCTCCGAGCTCATGCCCTTATTTTTGCCTTGGTTGGGATACTCATCGCAACGCGAGCTTTGGGATTCGATATTTGATAAATTCCTTAATGAAAGCAGGTCCATTAGCTTAGATGAGTTTCTGTTGATCCTGGGCTGGTTGATACATTGCGAGAATGGGCCGACAAGTCAGTGCATCCGACCGCTGAAGCTTCTGGCTGATTGAAGCGTTAGCGACATGTTTCTTATCTTGAACAATGTAAATGAAGGATCGCAATGAAGAGCATCGTATTTTTTAACAACAAGGGAGGAGTTGGCAAAACGACACTCCTTTGCAACCTTGCAGCCTTCTTGTCAATGAAAAAGGCGAAGAAGGTACTTGTCATAGATGCAGACCCTCAATGCAATAGCACTACTTATATATTGTCTGACGAACAACTTGAAGCTATATACGGTAAGGCGAAGAGAGAAAGCGTTGAATCATTTTTATCACCGGTTAGGCGAGCAAGGGGATACCTTGATAAGAAGATAAAGCCCATCAAATCAGGAAGATTTAAGGTTGACGTAATCCCAGGTGATCCAAGACTTGCGCTTCAGTGAGGACCTGTTAAGCTTCAGATTGGAAATCAGCAACATCAGGAGACCCTCGGGGTCTGCAAACAACCTTGGTTTTTCAACATTTAAAGCTCCAGTATCAGGAATACGATTACATCTTTTTTGATGTGGGTCCTTCGTTGGGCGCAATAAACCGCTCTGTCTTGATCGCCTCTGACTACTTTCTAATTCCTATGGCTGTAGACATCTTTAGTTTGATGGCCTTAGAGAACATCAACCTGTCATTGACCAAGTGGAAAAAGGGCATTGAAGAAGGCTTGAATGAATACGAAGAAGAAGAGGGCGAGCCTTACGAAATATATGACGAAGAGTTTATCTGGGAATTTAAAATTTTCTGGCTATGTGCTTCAGCAATACAAAGCCAAAACTGTGAGAGGTGAAAAGGTTCACGTTAAAGCATACGAAAAAATATCTAAACAAATCCCAAAAATGATAGAAAGGCAGATATGTTCGATTGTTGAAGACGCTATTCATATTGAGGATTTTTTCCTCGGTGAAATTGAGAATCTTCACACCTCAGTACCGATGTCTCAGACTGCAAATGTGCCGATATTCGGTTTAAAAGCAAAAGATGGTGTCCGTTAAGGGCGCATTCCAAAAAGTCCAATACGCCGAAGGCATTTATTCTAGCATCGCGGAGAAATTGCTGTGCAATATCGGGGATGTCGATGGTTAAGTGGCCAAAAGAAGTTGTCAGCGATGTCGCGAGGCGTCGATGTGTCGTTTTTTAGGCTCCGGATTTCACTGAATAGCATCAATGCTGACGGTAGACGACCAAAGACTTGGTTTTCATTCTTGCAAAGCGCACTCGAGGATATTACTCCCAAAGCTCATATAAAAAAACTGTTAAAAGAGAATGATTATCTGACAGCTTGTGAAGTGATCAAGAGGGAGCTAGGAAGGAAGAATTCACCAGGGTTGTTACGGAGGAATTCCTTACGCCGGCCTATCAGCCGGCAGAGATCCACAAGGAAATCTTTGCTTTGGATTCTAGGATTGTGGCGACACCAAACTTCGACAAGATATATGAGACGTACGCAAATAGCGAAGCAAACGGATCAATTGTGGTGAAGCAGCACTACGATGCAGACGTTATATCTTAGTATACGTGGCTCTGGAAGGCTAATTCTGAAAGTTCATGGAACAATAGACTCACCTGAACAACCTAATCTTTACAAGGGCTGAATACGCGGAAGCTCGCACGAAGTACTCCACATTCTATGAAGTGCTAGAGGCGCTTGCATTAACTCATACTTTTGTTTTTCTGAGGTTGTGGTGTTAACGACCCAGACATCAAACTTTTATTGGAGGATACATTGTTTAAGCATAGTAGCAGCCGATGTCACGTTATGCTGCTTCCTAAAAGGGCATTACATGATTCCGTCGTTGGAGTGATTCAAGACACAATGAATCTCAATATAATTCAATATTCAGACACGGATAGTCATAAAGAGTTACTGGAGTCTATTAGAAATTTTGAGTCGAGTTGGTGGAGACAGAAAGGGAAGAGTTGAAAATCAACATGAACTGGTAGATAACGTAAATTATATTTCGCACATTTTTTAAAGGGGGTGGCCCCCGGTTTGTTTAAACTGTAATCGCCAAACCACAGTAACGAACCAAAAAGGACCACCCAAATGAACGATAGCACAAAGCCATTGAGCAAAGTTATACGAATCGACGAGAGCGAGATTCGAGGCCACCTGGACGAGATGGTCAGGGGCACTGTCGAGGAGACTCTGAACGCCATGCTGGACGCGGAGGCCGATGAGCATGTGTAAGGCCCAGCGGTACGAACACTCGCCTGACCGCGTCGATACACGGGCTGGCAGCTACACGCGCAAGCTCCACAGCAAAGCCGGCGAGGTCGACGTCAAGGTGCCCGAGCTAAGGAAACAGACCTTTGAGACCGCAATTATCGAACGTCTTCGGCGCCGCGACATCTCCATAGAAGAGGCTATCGTCCAGATGTACCTGGCCGGGGTGTCCGTGCGCCGCGTGGAAGATATTACCGAGGCCTTATGGGGTACCCGGGTTTCTTCGGGCACGATCTCCAATCACAATAAAAAAAGGTTTACAAGCACATCGAGCGCTGGCGCAACCAGAAGATCGAGGGCGACTTTGCCTACGTGTATCTGGGCAACATCTGTAACCCACGGATATTATAGACTAAAAAGTATGTCTTGGTACATGTTTGGTACATGTTTGGTACATGTCAGTAAGAGGGCGAAATGGCCAGTAATAGAAAAGTGCTGATGGCAAAAGCTCGCGGAACTACAATTGCGATAGACAAGATTCCTAAGAGAAGACAACACTTTAGGCCCGGCTCAAATATTTGGATGCACTACAATGATCTCTTAGATCAGGTGGGACTGAATACCCAGTGCTAGTAAATGTGCTGCCCCCACCAATTAGGATCGAACCAACGTAGAGAAGGACATTCCTACTGCAAAGGCACTTATGACGAGCTAAACATCTGTTTCAGAGCAAATCTATCAATTGCTCTCGGAGTTAGAGGATGACTGATATAAATACAAGCCCACTCAGCGCGTTATTTATTTTGGCTGCGGCCGTCGTTGGCGTCTATATCGTGGGTGCACTTGCTATCTCTTGCACTTTAGACGCGTGGGAATTGAGAGCCCAATTCGGTGATTCATTTGGAGCAATCAACACGTTATTTTCGGGCCTCGCTTTTGCGGGGTTGATCTACACCGTATATATGCAGCGGGAAGAGTTGGGGCTCAGCGTAAGGAGTTGGAGCTAACTCGCAATGAGCTCTCAAGGGCTGCAGAAGCTCAAGAAGCTTCAGGGCGAGCGCTACTGCAACAAGCGACCGCATTGGAATCTGCCGCACGTCTGAATGCGGTCAGTTCCGTTATTGAACACTATCACCTAAAGATTAGTAGCTTGGATTCGGCTTCCAGAAAAGAGGAAGCAATTAGAGCGCAACTGAAATATATAGACGTGTTAGAGGGCTTACTCAGTGAATTATCAGAAAACGATCGATTTTTTCGCGTGACCTCCGTCAACAAGAGTGAATCTGTTATGAGCCAAGTGACACGTACAATGCTCATGGCGAAAGCCAGAGGCTTTACTATTTCTATTGAAAAAATGAGCGCTACGAATGCCGCCGAAAAGCCTAACGTAGAGTTTGGCGGCGATTACAATCAGCTTCGATTTGCTGAGAAAAGGCATACGGTTATTTGTGCGACATACTGCCGCCCATTGTTCCGGTGAAAGATTTGAGAACCAGTGGCCCTTACACTGGCGCTAGCTTCGGTCGTAAATTGGCTCCTACTGCGAGCAAATCTTTCAACTTCTTTCCGAAATAGATGATTCGGCTCAGTCCGAGGGTAATCCCCCCAAGAATCCACAGGAGTCATAAGTAGAGTTTTCCCGTAAACTAAACGGAGGAGATTCTGCATGAAACGATCAAAATATAGCGATAGCCAGATTTTAGCGATTCTGAAACAGGCGGAAAGCGGCGTGCCGGTCCCGGATCTGTGCCGGGAACATGGCATGAGCAGTGCCGCCTTTTACCAATGGCGGTCCAAGTTTGGCGGCATGGACGCCTCGCTTATGAAGCGGATGAAGGAGCTTGAGGAAGAGAACCGGCGCCTGAAGAAAATGTACGCCGAGGAGCGCCTGATCTCGGAGGTACGCAAAGAGGCGCTCGAGGGAAAGTACTGAGGCCATCTCTGCACCGCGAGATGGCAATCAATGCCCGTGGGCGAAAGGGGCTGAGTATCCGCCAAGCATGCCTGGCTTTCGGGATCAGCGAGAGCTGCTATCGGTACGAACCGAAGCTCTCCGATGAAAACGCCGAGATTGCCGACTGGCTGATTCGACTGACATCGACTTGGCGGAACTGGGGTTTTGGCCTGTGCTTTCTATACCTGCGTAATGTGAAGGGCTATGGGTTGAACCACAAGCGAGTCTATCGGATTTACCGCGAATTGGAGCTCAATCTGCGGATCAAGCCCAAAAAGCGGTTGATCAGGGAAAGGCCCGAGGTGCTGACTGTGCCTGCCGGTGCCAACCAGTGTTGGTCGATGGACTTTATGCACGACCAGTTGGCCGATGGCCGCACGTTCCGGTTGCTGAACGTGATTGATGACTTTAATCGCGAGGGACTGGTCATTGAAGCGGACCTGTCCCAGCCTGCGGCTCGCGTGATCAGGACATTGGATCAGTTGATCGAATGGCGCGGCAAGCCGTCGGCGATTCGGTGTGATAACGGTCCGGAATACATCAGCGGTGTGCTGCAGGCTTGGGCTGAAAGGCGCGGCATCAAGCTGGATTATATTCAGCCGGGCAGGCCACAACAGAACGCCTACATCGAACGCTACAATCGTACGGTGCGTTACGACTGGCTCGCCAGGTACTTGTTTACATCATTGCAGCAGGTACAGGACTACGCCACGGCCTGGCTGTGGCACTACAATAACGAGCGTCCGAACATGGCGCTCGCTGGATTTACGCCGAAACAGCACATGGCAATGGCGGCGTAGATGCCCAATGACGGGTAAACGTTCTACTGGTGACTCCGGTGGAAAATGGGGGGATTACAGGTGCGCTTAACTCATCCATAATAGGTGTCCACGTAAATTTAAGTGGACACTATCCAGCTCTGTGCGGTTAGCTCAAGATGGGTTTACCGGTCGGTTACGGCCATCCGACGATTTGGGAGCAGAGTAGAAACTCGAACCGTCAATACACTTAGCGCATGAGTGGAGCGCATAAGAGAAAATGCGTGGCCTGTACTCTGACCCCCAAATACCAATTAACGGTCGGTGCTCTTAAACTCTCGATCAAACTTTAGTTTTTTTCCGCGCTTGTATGCCTGCTCACGCATCCACTTGTCAGATTCAGTGTTGTGTTTCCAGTTGGCATAGGCGAAACACTGCCTTTCAGTCCAGCTTTCAATCTCTTTCAGAAAATTTTCTTTAGCATAGGGCCGCTGGCTGATCAGCTTCTTTCAGCTCGTCGAAATACTTGGTTTCTATTTCTGCTGCCCATGCATGTAGCTTCCGGGTCGTCCCTTAAAGATTTTCGCCCCCTTTCTGGATGTTGCCGTTCTGATTGGAGCTTCTTTCCTCGGTTGTAGGCTTGCTGTTCTTTCCCAGTCATCCGAGTCGGGGTTGTCCTTCCAATTGGCATAGGCGCAACACTCCTCTTCCGTCCAAGTAACCATCTTATGTATGAACTTCAATCGGGCTTTGCATTTCTCCTTGACTTTTCTTAGAGAAGTAAACCAAAAAGCTGCCCCAGAAAAGTATGCCGATAATTGCCTTCACTATGAATACAATTGCAGTCCATATCGCAGCAATAATGGCAGGCACGTTGAATTCCTTACGCTAGTTCTATAAATTCAGCAAAGTCTAAGAGGTTGCTCACAGTCAGAGCCACATTCCATGCTCGCCAGCATAACGTCCTACGGAAATTCTCGAATAATCCCTCGATTCTACGATAATAGCATCGACCTGGCAAAAGGGTGTTACCCATGACTCAATTGACATTTGCTAGAACCGAATACGCCACGAAAAAGTACAAGATGCGTTGCGAAGTGTTTCTGGAAAAGATAGACACGCTGATTCCGCGGAAGCGGATTGAGCGAGATCTTGGGTCAGAGTAAAAACTCAACCGTAGTACGCTTAACACATGAGTGGAACGCAAAAGAAAATCCGTGTCTTTTACTCTAACCCCAAGTACCGTTGGGTTGTGCGTTATCTGATCGAGCCAGGATCATAAATCAAAGGCCTGAACCCCAAAGCGGCTAGAGGACCGGAAGTTGCTTACAGTACTGTTTGAAGGCGGATGCCAGTGCGCGGCTGTTAGCTACCGCTGCGAAGCCCCTCCGTTTGTGTCATATACGTGCCACTGCCAGGCTTGCCAGCGGGTCACTTCAAGGGCGTTCGCAACGCGCATTCAAGTGCCAGCAGAGGCAATGTCAGTCTTGAAAAGCTCTGTCTTTTCCTCGAACGCACTACGAAAGAGCGAGAATTTGATCACGACTATTCTGCGCTTCCTGCCGCTCCGCTCTTTATTCGAGTAATTTTGCCCGTCCTCGGCTTCGCACAATATACTTAGGTACACTCTGACTGTACAGCCGACGTAGAAGTCGGCGCGCACATCTGGACAAAGCGTCCGACTGCCGTGGGTTGTTTTACTGGAAGGGCGCCTTATTTTTCCAGAAGTGGGGGATTGGCGGCCCGACTACGTGAATGACCCTTCACAGCTTGAGCGATAGTGGTAATCATAGCGCCTGGAGGGCCAGGTATTTGATTTATGATTCCGGGCACTAATGGGGATATGCCCTTCGAGTTATTACTTCTATGGCCGAGAAATATCGCCGATCTGCCATATGCAGATTATCTCGCAGCCTGTAGATTATCTTGGCTGAGCTAAAGTCATAAAGAAAAGCCTTCGGCCCGGAGGGGTAGGAATAACAATGTTCGAACAAACCTTCCGCAACATCGACGACGTACTCTGGAAAGAGGCCGGCTGCGCCACCGAGCTGGACTACACCGAGCAGACCTCCTGGATGCTGTTCCTCAAGTACCTGGACGACCTCGAGTACGAGCGCGCACAGGAGGCGGAGCTGACAGGCAAGCCGTACAGCTTCGTCATCGACGAGCCCTACCGCTGGTCGGCCTGGGCCGCGCCCAAGACCGCCAGCGGCGAATTCGACCACGACGAGGCGCTGACCGGCGCCGACCTGATCGCCTTCGTCAACGGCGAGCTGTTTCCCTACCTGCAGGGCTTTCGCGAACGCGCCAGCGACACCGACACACTGGAATACCGCATCGGCGAGATCTTCAGCGAGATCCGCAACAAGTTCGCCAGCGGCTACAGCCTGCGCGACGCGCTGGAGCTGATCGACACCCTGAGCTTTCGCTCCCAGGCGGAAAAGCACGAGCTGTCACACCTGTACGAAGCCAAGATCAGGAACATGGGCAACGCCGGGCGCAACGGCGGCGAATACTACACCCCGCGCCCCTGATTCGCGCCATGATCAAGGTGATCAAACCGACGATCGGCGAGCGCATCTACGACGCCGCCGCCGGGTCGGCGGGCTTTCTGTGCGAGGCCCACGACTACCTGCGCTATGGCTTTCAACATCAGGGCGCCGAAGGCTCAAAGGACAAACCGGGCGACGGCAGCCACCTGTCCACCGCCGATCTCGACACCCTGCAAAAGCGCACCTTCTACGCCAAGGAGAAGAAGAGCCTGCCCTACGTGATCGGCATCATGAACATGATCCTGCACGGCATCGAGGCGCCCAACATCGTCCACACCAACAGCCTCACCGAGAACCTGGCCGACATCCAGGAGAAGGACCGCTACGACGTGATCCTCGCCAACCCGCCCTTCGGCGGCAAGGAACGCAAGGAGATCCAGCAGAACTTCCCCATCAAGACCGGCGAGACGGCCTTCCTGTTCCTGCAGCACTTCATCAAGTATCTGCGCGCCGGTGGCCGCGCCGCCATCGTCATCAAGAACACCTTCCTCTCCAACTCCGACAACGCCTCCCGCGCCCTGCGCAAGGAGCTGCTGGATAGCTGCAACCTGCACACCATCCTCGACTGCCCCGGCGGCACCTTCCTCGGCGCCGGCGTGAAGACCGTGGTGCTGTTCTTCGAGAAAGGCGCCCCCACCCGCAAGATCTGGTACTACCAGCTCGACCCCGGCCGCAGCCTGGGCAAGACCAACCCGCTCAACGACGACGACCTGGCCGACTTCGTCGCCCGCCAGGCCGGCTTCGAGGATTCGGAAAACTCCTGGACGCTGGATGCCGCCGACATCGACCCGGACAGCGTTGACCTGTCGGTCAAGAACCCCAACAAGGCCGAGGCCGAACCCCTGCGCGACCCCGAGGTGATCATCAACGAGATCGAGACGCTGGACAAGGAAAGCGAGGAGATTCTGGAAGGGATTCGGGGGATGTTATGAGGGAGGGGTGGGCTAATAAGCACGCTTGGCGATGTCTGCAATGTAATAGGTCGCGGCACACCATCGAGACGTAATCCAGCTTTCATGACAGATGTGATTCCATTGGATCAACGGTCAGCATATGCGGAATGAGATTCTGTCTCGGCACGGAGTTTTGCGTTTCAGAAAAAGCGATCAAGGAAAGCTCGATCCGAACGTAATTCCCGCTGGCAGATGTAGTTACTAGCAACGCGAGTAGGCTTGGGTAAAGTATGCCTTCTTGATCAAGACGCCGCGATCAATCATGGACTTCGAAGGATAGTTCTCGAAATCGACAAGTATTGATGTACGTTTTCTATCTTCGTTTGGATTTCGATATCGCGGAAGCTACTGAAGCAGGGCACTGGCGCGACGGTAATACGTGTAAAGCTGACCATTTATTCAAATCGACTTGGATTCCACTCCCACCCCTCACCGAACAAAAACGCATCGTCGCCATCCTCGATGAAGCCTTCGCGGGGATCGACGCAGCGATCGCCAATACCGAAAAGAACCTCGCCAATGCCCGCGAGTTGTTTGAGAGTTATCTGAATTCGGTGTTCAGCCAGCGGGGTGGCTGGGTGGAGACACTAAGTAAAATAGTATCTGACTACTAGCTACGTATCAGGGACGATGCTAGCCTAGGCAAAAGAGGTATGATCGCGGAGCTGTACCGATTGTTAGGATCCGACAGATTTACACTGGATCGCAGGTAAGTATCTCTTAGATTAAAGCAAATAAATTACTACACGAAGACATGACTCAGAGAATGACTTCATGAAGGCGAACTACTTCTGTTGCTCGTGACGGTACGTATCCAGGACATTGCTGGCCATTTCGCTGATACAGAGCATAATGGAGTGTTACGAATGATTGTTCCAGATCACGTATTGTAATGCTGACTTGGTAAAAATGGACTGGCTCGATTACACTCTGCAGTCGCCACAGATGCAGCGTTGAGATGCAGCGCTACATGGCATCAGCATTAGAGTGCAAGTAAACATCGAGATCTTGCAGAACGTTGGTCAGTCCAGTTACCATCTTTTAGCATGTACAGGACAAGATCAATCGCAAGTTGAAGCGTGTTGAAGTCGAGTCAACATCGCTTCGAAATCCATCTACCAACAAAAACTCACCGCCCTAACCGAACTCAAACAATCCCTGCTGCAAAAAGCCTTCTCCGGCGAACTGACAGCAGATAAAGTAGTACCCAACCCAGCCCTCAAGGAGGAGGACGTCGCATGACTACGGAAAGTCAAAACCCCATTATCATCTATGAAGATGCCGACAAGGCCGTCGAAGTACGGCTGGACGCGGACCAGGAGACAGTCTGGCTGACACAGGCACAAATGGCCGAACTGTTCGACGTCAAGCCCCAGAACATCACCATGCACCTGAAGAACGTCTTCGAGGAAGGCGAACTGGTGGAGGAGGCAACTTGTAAGGATTTCTTACAAGTTCAGCAGGAAGGCGGGCGAGAGGTCAAACGCAAGCGCAAGCACTACAGCCTGGATGCGGTCATCTCGGTCGGCTATCGGGTCAGGGTTCCAGAGGGGACTGGGGTCAGAGTAAAAACTCAGTCGTAAAACGCTTATCAACTGGGTGAAACGCAAGAAAAGCGTGGTTCTTACTCTGAACCCAGATACGCGGTGCGGGATTAGGCATCCTGCCTCTATAGGAGTAAACTCGTCTATGAGGTGGAGACCATGAGCAGTAAGTATATTGCACAAGATTCTGAGATTCTGGGCGGGGCTTTGGTATTCGCGGGCACACGCGTACCAGTTCGCATTCTGATGGAACATCTTGAAGCTGGCGACAGGCTCGACGAGTTTCTGGATGACTATCCTTCAGTCACCCGAGAGCAGGCTATTGGAGTACTCGAACTCGCCAAGAACAGGCTGCTGAAAGCCGATGAAGCTGCTGCTTGATGAATCCATTCCGCGCAAGCTTGCGGAGCACTTCCCAAAAGAGATAGAAGTACGCACAGTTCCTCAATCAGGATGGGCGGGCATGAAGAACGGAGAGCTTCTCGCGAATGCGGCATCGGAGGGATTTACTGCACTGATAACTGCTGATCGGGGAATTGAATACCAGCAGAATTCTTCATCACTTCTTGTATCAGTGGTTATTCTGCGTTCTTATCGAACTCGACTTGAAGACTTGATTCCGTTGGTACCCCAGGCAATCGAGATACTGCGAAATGAACCTGAAATTGGAATATTCAGTATCGCCCTGTAACCAGCGCTTACAGAATAATGCGGCTACGCCGCACAACGGCTGGACCCAGACCAGGAAACAGTCTGGCTCACCCAGCGGCAGCTGCGGCGGCGCGTCAAGCAATACAACCGCGACGCAATCATTTCCGTCAGCTATCGGGTCAACTCAGGCCGCGCCGTCAAGTTCCGCCAGTGGGCCACCCGCACCCTGCGCGAGCACCTCACCCGGAGATTTGGGGTCAGAGTAAAAACCATCCATTTCCTTTTGCATTCCACTCATGAGATAAGCGTTTCACGATTGAGTTTTTACTCTGACCCCAAATCTCAAATCTCTCATGCCGCGTGAGATACACCCGAGGATATAGCCTCGGCTACATCCTTGGGAGAGGCGCCCAGGGCCAGGAGTGATTTCATGATCAGGTCAATGGAAACGCTTGGATCACCGGCTTCCATTTTTGCTATGCGCGACTGACTGGAGTGAACCATTTTGGCTAATTCAATCTGGCTCAGCTTGTTGTGGAGCCTGCGTTGCCGGAGGTTGTGGCTCAACGCAAGTTTCATCTCGATATATGCGGACTCTTCCGGGGTAAGACCCAGGAATTCCTCAACGCTGCCGACCTTCCACCCGGCTTTTTCCAGTTTTTTCCGCTTACTATCTTGCATCGTCATACATCCTGAATCTGGATTTACAGGTATCAATTACTTTCTTGGGTGTAGCCTCAGTCTTTTTCATGAATACATCGGCTACGACAATGGCATCCGAGTCTATTCGGTACATCACGCGCCAAATCTTGTCCCTGTCTGTAATGCGCAGCTCATGGCAACGAGGCCCGATTGATG
The DNA here is from genome assembly GCA_034521205.1 of Halioglobus sp. Classification (GTDB taxonomy): domain Bacteria; phylum Pseudomonadota; class Gammaproteobacteria; order Pseudomonadales; family Halieaceae; genus Marimicrobium. The sequence continues at coordinate 395,247 of JAXHMT010000003.1, forward strand.
GCATGGGTCTCGATTGCGGCAGGGAAAGCTTCTCCCCGCGCTGCAGTCGCCGCAGTAAGTAGCCTGCCTCCAATCGGCTGGCCGCGGAGAATGGCGGCGTTTTTACAATTCCATGTAGCCAGACTAATGGCTTGTCCTTTGGGCTCACGGAGTGCAGTTTATGTCTAATATGACATATATGCAACTGCTCTGATCGGGGCGCTGTTCGTTGCAGCTCAAGCCCATGTCCGTTGAGCGACCAGAAGTGCGGCCTTGATTCGGCGCAAGCAACCTTTGGGGTCAGGTCTTTGATTGATGATTTTTGGAAACTTTGTGGAACCTTTGGGGTGAGGTCTTTGATATTGAGTGGGCTTGAAACTGACAATATCGCCGGGGTAAACCGCGAGGGCAAAGAGCTCGCTGGAAACGTGCACGGCTCCCTGTAATCGGAGGGCGAACTGGAGCGTGAAGCAACTGTCCGGGATTTCCGGATAGTTCGGCAGGAAGGCGCCCGGCAGGTGACCAGGGCTATCGAGCACTACAATCTGGACGTGATCATCTCGGTCGGCTACCGGGTGAAATCCCATCAGGGCACCCGCTTCCGCCAGTGGGCCACCCGCACCCTGCGCGAGCACCTCGCCTGGGGCTGGACGTTGAACCGCAAGCGCCTCGAGGAAAACGCCTGCGAGCTGGAGGCTGCAATGGCCGCCTGCTGAACGCGGCCGGCGAGCCGGTGATCAATGATGTCGGTCTGGCTGCCCTGACCCTGCTGGTGGCCGAATCCGATCCGGCCAACAAGGAGACCATGATCCGCCTGATCATGAACATGCTGGCGGGAGAGACGAACGAGGCATGAACGAAGTTACGCTCAATGAGGCCGAGACTCGCGCCGAGCTGATCGACCCGGCCCTGAAAGCCGCCGGCTGGGGCGGTGTAGAAGGAGAAGGGGGGCTAGTAACCGCCCTGCCCTTCTGGCCGCATTTTCCGCGGGTGGTTGCCGTTTTGGCATAGAATGAAAATGCTTGATCGAGCGCTGGATTGATCTTGGCTTTGGGGACGGTGGCGGCGAAAATCAATGAGCGGCATTGACCCAGGAGATTGTGATGAAGGCATGCAATCTCTCTTGTGGACTACTGGTTATGAATACAGTATCTTTTGTCTTACCCTGCTTTCAAATTTGAATGTGGACGGGGCCATGTTTGAAAATCGATATCTCAGGGTTATTACTCTTGAAGATAAAATTACAATTCACAATGCTTTCCCGGACAGGGGATTTGAACCATGAAACTAAACTATTATCCAGAAACAGATTCGCTTTACATTGATTTATCGGAAGGAACTAGCTCGGAGAGTAAGGAAGTCTCTGAAGGTGTAGTTCTTGATTATGATGAAAATGGCAAACTTGTAGGAATTGATATTGACAATGCCAAGAATAAAATCGCTTTAGAAAAAACAGTATTAAATAAGCTTCCTGGGAAAATCGAAACACCGGTTGCATAGCATAAAGGGATTTTTACTCTGACCCTAAATACACTGATGGTCACCGCCGGCTTTCTTGAATCTGTTTTGCAAGCCAAACTTTTATGAGAGATTGATAGGACATATCTCTTTTTTGGCTTCAACTTTGATGCTGTCAAGCAAGCCCTCGGGCAGCCTCAATGAAATAGTCTTCGTTGAAGGTTTAAGATTCGGCAGTATTACCGGTATTCGCGGGCACACGCGTACCAGTTCGCATTCTGATGGAACATCTTGAAGCTGGCGACAGGCTCGACAAGTTTCTGGATGACGTATCCTTCAGTCACTCGAGAGCAGGCTATTGGAGTACTCGAACTCACCAGGAACAGGCTGCTGAAAGCTGATGAAGAGGTTTTCAGTGGCCTTCATTAAGCACGGGTATACCAGTCTCAAACGAGAGGGCACTCATTGCGTTCGCGCCGTGGTTGAAGGACGTCAGGGTTCCGTGCGTACGTAATCCCCGGGTGTCATCGCTATCTCCGGGAACGTTTGCACCAGTTTCTTATCGCCAGTGACAAGCTTTAGATTTAGCGATTTCGCGAGTGCTACAAACTCGCAGTCATACGCCGAACAGCCAGTCTCCGTAGCTAGCGTTAAGACGTCCATGGAATTTACGGTATATTCGTTATCCGCAAGCTGTCTTTCTGCCTGAGAGTGCATTGATATAGCTGTCTGCAGGTCGATAATGTTTTTCCCCACATAAAGTGCCAACACATTTCGGAACTCGCTTCGCCACAGTAAAGGGGCAACCCAGTCGAGGATCTTTGTGCAGCAACGAAACAACATCATCTGTTTGGTCGGTAGGCAGGTAGAGGTACGCGATGGTGTTGGTGTCCGCTACGATCATTCTCTGCCCTGGTGTATTGCTGCATTGATTTCGTCAATATCCAGTTGCTTGGCAACTACCCGGCTTCGCAGCGCAAGTGCTTTTTCCGCTAGCTCTGCAGCAGAGACAGGAGTTGGCTTGAACGTTTTTTCCAGGCAATGAATCAGCTCGCTGTTTACGCTTCTATGATGCGCTTTGGCGGCCTGTTTCAGTTGCTCATACAGGTCATCTGGTATGTTTTTGAAGGTAACGGTAGCCATCTTTGAACTCAAGTTGGTTGCGAAATGGTTTCATTATGGTTGTAGAGTGGATGTTGGTCAATCCCACCCTGATCGGGTAGCCGGAGGTTTCTGCTGTTCATCGCCCAGTACGCGGGCTACCCCAGGGCCGGGGCGCTGATCGGGCCGATCGAGGAGGCGATTGGAGAGGTGAAAAGGAGAAGCAGGACGGGTGACGCCCTGCCCTCTCAGTCCCACCTGCCGCGGGGTCCGCTCGCGGCCACATTTGCTGCGAGTGTTTCGCCTGCTGTTTTACTTTCTGGAAGTAAAACGGGCAGTGGTGGGCGGTCGGGTTCAAGTTGCAGGGGAGTATCAGTGGGGCCTGCGAATAAATGATAATGGTCGGGGACCTGTTTATCATGCGTTACACGCCTCAAAGTCCTAGCGCTGCCTCTTGCAAAAATACGGCAATGCCGTATAGTGGTGGCGTGATATTCGTAGATCCACCGCTTTCACAAAGCTCCTTCCGGCTTACCTTTCCGATGGAGAATACCGGGCCTTGCAGACGTATCTTATGCAAAAACCTGATGCAGGCGATATCGTCAAAGGCTCAGGAGGCGTCAGGAAAGTTCGCTGGGCTGCCGACGGAAAGGGAAAAAGCGGTGGTGTTCGAGTTATCTACTATTGGAAGAAGTCTGATCATGAAATCTGGATGCTTACGATTTATAGCAAATCGGAGCGGTCTGACGATTCCCGGTCATATTCTGAAAGAAATTGCAGAGGCAATCGATCATGAGTAAACGAGATATCGGTGCTGAGATATTGGATGGCATTAGAGAAATCCAGCAGTACAAGAAAGGAAAGGTTCAATTAAAAGCCACGGAGCTTTCAGAACCTTCACCTGCGCAAGTAATCCGCTCAAAACTCAAAATGTCGCAATCCGAATTTGCCGGATTGCTGGGTGTCAGTATGCGTACGCTCCAAGATTGGGAGCAAGGCCGCCGTGAACCACAAGGCCCGGCTTTGGCTCTTCTGCGTATTGCGGAGCAGCACCCGGAAGTTTTCACTCAACTCCACTAAACGTGCAACACATGAGAATCCATAGGGTCAGGTCGTTGAATCATGAATTCTCCGTTACCGGATCGATAATTTTGGCCTGAGATCAAGGATCTGTTCCACATGCTGAAAATCATTTATTTGAGTTGAAATCATCAATCAAAGACCTGACCCCTGCTATCTCCCCTCTATCCACAGGATTATTCATGAAACTAAGCAGTTATAGCGCTCTTCTTGCATTGATTTTGGCCTTCCCGGCCTTTGGTGCGGGAAATATTCTCGAAGCTGGCAAGGACTATCGAATCAGCATACCCGAGGATTGGACTGAAATACCGAGAGAGGCACTTTTGCAGTATCAGGAAATAGTATCAAAGACCGTTGGTCAGAAGCTGACATATGAGTATGGCTACCAATCCCTGCAAACAGAAAACTGGTTTGAGTACCCCTATGTGCTGATTCAGGTGATACGATCCGGACGAATACCGGAAGGCCAGCTAAAAGACTATAAGAAAATCGACAGCGGGATGGAAGAAGGTTTGGAAAAAGTCAGCAAAGCGGTTGGGAGCTTCCTGTCCAATGCATCGGTAGGAGAAACTATTTACGATTCCTCCATCCATGTTCTTTGGTCCAGGATGGCAATGGATGTCGATGGAGCCGGAACAGTGAACAGTTTAATCGGCCTCAAGCTCACCGAATACGGCTATATACAATTCATGGGTTATGCGCTGGCCAATGAATTTGCCTCCTACGAACCAATCTATCGAAAAATGATACAAAGCATTAGCTTGTCGGAGGAAGATACATATAACCCCAGACTGACCGACAACGCCCCCACGGTATTTGGTATCAACCTCGGGCAAACAGCGATAGCGGCAATTGTTGGTGCCCTGATGGCCGGCCTGTTCGGGTTGGCAAGAAAGCTGTGGAAAAAGACTCCTGACGATGCGGGCTGCCGAATACCGCACCGAGCTGATCAACCCCGCACTGAAACGGAAAGCCGCATGCTGGGGCGTGGTGGTGGCCCCGGACGCTATGGCCTGGATTCCGTAACACTTGACGGAACACGCGGCTTCAGACAACATGTCACCAGATATAAATATATGGGTACGATTTGTCTGATTGTGATGGCCGATTCTGACTCGCCAGTATCCGCATCTAATGAAGCTGTGGCGCTTTTTCGTGCCCACGGTGGGCAACTGCGCCTGAGCGAGGCGCTGAAGCTGGGCCTCAATCGCTACCGGTTTTACAAGCTGCGCGACGAGGGGACTATCGAGCCCATAAGTCGTGGGCTGTACCGGCTTACAGAACTACCGCCCGTGCGGCACCCGGATCTGGTGGCGGTGGCTTCCCGCTTTCCCAGGGCTGTACTGTGCCTGATCTCGGCACTGGATTGGCACGAGATGACCACACAGGTTCCAAGAGCCATCGATCTGGCGGTGGCCCGCAATGCCCGCCTGCCCAGCCAGGATTATCCGCCCGTTCGCGGGTACCGTTTTTCCGCGAAGCGATTCAATAGCGGCGTGGAACTACACGAGATCGATGGCGTAACACTGCGTGTCTATTGCGCGGAAAAGACCCTGGCCGATTGTTTTGCCTTCCGTGGAAAAATCGGCATGGATGTGGTGCTTGAAGCGCTCAAGCTCTATCCCAAGCGGTATAGGCCGCAGTATGACAAGCTGCTGGAATACGCCCGCCTGTGTCGGGTAGAGAAGCTTATGCGCCCTTACCTGGAAGCGTCTCTGCCGTGAAGAACCCAGCCGCCTCCGTGCGCCAGCGTCTGCTGAATCTGTCACGGGAGCAGCAGCGGCCCTTCCAGGAGGTCTTGCAATTTTTCGTGATGGAGCGGTTTTTGTATCGGCTGAGCCAATCGAATCATGCTGATCGATTCATACTCAAGGGAGCGCTGATGTTGCAGGTCTGGGATTCCCCACTGTCCCGCCCTACGATGGATATAGATATGCTGGGCCGGATCGACAATGATCCGGAAACGCTACTCGACAGAATACGTGACGTGCTGGAACTCGAAACCAACGACGATGGCATTGAATTTAACGTAGATTCACTCACAACGGAACTCATCACAGAACATGCTGATTATGAGGGTGTGCGCATCCATTTTAACGCTGCGCTAGACACCGCCAGGATACGGATGCAACTCGATATCGGGTTTGGTGATGTTGTGACACCGCAACCAACACGACTGCCGTATCCGGTGCTGCTGGAGTTTCCCGTCCCGGAGTTGCTCTGCTATAGCAGGGAATCCACCATTGCCGAAAAATTCCAGACAATGGCATCGCTTGGCGCATTGAATAGCCGGATGAAGGATTTCTACGATATCTGGCTGCTATCGCGACAGTTCAATTTTGAACCGGGTGCACTCAAGGAGGCAATCTCGGCGACTTTTGGAAAACGGGGGACTCAACTGGCCGCGCAGGACGCCCATTGTTCAGTGATCAGTTTGCTGTTGAAAAACAACCACAGTGGCAGGCTTTTGTCCGCCGGGTGAGACACGACCATATCGAGGGAGACTTTTCGACCGTGTTGGCAGCACTGGATGAATTTCTGGGTGGGGCCAGAGCAATTGCCAAAGGATGTGCGGGGAGTCGATCTTGGCCGGCCGGCGGGCCGTGGAACTCGAAGAATAAGGAAAAAGAAAGTTGAATGAAGCCGAAACCCGCGCCGAGCTGATCGACCCGGCCCTGAAAGCCGCGGGCTGGGGCGTGGTCGATGCCAGCCGGGTGCGGCGCGAGGCGATCACCCTGGGCCGGCTGCAGGGTGCGGGCCGGCGCGCAAAGCAGGACATCGCCGACTACGTGCTGATCTACCGCGGCCAGAAACTGGCGGTGATCGAGGCCAAGAAACGCAGCCTGCCGGTCACCGAGGGGCTGGCCCAGGCCAAGCGCTACGCCGAGCGCCTGCAAACCCGCTTCGCCTATGCCACCAACGGCGACGGTCTCTACCGCATCGATATGCACACCGGCGCCGAGGGCGAGGTGGCGGGCTATCCCTCGCCGGGTGAACTGTGGGCGGAGACCTTCGGCGGTGCGGACGACGCCGCGAACATCTGGCGCGAGCGCTTCGGCGCCGTGCCCTTCGAGGACAAGGGCGGCGCCTGGCAGGCGCGCTACTACCAGCACAATGCCATCAATCAGGCGCTGGAGGCCATCGCCGCCGGACGCGAGCGCATTCTGCTGACGCTCGCCACCGGCACCGGCAAGACGGCCATCGCCTTCCAGATCGCCTGGAAGCTGTTCCACGCCCGCTGGAGCCTGGCGGCGCGGGAGAGCGGCGAGCCGGGGCGTCAGCCGCGCATTCTGTTTCTGGCGGACCGCAATATCCTCGCCAACCAGGCCTTCAACGATTTCTCCGCCTTCCCCGAGGATGCGCTGGTGCGCATCGATCCGGCCACCATCCGCAAGCAGGGCCGGGTGCCGAAGAACGGCAGCATCTTCTTTACCATCTTCCAGACCTTCATGGCCGGGCGCGATGCCGAGGGCAATCCGGCGTGCAACTTCGGCGACTACCCGCCGGATTTTTTCGATTTCATCGTCATCGACGAGTGCCATCGCGGCGGCGCCAACGACGAGAGCAACTGGCGCGGCATCCTCGACTACTTCGCCCCCGCCGTGCAGCTCGGCCTCACCGCCACGCCCAAACGCGAGCACAACGCCGACACCTACGCCTACTTCGGCGACCCGGTGTATATCTACTCGCTGAAGCAAGGCATCAACGACGGCTACCTGACGCCGTTCAAGGTGCGCCAGATCGCCACCACGCTGGACGATTACGTCTACACCTCGGACGATCAGGTGATCGAGGGCGAGATCGAGGAGGGACGGCGCTACACCGAGGACGATTTCAACCGCGTCATCGAGATCCGCGAGCGCGAGCAGTACCGGGTCGAGCTGTTCATGGCGCAGATCGACCAGCGCGAAAAGACCCTGGTGTTCTGCGCCACCCAGGAACACGCGCTGGCGGTGCGCGACCTGATCAACCAGCTCAAGACCAGCACCGATCCCCACTACTGCGAGCGCGTCACCGCCAACGACGGCGCCGAGGGGGAACGCTGGCTGCGGGCGTTTCAGGATAACGAGAAGACCATCCCGACCATCCTGACCACCTCGCAGAAGCTCTCCACCGGCGTGGATGCCCGCAACGTGCGCAACATCGTGCTGATGCGGCCGGTGAACTCGATGATCGAGTTCAAGCAGATCATCGGCCGCGGCACCCGCCTGTACGACGGCAAGGACTATTTCACCATCCACGATTTCGTGAAGGCCTACGAGCACTTCAACGACCCGGAGTGGGACGGCGAGCCGCTGGCGCCGGAGCCCTGCGCCACCTGCGGCAATATTCCCTGCACCTGTGCGGTGAGCCCGCCCGAACCCTGCGGCGTCTGCGGCGAGCGCCCCTGCGTTTGTGAGAAGGAACCGCCGCAGCCTTGCGAGGTTTGCGGCGAGGCGCCCTGCGTCTGCGACAAACGCCGCAGGGTGAAAGTGAAGCTGGCCGACGGCAAGGAGCGCACCCTGCAGCACATGAGCGCCACCAGCTTCTGGAGCCCGGACGGCAAGCCCATCTCCGCCGCCGAGTTCGTGCAACGGCTCTACGGCGACATCCCCGAGCTGTTCCGCAACGAAGACGAACTGCGCGAGGTGTGGCGGCGCCCCGACACCCGCAAGGCCCTCCTCGCCGGGCTGGAGGAAAGAGGCTACGGCGTCGAGCAGCTACGCGAGATCGGCAGGATGATCGACGCCGAAAACAGCGACCTGTACGACGTGCTGGCCTATATCGCTTTCAACATGGCGCCGGTGACCCGCGCCGAGCGCGTCGATGCCCACAGGGACCTGATCTTCTCCGGCTACGACTACCGGCAACAGGAGTTTCTGCATTTCGTGCTCGACCACTACATTCAGCGCGGCGTCGGCGAGCTGGATACCGACAAGCTGCCGCAGTTGATCGAGCTCAAGTACCACAGCATGGGCGATGCGGTCAGGGAACTCGGACCGGCCGGCAGTATCCGCGAAGTCTTCGTCGGCTTTCAGCAGCACTTGTACTGAACCTTTGGGGCCAAACCTTTGGGGTCATAAACCTTTGGGGTCAGGTCTGAATGCCACTTACATAAGACCGTCATCCCCGCGCAAGCGGGGATCTATTAACCACAACGCGATTTGGGGTCAGGTCTATGATTGATGATTTTTACAAGTGCCATTGGGGTCAGGATCCGATTTGGGGTCAGAGTAAAAACTCAACCGTAAAACCCTTATCAAATAAATGGTACGCAATAGAAAATGCGTGGTTTTTACTCTGACCCCAAATATTTTTCTCTGACCCCAAATATTTTTTACCACGAACCGCTGTGCTTGGTCTGGATAACCGGCTTCACCGCCTGGCTGTTGTGGCTCGCGGTTGGGGCGAAATCATAGATCAACCTGAATCCAGAGGAAGGCACCAGAGGTACTTTTGAGCGATTGGATTCAAATTGCTCTGCTAACGCTTGGCGCGGGCATCACGATGCCCATAGGGGCGGCCATCGCGGGGGTCGAGCGAATCCATCCGAGCTGGTTGGAGGCCGAATTTCGCCACAGCGTCATCGCCTTCGGTGGCGGCGCGCTCCTGGCTGCCATTGCACTGGTACTGGTTCCAGAGGGTACTGCAAACCTGCCACCCTTTCTTATCGTCGTGTGCTTCGCCGGCGGCGGCCTCCCCTTTATGTTCCTCGACCGCCGGCTTGCCGCCAGTGACACGCCCGCGAGCCAACTAACCGCCATGCTGTCAGCACTTTGTACCGGAGGCACTGGCGCTTGGTGCGACCTTTGCGGTGTCGAAAGACATGGGACTGCTGCTGGCCGGCATCATGGCCCTGCAAAATCTTCCGGAGGGTTTCAACGCGTTCAGGGAGCTTGCGGCATCCACACATTACCGCGGCGCGCTGCTGGTCGCGGCGTTTTTTTGATGGCCCTGCTGGGCCCGATTGCGGGGCTTGCCGGCTATCTATTCCTGTCGCAACACCTGGAAGTGGTTTCCGGTATCATGCTGTTCGCCGCCGGCGGCATCCTTTACATCATCTTTCAGGATATTGCACCACAGGCCAGGTTGGAGAACTACTGGGCCCCTCCTCTGAGCGCCGTTGCCGGATTCTTACTCGGAGTCATGGGCCACGTCGCTGTTGCGGCATGAGATTTGGAAATTTGGGGTCAGGAAATTCGGGTCAGAGTAAAAACTCAGCCGTAAAACGCTTATCCTGTGCATGGAACGCAAAAAAAAATGCGTGGTTTTTACTCTGACCCCAAATACTCCAGAAAAACCGCAACCGGGCCACCAACCGGAGGGCAGCGTCGGCATGACTACAAGAGACCGCTCCAGCGAGCGAGAACCTATTGTAAAGGAGTACTCCCGCCTCGCTCGCGAGTACGACGAAAGATGGTCTTTTTATGTCGAAGCGACCACGAACGCAACAATAGCGCGATTGTCATTGCCTGCAAGCGGGCGGGTGCTCGATGTTGGCTGCGGCACTGGCGCTCTTCTTCAGAAGCTGGCCCGCAATCACCCACGGCTGGCGCTGGTCGGGCTGGATCCGGTGCCAGAGATGTTGGCCGTTGCCCGCGAACGAGTTCCATCGGACACGCAACTTCACGAGGGCTGGGCCGAGGAGCTGCCGTTCGAAGACGGTGAGTTTGACGTGGTAGTGTCGTGCAACATGTTTCACTATGTCCGGCAGCCCGTTTCCGCGCTCGTGGAGATGGATCGTGTCCTTCGCCCCGGCGGTGAATTGCTCATAACCGACTGGTGTGACGATTATCTGGCCTGCCGGATCTGTGACTGGTGGCTTCGCCTGGCCAACCCGGCCCACGAGCGGGTTTACAACGAGCGGGAGTGCCTGGAATTGCTTCGGAGAGTCGGGTATCCACAGCCGCATGTTGAACGTTACAAGATCAATTGGCTCTGGGGTTTGATGACAGCCAACGCGATCAAGGAAAATGTGGAACAAAATCCCTGAGTCAGGATTTTCGACGGGCAACCCGATATCTTCAATCCAACAGCAAAGCTTATCTGCCACATTGCGGGCCGCGTAATTCAGCCGGGATCATCAATCCAAGAACTGACCCCACGGGGCAGGATCAACAATCAAAGACCTGACCCCACAGGGCAGGATCATCAATCAAAGACCTGACCCCAAAGGGCACATTCAAGGCAGAGCGATACCCCTGGCTTGATCAAGGAGAAGTCTCTGCCCGAAATGGGGAATTGTTTGGCGGAGCTGAAGTCCTAGATCACTGACCGGAACCCATAGGCGTGCCACTTTGAAAACCAGAGGTTTCCCTTGCTCGCACCGCCTTTAATCAATATGCACTGGGACTACCCATGACCGTTTCTGACATTTTGCTCAAAGTGCTCGCCGCTCACGGCGTTGAACACCTGTTCGGCATTCCCGGCGATGCCATCAACGATGTGACCGAAGCCGTTCGCAAGCAGGACGCGATCCGGTTCATCGGCGTCCGGCACGAAGAGGCCGGCGCACTCGCCGCCTCGGTTCAGGCAAAGCTGACGGGACGCCTGGCAGCCTGCATGGGAACCTCGGGGCCGGGAGCCATCCACCTGCTCAACGGCCTCTACGACGCGCGCCTGGACCATGCGCCGGTCATTGCCATCACCGGACAGGTGGCAACGAACTTCATCGGCACGGAAGCCCATCAGGAGGTTCGTCTCGAGCGACTCTTCAGCCGATGTGGCCGTCTACAGCCAGACGGTCACGACCGCGGCCCAGGTACCCGACGTGTTTCTGGAGGCCTGCCGGGCCGCCGTTGTGCATCGCGGGGTGGCGCACGTTTCCATTCCGACCGACGTATCGGGACGGCGCGCCGCGCTTCGACGATCGAACAACGGCTGCAAACCCTAGGGGCAGGACGAATCTCCCCCGTCACAGCGGACTGCGACGCCGCGGTCGAGCTGATCGAGCGGTCCGAGCGTATCGCGATTCTCGCCGGCATCGGCTGCGCGGGGTGTCAGGACCGAGCTGTTGGCCTTTGCCGATGCGGTTCAGGCGCCCATCGTCCGCAGTCTCAAGGCCAAGGAGGTGATCGACGACGATCATCCGCTTTGTGCCGGCGGCCTCGGTCTGCTCGGCGGCAAGCCCGCCGTCAAGGCGATGGACGAGTGCGACCTGCTCGTCATGGTAGGCACGGATTTTCCATACCGGGATTTCTACCCGACATCGGCCCGCACGATTCAGATCGATTCGGATGCCACCCGTATCGGGCGCCGCCATCCGGTGGATATCGGGCTGGTTGCTCATGCCGGCCCCACGCTTGCCGCACTGACCGAGCGCGTACGCCAAGCGCGAAACCGGCGTCGTTCCTCGCAGCCATTCAGGCCGAGATGGCTCACTGGCGCGAAAGCCGCGACAAGGACGAGGCATCGGACTCGATACCCATCGCCCCACCGCGCGTGCTCAAGGCCGTCGTCCGATGCGGCGCCCGACGACAGCCATTTTCATCGCCGACACGGGCACGGCCACCGCCTGGGCCGCCCGCCATCTGCGTATTCGACCGGGGCAGCGCTTCACGCTCTCGGGCGGACTGGCGACGATGGCCATCGGCCTGCCCGGGGCAATCGGCGCCCAGCTCGCCTACCCGGAGCGGCGGGTGGTCGCCATCGTCGGCGACGGCGCGTTTTCCATGCTCGTGGGCGACCTGGTAACGGCTGTCCGTTATGAGCTTCCCGTGGTGATCGTGATTCTCAACAACGCCAAGCTGGGGTTCATCACTCTCGAGCAGGAAGCCAAGGGCTTGCCCGACTGGGGCACCGACATCACCAACCCCGATTTCACCGCGCTGGCGGAGGCCTGCGGGGCCCTGGGTATTTCCGTGACCGATCCGGGGGATCTGAATGCGGCGCTGCGGCAGGCATTCGACGCCCGCGGGCCCGCGGTCGTCAATGTCAGCGTCGATCCGGACGCCCTGATCATGCCGCCGAGGATCGAACTGTCCCACGCGATGAAATTCGGCATGGCAAAAATCCGCGAAGCCTTTGGTGCCTGAGCGCTCCGGCTAGTATGCAATCCCAAAGAGGAATAGAATCATGACCCTGAATGAGAAACAGAGAGCTCTGTGTGAGAATCACGACTTCGACTTCTCCGACCTGAATGCGCTTTACATCAACTGTACGCTGAAGCCATCGCCGGAATTTTCTCACACCGAGGCCCTGATGAAAGTCTCGGAAGAGATCATGGCCGCCAACGGCGTATCGACTGAGATGGTCCGGGCGGTGGATCTGAGCATTGCCGCCCGGCGTATATCCGGATATGCGCGAACACGGTTTCGAACGCGACGATTGGCCGGCGCTATGCGAAAAAGTCATGGCTGCCAACATCATGGTGATCGGCACGCCGATCTGGTTGGGCGAAGAGTCGTCGGTCTGCCGGCTGATCATCGAACGGCTGTATGCCGAATCCGGCAAGCTCAACGACAGCAACCAGTCAATCTATTACGGTCGCGCGGGCGGCTGCCTCATCACGGGCAATGAAGACGGTGCCAAACACTGTTCGATGTCCATCCTGTACGCGCTGCAACACCTCGGCTACACGATCCCGCCGCAGGCCGACGCCGGCTGGATCGGCGAGGCCGGGCCCGGTCCGTCCTACGCCGACAAGGATTCCGGCGGGCCGGAAAACGACTTCACCCAGCGCAACACCACTTTCATGACATGGAACCTGATGCACATGGCGCGACTGCTCAAGGATGCTGGCGGTATTCCCGCCCACGGCAACGACCGCAAGGCATGGACCGCGGGCTGTCGTTTCGATCATCCCAATCCGGATTATCGCTGAGAGACGTACAGGGTTTCACCGCTGAACTTTTCACCGATGGGCTTTTCACAGCTGGGCTTTTCCCCGCTAAACTTTTCACGGATGGTCTTTTCACGGCTGGACTGTTCACCGCTAAACTCTTTACCGTCGACCCTTTTGCCGCTGAATTCTTTACCGTTACGCAAGGCCGCCACCTGATGACCAAACCGACTGGAAAAGCGCTGCTCGCTGACCCCGACCGAAACAAATCCACCGCCTTCACCCATGAGCGCGCGCGAGCAATACGGGCTGCGCGGCCTGCTGCCCTATGAGGTCTCCGATATCGAATCCCAGAAACGGCGTGTTCTCGGGAACATGCGCCGCAAGGACAACGATATCGAGAAATACATCTTCCTCAATGCCCTGAAGGAGCGCAACCATCGCCTGTTCTTCCGCACGATAACCGATAACATCGAGGAACTTCTGCCGCTGATCTACACGCCGACGGTGGGCCAGGCCTGCAAGGAATTCGCGCATATCTTTCGCCAGACGCAGGGGCTCTACATTACGCCCGAAGACCGCGGTGAGATCCGCCGGATTCTCGACAACTGGCCGGAGCAGGATGTGCGCGTCATCGTGATGACAGACGGCGAACGCATCCTCGGGCTCGGTGATCTCGGCGCGAATGGCATGGGCATTCCCATCGGCAAGCTCGCCCTCTACGTGGCCTGCGGCGGCATCTGGCCGGAGCACTGTCTTCCGCTCATGTTCGACGTGGGTACCGACAACGAAGAGCTGCGCACCGATCCGCTCTATCTCGGATGGCCCCATAAACGCCTGCGCGGCGATGACTATGAGAGTCTCATGGAGGAAATTGTCAGCGCACTGCAGGACAAATGGCCGCGCGCGCTGATCCAGTTTGAAGACTTTGCGGGGCAGAGTGCTTTCCGGCTGCTCGAGCGGTACCGCAATCGTGTCCGCATGTTCAACGACGATATCCAGGGCACGGCCGCCGCCGCCCTCGCCGGGGTTTATGCCGCCAATCGGATTACCGGTAAAGACTTCAGGGATCTGCGCATCCTGTTCCTCGGTGCGGGCGGCGCATCCACCGGGATTGCCAGTCTGATGGCCAAGGCTTTTGAATCACACGGATTGAACCGTGAAGAGGCGGTATCCCGACTGCGGCTGGTCGACCGCGAATGGCCTGGTCACCGCTGATCGAGAAAGCCTGGACGACTGGCTCGCACCCTTTGCGCCCGAGTGTGACGCCGTGGATTTCATCGAGGCAATCGAGACTTTCAAGCCGGATGCCCTGATCGGAGCCACCGGCGTGCCGGGCACGTTTACCGAAGAGGCGGTGCGCCTCATGGCGCGACTCAATGAGCGCCCTCTGATTTTCGCCCTGTCCAATCCGACCGCGCACGCCGAGTGCACCGCGGAGCAGGCCTATGTATGGAGTGAAGGCCGCGCCGTTTTCGCCAGCGGCAGTTCATTCAGCCCGGTCGAGTTCGAGGGAACGACTTTCCATCCCGGACAGGCCAATAACGCCTACATCTTTCCTGGCATTGGTCTTGGCGTCAGCGTCTCGGGGGCTGCCCGTGTGACCGAATCGATGTTTCTTGCTGCCTCGGATGCGCTCGCGAGCAGTGTCACGGAAAAATCCATTAAAATCGGCGCGGTGTTTCGCCCGCTCTCGCAAATACGTCCTGTGCGAAAAGTAGGCGCGCGCAAAGCCGTGTGCGAGGTGGCTGCAAAAGAGGGATTTGTCGAACAACCGCTCGACGATGCCACTGTGGCTGGCGCTATAGCCGACGCCATGTATGAGCCACGATACTGAATCATTGGTCATTTGGGCCAGGTCTTTGATTGATGATTTTTCCTTCACAGGCTGGGGGTCAGGTCTATGATTGATGATTTTTGTTTCGGCCTAACCGAACTTTTGCGCTGACAGGTGGGATTGCACATTGTCAGGCGGATATTTGTCTGATCGAGAAAAAAAACCATCAATCATAAACCTGACCCCAAAAGCTTGCTCCCTGGCCGAACCGCACCCATGTTCTGACAAAGGGGGATTATCGGATGGTTGGGATTGCTTGATCGAGCAGAAATCATCAATCAAAGACCTGACCCCCATAGTGGTTGACCTAGAAAGAGAACCCAGCGAGTAAGATGTTTCGGCGCCATAAATTTATCGAGGAATCCCGCAGGGAATGGAGCTCGGAGCCGGCTTCAGTTGTTCCATGGCTGCCGCGGCGGTTGCACTGGCAATATTGGTAGTTTGCTACGCTGTAATCGACAACCAAAGACGACGATCATGCTTTCTGTTGTCACCTATCTGATTGCACTGATGGTCGTGGTCATGCCAATCATGATTATCGGAAGTTTACTACCAGGCGGCTTTGCCGAAGGCGGTCCATCGGCACCTGTGGTCAGGTAAACCGGTTTGGCGCGATCTATCGCTCTTTTGTGGTATTGGTGACTGTGGCGATCCACCAGTTATTACCTGGTGATTACCGGCTGGACACTGGGATATGCAGTGGACGCTATACGCGGCGATCTGCGTACCTTTGATGATTTCGTAGCGGTTTCAACTCGCTTTGGTTCTTTATCGCCACGACATTGCTGGCGGCGGTGGTGCTTGCGCGTGATGTGGCTGGCATCGAAAAACTTTCCAAGCTGTTGATGCCGGTGCTGGTGATAGTGGTGCTATTCCTGGTGTATGGGCATCGCAACGCCACTGGGCAGACGAAGGATTTCTTCTTTCAGGTGGACTGGTCGCGCTTATGGGACGGCAGACTTTGGGGATTCGCCTTTGGCCAGGCGTTTTATACTCTCGCAATCGGTCAAGGTTATCTGGTCACCTATGGCAGCTTCATACCGCGTAAAACCCATGTGCCCCGCGCCTGCCTGACTGTTGCCGGGGTGGAGACCGGCGTCGCACTTTCTGGCCGGCTGGATGATCTTTCCCTTCGTATTCAGTTCGGCATGAGCCAGGGTCAGGGCGGCTATAGCGTTCGAACGCTGCCGCTGGTGTTTGAGCAGATGCCGGGCGGTAGCTGGCTGGCGATTCTCAGGGGTTATTTTTCATGGCCGCCTTCAGTTCTTCGCTGGCCGGTCTCAAGGTAGTGGTTGCTGCCGTGGCCGAGGAGTTCCGGCTTTACAATACAATGGCCGTGACGCTGGTCACATGCGTCATGCTGTTGTTGGGCACGGCTTCAGCACTGAGTTTTACACCGCTGGATTGGCGCATTGCCGGTGAGCCAATTCTGGAGATGATCGATCGTGGTGGCGGCCGGGCGCGTGATTATTTTATCCGGTGTTACGGGTGCTGCCTTGTTGTGCTGGTTTATCCCGCCGGGCCCGATCCGCACAGTGCTGGGCGCTGCCAACCGCTGGTGGGAGTGGCGAATCTACCTGATTGCAGGTATGCCCATTATTTAGTATTGCTATGGGCGGCTATCACATTCGCTGTCGGCCAGGCTGGGGGGTCAGGTCTTTGATTTATGATTTTCCCTTTGGCCGAACCGAATGTCTGGGGGTCATGTCTTTGATTTATGATTCTTCCATGGCCGACCCACAATTGTGGCCTAACAGAGCACTTATCTGCCATTCAGGGTTGTGTCTGATCGAGAAAAAAATCATCAATCATAGACCTGACCCCAGAGGACGATGACCTACCAGAGGATGACCCCAGAGGATATTGAAATGAATCCCGTACTGACGACGGTCGCATTACTGACTCTAAGCAACGTATTCATGACATTTGCGTGGTATGCGCATTTGAAGGAACTCGGCGACAAGCCGTGGATCATGGCAGCGTTTGCGAGTTGGGGAGTAGCCCTGCTGGAATACCTGTTTCAGGTCCCCGCGAACCGTATTGGCTTTACAGTACTGAGCCTCGGTCAACTCAAGATTCTGCAGGAGATAATCACGCTGAGTGTGTTTGTTCCATTCGCGATACTCTATATGAAGGAACCGATCAAAACGGATTATCTTTGGGCGGGGATCTGCATGGTCGGGGCAGCGTACTTCATGTTTCGCGAGAATATCGCATGACACAGATCTTTGGGGTCAGGTCTTTGATTGATGATTTCTGCTCGATCAAGCAGACCCCGACCGGACAGGTAATCCCCCTTTGTTAGCGCAAAGGTTCGGTTCGGTCGATGGGAAAATCAACAATCAAAGACCTGACCCCAAGGCATGACACGCACGGCACGAGGCAGATCAACAATCAAAGACCTGACCCAAGGCACCAGTCCAAGACCTGACCGAAGGCATCGCCTGCTCGGCCTTCTTCTCTTCCGGGTCGAAGCTGATGCGCATGCTCTTGATGCCGTTGACCAGGTTCGAGCGCGTGTAGCGGATCTCCTCCTCCAGCTTCGGGTTGCGCATGCGGGGGATGATCTCCTCGAACATCACCTTCAGTTCGAGCCGCGCCAGGTGGGTGCCCAGGCAGAAGTGCTGGCCGATGCCGAAGGCGCGGTGCTCGTTGTACAGGTTGGGCATGCGTTCGGGGCGCTTCACGTCGAATTCCATGGCGTCGTCGCCGAAGATGCTCTCGTCCTGGTTGACCGTGTGGTAGTGCAGGATGATCTTGTCGCCCTTCCTGATCATCTGGCCGCCGACCTCGGTGTCTTCGACACACTGGCGGCGCATCATGATGAAGGCGGTGTTGTAGCGGATCATCTCTTCCGTGGCGTCGGCGATCCTGTCCGGGTTGTCCACGAGATATTGCAGCTGGTCCGGGTTTTCCATCAGCAGGCGCATGCCGTGACTGGTGACGGTGCGGGTGGATTCGTTGCCGGCGGCGATAAGCAGCAGGAAGAACCACACGAACTCCTCGTCCGTCAGGCCCTCGACGCCGCCGTGCCCGCGCAGCAGCGCGCCGACGATGTTGTCCTCGGGATTGTCCTTGTGCATCTCCGCCAGTTTCATGGCGTAGGCGATCACGTGGCCCGAGGCCTCGTCGGCCGCCGCCCGGTCCTCGGCCATTTCCGAGTCCTGGTTGAACATCATGGTGTTGGTCCACTCGAAGAAATCCTTGCGGTCCTCCGCCGGGACACCGCATAACTCGAGGATGGCCAGCAAAGGCAGTTCGGCCGCCACTTCCTCGACGAATTCGCACTCGCCGCGGTGAGCCACCCGATCGACGATGTTGCGCGCGTGCTGGCGGAAGCGCTCCTCGTAGGAACCGACCGCGCCGGGCGTGAAGGCGGCGCGCACGATCTTGCGGTACTTGAGCTGTCGCGGCGGATCCATGTTGATGATCATGTGGTTGTGGATGCCCTTGATCTCCTCCTCGTCGAACTCCTCTGCGAGCGCTGTGCGCTCCTCGCTGGAGAACAGCTCCGGGTGCTTGGAGATGAAGTCGATCTCGTCGCGGCCGGTCACCAGCCAGTAGGGCACGCCCTGGTAGGAATCGTCCATCCAGTGCACGGGACCGGACTTGCGGATATCGCGCAGCACGTCGTAAGGCATGCCCTCGGCGTAGGTGTCAGGGTCGATCATGTTGGGAAAATTGGCGAAGGGGCACTGGCTCATGGGATGGGCCTCCTGGACGACGGATGTGCCAAAACTATAGGCTAATAGGTATTAGTCTGCAAGGAAATAGTACACATTTTGCGGCCCGTATCACGCCCGCAGCAGGTGCAGCGATTCCCGGATGGACGCCCGATCGATCAGCAGCATGATCCCGCCGTAGATGGCGACCCCCAGCCCCAACCTGGGCCGACAGGTGACCCCACTCCCCCACCGCGCCGGGCAGGCGGGGGCCGGCTGCCAGCACCAGGGCGTACATGGCCACCGACGCGCACAGCGGCCGCCCCAGCGCGGCCAGGTACGTCATGAGCCGCAGTTCCACACGCCGGCAGGTGCGCCAGGCGATGACGGCGAACACCGCCGGGTAGGCGCCGAGCCACGCCCAGGCCAGTCCGACGACGCCGAACCGCGCGCCGATATAGAACGCCAGCGGCATCGCGATGGCCGCCAGCGCGTAATTGGTGGCACTGGTGCGCGGTGTGCCTATCCCCCACAGCAACGGCGGAAACACGTTGCTCAGCAGCCGCAGGGGCATAACCAGTCCCAGCAACTGCAACAGCGGCGCCGCCGGCAGCCACTTGTCGCCGAGCAGCACCGCGATGATCGACTCGGCGGTGCAGGCAACGCCCAGAAACAGCGGAAAGGCGACGATCGCCAGCAGTCGCGTGGCGGTGAGCATGTAATCGCGTACCTTGGCCAGGCTGACGTTGGCGTGAGTATGGGCGAAGGCCGGAAAGGCGATGGCATTGAGCATACCTGTCAGCTTCTGTATCGGCAGGGTGGCGAGCTGGTTGGCCACCGCGAAATAGCCCAGCGCCTGGTCCCCCAGCAGCTTGCCGCCGATGAACTTGTCCGACTCGGCGAACAGGTACCACAGTCCGCGGTCGGTCGAGACCAGACCGCCGAAGGCGAGATGTCGCGCCATGCCCCGGGGCGAGAAGTGCGGCCGGATCAGCGACGGGCAGATCAGGTTCAGGCCGATCACCCGGGAGGCGGTGCTGACCACCATGCCCCACACCAGCGCCCAGACACCGTAATCGAGCAGCGCCAGGGTCAGGGTCGCGAGACTGCCGAGGATCAGCGTGACCAGGTCCACCACCGAGCGCCGCGCGAAATCGATCTCGCGCTCGAGCCGGGACTGGGGCAGGGTCTCGAAGATCAGCAGCGGAAACTGCAGCGACAACACCTGCACGATGGGCGCCAGGGCCGGCGCGCCGTAGAACCGCGCAATGCCTTCGGCGCCAAAAAACAGCAGCAGGAAAAACGCGAGATTGGTCAGCACGATCACGCCGAAGATCTGGCGCCGGGCCAGCGCGTCGAGGTCGCGCCGCTGCACGAGCACCGCGTCGAGGCCGAGGGTGTTCAGGCCGAACAGGAAGGAGACCACCACCACCGCCATGGCCATCAGGCCGTAATCCTCCGGGGCCAGCAGCCGGATGACGACAATGGTAATGGCCCAGGAAAACAGTTGGCCGAGCAGCCGCGCTGCCGCGCTCCAGCGCAACGCGGACATGACCCTGCTGCGAACGTCCATGGCCCCTCGGGTGGTGTCTGTTATTGGTCTTTCGTCGGTGTGGCGCGAAGGCCGACCACCACCGTCATTTACCCGGCCATTGTGCGCGATCTACCGGGCGATTGCATCCGCCGGGGCGATCAGGCGAAACGCACGCGCATCGGGCGCGACACCGCCTGGCGCGGCGTGCCGGCGAAGCGCCCGGGTACGGCGGTACCGCAGGCGCGGCAGTGCCCGGCATCGTCCAGGCCCCAGTGGCCGAGACTATGCCAGTCGCGCTCGATCAACAGCTCGCCGCAACCGCGGCACCAGGTGCTGGCGCCCTCCCGATCATGCACGTTGCCGGTGTAGGCGTAGCGCAGCCCCTGCTCCAGCGCAATCGCCCGGGCGCGGCTCAGGGTGGCCGGGGGCGTGCGTTCGATATCGCGCATCTTCCAGTCCGGGTGGAAGGCGGTGAAATGCAGCGGCACGTCGGGGCCGAGACGGTCCATGACCCACTCGCACAGCGCGTGCACTTCCTCGTCGCTGTCGTTTTCGCCGGGAATCAGCAGCGTGGTGAGCTCCAGCCAGGTGTCCGTTTCCCGATGGATGTATTCGATGGTTTCGAGCACCGACTGCAGGTGCCCGCCGCAGATACGCCGGTAGAAGCGCTCGGTGAAGGCCTTGAGATCGACATTGCACGCATCGATGTGCCGGAAGAACTCGACCCGCGGCTCGGGGTCGATGTAACCCGCCGTCACCGCCACCGTATCGACGCCGAGTTCGCGGCAGGCCTGCGCGACATCGACGGCGTACTCCATGAAGATCACCGGGTCGTTGTAGGTAAAGGCCACGCTGCGACAGCCCGCCTCCCCCGCCGCGCGGGCCAGTTGCGACGGGCTGGCGCCCTCGGCGAGAGTGTCCATCTCACGGCTTTTGCTCATGTCCCAGTTCTGGCAGAACTTGCAGGCCAGGTTGCAGCCCGCGGTGCCGAAAGACAGCACCGAGCTGCCGGGATAGAAATGGCTGAGGGGCTTTTTCTCGATGGGATCGACGCAAAAGCCGCTGGAGCGGCCGTAGCTGACCAGCTTGACCTCCCCGTCGAGGCACTGGCGCACATAGCACAGGCCGCGCTGCCCCTCGCGCATGTGGCAGTGCCGCGGGCACAGGTCGCACTGCACCCGTCCGTCGTCCAGGGTGTGCCAGTGGCGGGTTGCTGCAACGTTGTCGTTCATCAGTTGTCGTTCATCAGTTGTCGTTCATCATGTGTCGCCGCGGCCTGTGCCGTACCTGCTGCCTCATCTGCTGCCTCATCTGCTGCCTCATCTGTTGCCTTATCTGTTGCCTTATCTGTTGCCTTATCTGCTGCCTTATCTGTTGCCTTATCTGCTGCTATCGCTGCTCATCTGCTGCTTAGCTGCTGCCGTATCTTCTGCCGCGCCTGCTGCCTACCTGCTGCCTTATCTGGTGCCTTACTTGGTGGCGTAGCCGCTGCCGTATCCGCCGCCGTATCTGCTACCATAGTCGTGGAGTTAGGCAGGCCGATCAACCCGGAAGTTCAATGGGTAGCTCAATGAAAGTGCGCCGGCCCGCCGTGGCGGGCATGTTCTATGAGGACGACGCGGCGCGCCTGCGGGCGCACCTGGACGCGCTGCTGGAAGACGCCCCGGCGCCGGCGGGCGGCGATGCGCGCCCCCGTGCCCTGATCGTGCCCCACGCCGGCTATATCTACTCGGGCGAGACGGCCGCGCGGGCGTACCGCCTGCTCCTCCCTTGGGCGCGTGAAATCCGCCGCGTGGCCTTGTTCGGTCCCGCCCACCGCGTGCCCCTGCACGGCCTCGCGGTCCCCTCCGTCACGTCGTTCGCCACACCGCTGGGCGAAGTGCCCCTGGACCGCGAGCTGCTCGAGCGCGCCGCCGCGCTGCCCGGCGTGTGCGTCAGCGACGAGGCCCATCGCGTGGAACACAGTCTGGAGGTGCAACTGCCTTTCCTGCAGGCGGTACTGGGGGATTTCACGCTGGCGCCGCTGGTCGTCGGGGAGGCGCCGCCGGAGCAGGTGGCGGCGGTGATCGACGCGCTGTGGACGGACCCCCAGACCCTGCTGGTGGTGAGCACCGACCTGTCGCATTTTCTCTCCTACGAGGAGGCCTCCCGGCGCGACAGCCGCACCTGCCAGCGCGTGCTCGACCGCGACAGCGGCCTGTCGGGGCTCGACGCCTGCGGCGCCCGGGCGCTGAACGGACTGCTGTCTTCCCGCGGCGCACAGGCGCTGGATATCGAGTTGCTGGACCGCTGCAACTCCGGCGATTCCATCGGCGACAAACAACGCGTCGTCGGCTACGGCGCCTTCGCCCTCAGATAGCACGTGGGGGTCACACGTGGGGGTCAGGTCTTTGAATGATGATCGACACTCAGCCACGACATGGGGTCAGGTCTTTGATTGATGATCGACACTGAGCTGGCCGACACCGCACACGACATGGGTCAGGTCTTGATCGATGCTCGACATCAGTGGCCGACACCGACATATGGGGTCAGGTCTTTGAACATGATTTGGAGTCAGGTCTTTGAATGATGATCGACACTGAGCTGGCCGACACCGCGCAACGCGAGTTGCTCGACATCGCCCGCCAATCCCTGTGCGCGGCGGTTAACGGGGAGAACACCCGGGCATTTTCAGCCGCACAGTTACTGCCAGCACTCCTCGGGCCGGCATGTGTATTCGTCACGCTCAGTTCCGGAGGCCGCCTGCGCGGCTGCGTGGGCAACCTGGAGCCGGAGCCGCTGGCCGAGTCCGTCGCATGGGCGGCGCGCCAGGCCGCGCTGTTCGATCCGCGGTTTCCCGCCGTATACCCCGGCGAGCTGACGGACATCCACCTGGAAATCTCGGTGCTGTCGCCGCATCAGCCATTGCCGGTGACCAGCCGGAAGGAGTTGATGGCGGCTCTGCGGCCGGGCCGGGACGGACTCCTCCTCACGGAGGGCGCATCGCGGGCAACCTTTCTGCCCAAGGTGTGGGAACAACTCCCGGAGCCGGCGCTGTTCGTGGACCAGTTGCTGCTAAAGGCCGGGCTTCCGGTCGACTACTGGTCCCCCAACCTGCGCTGGAGCCGCTATGGCGCCCAGACCTTTGGTATGGGGTCAGGTCTCTGATTGATGATTTTTGGGATTCCCGCTCCTACGCTTTTGAAAGTCCCCCAGTCGAGAATACCGTCCATCATCCATCGAGCCGTGAACACATATGGTGTCACAGGGATGCGGGGTCAGGTCTTCGATTCATGATATCCGCATAGTATGCTCCGGCGTCTGTACAGGGAGAGTACTGGAACATGGCCAGACCACCGCGCCTGGAATTTGCCGGGGCACTCTATCACGTCACCTCGCGCGGCGACCGCCAGGAGGCGATCTATGAGGACGATGCGGACAGAATCGCCTTTCTGTCGCTACTTCAATCCGTGAGCGACACCCATAACTGGGCCTGCCATGCCTATTGCCTGATGGGCAATCACTACCACTTATTGCTGGAAACGCCGGATGCCAACCTGTCCAGTGGCATGCGCCAGCTCAACGGTGTCTATACCCAATCCTTCAATCGTACCCACGGTCGCGTAGGGCATGTATTCCAGGGCCGGTACAAATCCATCCTGGTGGAAAAACACAGCTATCTCCTCGAGTTGGCGAGATACATTGTCCTGAACCCGGTGCGCGCCGGCATGGTGCGTTCGGCGGGCGATTGGCCGTGGAGCAGCTACCGCGCGACTGCGGGGCAGGTCAGCGCGCCACCCATGTTGACGACGGACTGGTTACTGTCCCTGTTCGCGAGTCGATACTCGGTGGCGATAGAGAAGTACAAGCGATTTGTTGCGGCGGGTGAAAGTGCACCATCGCCGTGGCAATCACTGCGCAAGCAGGTTTTTCTCGGCAGTGATCAATTCCTGGACAAGATGCAGACCTTGATCGACGGGGATAAACAACTCAGTGAAATTCCGGCCGCGCAAAGGAGGCCCGCTCCGAAATCGTTGAGTGACTACGCCGCGGCAGGCACGGGGCGTAACGAAGCTATCGTCGATGCTTTCAGTAGTGGTGGTTATACCCACAAGGAGATCGGTGCGTACTTTGGGTTACACCGATCGACGGTGAGTGGCATCATCAAGAATCAACAATCAAAGACCTGACCCCAACACGGCGGCGATTTCGTCGAGAATGGCGGGGTCATCGATAGTGGCCGGCACGGTCCAGGGCTCGCCGTCCGCGATGCGCCGCATGGTGCCGCGCAGGATTTTCCCCGAGCGGGTCTTGGGCAACCGCGGGACCACAACACAGCGTTTGAAGGCCGCCACCGGGCCGATGCGGGCGCGCACGCTGTCGATGGTGCGCGCGGCCACCGCTTGCGGATCGTCGCGAACCCCATCGTTCAGTACCAGCAGGCCCAGCGGCACCTGGCCCTTCATGTCATCCGCCACCCCGATAACGGCGCACTCGGCGACGTCTTCGTCGGCGGCGAGCACTTCTTCGATCGCGCCGGTCGACAGCCGGTGCCCGGCCACATTGATGACGTCGTCCGTGCGCGCCATCACAAACACGTAACCGTGATCGTCGATGTAACCGGCATCGCCGGTATCGTAGTAGCCGGGAAAGCGCTCGAAGTAGGCCGAAACAAAACGCTCCGGCGCATTCCACAGCGTGGTGAAGTTGCCCGGCGGCAGTGGATTCCTGATCGCCAGGGAGCCGACCTCGCCGGACTTCAGAGGCTGCCTCTCGTCGTCCAGCACCTGCACGTCGTAACCGGGGACCGGGCGCCCCGCCGAGCCGGGCACCACGGGCACGGATTCCATGCCGAGGCAGTTGGCGCAGATCGGCCAGCCGGTTTCCGTCTGCCACCAGTGGTCGATGACCGGCACGCCGAGCTTTTTCTGCGCCCATGCGAGCGTCGCGGGATCGCAGCGTTCACCGGCGAGAAACAGAGCCCGCAGGTGCGACAGATCGTAGCGTTCCAGATGGCTGCCGTCGGGGTCCTCTTTCTTGATGGCGCGAAAGGCGGTGGGCGCGGTGAACATCACCCGCACCCGGTGTTCGTCGATCACGCGCCAGAACGCGCCCGGATCGGGCGTGCCCACGGGCTTGCCCTCGTAAAGCACCGTGGTGCAGCCGGCGAACAGCGGCCCGTAGACGATGTAGGAGTGGCCCACCACCCAGCCGACATCCGAAGCGGCCCAGAACACGTCCCCCGGCGCCACGTCGTAGATGTTGGCCATACTCCACTTGAGGGCGACGATCCCGCCGCCGGTGTCGCGCACCACGCCCTTGGGCTGGCCGGTGGTGCCCGAGGTGTAGAGGATATACAGCGGCGCGTTGGCATCCACGGGCACACAGTCGGCGGGCTGTGCACGGCCGATTGCCTCGGCCCAGTCGAGGTCGCGCCCGGGGACAAGGTCGCACCGCTGCGTCGGGCGCTGCAAAATAATGCAGGTCCCAGGCTTGTGCGCCGCCATCTCGATCGCACCGTCCAGCAGCGGTTTGTATTCTACGATGCGGCCCGGCTCGACGCCGCAACTGGCCGAGATGATCACACGCGGTTTCGCGTCATCGATACGCACCGCCAGTTCGGCGCTCGCGAAGCCGCCGAACACCACCGAGTGAATGGCTCCGAGACGGGCGCAGGCCAGCATCGCCATCACCGCTTCCGGGACCATGGGCATATAGATCAGCACCCGATCGCCCAGCGCGACGCCGCACTCGGAAAGTGCGCCGGCGCAGCGGGACACCTCCGCCAGCAGTTCGCGATAGGTATAGGTGCGCCGGGAGCCGGTGACCGGGCTGTCGTGGACAAGCGCCGGCTGGTCGCCGCGGCCGTCGGCGACATGCACGTCCAGGGCGTTGTAGCAGGCGTTGGTGACGCCGTCCGGATACCAGCGGTAGAAAGGCGGGTCGCTGTCGTCGAACAAGCGCTGCGGCGCCCGGTACCAGAAAATATCCGCGGCGGCTTCGCGCCAAAGCGTTTCCTGCTCGGTATTCATTACGGAATCCCCGTGCGTGGCTTTATCGACCATCATCAATCAAAGACCTGACCCTCTCCGCTTGACCGTCTCCGCTGCTGATCCAGAATCATAGATCAAAGACCTGACCCGAATGGCACTTACTTAGCCCTAAAACTATCTGTTTCGTCATTCCCGCGCAGGCGGGAATCCAGCTGTTTCGAGGTATTGTGGTTGATGGGTCCTCGCTTGTGCGGGGATGACGGCGTTAAGTAAGTGCCATTCAGACCTGACCCCCCTTCCGTAAATCAAAGACCTGACCCCCCTTCCGGGCCGTAAGGGGCCAGCGGCCGGCTGACATCCGGCGCGATCGGGGCGCCGCTGTCGCGCTCGGCGACGGCCTGCTTGAACCCGACCGCCTCGGCGCGCTGCTTGAACCACACGCCCTCGGGACTGTGGCGGGTGATGCCGTCGAACAGGGTGGCGATCATCTGTGTGTTGTGCAGCCCCATGTTCTCGTAGGCTTGATTGACCATGAGCTTCTGCATCATCAGCTGGTTCTTGGGTACGGCGGCCATGCGCCGGGCGAGTGCGTCCACCCGCGCGTCCAGTTCATCGGCGGGCACCGCCTCCAGCACCAGTCCCATGTCGGCGGCGGCGCGGCCGTCCACCAGGTCGCCGGTGAGCAGCATGCGCTTGGCCTTCTCCGCGCCGAGGCGGTACACCCACATGGCGGTGGTCGGACAGCCCCAGACCCGCGCCGGCGGATACCCGATCAAGGCATCCTCCGACATCAATGCCACATCACAGCACAGGGCGATGTCGCTGCCCCCGGCCACCGCCGGACCGTGAACACGCGCGATGGTGGGTTTGTAGCTGCGCCACAGGGACATGAAGTGCTCGGTATTCTGCTTCATGCCGAAATAGTCGGCCATCGGATCCCAGGGGCCGCCGGAGTCGTCGCCGAGCTGCGAGCCGGGCTGCTCGCCCGCCTGCTCGGCGAAGTCCACCAGGTCATAGCCGCTGCAGAACGCCCTGCCCGCCCCCGTGAGCACAATAACGTGCACGGCATCGTCGCGATTGGCGCGCTGCACCGCATCGTTCAGCTCCGCCGGCATGCCCAGGGAAATGGCATTGAGCCGTTCGGGGCGGTTGAGGGTGATCGTAGCCACACGTCCGGCGGTTTCGTACAGAATATCCCGGTATGCCATGGTGCCTCCCAACGGCCATCTGCGCTCTGCTACAACGCCCGATCATAACGCGGAAGCGCTAGGGGGTCAGGTCTTTGATTGTTGATCACATGATGAGGACATCATAAATCAAGGACCTGACCCGAATGCCACTTACATAAGACCGTCATCCCCGCGCAAGCGGGGATCCATTAACTACAACACGTTGAATCACCTGGATTCCCGCCTGCGCGGAATGACGACATAGACCAATTCACGCTAAGTAAGTGCCATTGGGACCTGACCCCGCAGGCACTTAGGCCACAGGCACTACGATCAACAATCAAGGACCTGACCCCGCAGGCAAGGACCTGACCCCGCAGGCACTACGATCAACAATCAAAGACCTGACCCCATAGGCCATCAAAGACCTGACCCCGCCGGCACAGACAGTGTCGCCCGGGCGTCAGCCTGCTTTACACAGAGCACTCCCTCGCCATGTGGCATTTATAAAACTGGCGGAATTTCAGCTAGTTAACCAGTCTGGCGCGGGGCTTGCGTGTTTGTTCCCGTCAGCAATGAAGCGGACCCGTTCAGGATAACAAACGCGAGGAACTCATGATCAGAACAATAGTGTCACAGTTTCGGCGCAGGTGGCTTTGCAGCTGCGCGGTCGCCCTGTTGGGCCTCGGTCTGGCCGCCGGCAGCCAGGCGAACCTCCTCTACGACGAGTCGGTGTCCGGCGATCTCTCCGGCGTGTTCACCGCCCCGGACCTGCTCGCCCCCGGCCCCGGTGACAACACGCTCATCGGGCAGATCGGCGCAAACGGTGAAACCGGCGCCACCAACGGTAATGACGCCGATTACTTTCACTTCAACCTCGGCGCCGACTTCTCCCTGGCCGCCATTACGGTGGACGCCTACACCACGTCCACAGCAGACGACTCGAACGTCAGTTTCTTCGGCTACGTGATGGACACCGCCTTTACCGGGCAGGGCTTTGGGGATATCGACGGTTTTACGCTGTTCAACGCGGCTTCCGGCGACATCCTCGGCGACGTCGCCGGCGGGCCCCTCGGTCCCGGGGATTACGCCTTCTGGATCCAGGAGACTTCCGCGATCGTCGTCGACTACCAGGTCACTTTCACCACGCGTGATACATCACAGGTACCGGCTCCCGGAGGGCTCGCTCTGCTCGGCCTGGGCCTGGCGGCGCTTGGTGCGGCACGCCTGCAGCAAGGCGGTCGCCGAGGCTGATCCGACCGCTGCAGTTGCGGCCATAGATAAAAAAGAGATCAGACTGGGATCAGCGCAGCGTACTGAGGGCCCGCGCAGGCAGCGGTCCGGCGCGCCGGAATCCGGCTGTTTCGAGATATTGTGGTTGATGGATCCCCGCCTGCGCGGGGATGACGGCAAAAGAACCTCTCCCGACGCGGAAACCTCGACTGGATCCCCGCCTGCGCGGGGATGACGGCCTGGAGGCTGCGCGGGGATGACGGCCTCGAGGCTGCGCGGGGATGACAGCGCACTCAGAGCCGTGCACGAGGGCACGACGGGCATCGGCTGCGCAGGCTGACACGCCTACGAGCTGCATGGGGATGACGCGCCTCGAGCGGCTGCGCGGAGGATAACGGCCCTCAAATAAGTGCCATTCGGGTCAGACTGATCTTCCCCCAGTTTAATGGGCGGCAATGATCGTTTCGCGCACCCGCGGCGCCATTCAAGTCTGGTAAGCTGCCCGTTTGCCTGACAGCCATGCCAAGCCCCCTACAGATCCTCCAGCACACCTTCGGCTACGACGCCTTCCGCCCGCCCCAGGGCGAGATCATCGATACGGTGATGGCCGGCGGCGACGCGCTGGTGCTGATGCCCACCGGCGGCGGCAAGTCGCTGTGCTACCAGGTGCCGGCGATGGCCCGGGCGGGATGCGGCGTGGTGATCTCGCCGCTGATCGCGCTGATGCAGGACCAGGTCACTGCGCTGCGCCAGCTCGGGGTGCGGGCCGGCTTCCTCAACTCCACCCTGCCGCCGGCCGAGCAGCAGCCAGGTCGAGCGAGCCGCTGCGCGACGGCGAGCTGGACCTGCTGTACCTGGCCCCGGAACGCCTCGGCCAGCCGCGCATGCTGGAACTGCTGGACAGAGCCCGGTGGCCCTGTTCGCCATCGACGAGGCCCACTGCGTCTCCCAGTGGGGCCACGACTTCCGCGCGGACTACCTGGAGCTGAGCCAGCTGCACGAGCAGTTCCCCTCGGTGCCGCGCATCGCGCTCACCGCCACGGCGGATGCGCGCACCCGCGCGGAGATCGCCCGCGCGGCTGGACCTGGAAGACGCGCGGCACTTCATCGCCGGCTTCGACCGGCCCAATATCCAGTACCGCATCACCCAGAAAACCAATGCCCGCCAGCAGCTGCTGCAGTTCCTGAAGAGCGAACACCCGAACGACGCCGGCATCGTCTACTGCCTGTCGCGCAAGAAGGTCGAAGCCACGGCCCACTGGCTCAATGAGGAGGGCTTCACCGCCCTGCCCTACCACGCCGGCCTGCCGGCGGAAGACCGCAACCTGAACCAGCAGCGCTTCCTGCGCGAGGAAGGCGTGATCATTGTCGCCACCATCGCCTTCGGCATGGGCATCGACAAGCCGGACGTGCGCTTCGTCGCCCACCTGGACCTGCCCAAGAGCGTGGAGTCCTACTATCAGGAAACCGGCCGCGCCGGCCGCGACGGCCTGCCCGCCGACGCCTGGATGGTCTACGGCCTGCAGGACGTGATCAAGCTGCGCCAGATGCTGGCGGGCTCCGACGGCAGCGAGGAACACAAGCGCGCCGAGCGCTACCGGCTGGACGCCATGCTGGGCCTGTGCGAGATCACCACCTGCCGCCGCCAGGCGCTGCTGGGCTACTTCGGCGAACGCCTGGAACAACCCTGCGGCAACTGCGACACCTGCCTCTGGCCCGTAGCCACCTGGGACGCCACCGAGGCCGCGCGCATGGCCCTGTCCTGCGTCTACCGCACCGGCCAGCGCTTCGGCGTCAACCACCTGATCGACGTGCTGCGCGGTGCCGAGAACGACCGCATCTTCCAGTGGAACCACCACGACCTGCCCACCTACGGGCATCGGCAAGGACCTGGACGCCAACCAGTGGCGCTCGGTCTTCCGCCAGCTGGTGGCCAGGGGCTATTTCAGTGTGGACCTCGAGGGCTATGGCTCACTCAAGCTGGAACCGAAATGCCGGGCGCTGCTGAAGGGCGAGGAGCGTATCGACCTGCGCCGTGAGCTGAAGCAGGCCGCGGCGAAAAAGCAGACCAGGACCCCGCTGCCCGCCGACATCGATGTGGGCCTGTGGGAAGCCCTGCGCGACTGCCGCCGCACACTCGCCGAGGACCAGGGCGTGCCGCCCTACGTGATCTTCCACGACAGCACCCTGCGGGAAATGTGCGCGCACCGGCCCGCCAGCCTGGAGGCCTTCGGCCAACTCAGCGGCGTGGGAGAGCGCAAGCTGGAAAAATACGGCGAGGCCTTTCTCGCGGTGATCAACGATCGCCTCTGATCGGCGCGTCGCTACCCGTGGAAAAGCCTCAGTGCCCGCGCACGCTACAAGTTAGCGCAGGTTGGCGGGCCACAGCCTCCGCCGGTAATACAGGCATCGCCACAACCATCACCGTTGCTATCTTCCTGACCGGGGTTGGAGACGGAGATGCAGTTATCGCAGATGTCACCGACACCGTCGAAATCGATGTCTGCCTGATCGGGATTGCCTATTGAGCGACAGTTGTCATTGGCGTTCAAAATGCCGTCGATGTCGGCGTCCGCTGCCGCCGGCTCGTACCGGAACGCCCACAGTTCGGGTTGTCGGCTGAAGTTCCGGGTCAGATACAGTGATACGTCGTATTTTTCCACGTATCCCATCGCAAAGCCCATACCGAAATTGAGGGGCGTAAAACCCAGATCGGGTATTGTCCACTCCTTCGAATGCAGGTCCAGGATGAGCGTCTGAGAGTCTCCGATGTATTGTAAAAGGAATTTCGGTCTTCCAGACCTGATACATAGACAATGACGTCATTGCTGGTGTCGACAGCGATCTGGGCACCGTCCGCTTCGACCGGGGTCACACCGGTAGTCTCCATATCCTGCCACTGGCTCTGTATCGGGTCATAGGTGGTGATACGATTGGGCAGCGTGTGGACGCTGCCTGAATAGAAAGCTCTGCCCCGTTACGTGGTTGAAGTCCGCTGTTGCGTGAATACCGTGCCCGTCACTGTTGGAGGAGACGTGGCTCCAGATATGGCTGACCGGGTCGAACATGAAGGTTTTGCTGAACCCCGATCCGATGACCTTCATCAGGTTCGGGTCGTATACAAGTCCTTTCGCATACAAACCAGAGCCGAAATTGTCCGGAGGGTTGCGGCGCCCTTCAGAAACTGCCAGGAATTGGATGCAATATCGTACAACCAGGTCTGCTTGGCGACCCAGGACGTTCCGACCGCTTCCATCCGGGTGTCATGCCCGGACACCAAACACCAGCAACTGGTTCTGGTCGGGGAGGTAGGCGATATTGTCAAATACATGCGACGCCCAGGGATTGCCGTTGACGGTGAAGGTCCAATGGTCGCTGTCTATCAGGTAGTCGGTTACCGGCTCCGGGGCGTAACTTGCCGTCCAGGTGAGTGTATCCGCATCGAAAGTATGCACAGCATCGTTTGGAACGCTCTGGTTGTGCGTATCCGATCCAAACACGAACAGACGCCCACCAGTGCTGTCCACCGCCATACCGACGTGAGATTCGTAATGGGGCAGACCGCTGGTCGGAACCCTGGTCCATTCATTGGAATTCAACGAGTTGAAGAAGGTCTCCCCGGCGTTTTCGGCGAACGTGCCATTGATAAACAATAGCCCCGACAGACCGAGCGCCCGGACAGGATTCGATCGAACAAAATGTATTGTGCTTCTCATTGCGACCCCCGGTACTTGGTTGAGCCGCCACGGGCGTGCGCCGTAACGTCGGTTAGCGCGGGTGGTGACCGGTTGCTGGATTGGCTCACTGTGCACATCTCAAGCAAAGTGTAGACCAAATGAGCGGCTCGGCGAGCCCAGCAGCAGCGTCGGGAAGCCGCGCAAGTGCCCCGGCACCGGCTTCGAGAGCTATCTCGCCGAAAGGGAGGTTTACCTGGCGTCCGATCTCGACTGCCGGCGGCTCGAGGAATAGCGTGTGCATGGCGCCTTAGGGCCCGCGCGGGAGCTGCTGCCGAGGTCCAACCCCGCCCGCGATGCATCGACACGAGGGCTCGATTTGCCTAAAGTGCAAATGAGGAGGTATCCAACAATGGAACTGGAGGAAAGGCTGGCACTCGCCCGCGATCTCGCATCGCGCGACCCCTACGACATCCCGCTCCAGGACATCGACGTGTCCAATCCCTTCCTGTACGCCAACGATGTGCAGGGGGCCTGGTTCAAACGGCTGCGGGACGAGGCGCCGGTGCACTACTGCGCCGGCGGCGACGAGGGGGCCTTCTGGTCGGTGACGCGCTACGACGACATCATGACGGTCGATACCTCCCACGAGATCTACTCGTCGGAGCCGGCGATCACCCTGCGCGACACGCAGGAATCCTTCCCCCTGCCCATGTTCATCGCCATGGACCGCCCGCGCCACGACGAACAGCGAAGCGTCGTCAGTCCCGTCGTCGGCGCGGACAACCTGCGCAATTTCGAGCCGATCATCCGCGAGCGCACCGCCGATGTGCTCGACAGCCTGCCCGTCGGGGAGACCTTCGACTGGGTCGACCGGGTCTCCATCGAACTGACCACGCGCATGCTCGCCACGCTGTTCGACTTTCCCTTCGAGGAGCGGCGCAAACTGACGCGCTGGTCCGATGTGGCAACGGCTATTCCGGGCGCGGGCATCATCGACAGCCGAGGAGCAGCGGCAACAGGAACTGCTCGGGTGCCTGGAGTACTTCACCGCGCTGTGGAACGAGCGCGTGAAGGAGCCGCCGGGCAATGACTTTGTGTCGATGCTCGCCCACGGCGAGGCCACCAGCCACATGTCGCCGATGGAGTACCTGGGCAATCTCATATTACTGATCGTGGGCGGCAACGACACGACGCGCAGCACCATGACCGCCAGCGTCTACGCACTGCACAAGAACCCGGCGCAATATGCCCGGCTCGGCGCCGACCCCGGCCTCATCGACGCCATGGTGTCGGAGACCATCCGCTGGCAGACGCCCCTGGCGCACATGCGCCGGCGGGCCCTGGTCGACACGGAACTCGGCGGCCAGCACATCCGCGCCGGCGACAAGGTCGTCATGTGGTATATCTCCGGCAACCGGGACGAGCGCTTCATGGACGATCCCGACGCTTTTGTCATCGGCCGCCCCGACGCACGCAAACACCTGTCCTTCGGTTTCGGTATCCACCGCTGCATGGGCAACCGGTTGGCCGAACTGCAGCTGCGCGTACTGTGGGAGGAAATACTGGCCCGCTTCGAGCGCATCGAGGTCATGGATGAACCGACGCGCACCGTGTCGTCCTTCGTGCACGGCTACACGGCAATGCCGGTACGTCTGCATCCGCGGCACGAGCAAGCATGAGATCTCGGGGGTCAGGATCTTGGGGGTCAGGTCTTTGATGGTTGGACTCTCCTGGCTTTACGACGCCATCACTGAGACTTGATCTCAGACGTTGCGCGCCAGGTAGCGATCCAGGGCGTTGGCGAAAGCCTGCTTTTCGCGCGCGCCGAGCGCCGGCGGGCCGCCGCCGACCTCGCCGCTCGAGCGCATGGTGTCCATGAAGTCCCGCATATTGAGACGGGGCCGGATATTTTCCCGCGTGAAGCGCTCGCCGCGCGGACTGACAGCCTCGGCACCCTGCTCGATGACCTCCGCCGCCAGCGGAATATCCGATGTGATCACCAGGTCGTTCGCCCGCACCTGCTGCGCGATGTGGTTGTCCGCCACATCGAAGCCCTGCTGCACCTGCACCGATCGCACGTAAGGCGACGGCGGTACCGGGACGTGGTGATTGGCGACGAATATCATCGCCACCTGCCGGCGCGTGGCGGCGCGGCAGAGGATATCGCGTATCACCCGCGGGCAGGCGTCGGCGTCGACCCAGATGCTGACCTCTTGCGCCATGGTATTACTCACCTGCAGACCGGACCTTCGCCCTCCCTAAAAGGGGACGGAGGGATTATATTTTATTACCTCCGTCCTCGTGAGCCATTCGCCTCCGATTCGACGCCGCATCGTCAATCAGCTCAACGATCAAAGACCTGACCCCAAGCGTGCAATCGATAGACCTGCACTCGCCGCATCAAGGACGCTGACCCCAGCATGGCCACGCGTGAGCCCGTGGCTAGAGCTGGGGGATCTCCGCCAGGTCGATGGGCAGTTCGGCGCGGCCGATGCGCTCGGCGCGCTGGCGCAGGGTGGCTTCGGCCTCCTCCTCGCGGATCATGATGACGAAGCGCTTGTCGCGAATGCCCTGCAGGCAGTAGCGCGCCAGTTCGTCCAGGTCCTGGAACTCCAGCTCCATGCCCGCCGCTTCGGCGGCCACCTTGAAATCCTCGATGGTGGGCACCGGGTCGTAGGGCTTTTCCCGGGCCAGATCCTTCGGGCGGTTGCGGTCGGTGGTCCAGATACCCGTGGCGAGCAGGCCCCCGGAGGGATAGAACACCGACGCGGCGAGTCTGGTGCCCTCGCTCTGCAATTGCGCGGCCAGGCACTCGCTGATACAGGAGACCGCCGCCTTGCTGGAGGCGTAGACAGACTGGTACGGCAGCGGTGAAATGCCGCCGTCGCCGGAGGAGGTGTTGATGATGTGCCCCTCCTCGCCGCCGTCGATCATGCGCGGCACAAAGGCCTGGATGCCGTGGATCACACCCATCACGTTGACGCCGTGCACCCAGCGCCAGTCGTTGACCGTGGTCTCCCAGACATTGGCCGAGGGCGCGGCGACGCCGGCGTTGTTGAACGGCAGGTGGCAGGCGCCGTGCGTCTCGTAGACCTGGTCGGCCAGTGCGTTGACCGAGTCGGGTTTGGACACGTCGGTGACCACACCCGTGACCTCGCCGGCACCGCCGAACTCGTCCAGCACCTTGTCCAGCGCGCTCTGCTCCACGTCGGCGATCACCACTTTGGCGCCGGCGGCGAGCAGTTCCTTTACCAGCGAACGGCCGATACCGCTGGCGCCGCCCGTGACCACGGCCACTTTTCCATTGAAATCTTCCATCTTTCCTCCTGGTGCTGACTCGTTTCGGGGCGAGTTATGCCACAGTTCGCCATGCGACTCCAGCGCCGGCGCGCTACGCACCCGCCCACAGCGGCTTCACCGGGCACAAGGGTTGGCGTAGGATGAAATGTCATACGCGGCGCCGACACAGAGGGACCGGACAGCGAATCCGATCGAAATCACCGCGTGAGCATGGGTCGGCAACTACGATATGGCGACGCCAGCCACGAACAGGGGGCCACGCTTGATTGAACAGATCGCGATCGACGTCGACGGTCAGGGGCTGTATACCATCACCGACCGCGTGACGGCGGTGGTGTCGCGCAGCGGCGCCGGCGAGGGGCTGTGCACGCTGTTCTTGCGCCATACCTCGGCGAGCCTGCTGATACAGGAAAACTACGACGACAGCGCGCGGGTCGACCTGGAGAACTGGCTGAACCGCCTCGTGCCCGAGGACGATCCCCTCTACACGCACACACTGGAAGGCCCCGACGACATGCCCTCGCACATCAAGGCCACCCTCACCGCGACCCAGCTCAGCATTCCCTTTAAGGCCGGCGATCTGCTGCTGGGCACCTGGCAGGGCATCTATTTATGGGAGCACCGCCATCGCGCGGGCACTCGCCAAGTGGTTGTGCACCTGTGACGCGGGCGTCCGAGAGCAACGCAGCGCCCGTGAGTGACGCCGCGCCCAAGGACAACACCACGTCCAACAGCAACTCGGCGCCCTGAGCGCAACGCGGCGCCCAAGAGCAACGTCGTGCCCGAGAGCAACACCGTGCCCCAGAGCAACGCCGCGCCCGAGCGCTCGGCGCCGACCGACCGACTGGCGGCGAAATTGCGTGCCCTGCTGGGCGACGACGGCCTGATCGAGGACGCCGAGTCCCAGGCGCCCTTCGACTGCGACGCCCTGACCACCTACCGGGAATTGCCCCGGCTGGTGGCCCTGCCCCGCACGGCTCGGGAGGTGTGCCAGGTGCTGGCCATCTGTCACGACTGCGACGTGCCCGTGGTCGCACGGGGCGCCGGCACCGGCCTGTGCGCCGGGGCGATGCCGCACCCCGAGGGCGTGCTGCTCAGCCTGAACAAGCTCGATCGTATCCTGCAAATCGACCCGGTGGGCCGCACCGCGCGGGTGCAGCCGGGCGTGTCCAACCTGCGCATCTCCCAGGCGGCGGCGCCCCACGGGCTGTACTACGCGCCCGACCCCTCCTCCCAGATCGCCTGCAGCATCGGCGGCAACGTGGCGTCCAACTCCGGCGGCGTGCATTGCCTCAAGTACGGCCTGACGGTGCACAACATCCTGGCCCTGACGGTCGCGACCGTCGAGGGCGAGGAACTGCATCTGGGCGGGCTCGGCCTGGACAGCCCGGGCTACGACCTGCTGGCGCTCATGACCGGCTCCGAGGGTCTGCTGGGCGTGGTCACGGAAGTCACCGTGCGGCTGCTGCCCGCCCCGCCCGCAGCGCGGGTGGTGCTGGCGGGGTTCGACACGGTGCGCGCCGCCGGCGACGCGGTGGCGGCGGTGATCGGCGCGGGCATCGTGCCGGCGGGGCTGGAGATGATGGACCGGCTGGCGATCCGGGCGGCGGAAGACTTCTGCGGCGCCGGCTACCCGCGCGACGCCGCGGCCATCCTGCTGTGCGAGGTCGACGGCACCGCCGCCGAGGTCGAGCAGCACAGCGCCCGGGTCGCGGAACTGTTCCGGGATATGGGCGCCTCGAGCCTGCGGGTATCGGCCGACGAAGCCGAGCGGGCGCTGCTGTGGAAGGGGCGCAAGTCCGCCTTCCCCGCCGTCGGGCGCCTGGCCCCGGACTACTACTGCATGGACGGCACCATTCCCCGCGGCCGGTTGGCCGACGTGCTCGAGGAGATCGCGCGGCTGTCCGGCGAGTACGGCCTGGCCGTGGCCAACGTGTTCCACGCCGGCGACGGCAATCTGCACCCGCTGATCCTGTTCGACGCCGGCGACCCGGAACAGGTGCGCAAGGCCGAGCGATTCGGCGGCGACATCCTGCGGCTGTCGGTGCGCGCGGGCGGCGCGATTACCGGCGAACACGGTGTCGGCGTGGAGAAACTGCGCGTCATGCCCTGCCAGTTCACGCGCGAGGAGCTGCTGCAGTTCGAGGAAATCAAACACGCCTTCGATCCCGCGCTGAACCTGAACCCCGGCAAGGGTATTCCCATTCTCAAGCGCTGCCAGGAATATCGCGCGCTGCCGGCGCGGCACCATCATGAGTAGCGTGACTCCCTCCCCTGGCGCGGCACTATCATGAGTAAAGCCAATCACTCCCGCGCGGCGCCATCGTGATAAAGTTGCTCTCCACCGGCGCGGCACCATCATGAATAACGCCGCTCCCTCCACCGCCGTCGCAACATCATGAGTGACGGCGCTCCCGCCCCCGCCGGGCACGACATGAACGACGCGATTGTCGCGGCGGTCCGGGCCGCGCAAGCGAGCAGTACGCCCCTGTACATCAGCGCCGGCGGCAGCAAGCGGCGGATCGCGGGACGGGACTGCCCCGGCGATCCGCTCGACGTGTCCGGCCACCGCGGGATCGTCGATTACCAGCCGCGCGAACTGGTCATCACGGCGCGTGCCGGCACACCCGTGACCGAGATCGAGACGGCGCTCGCCGCCGAGGGGCAGCAGTTGGCTTTCGAGCCCCCGACCTGCGGCGGCAGGTCCACCCTCGGCGGCACGCTGGCGAGCAATCTGTCCGGCCCCGCCCGCCCCTGGGCGGGGGCCGCGCGCGACGCCGTGCTGGGCGTGAAACTGGTGAACGGGCGCGGCGAGCTGCTGAACTTCGGCGGAAAGGTGATGAAAAACGTGGCCGGTTACGACGTGTCCCGCCTGCAGGCCGGCGCACTGGGGACGCTGGGCGTGCTCAGTGAAATCAGCATGAAAGTCACGCCGCGGCCCCAGACGAGCGTCACCCTGTGTTACGACGCGGATGCCGCGTCCGCCCTGGCGACCATGCACCGGCGCGCCGCGCTGCCGGCGCCGCTGAACGGCGCCTGCTGGTTCGACGACAAGCTGTACCTGCGCCTGACCGGCGCGGACAGCGCCGTGCGCCAGACCGCCGCCGAGTGGGGCGGCGACATGCTCGACGCGAGCGAAGCCCCCTGGGAGGACCTGCGCGAGCTGACCCTGCCGTTTTTTCGCGGCGACGCGCCCCTGTGGCGGCTGTCGCACAGTGCCACCGCACCGTTTGACACGAGGGCGGGGGCGACACTCATCGATTGGGGCGGCGCCCTGCGCTGGCTGCGCGGCGACCGCGAAGACACGGCATTATACGCCGCGGCCCAACGCAACGGCGGCCACGCCTGCCTGTTCCGCGGCGGCGACCGTGCCGGCGAAGTGCGAGGCCCCCTCGATCAGGTACAGCGGCGACTGCACCGGCGCCTGAAACAGGCCTTCGACCCGGCGGGCATCCTCAATCCGGGGCGGCTGTATTCATGGTTGTGAAGAAACACCATGTACGTTGACCTGCACCCGCGTTTCGAACACACCGATGAGGGGCGGCGCGCGCGGGAACTCACCGGCGCCTGCGTGCACTGCGGCTTCTGCCTGGAGACCTGCCCCACCTATCTCGATGGCCGGGACGAGCGCGACAGCCCCCGCGGGCGCATCTACCTGATCAAACAGTTGCTGGAAACGGGCGGCGCCGGCGCGGCCACGCGCACTCATCTGGACCGCTGTCTCACCTGCCGCGCTTGCGAGACCGCCTGCCCGTCGGGCATGCGCTACGGCGAGTTGCTCGACATCGGCCGCGGGCTGATCGAACAGGAGGCGCCGCGCCCCGCGCACCGGCGCCTGGGGCGCTGGCTGCTGCGGCGCACCCTGACACGGCCGCGACTGCTGCGGCCGGCGCTCGGCCTGGCGCAAAGGCTGCGGCCGCTGCTGCCCGCCGCCCTGCGCCGGCGCGTACCGGCGCCGCAGACGGCGGGACCGCGCCCGGAGCGCCGGCACGCGCGCAAGATGCTGGTGCTGGAGGGCTGCGTGCAGCGCGCCGCCGCCCCCGCCACCAACGGCGCCGCGCGGCGTGTGCTCGACCGCCTGGGTGTCAGCCTGATCGCGGCGCCGCGGGCCGGCTGCTGCGGCGCGGTGGACTACCACCTGGCGGATCACGCCGCCGGACTCGACGCCATGCGGCGCAATATCGACGCGTGGTGGCCCCACATCGAGGCCGGCGCCGAGGCCATCGTCAGCACCGCCTCCGGCTGCGGCGCCATGCTCGCGGACTACGGGCGCCTGCTCGCCGGCGATGCGGACTACGCCGGCCGGGCCCGGCGCGTCTCGGAACTGGCCCGGGACCTGACGCAGGTCCTCGCGAACGAAGACCTGCAACGGCTCGAGTTCACTGCCCCCGCGGGCAAAGTCGCGGTGCACACGCCCTGTACCCTGCAGCACGGGCCGGGACCGCACGGCTCGGTCGAGACCATTCTGCGCCGCGCCGGCTTCGACCTCGCGGCGACGCGGGACGACCACCTGTGTTGCGGCTCCGCCGGCACCTACTCGGTGCTCCACCCGGCGGCGGCGGACCGCCTCGGCCAGCGCAAGCTGGCGGCGCTCACCGGCGACGAGCCGGCGCTCATCGCCACGGCGAACATCGGCTGCCAGCTCCATCTGGCGGGCTTCGACCGGGTGCCGGTGGTGCACTGGATCGAGCTGCTGGACCGGGGCCAGCCCGCATCGCTCACCCATGCAGGCTAGGAATCTGCGCCGCAGACGCCAATGGGCCTGCGGCTTCGCCACATCGGTCCATTTTGCCGATCCTCCTCTTTGCATAGTCACCACGATGCCTAAAGCGCTTCGCGGGGCAGGCTCTGCATCTCGAACGATCGAAAAAATAACCTGATGCGGGAAACCCTCGGCTCCATTGTTTCTGCGGCGCGGACTCCGGTTGCCGCGACCGGGCACAAGTCTGTTATATTCCTTCCGACAGCTCTCATAAAGGTAATCAACATGGCTGAAAAACTGCTGCTCGACGCGGTCTACGAGTGGGAGCAACAATCACCCGAGCGCATCTATCTGACACAGCCCGTCGGCGACGGCCAGGTAGTGGACTACACCTGGCGCGAAACTCTCGACCAGGCCAGGCGCATGGCGGCCCATCTCCGCTCCCTGGACCTGCCGCCGAACAGCCACATCGCGATGATTTCGAAGAACTGCGCCCACTTCATCATCGCCGAACTCGCCATCTGGATGGCCGGCCACGCCACCGTGGCCCTGTATCCGACGCTCAACGCCGATACGGTCGAGTACATCCTCGACCATTCCGATGCCAGGCTCGTGTTCATCGGCAAGCTCGACGACTGGCACGACATGAAGGCCGGCGTTCCTGAAGATCTGCCGAAAATCGCCCTGCCGCTGGCCCCCGAGGACGACATGCCCCAATGGGACGACCTCATCCGCCGGCACGAGCCTATTCCTGACAGCCCGTCGCCGCCGGGGGACCAGGTCGCCCTGATCTGCTACACCTCCGGCAGTACCGGCCGGCCCAAGGGCGTCATGCACGCACATTACTCCGCCTCCGCCCCCGGGCGCGCCGGCGTCGACGAACTGGGGGTCGGCCCGGACGACCGTATACTGTCCTACCTGCCCCTCGCCCACGTGTTCGAGCGCGCCATTGTCGAGTGCGGTTCGTTTTATGCCGGCACACGGATTTTCTTTGCCGAGAGCCTGGACACCTTCCTGCGGGATC
The DNA here is from genome assembly GCA_034521205.1 of Halioglobus sp. Taxonomy (GTDB): domain Bacteria; phylum Pseudomonadota; class Gammaproteobacteria; order Pseudomonadales; family Halieaceae; genus Marimicrobium. The sequence continues at coordinate 436,738 of JAXHMT010000003.1, forward strand.
TGCAGCGCGCGCAGCCGACGCTGTTCATCTCGGTGCCGCGCCTGTGGCTGAAGTTCCAGTCGGGCGTGTTCCAGAAATTTCCGCAAAAGAAACTGGACCTGCTCCTGCGCATCCCCATCGTCGCCGGTATCGTGCGCCGCAAGGTGCTCGAAGGGCTGGGCTTGCAGCACGTGCGCCTGGCCGGCAGCGGTTCGGCGCCGATTCCACCGCAACTGATCGAGTGGTACGACCGCCTGGGAATTCCGATCCTGGAGGGCTACGGCATGAGCGAGGACTTCGCCTACTCGCACATGTCCAGACCCGACAAGCGGCGCGCCGGCTATGTGGGCGTTCCCGGCGATGGCGTCGAAACGCGCATCAGCGAGGAGGGCGAGATACAGATCAAGTCGCCGGGCAATATGCTGGCGTACTACAAGGACCCGGAGAAAACCGCCGAATGTTACACCGAGGACGGATTTTTCAGGACCGGCGACCGCGGCGAATACACCGCGGACGGCCTGCTGCGCATCACCGGCCGCCTGAAGGAACTGTTCAAGACGAGCAAGGGCAAGTACGTGGCGCCGGTACCGATCGAGAACCTGCTCAACGCGGACAACCACATCGAGCTCTCCTGTGTCTCGGGGTCGGGCCGGCCCGCCTGCCACGCGGTGGTGCAACTGGCCGATGACATGCGCGACCGCATCGACGACCCGGACTTCAGGGCCGAGGTGACGGCTGAACTCGAAGCGCTCTTGTCCTCGGTCAACAGCGAGGTGGAAGAGTACGAAAAGCTGCAGTTTATCGCCGTGGTCCGCGACCAGTGGGATATCTCCAACAACTTTCTCACCCCCACGCTCAAGATCAAGCGCGACGTGATCGAATCCACCTACGAGCCCCTTCTTGACGAGTGGTATGCCTCGGGCAAGAAGGTTATCTGGCAGGACTGAGCGCCGCACCGGAGGACGCGGGCCGGCGCAAGGGCCGCCGGCGGGGGACGGTTATATCAACCATCGCATTCAGAACGAAACGATTCTCGACTTGTCCCGAAGGGTTTGGTGTGATGGGGACGTGACAGCAACCACTGCTTTCGGCAAAGCGAGCCGTGCCAACGACAGCCGGCCGCATCCCCCTATCCCCACACCCCGCCCGACGGAGGGCGCCGGCGCATCCAGTGCCATCGTCTCCGCGGGCAACTGCCACCGCCATGGTTACAGGAGGCGTCCACTAATGAAACGACAGAAGCGCGACATGACTTCCCGGGCATTCGACCGGGGGTATCAGGCCGGCATCACCGGGCGCAGCATCGACACCTGCCCACACGGGGAGGAAGAACAGCGCCAGCACTGGATCGCCGGCTGGCGCGAGGGGCGCAGCGACCAGTGGGACGGCCTGACCGGCGTGTCCGGGGTGCACAAACTGCGCGCGCTCTGACGGCGGCACAGCGCCCGGCGGCGCGAATACGAGACCGCGGCGCACGAAGCCCCGGAGGCGCACCCGCGGCGGGCCAAGGGTCGCCAGTCCGCTACCAGGGCAGCGGCACCATTGCCCGGGCGGTATGCGCGGTCAGCCGGGAGCGCGCACGCACGAACTGTTCGTAACTGCGCCCCGTGTGTTTGTGCCAGGTATGGTTTGCCAGCACGAAAGCCAGTTCGCGGTGATCCCGGCGCAACGGCACGAGATAGGCGACATAGCCGAACAGGGGTATCGCAGCGACCAGAAACACGCGCAGCGAATGCACCCGGGCCCGCTCGCGATTGCCGCGGAGCAGTTCGCCCGCCTTCGCCACCCCGACCCAGCCGACGCGCCCGAGGGTGCCCAGCGGCAGCGGGATGGCGTCAAAGGCGAATACGGCGCCGATCCCCAGATGCACACCGAAATGCTTGAGGACATAGCGCGAGTCCTCCATCTGGGCGGGCAGAATGGCGCGCAGATGTCCCGCCTGGGCCTCGCTGATACAGCCCTCGTCGACCAGCGCGGCGACGGTGCGCTCGAGTTCGTCCGCGGCAGGTATCCGGCCAGTGCCGGACACCGTGCCGTGCCCCTGGCCGGGCTTCAGTTCATCCCCGCCGCGGCCGGTCACAGAGCGGCTACCGCCCGCGATCGCGCCCCGGCACTGAGCGTCCGCGCACTCACGATGCCGCCGCGGCCGCATCCGGCCGCTCACCGCCGCGCGTACTGCTCTGCGCCAGGTCCAGCAACTCGCGGTTGGCCACCGCGAGCATGGCGAAGTCCGGCGCCGCCCCGGCGCGCAGCTCCACCAGCATCTCGCGCCAGCGTTGCAAAAGCCCCGCCTCCCGCGTTTCCCAGCGCTCCAGGCAATCCACCAGGTTGCCCTCCCGCTCCCGGTGGCGCAGGGCCGCTATCGCCAGCGTGCGCTGCTGCCACTCCAGGTCCTCCAGGAAACTGTCCCGGGCCAGGGCCTGCCATTCGTTGTCGACTTTTGTCGCGATAATCTGGCCGGCGAACCAGTCCAGTTCCAGCCGCTCACCGAGCAGGAAATACAGATTGGCCACATCCAGCAGCGATGCACGGGCCTCCTGCGCGCCCTGCACGACACCCAGCGCGCTGTAGGCGTGGTGAGCGCCGGCAATGGCCGCGGCGAGCGCGGCGGGCACCCCCTGTTCCTCGTGGTATTGCCGGGTCTGCATCGTATGCGTCGGCGGCGTCGCCGCGCAGTACGTCGGGAAACAACTCGCGCAACTGTTCGATCCCGCTGCGGAACTGCTCGACCACCTCGCCGGGTGCCAGCTCCCGGCGCCGGTTGCGCAACAACCAGCGCGTAGAGCGTTTCACCAGCCGGATCAGCGTGAGCATCATCTCCATCTGCACGTCATTGCTCACCCGGTGGTCCAGGGCCTCGATCTCCTGCCACAGCTCCCGCAGCCGATAGATCTCCAGCACGGCGGCGTAGGCCCTGGCCACGTCGGGGATGGGAGCGCCCGTGGCGCGGCGCTGGCGCTGCACGAAATTCAGGCCCATACGGTTGACGATGTCGTTGGCGATCTGGGTGGCGACGATTTCCCGGTGCAGGCGGTGCTCCTCGATATCTCGCGGGTAACGCTCCACCAGTTCATGTGGAAAGGCGCTGTGGGCGGCCCGGAAGACATAGCGGTCGCCGTTGAACTGCACGTCCATCAGGTGTTTTTTCAAGGTCGCCTTTTCGTAGGAGACCAGCACGGACAACTCCGGCCGGGTGAGGGCCGAGCCCTGTGCGCGCCGCTCCTGCAGTTCCTCGTCCGTCGGCAGGAATTCGAGTTGGCGATTCAGGTCACCGGACTCCTCGAAGGCGCGAATGAACCGCTGGTACTCGTTGGCGCGTTCGTGTGCCTGGCGTTCCACCAGGCTGATCGCCTGGGTCTGGTGGTAATTGTTGCGCAGCACCAACTCCGCGACGCTGTCGGTCATCTGCTCCAGCAGCACGTTTCGTTGTTCGCGGTCGAGTTCGCCGCGGGCGATTACGGCGTTGAGAAGTATCTTGATATTGACCTCGTGGTCCGAGCAGTCCACGCCGCCGGCGTTGTCGATGAAATCCGTGTTGCAACGCCCTCCTTCCAGGCTGTACTCGACCCGGGCGAGCTGCGTCAGCCCGAGGTTGCCGCCCTCGCCCACCACCTTGCAGCGCAGCTCGTCGGCATCAACCCGCAGGGCGTCGTTGGTCTTGTCGCCGACGTCCATATGGGATTCCATACTGGACTTTACATAGGTGCCGATGCCGCCACTCCACAACAGATCCACGCGCGCCCGCAGCAGATGGGAAATCAGCTCCGCCGGCGTGAGCCTGTCCCGTGCGATATCGAAGCGTTCCTTTATTTCCGGCGACAGGGTGATGGATTTGGCGGCGCGCTCAAACACGGCTCCCCCGCTGGATATGTGCCGCGGATCGTAGTCGGCCCAGGAGGACCGCGGCAACTCAAACAGGCGCCGGCGCTCCGCGAAGCTCACAGCCGGATCCGGGTCCGGGTCGACGAAAATATGCATGTGGTTGAAAGCCGCGACGAGTTTGATGTGCTCCGACAGCAGCATCCCGTTGCCGAACACGTCGCCCGACATGTCGCCGATACCCATCACGCTGAAATCGGTGCTCTGCACATCGATGCCCAGCTCGCGAAAATGGCGCTGCACCGATACCCAGGCGCCGCGGGCGGTGATACCCATTGCCTTGTGGTCGTAACCGGCGCTGCCGCCGGAGGCGAAGGCATCATCCAGCCAGAAGTCGTAGTCCGCGGATATGCTGTTGGCGATATCCGAGAACGTCGCCGTGCCCTTGTCCGCCGCCACCACCAGGTAGGGGTCGTCGTCGTCCTTGGCGACCACCATCGGCGGGCGCGAGACACCATCCGCACTGCGATTGTCGGTCACATCCAGCAGGCCGCGAATGAACAGCCGGTAACACGACTGGCCCTCTTCCTGAAGCTCGACCCGGGACATCCCCGGAACCGCGCGCCGGGCCACGAAACCGCCCTTGGCGCCGACCGGCACGATCACCGCGTTCTTGACCTGCTGGGCCTTGACCAGGCCGAGCACCTCGGTGCGAAAATCCTCCAGCCGGTCCGACCAGCGCAGGCCGCCCCGCGCCACCTTGCCGCCGCGCAGATGCACGCCCTCCATGCGCGGCGAGTAGACATAGATCTCGTACATGGGTACGGGCGCGGGCACTTCGGGAATATCGGCGGGCCAGAGCTTGAAGGAAAAGTAGGACTTCAGTTCCCCGTCTGCCTCGTTCTGGAAAAAGTTGGTACGCAGTGTCGCCTTCACCACCGTGCAGATACTGGCGGATGATGCGGTCCTCGCCGAGGTTGGGTACCGCTTCGAGGGCGTCGAGGATGCGCTTTTCCACGGCCGCCTCGCGCTCCGTGCGCCAGGCCTCGTCGCCGTCGAAAAGCGGGGAAAACCGCGTCAGGAAAAGCTCGACAATCGCGGCGGTGATATTCAGGTGATGGGCCATGGTCTCGGCCATGTACTCCACCGTGTGCGGAAACAGCAGTTGCCGCAGATAGCGGGCGTAGGCGCGCAGCAGCGCAATCTCCCGCCAGTTGAGGCGCGTGCCGATGAGCAGCCGGTTGAAGCTGTCATTCTCCGCCTCGCCAAACCAGATGCGGGCAAAGGCGTCCTCGAACTCCTCCTTTACTTCTTCCACATCGATATCCCGGGCCAGGCTGTACACCAGGCTGAACTCCTGCAGCCAGTACCGGCCGCCGTCCCGGACACGCACGCTGTAGGGCCGCTCCGTAACCACACGCAGGCCCAGGTTTTCGAGAATAGGCAGCACGTCCGACAGCGGCAGGCTGTCGCCGCTGTGGTACAGGCGCAGGTGCATAACCTCACCGTCCGCCGCGGCGGGCCGGTAGAGGTTCATGGCGAGCTGTGCGCCGTCCACCAGTAACAGGAACTTGTGTATGTCCTCGACGGCGGTGCGCGTGTCGAAATCATCGCGGTAGCCCGCCGCAAATCCGCGGCCCAGATCGCGGGCAATCTGCTCGCCGCGTTCTTCGCCGAATTCCTCGATCAGGCAGTGGTGCAGTTGATCCTCCCAGGACAACATGGCCTGTTCGATCCGATCGAGTATCCTGTTGGTGTCGTAGTCCAGCGGCACGGCGGGGTTTACCCGCAGGACAAAGTAGATCCGCACGAGCACGGATTCCGAATAGAAGGTGGTGAATTCCATCTCCTCGGCGCGAAACGCGTCACCCAGAATCGACTCGATCTTCTTGCGCAGTTCCGTGTCGTAGTTTTCCCTCGGCGCATAAACGATACAGTTGACGAACTTGCCGTGAACGTCCTCGCGAATAAAAAGCCGCGTCTGGCGGCGTTCCTGTATGCTGTTGATGGCACTCACGGTCTCGCACAGTTGTGCACTGCTGGACTGGAACAGCTCGTCCCGGGGGAACAGGTGCAACACCCGCAACAGTTCCCGTGCCTGATGGTCCGACCAGCCCAGGTTGGACATGGTGATAACGTGTTCCAGTTTGCGCCGCACGATGGGAATCTCGCGCGGAGGCATGGTGTATACAGCCGCGGTATACAGGCCGATGAAGCGGTGCTGGCCCACGACCCGGCACTGATTGTCGAATTCCTTTACCTCGACGTAATCCGGATAAACCGTCCGGTGCACGCGGGAGCGATGCCGGGACTTGGAGAAACTGAGCTGCTTTTGCAAGAGCTGTTCCGCGGGTAGCGCACGCAGGTCCGAAGCCAGGTCTTCCACTCCCCGGGTCGAGCGCAGGCGCAGCAGACCGAGACTCGCCCCTTCCCTGACGGCAACCCCTTCGGGGCTGCCGGGTGGATCGACGGCCAGATACTCGTAACCGAGCAGTGTCATGTGATCCCGCTCCAGCCACTGCAGAAAGGCGACCGCCTCGTCGCGCAGGTCGCTCTCGACACAGTCGCTGGCGGCGACCGCGGCGGCGGCATCCCCCAGCCGCTCGCACACGGGCCTGTAATCCGCTACAACGGTATTCACTTCGCCCAGTATCTCCACCAGCGTATCGCCCAGCTCGTCGAGCTCTCCGGGATTGGCGTGGCGTTCTATCTCGAAAAAAAGCAGGGCCTCCGGACTCTCGTCGGAATCGGCGGACCGCAATACCTCCTGCAATTCCCCGGACGAATCCCTGCGCGTCCCCAGATTGGCGCTGATGATGTTGTGTATCATGAGGTTGCGACGGTTGAGTTCCGCCCGCACCGACACCGTGCAGAAAGGGATGCCCGGACACAACGCCGCGACCACCGTGTGCGGGCTCTGCCAGCCGTGGGTCTGCAGTGTCGCGTTGAAAATAAGCACCCGCACGCCGCCCTGCGGCCACCGGCGCATGAAGCGCAACATGGCATTGAGACAGCCGTAGAGGTCTTCCAGGGAACGTTCGTAAATATCCTCGGCGGCAACGCGCCCGTACATGGCGCTGCTGAGATTGTGCAATGACTGCCGTTCGCCGGCATCGGCCCGCTCGTCGATTTCCCGCGCCAGGCGCTGCAACAACTCCGCTTTTAGCGCATCCAGGTCCATACTGATTCGCTCTCTCTCCCAAACGAGGCGACCCACCGCCGCCCCACACTGGCACAGTGTAGATCATCCGGGCCCGGCACAGCACGGGGAACTCGAGGCCCGGTCATCAGTCACAATTTTCCGCCGATCGTAAAGCGATCCTCGTTGACAAGTATGCCCGAGGCGTCACAAGCGTAGGCTCCCACTGAAACCGTGTGGCGACAGGACGTCGCCACCCGAGCCTGCACATGGAGGTGCGCTTTTTGGCGTGTTTCAGTGGGAGCCTACGCTTGTGACGCCGACGTCCGGACGAATGTTCAAGATGAGACATCACAACCGCCGGCTCCACTGGACCCTGAAGCCGGGTTCGTTACAATGCAGCACTTTCGGTCGACACCAGACAACGCATCGCAATGGAGGTCCATGAACATTCAGGCAACGCCCGGTTCGGGTGACAGCGCGGCGAATTCGGAAATCAGGGCACTGACCGACTGGCTCAGCGCTCAGGTCATCGGGCAGTCCCATCTGGTCGAGCGGCTGGTGATCGCATTGCTGGCGGACGGTCACCTGCTGGTCGAGGGCGCGCCGGGGCTTGCCAAGACACGCGCCATAAAGTCACTCGCCGACGGCGTCGAAGGCAGCTTTCACCGCATACAGTTCACCCCCGATCTGCTGCCCGGCGACGTCACCGGCACCGACATCTACCGCCCGCAGGAGGGGAGCTTCCACTTCCAGAAGGGGCCGATTTTCCACAATCTGGTGCTCGCCGACGAGGTAAACCGCGCGCCCGCGAAGGTACAGTCGGCACTGTTGGAGGCGATGGCAGAGCGGCAGGTCAGCGTCGGCAGCCAGACCTACACACTGCCCGACCTGTTTCTGGTCATGGCCACCCAGAACCCGATCGAGCAGGAGGGCACCTACCCGCTGCCGGAGGCGCAGCTCGATCGGTTCCTGCTGCACGTCAACGTCGATTATCCCGACGCCGCGGCGGAGGCGGACATACTGCGCCTGGCGCGCAGCGAGGCCAGTCGCGGCGGCGCGACCCCGCCCGCGCCCCTGTCCCAGGACACAGTCTTTGCGGCGCGGCGCGAAGTGCTGGCCCTGCATATGTCGGAGACCGTCGAGCAGTATCTGGTGCAACTGATCGTGGCGACGCGCACGCCGGGCCTGTACGCCGAGGATGTGGCGGGCTGGATCGAGTACGGCGGCAGTCCCCGGGCAACTATCGCCCTGGACCGCTGCGCGCGCGCTCACGCCTGGCTGCACGGCCGCGACTTCGTCAGTCCCGACGATGTGCAGGCGATGGCGGCGGACGTGCTGCGCCACCGGCTGCTGCTCAGCTTTGAAGCCGAGGCCAACGGCATTACGCCCGACAAGGTGGTCGAACACTTGCTCGCGGTGGTCCCCGTGGGCTGAAGGCCGCCATGCAGCCGGTAGAACTGAACGCTCCCGCCCGCGGCGCCTACGCCGCCCTCAACGAACTGATCGCGCTGCGCTTCTCCGCCCGGCGCCTGAACCTGGCGCGCCCGAAGCGCGCGCTGAGCGCCCTGGCCGGCCCCAACAAGACCAATTTTCGGGGCCGCGGCATCGATTTCGAGGAGGTGCGCAGGTACCAGAGCGGCGACGACATTCGCACCATCGACTGGCGCGTGACGGCGCGCACGGGGGACGCTCACACCAAGCTGTTCCGGGAAGAGCGGGAACGGCCCGTGCTGGTCGTGGTCGACCAGCGCGCCGGCATGTTTTTCGGCTCCACGCACTGCTGCAAGTCGGTCCTGGCAGCGCACCTGGCGAGCCTGCTGGCCTGGAGCGCATTGCTGGCGGGAGACCGCGTCGGCGGTGTCGTGTTCGACGACGGCGGCCACCGGGAAGTGCGCCCACGCCGCAGCCGCAAAACCGTGCTCGCGCTGCTCTCCGACATCGACCGCTACAACCGCGCCCTGCCGGCGCCGCTGCAGCGGGAGGAGGCGCGGCAGTTCGCCGCCATGCTGGAGAACCTGCGGCGCATCGCCCGCCCCGGTTCCAGCCTGTACCTGGTCAGCGATTTTCGCGGCGCCGAGGGCCAACGCGCCCGGGAACAGCTTTACGAACTGGCGAAGCACACGGAAATCACTGCCCTTGCCTGCGCCGACCCGCTGGAGATGGAACTGCCGCGCGACGGCGACTACGTGGCCACCGACGGCAGGGAGCGCGTACGCTTGAACACGTCGGACCGCGCGGCCCGGCGCCGCTACCGTGAGCAGTTTCGTGCCCGGCGCGAAGCGCTGGCCCTGGATCTGCTGCGCCTCGGGATCCCGATGCTGCCGGCCAGCACCGCCGATTCGCCGCTGGGCCTGCTGCAAACCTATTACGGAGACCAACGCCGGTGAACAGTCCCGGGGACCCGCTGGCGGCACTCAACCCCCTGCGCGAGCCGCCACCTGTCGGCTGGTGGCCGCCGGCTCCGGGCTGGTGGCTGCTGCTCGCCCTGGTGTTGCTCGGACTCGGAGCACTGGTCTATACGCTGTACCGGCGCCGGCGCGCCCGCGCCTACCGCAAACAGGCCGCCCGGCAGGTGGCTGAACTGTATGAGTCCTGGGCACGCACCGGCGATAGCGCGGCCTTTGCCGCCGCAGTCAACGCGCTGCTGAAAAGCGTCGCCGTGCGCGCCTACCCCCCGGAACAGGTAGCCGCCATTCACGGCCGCCAATGGGCCGAGTTCCTCAACCGCAGCGCACCGGGCGGTCCCGGTTTCGACAACGGTTTCACGCTTGCGGTGTATACGGGAGACGCCGGCGAACTCGACGTCGAAGCCCTGCACGGGGCGGCCCTGCACTGGATCCGTCATCACCGGGTGCCAGCATGATCGAGTGGTTGTGGCCGTGGATGTTGCTGCTGGCACCGCTGCCCCTGCTGGTGCGGCGCCTGCTGCCGCCGGCCCGGACGCGGGAGCCGGCCCTGCGCGCTCCGTTCTTCGCCACCTGGCGACAACTGGGCGAGGCGCAGCAGGGTTCGGTGTCATCGCCAGGCACCCCGCCCGCGATCCTGTTGTGGCTGATCTGGCTGTCGCTGCTGCTGGCCGCGTCACGCCCGGTCTGGATCGGCGAGGCCGTGGAGCTGCCGGACAGCGGCCGCGACCTGATGCTGGCGGTGGATATCTCCGGCTCCATGGGCGTCGAGGACATGCGGATCGGCCAGAATCTCGTGCGCAGGATCGACGCGGTCAAGGACGTGGGCAGCCGCTTTATCAGCCGTCGCAGTGGCGACCGGCTGGGCCTGATCCTGTTCGGCAGCAATGCCTACGTGCAGTCGCCGCTGAGCTTCGACACGGCCACGGTGCGGCGTTTCCTGCGGGAAGCACAGATCGGCTTTGCCGGCAAGAAGACCGCGATCGGGGACGCCCTCGGCCTGGCGGTGAAACGGCTGCGCGAGCGGCCCGCCGAGAGCCGGGTACTTATCCTGCTGACGGACGGCCGCGACACCGCCAGCGCCGTGGAGCCGGTGGAGGCGGCGCAACTGGCGGCGGACCTGGGCATTCGCGTGTACACCATCGGCATCGGCGCCGATTCGCTGACGGTGCCCGGCCTGTTCGGCTCCAGCTTCGGCAGCCGTCAGGTCAACCCGTCGGCGGAACTGGACGAGGCCACCCTGCGCAAGATCGCGGACCTCACCGGCGGGGCCTATTTCCGCGCGCGCAACCCGGCGGAACTGGAGACGATCTACCAGCTCCTGGATGAACTGGAGCCCGTCGAACAGACGACGTCCCTGTACCGGCCGCGCCAGGCGCTGGGTTATATCCCGCTGTTGTTCGGCCTGGGCCTGAGCTTTGTGCTGGCGCTGTGGCACTGCCGCGACACGGTGCGGTTGCCCGGCGGGCAGGCGGTGGCGGGGAAATTTTGATGGATTGGCATCTAATGCGTCCCGAGTGGTTGTGGAGCCTGGTACCGGCGCTGCTGCTGGCGTTGCTGTTGTGGCGCCGGCGCGCGCGCAGCGGCAACTGGCGGGGTGTGATCGATCCGGCGCTGCTGCCCCATCTGGTGACCGACGATCAGGGCGGCCGGGGCCACAATTTTCTGCCGCTGTTATTGCTCGGCTGGTGCCTCGCCGCCATCGCAGCCAGTGGTCCGAGCTGGGAGAAGATTCCCCTGCCCGTACACCAGAAGGAGGACGCCCTGGTGGTACTGCTCGACCTGAGCTACTCCATGAAGGCGGCGGACCTGGCCCCCTCCAGGACGGATCGCGCGCGGCAGAAGCTGCTCGATCTGCTCGAACGGCGACGCGAGGGGCAGACCGGGCTCATCGCCTACGCCGGCGACGCGCACGTGGTAACACCGCTGACCGACGACACCCCGACAATCGCCAACCTGTTGCCGGCGCTGCACCCGGACATGATGCCGGTGCCCGGCAGCGACCCGGCGGCGGCGGTTCGGCAGGGGCTGGACCTGCTGCGTTCCGCGGGCATCCGCCGCGGCCGCCTGTTGCTGGTCACCGACGGTGTGACCGAGACCGAAAGCGAGGCTGTCGCGCAGATAATGCGAGGCACCGGCGTGCAACTGAGCGTCCTCGGGGTGGGTACGGCGACCGGCGCACCGATCCCCATGCCCCGGGGCGGCTTTCTCAAGGACGACAGCGGCACCATCGTCATGCCGGGATTGCCCGAGACACAATTGCGCCAACTGGCGCGGAACAGCGGCGGGCGTTACCGCACCATGCGCATCGACAACAGCGACCTGGATGCCCTGCTGCGCGAGGGGCCGGTGAATGACCCGGGGGCCACCCGCGAACTGGAGCGCACCGCCGACGCCTGGCACGACAAGGGGTATTTGTTCGTGCTGGCGCTGCTGCCGATTGTCCTGGCCCTGTTCCGGCGCGGCTGGCTACTGACGCTGCTGCCGCTGCTGTTCACGGTCCAGCCGCAACCCGCCGTTGCACAGGACTGGAACGATCTGTGGCTGACTCCCGACCAGCAGGGGCAGCGCGCGCTGCGGGAGGGCGATGCCGAGGCGGCCGCCGGCGTGTTCGAGGACCCGCGATGGGCTGGCACAGCGGCGTATCGGGCCGGCAATTATGAGGCGGCGGCGGAACATTTCGCGGACCGGAACGACGCCGACAGCTGGTACAACCGCGGCAATGCCCTGGCGCGGCAGGGGAATCTGGACGAGGCTATCGCCGCCTACAGGAAATCACTGGAGCTCATGCCCGATCGGGCCGACGCCCGGGAGAATCTGGAGCTGGTGCAGGACCTGCAGCAACAGCAGCAACAACAGCAGCAGCAACAACAACAACAACAACAACAACAGGATGGCCAGCAGGGACAGAATCAGCAACAGGGCCAGGATCAACAGCAGGGGCAGAATCAACAGCAGGGACAGAACCAGCAACAGGACCAGAACCAACGGCAGGGACAGAACCAACAACAGGACCAGGACCAACAGCAGGGCCAGAACCAGCAGCAGGGTCAGAACCAGCAGCAGGGTCAGAACCAACAGCAGGGCCAGAACCAACAGCAGGGTCAGAACCAACAACAGGATCGGGACCAACAGCAGGGCCGAGACCAGCAGCAGGGCCAGAACCAGCAACAGGGCCAGAACCAACAGCAGGGCCGGGATCAGCAACAGGGCCGGGACCGGGCAGCGGAACAAAATCGGGGGCAGCCCACTCCCAAAGAGACGGACGAACAACAGGGCCGCGCGCTGGATCCCAGGGAGCGGGAGCGCAACCAGGCCATGGAGCAATGGTTGCGCCGTGTGCCCGACGACCCCTCGGGGCTGCTGCGCGAGAAATTCCGGTACGAGAGCCAACAGCGGGAGCGGGAAGGCCGCGGGAGCGAAGATGACACTGTGTGGTAAAACGGCGCGCGTACTGGCCGCCGTGGTCGTGCTGTGCTGGGGCACTTCTGTGCAGGGAGCGGTGAGCGCCGCGGTGGACCGCGACAAAGTGGCCGTGGGCGAGAGCCTGCGTTTGACAATCACTGTGTCCGGCGACGAGCAACCGGGCGAGGCGGATCTGCGCCCGCTGCTGGAGGACTTCGAGCTCCTGCAGCGCTCCACCAGCAGCCAGACGCGCTACATCAACGGGCGCACGACCCACACCCGACAGCTCCTCGTCGACCTCGCGCCCACCCGGCAGGGGCAGATAACCATTCCAGCCCTGCGCGTCGGCGACGCGCGCACGCAGCCGATCGCGATCGAAGTGACGGCGGCGTCCGATCTCGAAACGGGCGGTGAAGCGCTGTTGTTCGAAGCGGAAGTGGACCGCGACAGCGTCTACGTGCAGGGCCAGTTGCTGCTCACGCTGCGCATCATGCAGGCCGTGAACCTCGAGGACCGCGGTATTTCCGAACTGGAGATGGAAGACGCTTTCGTCAAGCCCCTGGAGCAGAAAACCTACCAGCGCACTGTCGACGGACAGCCCTGGCTGGTGCACGAGGTGCGCTACGCGATCTTTCCCGAACAGAGCGGCACGCTGACCATACCCTCCCAGGAATTCACGGCACGGGAAGTGGTCGGCCGGCGCGGCCTGTTCCAGCGCGGCGGCGGCCGGCTATTGCGGCGCACCACGCAGCCGCTGAAAATCGAGGTTTTACCGCAGCCGTCCGCCTACCCCGGCACCACCTGGCTGCCCGCGCGCGAGCTGACCGTCGAGGAACAGTGGTCGACGCCCCCGGACCAGTTGCGGACCGGCGAATCCGCCACCCGCACCATCCGGCTGCGCGGAGAGGGACTGCAGGGCGCCCAATTGCCGCCCATCATGTTCCCGCCGGTGGACGGTCTCAAATTCTATCCCGACCAGCCGGAGATATCGGAAGAAGAGATCGACAGCGGACTGCTCGGCATGCGCCGCGACAGCGCCGCCATCGTACCGACCCGCGCCGGCACAGTGACCCTGCCCGAAATCAGAATCCCCTGGTGGGACACCGAACAGCAGCGCACGCGCTACGCGGTACTGCCCGAACGGCAGTTCAGCGTGGCCCCCGCCGCCGCGACGACCCCCGCGCCGCCGGCGCAGACAACCGCGCCGGCCGCGACGCAGCCCGCCCCGCAAGTATCGGAGTCGCCCTCCGGCGCCGGCGCCCTGCCGTGGCAGGTACTCAGCGCGATCACCTCCCTTGGCTGGCTGGTAACGCTGGGCTACCTGGTATGGATGCACTGGCACGGCCGCCGGCAGGGAGCACCGGTAGAGCCCGGCGATGTCTCCGAGCGGCGGGCCTGGAAGGATCTTGTAGCGGCCTGTGAACAAAACAGGGCGGAGCAGACCCGCGGCGCGTTGCTGCGCTGGGCACGGGCGTTCACCGGCGACGATGCGCTGATTTCCCTGCAGCAGGTGAGCGCGACACTGGCGGACGACGCGCTGCGCGGGGAACTGCAACGCCTCGACCAGAGCCTCTACGGCGGCAGCGCGGGCCAGTGGCGCGGCGCGGCGCTGGCGCAGTGCCTGCAACGCCTGCGCAAATCAACGCGCGACACCCACGCCGGCAACGAGCAACTGCGCCTCTACCCCGATCAATGGGGTCAGAGTCATTGATCCTGCACGACGGAAGCACTGGCCTTCATCCTCGATCACGCGGAGCGGCGTCACGTACTCCATCTGTCCAGGCGGCAACACAGTATCCTGGATCAATGGGGTCAGAGTCATTGATCTGGCGCGGCAGGAACACTAGCCTTCATCCTGAATCACGCAGAGCGGCGTCACGTCCTCCAGCTGTTCCGGTGGCAAGGCACTCTCCTACACCTGCGAAAGCCTCATGCATCCCGAGAACCTCTAGATCGACTGGCTCGGCCGACCCACGCATTATTATGGCACTGCAAACCGCATGAATTTCAGCGATCACGTCAACGACGTGGAAACCGACCACAACCCGGAGGCGCCCAGGTAATCATGGCACAGACACAGACAAGGGGCAGAAAATTCGTGAACCATCGGAAGGCATGGGATCAATGACTCTGACCCCATTGATTCGGCGCGGCGGCCTTGCGCTGCTCGTATTGTTGTGCCTGGCGCACGCCGCCGCCCTCGCCCAACCCGCCGGCGTCCCGGTCAAGACAGAGCAGGTACGCGAGCAGGCGGTACAGCGGCAGGTGGACCTCACCGGCACGGTGACCTCGCCCAACCGCGCGCGCCTGTCGACCGCGACCAGTGGCCTGGTAACTGCCCTGCAGGTGGATGCAGGCAGCCGTGTCGCCGAGGGGGACGTGTTGCTCGAACTCGACGGCGAACTCGCCGACTGGCAGTGGCGCGGCGCCCGGGCGGATGTCGAGGCCGCGCGCCTGGCGCTCGAGGACGCCCGCCGCCGGTTGCGCGAGGCCCAGACCCTGGCGCCCCGGCAGAGCATCGCGGAAACCGCGGTGCGGGATCTGGAGGCCGAGGTGGCCGAGGACGAGGCGGCGCTGCAGCGGGCCAGCGCCGAAGCCGGGTACCGCGAGGGACTGCTCGAACGCCACCGGTTGCGCGCGCCCTTCGCCGGCGTCATCAGCGCGAGAATGACCGACCTCGGCGAATGGGTCACGCCGGGCACGCCGGTACTGACCCTGGTCGCGACGGACAGCCTGCGCCTGGACTTCCCCGTGGCGGAAGAATACCTGGGCGCGATCACGGGGGACGCCGGGCTCAGCTATCATCTCGGCGGTGCGGGCGGCGAGCGCCGCGCCGCCGCAATAACCGTCATCGTGCCCGTCAGTGAGAGCGGCGCCCGCACATTTTTGCTGCGCGGGCGGCCGTCGGACGAAGATGCGCGCCTTACCCCGGGGCGTTCCGTGCACGGTGTGTTAACACTGTCCACCGGACGGCGCGAGCCGGTCGTACCCCGGGACGCGCTGTTGCGCTATCCGGACGGCCGCAACGTCGTCTGGGTGGTCGAAAAGGGGCCGCAGGGAACCGTGGCCCAGGAGCGGCAGGTGCGCACGGGGCTGGTGTTCAGCGGCCGGGTAGAGATCCTCGAGGGCCTCGACCCCGGTGAGCTTGTCGTGGTCGAGGGCAACGAATCCCTGCAGGTCGGACAGCCCGTGTCGGTGCTGGGCGAGGCGGACCGCTGACATGATCGAACGCCTGCTCGCGCGGCCGCTGCTGGTGGCGGTTGTGGTGCTGATCGTCGGTGTGCTGGGCGTCGCCGCCGCCCTGCGCATTCCCGTGCAAATGATCCCCGATCTCGATGTACGTACGATCAGCGTGCGCACGGTGTGGCCCGGCGCGACACCTCAGGATGTGGAGAAGGAAATTCTCATCGAACAGGAGGACTTCCTGCGCAACCTGCCCAATCTCTCGCGCATCATCGCCACCGCCTCCAACGGCAGCGCCGAAATCGAGCTGGAATTCCCCCACGGCACCGACATCACGCAGATGCTGATTCTGGTCAACAACGCCCTCAGCCAGGTGCCCTCCTATCCCGAATCCGTGGACGAACCGCGCATCTTCGCCAATGCCTTTTCCAGCAATCCGTTCATGTTCTTCAGTGTGACACCGGTGCCCGGCAATCCGCGGCAACTGGAGATGGGCATGATGCAGGATTTTGTGGAAGACACGGTCAAGACGCGCCTGTCCAGTGCGCCGGGCGTCTCGGAAGTATCGGTCATGGGCGGCGTGGAGCGCCAGATACAAATCCTCGTCGACCCGGCTCGTCTGGCCCAGCGCGGGCTGACGCTGCCCGATCTGCGCGACGCCCTGCGCAGCCGCAACCGCGACCGTTCCGGCGGCACGATTGACGCCGGCAAGCGCGAGTACCTGCTGCGTACTGTCGGCCGTTTCGAGGATCTGGAGGAACTGTCGTCGCTGGTACTGGCGCGGCGGGGAGATTCCGTGATCCAGCTCGCCGACGTGGCCGAGGTGCGCCTCGATCACTTCGAAGAAAGCAATCTCACCACGTTCAACGGCGAGCGGAACATTTTCATCATGCTGCGCAAGGAGCCGGGCTCCAATGTCATCGACATCAAGCGCGCCGTCACCGACGAGGTAACCGCCATCAACAGGGAAGTGCTGCAACCGGCGGGAATGCGGCTGCAGCCTATCGCCGACGACGTGGTGTACGTGCAGGAGTCGGTGCGCAATGTGTGGCAAAACCTCATCCTCGGCGCACTGCTCGCCTCCGGTGTGCTGTTTCTGTTTCTGCGCTCTGTCAAAGTCACCCTGATCGGGGTGCTGGGTATCCCGATCTGCGTCATCTTCGCCTTCCTCGGCCTGATGCTCGGCGGGCGCACGATCAACGTGATCTCGCTGGCCGGCATCGCCTTCGCCATCGGCATGACCCTGGACAACAGTATAGTCGTGCTGGAAAGTATCGAACTGGAGATGCGCAAGGGTGCAAAACGCCTGCGCGCCGCCGCGGCCGGCGTGCGCCAGGTGTGGCCGGCGGTCTTTGCCTCGACCATGACGACCGTGCTCGTGTTCGTTCCCGTGGCCTTTGTCGAACAGGAGGCCGGGCAGCTCTATTCCGATATCGCGATCGCGATCTCCGCCGCCATTCTCGCCTCGATGTTTGTGGCCATCTCCGTCGTACCGACGGCGGCCGCCCGCCTCGGCTTCGGCGATGCCGGTGTACGGCAGGCGGCCAGCGCAGGAAGGGAAAACGACGGGCGCCTGCGGCAGTCGACACTGGATGCCGTGAAGGCACTGATCGCCACACCCCGGCGCCGCGCCCTGTGCATCGGCTCGGCGGTGCTGGTCAGCGGCGCGATCATCACCTGGCTCACCCCGGCGGCGGAGTACCTGCCGGAGGGCGAGGAACCGAAAATCTTCGCCAGCATGAATGCGCCGCCGGGCTACAATCTGGAGGCGATGCGGGAAATCGCCGCGGAAATCGAGGCGTTTCTGCTGCCCCACATCAAAGCCGATCCGGCGCCCTTTCACGCCGGTGAAACCGCGATGCCGCCGATCGCCTACTTCAACCTGCGGGTGGGGACAAGCTCGCTGCGCATCATCGCCGAACCCGTCGATCCGGGGGATGTCGAGGCGCTGATGGACGCCGTGTCCGCCAAGTACCGGGAGTATCCGGGCATGCGCGCCTTCGCCACCCGGGGCTCGATCATCACCAGCAACCAGGGGGGCACGCGCAGTATCAATCTGGATATCTCCGGGTCGAACCTCAACGACATCTACGCCACCGCCCAGGCCGCCTATCGGCGCGCCGGGGAAATCTTCGACAATCCGCGCATCCAGAGCCAGCCCGCCTCGCTGTACCTGGCCCAGCCCATGGTGCGGGTCGAGCCGCGCTGGAGCCGCGCCGCCGAGCTGGGCCTGTCCGGGGAGGATATCGGCTTTATCGTCGCGGGCCTGACCGACGGCACCTACGTCGACGAGTTTTTTCTGGCCGACGACAAGATCGACATCTACCTGTACAGCGATGCGGGGCGCGAAGTCGATCTGGAAAGCCTGCCCCACATGCCGGTCTACACGCAGACCGGACAGGTTGTGCCACTCAGCGCGCTGGTGGATATCGTCGAAACGGTGGACACCAGTTCACTGCGGCGCGTCAATGGCCGCCGCACGGTGACACTGAACATCATTCCGCCGCGATCCGTGCCGCTGGAAACGGGTGTCGAAGCGTGTGCGGCGCGACCTGGTCGACCATTTGCGCGAGCGCGGACGGATCCCCGCCCAGGTGGACATCAGGATATCCGGCGCGGCGGACCAACTGGACGCCACCCGCGAAGCGCTCGCGGGCAACTATCTTGTCGCGCTGGTGGTGATCTACCTGCTGCTGGTGGCGATCTTCAGCCACTGGGGCTATCCGCTGCTGATCATGACCTCCATTCCCCTGGGCGTCGCCGGCGGCATCCTCGGGCTGTGGCTGCTCAACGCCATCGGTGGCCTGTTGCCGCTGGTCGGCCTTGCGCCCGTGCTCCAACCCTTCGACATGATCTCAATGCTGGGCTTTCTGATCCTCATGGGCACGGTGGTGAACAATCCCATCCTCGTGGTGCACCGGGCGGTGCGCAACACGAAGGAACTGGGCATGGAGGCGGTGGAGGCAGTCCATGAAGCGGTCTCCGCGCGCCTGCGCCCGATCGCCATGTCGACTATTACCACCTTGTTCGGACTGGCGCCGCTGGTGTTCATTCCCGGGGCCGGTACCGAACTGTATCGCGGCGTCGGCGTGATCGTGATGTTCGGCATCATCGGCGCGGCGCTGGTGACACTGACCATGCTGCCGGCCCTCACTGTCGCGGTGCTGGAACTGGGCAAATCCCGAGGCAAGCGCGCGACTGTCAGAACAACCTGAAGCGGTAGTACTTCAGTTTTAATTGTTGTCGGAGCCGCATGGGAAAATCAATGGGGTCAAAGTCCCTGATGTTTAGCGCACGCGGGAAAAAGTATTTTTGCAATCAATGACTCTGACCT
Organism: Halioglobus sp.; assembly: GCA_034521205.1. Classification (GTDB taxonomy): domain Bacteria; phylum Pseudomonadota; class Gammaproteobacteria; order Pseudomonadales; family Halieaceae; genus Marimicrobium. The sequence continues at coordinate 456,005 of JAXHMT010000003.1, forward strand.
CAATGGCTCTTACTTAAGCGTGAATTGGTCTATGTCGTCATTCCCGCGCAGGTGGCGGTCCGGCGCTCCGGAATCCAGGTGATTCAACGTGTTATGGTTAATAGATCCCCGCTTGCGCGGGGATGACGGTCTTATGTAAGTGGCATTCGACTCTGACCTCATTGATTGCGATAGGTGACCGGGGCAGGGCTTACCGGACGGTCGATCATCAATCAAAGACCTGACCCCAAAACCCTGACCCCAAAACCCCTCTGGAGTCAGGCCAGGACTTCCAGCCCTTTTTTATCCACTAGATTCAGCAATTTCAATGACGGACCATTCGGCTTTTTGCCGCCGATCTCCCACTTTTGAATCGTGGACGGGCTGGTATTGAGATAAGCGGCGAACACGGCCTGACTGGCACGTGTCTTCTGGCGAATGCGTTTAATCTGCTCCGGTGTATAAGATTTCACCGGAGGCAGACACAGGGCATCGAACTCGCGCAGGGTGACGTCATTCATCACGCCCGCCTCGTGCAAGTCTTTGGCACTTTCGTGGATGGTGTCCAGAATTGATTTAGCCATCATTGACAACCTCGATTAATGCGCCGCTTTTGACGGCTCTGTTTAACTCGGCCTTGCTGTAGCTCAGCAAGGTATTGGCATAAAGTTTGAGGGCCTTCAGTTCCCTGTCGCTGATATTGCCCCTGGCGTTCTTGGCAAAGCCGTAGACGAAGAAGGCTTTGTCGCCGGTCCGGTACGCAAGCAGGGTCCGAACGCCTCCACTTTTGCCCCGGCGACCGACCGCGACCCGCTTTTTGAACACCCGGCCACCCAGGTTTGCGTCCACCAGGCCTCGGGTCATTTCCTCGACGGCGGCCAGCAAGGCCGCATCGCTCAACCCCTCCCGGGCGGCCCATTTGCTGAACGCCTTGTTCTTGAATGCCCGCATGGCCCATCCGTGTTGCCGTCAGCAACTATAGCACTTAGTGCTATAGTTGCAATCCTCTTTTTAACAGCATCGCAGCGGACGATATCTTTGACATACCCGGGACATAATCTAGACTCTATATTGAGTCACAGACACAAACGGTATTTCGTCGGCGCACCGGCCGACACCGGTGCGCTCACCCCGCGAGGATTCCGATCATGCACATACGCTCCAGGCTGGCGCGTTGCATCGCAGTTGTCGCCACACTGTCCATTGCAGCGTTCGCCGGCCCCGCCGCCGCGGACGAAACCTGCCAGTCGCCCTATATGGCCAAGATCACGGGCGAGGAGGAATTCGTCTACATCTGGACACTGGGCGACGAAGGAATCGGAGACGGCTCCGACAAGCTCGTCACGGTCGACGTCAGGGAAGATTCCGACACCTTCGGCGAGGTCATCCACAGCACCTCCGTCGGCGGGCGCCACGAGGCGCACCACGGCGGCCTGACCGACGACCGCCGCCACTTCTGGGCCGGGGGACTGGACACCAGCAGGATCTTTATTTTCGACATCCACACGAATCCGGCAAAACCGAAACTGGTCAAGACGATCGACGACTTCGTCGCGAAAACCGGCGGCGTCGTCGGCCCGCACACGTTCTACGCACTGCCGGGCCGCATGCTGATCAGCGGCCTGTCCAACGACCGGACCCACGGCGGCGAAACCGCCCTGGTCGAGTACACCAACGAGGGCGAGTACATCACCACGCACTGGATGCCCACGGACGCCGAGCCCGCCGGCGCCAGCGTCGAAAAGGTCGCCGACGGCTACGGCTACGACGTGCGTATTCTGCCGCGCAAGAACACCATGCTCACTTCGTCCTTCACCGGCTGGTCGAACTACATGATGGACTTCGGCAAGATGCTCGAGGACGAGGCGGCGATGCAGCGCTTCGGCCAGACCATGGTGGCCTGGAACCTGCACACGCGGCAGCCCGAAAAAGTGCTGCACGTGCCCGGGTCGCCGCTGGAGATTCGCTTCGCCTGGGGCCCCAACCACGACTACGCTTTCACCTCCGCCGCCCTCACCTCCAAACTCTGGCTCATTTACGCGGACGAGTCGGGTGAATGGCAGGCAAAGGCCGTCGCGGACATCGGCGACCCGGCGAACATGCCACTGCCGGTCGACATCAGCATCAGCAGCGACGACAGTCGCCTGTGGGTCGATTCGTTCATGGACGGCACCGCCCGCCTGTTCGACATCACCGACCCGCACAACCCGAAGCAGATCTATGAGAAAAAAATCGGCGCACAGCTCAACATGGTCTCGCAGAGCTGGGACGGCGAGCGCCTCTACTTCACCAGTTCCCTCCTCTCCCGGTGGGACAAGAAGGGCGAGGACAACGAGCAATTTCTCAAGGCCTATACCTGGGACGGCGAGGAACTGCGCACGCGTTTCGCCATCGACTTCACCGAACAGGGCCTTGGCCGGCCGCATATCATGCGCTTTGGAAGCAGCCGTCTTTACGACAGCTAATACGCGCCGGCGGCCGGGGATTACAATGCCCGACAACCGGGCTGTGTCCTCGCGCGCTCGCCGTGTCATCGGTATAGCATTCTGCTGGGTAGCGCTTGGCCGCGATACCGTCGCTTGCGCAACACAAGCATGCGGAACACGAGCATGGGGGGCACAGCGCACAGGCGCCGGAGAATCACCCAGCCGCCGCCGGGCAGTTCGACTTCGAGGCTCCGGAACCCGGCACCTACGAACTCCCGGTGATCAAGCCGGCGCCCGACGGCGCGGTGCTCGACACCGCGGGAAAAACGCGGCGCCTGCATGAGCTGATGGCCGGGCGCATTGTGCTGCTGAGTTTCGTCTATCTGAGCTGCACGGACGTGTGTCCGGTGGCGACCGCAAAGCTGCACAGCATTCGCGCGCTCTCGGCGCGCGAGCCCGACCTGCGGGACAACCTCGAATTCGTCACGGTCAGTTTCGATCCCGAACGGGACACACCGGAAGCACTGGCCGACTATGCGCGGGTGTTCACCGAAAACAACCGGGGCGCACCCTGGCACTTCCTCACCACACGCTCGCAGGAGCAGGTAAACCGCATCCTGGATGCCTACGGTCAACCGGTGCGCCGGCGTCCCCCGGACGCGGATGGCCGAGCGGATATCGCGCACCTGCTGCGCGTCTACCTGATCGACCGCGAGGGCCGCATCCGCAACATCTACGGCCTGGGCTTTCTGGACACCCGGCTGCTGCTCGCCGATGTCCGCACACTGCTGCTCGAGGAGCGGCGCGCGGAGCATGACTGATCGCGGCGCAAAATGCCTTGTGTCGAAAAGGGTCGCGGCGCCGGTCACTATCGCACTGGCCGTGATGGCCCTTCTCGGCCCGGGCTCACCCGATGTCCGAGCACAGACCACGGCCGACACGCGCGCCCTCGCGCGCATCGAAAATCCGCCCCTGGGCCTGCCCGTCGTACCTATTCCCGAAGACAATCCGGCGACCACCGCCAAGATCCGTCTGGGGCGCAAACTGTTTTTCGATCGGCGGCTGTCGCACAACGGCACCATGTCCTGCGGCATGTGCCACATCCCCGAACAGGGCTTCAGCAACAACGAACTGGCCACGCCGGTCGGGACCGAGGGCCGCAGCCTGCGCCGCAACGCGCCGGCTCTCTACAACGTCGCCTACTTCCGGCACCTGTTTCACGACGGGCGCGAGACCCGGCTGGAAACCCAGGTGATTGCGCCGTTGCTCGACGCCAGGGAAATGGCCAATCCGTCGATCGGTTATCTGCTGGACAAGATCGAGGGCATGGCGGATTACCGCGAGCCGTTCCAGCAGGCCTTCGGCGCGGGCCCGAGTATCGAGCGCATCGGCCGCGCCATCGCCACCTGGGAACGCAGCCTTGTCTCCGCCGACTCTCCCTTCGACCGCTGGCACTACGGGAACGATCCGCGGGCACTCTCCCCGCGCGCGATCGCGGGATTTGAACTGTTTTCCGGCAGGGCCGGTTGCACCGCGTGCCATCTCGTCGGCGAACAGTACGCCACCTTCAACGACAACGCGTTTCACAACACCGGCATCGGCTGGCGCGGTCCGCGCGCCGCGACACAGACGGTAGAGGTCGCGCCCGGCGTGGAGATACAGGTCTCGCGGGAGGCGATACAGAGCGTCGGCGAGCCGCGCGCGCCCGACCGCGGCCGTTACGAAGTGACGCTGAACCCGCGGCACCTGCGGCAGTTCAAGACTCCGGGCCTGCGCAACATAGCCCTCACGGCGCCGTATATGCACGACGGCTCGCTGCAGAGCCTGCAGCAGGTGGTCCGGTACTACAACCGCGGCGGCAGTGCCGACCCGAACCTCGACGCGGCGATTAAACCGCTGGGGCTGAGCGACTCGGAGGTTGCCGACATCGTTGCGTTCCTCGTCAGTCTGACCGGATCGAACATCGCGGAGCTGACGGCGGATGCGCGCAGCGTTGCTACCGGCAACCCCGGTGGGGACGAGTGATTCGTACCACCGGCGTATGCGAGCGGCGTGAATGTTGGGTGGTGAATCGCTGTCGCTTTTCGATCGGGGATCGCCCGGGGCGAGTCTGGCTCACTGGAACACGCCAAAAAGCGTCCATCCATGGACAGGCTCGGGTGGCGACTTCCTGTCGCCACACGGTTCCAGTGAGCCATACCCGCCCCGGGCTCACGCGCTGACTCGGCGCCAGGCCGTTTACTCTACAGCTGTGCCTAGCAGCCTGTTGAAAAAGTCGACATAAAGTACAATAGCTCAACGAACAGGATGAGGGCTACCCATGCGAGGCGAAATTAACCCACAGGCTTCCATGTTCAGCTACGTTGATCTGGAAAGTCGCATTCCCAAAGAGCACCCCATCCGCAAGATTCGGGACATCGTCGACACTGCTTTACAGGAGATTGAGCCCTGGTTCGATGATATGTACGCCGTTGCCGGTCGACCCTCCATTCCGCCGGAAATGCTGCTTCGCGCCACCTTGTTGCAGATACTGTTCACCGTACGCTCAGAGCGTCAGTTGTGTGAGCGTATTGACTACGACCTTATGTTCAGGTGGTTTGTGGGTCTGGGCATGGATGATCGAGTGTGGGATCACTCGACCTTCAGTAAAAACCGAGACCGTCTAATGGCCTCAGAGGTCGACGTGCTATTGTTTGAAGCGATCAGGAAACAGGCTTATGCGAAGCAACTCTTGTCTCGTGATCATTTTACCGTCGACGGGACATTGCTGGAAGCGAGCGCCTCGCTAAAGTCATTCAGACCCAAGGGCGAAACCAAGGATGAACCCCCGACGGGCGGGGGCCGAGACGTCGACTTCCATGGGCAAAAGCGCAGCAATGAGACCCATGAATCAACGACGGACCCTGATTCACGCCTGTTTCGCAAGGGTCCAGGCAAAGAGGCCAAGATGACTTACATGGGTCACATTCTGACGGAAAACCGGAATGGCTTCATTGTAGAAACCGAGTTGACAAGTTCAGGCACAAAGCAGGAGTGGGACGCGGGGATATCAATGCTGGCCGGCCAGAGTACCCGTCCGGGCCAGACAATCGGTGCTGACAAAGGCTATGACACGGGCGATTTTATTATCGGGTGTCGCACATTGGGTGTCACACCTCATGTGGCGGCGAAAACATTGCGAAGCGCAATAGATGGCCGAACGACAGGCACGGTAGGTTATCGGGTTAGCCAGCGCAAGCGAAAACAGGTAGAGGAGTGTTTTGGCTGGATGAAGACGTTTGGACTGATGCAAAAACTGAGGCACAGGGGCGCGCCGAACGCGAGTTGGATGTTCCGTCTATCGGCCACGGCGTACAACATTACCCGACTGAAGGCATTTGCGTAGGTGGGGGCACTGCGCACTGAAAATTCAGGTGATTATGAACAGCGTAGGGCTAAGAGAGGCTCGGTATGACCAAAGGAATTACTGACGAGATGGAAACGCGCATTTTGGGCTCGCCTCTTCCACGAATACTGTCGACTTATTGCAAGCTGGTACAAAACAAGTCGCTTCTCAAAAACCACGCTTTTTCAACAGGCTGCTAGGTGTGCGTACGCTGTATCGCAGCGCCTTCTCTAAGACTTCAGCCTTATTCTTACTATGCCAGGGGATCGGACTTCGTCATACTCACCTCCAATTGCGTAACAATAAGCAATTCAAGGTGTCCGATCAATTAGCGGGGCAATCCAGTGGATTGGCCCGGCATTTGATCGAGAACGGCGGATTGAAACTCACAGGCTTCTACTCAAACGTCAAACAAGGTCGTCCAGCTGTACTTCCAGGACGCTGGCAATTGCCTTGTACGCATCGATCCGTCCCTCCCGCTTGCCGGTCTCGATCTGCGCGATATACGCCTGTGACAGATCCGCGGCATCGGCCAGCAGCACCCTGGGACAAGCCCCGGTGCTTGCGCCACACTTTCACGGGGCTCTCGTTGGCCAATAATGCATCGACGATAGCGGACGGCACCAGTTCATCCTCGCCCGCCGCCAGCACAGCCTCGGCTTCGTCAAAGGTAGCAACATCGTCGAGCATTTCGGCCTTTTCAACTAACGCCCATAGTCGCCAATAGGTAGCACTGCATATTCAGGCTCTCCATTTTTCTCAATGATCTGTATGCTCACTTATAAATACCTCCTCGAGGGCCAACATCCAAAACCACGACTGTTACCTCCTCGCCCTCAAACCTGTAAATACCGCGATATCCACCAATCCGCAGCCGGTAGCCCTCGCGCCCGGCCAGCTTCTTGACATCCTGATGGCCACGGTCCTCAGAGATATCCTGAAAAGCAGTGCGGAACTGTTCGGCCACCTCCGCAGGCATTTTCCGAAGTCCCCTGACGGCTTTCCTGCTGTATTGCACGGTGCCCACATTCAAAATATAGCTATTTGTTATTATTATGTCAATCAGGAATATTACAATTTTCTTCCTGGTGCGTGGTGCCGGCGAGACACTTGTCCGCGATCCCGTGACAGATCCCCGGCTGACGGTGACAGACCACAGCTATGACACTAACGACGTTCTGGCTACTGTGCAGACTGGGGCGATGGCAGCCATTCGCCTGTGGGTGTACAGTTGACGTTCGACGTGGAGATCGTTGCAGTCCACGCTGCGTCAGAACATGCGAGCAGAAAAAGAAATCGCGCAGGGCCACGTTCACTGACGCCCACGTCATACTGTGGGCCAGACCTCAAGCACAGGACGAACATGCAGCACTATGCTCATAATCTGCGGGGCATCCTGCTCTGCTTGTTACTGCTGACAGGCCTTACAGGCTGCAGCGACAGCTCCGACCCGGCTGCGCCGCCCGCCGCCGCGCCCGATCAGCCGGGGCCGTTTGCGGTCGGTCACAGTTCCTTTACCGCAATCGATCCGGCGCGCGGCAACCGCTCGCTGGCCGTGGAGGCGTGGTACCCGGTTGATGAGGCTGACCGGCAGGCGGGTCCGATGACCAGTTATGAACTCGCCCCCGGCATCGGACTGACCTCGGCGCTGGCCATGGACGGCCTGCCGGTGTCGAGCAGGCCGGAGCAGGTCCTGCTGGTGTACTCTCACGGCTTTGGGGGCATCAACACTGCCGCGGTGGCCCTGACAGAAACTCTCGCCAGCCACGGCTTCATCGTCGTGTCGCCGAACACACCCGGTAATTCCACAAAATTCCGGCGACGACTCATTTGATCAGGCCGCGGCCCGTCGCGTCCCCGACGTATCCTTCCTGATCGATACCATGTTTGCACGCAGCCGCGAACCGGACGATAGGTTCTACCAGCGCATCAGCGAAGACCGTGTCGGCGTGGTCGGCCACTCCTTTGGCGGCATGACAGCGGTGGGCATGGCATCCGGGTGGGCGGGCGCCGAACCCGATGCCCGCGTGCGGGCGATCGTGCCGATGTCCGCCGTTTTCCGCGCTGAACTGCAAAAGGACGAGCGTTCGGGCCCCAACGCCGGGTTCACCCCGGAGCAACTGGCGCGGATCACCATCCCGGTCATGCTGATAGGCGGCACGGCGGACGCCAGCGTTTTTCTCGAGAACAACAGCATCGCCTTTGCCGAGCTCGTCAACTCGCCGACGGTTTACAAAGTGGACATTATCGGCGCCAACCACACCCACTTCGCCAATGTTTGCGACATCGGCAACCTGCTGATCGATCTCGGCATTCTGCAGGACAGTTGGACCGCCATCGGGGCCGGGGACCTGCTGGAGCCCTACGCCGCGACATGCACCCCGGACGCATTCCCCATCGACGAAGCTTTCCGGTTACAAAACCTGTACACGGTATCGTTCTTCAGGCGACATCTTCTGGATGATAAACGTTACGACGCCTACCTGGATCCCGCATTCGCGGACGCGTAGCCCGCCGTCAATTTCCGCCAAAATCACCAGTAGAACAGTTGCCCCTCATCGGGCGTCAGCGCAACGACTTGTCCACCACCTCGAATACGTCCGGCGAGAGTGAGGGCACCGCGGCCAGGCGCTGCAGTTCCGCCTTCATCAGTTCGCTGCGGCCGCGGTAGTCGCGCCAGCGGGTCAGCGGCGTCAGCAGACGGGCGGCGATCTGCGGATTGAGGGCGTTCAGTTCCAGCACCACGTCCGCCAGCAGCCGGTAGCCGGTGCCGTCCAGGCGGTGGAAGTTGACCGGGTTCTGTGTGCTGAACACGCCGATCAGTGCGCGCACCTTGTTCGGATTGCGCAGGTCGAAATCCTCGTGCTGCATCAGCGACTGCACGCGCGCCACCGCGCCCTCGTCCGGAATCGCTGCCTGCACCTGCAGCCACTGGTTGACCACCAGTACCTCGTGGCGCCAGTCGCGGTGGAATCGCTGCAGATAGTTGTCGCGCAGCGCATCGTCGCCGTAAAACGCCATGACGCGCAGCGCCGCCAGGCGATCGGTCATGTTCCGCGCGTTGTCGTACTGCCGCGAAGCGAGCTCCAGGTACTTGTCATCGCCGCGCACCAGCAGCGCCAGGCAAGTATTGCGCAGACTGCGCCGCGCGATCTGGCCGGCGTCCGGCGCGTAGGGTTCGTCCGAGGCCAGGTCGCGATAACGGGCCAGCAGTATGTCCTCCAGTGCGCCCCCGAGGAATTGCGTCACGCGTTGTCGCGCACGGTGAATACCGTCGACGTCGACACCGCCGTCGCGGGCGGCCTGTTCCGCGAGATAATTCTCGCTGGGCAGGGTCAGCATTTCGGCCACCATGGCCGGGTCCAGCGCGGTGTCCTCCAGCAGGTTGGCGCAGGCTGTGGCCAGCAGAGGGTCGATAGCGGGTTCGTCTCCCGCTTCCAGCGCCGACTGAACGCCCTGGATCACCCGGGTAGCCAGGGTCTGGGCGCTGTCCCAACGCACGAAGCCGTCGTCGTCGCGGCTCATCAGCGCACAGAGGTCGGCCGCGCTGTAATCGTAGTCCAGTCGCACCGGCGCGGAAAAACCCCGCAGCAGCGACGGTACGGGGCGCTCCGCCACGCCCTCGAACACAAAGGTCTGGCTCGGCTCGGTAATCTTCAGCACCGTGTGCGTGTTGTCCGCGGTCTCCGGGTCGGGCGCCTCGTCGGCGCGCCGCAGCGGCAGGCTGCCCGCCTCCCCGATCAGGCCCATCGCCAGTGGAATCACGAGGGGCTCTTTCTCCGGCTGCCCCGGTGTCGGCGGGCAGGATTGCTCCACGGTGAGGGTGTAGCGCTGCGCGCTTTCCTCCCAGACGTCGCTCACCTGCAGCCGCGGCGTCCCCGCCTGTGCGTACCAGTTGCGGAACTGCCCCAGATCCACGCCGCTGGCGTCTTCCATCGCACACACGAAATCCTCGCAGGTCACCGCCTGTCCGTCGTGGCGCTCGAAATACAGATCGGCGCCGCGGCGGAAGGCCTCGGCGCCCAACAGCGTGTGGATCATGCGCACGACTTCGGCGCCCTTCTCATACACCGTGAGCGTGTAGAAATTGTTGATCTCCATGTAGGAATCCGGCCGCACCGGGTGCGCCATGGGTCCGGCGTCCTCGGCGAACTGCGCGGTCCGCAGCATTGTCGCGTCCTCCACCCGCTTGACGGTGGGCGAGCCCATGTCGGCGGAAAACTGGGAGTCGCGAAAAACCGTAAACCCCTCCTTCAGGCTCAACTGAAACCAGTCCCTGCAGGTCACGCGGTTGCCGCTCCAGTTGTGGAAGTACTCGTGGGCGACAATGGCCTGCACCCGCTGGAAACCGATATCGGTGGTGATCTCGGGGCTGCACAACACACAGGAGCTGTTGAAGATATTGAGGCTCTTGTTCTCCATCGCGCCCATGTTGAAATCGTCCACGGCGACGATGTTGAAAATGTCCAGGTCGTACTCGCGCCCGTAGGCCTCCTCGTCCCAGCGCATGGCGTCTTGCAGCGAACGCATGGCATGGTCGCACTTGTCCAGGTCCTTTTCCTCGACATGGATGCGCAGTGTCACCTCGCGGTCGCTGCAGGTGCGAAACCGGTCTTGCAGGTGAACCAGATCGCCGGCGACCAGTGCGAACAGATAGGCCGGCTTGGGAAACGGGTCGTGCCACACCGCCCGGTGTCTGCCGTCGGGCAACTCCGCGGTGTCCACAGAATTGCCGTTGCTCAGCAGTACGGGGTAGCGTTCGCTGTCGGCATCGATGGTGACGGTAAACACCGACATGACGTCCGGGCGGTCCAGGTAATAGGTGATCTTGCGAAACCCCTCCGCCTCGCACTGGGTGCAGAACAGGTTGCGCGACTTGTACAGCCCCTCGAGGGAGGTGTTGTCCTGGGGGCGAATCCGTGTGCGGCAGTCGAGCCGGAACTGGTCCGGCACCTTGTGCACGCGCAGCGTCTCGCCGGAGACGCTGTAGTCGGACTCGCCCAGGCCCTCGCCATCGAGGTCGAGGGCGAGCAGCTCCAGTTCCTGACCGTGCAGTTCCAACGGAACATCCGGCGCCACGGCGGGGTCGCGCACCATATGCAGCCGCGAATTGACAATAGCGTGATCCTCGAACAATTCGAAGTGCAGCTCCGTGCGTGTGATGAGAAACTCGGGGGGACAATAATCCTTGAGATATACCGTCCTGGGATTGGCATCACGCATCGCGTTAACCCCCCGCCTGCAGGCTCAGTTGATAGCCGCCGTACTTGCGCATATTGATTACTCCCGTGTCGAAAATCAGATATTGGCCCTTGATGCCGGTGAGCGTGCCCTCCACCACCGGCTCCTTGTCGAGATTGAAGGAAGTGACTTTGACCGGGTACTCGAGCACCGGGTAGGCAATGGTCACCTCGGGTGCATCGGGCAGCTCGGCAATGCTCTGCAGGCCGTGCTCGCGCTGCAGTTGCTCTATCCCGGCTGCACACTCCGACATCAGTCTCATCCGCTCCTCCTCCAGGTCGCGGGGCGCGGCGTCTCCCTTGAGCATGGCGCGCCAGTTGGTCTTGTCCGCGATGTGATCGCGGAACAGTGTTTCCACCAGTCCCGAATGCAGCCGCGAGGCCACCCGGAAGATCGGGCGCGCCTGGGTGGCGCCCTGGTCCATCCAGCGTGTCGGCATCTGGGAACCCCGCGTGATGCCGACCTTGATACCCGAGGTATTCGCCAGGTAGACGAAATGATCGATCATGCAGTGCTGTTCCGCCCAATCGGGCTCGCGGCAGGTGCCCTGGGCGTAGTGGCATTTTTCCGGGCTGACGATACAGGAATCGCAGCGCGCCAAGCGCCTGAAACAGGGGTAGCAGTAGCCCTGGTTGAAACTCTTGCCGGTCTTGCGATCACAGTAGATACAGTTGATCTGTCCCCGATACTCCAGGCGCAGGCGATGGCCGAGATACCGATTCAGTGGAATCACCTGATCGCCGAGGCGCATGCTGTAGGCCACCGGTTCATCGAGAGCGACTTCCATTTTCCGCACGGCGCCGGCAACCGCTGGTTCACTCACCGCCGCGCTCTCCCTCGACCCACTGCAACGGGCGCGGGCCGGGTTCCTCACAGGTCTGGCCCGCCCCGCGCCGATTGTCGATGAAGCCGACGCGCTCGGGCGCGGCCACGTGCAGCGCGTCCCAGGCAATCACCGCCTGTAGCGCGTCGCGGCGCTGCGCGGTGGTGAGTGTGCGCCCATCGGGCCACTTGCCCAATTCCACGGCGCGCTTGAGGCGTTCGTAAACCTCGGGTGACATAGACTCGATGTATTGCCGGTAATCCATGATCGCGTTCAAGACTGGCGGGGCGCCATTATACCCGCCGGCTTCAGGTGTTGTCGCGGGCGCTCCGGGACAGGGCGCCGAAAAGTGCGCCCAGCACCGCGCCGCTGAGCAGGCCCCCGAGGTGGGCGGCATTGGCGATCGCGCCAAACCCCAGTGCCTCGACCACGCCGACCATGCAGGCGACCAGCCAGCCGACCATGAACAGCATGATGGCCGGCATGGGCTGAATGGGCCAGCGCGGCTGCAGCAGCGGCGCCACCCAGGCGAAACCCAACAGGCCGTAGACAACCCCGGACATGCCGCCGAACAACCCCGGGCCGCCGTAGACGTACTGGCTGCCGTTGGAGACCAGCGCGATCGCCAGGCACAGCATGAGCATGTTGAACCGTCCCATCACCGCTTCGACCCGATGACCCAGTTCCCACAGCCACAGGCAGTTGAATACGATGTGCAACCATCCGAAATGCAAAAAGATCGGCGTGACCAGACGCCAGTACTGCCCGCCCATGGACTTGAACACGAGCTGGTCACCGCGCACGTCGACAGGCGTGAATGTCAGGTAGCCGATCACTTCGACCGAGCCGATGAAATAGACCAGCAGAAAACCGCACACGCTCAGCGCGATCAGCGCCAGGGTGACGGGCGCTTTGCCCAATACGCTCGAGCGGAGCGGCGCTTCGCTGCGGCGCGGCGCCCGGGATATCTGGATCTCGAATTCCCCGCTTCGCCACCGGCGATACAGGTCCTGTACCTGTTGCGCCTGCTCTTCGGTCTCGACCTCCAGCACCTGACGGCCCGCGACCTCGCTGATGCGATGCGGCAGACCATGCCGATGCAACAGCGCGCTGAGGGGCAGCAGGTCCTCCTCGACAGAGACGCTGAGAGCTCGGTACAAATCGGGCATCAGTCGACCAGGGCGTAGCTCCAGCGCAGCTTGTCCCTGCAACTGGCGTAAAAACTGTGGCCCACCGGGTGCAGCAGGGTGAGTGTTCCGGCCTTCTTGCTGATATGAACGGAGTCGCCGGGCTCGGCTTTCATGGTGGTATGACCGTCACAGGTCACCGGCGGGTGTATGCGGTTGCGCTCGAGGATATCGATGCGAATCTCCGAGGCACCGTCCACCACGATGGGCCGGCTGCTGAGCGCGTGGGGAAACATCGGCACCAGGACCATCGCATCCAGTGTGGGGTACATGATCGGGCCGCCGCCGGAGAGGGAATAGGCGGTGGAGCCGGTGGGTGTGGAGATTATCAACCCGTCCGCGCGCTGGCGGTAGACGAACACCTCGTTGATATAGAGTTCTATCTCTATCATCTGCGCCGACGTCCCGGAGTTCACCACGACGTCGTTGAGCGCGTCGGCCACCGCGAGTACTTCATTGGCCCGGCGCACCTCGGCGTCCAGCAGGAACCGTTTTTCTGCCTCGTATTGACCGTCGAGCACGGCGGGAATCCGCTCGCCCAGTTCGTCCGGCGAGATGTCCGTGAGAAAACCGAGCCGACCGCGGTTCACGCCGATGACCGGGGTATGGTATTGAGCCAGCGTGCGCGCCGCGCTGAGAAGGCTGCCGTCACCGCCCACGACGATGGCGAGATCCGCGCGCGCGCCGATCTCGTCACAACTGGCGATTTCGAGGTCCATTCCATCAATCACTTCGGCCAGCTCATCCTCCAGCAATACGGTCACGCCTCGCGCCTGTAAAAGATCGACGAGCTGATGCACCACATCGGAAAGGTCCATCTGCTTGCTGCGTCCGAGAACACCGACGGTATTGAATGAAGCCTGCATGTCCGCGTCCCTGCCGGGTGTTATGATGAGTGCGAGCCGACAGTGTAACGTAGAGTTCCGCATTTATCCTTATCAGACCCAAGTCGTCAGGGACCTCGCCTGGGCGTGTTTTGCTCCACCTCTGGTGTACGCGGCGCAACTGGCACCGGCGGCCGGCATCCGCGATCTCGCGCCGCAGTTGACCCCCGCGCGGCGACAGTGGCTCGAACACCTGGACAGGGATGCGGAGCCGCTGTTGGCGCACCTCGCCGGGCGTCCGACCGCGCGCCTCGGCCTGTATTTCGAGCAGCTGTGGCACTTTTTCCTGCACAGCGACCCGCAGGTGGAACTGCTCGCCCACAATCTGCCGGTGCGGGACACGCAGCGCACCGTCGGGGAATTCGACTGCCTCTATTACTGCCGCCGGCGACAGCGCTATGTGCACGCGGAATTCGCTGTCAAGTACTACCTCGGCGTGCCCGCGCCCGACGGCGCCCGGGACGGCGGTACCCACTGGCTCGGCCCCGATCCCCGCGACCGACTGGACCGCAAGCTCGACCAGATGGTTGGGCGACAGATTCGCCTGGGCGAGACGACTGCCGGACAGGCTGTACTGGCGTCCCTTGGCATCGCCGATGTGGACAGGGAAATCGTGTTCCGCGGCCAGCTCTACCAGCCGGCGTCGCAGGCCCTTCCCTTGCCTGTCGGATACAACCGGGACCGTTCACCGGGCGCCTGGACCACACCGCGGCACTTCGCCTCCCGCGCCGACGTTGCGGACCGTTACCTACTGCTGCCGCGCCTGCGCTGGCTGTCGCCGGCAGTCGCGAAGTCTGTGGATCGGCCGCTATCCCCGGAGGGCGTTTGCGCGTTGCTCAAGGCGCGCTTCGCCGAGGGACGTGGGCCGGCTCCGGTGGCACTGCTCGACACCGCCGGAGTTGAACGCGAGCGGTTTTTTATCGCGCCCGAGACCTGGCCCGGCGAGGCTTAAGGTTTACTGGACCCCCGCTTTCGCGGGGGTGACGGCATTATCGTATAACGGCATTCCCGCACTTCTCCCGACGGCATTCCCGCACTTCTCCCGACGGCATTCCCGCACTTCTCCCGCCGTCATTCCCGCGCAGGCGGGAATCCAGTCCAAGCGACGTGAACGTCTACTGGACCCCCGCTTTCGCGGGGGTGACGGCATTATCGTATAACGGCATTCCCGCACCTCTACCGACGGCATTCCCGCACCTCTACCGCCGTCATTCCCGCACATCTACCGCCGTCATTCCCGCACATCTACCGCCGTCATTCCCGCGCAGGCGGGAATCCAGTCTCCACCACTAGTCCAGTGCAGCCCGACTAGCGAAAATACGCCGCGGTTTCCGCCGCCAGATAGAGAAAGGCGGCGTAGGCGGCCACGTTCTGGTCGAGATCGCCGGGCGCAATCTTGTTCAGCGTGTCGTCCGCCGTGTGATGCAGGTCGAAATAGTCGCGCCCGTCCTGCAACAGGCCGACGACGGGAACACCCGCCTCGCGCAGGTATTTCATGTCGGGACCGCCGTGGGCCTCGTTATCGCCCGGTGCAACACCCAGGGGCTCCAGCACGTCGCCGAGTGCCGCGGCGGCGTCCCTGCGCTCCTCGGGTACGCCGGTGTCGAAGCGCCAGATGTTGCCCGCGCCGAAGTCGGATTCCGTGGCGAGCGCGTGATTGGCCAGCGTGGCCGCGTGCCTCTCGGCGTAAGCGCGAGCGCCCACCAGGCCCACCTCCTCCGCGCCGAACAACACGATACGGATGGTGCGCCGGGGCGGCTGGGGCAACTGATCGAGCAGCACTTTCGCCGCCGCGACCACGATGCCGACACCGGCGCCGTCGTCCACCGCGCCGGTACCGAGATCCCAGGAGTCCAGGTGCGCGCCCACCAGCACAATTTCGTCGGGCACTTCCCGGCCCGGGATTTCCGCGATGACATTGCCCGATGGCGCCGGCGGCAGTTCGCGGGGCGTCAGCACCAGCTCGAGGATCACGGGCTCGCCCCGGTCGAGGATACGCCGCAACTGGTTGGCGTCCGGCGAGGCCAGCGCCGCGGCGGGGACCCCCGCAGCCGGTACGCCCGAAGCCGGTACGCCCGAAGCCGGTACGCCCGATTCATCGGCCTCGGTCACCCGGCGCATCTGCCCGGCGTGTGCAAAACGGTGCACACTGGTACCGACGGAGCGGATCAACGCCGCTATCGCACCCTTGCGTGCCGCCACGTAGGCCGCCTGACGGCGCTTGCCGACCGCCTCGACATACCCGGAACCGTCTCGACTGCGCGCCATCGGTTCGTCGATAAATACGATCCTGCCCTGCACCTTTGCCGCCGGCGCGGCTTCCAGTGCCGCCAGCGACCCGAAACTCACCACTTCTCCCCGCACTCCCCCGGGTCCCGTCGAGGTACTGCCACCGAGTGCCGTTACCACCAGCGGCTGGGGAAAAGGCGCCACGATCCGCGCGCGCTCCTCGCCGCGTTCCCACCGCGGCACTTCAAAGGCTTCGACCCGCACATTGCTGAAACCCAGTGCAGTGAGTTTCTCTACCGCCCAGTGCCGGGCCCGCGCCTCCGCCTCCGTACCCGCGAGCCGCGGCCCCACCTCGGTGGTCAGCGACGCCACGAGTTCGTAGGCGATATTGCCATCCAGCGCATGTTGCATCAGCGTGCCGGCGCCCAGTGCCATGTCCGGTGTCACGGTTACCGTCGGGCTCGCGGCGCGGGCCACGGTGCACAGGCAGACCATCAGCAGTGCGGGGATCAGATGTTTCACGGAAAACCTCCACGAGGAGTATCGACAGATGCAGTTTAGGGCCCCGGCACCGCCGTGCCAATTCGGGGCGTTTAAAGCGGGGGTATGTCATCGTTCCTGCCGGGGGCATATGTCGTCATTTCCGGGACTTTCTCTTCATCATTCCTGCAGCTCTCCCTCCCTCATTCCCGTATATTCAGCCCTCATTCCCGTATATTCAGCCGTCATTCCCGTATATTCAGCCGTCATTCCCGTATATTCAGCCGTCATTCCCGCGAAAGCGGGAATCCAGTCCACTTGACTGAAAGACTACTGGACCCCCGCTTTCGCGGGGGTGACGGCAGGAGCTGGACCCCGTAACCGTGAGGATGACGGCAGGGGCCGGACCCGCGCTTTCGCGGGGGTGACGGCAGGGGCCGGACCCGCGCTTTCGCGGGGGTGACGGGAGGGACTGGACCCGCGCTCCCGTGGGGATTACGGCAACGGTTGGACTCCGCCTCCGCGGGGGCGACGACGGGGCTTGTCCGCGGGGGCGACGACGGGGCTTGTCCGCGGGGGCGACGACAGGGCTTGCCCCAACGGTACACAGGGCCGCGCCCGGCCCCTATACTCGACCGGATAAAACATCACCCGGGACCTAACATGCCGACCCGCCATAATCCCAAATGGCCCTTTCGCTGGGACCTGCTGCTGCGCTATCGCTTCATAGAGACGATCGCGCTGTGGGAGGGCCGTTTGACGACACGGCACCTGTGCGACACCTTCGGCATCGGCCGGCAACAGGCCAGCAAGGACATCAACAACTACATACGCGAGGTCGGCCCCGGCAATCTGGAGTACGACAAGTATCTCAAGGGCTACAAGCCCACGCCGGCCTTCGCGCCGCGGGTGACCCGGGGGCTGGCGGACGAATACCTGCACCTGATGGCGCGCAACAACGAACTGATGAACATGTTCGAATCGCTGGCCCTCAACGTCGCCAACGTGGAGGTGCTGGCCCAGCCGGTGCGCGACGTGAAACCGGAAATACTGCGCCCGATCATGCAGGCGGCGCGCCAGCGCAAGCGGCTGGAAGTGGACTACGTGTCGATCAACAACCCCGACCGCGAGGGTCGCATTATCGTACCCCATACGCTGGTCTATACCGGCCTGCGCTGGCACGTGCGCGCCTGGTGCGAAAAAAACCGCGGCTACCGCGATTTTGTGCTGAGCCGGTTCCGCGACGTGCCGGAAATCATGGACGAGTCGGAACACGGTGCCGAGGGCGATGCGGAGTGGAACGAGACCGCAATTGTACGCATCACCCCGGACCCGCGACTGAGCCCCGCCCAGCGTGACGTCGTCGAGGTCGACTACGGCATGCAGGACGGCGCCCTTCAGGTGCACACCCGCGGCAAGCTGGTACCCTATATTCTCAAACTGCTGCACGTGGACCCGCGCGAGACCGCGCCGGACCCGACGGCACAGCAGATCGTGCTGGCCAATCGCGACGAACTCGCGCGCTGGCTGTTCGCTTGAACGGGAGGAGCAAGATGTCCGTGGACAACGAATTCGAGGCGGCGTACTCCGAGGAGCGATTGCGGGACAAACTGGCGCGCTATGCCAGACTCGCCGGCCGCGACGTGGTGGAGAAAGTCCTGCTGCTGTACTACGCCGCCCAGGAAGAGAAGGCCCCCGCCTGGGCCAAAGCGACCATCGCCGGTGCGCTGGGCTATTTCATCGTGCCCCTGGACGCGGTCGCCGACTTCGCGCCGGGCGTCGGTTACGTGGACGATCTGGGCGTGCTGGCGCTGGCGATCGCCTCGGTGGCGGCCTACATCAACGACGATGTCCGGGCGCGGGCGGCGGCGAAAATCCGCGACTGGTTCGGCGAGGAACCGGCGATCACCTTAACGCCCGAAGAACAGGCGCCCGAGGACTGACGCCCGTACTCAGGAACTCAGTTTATCGACGAGATCCATCGGTACCGGGAACACCAGCGTCGAACTCTTGTCCCCGGCGATCTCGACCAGGGTCTGCAGATACCGCAGCTGGATCGCCTGGTCCTGGGCCGCCAGCACTTTCGCCGCATCGGCCAGTTTCTCCGCCGCTTCCGACTCACCCAGGGCGTGAATGACCTTGGCGCGCCGCACCCGCTCGGCCTCCGCCTGCTTGGCGATGGCGCGAATCATCGATTCGTTGAGGTCGACGTGCTTGATCTCCACGTTGGCCACCTTGATGCCCCACGCTTCGGTCTGCTTGTCGAGAATCGTCTGCACATCGTTGTTGAGTTTGTCGCGCTCCGCAAGCATGTCGTCCAGTTCATGCTGGCCGAGCACGGAGCGCAGGGTCGTCTGCGACAACTGGCTGGTCGCCTCGAGAAAGTTCTCCACCTGAATAATTGCGCGCTCCGGGTCCATCACACGGAAATAGATCACCGCGTTGACCTGCACCGAGACATTGTCCCGCGAAATGACGTCCTGGGTGGGCACATCCATCACCACCGTGCGCAGATCGACACGCACCATCTGCTGCAGAATGGGGATGACGATGATCAGGCCGGGGCCCTTCACCTTGTAAAAGCGCCCGAGCATGAAAATGACGCCGCGTTCGTATTCCCGGAGTATCTTGAACATGCTGGCGACGAGCGCCACCAGCAGGAACAAAAACACGCCGCTGAATAATCCCATATCCATCATGACAATCTACTCCCTCTCTAGTCCGATTTGTCGACAATCAGCGTAAGGCCGTCGACGTCGCGCACGATCACCCGGTCATTCAGCGCCAGCGGCTCGCCGCATCGCACCGACCACAATTCGCCCTCCAGCCGCACTCTCGCGCCGCCGTTGTCGACGGACTCCACCACGGCGCCCGCCCCCATCAGGTGTTCCATGCCGCTGACCACCGCCTGTTTGCGGGCGCGCAACAGCATGCCCAGGGCAAAAAACGCGGTCAGGGCACTGAAGGCGGTCACTGCAATAATGGTCGGCAGCGCCACCTGATAGGCCGGCAGATCAGTGTCCATGAGCATGATCGAGCCGATCACGAAGGCAACGATCCCACCCAGACCCAGTATGCCGAAACTGGGGGCAAAGGCCTCGGCCGTCATCAACGTGACCCCGAGAATGATCAGCCCCATGCCGGCGTAACTGACCGGTAGCGCCTGGAACGCATAGAGGGCCAGCACCAGGCTGATAGCACCGAGCACACCGGGCAGTCCCACCCCGGGATTGTAGAATTCCAGCAACAGGCCGTAGATGCCGATCATCATCAGGATATAGGCGACGTTCGGGTTGGTAATCACGCCCAGAAAGTCGCTGCGCCAGTCGCGCTCGTGCGTGCGCACGGCGGCCCCCTCCGTATCGAGGGTCACCACTGTCTCGCCCACGCGCACCTCGCGCCCGTCGCTCTGCGCCAGCAGATCCGCCGTGTCCGCGGCGATGATCTCGATAACGCCCTTCTCCAGAGCATCCGCGGCGGACAGACTGGCGCCTTCGCGCACGGCCGTCTCCGCCCACTCGGCGTTGCGCCCGCGCAACTGCGCCAGGCCGCGAATATAGGCTACCGCGTCATTGACCATCTTGCGCTCCATGGCACTGCCCGGCTGAGTACCCTCCTGCTCGCCCTCCTCCTGTTCTTCCTCGCCCGCTGGCTGATCCGGCATCTGCGGCATGCCCGGCGATCCCATCTGTACCGGCGTCGCGGCGCCCAGGTTCGTACCCGGGGCCATCGCCGCCAGGTGCGACGCGTACATCAGGTAGGTACCGGCACTGGCCGCACGGGCGCCACCGGGGGCGACATAGGCGATGACGGGAATCCGGGAGGCGAGGATCGCCTTGATCATATCGCGCATGGCCATGTCGAGTCCGCCGGGCGTATCGATGCGCAGGATAACGAACGAGGCCCCCTCGGCCTGCGCCTGATCGAGCCCGCGAACCACATGATCCGCTGTCGCCGGGCCGATCGCTCCCTCCACTTCGATCCGCCAGGCATCGGCCCAGGCCGGCGCGCCAATACAAAAGGTGCACACAAGAAACAGGGCGGGCAGGAGAGATCGTCGCAGCATGTCGGTCAGCATAGCCCAGTATACGACGGACCGCACCCGATCAGTTCACATCGGCGATCCGCCGGCGGGCCAGTGCCAGGAACAGCGCGGTGGAAATGCCCGCGGAAGCGAAGATCATGCACATGACCATGATCTGGTAGCGGGCGGCAACCAGGGGCGACACGCCGGACAGGATCTGTCCCGTCATCATGCCGGGCAGCGACACCAGGCCGACCGCCATCAGGGCATTGAGCACCGGTATCATGGCGGCCTCATAGGCCGCCAGGCGGGCCTCCGGCCAGGCCAGGCCGTGGCCCAGTTCCGCGAAGAGCCTTTCCGCCGCCAGGCTGACGGCGGTCATCGCATTGGCGAACACCATCCCGGCCAGCGGAATCATGTAGCGCGGCAGATACCACGGCTCGAGCTGCAGTACGACCTGGGTGATCAGCGCCAGGGTCACGCCGCCACCCACCGCTATGGCTGTCAGGGCGGCGCCGAGCAGCAGGCCCCGCTGCTCCTGCACGTTGCCCATGGCTATCCAGGCGGAGGCCAGCAGCATGATGGCGAGCACCAGCAGTATCAGCAAGCCGTCGCCGGCACCGAAGATCCAAGCCAGGACGTAACCGATCAGCAACAACTGCAGGAGCATCCGGCCGAGAGCATACAGGGGCCGCGCGACACCCAGGGACCAGCGCCACAGTATCAACAGCGTGATAGCAACAGGCACCAGCGCCAGGGACAACTGCGGCAGTGACAGGACAATAACAGCATCTTTCATCGCGGTATCCGGCGGCCAGAGATGCCGTTCATGCTAACCGCCGGTGGTGGGGCGGTCCACGACGGCGCCAGAAGATCCGCCGACAGTTCAATATTTCACTTGAATCTAAATTTCTATCTTACTGTTTTTACTACAGTTAAACCAAATCTAATCCCTGACTGACCCGAGTGCGAGCACGGTCGCGGCCGCCAGCAGCGCCCACAGCAGTTCCCGCAGCAACGCGCCGAGCACGAACAGGCCCGCCGTGACCGCCAGCAGCGCGATCAGCCGCTCCGCCGGCGTCAGGCCGGGCGCTACCTCCCGACCCGCCGCCTGGCGCGACAGCAACTGCCGCGTAATCCTCAGTTCAATCGCCTTCGATGCCGTCATGACCGGATTGCCTCCCAATAGCTTCGGACTCAGACGCATCCTGCGCGACCTGGCGCCCGCGGGACATATGTCACCAAACAAACGCGATTGAAAAGACGACAGATAGACTTCGTTGAATCCCGTCGCGAAAATTCGCCAGGAATATCAGGCGCCGCGCAATCGCTGTACGCCGCCGACCACGCCGACCGCGACGGCGCCGGCCACAACGCCCAGGGCGGCACCGGCCAGCGTCGGCGTCAACGCCGACAGCAGCGGACCCACTCCGGCAATCCCCGCCCATTGCGCGGCGGCGGCGGCGACCGCCTCTTCCGCCGCGTGCACGCCGTGCAGCAGGATACCACCGCCGACCATGAACATGGCGACGGTCCCGACAATCCCCAGGGCTTTCATCAGCCAGGGTGCGAAACTCAACAATCTGTCGCCGAACCAGCGCTGCAGCCGGCGCCACTGCGCGTCGCCCTCGAGGCCAAGCAGGTACGCGCCCATGTCGTCGAGCTTGACGATCGCGGCGACCAGACCGTACACCCCCACCGTCATGAACAGCGCGATGGCGACAAGCACCAGCGCCTTGGTGATAAATGGCATGCCGGCGGCGACACCCAGGGTGAGCACGATGATCTCCGCCGACAGTATGAAATCGGTGCGCACCGCCCCGCGGATACGCTGGCGTTCGAAGGCGAGGAGTTCCTCGGCGACTTCGCCAGGTGTTCCACGTGGGCGCGGCGGTGGGCGGCCTCTTCGTCCCGGTGCAGAAGACTGTGCACGATCTTCTCGAAGCCTTCATAGCAGAGATACAGGCCGCCGAGCATCAACAACGGCGTAATGAGCCAGGGAGCGATCCAGGAGATCGCCAGCGCCGCGGGGACCAGGATGCACTTGTTGAGCAGGGAGCCTTTGGCCACCGCCCAGACCACGGGCAACTCGCGCGCGGCGCGCACGCCGGTCACTTTCTCCGCATTCACCGCCAGATCGTCGCCCAGTACCCCCGCCGTCTTGCGCGCGGCGACCTTGGTCATGGTCGCCACGTCGTCCAGTACCGCGGCGATATCATCCAGCAGAACGAGCAGACTGGTACCGGCCATCTAGATCACCGTCAGGATCCTGGAGAACCCGGCCGCGCTGGGAGTGCGAGCCGGGGCCGACGACTCAACCAAAATGACAGAAGCAGATCTTGTTGCCGTCCGGGTCGCGGAAGTAACCGCCGTAGAAGCCGTCCATGCGCTGGCCGGGGGCGCCCTCGTCGCTGGCGCCCAGTTCGAGTGCCCTGGCATGCAGTTTGTCGACGAGCTCCTTCGAGCCGGGCGGGATGGCCACCATATTGCCGTTGCCCGGGCTCGCCTCGCCGCCGTCGTAGGGCGTGCACACCGCGAGCATCGCGCCGCCATCCGGCGTCCCCAGCAGCGCAATCCTGTCCATGTCCATAACCACCTTGACTCCCATATCCTCGAGCACGCTCAGATAAAACGCCTTGGCTTTTTCCATGTCGGACACGCCGATGGTGGTGTATGCAATCACGTTTTTTTCTCCTTTCGTTGATGTCAGCGGCCGCGCCGCTGTCGGCGGCCGACCCCGGCCGCAGAGTGTACACCAGCGTCGATGTGGCGCAATCAGCGGCGGGCGGGTATCAGGCCGGTTCGTGCTGCGTGCCGGTGCATAGCGCAAGGGGTTTCACCGTCAAGGCTATATACACGGGCTCAAGGACGTTTTTCTGCGCCGGCGCCTGGCGGGTTTGTGCATCTGCGATTTCGGATAGCGCGGCAGTTTGCCGGTGGCGAGATAACGGTGAATGCTTTCCTGGGAACGTATCTTCGCCGCTTTCGGCTTCGACGGGACCAAATTGTTGCTCTGCTCCGCATCCAGCACCCGGGCCTTGACGTTGTCATGCCACTGCTGGTCGAGGATATCCTGCAGCATGCGCTGTGCGTCGGCATCGAGGATCGGGCATAACACCTCCACCCGGTAATCCAGGTTGCGGGTCATGAGATCGGCCGAGGCGATCAGGTAGCGCGGATCACCGCGGTTGTAGAACACGAACGCCCGGGGGTGCTCCAGGAACCGGTCGACGATACTGATCGCACGGATGTTTTCCGAGATGCCCGCCACACCCGGCAGCAGGGAGCACATGCCGCGCACGATCAACCGGATATCGACACCGACCTGGCTCGCCTCGTACAGTTTCAGGATCAGGTCCCTGTCCACGAGATTGTTGCACTTGAGCGTCATCGATGCCGGGTAGCCGGCGCGCGCATTGTCTATTTCCCGCTCGATCAGCTCCACGAGGCCCGGTCGTGACGAGTGGGGGGAGACCAGCAGCAGCTTGTAGTTCGGCCTGAGGTAGTTGTACTCGAGAAACTCGAACACATTCGCCACGTCCCTGCCGACGTTCTGGTCGTAGGTGAGCAGCGTGAAATCCGTGTACAGCCGGGCGGTATTCTCGTTGAAGTTGCCCGTGCCGACGTGCGAGTAATACCGGGATGAACCTCCCTCGCGTCGCTCGATCAGCAACAGCTTGCTGTGCACCTTCAGGCCGGGGAGCCCGAATATGACATCGATGCCGTTGTCGGTAAGCTTCTCCGCCCAACTGATGTTTGCGGCTTCTTCGAATCGGGCCGCCAGCTCCACCACCGCCAGCACTTTCTTGCCGTTGTGCACCGCATTGACCAGTGCATCGATAACCCGCGAATCCTGTGCCACCCGGTACAGGCAGATGCTGATGCGCCGCACCTTCGGGTCCAGCGCCGCCGTCTTGAGCAGATCGAGGACGTAATCGAAGGGGTGGTAGGGGTAGTAGAGAAACACGTCTTTTTCGCGGATAGCATCGAAGATGCTGCCCGGTTCATCCAGGCGCGGTATATGGATCGCCGGCATGGGCTTGAACTCGAAGTACTTCGGCCCTACCCGCGGGAAGTTCATGAAGTCCTTGGAGTTGTGGTAGCGCCCGCCGGCGATGAGACTGTCGTATTTTCCAAGGCCCAGACGTGAGGTGAGAAAGTCGAGCAGGCGCGCGGGCATCTTGCCGTCGTACACCATGCGCACAGCGTCTGCCTTGCGCCGCTGCTTGAGGCTCAGCGCCATCCGCTCGATAAGGCTTTCGGTGATACCCGCGTCCATCTCCAGTTCCGCATCGCGGGATATCTTGAAACAGTACGCCGCCGCATTGTCGATCGGCATGATGCCGCGGAATACCTGCGGCAGACAGGCGCGTATGATGTTGTCCAGCGCGACAAACACTTTACCGCCCCGCCCCTTGCGCTGCGGAATCTCGACAAAGCGCGGCAATCGATCAGTGGGCACTTCCACAAGCGCATAAAAGTACTGGTCTCCGGAGCGGATATCGATCGCCAGGTACAGTCTCTCGTCGTTCAGGGCGGGCAGCGGCTTGCCCTCGCGGAGCAGAATGGGATCCAGTTCCGGCAACACCGTGCGGGTGAAATAGCCCTGCACGAAGTCCGCCTGGCGCTCATCGAGCTGCTGCTCGTTGATCAGGTAGATACGGCGCGCGGCGAGGGCGTCGATAACCTCGATGTACACACGGTCGAACTCCTTCTGCAGCGCCACCACCCGCTGTTGTATCGCCACCAGCAGGTCCTTGGCCTGCTGGCGATTGGCGCCGGACGAGACCGAAATCAATCGGCGCACCTCCGCCACCCGCACGCGGAAGAACTCGTCCAGGTTGTTGGAGAAAATGCCGAGGTAGCGCAGCCGCTGGATGAGCGGCACCGTGGGGTCCGCCGCCTCCTGCAGCACCCGCGCGTTAAAGGACAACCAGCTCAGCTCCCGCGGCATGAACAGATCCTTGTCCAGTGTGTCGGCGAGGCGCGTCTTTATCGGATTGACCATGTTTTCTCCAGATACTACGGGCCTGCCCGACCCGGTGGGTACAACCGGTCGACAGGCGATATTCTGCTCAACGGGACCGCGGCCCGGGCACAGGATAAGGGCCGCAATGTTACGCTGCGATGACAACCATACAACCTGCGCCGGCGCGGCGCACGCTTGCGCAACGCAACCCTTCGGCGCCCTGCCGCCGGGCGCGTTCTCATGGTGAGCGTTCACCGAGCGGTGGCCCGGCATAAAAACCATACTGACCCAGATGGGTAATGGGCCGCGGCCGTCACCGTTTCGAAGCTCGCCCGATGAGTCCCCGGTGTGTGCCTTGGGCGGCCGTGATCCGCCGTGGAAGCCCCGGTGCCGGCGTCATAACAAGTGTCTTACCATTATTGATAATTTACTTTAACTATTGATGTTAACTTTATGATGGAAATAAAAAAGCCCGCATTTCAACAAGTGAAAGCGGGCTAACAGCCGTATGCTTCGGGGCAGAAACATCGGCCAGGGGACGTGTTAGCACGTGCTAGGGAAGCATCGTGCTGATATCAACATAGACGGTATTTGGCGGAGTGCAAGATATCCGCAAAAAAAATTCGGGTTCCATCGCCGGGCAACGCTGTGCAGCTGTTGCAGCACCTGGAGTCGTCGTCCTGCAGTTGTGCCTGTACGCCCTTGCCGCGGGGGCCGGCACTGGCCGGGCAGTCATTGCATCGCCGGGGGGTAGACCAGAGAGCGCCACTGGCTGCGGTCAAAGGGATGCCACTTGCCTTCGGGCACCGCCAGGCGCTCGGCCACCAGGTACCATATCGAGGGGTTCAGGGTCATGCCGCAATGACTGCCGCGCACCCGGATACTCTCGGTCTGCTCGTGACCCCTGGGTTGCCAGGTCGTCTGCCAGTTGACGATGCCGTCGCCCTTGGAATAAATGGCGGTCGTGGGCACCGGCGGGGGCGCGGACAGCAGATCCTCGTCTACCGGCAATTCTTCGGGCGGATTCAGGGCCAGAAACAGCCGCGAGGGAATGGACGCGGTCATTCGACCCTCGCCAAAGGGACTGCCCAGGGAAATGACCTGTCGCACGTTGTCGGGGTATTTTCGCGCCAGCTCCCGGGCGAAGATTCCGCCGAGGCTGTGCCCGACCAGCGAGATCGGCCCGTCGTAGCGCGCGGTGAGCTGGGCGAGTCGCAGTTCCAGGCCCTCCAGGACGCCCTCCCGGGGTCCCAGGTTCTGGCCGAGCCCCCAGCCGTGGACCCCGTAACCCAGCCGCGCCAGGAACCGGCGCAGCGCCCGGTTGTAGCCGTCGCCGCCAAGAAAGCCCGGCAGCACCATGACGCCGTGCCCGTCGCCGCGGGGCGCGGTGCGCTCGAGCTTCCGGCGCGTGAGATTCAAGGACAGGATTTCGGCGAAGGCGCGGTGCGCTTCGGTCAGGGCCAGCGCGATACTGGGGGGCGGCACGTAGGGTTCCGGATTCCGCATATGAAGTATCCCCTATATATAGTGGTTATAGACGGGATAGTAGCCAATATTAACGTGCCGTTAAAGCGCTGTGACAGACATGCAAATAGCTCAGGTCGGGGGTGAAATCCTAGATTGAGCGGATAGGCCTTTGGCGGGAGCCGGCCAGGCAACGCCATGTTCGTACCGCCGCCGCCCGAGCATATCCCCGAGCTGGCGGGCTTGTCGGAGAGCGCGGTGAACGCGCTGGATCGACTCGATATGCGCCCCTACTCCCGTCGAAACTCCCGCCGAATCAGCCCCTCCACCGCCATCGCGTCGTCCATCCTCTCGCCGCGCCACTGCGGAATCAGTGTCCGCGCGCCAATGTCCACCCGGGCGCGCCGATTCGCCGCGGTCAGCGCAAACACGTTTCCTCGGAAACGTGTATCAGGGCCCGTTGGAATGGTCCCGCCCTGCGGCGCGGTAAAGACGGGCTCACCGGCCGCGTCCAGCTCCAGGCCGTAACCCCCTTCGTGCACCAGGCGATGGTGGTGGCGGCACAACAACAGCAGGTTGTCGAGGCGCGTTTCGCCGCCGTCGGCCCAATGGCGGATATGGTGCGCGTCGACATGGTGCCGCGCGGTGCAGCCGGGGAAACGGCAGCCGCCGTCGCGGCGCTCCAGCGCGCGGCGAATGGCCGGCGGAATACTGCGCGTGCGGCGGCCGACATCCAGCGCGGTTGTCTGGACGGCGTGATCATGGCCGCTGCCATCTTCCAGCCAGTGCACCACGCCGCAGTCACAGGCGAGCCGGCGCGACGTTTCCGCTGAAACGCAGCCGCCTGAATCCAGTTCGGCTTCCGCTCCGTCGCCATCTTCCTTCAGGGTCTCGATATCGGTATGCAGGTGGATCGTGCAGCGGTCGCCGCCATTGACGACACCCTCCTCGCCGGCGAGGTAGCTGTCGGCGATGCGTTCCAGGGCATCGGCGCGGCGCGCGGCGATCGGGGTTTCGCTGTATATCGGGGTTTCACTGTCGACCGGGGTTTCACTGGAGAGAGACGTTTCCGCGGAAACGTCTTCGACCGCGCCGCGCTGCTCCGTGTAAATGGCATCGCCCGCCGCATCGAGTGCCTGCACGATGCGCGCGCCCTGCTCCGGGGCGAGTCGCGCCCTGATCACATAGCTGCCGTCGTCGTCGATATGCCAGTTGAGCTCGCGCAGGGCGTGGCGCTGATTGTCCCGCGCCAGCGCCTCGCTGCGCTGGACCTTGCGGTAGTTGCGCACCAGGCGCTCGACGTGGGAGGCCGTGCCGTGGTCGGCGATCATCATCAGATACTCCTCGTTCCGCGGCGTGGCGACGCGGGTCATGGCGCGCACCTTGGAGAAGCTGATGCGGCCGGCGCGCAGGGCCGCACTGATTTGCGGCAGATCCTTCAGGGCGTGCGCCACGCGCACCTTCTCCCGCGCCGCGCCCAGATTGATGCCGCACTTCCAGTTCAGCCAGTGGGCGCAGGACTTGAGGCCCGCGCCGCTCCAGCCGTGGCGCTCGTCGAATTCGCGGATCAGCGTGAGCAGCCGGTAGGTCGCGGCGCTGATGTGCGCGGCCAGCTCGGTGATTTCGTCTTCCAGTACGTCCAGGTCGCGGGGCAGGGGTTGTGGAGCGGTGGCGGGGGATGAGGGGGATGAGTCCATGGCGGGGTCCTTTTGTTGCCTTGCGTCTGTTTGCTTCTGCTGGCTTTGCGTCCTTATCACAGTACTGTTCAAACATACAGTATTATCGCAATAAAATCAATACGTATCAATCAGTTAGATTATAGCCGCGCTTTACAAAAGTCGGTGGCGGGTCGAGTTGTTCTTCAAGTGGATCAAGCAGCACTTGCGCATCAAGAAGTTTCTCGGCACCAGCGAGAATGCAGTGAAGACGCAAATCTGGTGCGCCGTGGCCATCTATGTGCTGATCGCGAGCATCAGGAAGGAACTTCAACTCGATGCCAGCGACAGATCCGAACTGGATGCCGACGGCAACCAATTGAATTTGTTAAACTTTCAACCTGACACTAGTGGGTTAGTGTCTCAATTTCACTTCTTGCCCATTGGTAACCGCATGGCGTGGGCAGGGCTCACTGTAAAGAAAACGCACCTATAGACGCGAAAACTCGCGATTGAGCGTGTACTTGCGGGACGTCACATAGGATTCCATGGCCTCGACCCGCCGCAGCGCGGCGTCGAGGCGCTCCCGCGCCCGCCGCAGTCGCACCGTGCTGGAATCGCTGTAGCGAAACACCTTGCGCGGCCGGTAGTGATGGCGGCGCTCGTCGTATTCCATCTCCATCTCGCTGTCGTCGTACACGTATTCGTCCCGGCCCCCGACCTGCGTCTCACGCTGAACCGGTCGCGGTGCCAGCGCGATCCAGGCGCCGATGTAGAGCCACAGGGCGAGTGTTCCGGTAAATAAAAACAGGCCGACCCAGAGCAGCCTCACCACCCAGGGCGCCACGTCCCAGTAGTCGGCGAGGCCGGCCGCGACCCCGGCTATCCTGCCGTCGCGGGTATTGCGGTAGAGGTTGAAACCCCACCCCCTGCGGCGCCGCGACAAAAAGTCCCGGTAGCCGCGATGCAGGGGGTGGCGATGGTGCCGACTGCGATGGCTGGACATGGTTTACTCCTGCTGTTGATTGGTGCGCTGTTCCCCGTCCCGCCCGACCTGCTGGCGCCAGCCGGGGTGATCCTCGTCCAGGATCGATTCGAGGGTCGCGATACGTTCCGTGAGTTTGTCGACAGTCTCCAGCATGTGATCGACAGACGCTCGATCCTCGGCGTTGAGGCTGCGCGACGACCGCTTCACGCTACGGTAGTGCATGGTGATCCAGATCGGCGCCACCACTGTCATGAACAGGATGGTGGGGACAAACATGAACTTCCAGAATTCCATGGGTACTTTCCTCAGGCGGCGCCGAGCATGCCGCCATTATAGATCGCGCATTGAACGACGACGTCACCGCCCTACTGGCGCGCTTCGCCGCGCGCCATTGCCGATTTCAGGCGCTCCAGTTCGTCGTTGATCTTCTCGTCGTCCTCCAGCGACTGAATCTGCGCTGCCAGATCGGGGGATACCTCGCGGCCGATGTCCATGGCCTCGAGCTGGCTCTCCAGCGTATCCATGCGCCGCTCGAACTGCTCGAAGCGCTGGAACGCGTCGTCCAGTGCCTCGCGCTGAACCTGTCGCTTTACCTTGATGCGCGATTCGACGGTCTTGCCGCGCATGACCAGCGCCTTTTGTTTGGCGCGCGCATCGTCGAGCTTCACCTGAAGCTGTGCGACCTCCTGGTTCAGATGGGCGATATGCTCGTCGGCGGCCTGCAATTCCGTTTCCACCGCGGCGATTTCCTCCTCGATGGCCCGCTTCTCCTGCAGTGCCGCCCGGGCGAGATCCTCGCGCCCCTTGGTGACGGCCAGGCGGGCCTTGGCTTCCCAGCGCTC
The DNA here is from genome assembly GCA_034521205.1 of Halioglobus sp. Classification (GTDB taxonomy): domain Bacteria; phylum Pseudomonadota; class Gammaproteobacteria; order Pseudomonadales; family Halieaceae; genus Marimicrobium. Next base: position 486,581 of record JAXHMT010000003.1, read on the forward strand.
GCCCTCCTCGCGCACCTGCTCCAGACGGCGCGCCGCGGCCTTGCGGTCCGCGATCACCCGCGCGGAGGACGTGCGCACCTCGACCAGAGTGTCCTCCATTTCCTGAATGATAAGCCGCACCATCTTTTCCGGTTCTTCGGCCCGATCCAGCATCGCGTTGATGTTGGAATTGATGATGTCGGTCATGCGGGAAAAAATACCCATAACGTTTCTCCTGTACTGCCTGTCAACGGCGCCGCGAGGGCCGCAACGACCCGAATCTGGCACTCACTTCGATCATCAGTACGACCTGCAGAAAGCTCCACAGGCCGACGGCGGGGCCCGCCGCGAGTCCGATCACGCCGCACGCGATCAGCAGGGCCGCGTACACCATTTGCCTTTCCCCGGTTTCGTTCATGAGCAGGCTCTCCTGCGCCAGACTCCCTGTTGCCACACCAACGGGTGCGGGATGACTGCCGACCTGTGTACTCCAATATGCGTGCCAGTTTTTATAACCGATTGTTTTTAGTTGGATTTCAAGCAAACTGCCGCGCACTGACAGCGCCGCTGGCGGTTTTAATTGGTTTTTTTTACCGTTTAAAGGTTAATCTGACGATATATATCAGGTATTTTTAACCTTATGCGCGGACAAGAAAGCATTATCGGCAATTCGGCTGCCCTTGCACAGGCGCTGGAACATGTCTCCGACCTCGCCGGTATCGATCGCCCGGTCCTCATCCTCGGCGAACGCGGCACCGGCAAGGAACTCGCCGCGCAGCGCCTGCACTATCTGTCGCGGCGCTGGGAGGGGCCCCTGCAGAAGGTCAACTGCGCCGCGATGGCGGACAGCCTGCTGGAGTCGGAGCTGTTCGGCCACGAAGCGGGTGCGTTCACCGGCGCGACGCGAACGCACCGCGGGCGCTTCGAGCGGGCCGACGGCGGCACCCTGTTCCTCGACGAGATCGGCGCCATGTCGGCGCATCTGCAGGAAAAGCTGTTGCGCGTGGTCGAGTACGGTGAATTCGAACGGCTGGGCGGACAGCGCACCATGGGCGTGGATGTGCGCGTCGTCGGCGCCACCAATGCCGATCTGCGCGGGCGCGCCGAACGGGGTGAATTCCGCGCGGACCTGCTCGACCGCCTGAGCTTCGATGTCGTGCATCTGCCGCCGCTGCGCCGCCGCAAGGGCGATATCGCGGAGCTGGCCCAGCACTTCGCGGTGGGCATGTGCGCCGAACTCGGCTGGCCATTGTTCGCCGGATTCGGCGACGCGGCGCTGCGCGAGCTGGAGAACCACGCCTGGCCGGGCAACGTGCGGGAACTGAAAAACGCCGTCGAACGCTCACTCCACCGATGGGGCAACCCGGCGACCCCGGTGGACCGGATCGTGATCGACCCGTTTCGTTCGCCTTTCGCGCAACCGGCGCACATCGAAGAAGTTGCGGCGGAGGATGAAAATGAGCACGTCGCGGAGGCACCGACGGTAACCGATTTCCACGCTCACATCGCGACCATCGAGGAACGCCTGCTGCGCGAGGCGCTGGCGCACAACGCCCACAACCAGCGCCGCACCGCCGAGGCGCTGGGGCTCACCTACGACCAGATGCGCGGCCTCGTGCGCAAATACAGCCTGACTGATTGATCCCGCAACCAACCCCTGGGAGTCTGCGGCGCCGGCCCATTGGCTTCTACAGCGCAGACTCCCAGCGGTGACAGTAGTGACTGACTCTGAATCTATGCGCGAGCACGGGGCGGGTATGGCGCACTGGAACCGTGTGGCGACAGGAGAGCCTGCCCCTCTTTTTCGGGCACGTCGCCACCCGAGCCTGTACAAGGATGTACGTTTTTTGGCGTGTTCCAGTGTGCCAGACCCGCCCCGTGCTCACACGATGGATTCAAGCCCAATGTATTCCAATTCAGCCACTACCAAACAACGCCTGCGCGGTAATCGTTACGCCAATCGCCAGCAGTGCCAGCAGCGCGACTCGCCGGTACAGCGCATTGCCATGGCGATGGAACAGGTAAAAGCCCAGCCGGTCCCCCAGCAGCATGGCGGGCAGGGCCAGCAGGAACAGCCAGGGCGACCGGGCGGTGACAAAGCCCGCCGCGGCGTAGGAACACAGCGCGATGATTGCGGCGAACAGGAAAAACGTCATGAGCAGCGCGCGGCTGCGGCGCGGATCGGCTTCGACAGCCATGGCGTAGATGATCACCGGCGGCCCGGGGATGGCGAAGGCGCCGTTGAGCAAACCCGACCCGAGCCCCACGCCACCGGTCAGAACCGGGCGCGGCCTGTGCCGGCGCGGCCGGTACCAGGTCAACAGGAGACAGGCGGCGATCACGGCCAAGCCGATCCAGAGCCTGAATTGCTGCGGCGAGATTTCGCGCAGTATCCAGGCGCCCAGCGCCGTACCCGGCAATGACATGCCGATCATCGGCGCCATCGGCAGCAGCGGATACCCGCCCCAGTAGCTCCTGAGCGTCGCCAGACTGACCGCGAGGGTCAACGACGCGCTCAGTACCACCGCCTGCGCGGGCGCCATGAACAGGGAAAAAACGGGCACCGCCGCCAGCGCGAAGCCGAACCCGGTAAAGGCCCGCAGGATGGCCGCGAACACGACCACGCTCCAGATGAGAAGCATCTGGAGAAGGCCGATGTCGGACAGGATCTCCGCGAGGTGGGTCAGGCGGCAGCCCGCTGCGACAGCGCGCCCATGCGCACCAGACGGCCCGGGTAGCGACCGGTGAGCGTATCGTTTTCAATTACCGGCTCGCCATCGACCAGCACGGCCCGGTAGCCCGCGGCGTCCTGCAGCAGGCGTCGCCCGCCGGCCGGCAGATCCTGCACCATGCGCGGTGCGAACAGGCGCAGGCCGTCGTAGTCGATGACGTTGATGTTGGCCTTCAGGCCCTCTTTGATGCGGCCGCGGTCACGCATGCCGCAGTAGTCGGCGATGTCCGAGGTCAGCCTGCGCACCGCCTCGGCCAGCTCGATGCGCTCGCCGCGCTGCCGGTCGCGCGACCAGTAGGACAGCAGGTAGGTCGAAAAGCTGGAATCGCAGATCGTGCCCACATGGGCGCCGCCGTCCGAAAGCCCCATGATCGACTGGGGGTGTCGCATCATGCGCAGGACGTTGTCGTAGGACATCTCGGTGTAGTTGTAGATGGGGAAATAGAGCAGCTCGTGCCCGTCGTTCTCCAGCATCAAATCGTAGATCATTTCCAGTGTGGACACGCCGCGGTCCCTGGCCATCTGCAGCACGGAGGTCTCGGCGGTCTGCTCGTAGTCGGGGTTGTCGCCCAGGCGGAACGTCTTGCCCGCCACGAAATCGATCGCCGCCAGCAGCGCGTCGGCGATCGGCGGGACCGGCGTGCCATCGCCGGCCATCGGCTCCGAGCTTTCGGTCAGCAACTGCGCCTTGAACGCCGGGTCGCGCATTCGGGCCACCCGCTCCGCCAGGGGCAAGTGGGAGATCCGCTTGTAGCTGGGGAAACCGATGAACGGGTGAAACGTGCACTGCAGCCCGACGGTGACCCCGATACCCCGGGGCGCGACCTGCAGTCGCATGTCGATACCCTTGTCCTTCGCCTGCTCCGCCCGGTCGATGATCCGCAGCCACTGGTCGGGGGCGAAATCGCGCTGCATCAGCGACAGGGAAAAAGGATGGCCCGGCGCCGCCGCGGCGAAACGCTCGAGAATGTCGAACTCTTCGTCGAAGCGATCTCCCTCGCGCTCCAGGTCAAAGTCGTTCACCGCCTGCAGCACACCGTGATCCACGCCGTCGAAGGCCCGGGCAATACCCTCCAGCTCCGCGGCGCTCGCCTCGGACGACGGCGTCCACTCGCCGTCGGCACTGCGGTGGACGTCGGAGCGGCCGGTGGAGAAACCGATGGCGCCCGCCTCCAGCGCCTCCCGGGTCAGCCGCTGCATGGTGGCGATATCCTCCTGCGAGGCGACCTCGTTGTACACCGCGCGCTCACCCATGACATAGACGCGCAGCGGGTCGTGCGTGATCTGCACGGCAAAGTCGATGCTGTGGGGGCAGCCGTCCACTGCGTCCATGAACTGCGGCAGTGTCTCCCACTCCCAGGAAATACCTTCGGCCAGTGCGGTGCCGGGTATATCCTCGACCCCCTCCATCAGGCGCACGAGCTTGTCGCGGTCCGCGGGGCGCACCGGCGCGAAGCCCACGCCGCAACTGCCCATCACCACCGTGCTCACTCCGTGGTTGACACTGGGCTGCATGTCCGCGTCCCAGGACACCTGTCCGTCGTAGTGGGTGTGCAGATCGATGAATCCGGGAGTGACGATATGCCCCGCTGCGTCGATCACCTGGGCCGCACTGCCCGCGCACTCACCCACCTCGACGATAAGTCCATCCTTGACGGCGACGTTGGTCGCCAGGGGCGCGTTGCCCTCGCCATCGTAGACCGTGCCGTTGATGATTTTAAGGTCGTAATCCACCGCAATCTCCCCGCCGCTGCCGGCGCCATTATTAACCCGCACGGATTAACAGGCTGTTGCGAAACTACCTGCACCTCCAATGCCTGTTAAACCGCAGTTTAGGGGGGCGTCCCCGAAATGAGAAGAGTGGAAAATGGCCAAAGCGCTTGAAACTCCGCGGGCAAAAGAACCATTGGAAGCGGACCGCACTCCAACGACGACACATTGGCCGACGGAAAAGAGCACCCATGCCGCGCGAGCAGGCCTTCGGTGTCGACTACCGCTCCTGCGACTGGTCGCTGAACGGCAGCCTGTGAGGTCATCCCCTGCCAATCATTCCTCGCACTCCCGCTGGAATGCCCCGTAGCGCCGCGCCACGTCCAGTTCTCCGAAGTCGGAAGCGACCATCACCAGATAGGTGCCGTCCTCGCGCCGGTCCAGAACATACAGCGCATCGGTGCCGCGCAGGTAGGCGCGCAGTTTGCGCGAAGCACAGCCCAGGGTCAGGCGCATTTGCTCGCGCCGCGTGTCGAGCTGGCGCGCCCGCTCTCCCAGGGTTTCCAGCCGGCCCTGATCGGAAGCATTCAACGCCTCGTATCTTCCCTGTAAATCCCGCGTGTAGGGGATATGTTCGGCAGTCAGCGAACGTTCGAACGCCTCCAGAACGAGCGGATCCTCGCTCGGCAGGTAGGGCCGGCTCGTGCTGGCGCAGGCGGCCACCAGCACCAGCATGACAAGAGCCGGTGCAACGGGTTTGAGAATCGTAGCGAGATTCATGATGTGACGCTCCTCAACCCTTGAAGGGAGTGAAGTCCGGACCGCGGCGCAGACAATGGCCGCCGTCCACATTGATGCACTGGCCGGTAATCCAGCGCGATTCCGGCCCGATCAGGAACCGCGCCAGTTGCCCGACATCCTCGGGGTGCGCGACGTCGCCCATGGGCGTATTGTCGATGTAGGACTGGTACACCTCGCTGTCCCGGGGGATCATATCCATCATCTCGGTGGCGACAAAGCCGGGGCGAATCGCGTTGAAGCGCACCCCGTGCGGGCCGTTCTCATCGGCCGCGTTGCGCATCATCGCCTCGATTCCCGCCTTGCTCACCGGATAAGCCCCGAACCAGGGATGGGTGATGTGGCCCGCCAGTGAGGACATGCCGACAAAGGAACCGCCCCCCGCCGCGATCATGTGCCCCAGCGTGTGCTTGACGCACAACATGGTGCCGAGCACGTTGAGGTGCATCACGCGCAGGAACTCGTCGGTATCCATGTCTTCATAGCCCGACAGCATGCCGCCGCCGCCCGCATTGGCGATGCAGCCGTTGAGCCTGCCGGTGGGTTCCAGGCTCCGCGCCACGATGGTCCGCACATCCTCCTCGTTGGTGACGTCGCCGGTGATGACCTGCACGCTGCCGCCGAAGTCCGCCGCCTCCCCGATGCGCCGGGCCGCATCCTCGAGCACTTCCGGCCGCCGGCCGCAGATCGTGACCGCCGCGCCATCCGCCGCGAGCGCCGCGGCACAGCCGGCGCCGATGCCGGTGCCGCCGCCGGTGACGAGCACGGCATAGCCCTGCAGGTTGCCGGCGAATTTTATCGATTCACTCATGAGGCCTACCCTGAAGTAATTGCGTGTAGCTTACCGGGATATCAGCGCGGGTAAAATCGCCGCCGGTTCATCTGCCTGCACTCTCCCGTTGTACCCGGCGCCAGCGAAATGGCGCCGCGATCTGCGCCCGGATATTCATGCGGCGCGGGTACCGCGCCAACGGGCCGGAGCGACGCAGTGGGGCATTCGCTCCCGCCTACAATAACGCGCGTTGCAGTGCATCATTCCAGGAGGCCAGACGTTTGCGGCGCGCCGCGGGACGCATCTTCACGGTGAACTCGCGCTCGGCGCGCCAGATCTTCTTGATGTCGGCCGGGCTTTTCCACAGGCCGACGCCCAGGCCGGCGAGATAACAGGCCCCGGCGACGGTGGTCTCGATCACTTGTGGCCGCACCAGGCGGCGGCCGAGCACATCCGCCTGTATCTGCATCAGCAGGTCGTTCGCGGCGGCGCCCCCGTCCACGCGCAAAGGTTTCATGCGCCGGCCGAGATCGCTCTCCATGGCCCGCAGGATATCCGCGTTCTGCAGGGCCATGGCATCCAGGGTGGCCCGCGCGATGTGGCCGCGCCCGGTGCCGCGGGTGATACCGGTGAACATGCCGCGGGCATTGGGCGCCCAGTGGGGGGCGCCGAGGCCCGTCAGGGCGGGCACGAACTCGACGCCTCCGTGGTCTGTTGCCTCGCCGGCGAGAGCCTCTATATCCGACGCGGATTTGATCAGCTTCAAGCCGTCGCGCAACCACTGCACGGCGGCACCGCAGACGAAGGCGCCACCCTCCAGCGCGTACACGGTCCTGCCCTTTTCGCCGAGCTGCCACGCCACCGTGGTCAGCAGGCGGGCGTTGGACAGCAGCGGCTCGTTGCCGGTGTTCATCAGGATGAAGGAACCGGTGCCGAACGTGCACTTGGCGTCGCCGAGGCCGAAACACGCCTGGCCGAACAGCGCCGCGTGCTGGTCGCCGGCGACGCCGGCGATGGGAATGCCGTCGGGCAACCCCGGCACGCCGCGGGTGTGGCCGAGCGGCGCGCTGGACGGCACGATGCGCGGCAGAATGTCCCGGGGCACCTCGAACAGGTCCAGCAGCGCGGCGTCCCAGCGGCACGACTTCAGGTTCATCAGCGATGTGCGCGAGGCATTGGATACATCGGTAACGTGGTCATTGCCGCCGCTGAGCTGCCAGATCAGGAAGCTGTCGACGGTGCCGGCGGCGACCCGGCCGGCTTGCAGGGCGCTCTTGATCCGGGGGGTGTTCCTCAGCAGCCAGCGGTACTTGCTGGCGGTGAAATACGGGTCGAGCACCAGCCCGGCCTTGCGCACAACCGCGCGCTCGTGGCCGGCGGCGCGCAGCGACTCGCAGAAATCCGTGGTGCGCCGGCACTGCCACACGACGGCGTCGTTGAGCGCCTCGCCGCTGCGCCGGTCCCACAGCAGCGCCGTCTCGCGCTGGTTGGTGATGCCGATGGCGGCGATCCGGCCGGGCTTGCACACGCGCTTGCGCAGCACGCCGCGTATGCCCACGAGAACCGAGTCCCAGATGTCCGCCGGTCGATGACTGACCCAGCCGGGCTGTGGATAAAGCTGCGGGAACTCCACATTGACGCTGGCGCGCACCGCGCCGCGGTCATCCATCAGGGCGACGGTGGTGCCCGTCGTGCCCTGATCGATGGCCAGAATGAAATCAGTCATGGCGCGGCTAGCGCGGTGCCGATGTCATGCCTTTGCCGCACTCCACTACGCCGCGTTGTATCCCGTCACCGCCTTGACTTCGAGGTAGTCGTTGAAACCGTGACTGCCCCATTCGCGGCCGTTGCCGGAGTGCTTGTAACCGCCGAAGGGCAGGTCGAAGCTGGGCCCGGCGCCGTTGATGCTGATGCTGCCGGCACGGATGCGCGCGGCGACCTTGCGGGCGTGATCGATGTCGCCGCTCTGTACGTAGCCCGCCAGCCCGTACTCGGTGTCGTTGGCGATGGCGATGGCCTCCTCCTCGGTTTCATAGGGAATCATGACCAGCACGGGACCGAAGATTTCCTCGCGCGCGATGGTCATGTCGTTACGCACCTCGGAGAAAACCGTCGGGCGGACATAGAAGCCCTTGTCGCAACCCTCGGGGCGTCCGGGGCCGCCCACCACAACTTTTGCGCCCTCCTCGATGCCCTTTTCGATCAGTCCCTGAATCTTGTTGAACTGCGCCTCGGACGCCACCGGCCCCATCGTGGTGGCCTCGTCTTTGGGATCGCCGATCACGACCGACTCGGTCACCTTGGCGGCGATCGCCTCGGCCTCGGCCAATCTGCTCGCGGGTACCAGCATGCGCGAGGGCGCGTTGCAGGACTGGCCGGTATTGTTGTACATGTGCCGCACGCCGTGCTTGACCGCCTCTTCCAGGTCCGCGTCCTCCAGGATGATATTGGGCGATTTGCCGCCCAGTTCCTGGGCCACACGCTTGACGGTGGGTGCGGCGTTCTGGGCGACCAGGGAGCCGGCCCGGGTGGAGCCGGTGAAGGACATCATGTCGACGCCCGGGTGTTTGGACAGGGCGGTGCCGACCGTGGGTCCGTCGCCGTTGACCAGGTTGAACACGCCGGGGGGAACGCCCGCCTCGTCCATCACCTGCGCGAAGATATAGGCCGCCAGCGGGGCGACCTCGCTCGGCTTGAGTACCATGGTGCAGCCGACCGCCAGCGCCGGGGATACCTTGCAGGCGATCTGGTTGATCGGCCAGTTCCAGGGCGTGATCAGGCCGCAGACGCCGATCGGCTCCTTGACAATGCGGTGCTCGCCGAGGTCCTCCTCGAAGGCGAAGTCCTTCAGCGCCTTGGCCGCTTCCTGCATGTGCCCGGCCCCGGTGAAAGCCTGGGCGGTCGTCGCCAGGCTCATCGGCGCGCCCATCTCATCGCTGATCGCCTCGGCGATATCGTTGTAGTATTTCTTGTACGTCTCGACGCAGGATTCCAGCAGTTCGATCCGCTCCTGCGGGGTGGTGCGGCTGTAGCTCTCGAAGGCCTTGCGCGCGGCCTGCACCGCCTTGTCGACATCCGCTTCCGAGCCGAGGGAGATATGCGCGCAGACTTCCTCGGTGGCGGGGTTGATGACATCGAAATCGTTCGGCGTGGTCGGGTCGACCCATTCACCATTGATATAAAACTGCTTGTACTCGCGCATGGTTGTACTCCGGGATTGACTTGTTGCAGGGGCGTAAGTGTAGCACTACTGGCCGTGTATTGGGGGTCAGGTCTATGTATTGGGGGTCAGGTCCTGTCGATGAGCATGGGCATTGGGGGTCAGGCTACTGGGGGTCAGTGATTCTAGGACGGGGGGTCAGGGCATGGGCAGAATCAACATTCATAGACCTGACCCCATTGGGGTAACCCCACTGGTGCTGGTTATTCTCCCGCCAGATTCTGGTGGATGTGCTTGAGGCCGTGCCGCAGTGCGGCCAGCTCCGCTTCGTCCACCCCCTGCAGGGCTTTCTCAATAACCTGGCTGACGATGGGCAGCAAATCGCCGTGCAGAGCCCGGCCCGCCGGGGTGAGAAAAACCCGGGAGACCCGGCGATCGGCCGGGTCGGCACGACGCTCGACCAGACCCTCGCCCTCCATGCGGTCCAGCAGGCGCGTCATGCCCGCCTTGTCCCGGCCGGCACCCCGGGCCAGGGCGGTCTGGCTGGCCCCGTCGCGCTGCCACAGATGCGTCAGGACCTCCCACCGGGCCGTGCCCAGATCCCGGCCCGTTGCGCGAAATTGCCGCAGCACTTCTCCGCGCACCGCACGATCGGCCTGATGCAACCAGAACAGCACGGCCCCTTCCAGGCTGTGCCGGGGATCCGGCATCGACTTATTAGTTGACTTGTCAACCATTGATAGTTTAACTATTGCTGTCGTGAACGACTCTGCATTCTAGAGAAATGCCGATTGCCTGACCACACACTGACAAGAGGGAGGGACAAGCATGGACTTCAGTCTGGACGAGGCGCAAATAGCGCTTCAGGAACAGGTTACCGACTTCTGCAAACACCACTACAACCTGCAGATTGCCGCCGCGCTGGATGAAGAGCCGGTGTACCCCGACGCCCTGCATGCCGCCATGGCCGAAGCCGGCCTGCTCGGGCACTGCCAGCCATCGGCATTCGGCGGCAATGACGGCAGGATCATGGACGCGGTCATTATCAATCGGGTGCTCGGCGGTTACGGCGATGCCGCCGCAAACATCTTTTTCGTCAACTTCATTGGCGCCACGCTGATCAACCTGGCCGGAACAGAAGCACAAAAACAGCAGATTCTGCCGGATGTGATCGGGGGCCGGCACCGGCTCGCCTTCGCGCTGACCGAACCGGAGGCGGGCTCCGACGCCGGCGGCATCCAGTGCCGGGCCACGCCCGAAAAGAACGGCTATGTCATGCAGGGCACCAAACTTTACACCACGGGCGCCATGCAGGCGGACACCATACTCACGGTCGCCCTGACCCACCCCGAAGAGGGCGCCAAAAAGGGGGGCAGCGTGTTTCTCGTTCCCGCCCGCACAGCGGGAATTGCAATCGAACCGCTGCCCAAACTGGGCGGCAACGCTGTCGCTTCCTGCCGGGTCAGTTACAACAAGGTAGAACTGGACAGCAATGCATTACTGGGGGACACGGAAAACGCCGCCTGGGGCTCGCTGATGGTCGGCGCCGGCCTCGAACGCGTACTCGTGGCGGCCTCCTGTCTCGGCCGCGCCGAACAAATACTGGCAGAGGTTATCGAGTTTGCCCGCGCAAGGCGGCAGTTCGGCCAGCCGATCGCCGCTTTCCAGGCGATCCAGCACCAGATCGCGGACATGGCCACGGACATCGAGGCCATGCGCTGGCTCGTCTACCGGGCCGCCTGGCAGATAGACTCAGGCCAGGATCCGGTCGTGGCCGTGGCCATGGCCAAACTGTTCAGTGCCGAACACCTCAACAGCATCGTCAACCGCGGCATGCACCTGCTCGGTGGCCGCGCCTACCTGCGCGAATGCAGCATGCAACGCCACCTGCGCGAATCGTTGCTGGGACTGTACGCCGGCGGCACCGCCGAAATACAGCGCAACCTTATCGCGCGCAAACTCGAGCTGCACTGAAAACCGCGAACATTGTTTCGCGCCGGTATATGCCGCAAAATTGCGCCCCCGCCCGGCAGGAGAAGCGCATGATGGATACCGAGGAGCTCACACTGTTTCGCGACATGGCACGCCGCGCCATGGAGCAGGAGATCGCGCCGCATTTCGAGGAGTGGGAGGCCGCCCACGCCATCCCCCGCGAGCTGTGGAACACGCTCGGCGCGGCCGGCCTGCTGTGCCCGGACATGCCCGAGGCCTACGGCGCCGCCGGCACCGATCCCCAGGTGACTTTCACGATTCTCGAGGAACTGTCGCGCCTGGGCTACGGCGGCATCGCCACCGGCTACAGCATTCACAGCAACATCGTCGCCCCCTACATCAACAACTTCGGCACCGACGAGCAGAAGCAACTGTGGCTGCCGAGGATGGTCAGCGGCGAGGTGCTCGGCGCCCTGGCGATGACCGAACCGGGCGCCGGCTCCGACGTCCAGGCCATCCGCACCAGCGCCGTGCGCGACGGCGACGAATGGGTGCTGAACGGCTCGAAAATCTTCATCACCAACGGCATGCTCGCCGACATGGTGATCGTCGCGGCGATCACCGATCCCGGCAAGGGCGCCAAGGGAACCTCCCTGTTCCTGGTGGACACCACCCTGCCCGGCTTCGAGCGCGGCAAGAAAATCGAGAAACTCGGGCAACATACCTCGGACACCGCGGAGCTGTTTTTCCAGGACGTGCGCCTGCCGGCAAACGCCCTGCTGGGCGAGGAGAACAAGGGCTTCGTCATCATGATGACGGAACTGCCGCGGGAGCGCCTCGGTATAGCCGCCCAGGGTGTCGCCGCCGCGGAGGGCGCGCTGGAGTTGACGATCAGTTACGTGCTGGAACGCAAGGCCTTCGGCCAGACCGTCGCCAGCTTCCAGAACACCCGCTTCGAACTCGCCGAGGTCAAGACGGACATCGCGCTGAACCGGGCGTTCTACGAGAAGTGCGCCGAGCAATATACTCGCGGCGCACTGACCGCCGAGGACGCGGCGATGCTGAAATACGCCAGCACGGAAATGCAGTGCAGCACCGTCGACAAATGCCTGCAGCTCTTCGGCGGCTACGGCTACACCATCGAGTACCCGATTTCCCGCTACTACGCGGACGCGCGCATCCAGCGCATCTACGGCGGCACCTCCGAGATCATGAAGGAGCTGGTGGCCCGCTCGATGCTTGGGCGGTAGCCCGGGTCCCGCGCCGCGGTGCTCGCAACTGTGACTCGGCGGGCGCTTCCGGCCGGACTTCTACACCAGCCCCATCATCTCCACGATGCCGTGGCTGTGCCCGGCGGTGTAGCCGCCGTCCACCACCAGGGTCTGGCCGGTCATGAAGGATGCGTCGTCCGACGCCAGGAAAAAGGCGGCGCCGGCGATTTCCTCGGGCCGGCCGAACCGTCCCATCTTGACTTCCCGCATGATGTCCGCCTTGACCTCGGGCATCGGGTCGATCAGCTTGCGCAGCAGGGGCGTGTCGATGAAACCGGGGCAGATCGCGTTGCAGCGGATGCCGACGCGGCCGTAGTCGATAGCGACATTTTTGGTCAGGAGAACCACGCCGCCCTTGGAGGCGTTGTAGGCGCTGCCGCCTTCCGTCCCTTTGATACCCTCGATACTGGCAATGGTGATGATGCTGCCGCTGCGCTGCGCGGTCATGGTCTCGAGCACCGACTTCATCGACAGGTAGGTGCCCTTCAGGTTGATATCGAGCACGCGGTCCCAGGTGGACTCCTCCAGCATGCCCACCGGCCCGCCGTCGCCGACACCGGCGGCCGTGAGCAGAATGTCGATGCGGCCGAAGTCCTGCGACGCCGCCTCTGCGGCCGCGCGCTGGGCAACGCCGTCGGTGACGTCCACTTGCCGCAGGCGGCTGCGCGGCGACAGGTCGAGGACCGACTGCCAGTCGTCCGTTTCCTGCACGTCGGTGCCCAGGACGATGGCGCCCTCGGCCGCGAAACGCCGGGCACAGGCCAGGCCGATGCCGGAGGCGGCGCCGGTGACGATGGCGACTTTGTCTTCGAGAGCAGGCATACCGGTACTCCTTTATTGTTCGAACGCGTAGTCGTCGGGATCGCACTGCTTGGTCCAGTGCCACATGTCGATGATCTTCCAGGGCCAGAGCAGCGTCACCTTGCCCTCGGCGTTCTGGTAGAAACTGGTCGTGATCGACGGGTGCTCCCAGATCAGTTGCGCGTGCAACGCGCGAAAACGCCGGTAGTAGTCATCGAACACCGGCTGCTTGCACTCCATGGTGTCCGCGCCCTGCTGGATCTGCGTTTTGAGGCATTCCATGATGTACCGGATCTGGCACTCGCCGTTGAAGATCAGGCTGCCGCCGAAAGCGAGATTGGTGCCGGGCCCGTACATGCAGTAGAAGTTGGGAAAATTCGGCACGGTCACGCCCAGATAGGCGGCGGGCTCGATACCCCACTGCTCGGACAGTCGCACGCCGCCGCGGCCGATGATTTCCATCGGCCAGAGAAAGCGGTCCGTCTCGAAGCCGGTGGCATAGATGATGACGTCGGCGGGATAGTAGTTACCGTCCTCTGCGGTCACCCCGCCCGCGTCGACGCGCTGAACGGCCTGCGTTACCAGCTCCACGTTGTCGCGCTTGAGCGCCGACAGCCAGCTGCCGTTGTCCTGCAGTGTGCGCTTGCCCATCGGCGCGTAGTCGGGGATCACCTTGGCCAGCAGCTCCTCGTCATCGCCGACCTGGCCGCGAATGTACTCGCTGAACATGTGGTAGACAAAGTCATTCATCTCGCTGCATGAGCGCTCCTGGTGCGGCCAGTCCGGGTCGATGAACACCGCATCGTAGGCGCCGTCGCAGGACGGCCAGAACAGCAGGAAACGAAACCACCGGGCGTAGAACGGCAGGTTTTTCAGGCACCATTTCTTACCCTCGGGCACGTCCTCGTGATAGACGGGGTTCTCGAACATCCACGGCGCCGAGCGCTGGAACACAGTGAGCTCGCCCACCTGGTCGGCGATGGCGGGGACCAGCTGAAAGGCGCTGGCGCCGGAACCGACCACCACCACACGCTTGCCGCGCACGTCCACGGCGTCGTCCCAGGCGGCGGAATGGCACCACTGTCCGGCAAACTCCTCGATACCCTCGATGTCCGGCAGCGTCGGGCGGTTGAGCTGCCCGACGGCGCTGATCACCGAGTTGGCCACATGCTGTTCCTCGTTGCCGTCGGCGTCGACGGTCGTCACGAGCCACAGCTTGCGGTCGTCGTCGAATCGTGCGCGGGTCACTTCCGTGTTGAAACGAAAATGCTCGCGCAGACCATGATGATCGATCACACCCTCGAAATAGCGCTGCAGCTCGTCCTGCTGCGCAAAGTACTGGCTCCAGTGATGGGCGGGCTCGAAGGAGTAGCAGTACAGATGGTTGCCCACGTCGACCCGCGCGCCGGGATAGCGGTTTTCGTACCAGGTACCCCCGACCGACGCATTCTTCTCGATCACCACGAACGGAATACCCGCCTCCCGCAGCCGGTACGCGGCCAGCACGCCGGACATGCCGCCGCCGATCACCAGCACCTTGTGTGCCGCGCGGGCCGCCGGGGCGACCTCCTCGCCCCACGCGTCCGAGCGCTGGTCGCGACCGTCCAGCTCCATCTCCTCCATCATCATGGGCACATAATCCGCAGGCACCTCCTGCGCCACGATGAAGTTCATCATGCGCTGCACCGTCTCCGGCGAGGGCGGCGGCGGCAGTTTGCAGCCGCCGTCGCGGAAAGCCCTGATCACGTCGAGCGCCCGGGCGCGCACCGCCGCCTTGTCCTCCTCCGACATGTAGCCCTGGTATTCGTTGATATACACGCCGGCGGGCCGGATCGGACCGTCGAGCAGACTGGTGTCGCCGCTCATGTGAATCATGCTCATCATCAGCGTCGGAATGCTGGCGTCCTCCAGGGCGCGCGCGATCAGGGCGTCGTCCTCGGGTATCTCGTGACCGGATTGCCCGGCATGGGTCATAACGTCACTCCTGTTCCGTGGGCGCGTAGTTTACTGATTCACCGGCGGCGCGAAGGTCGGGTTGCGCCCGGCGCGGATGTCGTCCAGGCGCACATTCGCAGCCTCGCGCCAGGCCTCGTCGGAGAGAATATAAAAGCGTTCCTCGACAATGGCGTCATACACACGCTGTGCCATGACCTCGGGGCCGATGCCCGCGGCGGTGCTGTCGGCCAGGGCCCGGGTGACCAGCTGGCGCTCCTCGCTATCGACGATATCACCCTCCCGCGCGTACTCGGCGGGCCGGTTGCGCTCGGCATCGGCGATCCCGGTGTTGATCGCCTCCGGGCAGAGCACGGACACCTTCACATTCGGTGCGTGGAAGGCGAGTTCGTGGTACAGCGATTCACTCAATCCCAGCACCGCGTGCTTGGTCATGTGATAGATGCCGGCGTAGGGCAACGCGGTCACCGCGGCCATCGATGCGGTATTGACGATATGGCACGGCGCGTCCTGCGCTTTCATAATGGGCACGAAGGTGCGAATGCCGTGAATCACTCCCCACAGGTTGACGTCGAGCTGCCAGCGGTAGTCCGCGAGACTCTCCTCCCACAGCAGGCCGCCGGCAAAAACGCCCGCATTGTTGCAGGCGACGTGGATGGCGCCGAACCCGGCGAGGGCGCGCTCGGCAAGTGCCTGCACATCGTCGGCGCTGGACACGTCGGTGCGCACGCCGATGCAGTTGCCCCGCTGCGCCAGTTCCGCCACGGTGGCGTCGAGCGCCTGTTGTTCGATATCCGCGAGCACCACGTTCATGCCGGCGGCCAGAAAGCGCTCGCCCATCGCACGGCCGATGCCGTTCGCGCCGCCGGTAATTACCGCGGTTTTGTTCTCGAAGTCCTGCATTGTAGTGGCTCCTGATTGCTCTGCTGGGTCTTGTTATCAATGTTTTGCGCGGTCGCCGACGTTATTGGCGGACTGTCTTCCTCATTACCGCGCCCGTTGCCGTCATTCCCTGTATTCCGGACCAGGCGACGACGGGAATCCAGGAAACCTGACAAACACTGGACCCCCGCTTCCGCGGGGGTGACGGTGTGCCCTGGACCCCCGCTTCCGCGTGGTCCGGCATACCGGGGGTGACGGTGTGCCCTGGACCCCCGCTTTCGCGTGGTCCGGCATACCGGGGGTGACGGCGTGACACTGGACCCCCGCCTGCGCGCCGTTCGACTGACTGGCCGCTCATCTCTACACCGCGGGGCTGTCCTCGATCAATCCGAGCAGTATCTTGCCGGACTCGATATAGACTTTCTCACTGATGAACGCGTGCTGGGTCCCCGTGTAAATGTCGCGGAACGCGCGCTCCAGCCGGCTGCCCTCGCGAATCGCCGTGGTCCCCGCGGCGAGATGCGCGAATTGCGTGATTTCGCGGGCCGCCTCGGTGGCGAAGTTGGCGGCCAGGCGCATATCGGTGCGCATCGCCGGCGTGAGTTCCCCGCCCGCCTCGATGCGCGCCTCCATGTCGGTGTAGGTGTCGACCACCAGGCGGTGGGCCGCGCGCCACATCGCTTCGTGATGCGCCAGGTTGCGCTGGAACGTCGGTTTGTGGGCGACGGAACTCTCCTCGCCCATGCGCGTTTTTTCCCGCGCCAGCTCGACGACGTCGTCGATGGCGCTGCGCGCCACGCCCAGCGCCCACGACGCATGACCGCAGGCGGTCAGGGGCATGACACCAAAACGGTACATATGGCCGCCGCGACGCGGTTCCCGCGTCATCAGTGGGTAGGTGCGGCTTTCCGGCACGAACACGTCCTTGAGTTCGTAGTCGTAGCTGCCGGTGGCCTTCAGCCCCTGCACATGCCAGCCGTCGAGAAACTCCACTTCCTCCCGGGGCACGACGGCGACCGTCATCAGCGGCATGCCGTCGTCGAGCATGACCATCTCGCCGTCCCGCATGGGCAGGAAACCCGCGCAGACGTACTCCGAGTGGCCGGTGCCGGAGCCGAACTGCCAGGCACCGGTGACGCGGTAGCCGCCGTCGACCGCCTCGCCGGTGCCGTTGGGGAAGAACTGACCGGCCATGGTGACGCGGTTGCCGTGGGCGGTGAACACCTCCTCGAATCCCTCGTCGGACAGGTAGGCCGCGGCGAAACACGACGACGGAATATTGGCGATACCGATCCAGCCCAGTGAGCCGTCCTGGCGCGCCATTTCGATCCAGGTCTCGATCAGTTCGGCGAAGCCCGGCTCGCTGCCCCCGGCCTCCCGCGGATTCATGAATTGCATGAGGCCGCTTTGCCACAGCGCCTGTACCAGCGGGTCGGTCAGCGTGCGCCGTTCTTCCGAGGGACCGGCTTCCGCCAGAGCAACAGATTCAATGGACCGGGCCATGTGGGGACCCTGGCCGGGTTCGATCGCAGTCATCATCTTCACCTTGCCTCGAGGTCGTCATTTTGAGTTAATGGTTATTAACCGTTAACCTAGTGGCTAAACGGAGCCGCGTCAATGCCCCAGGCCAATCCACAAATCTCCACCCGGGAGCTTCTGCTCGATGCCGCCGAACACCTGTTCGCCACGCGCGGCTACCAGTCCACCACAATCAAACAGGTGGCGGAACAGGTCGGCGTACAGGGGCCGGCAATCTACAAGCACTTTGACGGCAAGCGCGACCTGTTCGAACAGGTGCTCGAGCGCTTGTTCACACCCTTTCTCGACCTGCTCGCCGACGGCGCGGCCGCCGGCGGCGACCAGGGCGCGATCATGCGCCAGCATCTTTCAAATCCCAACGCCTCGCGCATCGTGCAGCACGCGACGCTGTCCGGCGGCGAGGACCTGGCGCTGCTGGTGGAACGCTGGTACCGGCCCTTCTTTCGCGAGGTGCCGAAGGATGCCGACGCCGCGCCGTCGGGTTTCACGCCGGTGTCGGTAATGGCGTTCCACAGCATGCTGCTCGGCTACCTCACCCTCGCCCCCCTGCACGAGGCGATCTTCGCCACGGATCCGCTGGGAGAGGACGCGTTGGCGGAGCTGTTGCAGCTGCAACAGCGCCTGGCCGCCGCGGTCGCGAACACAAAGAGCCGACCTGACTGATCCTCTGCAGCGCACCAAACTGTGAATTCATGACCGAGCGAGGCCCGACACGGCGGTGTGTTCGGGGCGAATGTCTCAGCCGTTCGAGCCCCGAAGACACCGCCGTGTCGGGCCGGAGTCGATCCGCGATCCCTTGGTCAACCGGCATCGGGTAAGGTCCGTGCCGCCTGTCAGGTTCAACTGCCAAGACATTCACCCTGACAGGGCACGGCGCGCGCGCGGCATCACCCGGAACGATCGTTCGCGCTTCGGGATTCAGCAGAAGACGGCCCCGGGACTGAAGGAGCACGCACGATATATCTGCTCCGGCGCGCTCCGCTGTCACGACTACCGCAACTCCCCCACGAGAGAAAACAGCGACAACGCGAAGAACCCGAGCGTGATCGTCGCGACGGACAACAGCGTCGACAGGACCACGATGTTGGCCGCCAGCGTGCCGTCGCCGCGCGCGGCCACCACCATGACGTGGCTGGAGGCGGCCACGGGGGTGGCAAGCAACAGGAACAGTACGCCCAGCGGCTCGTCGCGCACGCCGAGTGCCAGCGCAATCAACAGACCCAGCAGCGGCGCCACGAGCAGGCGCCAGCCGCAGGCCTCCCAGGTAAAACGGTCCGCCCGGTACAGTCGTGAGAGGTTCATGGCGCCGCCGATACAGATCAATACCACCGGCAGGAAAAAAGCCGTCAGCATCGAACCCGCCGGCTGCATCGCGGCGGGCACCGGCAGCGGCGAGACGGACAGCGCGATGCCCGCGCCGATGCCGATGATCAGCGGGTTGCGCAGAATGTCGATCAGCATCGCCGACAGGCGGGTGGCGGTGCCGTGTGTCACGCCGAGCACCCACACCGCCAGAACGTTGTACATCACCGTGAGCAACGCCACGGGCAGTGCGGCCAGGCCCGTGGCGCGCTCGCCGTAGGCGGCGACGGCCAGCGCCAGGCCGATAATCGCGAGGTTGGAGCGGTAGGCCGCCTGTACGAAGATTCCCTGGCGCGCGCGGGGATGACCGCGCCGGCTCGAGTAGAGCCAGCTCAGCGCCAGCGTGGCGAGCGTCGCCAGCACACCCGCCCCGACGTAGCGCGCATTGCCCAGTTCGCCGTAGTCGACCTGCGCGGCGCCGGCAAACAGCATCAGCGGCAGGCCGTACCGGAACGCCAGCAGCGAAATGCGGTTGTTCAGCGACTCCGGCAACAATCCCAGGCGGTTGAGCAACTGGCCCAGCACCACCCAGCCGAACGTCGGCAGGGAGATTGCCAGCGTGTTGAGAAAAAGCGCGAGAGCGTTGTCGGCGGACAAATCGGGCGGTCTGCGGCAAAAACCTTATTATGCCAGCTCGACGAGGGTTTCCCCGAGGGCGGAGACGATGTCGTCGATCTGCGCCGTCTCCATCACGAACGCCGGCCCGAGCTGTATCGTATCGGCGGCGTAGCGCACATAGTAGCCCTTCTCCCACATGCGCAGCGCCACCTCGAAGGCGCGCCGCGCCGGCTCGCCGGGATGGGGCTGCAACTGCAGCGCGCCGGCAAACCCGAAGTTGCGGATATCGGTGACGTGGGGCGAACCCTTGAGGGCATGCAGCGATTCCTCGAAGTGCGGCGCCAGTTCCTCGACGCGCCGGGGCAGCTGCTCGCGTTCCAGGATCTCCAGCGCCGCCAGGCCCGCCGCGCAGGCCACCGGGTGACCCGACAGCGTGTAGCCGTGGGGAAATTCCAGCATGTAATCCGGCCCGCCGGTCGCCATGAACGTGTCGTAAATCTCCGCCGACGCCGCCACCGCCCCCATCGGAACCGCGCCGTTGGTGAGCTGCTTGGCGAGGTTCATGATATCCGGCGTGACACCGAACACCTCCGCCGCGGACATGCCGCCGCAGCGCCCGAAGCCGGTGATGACCTCGTCGAAAATCAGCAGGATGTCGTTGGCCGTACAGATGTCGCGCAGTCGCTGCAGGTAACCGGCCGGCGGCGGAATCACGCCCGCCGAACCCGCGACCGGTTCGACAATCACCGCGGCGATAGTGTCGGCGTCGTGCAGCCCGATGATATCCGTCAGACGTTCCGCAAGCTGCCAGCCGTTGGCCGGCAGGCCGCGGCTGAAGGCATTGTCCTGCAGCAGAGTATCCGGCAGATGATCGGCGTCCACCGCCTGGCCGAACAGTTTGCGGTTGGCGCTGATGCCGCCCACCGAAATGCCGCCGAAATTGACGCCGTGGTAGCCGCGCGCGCGGCCGACAAGCTTGGTCTTGCCGGTCTGGCCCTTCTGCTGCCAGTAGGCCCGGGCCATCTTCAGGGCGGTGTCGGCGCACTCGGAGCCCGAGTTGGTGAAGAACACATAGTCCAGCCCCTCCGGGGTCAGGTCCCTGATCCGGTTGGCCAGTTCGAAGGCCCCGGGATGCCCGAACTGGAACGCCGGCGCATAGTCCAGTGTGCGCAACTGGCGCGCGACGGCCTCCGCGATCTCGGGGCGGTTGTGACCCGCGCCGCAGCACCACAGACCCGACACACCGTCGAGCACACGCCGGCCGCGGTCATCGATCAGGTACACGCCCTCGGCGCCGACCACCATGCGCGGATCGCGCTTGAACTGACGGTTGCCGGTGAAGGGCATCCAGTAGGCGTCGAGCTGCCCGGGCGTCAGCGGCGCCGCCCGATCATCGGCGTTGGTCATCGTGCAGGTCCCCCGTTTTTTCTGGCGGCAAGTCTACGCCGCGGCGGCATTCATAAAGCCGCGGCCGTCGGTCCCCGCCGCTTTTCCGCAGGGCCGGGTCGTTACGCTCGCCGGTCCTGAAGATGGCCTTTGCCCGGCACGTAGTTCGCCTCGATGCGTATGCCGTCCGGATCCTCGAACAACACCGAGTAGTAACCCGGCGCCCAGCCATCTTCCCGGGGTGGATGGACGATGTTCGCTCCCGCATCGAGGGCGGTCCGATAAATCTCGTCCACGTCCTCGCGGCTCTTCGCCCGCAAGCAGAAGTGATGCAGGCCTCTGTTCGACGACTGAACGTGCCCCTTCGGGCCCGCCGCCCGGCGGCGCGATGGCGACGCCGGTCTTGCCCCGATGCAATAGAAATAACGGGATCGTCCAGCAAAATTTTCATGCCGAGCGACGCCAGCAGGGTTCGATAGAACGGAACCGACACCTCCATATCGGAGACGGTCAGTTGAATATGCGCGATGCCGCTGATCTCCGCCATGACGTTACTCCACAGGTGGTTGCACCGTCAATCACGGTAGCCGGTGATGGCCTTGGCCGCCTGGTAGGCAAAGGTCATCGCCGGCCCCAGTGTCGCGCCCGGTCCGGGATAGCAGGGCAGCGTCGGCGCACTGCAGTTGCCGATGGCGTACAGCCCCTCGATAACACGGCCGTCCTCGTGCAGCACCTGGGCGTCGGCATTGATCACCATACCGCCCTGTGTGCCGAAATCGCCCGGATCGACGCGGATGGCATAGAAGGGAGGCTTCTCCACCGGCGCCAGGCAGGGATTGGGAGTGACGCGCGGGTCGCCGTAATAGCGGTCGTAGGCCGACTCCCCGCGGTGCAGGTCCTCGTCCACGCCGGTGCGGGCGTACTCGTTTACCTTTTTTACCGTGTTCTCCAGACCCGCCGGGTCGACATCGATCTTGCGCGCCAGCTCGCCGATGGTAGCGGCCCTGGCGAAGAAGCCCTCTTCCTCGTAGCGCTTCGGCAGCGCCCAGTCCGGCATGAATTTCGAGTTGTACAAGGGGCCGACAAAATAGGTGGCGCGAAAATTCGCGTCGAACACCTGCCAGGTCGGGTAGCAGGGATAGTGCTCGCTGTGCTTCTCGAATGTCTCCTGCTGGAAGGCCATGTAATTCTGCGATTCGTTGCTGAAGCGCTCTCCCGCGGGGTTTACCACAATCGACCCGGGATAGGATTTCTCCATGATGGACAGGCGCGGAATCTCTTCCCCGGGCACGGAGATGGTGTTGCACCACCAGGCCTCATCGAGACGGTGCATCTTCGCGCCGAGGCGCTGCCCTTCGCGGATGGCATCGCCGGTGTTGTCGAGAGTGCCGGCGCTCCAGCGGTGATCGGTGGGCCTGGGCAGGTACTGCTCGCGCATCTCCTGATTGTGCTCGAATCCGCCGGCGGCAAGCACCACCGCCCTGCGCGCCTGAATCCGCAGAACCTTGCCCTCGCGCGCCACTTCGATGCCGACGACCTTGCCGTCCTCCTCCACGACCTGCGTCATCGCCGTATTCAGCCAAAGGGGTATGCCGCGGTCGAGCATCGACGCCCGCAGCCGCGCCACGCCGGCACAACCCGTGGCCAGGCGGCGGGCGTACTTGTCCCGCAGACGCCAGCGAATGTCCGCAACGTAATCCCACACGAGCCTGACGGCGGTCTTCCACCAGCCCGGCTGCTGGCCTACCAGCAGCGCCGCCTCCACCTGGGTGAAGCCGATGACCCCGCCCAGGTGCATCATCGGGTGGGTGCGCCGCAGGCGCCGCCATTCCTCGCCCAGTTCATCGGCGTTGATGGTCGCCGGCTCCATCGAGCGGTGGCCCTCCATCGCGCCTTTGAGGTTGGTGTAGTAGTCGGGGTAGTGCGCCAGCGTTTCGTAGCGCACGCGCGTGCGCTCGTGCAGGAAATCCACCATCTTCGGGCCGTTTTCCAGATAGGCATCGAGCTGATACTCGGGCACTTCCTCCTCGGTGATAAGCTGGCGCAGGTAGGTTTTGGCCTTGTCGATCGAGTCCTCGGCGCCCGCGGCCCGGGCGTAGCGATTGCACGGGATCCACACGCCGCCGCCGGAGATCGAGCTGGTGCCGCCGTAGAGATGCGATTTTTCCACGACCAGCACATCCTCCACGCCCATTTCATGCGTGCACAGCGCGGCGGTCAGGCCGCCGTTGCCGGAGCCGACAATCACCACGTCGAAGCTGTAGTCCCACTGCTGTTCAGAGCTCATTCACAGTCATCCCTTCTGGAGAGGCCGCCATGGTAGCGCACTGGTTCCCCGGCACCGGTGGCCGTGATCCGTTTAGACTGTTCAGGTTTAACATATTGGCCGTGCCGGGAGCGCGACACAACGCCTCCACCCTGTCGCTTGCGCGCCATTCAGCACCCATGGCCGGGCAACCGGGCTTCACGCCGGCGCCTCACTGTCAAAGCCCTCCGGCAGGCAGGGCGTGTCCGGGTCGAGGATTTCCCAGTCGGCTTTCGACGCCACGTGGATGTGCCGGGTGAGGCGCAGGCGCGGGTTCCGGCTCCAGCAGCCCCGCGGGAATCCAGTACAGCCCGTGGTCTGGCAGATGCTGGGGCACGATGCCGCCGCACTGCTTGCAGAAACGACGCAAAAAACCGCTGGCCGCGCGGTACTCCGAGATGTCCTGCGCTCCCTGCATCCACCGGAAGGCCGATTCCGGTGCTAACACCGCCGCGCTGGAAGCGCCGCCGAACGCCCGCCGGCACTTCGAGCAGTGGCACTTGAACACGCCTGACGCAAAGCCGTCGGCTGCAAACCGCACGGCCCCGCAAAGACAGCACCCCTCCGTCATTTCCGATACCTCCCATGTACACCCAACTGGGTACAAACAACCGGCGCGCCCTCGCCGGCCGCTACTATCTAATCAATATTGGTTATTTTTCATAGAGTTGAACGTGTAATCTCATGCTAGTAATAGGGTCAGCAACGGCGCCTCTCCCCAACGCTTCCAACGGGCGCGGGATATCGCGCCGCTTTTGTGCATTGTCTACTCCGACTCCGGTTCCCGAAGCAATGGCGGATACTTCGCATCCACGCCGGCGTACTCGTAGATCCAGATCCCGTCGCGCAGGGCCGCGCGATGGCGCGCGCCCGCAACCGTGCCGTCGCCGCTTTCGTAACCCGCGTCACCGCGAAACATGACCATCATGTCCTCGCCCGAACTGGCGAAAACGGGAAAGACCTCCGGCACGGGAGATCGCCGCTCGACTGCCACCATCCTGGCGACCGTCGGGTACCGGCAGAGATTGCGCAGCGTAAAATAGGTGGGCGGCAACATGCCCAACTCGCCGGCGATATGCAGTTCCACCGCCTCGCGCACGCCGAGCCAGCACGCATCGTGGATTTCCCCGCCGTCGATCACCACCTGTGCATCGGACGCCAGCGGCGCGGCGTAGATCCAGGTGGAAAAGCGCCGCGGCTCGCCCACCGGCGTCGTCCAGTGGCTGAGCAGTACCATGTCCTCCACGCGCGGTTCGACACCGGCCTCTTCCGACGCCTCGCGGGCGGCGGCAATACGCGCGGCCGCCTCCTCGTCGCCGCCGCCGGCGGCATCGAAATCCTCGGGATCGAGGGAGCCCCCCGGGAAAACCCACAGACCGCCGGCGAACATCAGCGCTTTGTTGCGCCGCAGCATGAGCGTTTCCATGCCGTCATCGCCGTCGCGCAGCAGCACGACCGTGCTGGCCGGACGCGCCTCGGGAACGTCGCTCATCGACCCGGCCCCGTGGTGGCGTCAGTCGGCCCGGGCCAGATAGCGCGATGCCATGCCGAGGTCGTAACCGAGGGCATGGGCGGTCGCGGCGGCCCGCTCGCGCGCATCGGGCGGGCGGCTGGCGACCCACAGATTGGCGCAGCGCGTCCCGGAGCGGCAGTAGGCGAACACCGCGCTGTCGGAGTCTTCCAGCAGCTCGGCGAAGGCCTCGAGATCCGGTCCGGGAAAATCCATGTGATTGATCGGCATGTAGCGATACTCCAGCCCGGCCTGCTCGGCGGCCGCGGCGATCTCGGCGCCGCTGGGCTGCCCGCTCTCCTCCCCGTCGGGGCGGTTGTTGACCACCACTTTGTAGCCGGCGGCGGCGATGTCCGCCATGTCCCGCGGCGCGATCTGGGCCGATACCGCGAAATTGTCACTCAGTTCTACGATGTTCATCGTGCAATCCTCGAAATGCCGTGGCCATCCTCGAAACCCCGTTTATAACAGAGCCCGTCGACGCACTCCACAGCCGCATTCTCACTCGCCGCGAAATTGCGGTTCGCGCTTCTCTTTGAATGCCCGGGGCCCCTCCCGGGCATCGCGGCTGCCCATCACCGCCGCCGCCTGCTCCATTTCGAAGCGAAACGCCTCGTCCCAGGGCGCGGTATGGGTCTGCAGCGCGGTGCGCTTGATCGCCTGCAGTGCCAGGGGCGCCTGGCGACAGATATTATCGGCTACCTGTTCGGCCCGCCCCGCAAGGTCTGCCAGCGACACCACTTCCGACACCAGGCCCATGGCCAGGGCGTCCCGCGCCCCCACCGCTTCGCCGCCCAGGAGTATCCTCATGGCGTGAGCCCAGGGCAGCTGGCGCGCCAGGCGCACCATCGAACCCGCGCCGGGCACCACGCCGACCTTCGGTTCCGGCAGAGCGAACTCGGCGTGCTCCGCGGCGATGCGGATATCAGTCGCCTGCAGCAGTTCCGTGCCGCCGCCGAGTGCGCGCCCGTTGACCGCGGCGATCACCGGCTTGTACAGCGGCGTGTCCTTGAGCATGACCTTGTCGGCGATGAGCGGATCGCCGACCAGTCGCTCTTCGACCGCGGTCCCGGGCTGTTTCGCCCCGGTCCACAGGGGAATGACCTCGCCGAGGTCGCCCCCGCAGCAGAAGTCCCTGTCGCCGGAGGCCGTGACCACGGCGACCCGGATGCCATCGTCGCACCTGACCTCTTCCCAGGCATCCGCCAGCTCCACAAACATCTCGCCGTTGAGCATGTTGCGCGCCTCGGGGCGATTGAGGGTGATCCAGGCCTGATGGCCGCGCTTTTCGAACAGTATGGTCTGCATGTCGAACCGTTCCGGCGATTGACGCTGCCACAGTAGCCCAGGACAGAAGCGATACCAAGCGACAATCGCGCAGCTCCCATGCGGGTTCGCCCGTTTGAACCGGCGGCGAGGAACCGATGCGCCCATGCGCGGCTTCGACTGACACTCGACGTGTCCGGCGAATGTCCCTACACGGCAACAACCGCAGCAAACGTGAATTTTGTCGCCTTGCCGTGCCGCGCCCCCTCTGGAATACTGTCTGAAAATCAACAAAAACCCCGTCGCCCCCGCACCGCACGCGACGCCCACACGGAAAACGATCATGCAATCGTACTTTGCCCTGCCCCTGCTGCTGGCCCTCGGTCTGTTCAGCTCCACCTCCTTTGCCCAGATCATGGATTTCGAGACCTTCCCGGACAGCGCCCAATGTCCCGATGGCGGCACCGGCGTGATCGAGAACGGCCTCAGCCTGATCGACGACACACCGATACCACCCTTCTCCGACGAGGATTCCTGTGTTTTCGGGGCTAACAATACCTTTCCGCTGGTGGGTGCGACCAACGGTACCAGTGTTTTTGGCTGGTGCGGGGTCGATTGTCCCAACCCCCAGGTAATCACGTTGACACTGACACGGCAGGACGGCGCCCCCTTCGACCTGCAGTCCATCGACTTCAGCCGCACGGCCTCCTCGACCGAGAACGGCGCCGTGAACATTACCGGCTACCCCGCCGGCGGCGGCGCACCGGTGACCATTCAACACATGATCACCTCCGACGCCTGGGTGACGGTGAATTTCGACAGCCGGTTCAGCAACCTCGATCGAGTCGAGATCGTCAATGAAGCATTTCCCGCGACCAACCGACTGCTCGACAACATCGTGACCAGCCAGGCGGGCGCGAGCGATAACGCGACGCCGGTGCCGGTCATGGGGCTTTTCGGACTATTGCTGTTGGCTGCGGGGCTTTTGCTGACGGCGGGCGGTGCATTGCGCAGGCGCTGATCACTGACGCACGAATCGTCACAGGGCGTCGGGCGCGGCATCATCCGCATAATTCCAGAGCCGAGAGTCTCTACAGTCCCCCGACGCCATCCCACAACAGCTTGGCGCCGATCACGACCAGGAAAAAGCTGATCACGCGGTAGTAGAAACCGGTGTTGGAGATGCGCACCAGGTAATGCCCCAGTTTGACGCCGAGCGGCGCCAGCGGCACGAGCACCAGGGAGTACAGCAGGTTGTCGGCGGTGAACTGGCCGAGAGCGTAATAGGGCACCAGCTTGACCGCGTTAACCACCGCGAAAAACATCCCCGCGGTGCCCGCGAACAACAGCGGCGGCAACTGCTTGGGCATGAGATACATGGTCAGCGGCGGCCCGCCGGCGTGGATACTGAAGCTGGTGAATCCCGCCAGCGCACCGAAAAAACCCGCGCTCGCCGGGCGGTGCTCCCGGCTCGAACGGCTGCCGGCCCCCAGCAGGTATTGCAGGCCGAACACCAGCGACAGCGCGCCGATGAGGATGCGCATGTAGTGTTCGTTCATCGCGCCGACCGACAGATAGCCCAGCAGTACTCCGACCATCGCGCCCGGCAGCAACAGCCGCAACGCGCGGCCATCGAATACTCCCCAGTAGGTTTTGACGACGAAGACATCCATGACCACGAGAATGGGCAGGAGGATGGCCGCGGCCTGTGTCGGCGCCATGACCAGCGCCATCAGCGGCACCGAAAGCACGGCCATGGCGCCGCCGAAGCCGCCCTTGGCCACACCGTAAAGCATGACGCCCGGCACACTGACCAGATAGAAAAGCGGATCGGCAAGCACGGCGTTCTCAGTCGATGAGCGCGAATTGGTTGTCGAGGATATCGATGATCTCGGCCCGGGGGTTGTCTGCAATCGTCATAGTCCTGCCGGTAATCCGCTCGGCCATATCCACATAGGTCGATGACACCGCCATCAGCACGTCCGTCGGCAGCGCGGTGTTACACGCCAGCGCCTGGCGCTCGGCCATGCGCGACTTGTCCAGCAGAATGTCCGGATCCGGGAAGTGCTCCAGCAGCATCTGGCGGAAGCCCTCCTTGGAGTTCTCCACCACCCGGCCCTCGCGCAGGGCGGCGCCGTCCCAGATGCGCGACGAGTCCGGCGTACCCACCTCGTCCATGTAAATCAGTTTGTCCTCGCCCGCCGCGTCGGTGACGTAGCCGAACTCGAACTTGGTATCCACGAACACCTGGTCCAGCTTTGCCAGTTCCGCACTGATCACGTCGAAACCCTGCCGCAGCAGTGTTTCGTAGCGTTCGACGTCGGCCGGGGCGGCGAAATTGAACGCCGCGTAATTGTTGTCGATGTCGGCGCGGGTGATGTTGACGTCGTCGACCGCGGGCACGCCGGGGATATCCTCGAGTACGCCTTTGGTGGACGGCGTGATGAGCAGTTCCGGGAGTTTCTGGTCGCGCTGCAGGCCGTCCGGCAGCTCGATACCGCAGAACTCGCGCTCACCCTTTGCGTAAGCCCGCCACATGGAACCGGTCAGGTACTGGCGCGCGATCGCCTCGATCAGCACGGGCCGCGCCTTTTGCACGATCCACACCAGGGGATGGGGCACCTCCAGGATATGGCTGTCGGCCAGGCCGCGCTCGCGAAACAGGCGGAACCAGTGACTGGAGATGGCGTTCAGCGCGGCGCCCTTGCCCGGCACACCGTTCATACCGCCTTCCCCGTGCCAGATGCAGTCGAAGGCGGAGATACGATCGGAAATCACCATGATCGCCAGCGGCGCATCCGGGGCGACTTCGTACCCGCGCTCGGCGACAAGGCGCGCACTGTCGGCGGCGGTCAGCCAGTACACTGAACGCACCTTGCCGCTGTGTGCTGTCGCGTCGGTACGGATGGGCAGATCGTCGTTGACGGCCAACACCTTGTCGGCAAGACTCATGGCGTGTGTCCGATGTGTGGGGGCTGTATGCTACGGCTGATCGAAGTAGCGATAACACCGCGGGCGGTGCCGGAAAGCGACCGATTCTAGCAGATCAGCCGTGCGCCGCTCCAGCGATGATGAGATCCATCGCGGAAGCCTGGGACGGATACGGCCGACTGGAACACGCCAAAAAGCGCACATGCCCGAAAAAGAGGGCAGGCTCTCCATGTGCAGGCTCGGGTGGCGACGTCCTGTCGCCACACGGTTCCAGTCAGCCGTATCCGTCCCCAGGCCAGCCCGGCTCCACAGCAAGCGAGGAAGGCATTGCCCCGCAACCGCCTCGCGGACAAAACGGCGCCAGTGACGTTAGAATAGCCGGGATCGAAACGCCACAACAGTCGGAATCGACGTCAGGGAGCGAAGAATGCACCACCGCCAGCCACCGCGCAGCACGCTGCCAACTCTGTTACTGATCGCGTGCACGATGCACGCCGCCGCGGCGGAGCCGGAACTGGAAAACGTGCTGGTCACCGCCAGTCGCGTGCCGGAGGACGCCCTGGAGCTGCCGCTGGCCTGGTCGAAAGTGCGCAGCGACGACCTCGAACGGGTCGCGCCGGTCCACATCAACCAGATCATGCAGCGCGTACCCGGTGCGTGGATCAGCCGCGGCAACGGCCAGGAGAGCCTGATCGCGCTGCGCTCGCCCGTGCTGACCGGCCCGGGAAGCTGCGGCGCCTTTTTCACCGCGGCCGACGGCATCGGCCTGCGCGCGCCGGGCTTTTGCAACGTCAACGAATTATTCGACGCCAACTTCGAACAGGCGGGGGGCATCGAAGTCATCAAGGGGCCCGCCACGGCCCTGTACGGTTCCAATGCCATGCACGGCGTCATCAACGTGCTCAGTGCGCCGCCGACCGCGACACTGGATCACGCGGTGGCCGTCGAGGCGGGTCCCTGGGACTACTACCGCGGCAAGTACCACTACCGCAACACCTTCGACCGGCACGGCGTCAGCATTAACCTCAACGGCGTGACCGACGGCGGCTACAAGGACGATGCCGGTTTCGACCAGCAGAAGCTGACCCTGCGGCACGACTACAGCGGCTCGCGCTGGAATGTGCGCAGCGTGCTGGACGCCACCAATCTCAACCAGGAGACCGCCGGTTTTATCACCGGCTTCAAGGCCTACAAGGACAGCGATCTCAAGGACAGCAACCCCAATCCCGAAGCCTACCGCGACAGCCGGTCGCTGCGTTTTTACAGCCGGGCCAGCGCGGCGCTGAACGACGAGGTGACACTCGTGCTGACGCCCTACCTGCGGGACAACGACATGGAGTTTCTGCAGCATTTCCTGCCGTGGCAGCCGGTGGAGAAAAACAGCCACAGCAGCCTAGGACTGCGCGCCGCACTGCACAGCGAGCCGGGCGCGTGGCGCTGGATCAATG
This sequence comes from Halioglobus sp., assembly GCA_034521205.1. Taxonomy (GTDB): domain Bacteria; phylum Pseudomonadota; class Gammaproteobacteria; order Pseudomonadales; family Halieaceae; genus Marimicrobium. The sequence continues at coordinate 516,875 of JAXHMT010000003.1, forward strand.
GCCTCGATCTCGAATATACAGAGGGAGACCTCAGCGAAGTGCAGACCGAACCGTTCAGTGCGAACCAGCCCGCGGGCGTGCACTACGACTACCGCGTGGACGCCGCCACCGCCGCCATCTACAGCCAGCTACGCAGCCAGTGGGATTCCCCCTGGGAGCTGCTCGCGGGCCTGCGCCTGGAGTACACCGACTACGATTACGACAACCGCACACAGGACGGTCCGGCCTGCGGCCCGGCGGCGGACAACTGCCGTTTCTTCCGCCCCGCCGACCGCGAGGACGACTTCACCGACTGGTCCGTCAGCCTCGGCGCCAGCTACAACTTCACCGATGCGCAGACCGCCTACCTGCGACTGGCGCGCGGTTTCCGCGCGCCCCAGACTACGGAACTGTACCGGCTGCAGAGCGGCCAACAGGTGGCGGATCTCGATTCCGAACGGATCGACAATATCGAGCTCGGACTGCGCGGCACGGCCGGCGGGCGCGCCAGCTACGACGTGGCCGTTTACTACATGGAAAAGGACGACGTCATCTTCCAGGACGCCGACCGCCAGAACATCAGCGGCGCCAGCACCGAACACTACGGCGCCGAGTTCAGCGTCGATTATCGTCTGGCCGATCACTGGCGGCTGGGGATAGACGGCAACCTCGCGTCACACACCTACGCCAGCCGGATCAACCTGCTCGGCAGCAGCGGCGACATCGAGGGCAACGACGTGGATACCGCGCCGCGGGTCTTCGGCAGCGCGCGCCTGGGCTGGGATTTTTCCGAACTCGCCGGCCGCGACAGCCACGCGGAGCTGGAATGGGTCTACATGGATTCCTACTACCTGGAACCGGACAACGAACACGAATACGACGGCCACTCGCTGTTCAACCTGCGTATCCGGAGCGCGCTCAGCCGACGCTGGGGCGCCAGCCTGCGCGTCACGAACCTCACCGACGAGGATTACGCCGAGCGCGCCGATTTCGGTTTCGGCAGCTACCGCTATTTCGTCGGCCAGCCCCGGGCCGCCTTTGTGGAGGTCGACTACAGTTTCGGCGTTCGATAAACGTCGCCGGATACTGTTTCTCTCGGCGTAAAACTGAATCCAGGTGGCTACCGGGTAGGGGCTGAGGGAGTATACGCCCCGCGCCATCAGGGTATATTCCCGCTGAAACACGCCAAAAAGCGTACGTCCTGTACAGGCTCGGGGTGGCGACGTCCTGTCGCCACACGGTTTCAGCGGGAATATACCCTGATGACGCTGTCCCTCTGGCTAAAACTCAAGCTCAGCCACTTTTCGGCACGGACCGGGCATGGATCACCCCAACCCGACGTTGTTCTTCTCCAGCACCTGCTCGGCGCGATAACTGGAGCGCACGAAAACGCCGGAAACCACTTCCAGAAAGCCCTTCTCCAGGCCCCACTGGCGGTACTTGTCGAAATCCGCCGGCGGCACGTAACGCGCGATGGGATAGTGATGGGCGGTGGGCTGCAGGTACTGGCCCAGGGTGAGAATGTCGACACCGGCCGCGCGCAGATCATCCATGCACTCGCGGATTTCGCCCTCGGTCTCGCCGAGGCCGAGCATCAGGCTGGTCTTGGTCAGCACGTCCGGGCGGTGCGCCTTGGCGTGGGCGAGCACCTCGAGGGTCTGCCGGTAGCCGGCCCGCGGATCGCGCACCGGGTGGGTCAGGCGCTCCACCGTCTCGACGTTCTGGGCGAACACCTCGACACCCGAGTCGACGACGGTGGCCACATCCCGCAGATCGCCCAGGAAATCCGGCGTCAGCGCCTCGACCGCCGTGTCCGGATTGACTTCCTTCACCCGGCGTACACAGGCGGCGTAATGCTCCGCCCCGCCGTCCGCCAGGTCGTCGCGGTTCACCGACGTCAGCACGACGTACTTCAGCCCCATGAGCTGCACCGAGCGGGCGGTGTTCCCGGGCTCTTCCGGATCCAGCCAGCCGCGGGGGTTACCGGTATTGACCGCGCAGAAACGGCACGCCCGTGTACAGACATCGCCCATGAGCATGATGGTCGCCGTGCCCGCCGTCCAGCACTCGCCGATATTGGGGCACTTGGCTTCCTCGCACACGGTGGCCAGACGGTGTTCGTGCACTATGCCACGCACCTTGTCGAAGGTCGCTCCGCCCTGCACGCGTATGCGCAGCCAGTCGGGCTTGCGCGCGACCGCCGCCGGCTGCGCCGACGCCTTGATGCCGTCCTTGATCGCGCTGACGCCGCGCTCGTTGACGAACTTTTCTCCGCTGGGAATCTGCACGACGGCGATATGATCGGACTCGGACATGTACGGCCTTGTTTGCGAGTGATTCAGTTACCTATTGTAACGAATGCCACGCTGCCGACCCAGCGGCGCGACAGTTTTCCCCCTGGCCGCAGGCGGAGTACATGTGCTCGTAGGCGCTGCGCACGAAAGTGATCACGTTGATGGCGATGTCGAGCCGCTGGCACAGCGCGTTGAAGTGGCGCAGTTCCTGCGAGTTGAGGTTATGCAGGTACAGGGTTTTTATTGCATAGTCGGTACAACGTTATTATCGTGAACTGCCTGCCACGGGCGGCGGCTTCGTCTGCCAATGTTCAGTGGATGGCCACCAGGTCGCAGTCGAGCCTGTCCAGCACGCGCTCGATCGTGTTGTTGTTGAGTGCGGCAGTCAGCCCGCTACGCTTGGAGTTGCCGATGATGAGTGTGCCCACATGCAGGCTCTCGGCCAGCTCGATAATCAAATCATCCGCGTCGCCCACCCGGATATGCAAGCGCTCGCCGGGCACTCCCGTCAGCCGCGACAGGGCGGCGCGATCCGGCATGTTGGACAGCTTGTCGCTGGTGCTGAGCAGGTGCACTTCCACATTGTCCCGCTCGATCAGGCGCCTGCTGACCTCCAGCAGTCGTTCGTTGGCCTCGTTGCTCGACACCTGTTCGCGGCGGCCATCCACGGCGACCAGCACCTTGTCCAGGTCCTGTTTATCGCCGTCCTTCACCAGCATGACCGGTGCCTCGCACTCGCGGATCAGGGTCCAGTCAGAGGTGCGCTTGAACACCCGATGGCGTCGCGAATGGCTGAACGACGATTTCAGCACAAGATCCGCAGCGCTGTCCTTGGCGGCCTTGATACTGCACTTATACCAGTCGTTGCTCCAGGTTACCTGTGTGGTCACTTCCAGGCCGTCGTCACGCAGCGGTTGCGCCGTTGCTTCGAGGTGTGCTTCAAAGGCCGCCAAGGTCGCCGCGCGGTCTCCGCCGGTGGATTGTTCCTCGTTGATACAGGCGTAGAGGTGTATGGAAGCATCGAGCTGCCCGGCCAGTATGCGGGCCCGGGCGAGGGCGGGTTGCTCGTCGCTGGTGGGATCGAATACAACAAGAAAGCGCTCAAATTCCATACTGATTCTCGCAGTCTGCAAGTGGCAGTGAGTGGGTGTGCCGTTGCTCGACGGAATTGTAGCAGGCCAGCTGCGGGGTGTCTGTTGTGGCGGCGTGAGAAAAAGACACCGCGGGTCAGAGTCCCCGGCCGGGCAGCGCCGTCCAGGAACAACAATTGAGCTACCGCAAGGGTCCTTTGGCGTACAGCGTCTATACTAGCTGTCGGTATGCTGCAATTGGGAGTTCGGATGTCGCGCGCTCGCTCGCCCTGGCCGAGCCGGCTGGAAATAGTCCAGGGCCTGTCCGGCTTGCTGCTGGTCCTGTTTGTCTGGGCCCATATGTTTTTCGAGTCGAGCATCCTGCTGGGCGTGGACGCCATGTTGTGGGTGACGCGGATGTTCGAGGGCGCGCACGTGTTCGACAAGCCCTACCCCATTCTCGTCTCGGCGGCCGCGATCGCGGTGCTGCTGCTGGTGGCGATACACGCCGTCACGGCCATGACAAAGTTTCCGGGCAGTGCACGCCAGTACGGTACCTTTCACCGGCATATGCGGGGAATGCGGCACACCGACACCACCCTGTGGTACGTGCAGGTGGTCACGGGCTTTCTGATGTTCTTCCTGGTACCGGTGCACCTCTACACCGCCATCGCCCAGCCGGAAAACATCGGCCCCTACGCCTCCTCCGACCGGGTCTGGAGCGGCCGTTACTGGATTCTGTACGCCCTGCTGCTGCCGGCGGTGCACGTGCACGCCGCCGTCGGCGTCTACCGCCTGGCGATGAAATGGGCGCTGCGGCCGACGACGAACGTCGCGCGGGTGCGGGCCCGCCTGCGTCTGGCACTGGGCTGCACCATGGGCTTTTTCCTGGTGCTGGGCACGGCCTCGCTGGTGGCCTACATGCGGATCGGCATCGACCACGCCGACCGCGCCGGGGAGCGCTACCGTCCCGAGGCCGCCGCGCAGCGAGAGGCCGGTTGAGCATGGATATCGTTTACACCGATGTGCTGGTGATCGGCGGCGGCCTGGCGGGACAGCGCGCCGCCATCGGGGCAAAGCGCCGCGGTTGCGACGCGATCGTTCTGAGCCTGGTGCCCGCCAAGCGCTCTCACTCCGCGGCCGCCCAGGGCGGCATGCAGGCCAGCCTCGGCAACTGTGCCGGCGCCGCGGGCGACAACGAGGATATCCATTTCGCCGATACCGTGCGCGGCAGCGACTGGGGCGCGGACCAGGAGGTCGTGCGCATGTTCGCGCACACGGCCCCGAAGGCGATCCGCGAACTGGCGGCCTGGGGCGTGCCGTGGAACCGGGTGGCCGCGGGCGAACACGAGATCACCGAGAACGGCCGCAAACAGCGGGTGCGGGAGAGCGCGGAGGCACACGGCCTGATCACCGCGCGCAACTTCGGCGGCACCGCCAAATGGCGCGCCTGCCACGTCTCGGACGGCACCGGCCACGCCATGCTGTATACGTTGAGCAATCAGGCGATCGCCGCGGACATCCCGGTGCACGAGCGCGTGGAAGCGCTGGCACTGATCTGCGACGGCGACCGCTGCTGCGGCGCCGTCGTGCGCAACCTGATGGACGGCCGGCTGCTGGCCTATGTCGCGCGGGCGACGTGCATCGCCACGGGCGGCTTCGGGCGCCTTTACCGGGTCTCGACCAACGCGGTCATCAACGAGGGCATGGGTGCGGCCATCGCGCTGGAGACGGGCCTGGCGCGCCTGGGCAACATGGAGGCGGTGCAGTACCACCCCACGGGCATCTTCCCCGCCGGCATACTGGTCACCGAGGGTTGCCGCGGCGACGGCGGGCTGCTGCTGGACGGCGCTGGCCACCGCTTCATGCCCGATTACGAGCCGGAAAAGCGCGAACTCGCGTCCCGCGACGTCATCTCCCGCTGCATGGAACGGCATATCGCGGCGGGGCACGGCGCCAGCACCCGTTTCGGCGAGCACCTGTGGCTGGATATACGGCTGCTGGGGCGCGCGCACATCGAGAACAACCTGCGCGAGGTGCGCGATATCTGCCACTACTTCCTGGGCATCGATCCCGCGGAGGAACTGATCCCCGTGCGGCCCGCCCAGCACTATTCCATGGGTGGTATCCGCACCGACTGCAGTGGCCACAGCCCGCATCTGCGGGGCCTGTTCGCCGCCGGGGAAGCGGCCTGCTGGGACCTGCACGGTTTCAATCGCCTGGGCGGCAACTCGGTCGCCGAAACCGTGGTAGCCGGCATGATCGTGGGCGAAAGTATCGCGGACTTCTGCGCATCACCCGAGGGGGCGCTCAAAGTCTCCACGGCACTGGTCGAGGAACACCTGCGCGGGCAGGCGGCGCAGCTGCGGGACATCGCCACCGGCACCGGCGGCGAGAGTGCCTTCGAACTGACCCGCCAGATGCAGGAGACCATGACCGACAAGGTCGGTATCTTTCGCGACGGGGCGGCGCTCGAATCCGCGGAGGCGTCTCTGCGGGAACTCGGACGGCGCGCGCGCAACATCGGCCTGCGCGCCAGTGCACCGGGGGCCAATCCCGAACTGGTGGCGGCCTACCGGTTGCGCCGCATGCTCAAGCTCGCCCAGTGCGTGGCCCGCGGTGCACTGCTGCGCACGGAGAGCCGCGGCGCGCACTTTCGCGACGACTACCCGCGCCGCAACGACCGCGACTGGCTGTGTCGCACGCTCTGCGCCTGGCCGGAGGCTGACGCCGAATGGCCGGACATAGACTACGAGGAACTGTCCGTCACGGGCATGGAAATGCCGCCCGGCTGGCGCGGCTACGGCGAGGAGGATTACATCGCGCACCCGGACACCGCGGCGCGGCAGTCGCAGATCGAATCAATTCTCGCCGGCATACCCGCCGGTGACTCCGCTGCGCGGGAAGCGGCGATCATGCCCTTCAGGCACCTGCTGCCGCCGCACCTGCGCGGGCCCAACGAACGCCTCGGAGACGCCTCATGAACCGGATCCCGATCACAGAAGCGGGACGCTCGCTGCGCATCCACATCTTGCGCCACAATCCACGGGACCCGGACAGCGAGCCGCATTTCCAGCGCTTCGAACTGGAAGAGGCGGACGCCATGACGCTGTTCATCGCCCTCAATGAAATCCGCGAGCGTCAGGATCCTTCGCTGCAGTTCGATTTCGTCTGCCGCGCCGGCATCTGCGGCAGTTGCGGCATGGTCATCAACGGGCGGCCGGGGCTCGCCTGCCGCACACTGACGCGGGAACTGCCCGAGGACATCACCCTCGCGCCGCTGCCGGCCTTCGAGCTGATCGGCGACCTGTCGGTGAATACGGGCAAATGGATGCGCGCGATGGCCGAGCGACTCGAGACCTGGGTGCACCGGCACGATGCGGAAGCGGTGGATCTCGATGCGCTGGAGGAACGTGTCGAACCGGAGCGGGCGGAACAGGTCTACGAGCTCGAGCGCTGTATCGAGTGCGGCTGTTGCGTGGCCGCCTGCGGCAGCGCGCAGATGCACGAGGACTTCGTCGGCGCCGTCGGCCTCAACCAGATTGCGCGCTTTCGCCTGGACCCGAAGGATGAGCGCACCGATGACGATTTCTATGCCCTGGTCGGCGACGAGGACGGGGTGTTCGGCTGCATGACGCTGCTCGGCTGCGAGGATGTCTGCCCCAAGGACCTGCCGCTGGCGGCGCAGATCGCGTTTCTGCGCCGGCGCATGGCGACGGCGTGAGTTTGCCCCCACCCTGCCCCCCCAAGGCAGCGGAGGGTATGAAAGGCGGCTTCCACCGCAAAGGGGTAAGTAAAAGGGTGTCTGGTCATTCATTCGGCAAGTCGTGTATCCGCAACTGGCTGACGAGACACAAGAACCTTGCGGACCGGATGATCTGAGACACGTCGGATATCGAGTGATCCGGCGCGATCGACAGGATTGAGCGTTGCCGGCCGGATGACCGGTCAGACGATTGCCAGCAGAACCACTACTGCCAGCAGCACGGCCATCCAGATTGCGGTCTGACCCATCGGGCTGCGACTGGAGAAGTAGCCATACGGCTTTTCGCGGATCAATTGCATGCTGTTGGCGCCAATGGTCATCGCCGCCCGGGTGACCGCGTCACGGGTCCGGTGCAGCATTGTATCCAGCACGCCTGCAAGCCGGGGCAGCGCCCGGCGGTAGACCCAGTCGACATCCAGGCTGATGGTTCGCGTGCGGCGCATCATCGGCAGCATCACGAAAAACGCCAGGCCGGCGAACAGCAGCAGCTGAAGCTGGGTCACCACGTGGTCGGCGGTGTAGGGCACGTAATCGACCGGGTACGGCAGCAACGAGTACAGCAAACCGGGGAAAACGCCGAGACCGATGCACAGCACCGAGAACAGCACCATCGCCGCCTGCATGTTCCAGGGCGGATCGGCCGGCCGCAGGCCGGAATCCTTCTGGAAGAACACGAACCACGGGAACTTGATGCCGGCGTGCAGGAATACTCCGGCCGAGGCGGCTACCAGCGCGAACCAGACAAAGGCCATGTGCTCGGCGGCGGCCGACGAATTGATCATGGACTTGGAGATGAAGCCCGAGGTGAGCGGGAAGGCCGAAATGGCCAGCGCGCCTATGGTGCCGCAGATGGTCGTGACCGGCATGGTGCGGAACAGGCCGCCCAGGTTGGAGCACTTGCGCTCGCCGGTCTGGTACAGCACCGCGCCGGCGCTCATGAACAGCAGCCCCTTGTAGATGATATGGGCGAAAGCGTGCGCGGCGGCGCCATTGAGCGCCAGCTCGGTGCCGATGCCGATGCCGCAGACCATGAAGCCGACCTGGTTGACGATGGAGTAGCTCAGGATGCGCCGCATGTCGTTTTCCAGCAGCGCGTAGATGATGCCGTAGAAGATCATGAACAGCCCGATCCAGATCAGCAATGATTGACCCGGGAACAGCAGGATCAGCAAAAGTACCGCGGCCTTGGTCGTGAACGCCGACAGGAACACCCCACCCATCGGGCTCGATTCCGGGTAGGCATCGGCCAGCCAGGCACTGATCGGTGGCGCGGCGGCGTTGATCAGCACGCCGATGAAGACCATCCAGGTTGCAAAGCTGTCCAGCGACAGCGCCCGGATCTCGATCGATCCGGTCTGGATCATCAGGCCCTCGATCCCGATCTTGAGGATGATGCCGCCGAGCAGGTGGATGATGGCGTAGCGGATGCCGGCTGCGCGGGCCGATTCGGTGCCGCCGCACCAGACCACCACGGTCGAGAACAGCGCCATCAGTTCCCAGAAAACGAACATCACCAGCAGATCGCCGGCGAAGCTGACGCCGATCGCGCCGGAGGCATACAGCAGGGCCGCGCTCAGCTCCCACCATTTGGACTGGCGAAACGCGAACAGCACGCCGCCGAAGGCCATCAGCGCGAACACCGTCGCAAACAGGCGGCGCAGCGCGCTGCCCTCGACCAGCTGAATCTGGTAGCCGAGGAAGGTTGCGGTCTGCTGTACCCCGTCGCCCACCTGCCAGATGAAGTAAAGCGTCACCAGCGGGGTCGCCAGCGCCAGCATTCGCCGCCATGCCGGGCGCGCCAGCGCGATCAGCACTGCGCCGAGGATCATCAGGAAAGCCGGTGGCAGCACGAACTCAAGCATCCCGGTTCTCCCGCTTGTCGGCGTCGTCGGCGCCGTGCTCATCGATGTCGGGCGAAAGCCGCGGCTCGATCCTGTAATAGTCGTCGGGGCGCTTGAGCACGAAGCCGAGTACCTTGGCGAACACCACCATGCCGACGCAGGTCAGGAAACCGTATAGCGCGTTGAAGCCCGGCCAGGCGTCGACAGCGAAGTAGCCGTGGACGTGAACGAAGAACTGGGCGAACACGGTCGCGGCCAGGATGGCGCTGAAAATCCACCATAGCCGGCGGATGGTGGCCGGGCGCACCAGCCAGTGATCGCTGTCCGGCTTCTCGCGGCGCGTGTCGTGACCAGTGCCCTGTTGGCATTATGGGTCATCGGGCAACCTCCAGCATGCGGGCTCCGATCTCAACAATGGGCCCGTTGAAGAAGAAAAGCAGAACGGTACCGACGGCAGTGAGCGTCAGGGCGGCCACCATTGGCCACGGGGCCTCGCCGTGGTCGCGCGGCGGCGCGTGGTCCTCGGTGCGGAAGAACGCGCGGACCACGATCGGCAGGAAATAGGCCGCATTGAGCGCGGTCGAGGCCATGAACACGGCCAGCACGAAAAAATTGTCGACCTGGAAGGCGCCGGCGATGATGTACCACTTGGATACGAACCCGGCCGTTGGCGGTACGCCGATCATCGAAACCGCGCCGATGGCGAACGCGACCATGGTCCACGGCATTCGGTGACCGATGCCGTGCAGCTGGTCGATTCGGGTTTTCTTCGACGCGATGTAGATCGCGCCGGCGCAGAAGAAAAGCGTGATCTTGGCGAAAGCGTGGGCGACGATATGCACGGCCGCACCGATCTCGGCGTAGGGCGCCAGCACCAGTGCGGCCAGCACGATGTAGCTCAACTGGCTGATCGTCGAGTAGGCCAGCATGCGCTTGATCTCGACCTGCTTCAGGGCCACGATGGACGCCGCGACCACGGTAAACCCGGCCAGGTAGACCAGGTATTTCTCCAGCGGCACGGTGGCCAGAAAATCCAGGCCGAAGATGTAGACGACCACCTTGGTGATGGTGAACACACCGGCCTTGACCACCGCGACCGCGTGCAGCAGCGCCGAGACCGGGGTGGGGGCGACCATCGCGGCCGGCAGCCAGCGATGCATGGGCATAACGGCGGCCTTGCCGATGCCGAGCACGAACATGGTCAGCAGGATCGCCGCTGCGGTCGGGCCGATATTGTCGACGAGGATGCCGCCGGGCGTGAAATCGGTGGTGCCGGCCACCACCCAGGTCCAGACGATGGCCGGCAGCAGCAGGCCGATCGAGGTGCCCAGCAGTACTCCCAGGTAGGTTCGCCCGCCGGCGCGCGCGGCGTCGTTGCGCTTGTGAGTGACCAGCGGCCAGGTCGAGAGCGTCAGCACCTCGTAGAAGATGAACAGCGTCAGCAGGTTGCCGGCCGTGGCTACGCCCATGGCGCCGGATATGGCAATGGCGAAAAACGCGTAGAACGATGTCTGGCGCGGCTCGTTGCCGCTGCGCATGTAGCCGATGCCGTAGACCGAAGTGACGAACCACAGCAGGCTGGCCAGCAACGTAAAGACCAGCCCCAGCGGCTCGACGTCGAAGGCGATCTCCAGGCCGGGAATGGGCTCTGCAACGCTGAGGCTGGCACCTGTGCCGTTGACCACCGGATCGATCAACTGGGTCGCAAGCCCGAACAGCGAGGCCGCGGTGACCAGCGTGATCGCTTCGCGCACGTTGGGCCAGCGACCGGCCTGGCTGATCAGCAGCGCGCCTGTCAGCGGCACCAGGATCAACGAAACGACCAGCACCTCGGGACTCATGGCCCGACTCCCATCAGGACTTCGGCGCCCCGCGTCGCGGTTTCAAGCGTCAGCGACGTGTCGATCCCGAACCAGAAATTGGCGATGATGAGCAGCCACAGCGGCACCATCATCCACAGGCCCACTTCCCTGACCGGGGCCCGGTTCTCCGGCGCCGGTCTGAGATAGGCGGCTTCCACGATCCGCCCGATGTAGACGACGGCCAGCAGCGAGCCGACCAGCACGACCACCACGGCCACCCAGTTGCCCTGGAGGATTGCCGCCTGGACCAACGCCCACTTGCTGATGAAGCCCGCCGTCAGCGGCACGCCGATCAGGCTCAGCCCGGCCAGCACGAAGGCCAGCATGGTCCAGGGCATGGACTTGGCCAGGCCGTCGAAATCCCGGATCCGGTTGCTGCCCAGACGATAGATCACCGCGCCCACGGCCATGAACAGCGCGCCTTTCATCAGGGCATGGTTGAAGATGTGCACCAGTCCGGCGGCCAGGCCCTGAACCGAAACCAGACTGATGGCCAGCGCGATGTAGCCGATCTGCGCGACGCTGGAGTAGGCCAGCATGCGCTTGGCGGTGGGCTGGTCTATGGCCGAAATCGAGGCAAACAGGATGCCGATGATGCCCAGCGTGAAGAACACTTCGCGATAAGGCATGTCGATCGCGAATTCGACGCCGAACACCGTGAAGACCAGCCTGAGCAGAACGTATACCGCCACCTTGGTCGCGGTCGCAGCGATGAAGACGGTGACCGCCGACGGCGCGTTGGCGTAAGCGCCCGGCAGCCAGCGGTGCAGCGGAAACAGCGCCAGCTTCAGGCCGATGCCGACGACGATGAAACCGAACGCAGCTTGTACCGCCCGGGAATCGGAGACCTCGGGCACTCGCTCGGCCAGGTCGGCCATGTTGAGGGTGCCGGTGGAGATGTACAGCAGTCCGATGCCGATCAGGTAGAAGGTGGCCCCCAGCGTGCCCATGATCAGGTAGCGGTACGACGCCAGCAGGGCGGCGCGTCGCTGCCCGTGGGCGATCAGCGCGTAGGTCGAAAGCGACGAGATTTCCAGGAACACGAACACGTTGAACACGTCCCCGGTCAGCGTGATACCCATGAGACCGGACATCGCCAGCAGGAACAGCGCGTAGAACGGACCCTGGCGCTCGGGAACCTCCTGGTTCACGCTGACCCGGGCCCAGGGCAGGATGACGAGGGCCATGGCCGAAATCAGTAGCGCCAGAAACGCGTTGACCGCATCGACGTAATATTCGATGCCGAACGGCGGCTGCCAGTTGCCAAAGGCGTAGCGCAGCGGCCCGTCGATGGCTTCGGGCAGCACCAGCGCAGATATCACCGCCGAGGCCGCAACCGACAGCATGGCCAGCGACCACGGCAAAACCCGTCCCGGCAGCAGTGCGCAAACCGGGGCGGCGATCAGCGGCAGCAGCACGCTGAACGGCATCCATTCCAGTATCGTCATTGCCTGGCCTCGAACTCGTCGGCGTCTTCGCCGTCGTCCTCGATCAATTCATCGTCTTCGATGCTGCCGTAGGCTTCACGAATACGCACGGTCAGTGCGAGACCCACCGCGGTAGTGGCCACGCCGACCACGATGGCGGTCAGGATCAGCACATGCGGCAACGGGTTGGAGTAAAGCGCCGTGCCTTGCTGGTAGATGGGTGTGGAACCCCCGATGACCTTGCCGGCGGAGATAAACATGATGAAAACCGAAGTCTGGAACAGGTTCAGCCCCATGATCTTCTTGGCCATATTGCCCCTCGCGATGACCGCATACAGCCCGATCATCATCAGGAGGACGACAACGTAGTAGTTGTAGTGGCCAAGCAGATCCATCAGTCCTCTTCCTCGTGATGCCATGCCCGGCCCAGCTCGCCTCGGCGCCTGGCGAACATGGTGAAGATCAGCATTACCACGCAGGCCACGGTAACGCCGACGCCGAACTCGACCAGGATAATGCCGGCCTGCTGGGCGGCCTGCGGATTTTCGAGCAACGGGTAGAAGTCGAGAAACCGGCCACCCAGCAGTACGCCGAGCAGACCGATGAATCCGTACAGCAGCGCGCCGGCGGCCGACAGCACGAACATGGCACGCTCCGGAATGACGGCCAGGCCGGATTCGAGCCCGTAAATCAGTACGAACAGGATCCAGGCGGCTGCGAACAGGACGCCGGCCTGAAACCCGCCGCCGGGCGAATAATCTCCATGAAACTGCACGTACAGCGCGAACAGCATGATCAGTGGGATCAGAAAGCGCGTGACAATGCGCAGGATGCCGTTTTCTCTCATCTCACGGTCTCCGATTCGTCCTTTGCGCCTTGTTCTTGCTCTTGCTCTCGCCCTTGTTCTGATTGTTGTTCTTATTTCCCGGCCGCACCGACAGCAGCGAGAATACGCCCAGGCCGGCGGTGAAGATGACGATGACCTCGCCGAAGGTATCGATTGAGCGATAGCTTGCAAGTACCGCGGCGACCATGTTGGGCACGCCCAGATCCTTGTAGGCATGCTCGATGTAATAGGGAGCGACATGGGTGTGAATCGGGTTGTCGGGCTGGCCGAAGGCCGGCAGGTCCGAAACCGCCCAGATCAGGCAACCGCCGGTGACGACCACGACGCCCAGCGCGGGCCAGTTGAAGCCAGTGGGTCGCTTCTCGTGGCGCGGTGCCAGCGTCAATACCGCCAGGATCAGGATGGTCGAGATGCCTGCGCCGACCGCCGCTTCGGTCAGCGCCACGTCGCCGGCGTCGAGCACCGCGAACAGCGCCGCCGAGAGCAGCGAATAGATTGCGAACAGCATTGCGGCCGAGAACAGGTCGCCCACCCGCACCACGGCTACGGCTACGACGACCAGCAAGCTGAGCAGCGCGATATCGATCAGGAATGCGATGACGGCTCTCCGGATGAATCGAGGGGTGCGACGCGTATCGGCTCACCTTCAACGGTTTCCGGATCATCGCCGGCGGCCAGCCCGGCGCGCGCCAGCGCATGGCTCGCGGTCGGCGCCGTGAACAGCAGGAAGAGCAGGATCAGGGTCAGCTTGATGCTGATCAGCGCGAGCCCGGCCTGCATGACCAGGCCGGCGATAATCAGGAATGCGCACAGTGTGTCGGTGATGCCGGCCGCGTGCAGCCGTGTGTAGAAATCCGGAAACCGCAGCAAGCCAATACCGCCCATGATCCCAAACAGCCCGCCGGTAAGCAGGAGGATGCCGGAAACGACGTCGACCACGGTTTCAGCCATCGGTGATATCCCCTTCGCCGGCCGCCGCCAGGTCGCGCATTGTCGAAAGCTTCAGCACGGCCACAATGGTGATGAAGTTGATGAGCGCGTAGACCAGCGCCACATCGACCAGGTCGTCATTGCCGCTGATCGCAGTGATCAGCGTCACGAGGAGCACGGTCTTGGTGCCGAACACGTTGGCCGCGACGATCCGGTCGAATACAGACGGCCCCTTGAGCGCGCGGATAAGGGACAGCGTCATCGTGACTAATATTGCCAGCGCCGTCACAACGAGTACGGTGTTCACTTGCGATTCTCCAGCCAGGCGATCTTGCGCTCCATGGCGCCCGAGCGCAGGCCGCGTGCCGAGCTCTCCAGCAGCGCGTGGGCTTCCAGATAATCATTTTCCAGCAGCAGCGTGACCGTGCCCGGCGTCAGCGTGACAGAGTTGGCGTAGGTGACCTTGGCAACCGGCGATGCCAGCTTCATCGGCACTTTCACGACGCTGGGCTGCACCCATTTCCGCGGTGAAATCGCGGCGCGGGCGACCTCGATGTTCGATTTGACAATTTCCCCGAACAGCCACAGCCAGTAGATGGGCAGCCGCCACGAATAGAGCACCGGGTTGTGCTCGACGCCCACCACGTCCATGCGCCGGGATACCCAGACCACGAACGCAACGGAACCCGCGCCGAGTATATACATCAGCGGTTTGTAGACGCCGGACATCGCGAGCCAGAGCAGCGACAATACGAGGGCAAGAGAAAATAGGTAGCGCATGGTGCACGAATATTACCAAAAAGGGCTTGGCGAGGGGCAAATCCCTCCCGGCTACGGCGGCCTCGACATTTTCCTTCCCTGGAACCTGCCACCGGCAGCGCAAATCCGTTTCTGCGCCGGCGCTCGGCGACGATCGGATAGCGACTCCCGGGAGGCCGGTCGCTAACTTCCTAATCCAGCATCCGTTTCACCGCCCGGGAAGCGGCGACCCTGCCCCGATCGAAGTAGGCGTCGTGGTTCTCCTCGATTTTCGGCAGGTCGTAGAGGTAATTGACCATGATGCCGGCGGACTGCTCCTTGCCCTTGGCGGACAGATCGGCGTTGCCGCGGAGGCGGTACAACTGCGCGCCGTTGCCGAGGTGAAAACGGGCCACCGGGTCCAGCGGCAGGCGCCCCGACTTCACCTTCAGCAGGTAGTGCGCGCACAGTTTGAGCAGCGCGTTGTAGACTTCGACATCCACCACCCGGCCCACAGGTTCGCGCACCCGCTCGACCATGTCCTCCGCCAGCAGCGCATCCAGCTCGGCGGACAGCAGCCACTTGCGGAAACCCGGCACGGGCGACAGCGTGACGAAGGTGTCCAGTTGGGGCATCTCCTTTTTCAGCTCCTGAATCACGCTCTTGATCAGGAAGTTGCCGAAGGAGATCCGGGAGAGGCCCGGATGGCAGTTGCTGATGGAGTAGAAGACCACGGTGTTGTGGTCGCCGTCCGGCTCGGTCCGCTCCATCTCCAGCAGCGGCGGCAGCGCGGCGGGCACCCCGTTGGTCAGGGCGATTTCCACAAACACCACCGGATCGTCGTCCAGCGCGGGGTGAAAAAACGCGAAACAGCGCCGGTCTTCTCCCAGGCGGCTGCGCAGGTCGTCCCAGCCGTTGATTTCATGCACGGCCTCGTAGGCGATGATCTTTTCCAGCACCGACGCCGGCGACGACCAGTCGATGCGGCGCATCTGCAGAAACCCCTTGTTGAACCAGGACACAAACTGGTGCTTGAGGTCCACTTCGACCGCGCGCAACTCGGGGTGGTCGCGCAGCATCTCGAGCAGGTGCCCGCGCATCGACACCAGGGTGCGCGTGCCGTCCGGCGCGGTATTGATGCGCCGGAACAGTTTCACCCGCGGCGCCTCGACGGCGTGCCGGATGGCCATCAGCTCTTCGAGGTCCGACGTCTCGCGATAGCGGTCGGCCGCGGCGAGCACGGCGCCGCTGTCGACCTCGAATTCGGTGGCGAGCCGGGAGAAAAACGCCAGCCGCTCGCCCTCCTCCAGCGCCTGGTAATCCGCGACGATCTCGCTGGCCAGGGCGAGTCCGGAGGCCTCGCCGCGGTGTTCGAGCAATGCGCGGCAGCGGGCGGCCAGCGCGGCGGCGGAACCCGGCGCTTCCGGTTCCGGCTGTGCGGCGCGGCGCCTGGCCAGCAGGTCGCGCCCCACCACGATCACGGAGTTCAGCGTGCGCCCGATTGTCGTCATCCTGCCCGGCGGCGTTTCCGCCACCGCGTCCATCGCGGGGGGCGAGCTGGCGGGTTCTTCCGGCATGATTGACTCCTGCAGTAAGCATTTTGACCATACACCACCGTGGCCGTCGTATCCAAGCGGCGTGCATCCGTACGGTCCGCGCCCGCGTTTTAATGGCGAATTCTGAGAACTGCAGCACTGTTCACGGTGGCGGCTTCGGCGGCAATCACACAATAGCGCTATGGGGCGTCCGCACCAGCACGGGGCAGGCAGGGCCCAGCGGAACACGCCAAAAAGCGGCCATCCATGGCCAGGCTCGGGGTGGCGACGTCCTGTCGCCACACGGTTTCGCTGGGCCCTGCCTGCCCCGTGCTCGGCACCTGACTAATCGCCCTGCGCCTCGGCCGCGACCGAGACAGTGCCGAGTAAATGCCTTATGCTGGAACATCTGTATATCAGGAGACACCATCGACCATGAAATCTGCAATCACTGCACTGGCGGTGTGCGTCGCACTGCTCCAGGGCTGCGCCCAGTACCAGGACAAACGCGGTGTGGAGGTAAGCTGGCGGGATTCGGTGACCCGCGACCTGGTCAGCGGCCAAAGCACCCGCGCCGACGTCCTGTCGCTGCTCGGCCCACCCTCTCAGGTCATCGCCATGGACGACGAGACAGCCCTGTACTATCTGTTCGAACACTCCGAGGGCCGGGGTCTGGTTCTGCTCGTGTACAACCGCATGGAAATCGACACGCGCTACGACCGGGCGATTTTCTTCTTCAACGAGGACGACGTTCTCAAGGAATACGCCACGCACATCCATGAAGCCGATCGCGACTAGACGCACCGCACTCGCCTGTTTGCTGCCGGCGCTAATCGTACTCGCCGGCTGCACGCAATGGCGCTACGAGCTCGGCACTCCCCTGAACGACCTCGATACTCCGGCGCTGGAAGAGGCTGCCACCCTTGCCAATGTACTGGCGGCCCTGGGTCCCCCTCAGCGCATCAGTGCCAGCGACACCGGTTATCTTCTCGCCTGGGAGCACTGGCGCGTCGGCGAAAGTTCACTGGGCGTCAGTCTGGGCGTGTTGGGCGCGGATTTTCTCAATTTCGACTGGGGTGCGACGCGCGCCGGGGGCGACTTTTTGCTGGTCACTTTCGACCGGCAACACCGCCTCAGCAGTGCGACGAAAGCCACCTGGGACAACAAGGCGGGCGGTGGACAGGCGGTGCAGCCCCTGATCAGCTTTATCGATGTAGCCGAAATCGAAGATCTGGTACAACCCATGCCTCAACACACCTGGGGAGCAGCGCTGCTGCGGGCACTGCCACAGACGCTGAACGCCCGGTCCAGCCCCGATACCGGGGTCAGCGGCATCGAACAGCGCGGCACGCCGCAAACCATAGGCCAGCGCAGCCTTGAACTGCGCTGAATCGTCCAGGGCTGAGTCCTCGACGGCTGAGTCCGCGGAAGCCCGGGAAGCGCATCAGCGACCGGTCAGCGTGCGCAGCAGGATATCGGCCGACGTGTTGACCAGGGATTCGTGGGACACGTCGTTTTCCACGACGCGGTGATAGGCCGCCAGGCGATCGAGGATGGCGCTCATGGCCAGCGCCGCTGCGTCCGGGTCGAATTCGGGGTTGCGCTCGGCTGCGCCCGAGCGCTGCATCAGCGCAACCATCGCGGCGAGGATGGGCATCATCGCCGCGCCGCGCAGTTCCATGAAACGCATGTCGCCCTCGTCCGCGGCCAGGTTGCGGATGCGCAGGATGGGACCGTGCCGGTCCCAGTAGGCCATGAAGAAATCCACCACCGCCCGCGCCCGGTCCCGGCCCTCGCGGCCGCGCCAGGAGCCCTCGAACAGGGTCAGTAACGGCGGCAGTTCCGCGTTGGCCTCGGCAGCCAGGTGCAGTACCGCGTCCTCCACATCGGCGAAATACTGGTAAAAAGTGCCGGGAGAGGCACCCACGGCCCGCGCGATATCCGCTACGCGCAGTTCGCGCAGGCCGCGCTCATCCAGCAGGGCCCGGGTGGCGTCGAGAAGGCGGCGCCGTTTTTGCAGCGCCCGGACGCCGAGCGGCCGGCCACTGAGGTCGGCGATCCGGTCGGCTTTACCCCCCAAGAGCGCTAGCGCTCCACGAAGGCGTCCGCCAACTGCTGCATGATATCGCCGGCGGTGACGATGCGGTTGCCGTCCTGGTGCGCCGCGGTGCCGCCCACGCCCCGCATGAGGGTAAGATCCACATCCTTCGCCTCCGCGCGCAGCGCGCCGACCGTGCATTTTTCCCGGGGACGTCGTTCGGTGAAGCCCCAGTCGAAAGCGCGCATGGCATTGCCGTGGGTCATCAGGTCGATCTCGTCGTCCGGCACGCCCTCGAGGCTCTCCCAGAGCACTTCGGGCGAACGCGGCCAGGTGGTATCGGAATGCGGGTAGTCGCACTCCCACATGATCGTTTCGATGCCCACCAGGTCGCGGTTGCGAATACCCATCTTGTCGTCGATAAAGCAGTTGTAGATGTGCTCGCGGAACACCTGGCTCGGTTTCTTGTCGCCGAAGTCCTGGTGCGTCCAGGCGTGGTGGTGGTTGTAGGTGTAATCCGCGCGTTCCAGGAAATACGGCACCCAGCCGATGCCGCCCTCGGACATGGCGAACTTCAGCGTGGGGTATTTGCGCAGAATATCCGAGAACAGCAGGTCCGCGGCGACGTTGACGATGCTGATCGGCGTGGTGGCGATCATCACCTCGACGGGCGAGTCCATCGTGGGAAACACCATGCCGCCGCCCGAGCCGATGTGAATGAGGACGACCATTTCCTCATCCACGCAGGCCTGCCAGAAGGGCTCCCAGTATTCGTTGTGCAGGCTGGGCAGATTCAGCTTCTCGGGGTTCTCCGTAAAGCTGACCGCCCGGCAGCCTTTCTTCGCGACCCGGCGCACTTCGGCGGCCATTTCCTGCGAATCCCAGATGGCGGGCAGGGCCAACGGAATGATGCGATCCGGATAGGTACCGGCCCACTCGTCGATGTGCCAGTCGTTATAGGCCTGCAGCATGACTCTGGCGAGGTTCTTGTCTTCGCAGGAGTTCCACAACTGGCCGACGAACCCGGGAAACGATGGAAAGCAGATCGAGCCGAGAACGCCGTTGGCGTTCATGTCCGCGATGCGCGCGTCGATGTCGTAGCACCCCTTGCGCATCTGCTCGTAGGAGGTCGGCTCCACGCCGTACTCCTCCGGCACCCGGCCGACCACGGCATTGAGGCCGATGTTGGGCAGCTTCTGGCCGTTGAATTCCCACACATCACAGCCACTCGGCAGCCGCTTCACTGCCGGAGCCCTGGACTTGTACTGCTCGGGGAGGTGGTTCCTGAACATATCCGGCGGTTCGACCACATGATCGTCGACGCTCACCAGAATCATATCGTTCATCTGCATGCGTGCTACTCCTGTTTTCTTGCCGGTGTATGGTTATTGCCGGTATCTGGTTTCGGCGCCGCCCCGAGTGCGCCGTCTTGCTGCCCAAATTATCTGACGGTTCGTCAGATCTTGCAACTCCCCAATCAACGCCCACTGAACTCCGCAATCAACGCGCACTGACACAGCGCGGACGCGACGCTTGAGCCCGGGGCGGACAAGGCCCACTGGAACCGTGCGGCGACAGGTGACCGCCCGAGCCTGCACAGGGAAGTGCGCTTTTTGGCGTGTTCCAGTGGGCCTTGTCCGCCCCGGGCGACGCCGCACAGGACACTCCCAAAATCGAGATGTTTCCAGTACCTCATGGGTGTGACTGACTTCCCGGCCAGTTCAGGCGATCACCCCCGCGACCTTGAGTTCGAGCATCCGTTCGGTGTCGATCCCCGCCTCCGCCAGAATTTCGTCGCAGTGCTCGTTGAACTCGGGAGCGCGGGCGGTCGACGCGGGTTCCTGGTCGAACTGCACCGGCGTGGAGACAATCTCGAACTCCGTGCCGTCGCTGGTCGCGCAGCCGGTCATGTAACCGTTGGCGCGCACCTGGGGATCGGCCGCCACCTCCACCGTATTCTGCACCGGCGCCCACTGGCCCTGCAGGGTCTGGAACTTCCCGGTCCACTCGGCGAGGGTGTGCTTGGCGATCTCCTCGCGGATAATGTCGACGGCGGCGCCAGCGTTGGCGGACAGGTTCTCGTGGGAATTGAAGCGCTCGTCCTCGATGAGATCCTCGCGCCCGATATGGCGGCAGAAATCGGGCCAGTACTTGAACCCCTGCAGCATCACCAGCGAAATGAAGCGCTCGTCGGACGTCTGGTAGAGCCCGGTCAGCGGGTTGCTGGAACCCGTGGCGCCCCCGCCGCCCAGGGACCAGGGTTTGCCGCTCTGCCCGGACAGGGCGATCGCCGGACCGACGGACCAGACGCCCGCCGCCAGCAGGGACACGTCCACCACCGAGGGCTCACCCGTGCGCTCGCGCTTGAACAGCGCCGCCGCGATACCGCCGGCGATGGTCATGCCGCCGATGGAGTCGCCGAATCCCGGCCCCGGCTGCGGCAGAATGAAGCCCAGTCCCGGCGGTGACACGCTCTGGGCGCAACCGCTGCGGCACCAGAAGCTGGTCATGTCGTAGCCGCCCCGGTTGCCGTCCGGACCCTTCGGCCCCGACGCGGTGCCGCGCACGTAGATGATGTCCGGGTTGTGTTTGCGGATATCCTCCACATCGATCTTGAGTTTCTCCAGTATGGAAGGCAGCTTGTTGGAGAGGAACACGTCACAGGTCTTCGCCAGCTCGTAGAGCACCGCGACACCCTCCTCGCTCGCGAGGTCCAGACCGATGGAGCGCTTGCCGCGATTGGCGTGCTCGTTGAGTACGTGCACGCCGTGGGACAGATCGATCACGCCCGTGCTGCCGAGACCGCGCATGGCGTCGCCGCGCTCGTGGTGCTCCACCTTGATCACGTCCGCGCCCCAGTCCGACAGGATGGCCGATGCGGCGGGCACGAACATGTGTTCGGCCACCTCGAGAATACGCACTCCTTTCATTACATCCGTCATAAACAAACACCCTGATTCACGATTTAGCTGCCAATGGCTCCGACCATCGCGCCCGATAGTCCAAAGCATGACGCTCGCATTGGAACGACTCGGAAAAGTATCACCCCCACGGGCTGGTTTTACAAGGTGTTTGTCATGTAATAGACTTTCGCCGGCGGCACCGCCTGTACGCGCGACCACTGGAATAATCCACAACCCCTGACGGCAGCGCACTGGCGCCGATTGGTCGAGCTCGGCGTTACCGGCCCGATGGCACCGGAATCCGCCGGGGTCGTGGGTGGTGACATGTCGGACACGGGCGTCGTGATGGAAGAGATGGGCCGCGGCCGTGCAGCCCGGGCCCTGCTGGTCGAGCTGCGTCGGTGTCACCAGCGCGGCGCGGTTGCTCGATCTGGAGGATTTTCCGGTACAAATGGCCAGCGGCGAGACCACCGGGACGTCTATCGGGTGGCGGCGGTTATCGTGCCATAATCGCCCGTGATACGGGGATCGCGCGGTCGACCGCCGCGCCGTGACAGGAGCGAATTCGTGGACTACTCACAGTACGCAGAGAAGCACCACCTGCAGGTGCGCATCGAAGAGCGGGTGGCGATCGTCACCCTCGACAGGCCAGCGGTACACAATGCGGTGAACCATGCCGTGCACACGGGTCTGGAGCGTATCTTTCGCGATCTCGCGCACGATCGCGACGTCGGCGCCATCGTGCTCACCGGCGCGGGCAAGTCCTTCTGCGCCGGCGGCGACGTCAAGGGCTACGGCGGCGCCGACGACCGTCCCGTCGACCAGTTGCGCGGTACCCGCTACCTGGTACAGGAAATGATCGGGTGCGAGGCGCCCATCATCGCGGCGGTCAACGGCACCGCCGCGGGACTGGGGGCAACCATCGCCCTGCTGTCCGATGTCATCTACATGGCGGACTCGGCGCGCATCGGCGACACGCACGTCAAGATGGGGCTGGTGGCGGGCGACGGCGGGGCCGTCATCTGGCCGCTGCTGATCGGGCCCCACCGCGCCAAGGAACTGCTGATGTCCGGCAAACTGGTGCCGGGACCCGAGGCCGCGGACATGGGGCTGGTCAATCACTGTGTGCCCGCGGATCAGTTACTGGACGAGGCGACGGAATTCGCCAAAGGCCTGGCCAACGGCCCCGTCGCCGCCATCCGCTGGACCAAACTGGCGATCAATCAGGGCATACAGCAGGCAATCAACAACACGCTGAATTTTTCGGTGGCGGCGGAACACCTCACCGCCCACACCGAAGACATGCGCGAGGCGGTCAGCGCCTTTGCCGAGAAGCGGGACCCGACTTTTACGGGCTACTAAGCCGCATATCTCACCGATTCACGGCTGCTCACGGCTGCGCACGCGAATCTACCGGACAAATACGAGCGGGTCCGGCGTCGCGCTCGGCCCGGCCGCTCAGTCCATGATCTCCCCGGCGAACCGCTCCAGCCCGGCGACGGCCTCGCGCCCGCGCTGCCACGGCCTGACCACCAGGCGCGTTACCCCCACGTCTTCCCAGCGCCGCAGATCCTCGCGGCTGCCGACCTCGCCGCCGGCGATGATTTCCAGGTCGTCGGGGTCCCGCCCCTCCGCCCGCACGATCTCGCGCAGGCGCGCCAGCAACGGCTGCAGACTTTCCGGCGTGTGCCCGAGCGCGTACCAGCCGTCGCCGTAGCGCGCGACGCGGCGCATGGCCGCGGGCGATTCCCCGCCGATGTGTACCGGCGGATGGGGCTTTTGCACCGGTTTGGGCTCGAACTTCACACTGTCGAACGCGTAGAACTCGCCCTTGTGCGCCACGCTCTCCTCGGTCCACAAGCGCTTGCACACAGCCAGCGCCTCGTCCAGGCGCCTGCCCCGGGTCGCGGGATCCATTTCCGCGGCCGTCCACTCCTCGCGCAGCCAGCCGGCGCCGACCCCGACCTCCGCGCGGCCCCCCGAGACGATGTCGAGTGTCTGGATCGCCCGTGCGCCGATGAAGGGGTGCCGCAGTCCGAGCAGATAGACGTTGGTGCCCAGCCGAATGCGGCTGGTCTGCCCGGCGATGAAACCCAGATACGTGAACACGTCGAACAGCGGGGTTTCCGGCGGTACCGGCGGGTGCGCGTCGGGATCCTCCGCGTCGTAGGGCGAGCCGGCCATGGAGGCCGGGAAGATCAGGTGCTCCGGCATCCACAGCGATTCAAACCCCAGACGATCCGCGGCCAGAGCCACGTCGAGAAAATTGCGCGGATGCAGCATGCCGATCGAAGTCGCGATCTTGAGGGCCATGGTAGTATTCTCCTTCCGTGGGCGCGCCACGAACGGCACGACAAAACTATGTTAATATTTTATCATGACAACTGTCTTATTATAAACTTTTCATTGCGCGGCATCGATCCGAACCGGCTGCGCAACTGAAGACTCTCGTGGAAGCCCCAGTGCATGGACCTGCTACCGACGCCAGAACAGCAACAGATTGTCGACACGGCAAAGCACTTCCTGGATAAGGAATTCCCGGTCGGCGCCGCCGCGCAGGGCGCCGATGGAACTGCGCGCTTCGGCCGCTCCCACCTGGCCCAGATCGCCGGCCTGGGTTGGCTGGGTATCGGTCTGGCCGAAGAGCACGGCGGAGTGGGCTACGGCCTGCCGGAGGAGGCGTTGCTGTTCGTGGAACTGGGACGCAACCTCATGCCACCATCGCTGCTCGGCGCGGTACTCGGCGCCCGGCTCGCCGCGGCGTCGGGTGCGGATGAAATACTGGCGGGCATTCTCGACGGCGACACGGTGGTTGCCGTCGCGGCGACGCGCCCGGGTTCGTCCCTCGGCGCGACGGTAAGCGGTGAGTTTCTGGCGTATGAAGTGGACGATGCCGACCTGCTGCTGCTGGCCGACGACAGCGGCGCCGTCCTGTTACCGGTTGCATCACTGGAAGACGTGGAGGCGACGGCCTGCATCGACCCCCTGCTCGGCGCCGGTATCTGTCGCGTCGAAAACGCGACGCCGCAAGCGCGGGTCGACGCCGAGCGCGACAACCTGTTCGAGCGCGGCTCGCTGCTGACGAGCGCGCTGATGCTGGGCATCGCCGAAGCCACGATGGATCGCTCCGTGGCTTACGCAAGGGAGCGTGAGCAGTACGGCAAGCCCATCGGCAGCTTCCAGGCCATCAAGCACTACTGCGCGGATATGGCGATCCGCTGTGAATCCGTGCGCGCCATGCTCTACCACGCCAGCATTACGCTGGACTCGGGAGACCCCGCCGGCCACTTCGACACCCACACGGCCAAGGCCCTGGCGGGTGACGCGTCGCAAATGAACGCCAACACCGCGGTGCAGATCCACGGCGGCATGGGTTACACCGAGGAGATGGATATTCACCTGTTCGTCAAACGCGCCCAGGTCCTGGCCACACTGTTCGGCGGCGAACGCCATCATCTGCGCGCGCTGTTACACGCACCGCGGCCCGACCGGGAGGCACAGCAATGAACCTCGACTTCACACCGGAGCAACTCGAGTTTCGCGACCGGGTCAGGGACTGGCTGCGGGGACAGACGTACCCGGGAACCGCGGCCCGAAGACGGTGCCGCGGGCCGCGAATTCGACCTCGCCTGGCAGAAGACGCTCTACGAGGGCGGCTGGGCCGGCATCAACTGGCCGGTGGAGTACGGCGGACAGGGTTTCGACACGTTCCAGCAACTGCTCTTCCTCATGGAGTACTCGCGCAGCGGCGCCCCCGGCGACCACTACCGCTTCAACGGCCTGAACCTCGCCGGACCGACCATCATCGCCTGCGGCGACGAAGAGCAGAAAAAGACGTACCTGCCGCCCATCCTCAAGGGCGAGGTGATCTGGTGCCAGGGTTTTTCCGAACCCTCAGGCCGGCTCCGACCTGGCGGCACTCAAGACCCGCGGCGTTATCGAGGGCGACGAGCTGGTGGTGACGGGCTCCAAAATCTGGACGAGCTGGGCGCGCTTTGCCGACTGGCAGCAGTTGCTGGTGCGCACGGACCCGGACGCGCCGAAACACCAGGGCATAAGCTGGGTGATCAATCCCATGGACAACCCCGGTATGGAAATCCGCCCCATCCGCGACATGGCCGGCGGCGACGACCTGCACGAGGTATTCTACGACGGCGTGCGCATGCCGCTGAAAAACGTCGTCGGCGGCCTCAACAACGGCTGGCGCGTGAGCATGGCGCAGCTCTCCTTCGAGCGCGGCACGGCGTTCATGCCCTCGCAGATCGCGACCCAGAAAACCATCGAGGAATTGATCGAGCTGGCGCGCCACACCACGCTGGAAGACGGCCGCAAAGCCATCGACGACGATCATATCGCCTGGCAGCTGGCCCGGCTGCGCGCCGAAACCCGCTCCCTGCTGGCCATGACCCTGATGGGCATTTCGCGCAATGAACGCGCGGCCATGCCCGGCCCGGAAGGCTCCATGCTGAAGCTGTTCCAGTCGGAATTGCACAAGCGCATTACCGCGCTCGCCCTGGACATTCTCGGACCCGACCGCGCCGCCCTGTCGCAGTTGGCGGGCCGTTGGCCGCAGGCCTTCCTCGGCTCTTTCGCCAACACCCTGGGCGGGGGGACGTCGGAGGTGATGCGCAATATTATCGGCGAGCGCTGCCTCGGCCTGCCCAAATAGCCGGGCGCACGCCCGCCCCATTGTTCCTTTGGAGAAAAGCATGTACCAGCAGCTACTGCTCGACATCGACGACGGCGTCGCTACCGTCACGCTCAACCGCCCCGACAAGCTCAACGCCTACACGGTGCCGATGGGCGAGGAGATCGTCGAGGCTTTCGCGGCCCTGCGCGACGATGACAGCGTGCGCGCGGTCATTCTCACCGGCGCCGGACGCGGCTTCTGCGCGGGGGTCGACCTGGATCACATGCGCGAGCAGGCCAGCGGCGCGGATTCGTCCGGTCCGCGCCTGGGCGAGGAGCGCCTGGTGCGCGAATTCCCCCTCACCCTGCTCGATTACCCCAAGCCCGTCATCGCCGCCATCAACGGGCACGCTATCGGCGTGGGCATCACGATGGTACTGGCCTGCGACGTCCGCCTGGCCGCCGAGGGAGCGAAAATCGGCCTCACCTTTGCGAAAATGGGCATTCTGCCGGGACTCGGCAGCACCTGGCTGCTGCAGCGCGCAGTGGGTCCGGCCCGGGCCCGGGAACTGGTGCTCGGCGCCAGGACCATCCTGGCGCAAGAGGCCGAGCGCATCGGCCTGGTCAACCGCGTCACCGCGCCCGATGAATTGCTGCCTGCCGCCCGGGAGCTGGCGGCGGCCATGGCGCAATGCCGGCCGGCGGTGCTGGCCGCCGCCAAAGGCCTGCTCGCCGCCGGGGAGCGCGAGGCGGTGGCCGCGGCGATGGAACGGGAACGTACAGCCAGTGCCGCCCTGCGCGGCGGGAGTTGAGAAGCTTATGAGCAGTGCCCTGTTGGAGCGCCTGCAAGGTGCGGCATTCCGCACCGTGCCGCCCGTCGCGGACCCCGATACCTGCACCGCGGTCGGGGAGGAGACCGGCGGACCCGCCGCCGAGGCCATCTGGCGCCGCCTGTTGGATATCTATCGCAGCGGTGTCCACCCCGGTATCCAGTTGTGCGTGCGCCACCGCGGCAGCGTGGTGCTCGACCGCGCCGTCGGTTACGCGCGGGGCATTGCCGTGGGACAAACGCCGTCCCCGCCCGACGCCGTGCCGATGAACACCGGGACGCCGGTCAATCTGTTTTCCGCCGCCAAGGCCATCACCTCCGTCGTCATGCACAAACTGGAGGGCGACGGCATCCTGGCCCTGAACAACCCGGTGGCGGCCTATGTGCCCGAATTTGCCCGGCACGGCAAGGGCCGCATTACACTGCACCAGGTCATCGATCACCGGGCGGGACTGCCGGTCATTCCCCCCGAGGCCCTCGACCTCGATCTGCTGACCGATCCCGACGCCATCGGGGAACTTGTCTGCGACCTGCATCCACGGCACAAGCCGGGGACCGCGCCCGCCTACCACACCGTGAGCGGGGGGCTCATCATGGAGCTGGTGGTGCGACAGGTCACCGGACTGAGCCTGCGGGATATCCTGGCGCGGGATTTCAAGAAACCCCTGGGGCTGGAGTGGTTCGATTACGGGGTGGACCCGGCCGACGTTGACCGCGTCGCGCAGAACATCGCCACCGGTATGCGACCGACGCCGCTGTTGTCGCGTTTTCTGCGCCGCGCTCTGGGCATGCACCTGGACCAGGCCGTCGAGCTGTCCAACGATCCGCGGTTTCTGACAGGCGTGATTCCCTCGGCGAACCTGATCACCACCGCACGGGATGTCTCGGCCCTGTACCAGTGCATCATGGACGGGGGCGCCCTGGGTGACGTGAAGATTCTGGACCGGTCGACCGTGGCGAAGCTCACCCATGTGCCCAACACCCGCCTGGAAGTCGACCGCATACTGGGTCTGCCGATGCGCTACGGCAACGGTTTCATGATGGGTACCCGCTCGCTGAGCCTGTACGGCTGGAACCAGCCCCACGCCTTCGGCCACGTCGGGCTCACCAATACCTTTACCTGGGCCAATCCGGATCGCGACCTGGTGGTCGCCCTGCTGACCACGGGCAAACCGGTGCTCGGCCCCCATGTGCTGGCGTTGCCCAGACTGGTCGCGGAAATTCACGACAGTTTCCCCGTCACCGATCCCGGTGTAATCCGCTGGGGCTGACGGCCTGAGGTTCCTTCACCCATGAATATCGCACTGTTGCTGCAGATGGCCGCCGACGGCGGCGCACAACGCACCGCTCTGGTCTGCGACGGCAGGCGCTACAGCTACACCGACCTGCTGGACGCGGCGCGCGGCGCGGCGGATATTATCGCGAACAACGCGTGCACCCATGTGGCCCTGCTCGACGAAAGCAGCGAGGCGGCCGCCATCGCGCTGTTCGGCGCGGCGCTCGGGGGCGTGCCCTACGTACCGCTCAATTACCGACTGCCCGATACCGATCTGGCCGCCCTGCTCGCGCGCATCGCGCCGGCGACGGTCGTGGGCGCCGTGGAGCGCGTGCGGGAAGTCTGCGAGGCGGGGGGACACACGCGCTATTCGCGGGACGAGTTCGTCAATGCGGCCATGAGCTCCCCCGCCGGCGCGTCCGCACGGGAGCGCGAGGGCGAAGGCATCGCCGCGCAGATTTTCACCAGCGGTACCACCGGGACACCCAAGGCGGCACTGCTGCGCCACGCCAATCTGCTGGGCTATATCCTCGGCACGGTGGAGTTCGGTAGCGCCGCCGAGACCGATGCCCAGCTGGTCTGCGTACCGCCCTACCACATCGCCGGCATTTCGGCGCTGCTCAGTTCCATTTACGCCATGCGGCGCATCGTGCTGCTGCCGGCCTTCGACGCGGACAAATGGCTGGCCCTGGCCGAAGCCGAACGGGTCACCAATGCCTTCGTGGTGCCGACCATGCTGGCGCGCATTGTCGAACGACTCGAGGCGGGCACGCGTGCCGATCTGTCGTCCCTGCGCGCGATCGCCTACGGCGGGGGCCGCATGCCGCGCGAACTGATAGAACGGGCGCTGGCACTGTTTCCCGAGACGGACTTTACCAACGCCTACGGACTCACCGAGACGAGTTCCACCATCGCCCTTCTAGGTCCGCAGGAGCACCGTGCGGCGCTGGCCTCGGCGGACCCGGCGGTTCGCGCCAGGCTCGGTTCGGTGGGGCGCGCCCTGCCCACCGTCGAAATCGAGATTCGCGACGAACAGGGGCGCTCCCTCTCCGCCGGCCAGCCGGGAGAGATCCATGTGCGCGGCGAGCAGGTATCGGGTGAATACCGCGAGCGCTCGGCCCTGGACGAGCAGGGCTGGTTCCCGACGCGGGACGCGGGGTGGCTCGACGAGGAGGGCTTTCTGTTCCTGAGCGGCCGGGCCGACGATGTCATCGTGCGCGGCGGTGAGAACATTTCCCCCGGCGAGATCGAGAGCGTATTGCTAGAGCACCCCGCGATCGGCGATGCGGTGGCCGTGGGCATACCCTCCACTGAATGGGGCGAGGCGGTGGCGGCGGCGGTCGTGACCAGGCCGGGCGCCGAGGCACCCGATGAGGAGACGCTGCGCAAACTGGTGCGGGACAGGCTTCGTTCCTCTCGCGTACCGGAACAAATACGGTATATCGATGCGCTGCCCTGCAACGAGATGGGCAAGGTACTGCGACGCGAAGTGCGCGCCCTGTTCGGAGGCAACTGAATATGGCCGGCAAAGATCAGACAGAGCGGCGGGACGGGCTGTCCCTGGACGGCCAGGTCGCGATCGTGACGGGCGGCGGCGGCGGGATTGGACGCGCCGCGGCCCTGGCACTGGCCAGCGCCGGGGCCGACTGCGCCATCGTCGACATCGTTCCCGAACGCTGCGAGGAGACCGCGGCGCGCGTTATCGAACTGGGTCGCCGCGCGCTGGCACTGCCCACCGACGCCAGCGATACGCAGCAACTGCGCGACGCCGTCGAGCGGACCTGGAACGCGTTCGGGCGCATCGACATTCTGGTCAACAACGCCGGCGGCGTCCGCGGAAAAGCCTTTATCGAACAGTCGGAGCGCTCCTGGCGCCGGCACATCGATCTGAATATGGTCAGCATGCTGGCGGCGACCGCAGCCGCCGCACCGCGCATGATCGAGGGCGGCCGCGGCGGCGCGATTATCAACGTGGCCAGCATCGAGGCGTCGCGGGCGGCCCCGGGGTACGCGGTCTACGCCGCCTGCAAGGCGGGCATGCTCAACTTCACCCGCAGCCTCGCGGTGGAACTGTCGGAACACGGTATCCGCGTCAACGCCATTGCGCCGGACTACACCATCACGCCCGGCCTGCGCGGCAACATATCCGGACCCGTCGACCCGTCCTCGTGGGTCGAACCCTCGCCCGAGGTGGAGGCGCGGAACCTCGCACGGATCCCCCTGGGCCGCGCCGGCAGCGCCGAGGAATGCGGTGACGTCGTCCTCTTCCTGGCCTCGGCCATGAGTGATTACGTCACGGGAACGGTGATCCCCGTCGACGGCGGCACCTGGGCCTCCGGCGGCTGGCTGCGCAATGCCGACGGCAACTGGACCCTCACCGGCGGGGACACCTGACCTGCAATCCATGGGGTCAATCCTTGGGGTCAGGTCTTTGATTGATGATTTTGGCGGCTCAGATACCCAGATACCTCGGGTCAGGTCTTTGATTGATGATCTCTCCACAGTCGAAGACTCTGTCTCCGATATCTGCCGGTTGACAGTTATGCCGGCCGTACAATCAAAGACCAGAATCGATAACCGTGCCCCCATACCGTTCAGGTGCAGAGCCAGCCGCCGTCCACCACCAGCGTCTGGCCGGTCATGAAGGCACTGGCCTGGCCCGCCAGGAAAACGATCACGCCCTTGATATCGTCCTCGGTGCCGGAGCGCCCCTGGGGGATACCGCTTTCGAATGCCTGGAGTTTTTCCTCGTCGTGGCGCACATGGTCCATCATGTCGGTAAGGAAGGGCCCCGGCGCGATACCATTAACACGAATGTTGTCCGCCGCCAGTTTCACCGCCAGGTCCCGGGTGAGTGATATCACCGCGCCCTTGCTGGCGTTGTAGGCGACGACCGGCTCGGCGTCGTCGGTGGCGCAGCGCCAGGCGGAGATCGAGGCGATATTGATGATGTTGCCGCCGCCGCGTTCGCGCATGCCGCGCGCCACCTGCTGCGACAGGTAGAACAGGCCGCGCACATTGAGATCGAACACGCGGTCCCAGCCCTCCATCGGGTAGTCCAGCGTCGGCGCCGCCCAGACCATGCCGGCATTGTTGACCAGAATATCGACGCCTCCGGCCAGCTCGGTTGCCCGCGCCACCAGCGCGTCGATCTCCGGCAGCTTCGACAAATTCGCCTGCACCGCCCAGGCGCGCACTCCCAGCGCCTCGATCGCGGCGACGGCCTCCATCAGCGGTTCGGCCTTGCGTCCCGCCACAATGACGTCGGCCCCCGCCTCCGCCAGACCCATGGCGAGATGGCGCCCGATACCGTGCCCGCCGCCGGTGACCAGCGCCGTGCGTCCGGCAAGGTTGAACATCTCCAGAGTGTGCATCAGATAATGCTGCTCCCGCGCCCGGCCCAGTAGCGCTCGCGGATGCGCCGCTTGAACAGCTTGCCGGCATCCGAACGCGGCAGTTGCTCGGCAAAATCGACCGAGCGCGGGCATTTGAAGTGGGACAGACGTTCGCGGCAGTACTCGATCAGTTCCCGCTCCAGTTCCGGGCCCGCGGTTGCGAAATCCAGCGGCTGCACCACGGCCTTGACCTCCTCGCCCATCTCCTCATCGGGCACGCCGATCACCGCCACATCGGCGATCTTCGGGTGCATGACCAGGATGTTTTCCGTTTCCTGCGGGTAGATGTTCACGCCCCCGGAAATGATCATGTTGGTCTTGCGATCGGTGAGATACAGATACCCCTCCTCATCGACGTAACCGACATCGCCCACCGTCGCCATGTCACCGAGACGCGAACCTTCGGTCTTTTCCTCGCTCTTGTGGTACTCGAAGGGCGCCCCACCGGAAAAATACACCGTGCCCACCTCGCCGGGCGGCAACTCGTTGCCCTCGTCGTCCAGAATATGCACCCGGCCGCAGGCCGGGCGCCCGACGGAACCGCGGTGCGCCAGCCATTCCTGCGAGCTGATCTGGGTGCCGCCGTGCCCTTCGGTGGCGCCATAAAACTCCAGCAGGATCGGCCCCCACCAATCGATCATCCGCTCCTTGACCTCCTCGGGACAGGGCGCCGCGGTGTGCAGCGCCAGCCTGTGGCTGGACAGGTCACTGGCTTCGCGGATGTCCGCCGGCATTTTCAGCATGCGCACAAACATCGTCGGCACCCACTGGCTCAGGGTAACCCGATGGCGCTCGATTAGGCGCAACGCCTGTTCCGGTTCGAAGTGTTCCATGACCACCGCCGTGGCCCCCACCCGATGCATCGCCATGCAGAAGCGCAGCGGCGAGGCGTGGTACAGAGGCGCCGGCGACAGATAGACGGTGTTCTCATCGACGCCGAAACTGTGCACGATGCCCGGCACGAAAGGCCCCGGGTTGCCGATCTCGCGCTCCGGGTTGGGGTTCTTGATGCCCTTGGGGTAGCCGGTGGTACCCGAGGAATAGAGCATTTCGCAGCCCTCCAGCTCGCGCTCGATCGGCGTGAGCGGAAATTGCGCGAGGGCCGCCTCGAAATTGTCGAAGCCGGGCGCCTCGCCGCCCGCCAACAGCCAGTGACGCACGCCGGCGAGTCTGTCGTCCATGCCGGTGACTACCTCCCGCAACTCCTCGGAAACAATGACTACCTGCGCCTCGCAATCCTCGATGATGTAGGCCACTTCATCGGCCGACAGGTGCGTGGAAATCGGGGTGTAGTACAGTCCCGAGCGCTGCGCCCCCCAGGTCGCGTAAAAATATTCGGGACCGTTCACCATGAACAGCCCCACCGAGTCGTTGGGCTCGAGGCCCAGGTTCTGAAACAGGTGTGCACACTGATTGGAGCGCTCGTCGAGCTGCCGGTAGGTTACGACTTCGCCGGCGCCCATGATGACCGCGGGTTTGTCGGGGTCGGTGCGGGCATGAACAGCCGGGTACATAAATGTTCCTCCTGCGACAGGCGGTGTGCGCCCGGCCCCGCCGGGCCAACGAACCCGGACAGAGCCTGTACATATTCCGCTGGAACTATATCCGCGATAGGAGCGGGTCGCAAATAATATGACAGGTGGCTTATTTAAAAGATCAATGAACGACGCGATGAACGGATAAATGGGGCCCGGATCAATTGGGGTCAGAGTCAGACTCTGACCCGAATGCCGCTTACTTAAGACCGTCATCCCCGCGCAAGCGGGGATCCATTAACCACTAACTGCGTTGAATCAGCTGGATTCCCGCCTGCGCGGGAATGACGACATAGACCAATTCACGCTTGAGTAAGTGCCATTGATCGCTGACCCCATTTATCGGGGCATCACAGGGCTTCTCACATCGAAGCCCGTGTATTATCATTACATGACATATGTCTTATTAAAGCGCCGCTCCCGCCCTGCGGCCGACCTCAAGCCAACCCGAGGAGTGACGAGTGGACTTTGACTGGAGCCCCGAAGAGATCGCCTTTCGCGACGAGATCAGGGAGTTTATTGCCAGCGAAATGACCGAAGAGGTCGCCGGCAGCATCTTTATCGACACACCCGCACGCATCGAGTTCGTTACCAAAATGGCCGAACGCGGCTGGCTGGGCATGGGCTTTCCCGAGAAATACGGCGGCTCCCCCAACCCCTTCCCGCTGGCCCAGTTCATCCTCAACAGCCGAGCTGGACCGCGCCGGCGGGCCGATCATCGGCAAGAACGTGGGCACGATCGCCAGCACGATCTACCACGCGGCCAGCGAGGAGATGAAGCTGGAATTTCTGCCGATGATCTTCCGCAACGAGGGGCAATGGGCGATCACCTACACCGAGCCCGGCGCCGGAACCGACATCGGCTCGCTGCAGACCCGCGCGATAGACAAGGGCGATTATTTCGAAGTCACCGGCATGAAGCACTACATCACGTCGGCCCACTTCTGCCGCTGGCACTGGATGGCGGTGCGCACCGACCCCGACGCGCCCAAGCACAAGGGCATCAGCATTCTCATTGTCGACCACGACGCCCCGGGCCTGACGATGTCGCCGATGAACACCATCGGCCGCGAGGGCACCACGCACCGCACCAACCAGGTATTCTTCGACAAGGTCAAGGTGCCCAGATCGCGCCTGGTGGGCGAGGTGAACAGGGGCTTTTACTACATGATGCAGGCGCTGGACTACGAGCGCTTCGCCATTCTTTCCTTCGCTTCCCGCGTGCGCCGCTTCAACAAGATCGTCGCCTGGTTTCGCGACGCCGACTTCAACGGCGAGCGCCCGCTCGAGGACCACGCCACACGCCGCGCACTGGCGCGCATGTCGGCACGGGTAGAGGTCGGGACCATGCTCGAGCGCCTGGCGATCTGCCGCGCCCAGGAAGAGGTGCCCGATATCGAAGCCGCCATGAACAAGGCGTGGGGCGCGTCTATCGGCGACGAATTCGCGCAACTGGCGCTGGATCTCATGGGCCCCTTCGGCGGCCTGTGGGGAGGCGAGCACTCGCCGTTCGGTGGCGCCCTGGCCGACGAATACCTGATGGCCGGTCACGCCCGGGTCGCCGCCGGCGGCGTCGATACCGCCAAGTCCATCATCGCCCGCCGCCTGTTGGGGCTGCCCAACGCCCTGGGTAAACCCGAACTGCCACAGCGCTGAGTCGTGCACCAGCGAGCCAGACAAGGAGAGACTACGTGGACATCAAACTGAGCGAAGAACAGGTCCAGTTACAGGACATGGCGCGCAAATTCATGGACAAGCACTGCACCTTCGATGTCGTGCGCGGCATCGAACTGGAATCCGATCTCGGCTTCAGCCGCGAGATGTGGCAGCAGTTCGCCGAGATGGGCTGGCTCGGCATGATCGTGCCCGAGGACCACCAGGGTATGGGCATGGGCGTGCTGGACCTGGTCGTGCTGATTCGCGAACTGGGCCGCCATGTGTGCCCGAGCCCCTTCCTCTACACGGCCGTGCTGGCCGCCGACCTGATCACGCAGGCCGGGTCGGACGAACAGAAAGCACAGATCCTGCCGCGTATCGTCGCCGGCGAATCGATCCACACCTTCGCCTACCAGGAGTTCTCGCGCTTTTTCCATCCGCGGCACATTTCCCTCGCGGCCACATCGAGCGGCGACGGCTACAGCCTCAGCGGCAGCAAGCTGTTTGTGGAATTTGCCGACGGCGCCGACACGCTGATTGTCGCCGCGCGTACCTCGCAGCCCGGCGCCGATTCGGGCCTGACCCTGTTTCTGGTGGACCGCGACAGCGAAGGCATTGTCACCACGCACATGCCTACCATGGCGCGCGACCGGCACTACCAGGTGGATTTCGACAACGTGCAGGTGCCCGCCTCCGCGGTGATCGGCGAGCCGGACCGGGGCTGGGAGGCGCTGGAGCCCTCCCTGCACAAGGCGATCATTGCCTTTTGCGCCTACACCAATGGCGCGGGATTCGAAATGCACGACCACGCCACACAATACGCCAAGGAGCGGGTACAATTCGGCAGACCCATCGGCCAGATGCAGACCATCCAGGGCTATCTGGCCCAACTGATTATGGAGCTCTACGGCGCCGACATGCTGACCATGTTCACCGCCTTCCAGATGGACAGGGAGCGCCACACCCGCGGTTATGTCGCCAAGACCAAGGCGTTTTCCGCCGAGACCGTGGGCCGTGTCATGGATGTCGGCTCGCAGATCTTCGGCGGCATGGGCTACATGGAAGAACAGGACACAACGCTGTTCCTGCGGCGCGGCAAACAGTACCAGCTCGCCCTCGGCGGCACCGAGTACTGGGAGGACGTGATTGCCGAAGAAATCATCGATCGCGAGCCTGTGGTGCTCACTTAGACTGATCGTGAAGACCATGTGCGACGCCGACGATTTCACCATAGGGCTCGACGAGGCCCTGTCCTGGATCGACGTGGAACGCCACGCCGTGACGGGGGAGTTCGAGGTGGAGCGCGGCTACTTCTACACTACCTGCGCCGCGGTGCAGAACGGCAATCCGATCTACTGGGACGACGCGGCCGCCGAGGCGATCACCGACGGACCCACGGCGCCGCTGACCATGCTCTCCGCCTGGTTTCGGCCCCATTACTGGGTGCCCGGCCGCGACACCATTCCCCTCCCCTGGCAGACCCACTTCGATCTCAAGGAAACGCTGGCGCTGCCGGAGGCGGTGGCGACGGACAGCGAGGTGGTATTCGGCGAACCCATTCGGCCGGGCGACCGCATCAACAGCGTCGAAACCCTGCGCTCCCTCAGCGAGGTGAAGAGCACGAAACTCGGCCGCGGCCGCTTCTGGGTCATCGACTGTGTGTGCCGCAACCAGCGCGGCGACTGGGTCGGCACCGAGACGATGACCGGCTTCGGGTACCGCAAGGGTTAGCCTGTCGATGCACGATTCAGCACACAACCACCTGACCTTTGCCGACGTGACCGCGGGCGACGAATTGCCGGAACTGGTCCATGACGTCAGCGCCACCACCGTGATCCTGGGCGCACTGGCCAGCAGGGATTGGCGCCCGATGCACCACGACCGCGATTTCGCCCAGCAGCGCAACGGCACGCGCGACATCTTCATGAACACGCCGAACCAGGCCGCGTGGCTGGAGCGCTACATCACCGACTGGGCCGGTCCGAAAGCGCGCATCGGCCGCTACAAATTCCGCATGGGAGAGCCGGTGTGCCCGGGCGACAGGATGACGTTCACGGGCCGCGTCGAGAGTACCGACATTGACGACCTGGGCTGCGGCTGGGTCGCGCTGGACGTGTCTCTCGTGGTGGCGAACGTGGCAAAAACGCGCTTCACCGCCCGGGTCGCCCTGCCCGTCGATGCACAGGACAATCCCTGGGCGCGCGGCGCCGCCCGGTGGCGGCCCTGAAACCTGCCGCGCACGCACCGCCGCAGATCCCCGTAGTTGCCACCGCAGGAGACACCCGATATGGCATCCCTTCCCCTCGAAGGCCTGAAAATTCTCGATCTCGCGCGGCTCGGTCCGGGCCCCCACGCCTCACAGATCCTGGGCGATTTCGGCGCGGATATTATCAAGATCGAACCCCCCAGCCGCGGCGGCCGCGAGCTCACCATGCCGGACGTGCTGCGCCGCAACACCCGCAGCATGCGCCTCAACCTGAAAAAGCCCGAGGGCCGGGAGGTATTTGAAAAGCTGGTGCAACAGGTGGATGTCGTGGTCGAGGGCTTCCGTCCCGGCGTCGCCGCCAAGCTGGGCATGGACTACGACGCACTGAGCAAAATCAAGCCGGATATCATCTGCGTGTCGCTGTCGGGACTGGGCCAGGAAGGGCCCTACAGCCGGGTGGCCGCCCACGACATCAACTACCAGTCGCTGGCGGGCGTGCCCCACATGACCGGCGATATCGACGGCGCGCCGAAAATACCCGGCAACGCCATCGCCGACGACGCCGGCGGCATCAGCGCCGCCCTGGCCATCATGATCGCGGTGCACCATCGCCAGCGCACCGGCGAGGGGCAGTACGTGGATTTCGCCATGGTCGACACCCTCCTCAACATGATGCTGCTGCAGCTCGACGAAGTGCGCGAGACGGGTGTGTCGCCGCGTCGCGGCGAGACCACGCTCAGCGGCAAATACGCCTTTTACAATATCTATGCCTGCGCCGACGGCGGCTATGTATCTCTCGGCACCTTCGAGCCCTGGTTCTGGGAGAAACTCTGCGAGCTGCTCGGCGTACCGGAATTCGCGGACCGCCAGTACCCGGACACCGCCGGGGAACGCGAGGCGCAAAAGGCGCGCCTGCGGGAGATCTTCCTGACCAGGCCGCGCGACGAGTGGGTCG
Organism: Halioglobus sp.; assembly: GCA_034521205.1. GTDB lineage: Bacteria > Pseudomonadota > Gammaproteobacteria > Pseudomonadales > Halieaceae > Marimicrobium. The sequence goes on from JAXHMT010000003.1 coordinate 554,586, forward strand.
AACTGCTGATGCTGGAGGACACCTGCGTGACCCCGGTGCTGGCGCTGGACGAAGTGATGGCGAACGAACACCACCGGGCGCGAGGCGCGATCCTCGCCGGGACGGATATCGGCGAGGGCTTCACGGACCAGGTGGGCATGATCTACAAGTTCTCCAAAACGCCGGGGACCATCCGCCGGCCGGCGCCCCGAACCGGAGCGGATACCGGGGACATCCTGCGGGAGATCGGCTACGACGCCGGTGAAGTGGAAGCGTTGGAGGCCGTGATCACGACACCCTGAGGGCGACGCAACGTCACGCCTGTCGGGCCAGTTGGAAACTCGGCACGTAGTTGGCCGGATCCAGGCGCATCCTGCCCTGCTCGATGAAGCTTTCCAGCAAACTACCGAGGTGCTCGACCACGAATTCATCGCCGTGAAGTTGATAGGGTCCCTGCTCGCGCACCGCACGGACACCGAATTCCTTCACGTTACCCGCCGTAATACCGGAGAACGCGCAGCGCAGTTCGGCAATGAGTTCGTGGCGCGGGCGGTCGCTGTGCAGGCGCAGGGCCGCCATGCTGGCATGGGTGGGATGAAAGGGCCGCTGCAGGCTGTCGTCGATACGCAACCCCCAGTTGAAACAGAAAGACTCCCGGTGCTCCACGCGGTGCTCGCGGACCCCATCCACCGCTTCGCGCACGCGGTGCGCCACCTGTGCGGCATCGCCGATCACGATCTCGTAACAGTCGGCAATCCCCTCGCCCAGCACATCGCGTAAAAAGTGGTCGATGTGAACAAAGTAGTCCCGGTCGGCCTCCGACGCGGCCATGATCAATGGCACCGGTACCGCCGAGTTGTCCGGATGGGTGGCTACACCGAGGATATAGAGTATTTCCTCGAGGGTGCCCACACCACCGGGGAAAACCACGACCGCGTGCGCCAGCCGCACGAAGGCCTCCAGCCGCTTTTCGATATCGGGCAGAATGACCAGTTCATTGACCAGCGCGTTGGGGGGTTCCGCCGCAATAATGCCCGGCTCGGAAATACCGATATAGCGGGCCGCCTTGTTGAACTGCTTGGCGTGGCCGATCGTCGCGCCCTTCATGGGGCCCTTCATGGCGCCGGGGCCGCACCCGGTGGCGATATCGAGCCCGCGCAGTCCCAGCTCGTAGCCGACATCCTTGGTGTATTCGTATTCGCCGCGCACGATGGAGTGTCCGCCCCAACAGACCACCAACTGCGGCGTGGCATCGGCCCGTACGATATCGGCGTTGCGCAGAATCCTGAACACCGCATCGGTAATGCCCGCGCCCGATTCGAGGTCGAAACGCCCCTGCCGCACCCGCTTGTGATGCACGTAGACAATATCCCGCAACGCGGCGAACAGGTGGCTGCGAATGGCCTGCATCATCTCCCCGTCGACAAAGGCCTGGGCCGGTGCGTTAAAGACCTCCAGTTGCAGTCCCCGCGGCTCGGGATTGACGCGGATATCGAAGTCGCCGTGCGCATCGAAAATCGCGCTGGGGTCATCGGTCGAACTGCCGGTGTTGAGGATCGCCAGCGCACAGCGGCGAAACAGGTCGTACACGCCCTCGTCCGCGTTGGCCAGACTGGCCATCTCGCGCTGGGACAGCAGGTCCATGCTCTGCGCGGGCACAATGGTGGCGGAGGGAATCGTGTCTGGCCTGAATCGGATGTCAGGACCTAATCCGGTCTGGTCCATTTACAGGCCCAGCACGTTCTGCGCGTAGGCCAGTACGGAGACGGCATCCACCCGCTTTTCGTAGCCGTCGACAAATATCTTGCCAACGATCTCGCTGTCGAGGTCGACCACAAAAATACCGGGATGGGGAATGCCGTAGGCCCTGTCCCCCGGTTCGTATTCCTCGTTGAGAATGCCCAGGGCCTGTACCGTCGCGGCGTCGATGTCCGAGAGAAAGGGATACGCAATAGCGTTCTTTTCGATGAACTCGCGCTGCAGTTGCGGCGAGTCGTAGGTGAGCGCAACTACCGCAATGCCCGCGTCCCGGAACGACTGCAGGTGTTGCTGCAATTGCACGAATTGCGCCATGCAGTAGGGGCACCAGTCAGCCGAGCGGTTGGCGATAAAAACCATGCCCTTTGCGCCCATCAATGGCTCAATATCATTGATTTCGCTGCCGTCATGGATGGCGCGCACGGGGGGAAATTGCGCGCCGACAGGCAGGCCGGGATCGAAGTTGTCGGTGTCCGCCGACACGTACATATCTTTGGTGATGAGCTCCTGGGCGGCCGCCCAAAGCTCCGCGCGGAACAGGAAGCCCGCCCCCGCCGCGACGAGGACCAGGCTACCGAGTAGAGTGAAAAGTCTTTTCATCGGCACAGTGACTACAAAACCCGTGGGCGCTCTTTATATCACACTTGCCGCGGTCGGGTCAGGGCAGCGCCAGGGTACCGCTGCAGGTATAGGCGGGGCCGAGCTGGGTGTCGATGGCGATATCCATATCCACCAGCTTCTCGCCTTCCGATTCCCACTTCTTCGTGATGGTACCGCTCATCCGGTAGTCCTCGCCCGCGCCGATGGTGCGGCGCATCTGCAACTGGATACGGCGCACGGTGCTCTCGGGGCCGCCGTAGTCCGTCATGAAGCGCGACAGCATGCCGATGTTGAAATGCGTGCCCAGAAACATCTCGCGCGTGCGGCTCTTGTTGTGGCAGTACCAGGAGTTGTGGTGCTGGGGCGCGAAGTCGCGGCTGGCCGAGGCCATGAACACGCAGCGCGTCACGGTAATGGGCATGACCAGCGTCGGCATTTCATCGCCCACCTGCACGCCTTCCCAGCGCGTGTCCGCCGGCGGCTTCGGCTGCCAGCCCGTGCGCCAGGATTCGAGCATTTCCTCGGTGGCGTTGTGCCAGCCGCCTCGCAGCCAGGGCTCGTCCGGCGGCGGATTCGGCGCCTGGTCGTCGATGGTGCTGGGCGTGGCCATGCGCTGGCGCGCGGCCTCGGCCTTGCGTTTGTCCTCCTTGCCGGGCTCGCCGTCGGGCGTCTTGCCGCCGTAGGAAAAGAGATTGGTATGGGCCCGGCTCACCAGCTCGTCCCGCTGGTTGTAGTAGCTCGTCTCCAGTTCCGTGAAGTAGCCGTTGCCCAGGCGCGTGCGCTTGTAGTCGGAGATGTCCACCAGCCTGCCGGTGGTGCTGAGCCGGTCACCGATCTCCACGGGTCGGTAGAAGAACGTCTCGTAGTTGGCGAGGATGCCCACGGGCTGTTCCAGCAGATCCTTCAGCTCGAAATGGAGCAATTGCCGGGTCTTGTGGAATTCCCGCATGGGCCAGCGATAGGGCATGACCAGTGTGCAGATATTCATGCCCGGCTGGGCGATGATGTCCCTGAATCCCCGGCTGCGGGCGTAGTCGCGATCGATATACAGGGGGTTGCCGTCCTCCACGGTTTCCACCCAGTGCCGAATCAGGTACTCGCTGCACTCGACGTCGGAAACTTCCTTTTCGTTCGGCCGCGACAACTCGAGAATGCGGGCCCGGTTCTCGGGCGTCACGTAGTCGGGTATGTTGACGGGGACTTCTCCGTCGGCCGTCGGCGCGGGTCGGTCGGTGTCCTTCATGAGGTTCGCATCTCGGTTGTGTCAGGGCATCGGGATAGTATGGTCCGGCGATTCCGTTTATTCAAGACACACGACTTATTATAAATATGTACCAGAACTACGGTTCCTTGCGGTTCCACACGTGGAGACGCGCAAGGGTGGGGTATCGCCCACTGGAACACGCCAAAAAGCGGCCATCCATGGCCAGGCTCGGGCGGCGACGTCCTGTCGCCGCACGGTTCCAGTGGGCGATACCCCACCCTTGCTCTCGCTATAGACTCAAACTGCGGCAAGTCACCCGACCGCCGCCTTCACATGACGCGTGCCTTAATATAAGATCAATAAACCCTTCCCCGGAGACCGCCATGGAACTCGACTGGACCGAAGAAGAAGCCGCTTTCCGCCAGGAAGTGCAGGACTTTCTCGCCACGGAGCTGACCGACGACGTGCGCGGCAGCATGTTCGTGAACACACCCGAGCGCGTCGCCTTCGTCGACAAACTGGCGGAGAAAGGTTGGCTCGGCATGGGTTTCCCCGAAAAGTACGGCGGCTCTCCCAAACCGTTCCCGCTGGCCCAGTTCATCCTCAACACCGAACTGGAACGGGCCAACGCGCCCACCGTGGGCAAGAACGTCGGCACCATCGCCAACACGATCTACCACGAGGCCAGCGAGGAGATGAAGCAGGAGTTTCTGCCCAGGATCTTCCGCAACGAGGGCCAGTGGTCCATCACCTACACCGAACCCAGCGCCGGCACCGACATCGGCAGCCTGCAGACCCGCGCCGTGGACAAGGGTGACCACTGGGAGGTTACCGGCAACAAGATCTTCATTACCTCCGCCCATTTCGCCCGCTGGCACTGGATGGCGGTGCGCACCGACCCCGATGCTCCCAAGCACAAGGGCATCAGCATTCTCATCGTCGACACGGACTCGCCCGGCATCACTATCAACCCCATGTACTGCGTGGGCAGCACTACCGCCGAGCGCACCAACGTATTGTTCTTCGACAAGGTGAAAGTGCCGAAGGACCGGCTGGTCGGCGAGGAGAACAAGGGCTTTTACTACATGATGCAGGCGCTGGACTACGAGCGCTTCGCGATCATCGCCGCGGCGCAACACACGCGCCGCTTCACCAAGGTACTGGCCTACCTGAAGGAGGCCGAGTTCGGCGGCGAGCGCCCCCTGCGCGACGACCCCGCGGCCCGGCGCAAGGTGGCGCGCCTGGCCTCGCGTATCGAGGTCGGCAACATGCTCGAGCGACTGTGCATATGCATCGCGGCCGAAAGAGTGCCGGCGGCCGAGGCGGGTATGAACAAGGCCTGGGGTTCGTGCATGCAAGACGAGGTCTGCCAGGTGGCCCAGGACATCATGGGGCCCTTCGGCTTCGTCGCCGAGGGAGAGCACTCGGGCCTCGACGGCTTCATCATCGAAGAGGGCCTGATGGCCGGTCACGGCAAGGTGGCCGCGGCCGGGAGCGACGTCGCCAAGAGCATCGTCGCCCGGCGCCTTCTCGGCCTGCCCAACGCGCTGGGTAAACCGGAACTGCCGCAGCGCTGAGCAGATCGCGCGATCCAGGCTCACACGACAGGGCTATCGCTGACGTGGTAGACAACGACAAAGACAGCGTTTACCGCGTCCCGGTGCCGGATCTTACCGGATGTTTCTCGGCCGACGCTGCATGTGACAATGCGCTGGAACCGCACTCGGGCTGTCTTCGGCTCATTGATCCCGGCTGTCGAAATCGGGCTTGTGTTGAAGCGATTTTTTAACCGGCATCTGCATTCCCAGCTTGCGCCATAGCCAGAGAAACACAAAATAGCCGACTGACGCGGCGGGAATCGCTATCGCCAGGCTTCCAATGAACATCGCCAGGGTTTCGCGCGCAATCTCGTCGCTCAATCCCTCGATGGGCGCGTGCGATACGGGCAAGCGCTGCAACAGCCATTCGCCGAGACTATTGAAGCCATAGTAAAGCGCCGGCATCGTGAACGGGTTGCTGACGTTCGAGACAATGAACGCGGCGATGAAATTGGCCCGAAACGAAAGCGAGGCCGCCAGCATCATCAGGGTCTGGATACCGACCGTAGGCGTGAAGCCGACCAGCAACCCGATCGCAACGCCACGTGCAAGTGCATATTCCTCGACGCGCAGACATCCACCGTACTCCAGCAGCCTGGATATCCGCGGATACTGACGCAGCCAGTGTCTGACGCGGCCACGATGCTGCCTTGAACCCCTCAGGAATTGAAGTCGCAGCCAGCGCATCGTCAGACCGTTCTCCATCCAGCCCGGCGCGGGCCGGGACGAAAGCCTGACTCCTACCTAACCCCTGAGCCTGCGTGCCGTGGGATTTTCCAGCCACGTTACGCCAAGGCCGGGGCTGAGCACTCCCTCGCCCTCCTCGCTGGTGACGATGTCCAGGTCTCCGTCCCGGTCGAGATCAGCGAGTTCGAGGTTGTCGTACTTCATGCTGTCCATGTGGCCGACGTGATAGTGGAGCGACCAGTGCGCGTTCGATGCCGGATTGCCCGTATTCGTCAGCGAGAAGACGCCGTGACCGGCACCGCTGGACGTAAATGCGAGGTCGACGTCACCATCGTTGTCGAGATCGCCGCACGCGACGCCTTTGATAGCGATGTTGCCATCGCCGCCGGGTCTGCCGATCGCGGTTGTGATAGGCCAGGACTCCCAGGGAGAGCTGTTGCCAGTTGCAGAGCGCCGGAACCAGCGCGCTACCAGATCAGAATGGCGCGATGTGCCGGCTACCACATCCAGGCGACCGTCCTTATCCAGATCACAGACGGCAAATTCTGATACGCCGCGCGCGATGGTCTGGCGCCTCCAGTCTCTGCCGTCAGTGCCCGGATTGCGCAACCACGCAAGCTCGCTGCGTCCGGCAAACAGCACATCCCGCCAGCCGTCACCATCGATGTCAACCAGCTTCAGGCCGGTGGTCTTGAAGTCGACCGCTGCGAGTTGCTCCCGGTGCCAGCCCTCGGCATCGCGGCGAAACAGAAACAATGCCGGTTCGTGATCGCCGCCCTCGCGGCTTCCCGCCACGACATAAGAAGAATTCGGACTCAGGTTGGCGGCACGGGCCTTCATGTACATTTCCGGGCGCCCGGGTACCAGCTCCGTCACCCGCCAGGACCCGGCATCCAACAACGGTCCCAGAGACTCATGAACGGCGAGGCGCTGCGCGCGTCCTTCCGCGCTTGACACCACACTGTCCAGGCTGCCGCTGCCGCTGAGATCGGCAAATGCGGCATCTTCTATGCCCCGCATATTCAGGCCGGCGGATATCTCCACTGCCGGCCACCGCGCAGGTGCAGACGGACTGGAGAGCGGGTTTATGTACAATTTAAGCTGGCCAGACTGTTCCCAGCCCGACACTACGTCCAGATAACCATCTCTATCGATATCCCCGACGTGCACGCCGTCAGCACCATTGCCCTCATTATCGATTATGTGCAGTGTCCAGCAATCGTCTGTACAGTCCTCTCTCGATGGCTCTGGCCGCTGGGCGTAGTGCCACCAGACAAAAATGAACACCAACACAAGAAGCAATGCCACGGCGGCTGCAACCCGTTTCGGTGAAGTCCAATCTCGTTCCACTTTCGGGGCTTCCCATTTTCAAAAACTGCAGTTTACACGGCCGGGGCGCCGGGCAGAACGGTTTTAATATGCAATCCCGGATATCGAGCTGCATGTTATGAAAGGGGAGGGACCCAAACCCATGCGTTTCCCGACACAGTCAACCCGATCCTCCCGGATTTTCAGGAAAATCAGGCCGGCCAATGAGTCGCAGACCTTGATCGGGGAGCTGTCGGAACCTTCTATTTCTATCGGTTGAACAGTCCCGGGCTTTGACTGTCCCACTCAGCCACACCTTTGTGCGTACGCCATAGATTCGGCGCTACCGCATCAATGACAAGCGCGTAGCGGAACACAAACTGAACCGGTGCCGCGACGCACCACTGCGGCATGGCCGGTCAGGCAGACAGGCGCCGGCGCGCGGCGCGCAGCCCGAACAGGCCCAGTGCCAGCAGCGCGAGACTGCCCGGAGCCGGCACCTCGCCGACCTCCACATTGATCGCGCTGCGCCCGAGCTCGACACCCTGACTATCGTTGGCGATCAGTGCGAAGCTGTACTGTCCGGCCACTTCGGGGTCGAAAGGCCCGAAGGCCGGAGCCGTTATGGAGGGCAGCGCACCGTTCGCCAGGAAACCGAAGGTGAGGTTCTGGGAGGATTCGACGAGGGTCGTCGATGCCGGGTCGCCGCCGTTGAGGGAGATTGCCTGGTCCAGGTCGAGCACCCCGAGGGCGGATTCATCGGTGTTCACCCCCGGATCGAAGTCGTACAGCAGGGAGAAACCGAAGTCGTCGAAGCTCCCGCCACCGGCGATCTCGGCGTACCAGGCGAAATTCCAGATCGCCTGATTGCCGGGATTACCCGGCGTCCCGTCGTTGGATCCGGGGCCGGCAAAAAAGGTGCCCGCGCCGTTGTTGGTCAGCGGCGGGTTGGAGAACCGCTGGTGTGCCGTCAGGCCGAGCGTGATGGTATTCGGGCCCGCGGTGAGGGTCGTGATCGCCGTGGGATCGGTCGGAATGCCGGATCCACCGAACGTGGCGACGGCGAGATCGTCGAAGGTGTCGAAGGAAACTGTGATCGGGGCCGCCTGGGCGTGGCTCACGGTCATCAGGGCAATCGCTGCGAGTGAAGTGCGGAATTTCATCGTTTCTTTTCTCCCGATGTCTTTGGTATGGGGCGCGAGGACGGGCGCGCTGTCGGCGGGCCCGTCCGCGAACGTTGCTTCGCGCAAAACGATGCAAGATTCACACCACGAAAAGCCTTGTGCCCTAACTACCTGAAAAGCCACAATTATCAAACGGCGGTACTCTACCGCCTGTACCTCACTCCGCACAAAGCGTAAAAAATTTCGACACCTTGTGGCAGAATGCAGTGCCACGAACAGGGGCCGAAACGTCGCCTCTCTCCTCATCACCGAGCCCGTACCCACGAACCCGGGGAAACAAAGGAAAAAAACCTTGGAATACAAAGTCCTGTTAACCGTTTTTGTCGCTGTCTTCATCGCTGAACTCGGCGACAAGACGCAATTGGCCACGATGTTGTTCGCCGCCGACAAGGAAGTGAGCAAGCTCACCGTCTTTGCAGGGGCATCCCTGGCCCTGATCCTGGCGTCGGCCATCGGTGTGCTCGCCGGTGGCCTCATCGCGCAATACATCAGTGAAAAACAACTGAATTACATCGCGGGCATCGGCTTTATCGGCATCGGTCTGTGGACGCTCGCCAGAGCCTGACCTTTGGGGTCAGGTCTTTGATTGATGATTTTCGGTGATTCCGCTCACCGCCGCATCCCTTGTTATTGAGTTTACCCGATGGCTACCGATGTATAACCCACTCCGGAATGCGCTGAAGCAGGGACTTGTTATCCAAAAAAATCAACAATCAAAGGCCTGACCCCATCCCACTCTCTGGACCGGTGCTATCGCAAGCAGCGCCGTCGCGAGCAGCGCGCAGACGAATCCGATGACCGCACTCATCGACCGCAGCATCAACCGCCCTTCGTGGACTCGAGAAAAGACGCGACAGCCTCGGCGAACTCCGGGGATGTCATGCAGGCGGCGAATTCACGGTTCTCCGTCCGCATCGCCTCGTCCATCGCCGCCAGCATCGGCGCACGCATCAGGCGTTTGGTGGCGCGGGTAGCGGTCCGCGGCAATCCCGCCAGGCGCGCGGCGAGCTCACCCGCCCGCCGCCGGTACTCGCCCGCCGGATGCATTTCGGTAACCAGCCCGCAGTCCAGCGCCTGGGCCGCGTCGAAGGTCTCTCCCAGCAGCAGCAACCGCGCGGCGCTCGTATAGCCCATGCGCTGCGGCATGGTATAACTGGAAGCGGCCTCCGGGCAGACGCCCAGGTCGACGAAGGGTGTATTGAACGTCGCCTCGTCGCCCGCCACCACCACGTCGCAGTGCAGCAGCATGGTCGTGCCGACGCCGATCGCCGGGCCGTTGACCGCGGCGACCACCGGCAATTGGCAGTGCACAAGTGCTCTCAGGAACCGGACCGGCGGGGAATCGTCCGGGTCGCCCTCGTAATCGCCGAAGGTGCTGACATCATTGCCGCTGGAAAAGCAGTCGTCGGTGCCGGCGAACAGGATGGCCCCCACCTCGGAGGATTCCGCCGCGCCTTCGATCAATTCGGCCATGCGCGCGTACATCGTGCCGTGCAGGGCGTTTTTCTTGGCCGGGCGATTGAGCGTGATCGAAAGCACCCCGTCCTCGAGGGACACGAGGATTTCATCGATGTCGGTACCGAGATTCATTTGGAGTCAGGTCTTTGATTGATGATTTTCGGTAACTCCGCTCATCGTCGAACAATTTGATTTCGAGACCAGCCGATCTCTGCAACGTATAACCGTCTCTCCGGCCGGCGCTATATTAGCAACTTACCTGTCGGAAAATCATCAATCAAAGACCTGACCCCGACCGCATTTGATCTGCTTCCTGATGGATGTTAGCGTGCTAGTGGAAGTGTTTTTATTGCGAGAGGAAAGCAGAAAAAGAGGGAAAATAGATGAGATTTCCGCTTCTGCAGTATACGAGCGCGATATTGATCGCGGCCATCCTGGCACTTGGCGCGCCCCAGTCAGGCGCGGTGACAATACTCGTCGGCGACAAGGACGGCGGCAGTCCCGGCGACGCGGCCGATGCGGCGATGCCGAGCGCCGATCTGGCGCGGGTCACCGCCAACAGCGGGCGCATAATGAAGGACTCTGATGACGACACGCGCAACCGGTTCTTTGGCACGACTTTCAACCTGCCGGGGCCGATCGTGTCGGCGACCCTGCGCTTTTCCATCGAGGCATTGAGCAATTTTCCCGAGACCGACCGCCTTCTGCTGGGCTTCGCCGATGCCGGCGATACCACACTCGCCGATTCGGTGGTCTACGATCGGCTGATCGGCGATGATGGCGGGGAGTTCGGCCTGTTCGCCTCCGCTCTAAGCGACGGGACGTTCGACCGCGGCGACGTCGTCACAGCCGCTCTCGATCTGTCGGCGCTGCCGCAGATCGCGGGACCAGATCTGGACCTTCTGGGGGCAATCAACACAGCGGGGTTTCTCGACGTGACGCTGCACGACGACAACATCGTCGACTACGTGGAGCTCGACTACACGTCGACCGCCATTCCAGTGCCGGCCACTTTGCTTCTGCTGGGATCGGCACTGATGGCGCTCGGACTGCGGCGCACGGGCTGAGACCGACTGCCGCGCAAACCCAAATCCTCGCGCGTTGAGTTTACCGGGGCGAAGCAAGCAAGGAGCGTAAAAAACCAGCGGCATCCCGTACCATCAATCAAAGACCTGACCCCGACGATTCCAGGTTCGCCAGCAGGTCGTCGGGATGATCCGAGTAATCCCGGGTCGAGGCGATGACGCGGCTGGAGCGTTTCGCCACCTCCGGCTGAAAGCTGTGGCAGGCGCCGCGGTTGGCCGGCACACCCTCGTCGGGCAACGCCTGCATGTCGATCAGACGCCCCAGGGCGATCAGCGTCGCCCGGCGCAGGACGTGGGCCGCCTCCCCCTCATCGACGTCGAGGCTCTCCGTCCACTGGCGAAAGCCGCGGCCCAGGGAGATGCCCGCGTACCGATCCGGCCCCACAATGGTATTGTCCTCGACCTCCCAGGCCATGACCTCCTCGCCGTCGCGATACAGGACCGGCGCGGTGCTGCCGCCGATGGGCTGATCCCAGTCGATATGCGTCGGTATCTGGCGGTCCGGCACCACCGCGTGATAGCGCCGGTGCTGCCGCCCGGCGGCGGCGTGGGCTATCGCCAGGCCCAGCAGGTCGTACAGGTGCGTGCAGTGCCAGCGCATATCCGTGTACTGGCCGAGGGCCGTGGCGCTCTCGGTCAGCGGCATGCCCACCAGCTCCTGCAGGATGCCGACCGCGCCGGGGCAGGTGTCGCGGGGGTAGCGCTCGGCGATGCCCTCCACCGAGATCACCGTGGCGCCGTCGTGGCCCAGCTCGATGCCGAAGTGGTGGAAGTCGTCCTCCAGCCAGGCGACCACGCCGCCCTCGACGGCGCGCAGGTCGATGGCGCGGTGGGCGGCCGGGATGGCGCTGTCACTCATCGACTACGCGCCCCGATACATCGCCACCACGCAGGCACCGCCCAGGCCAAGGTTGTGCTGCAATCCTCGCACGGGCGTCGGGGTTCGTTCTCGGCCAGTCCTCGACCCCACCACCGCAGCGGCGACAACATCGGAGGTGAGGCAGGTCTGCAGCAGCGTGATCAGGTAGTGAATCTCGCGCGAGTGCAACAACTCCTCGATGAAGCACGCCTCCCAGTACCGGGAGTGCGGATTGTTCATCGAGTGCAAGTGACTCTTGACCGCAAGCCATGCGAACGCTTCCTCCCTGATGGCTGGTGCCGAACTTTTCCATGTGATCGCGGCCAGCGTGCTCTATACACACCCTCGCCAGACTGGGCCCGCGGCAACGGGGAACAACAACCAGTAGATGAGTAACTTACTGATTATCATTGCTGGCAATGGAAAATACAAAATACAGTGAGTGTAGCGTGCGAAACAAAGCCTCAACAACCCGGTGGCTGTACGACATCTTCCAGAACAAAAATATCAACCCAGCCGGCCTCCACCCGGGCAACAATCTCATCGTTCGTCTCGAAATCATAAAATGGGAAATCGTCCGGGCTGATGCGTTTCTGTATAACGCCGAGGCTGGAGCCATCGTTCACTCGCGTGGCGTATAGGTATTTTGTATCCCATTGCTCATAGACACCGACGAGACCGCCATCGCCAATGTCACTGTATCGATCGTCGACAGTGCTAGCTGCCGCCGACCAACTGCCGCCTTCTTTCTCCAACCAGTACAGCGTGCTCCAGGCGCGCGCCAGAACGCGTCCGGGACCGGCTTCCAGCAAGCCGCGTCCCGCACCCTCCAAAAAGACCGTGGTCGGGCTATAACCTGCTGAGGCCTCATGGATCTTGACGAATCCCGGGTTCGCATCCTTAAAATCCGTGAACACGTTATCGCCGCTGACAAGCAAGTTTTCCGGGGGTAAAAGGTATTTCTCCGCCGCCAATTGCAGTTGATCGTCGACCAACTTGACAACTTTGAGTGTATCAAAATCAAATAAGATATCGAACTGCGTAAAAGCTATAGTATCGCCATCCATAGACAGGTTCTGGACATTCTTCTCATCAGAGTAGGAATCTATAAAACTCCAGCCGTCCTGTGGTGACCACTCAAACATATTCAGGATAAAGTCGCCTGTGTCGATAGATCGCGTCAGCACTACCAGGCGGTTGCCTTTCATCACAATCGACACAAAAGAATAATTCGCTGGCACAGGAGGCAGTGGTGGCCCTGGAACTTCAGCCCAGCCGTCGGGTCCTTCAGCGTAAGCGCGCAACCCGGTACCTCCTCTTGCGACTACAATCCCGGATCCGACTGCCACACTGCTTACCCAATCGAACTCGAATCGGTATACCTGCTCGAAACCGTCATTGAAGTCCAGTGGATAATCGTCGACGCCATCCAACTGGCCGTCCTCATCAGTGTCGCTGTCGTAGGGGTCTGTAGTAAGAGTCGCCTCCTCGGCATTGCTGAGCCCGTCACCATCAATGTCGTCGTCGCAGGCATCGCCTTCGCCGTCGCCGTCGAGGTCCTCCTGGCCGGTATTAAACTCGGTGGGACAGTTGTCCGCGCCGTCATCGATTCCGTCGGCGTCGCCATCTGTTTCGAGAGGATAGGGATCTTCACTGTCGTTGAGACCGTCACCGTCAGAGTCGGGATTTAATGGGTCACTCCCCGCAATCGCTTCGTCAGTATCGGAAAGGCCATCGCCGTCATCGTCGTCATCGCAGGGATTGCCGGCGCCGTCTCCGTCGGTATCCGTCTGGGAAGTATTGGGGAGCTCCAAGCAATTGTCCTGTACATCCGCGATGTTGTCGCCGTCAGCATCGTGAATATTGTCTTCGCTGGTATAAACGTACTGGCCCGGTCGGCCGGCTTCGAGCACCGTGAGTATCCGGCTCGAAGCAGCGATGACCTCACCGTAGTTGTCATTGTCCGCAGGGGTTTCCGCGGTGAGCTCCGTGGTGTGAAGCCAGGTGCCGTCCGGCAAGCTGTCGTAGCGCTCCACCACGCCGATCACCTGTGCCCCGGATACCAGTTCGGGCGCACCAACAAACGCGGTATCTCCGGTAATGGCGACCGAGCGGCCAAAGTCGCTCCCCGTGGTACCGGTGAGTATTTCTGCAACAGGCCAGACGGCGTCACCATCGTCCTCGAAGATATGGGCTTCATCAATGCCGGGGGCGCCGACAATAATGCGCTCGCCATCCGCCGCGAGGGCGGCGCCAAACTGGCTGCCATTTCCCGGACTGTCGAGATTGCCAGCAGCTGACCAATTGCCGTTGCCATCGTCGCGGTAGACATAAACCGTATCGGCTCCCGGTGCGCCGACAATGGCCAGGTCATCATCCAAGGCAACGACCAGACCATACCCGTCATCGCCCGTGGCATCGGGCGAGGCAAAGCTGCCAATCAGAGTACCAGTGTCGGGATCGAAGACATGGGCGCTACCGGGTACTGTGCCCGGACTACCCACCAGCAGGTTCCAGCGCTCCAATGCAACGGCCTTGCCGAACTGATCACCGAGGGCGCCGAAGCTGATGACGCGCTCTGCCTGAAAGTTAGCTCCGTCATATAGGTAAAGACGCACCTTGCCGCCGCCTGAAACCCAATGCGATTCTACCGTACAAGTTGGAAAGAAGGTGCAATCGCTGATCCAGCTATGCTCTGCGGGAGCGCCGATGGCGATGCGGAAGCCTTGTATCGCCAAAGCCGCACCAAACTCCTCGGTGGTACTGTTCCCCACGACAGGCGGCTCGATATCCACCTCCCGGTAGGGAGATCCGCTCCAAGGCCCGTCGACGGTCACCCTGTGCGGGATAAGCCCCGGGTGGACTCCCGGTACGTCACTGCTTTCGAATAGAAAAAGCTCGCCGCGGCCCATCGCCGACCAGAGCCCGCCCGTGGCAACCGCCGTGGGCACTCGTCCGTCAGGCTGTTTAATAAAGCTACGGTGGGAGATATCCAGCTGTGCCCAGACCGTGGGAGTAAATAGAAGCAACCCTGAAAGGACCAAGAGCAGGGCACTACATTGGTGACCGGTCTTGTTTCTATTTTTATTCTTGCTCATGGACCGGCCTCTTCTGTGGGCAATGAAATTGTTGCTATCATACGTGATATGGCCTGTCAACCCGGAGACTCGGCATAGCTGGTGACTCGCCTCAAACTCGCATATGCATCGCCACGACGCAGGCGCCGCCCAGGCCGAGGTTGTGCTGCAACCCCACTTGCGCGCCCTGCACCTGCCGCTGCTCCGCCTCTCCGCGGAGCTGCCACACCAGCTCGGCGCACTGGGCCAGACCCGTGGCGCCGATGGGGTGGCCCTTGGACAACAGTCCACCGGAGGGGTTGACCACCCAGCGGCCGCCGTAGGTGGTGGCGTTGTCCGCGACGAGCTTCTCGCCCTCGCCCTCGGCGCACAGGCCCAGGCCCTCGTAGGCGATCAGCTCCGCCGTACTGAAACAGTCGTGCAACTCGATGACCTGCACGTCCTGCGGGCCCAGCCCCGACGCCTCGTACACCTGCCGCGCGGCGCGCTCGCACATGCCCATGCCGACCATGCCGATGGGCCCGCGGGCGAAGTCGTCCTGCCGGTCGGTGGTCATGGCCATGGCCGCGATCTCCACCGCCCGGGCGTCGGGGTGCTTTTTCCGCCAGTCCTCGGACACCACCACGGCGGCGGCGGCGCCGTCGGAAGTCGGGCAGGCCTGCAGCAGCGTGATCGGATCGTGGATCATGCGCGATTCCAGCACCTCCTCCATGGAGCAGGCCTCGCGGTACTGGGAGCGCGGATTGTTCACCGAGTGCAGGTGATTCTTGACGGCGATCTGCGCGAAGGTCTCCGGCCTCGTGCCGTACTTCTCCATGTGGTCGCGGCCGGCGTCGCCGAACATGCGCGCGGCGATGGGCGCCTTCTTTTCCTTCGACGTATCCTCGGCGATCTTCTCCAGGCCCGGCATCTGCTCCTCCAGCGGCCCCTTCTGCATCTTTTCGAAACCCAAAGCGAGTACGCAGTCGGCCTGCCCGCTGCGGATCGCGTTGAAGGCCATATACAGCGCGGTGGAGCCGGTCGAGCAGTTGTTGTGGACGTTGAACACCGGGATGCCGGTCATGCCGATGCCGTACAGCGCCTGCTGCCCCAGGGTACTCATGCCGTTGATGTAGCCGGCGTAGGCCTGTTCCACCGCGCCGTATTCCACACCGGCGTCGGCAAGCGCCGCGGATGCCGCGGACTGGGCCAGCTCTTTCACATCGGTGTCACAGCGTTTGAAGTCGGTCATGCCGACACCGGTGACAAATACTCTTGCGTCGTTCGCCATGTCTGCTCTCCTTCAGCCGGCCAGTACTTTGGCGTTGCCGGACAGTTTCACTTCACCATCCTGGTTGGCGAGGGAGACGTCCGCGGCGACCAGCTTGCCCTCGTCTGTTTCCTCCTTCCCTGTCACGACGATCTTCGTGCTCAGTGTCTCTCCCGGCCAGGTCTGCCTGGTGAAGCGCACCCCGTACTGTTTGAGATTACCGGCGCCGGCCCAGTCGCTCAGGGCGCGGCCCAGCAGGCCCATGGAAAACATGCCGTGGCCGAAGACGCCCGGCAACCCGGCTTCCTTCGCTTTTACCTCGTCGGTGTGCATGGGATTGAAATCCCCCGATGCCCCGGCGTATTTGACCAGGCAGGTCCGGGTCAGTTCGTGGCTGACGACGGGGGCCTCGTCGCCCTCGTTGATGTCCGCGTAGTGCAGTTTGATAGTTGGCTTGCTCATGATCTATATCTCCGTGTCGTGTTCGATGTCGGTAACGGTTTTCAGGCTACGCCCCGCGGTGAATCAGATTGAAGATTTCCGTCACCACCGGCTCGCCCGAGTCATCGCAAAACACGGTCTCCATGACGATGAAGGTCATGGTCTTGCCCTTGGATTCCTTCGCGTAGATATCGGTGATCTTGCCGGACCAGTCCAGCACGTCGCCGCACTGCACCGGCTTGTGGTAGCGGAACTCCTGTTCGCCGTGCAGCACGAGTCCGCCGCCTTGCATCAGGTCGGACATGATCTTCATCAGGGGACTGCCCTCGCCGCCGGTGGGATCCTCCGGCTGGTCCTCCGGCCGGGTACCCAGAAACTGGGAGGCGAAAGTCCAGGTGGGCGGCACCGGCGGCGCGTCGAAACCGGCTTTGCGGGCAGTATCCAGGTCGGCGTAGACGGGATTGTCGTCGGTGACCGCCGCAGCGAAACGGCTGACGGCCCCGCGCTCGACATGCACCCTGCCGGCGCCCGTCGGCTTGCCGATATAGTCTTTCAGTTCCATCGCGTTGCTCCTCGTGTTGTTGTGAACTATATATCCTCGGGCCGCGAACAGTATCTCGGCCAGGCACCCGGCGTGATAATCCGCCGGCCCCATGTAGGCGTCCGCCGCATACGCGCGGCGCAGCCAGGAGTGCAGGCCGTACTCCCGGGTATAACCGGTACTCCGGTACACCTGAATAGGCAACGTGGCGATGCCCTCCCCCGCCTCGTACTCGAGGTAGTCGTACACGACCTCGCCCGGCACGGTCTAGTCGATACCCAGGATGGCCAGGCCGCAGGTCTGCGGCGCGCCGCCCAGATTGTGGCTGAGGGCCGTGGTGGCGCCTTTGACCTGGCGCTCGCCGGCGCGGCCCTGCAACTGCAGGACATTTTCGTAGATCATGCGCACGCCGGTGGCCCCGGTGGGATGACCGAAAGTTTTCAGGCCGCCGTCGGTATTCACCGGCAGCTCGCCGTCCAGGGCGAAGGTCCCCGCGTCGATGTGTTCCTTCGCCGCGCCCTTTTCGATAAAACCCAGATCCTCGTAGGTGAGCAGTTCCGTCATCGTGAAACAGTCGTGCACCTGCGCCAGGTCGATTTCCTTCATCGGATCGGAGATGCCCGCCTGGGCGTAGATGTCCCGCGCCGCGGCGATGGTCGGCTTCCAGGCCAGGAAATCGAAGTGCGGGTCGGTCTGCGGGTTGGCGGACAGGGCAATGCTCACACCGCGCACCGAGACCGGATCGTCGCGGAAACCGCGCGCCAGGTCGCGCCGGGTGATGATCGCCGCCGCGGCGCCGTCGGACTGGGCGGCGCAGTCATAGAGCGTGAACGGCCAGGAGATCATGCGCCCCTTGAGTGCCTCCTCGATGGTGATTTCCTTTTTCAGCATGCTCTTGGGCGCCAGCGTGCCGTTGTGGTGGTTCTTCACGGCGATCTTCGCCAGCTCCTCGCGGCCGGCGCCGAAAGTTTCGAAATAGCGCGCGCAGCACAGTGAAAACCAGCCCGCCGGGGTCATCGGCAGTCCGCGCGCGGTGTTCATGTTCACGCTCGGGCCGGACACGCCGCGGTCCTTCGGCTTGTCGAAACCCACCACCAGCACCGTGTCGTGCATACCGGCGGCGACCGCGGCGACGCCGTAGCGGAAGGCGTCCGTGCCCGTGGCGCAGTAGTTCTGCACCAGGGAGACCGGCCGTTCGAACAGCTTGAGCGCCTCCGCCACCTCCGCGGTGCCCCTGGAGGGATAGACGGAGCCGCAGAAAACCGCCTCGATCTGTTTCTGCGGATCCTCGATACCGGCGTCGGCGTAGGCCTCGAAGGCGGCCTCGACGATCATGTCCTCGGGGCCCTGGTCCCAGTTCTCGCCGAACTTGCAGCAGCCGACGCCGACAATGGCTACCTTGTCGCGGATGGATTCGCTCATGCCGCCGCCCCCCCGCTCTCGCCGGCCAGCGGCCGGCTCTTCCAGAAATAGTTGGGCTTGTTGCCGGCCTCGTGAATCTTGCGAAAGACGAACTCCACCGGCAGGTCGCAGCGCAGCATTTCGGGTGTCGCATCGGTCATCTGCACATAGACCCTGGCGCCGCCCTCGACTTCGCACACGCCGACGATCACCGGCGGCTCCGGATTGGGAAAGAAGTAGTCGAAGCTGTAGCTCATGACGCGGCCGCGCCGGTCCGACAGGCGCACCGGCTCGAAACTGTCTTTTGCGCAGCAGCCGTAACACACCCGGCATGCGGGAAAATGCATGGTGCCGCAGTTTGTGCAGCGCTGGGCGCGAAAGTTGATATCGGAGTCGCGCTCGCGGTAGTGCACCGTGGCGGGCACGCCGTCGCCGCCCCGGGGGTTGTGTTCGGCCGGGTTCAGGTGGCGCGATTTCAGGTAGCTGTCGTAGGAGCGCAGCGCGCGGCCGCGCTCGAGATACCAGTCGACACCGCGATGGGGGCGGTAGTCCGATTCCCGCACCTCCAGTGTCAGCACCTCGGCCCCGTCGCCGTAGAATCCCGCGAGCAGGCGCTCGCCGGGCCGTGCCTGTTCCAGGGCTGCCGCCAGCAGCAGCGGCGCAAAGGCCGTGCCGCAATTGCCGACGCGGCCGAACAGCGGGTCCTGCAACTGCTCCGGACGAAAACCCGCCTTCGCGCCGACCGCCGCGTGACTGCGCGCATCCGGCGCGTACAGCGCGACCCTGTCGTAACTGTCGGCGCCGGTGCCGGCGCTGTCGAACAGACCGCGACAGGCGGCGAGCATATTGTCCGCATACCCGTGTTTGACATTGAAGCGGTCCTCCCAGGCGCGCAGGTAGTCGTCGTGCTCCGCGCGCCAGACATCGAAGATTTCGTCGGTGCGGGTGAAAGACTCGCCAAAGGTCGCGGCGACATCGCCGCAGCCGACAAGGAACGCGGCGGCGGCGTCCCCCAGGTTCGGCTCCAGCGGCGAGCGGGGCGCCGGCAGGCGCACGTCCGCGGCGATTACCAGCACGGTCCTGTCCGGGTTTGCGCGCACCGCATTGACCGCCGCCACCAGCGCCGCCGCGCCGGCCCGCAGACTGCCGGCAAAATCCACGGTGGCGACGGACGGGCCCAGGTCCAGAGCCCGGGCGACGAAGGCCGCCCCCTGCTTTTCCCGGAAGGGCGCGGAGGTACTGGCAAAGAACAGGCCGTCAATGCCGTCGCGGTCGCGCCCGGCGAGACAGTCGGCCCCGGCGGTCACGGCCATGGTGATGGCGTCCTCGTCAAAGCCCGCGACAGCCTTTTGCGGACCGCCCTCCACCGCCACGCCGCCGTGAATCAGCGCCAGAGGCAGCCGCGTCGGCGGGATATAGCTGCCCCAGGCGACGATGCCGGGTGTCTGTTCACTCATCGCGGTCCGTCCTCGTCAGTCTTTGGGCGCCGGCGGCACGATGCCATCGGCAAAGGGGTAAGGCGGTTTGGTGATGCCCAGGGGCTCGAGCTTGTTGCCCAGGTTGGGCTTGAAGTGCTTCCGCACCGCCTCCACCGTCCAGCCGTCCGGCATGAACAGCGTGTGGCCGTACTTCGGCTGGTCGAGCAACGCGATGCGCTCGCCGCCGGTGCCGAACACCTGCCCGGAAATGTAATTGCCCTCGTCGGAACACAGGTAGACGAGCATGGGGCCGTTCAATTCGGGATCGATGAAAGGCATCGGGTGTTGCTTGCCGTCGGGACCGACATAGGTGTCGGACATGCGCGTGGTGCCGGAGGGGGAGATCGCGTTGACCCGGATGCCGTAGCGCGCCAGTTCCAGCGCCATGGTATAGGTCATGGAGGCGATGGCGCCCTTGGCCCCGGCGTAGTTGGTCTGCCCGAAATTGCCGAAATGCGCGGCGGACACGGTAGACAACAGCACGCCCCCGGTGCCCTGCTCGCGCATTTGCAGAGCCGCGGCCTGATGGCAGAGGAAAGTGCCCTTGACGTGCACGTTCATGACGTCGTCGAACTCCTGTTCGGACATCTTCAGGAACGTGCGGTCCCGCGCGATGCCCGCGTTGGCCATCATCACGTCGATCTTGCCGAAGGTCTCCACGCAGGCGGCGACGATACTGTCGGCCCCGGCCTTGTCGGCCACGCTGCCGGTATTGGCGACGGCCTTGCCGCCCTGGCCCTCGATCTCCGTGACCACCTCGCCGGCGACCTCTTCATCGATATCGTTGACCACGACACCGGCGCCGGCCCTGGCGAACTGCAGGGCATGTCCCCTGCCGATGCCGCGTCCCGCGCCGGTGACCACCACTGCCTTGCCATCAAGTAATCCCATTTGCTGCTCCTCGTACTGTCTGGTTCGTTTTTGAATGCGTCAGGCCGTGCGATCGTTGCCGGCGTCACCGGTCACGGTGGAATAGATCATGCGGGCGCAGGTATCGACCAGGTCCGCCCGGCTGGCGTTGAAATTCTGCAGGGCGTGGGCGTAGGCCGACAGTTTTTCCAGCACCGACACCAGGGCCGAGGCCGCCAGATAGGGGTGCAGATCGCTCGCCACCCTGCCCTTCGATTGCGACTCGGCGATCAGTTCGGACAGCTTGTCGATCACCGGCTCCAGCGCCTGCTTGCGAATGGTCAGGAAATCCCGGTCGCCGCGATCCGCCGCCTGGTTGCGCAACAGCAACACGCCGTGGTTGCGCTCCCAGTGGGCGAGATAGGCCTCGGACAGTTCACGCGCCTTGCGCAGGCCCGCCTCGCCCTCCCAGTCGCCATCCATCGGCTCCACCATCGCGGGCACCTCCGCCGAGGCCTGGCGCGCCAGGTGCTGGGCCGCTTCCTCGACGTCGCGAAAGTAGTGGTAGAACAGGCTGGAGACACTGTTCACCTCGCGCGCGATCTCGGTGACGGAGATGTCCAGTATGCTGCGCTCGGACAGCAGCTTCGCGGTGGCGTCCAGAAAACGCTGCCGCGTCTTTTGCGCGCGGGCGCCGAGCACGCGCCCGGATTTGTCCACGGGCTGTTCCGCCGCCATGCCTCTCAACCCGCCGTTACCCCAAGCCGCGGCCCACTCACGCCTGTACCGCGCTGGCGGCCGTCGTAGCGAATATCCCCCATGAGGACCTCTCTTAAAATCCAGCGCTCTTTATAACATTATTTGACAGTCTGTCAATTTTATACCGGAACCGCGTTGCTCATCAATTTCATTTTCCCCAACCGGAGGTCGCCTGGGTCAGGTATAGCCCACTGGAACACGCCAAAAAGCGGCCCTCCCTGGCCAGGCTCGGGTGGCGACCTCCTGTCGCCACACGGTTCCAGTGGGCTATACCTGGCCCAGGCTACGGCCATCAATTCAAACCGGGGCCGTACCCCATGATGGTTAACGCCCCGGTTTCCTTCCAGCATGCTCTCCGGAATTCGGCCAGCGCTGCTATAGTCCATGCACCGGGTGCAAAAACGGGGGGAAAATAATGGATAATGCACTCAGAGTGACCATGGACTACACGGCGGCCTTCGAGCGGACTTTCGAGGACGACGACTGGACGAGACTCACGCCTTTTTTCGCGGAGGACGCCGTGTACGAGGTTCGCGGCGGTCCCTACGCCTGCCGGCTAAAAGGCCGGTCGGCGATTTTCGCGGGCATGAAAAAATCCGTAGACGGGCTCGACCGGCGCTGCGATGACCGCCAGATCGAACTGATCGACGGCCCGCAGGTCGAGGAGACACCGGCGGGCAAGGTCGTGAGCCTCGACTGGCGCGTCTGCTACCAGTACGGCAAGGCGCCCCGCGCCAGCTTTGCCGGCCGCACGGTCGCCACCGTGGCGGACGGCCGGATCGTCGATTTGCGCGACGAGTACACGGACGAGGATCTCGAAGGATTCCAGCGCTGGATGCGCGATTACGGCGAGGGGCTGGACGGCGCTTATGTGTGACGGCCGGCCGCGCAAGGACTCCATGCCACTCAGCAACAGGAGAAGGACATGTTCATGACAGAAGCAGACGGCGTACTGCCGCCGTCGCAAGAAGAGGCCGAGGGGCACGCGCTCGTCAACCTCAGCCGGCGCGACTTTCTCGCCGGCGTCAGCGCCGGGGCACTGGTGATCGGTTTTGCCCTGCGCAGCGGACATGCGTTGGGCGATGCCACCGCTGGCGGTCTGAAAAACGTCGGGGGTGGGGATGCCACGCCTTCGCTGTTTATTGCCATCGAGTCCGACGGCAGAATCATACTCACCTGCCACCGCTCGGAAATGGGCCAGCAGGTATGGACGTCCATGGCCCAGATCATTGCCGATGAGCTGGAAGCCGATTGGGACAGGGTCGAGATCGTCCAGGCTGTTGGCCATCCGCGCTATGGTGATCAGAATACCGACGGTTCGCGTTCGGTGCGCCGGAATTTTCACCGCCTGCGGGTCGCCGGTGCCGCCATGCGCGCCATGCTGGAGCGGGCTGCCGCCGAGCAGTGGGGTGTCGACGCGGCCGACTGCCACGGCGAGCAGAATACGGTCGAGGGGCCCGGTGGACGTCGCGCCGGTTACGGCGAATTGGCCGCGGCGGCGGCCGGTCAGTCCATCCCCGCGGAAAGCGAAGTGGGCCTCAAGGATCGCGCCAGGTGGCGTTATATCGGCAAGGAAATCCCGTCGCTGACGGTGCCCCGCATTGTCCGCGGCCAGGGCACCTTCGGCATTGACGTGCAACTGCCGGACATGCTGGTGGCGGTGATCGCCCGTCCGCCGCAGGTATTCGGCAGCGTCCGCACACTGGACGACAAGGCCACTCTGGCGGTGCCGGGTGTAGTGCGGATTGTGCGGCTGCCGACCCTGCAGCCACCAGCGGCGTTCAAGGCCCTGGGCGGTGTGGCGGTGGTGGCCGAGGACACCTGGGCGGCCATTCAGGGGCGCAACGCCTTGAAGGTGGAGTGGGAGGCCGGACCCAATGCGGACTACGATTCGCAGCCGTTTGCCGAGACCATGATGAAGACCGCCCGCCAGCGGGGTGACGTGCGCCGCGACCGCGGTGATGTATACACTGCGCTGGGGGCGGCGGACAAGCGCATCGAAGCGGAATACTACGTGCCGCATTTGTCGCAATCCCCCATGGAGCCGCCCGCGGCCACCGCACGCTGGCGCGCGGGCAAGGTGGAGTGCTGGGCTTGCGTCCAGGCGCCCCAGGCGGCACGTTCGGCCGTGGCCGAGGCCTGTGGTGTGCCGGAAGACGACGTCACTATCAACGTGACCTGGCTGGGAGGCGCTTTCGGCCGCAAGTCGAAACCCGATTTCGTGGTGGAAGCCGCCCTGGTGGCGCGGGCTCTCAAGCGCCCGGTGAAAGTCACCTGGACACGGGAGGACGAGGTCCGTCACGGCTACTACCACTCCGTCAGCGCCCAGCGCCTGGAAGGCGGGCTGGACGCGGAGGGCCGGTGTACCGCCTTCCTGCACCGCACCGTCTTTCCGCCCATTCCCTCCACGTTCCAGGCCGGGCTCGACAGGCCCTCATGGGGAGAACTGCGCCTGGGGGCGACGGACAATCCCTTCGCCGTACCCAATCTGAGGCTGGAGTCCGGTGACGCCCCCGCCCATGTGCGCATCGGCTGGCTGCGATCGGTGGCAAATATTTATCACGCCTTCGCCATTCAGAGCTTCGCCGCGGAACTGGCCCATGCGGCAGGACGGGACCAGAAGGATTACCTGCTGGAACTGATCGGCGCACCGCGCCACGTCGATCCACGGGAAGAGGGAGCCGAGTACGACAACTACGGCGATCCCATGGCGGACTATCCGATCGACACTGCCCGCCTGGCCAACGTGGTGCGCGAGGCGGCCTCCATGGCAGGCTGGGGGCGCGAGTTGCAAAAGGGACGGGGTCTGGGGATCGCCGCACACCGTTCGTTCCTCAGTTACGTCGCCACGGTGGTCGAAGTCGAAGTCGACGAATCCGGCCGCCTGGCCATACCCGGCGTCTGGTCCGCGATCGACGCCGGCACCGTGGTCAACACACGCCATGTGACAGCGCAGACGGAGGGCGGGACGCTCTACGGCCTGTCCAACGCGCTTTACGGTGCTATCACAGCCAGCGACGGCGCCATCGAACAGGCAAATTTTCCGGACTGGCGCCTGATGCGCATTGACGAAGCGCCGCGTGACATGCAGGTAAAGATCGTGGAATCCAACGCGCCTCCCGGCGGAGTGGGTGAACCGCCCACGCCACCGGCGGCACCGGCATTGACCAATGCCATTTTTGCCGCCACCGGGCTGCGTGTTCGTCGTCTGCCCATTTTTACCACGGGCGAGCAGGATCGCCTGCCCATCGACGGCTTGAGCTGAGGAGGTCTGTCATGGCTATTAAACTTACTGTTAACGGCGCCCGGCACGAGCTCGAGGTGGAGGAAGGCACACCACTTTTATGGGTGTTGCGTGACCGCCTGGGGATGATCGGCACCAAGTATGGCTGCGGCATTGCCCAGTGCGGTGCCTGTACCGTGCACATCGACGGCCAACCAAAGCGCTCCTGCACCACGCCGGTAGAGAGCGTGGGAGAGGCGGAAATCACGACGATCGAAGGCGTGAGGGGGCAAGTGGCCGATGCCGTTCGGACCGCGTGGCAGGACGTCGACGTGCCCCAATGCGGTTACTGCCAATCCGGGCAAATCATGTCGGCCATATCACTGCTTCAGAGCACACCCGATCCCGGCGACGCGGATATCGATCAGGGTATGTCCGGCAACATCTGCCGCTGCGCCACCTACATCCGTATTCGCCATGCCATCAAGAATGCGGCCAAGGCGATGAAATCGTGAAAAGTGTGCGGGCCCTTGTCCATAAAATTGGCCGAGGCCCTCAGCAGTTGCACCGCTTGAATTGACTCCCCATGCCAGTCAGTGCACATCATTATTACCTGTTGCGAGAACTTCGAAATAACCCCGCCGCTGACTGGGCCCTGGCAACGGTGGTCAGCAAGCATCGTTCGAGTTACCGTCTCCCCGGCGCCATGATGCTGGTAGCCCCTGATGGGCGCAGCTTCGGGCTTATCAGCGGTGGATGCCTGGAGGCGGATATCCGCCTCAACGCTCGCAAAGTGCTGGCCTTTCATCAAGCCAGGTGCATTCTTTACGACAGCATGGATGAGGAGAACATCGCCGCGGAACTCGGCCTGGGCTGTAACGGGCGCGTGGAGGTTCTGGTACAGGTACTGGCATCTGCCCACCGGCAGTTGCTGCTGACATTGCTCGATCGTATGCAGGCCGGCAAGAGCAGTTTCCTGCTGCAATGCTTTCGAGCGGATGACCCCAAAGATCTGAACGCTCTGATCCTGCTGGATGAAACCGGCTCACCCCTCGATAACGCGACGCAGATTGAACTGCCCGAATTGCCGGGCAGGAACCTCAATAAAAGGCACCAGCTGGTGTCGGAAACAGTACGCACGTGGTCACTGAACCAACATCCGCCTCCCGTAAATCTTTGGGTGTTCGGTGGCGGCGTGGACGCTCAGCCCCTGGTCAGCCTGGCCGCTTCTCTCGGTTGGCGAGTCACCCTGGTGGATCATCGCCCGGCCTATGCGCGTGAGGAGGAATTTCCCCAGGCGGAGCGCTTTCTGCGACAGGGCCCCGGTGATCTTGAGGCGGAAGTCAACGCGGACGCCGCCATACTGATGACGCACAGCCTCAATCTGGACGCGGCCTGGCTGGCACGTCTGGAAGGGGTTGGTTCACTGCGCTATGTGGGATTGCTGGGGCCGGTCGACCGCAAGAACACGGCCCTGGAGATTGCGCGAATAAGCACCGCTTCCAGTCTGTTACCGATTTTGCACGGCCCTATGGGCTTTGATATCGGCGGTGACATTCCGGAATCGGTGGCCCTTTCCACCCTGGCTCAATGCCATCAAATCCTGTTTGCGCAGGATCAGCGACGGGGCCTGTGAACAGGCTCGCCCTGGTAATACTGGCCGCGGGTGAGTCGCGGCGGTTCGGTGCAGCCAAGCAGCTTGCCAGGATCGATGGCCAACCCCTGCTGGAGCGGGTCATCGATCAATGCCAAAAGATCCGGGGCGCGGATTTGCATGTCGCCCTGGGTGCGCGCCGCGACGAAATAGCGGCGCGGATTGATTTGACAGGGGTGGAGGTTATTCACAGCCCGCGGTGGTACGAGGGAATCGGTTCAACCATTGGCAGTGCGGTGGGCGGATTGCAGAATCACTACGAGGGAATATTGCTTCTGGCCGGTGATCAGCCCCTGGTGGGGCCGGACCAGTTGACGCCCATGATTCTCCGATGGCGACAGGACTGCGATCTGGTCTGTTGTGCGCAATACAGCGGCACCCTGGGAATACCAACTATTTTTCCCCGTCGACTTTTCCCGCGGTTGATTGCACTTGAGGGTGGGCATGGAGCCAAGAAACTACTGCTGGAACAAGAGGGCAACATTCTGACTTTTGCTATTCCCGAAGCCGGGGTGGATATCGACCGCGCGGAAGATATGCGGGCATTGGGTCAAATCCCTGACGTATGATTCCCCGGGGGTTTTGCCACTCCCTCTACGTGTGCTCGAACAGTTCCACCAGTTGCGGCTTCACCACCTTGTTCATGGCATTGCGCGGCAGGCTGTCCACGAAGCGAATTTCAGCGGGCACCTTGTAGCGGGCGATCTGTTGCCGGCAGTACTCCCTGAGGGTCTCGGCGCGGTCTGTCGCCGCCTCATCGGGAATGGGGTTCCGCCGGTTCCACCGCCGCCACGACGCGCTGCCCGAGGCGCTCGTCGTCCACACCAAGCACCGCGGCGTCAGCCACCCAGGGGTGGCCGGTCAGCACCCGCTCGACTTCCGCCGGATACACATTGGCGCCGCCGCGGATGATGAGCTCCTTGCTGCGGCCGCGAATGTAGAGCTGTCCCCGCTCGTCGATATAACCCAGATCGCCGGTGTGCAACATGCCGCCGGCCAGGGCCTCGGCGGTGGCTTCGGGACGATTCCAGTAGCCCAGCATGGTGGTGTAGATGCCGGCGTAGGGACCGCTGGAAGCCGGGCGCACACAGATTTCGCCGATCTCATCCGGCGGCAGGGGGCGGTTTCGCATCATCCACCGCCAGCACCTCCACCTGCGCCACGGCGCGGCCGCACAGTTCGTCCCTGGGTTCCTGCTCCGGATCCGTTCGGGTAACGATCGTTGGCGCCTCGGTCATGCCGTACGCCACTGTCATGCTCTGTCCGAAGCGCTCGCGGTACAGTCGCTGAAAGGATTCCGCGGTACCGGCGCCGCCGATGTCCGGTTGGCCGAGGGTGGCCAGGTCCGCCGGATCGACATCGGGCGAGGTGAGCAGGTCCTGAATCACCGTCGGCACCGAGGCGAAATGGCCCACCTGCTCGCGCCTGATCCACTGCGCCACGTCCACGGGCTTGAGGCTGTCCATGCAGACACAGGCGCTGCCATCCTGGAAAGCGGTCAACGGCCCGAGCACCATCAGGTTGAGAATCGTCAGGGGGAGCATGACACCCTGGTGGCAGGCCGGTCCGAAGCGTCCCTCGTGGGCGGCGATGGCGCCGGGCAGCAGCACATTGTGATGGCTGTGCACCGCCCCCTTGGGCCGCCCGGTCGTGCCGCTGGTGTAGGCGATGGCCGCCGGCGCAAAGGGGTCGACCACAACCTCGGGCTGCGCGGCCGGGTCCGCCGCACACACCCTCTGCCGCCAGGCGTCCGGGCCGTCCGCGTCATCCACCACGACAACCCGCTCGAGCGCGGGCAGCTCAGCCAGCCGGCCGGTGATCTCGTCCCGCCCCTCGGGGTCCGTCAGATAGATGCGCGCGCCGCTGTCGGCGAGAAGGAACGCTTTCTCCGGGGGAGCCAGGGCACGGTTGATACCGACCCAGATTGCGCCGGCGCGCGCGCAGGCCAGCAGCGCAATCACGATGTCCACGTCATTGGCCAGGCAGGCGGCGATGCGGTCGCGGGGGCGCAGCCCCAGGTCGTGAAAGACCGCCGCGGCGCGGGCCACCTGATCGTGGAGTTCGGCGTAGCTGTAGCGCCCGCTGCGCCCGACCAGTGCTGTGCTTAGCGGCGCCGCGGCGAGCGCGCGCTCGAGCACTGCGCCGACGGTGTGCGGCCCGCCGCCTGGCAGGTCGTGTTTGTTGACGGGCTCGATCAGGCCGTGAGCGGCGTAGTCGAACACGACGGTCGAACTCCTACAGCGCCCGGACCAGGATCGCGCCGCCCGGCACGCCGCCGCCGGAGGTTGCAATCGAGGTGCGGGGATTGCCGGGCACCTGACGCTCTCCCGCCTCGCCCAGCAACTGCATACAGGATTCGTGCAGGAAACCGTAGCCGTGCAATCGCCCCGCCGAAAGCTGTCCGCCGTTGGTATTCAACGGCAGCTCGCCGTCCCGGGCGATACGGTGGCCGCCCTCGAGGAAGGCCCCGGCCTCGCCCTCGCCGCAAAATCCCAGTCGCTCCAGCCAGCACAGCGCGTTGAAACTGAAGCCGTCGTAGAGCTGCACCATGTCGATATCCTTGTGGCGCAGATCGGTGCGCGACCACATCATCTCGGCGGCCCCGAGCAGGCCCGGCTCGTAGCGGATATCGCCCTGGTCCCAGGAGACGCGCTCGCTGTTGGCGGTGCCCACCGCCTCGAAGCCGACGCCGGTGCCCCGCCTGCTGTCCTTGACCGTGTCGATGTGCGACACCACGAAGGCCACGGAAGCGTCGCAGGGGACGTCGCAGTCGTAGAGGCCGAATGGGGTCGTGACAACACGCGCGTTCAGATAGTCCTCCATGGACAGGGGCTCCTTGTAAACGGCGTAATCCGTCAGTGCCGCATTGCGTCGCCCGTTCAGCGGAATCTGGCCGAGCTGTTCCTTTGTCAGGCCGAAATCGTGCATATAGCGGCTGCAGTACAACGCGATCCAGTTGGCCGCCGAAGCGGCGCCGTAGGGGATGCGCCATTCCATGCCGCCGGACAGGCGCCCGCCGCCGCCGGAATAACGGACCTTGCCGGTGCGCTGCAGGTGCGTGTAGGTGGCTTCCCATACCGTGCGGAAGCACAACACGTGGCGGCAAAGTCCCGTGGCGACCGCCATCATCG
Source organism: Halioglobus sp. (assembly GCA_034521205.1). Classification (GTDB taxonomy): domain Bacteria; phylum Pseudomonadota; class Gammaproteobacteria; order Pseudomonadales; family Halieaceae; genus Marimicrobium. The sequence goes on from JAXHMT010000003.1 coordinate 584,109, forward strand.
CCGCCACCACGGAGCCGAGCTGTCCCGGCTGCTCCAGCCCGCTGTTGTACCAGTTGACCCGCAGGCGCAGCGCCTCGACGACGTCCCAGGCCGCCGCCCCGCTGATCCCCGGCGCGCCCGCCACCGTGCCGGGGTAGGTACAGACGCCGTCGATATCCTCGCGGGTGAGGCCGGCATCGGCCAGCGCCGCGAGACAGGCGTCCATGGTCAGGTCGAGCGGGTCGCGCATGAGGCGGCGACCGACATCGGACAGACCGAGGCCGGTGACGGCGGACTTTTCCTCGAATTTATCCACGTGCCGCCTCCCCCTGTGGCGCCGGCCTGAAAACCGGCAGCCAGACATCCTCGTAGTGCTCGAACCTCACTTCCACCGGCATACCGATGTACACCTGTGACTCCTCGCAGTCGACTATGTTGGTCGTGAGGCGGACATCGGGCTGCTCCTCGATCTCGACGAGGCCGATGATGTAGGGCGGCTCGATCATCGGCATCCACATCTGGTGATTGATCGTTACCGCCGCCAGCGTTGCCCGTCCGGACACAGCCACCACTTCCTGTTCCCGCGACAGGCATTTGTCGCAGATCGGCATCGGCGGGTGGATCATGTTCTGGCAATCCGAACAGCTCAGAAAACGCAGCACGCCATCCTCTCCCGAGGTCCAGAAAAAACGGTTGCTGTCGGTCAGTTGCGGCAGCGGTCGTTGCATTTTTTTACTCACCTTATCTCCCTTCCCGTCCATTTATCCCAAATCAGCAGCGGTAGTGCGCGCGTAGCACGATCACTGGTCCGGCATCATCAGCGCCGCGTCGATGGAGCCGTGCAATACACCGGAGCAGGCCCCGCCGTCGGTGTACAGGTTTTCGCCGCTGATATAACTGGCGGCGGGACTGTTGAGAAAGGCCAGTGGCCAGGCCTGCTCCTCCGCGGTGGAATTGCGCCCGATCGGCTTCGGGTAGCGCTCGAAAAAATCAGCGCCGGTCTGTTCGATAAAGGCGGGCATCATGGCGGTATCGGTCGGACCCGGACTGATGCAGTTCACACGCACACCCGTTTGTGTCGTGATGGTGCCGCCGGCGCGCAGCGTGTAGAGAATGGTGCACATCTTGGAAAAGGAGTAGGACTCGAACCAGTCCCTGTCCTCGTGTTCCTCGACCCAACCCCGCGCCTCGGCGAAATCCGCCAGATCCATAAACGGCTGCAGCTTGTCGGCAAAAAACGAATAGCCCATGCCGGCCCCGGAAGACACACTGACAATGGCATCGCCGCGCTCCAGGTGGGGCAGCAGTTTCTCGATCATGTGCCGCTGTGCGATGAAGTTCACCGTGACCACATCCACCGCGGGGAAACTGCCGCCCGGGAGGCCCGCGCAGTAGAACAGATTGTGTACCCGGCTGCCGGTCAACGTGTCCACCGCCTGTTCGATTGCCGCGCTGTCGCGCAGGTCCACTTCCATGTACTCGGCGAAGTCGTACGCCGGAGGCTTCACGTCGATGGCGACCACCTCCGCGCCAAGCTCGTGCACCAGCTTCGCCGTCGCCTCGCCCATACCCGAGCTGGCTCCGGTGATAACCACCCGCTTGCCCCGATAATTGAACAGGTTTTCCATCGCTATTTCTCTCCAGGATGCGCCGCGGGTTGCGCATCCCGCGCCGGTGTTATAAACGTTATTGACCGTTTTCGTACCGTGCCCGAAAACGCGCAACGCAGTCTAGCATTTTTTTCAGGCACCTGACTTGTATAGCAAAACTATTTCTGACATGCTCATTTGTTCGTCCGGTGTCCCGCGCCGCGATGCCCGCAGGGTGCAATCGCCAGCGCCTCTGTGTTCGGGGAGGAGTGAATTGGAATTCGACTGGTCACAGGAAGACATCGAACATCGCCGGGAAATCCGCGAGTTCCTGCGGGAGGAGCTGCCCGACAACTGGGATGAAATCTCCCAGCACGGGCCGGGCGGCGATTCCCAGGCCGCCTTCAGCCGGCTGTTCTGCGGGCGCATGGCCGAAAAGGGCTGGCTCACCCAGCACTGGCCCGGCGAATACGGCGGGCGCGACTGCGAACCGTGGCGCCACTCCATCGTCGGCGAGGAGATGTGGGCTGTCGGCGAGCCGCGCGGCTCCCAGTACATGAACGTCAACTGGATCGGCCCCGCGATCATGCACTTCGGCAGCGAAGAGCAAAAACGCTATCACCTGCCCAGAATCTCCGCCGGCGACGTACTGTGGTGCCAGGGCTTTTCCGAACCCGAGGCGGGCTCGGACCTCGCCGCCCTGCGCACCGCGGCGGAAAAGGTCGGCGACGGCGAGGACGCGAAATACGTCATCAACGGCTCCAAGATCTGGACCTCCTACTGCAACCACGCCGATTTCATCTTCCTGCTGGTGCGCACCGATCCCCGGAGCAGCCGCACCCGGGGGATCTCGGTCCTGCTGGTGCCGATGAACACACCGGGCATCGAGGTGCGCGAGATTCCCTCGGTGGTGGGCGAACGCTATTTTCACGAGGTCTTTTTCACCGACGTCACCGTCCCCGCCAGTGTCCTGCTGGGAGAGGAGCACAAGGGGTGGGAGGTCGTAACCTACGCATTGCAGTTCGAGCGCATCGGTGCCGCGCGCTACGCCCGCGCCGCCGTTACCCTGGACCATCTGGCCGAGGTCGCCCGCGAACGCGGGTTGCTGGACGATCCCATCATCGTGGATCGGCTGGGCGAGGCCCGCGCCCTGTGCGAGGCGGCGCGGCTGCTCGTGTACAAGGTCATCGACCTGCGCGCCAAGGGCCGGCCGCCCACGGCGGACACCCAACTGGCGCGGGTGCTGAGCACGCACTGCGACAATGCCATCGGCCGCCTGGCCCTGGAGGTGTTCGGGCCCGAATCCCGGGAGTACGCCTCCTTCGCCGACACCAACTTCCGCCTGGCCATGACGGCGGGCGTGGCGGTGGGCGCGACGGAAGTGCAGCTCAACCTGATCGCCACGCGCTTCCTCGAACTGCCGCGGGAATAGCGACGTCATGGATTTCGAACTGAATGAAGAGCAGCAGGCGGTCATGGAGGCCGTGGAGCGCCTGATGGAACAACAGGCCGGTCCCGCCCGCGCCATCGAGCTGAATGCCGCCGGCCACTACGACCGGCAGTTGCACAGCGCCCTCGACGAGGCCGGTTTCAGCGACATCGCACGCGATCTCGCAGTGGACGACAAGCTCGCCGGGCTGGAGGCGGCTCTCGTGGTGGAAGCGCTGGCCCGCGCGGGCGCAGTGGTGAGCGGCGCGGCGCGGATCATGGTTCTGCCGGCCGTACACGCGGAGCCGGTCAACGGTCCGCTGGCACTGTGTACGCGCGCCGAACTGCGCGAGCGCACCCCGGTGCGCTTCGGCGCCCACGCCGAGCACCTGCTCGTGCTGGACGAGAATAATGTGCGCCTGGTTGCCCTCGGCCCGGACGATCTGGAACCGGTGCGCACCAGCTTCGGTTACCCGATGGGCCGGGTCGCCGATGGCAACGCCCTCGAGGCGGACGGCGCCGGACAGTTCCTCGGCGCGGAGGCGGTACAGCCGCTGCGCGACTGGTGGCGCCTGTCCCTCGCCGTCGAGGCGGTGGGCACCATGGAGGCGGCCCTCGACCACACCGTCGAGTATCTCAAGCAGCGCCGTCAGTTCGGCCGCCCCATCGGATCCTTCCAGGCAATCCAGCACCGCCTGTCCCTGTGCGCGATAGCACTGGAAGCGAGCCGCTGGCTGGCGCGGGAGGCGGCCTGGCACGGCGCGCGCCCGGAGGCCGCCGCGGCGGCGGCTGCGTTCGCACTGGACGCGGCGGACCAGTTATTCACCGAAACCCACCAGATGTCCGGGGCGATCGGCTTCACCCACGAGTTCGACCTCCATGTGTGGAGCATGCGCCTGCTGGCGCTGCGTCAGGAACTCGACGGCGTGGGCGGTGCCCGTCGCGCGCTGGTGCAGGCGCGCTGGGGTACGGGGGCACAATGAGCGCGGCGCTGACACTGGACTACGATGAAGACCAGCAGGCGATCGGCGCCGCCATCGACCGCTTCTGCGAGCAGCGGGACGTGGCCGGTGCCGCACGGCGCGGCGACGGGGTGTTTCCGCACGAATTGTGGCGGGCACTGGCGGAGCTGGGTGTGTTCGCCGCCGGCGCCCCACACAGGGAGGACGCGGGCGATGCGCAGACACTGTGTGCGATTGCCGAGGCGCTGGGCCGCAATGTCTTTCCCGGGCCCGTGGCGGACACGTTCCTCGCGCTGCAGGTACTCGATCGGGAGGCGGCGGAAGAGGTCATCGCCGGCCGCGCCCTGGTCGCGGTCAGTCGCGGCGGCACCGGCCTGTTTCCCTGGGGCCTGGAAGCGGACCTGTTTCTTGTCGTGAACGAGACCGCCGTGGCACGCGTCGACACACCCGCGGACCTGCAACCGCTGCAGACACTCGGCGGCGAAATCTGGGGTCGCGGGGCGACGACCGCGAGCGACGCGCTGGCGGGCTCGGCCCGCGCCCTGACGATCGGCAACATCGCCGCGGCCGCCTATCTGGCGGGCGCCGGGCTGCGGCTTGTGCGCGAAACCGGCGACTACGTGGCGGCGCGCAGACAGTTCGGGCGCACGCTGGGCGAATTCCAGGCGGTAGCGCACCCCCTGGCGGACTGCGCCATTGCCGTCACCGCCGCACAGCACCTGGCGCGGGCCGCCGCGTGCAGCGTCCAGGCACAACCGCGTGGCAGTGCCGACGGGCGCGCCGCCACCCTGGCCGCCGGCGCCGCGCTGTCCGCGGGCGATGCGGCTCTGCGGGCCGCGTATACCTGTCACCAGGCCTACGGCGCCATCGGCGTCACTGTGGAGGGACCGGCTTTTCATTTTTCACGGCGTATTCGCCACCTGGCGACACAGGCCACGGCGGGTGCGCGCGAACAGGACCTGTTGCTCGCGGAAGCGGGCCTGGGAGCACAGTGATATGCGCGACATCGACGTGAACGGACCTCTGGAAGGCGTCACCTACGACAAGGAGGGCGGTATCGCCACCATCACCCTGGACAGGGTCGAGCGGGGCAATTCCCTGGCGCCGCCAATGCAGGCGATTTTTCGCGCTATCTGGGCCGATGTGCGCGACGATCCCGCGGTTCGGGTCGCCATCGTCACCGCGGCCGGCGAGCGCCATTTCTGCACGGGTTTCGACGTCGGCGAAGCCGACAGCGACGATGCCGCGGACGAGATCTTCGTGGACAAACCGCTGCGCGAATCCGTGTTCTGGTCGCCCTACCAGAACGACGTGTGGAAACCGGTGATCTGCGCCGTCAACGGCACCTGCGTCGGCGGCGGCCATCATTTCGTGGTGGACGCGGACATCGTCGTCGCCTCGCGCAACGCGAAGTTCGTCGACGCCCACGTCAATGTCGGTATGGTCGGCGCGCTTGAAAATATCGGCCTGGCCAAACGGCTGCCGCTGGGCACCGCACTGCGCATGACGCTGATGGGCAACGCCTACCGCCTGCCCGCGGAACGCGCCTGGGCGCTCGGTCTGGTCGACGAACTGGCGGACACGCCCGGGGAGGCGCGCTCGCTGGCGCGGGAAATGGCACAGCAACTGTTGCACAATTCGCCCCGGGCCATGGAGCTTTCCAAACGCGCCATCTGGGGCTCCCTCGAGAAGGGCTACGCCGAGGCGCTGGAGGAAGGCTGGGCATTGCTGCGCTCGCACTGGTCGCACCCCGATTTCGAGGAGGGGCCGAAGGCCTTTGCCGAAAAGCGCGACCCGGTCTGGAACCCCGATCCGGATGCCGGCAGCCCGGACGCCGGCGGCCCGGACGCCGGCAGCACGGACACCGGCAGCACGGACGCCGGTAGCCCGGACGCCAGCTGAATGAATATCGAGTTTTCCGCCGAGGAGCGGGCATTCCGCGACGAGGTGCGCGAATTCCTGACCGACTACCGCGAGCTGGACGGGTTCTATGGCCAGGGCCACTGCTGGCCGGAAGTGCAGGCCATGTTCGCCGCGATGGCACGGAAGAACTGGCTCGCCCTGAGCTGGCCGATCGAATTCGGCGGGCTGGGCAAGGGCCCGGTGCACGAATACCTGCTGTGGAACGAGGTCGCCTACGCGCGGGCAGCCCGCAACCCGCTGGCGGCCGGCATCGTCGCCAAGTCGATCATCCGCCACGGCACCAAACAGCAGCAGGACGATTTTCTGCCGCGCATACGGGCGGGCGAGATTCACTTTTCCCTGTGCTATTCGGAACCGGAGGCCGGTTCGGATCTGGCGGCGCTGCGGTTGCGCGCCCGACCGGACGACGCCGGGGACGCCTACATTCTCGACGGCCAGAAATGCTGGCAATCCTACGCCCAGGACATGGACTACCTGTGGGTACTGGCACGCACGGGGACCCAGGAGAGCCGCGGCCGCGGCCTGAGCCTGTTTATCTGCGACAAGGCGACGCCGGGGGTACGCGTGTCGCCCCTGCCCACCGTGGACGGCGACCAGCTCAACGAGGTGCTCTTCGACGGGGCGCGGGTGCCCGCCGGGCAGCGCGTCGGCCCCGAGAACGGCGCCTGGCCGATCATCGGCGAAGCGCTCGCCGACGAGCGCCACATCCAGTTTCCCCCGGGTCGCGTGCGCCGCGACCTGGAGGAAATGGCCGCGTGGCTCGGCGACCACAATCGCGCCGATGACCCGGTCGTGAGGATGCGCATGGCGCAGCTGACAACCAGGGTCATGGAAACGGAGATACTGGGCCTGAAGGTTCTGGAGGCAATGGTCGCGGACCGCAATGCCGCCGTCGATGCGGCGATGAACAAGATCATCCACACCGTGACCTGCCAGGAGATCGCCCGCGCGGTGCTCGATCTCGGCGGTCCCGAGGCCCTGCTCGCCGGCCGCCCGGAACTGATCTGGCGGCAGAGTCTGACCGAAACGATCGGCGGCGGCACGTCGGAGATCATGCGCAGCATGGTGTCGCGGCAGATGCTGGGGCTGGGTGCCTAGGCGATGCGCCTGGTTTTCCGCGCAAAAGTCGTCATCCCCGCGAAAGCGGGGATCCAGTGTATCGGAACTTATAGCGTAATTCCCTGCAACAGAATGGGCTGAGACCCAACTGGAATCCCCGCTTGTGGCGCGGAAGGGCCGCCTTGGGAGGTCGCCACGAGCCTGACGGGAGGACCGCACCCTGGGATGGCTTTGAGCGGATAAAGCATACGGTTGGCAAACGGGCGGACACACACAAAATGGCTTTGAACAGATAAAGCATACAGTTGGCATACGGGCCGACACATACAAACCAGAGGAACAATCAACCATGGCATGGGACTTTGAGACCGAACCGGAATTCCAGGAAAAACTGGACTGGATGGAAGAGTTCGTGCGCGAGGAGATCGAGCCCATCGGGCTGGTCTGGAGCAAATCGACGGACCCCTTCGACGTACACAACGATAAAACCCGCGCGCTGATCAAACCGCTGCAGGAAGAAGTCAGGAAGCGCGGGCTGTGGGCCTGTCACCTGACGCCGGACCTGGGCGGGCAGGGTTACGGTCAGCTGAAGCTCGCCCTCATGAACGAGATTCTCGGGCGCAGCCAGTGGGCCTCGCGGGTCTTCGGCACCCAGGCGCCGGACACGGGCAACGCCGAGATCATCGCCCACTACGGCACACCGGAGCAGAAACGCAAATACCTGCAGCCGCTGCTCGACGGCGAGATGGTGTCCTGCTATTCCATGACCGAGCCGCGCGGCGGCTCCGATCCGGCCCAGTTCCGCTGCCGCGCCTGGCGCGAGGGCGACGAGTGGGTGCTGGACGGCGAGAAATACTATTCCTCGCACGCCGATTTCGCCGAATTCCTCATCGTCATGGCCGTCACCGACCCGGACGTGCCCGTGTACCAGGGCACTACGATGTTCCTGGTGCCCCGCGACACCCCCGGAATCGAGATTCTGCGCAATGTGGGGCTGATGCACGAGAGCCTGGACGAGCCCGGCAGCCACGGCTGGGTTCGTTACAACAAGGTGCGCCTGCCCGCGGATGCGGTGCTGGGCGAGCCCGGCAAGGCCTTCGAGCTGGCGCAGAAACGCCTCGGGGGCGGCCGCATCCACCACGCCATGCGCACCGTGGCCTACTGCAAGCGGGCGCTGGACATGATGTGCGAGCGGTCCCTGAGCCGCTTCACGCAGGGCAGCCTGCTGTCCGAGAAACAGAGCATACAGAACTACATCGCCGACTCCTTCATCGAGCTCGAGCAGTTCCGCCTGCTGGTTCTGTACGCCGCCTGGTGGTGCGACAAGGGGGACCGGCACAAGTCGCGCATCTACATCTCCGCGGTCAAGGTGCAGGCCGCGGAAGTACTGCACGACATAGTGCGCCGCTCGGTGCAGGTGCACGGCGCCCTGGGCTGTTCCAACGAGACGCCACTGGCGGGAATGTGGATGACGGTACCCACCATGGGTGTCATGGACGGTCCCACTGAAGTCCACCGGATCACCGTGGCCAAACAGGTCCTGCGCCGCTACAAGCCCTCCGATGATCCGCTGTGGCCGAGCGAATGGCTGCCCGCGAAACGCGAGGCCGCCCAGCGGAAATTCGCCGATTATCTCGAAGACACCGTGGGGAATCTCTGATGAACGAACAGGCGCAAAAAGAACACGTCCCCGAAATCGATGTCGCCGCCCTGGAGCGATGGATGGACGACCAGGGGCTGCCCGGTAGCGGCGAGCCCCTCACGGCCACCTTCATTTCCGGGGGCGCCTCGAACGAGATTTTCGAACTGCGCCGCGGCGACGCGCACATGGCGCTGCGCAAGCCGCCGGCGAAAGTGCCGCAGGGGCGCAACGAGATCATGCTGCGCGAATTCCGCGTCATCCATGCGCTCAACGGGACCGACGTCCCGCACCCGGAGGGTATCGCCGTGTGCGACGACACCGATGTGCTGGGTGCCTGCTTTTACATTATGGGGCATATCGACGGCTGGACGCCGATGGGTGAACTGCCGCCACCCTTCCGCGACTCGCCGGAATTGCGCAGGGGGATGGCCTGGGAACTGGTGGACGCCATCGCGAAACTGGGCCAGGTGGATTGGCGCGCCGCGGGCCTGGAGGGTTTCGGCAAGCCCGAGGGGTTCCTCGACCGGCAGGTCGACCGCTGGCTGGCACATCTGGACAAAATCAAGTTCCGCGACATACCCGGCCTGGACGAGGCCGCGACCTGGCTGCGCAACCATACGCCCCGCCATTTCACGCCGGGGATTATTCACGGCGACTACCAGTTCGCCAACGTCATGTTTCACCACGGCGACACGGCAAAGATGGCGGCGATCGTAGACTGGGAAATGGCCACGGTGGGCGATCCGCTGCTGGATCTGGCCTGGATTCTGATGACCTGGCCCGACCCCGACGAGAACCGCGACACGGGCTACGTGGACTTCAGCGGCATGCCGTCGCGCGACGAGCTGCTGCAGCGCTACGCCAGTCAGAGCGGGCTGCCCGTGGACGCCATGGACTACTACATCGTCCTGGCGCGCTTCAAGATGGCCTGCGTGCTGGAGGCCGGCTACGCCCGCTACGTGCAGGGCGGCGCGGACAACCCCAGGATGGAGATGTTCGGCGACGTGGTGCTGGACATGGCCGCCAAAGCCAGGCAGTTGGCCCGGACCTCGACGCTGCCGGCGACGCAATGAGTCCGGCTTCGGTGGCGGCTCAGTTTCAATCGTGGCACATGGGTACCGCACCGGGGCGGCTATGGGGCACTGGAACACGCCAAAAAGCGCACGTCCGTGTGCAGGGACGGCCGCTGTCTGGCGTCGTTCCACACGGTTCCATGCCCTTCTGACACACGTGGGCATATGTTCAAAATTAGCCACTACCCGGCAGCGCTTAAACATGACAGATGTCTTTTAATACGATATGCTCCGGGTAACTGAGGCGGCCGCATCCCGCCGCCGCGCCCGTACAACTGCAGGAATTTGCCATGCAGTACAGAACGATCGATTGTGACCAGCATGTCATCGAACCTCCGGATCTGTGGGAGAAATACCTGCCGGAGAAATATCGGGACAAGGCGCCGAAACTGACCAAAGACAAGGACGGCGGCGACGCGTGGCAACTCGGCGACGCGGTCGAGTCCCTGGGCCTGGTGGCGGCCATGAACAAGACGCCGAAGACGCTGAAATGGACCGGCGTCAAATACGACGAAATGCATCCCGGCATCTACCAGCCCGCCGAACGTCTGGAACTGATGGACGAGGACGGCATAGACGCCGCCGTGTTCTTTCCGCCCCAGCGCACCATGATCTACTTCATGAGCCAGGACAGGGACTTCTCCCTGGCGGGAATGCAGGCCTACAACAATTTCATCACCGACTTCTGCAACCACTGTCCCGAGCGCCTGGGCGCCATCTGGCAGATGCCCTCCACCACCATCGACGATGCGGTCGGGGAACTGAAGCGCGCCAGCGAAGCCGGCGCCAAGGGTGTCGGCCTGGCCACCTGGCCCAGCGGGGAGGCCATTTTGTCGGAAGAGGACGACAAGTTCTGGAAAGTGGCCGAAGAGCTGGAGATGCCCATCCACATCCATATCGGACTGACGCCGCCTACGGTGAAGACCAAAAAAGTCGCCCAGAAAGGCGGCGTTCCCCAGCTTGTGGCGTTCTCCACGACCATGAGCCGGATGCCGATCCTGTTCGCGGAATTCATCTTCAGCGGCGTCTTCGAGCGCTATCCGGGACTTACCATCGTCGGCGGCGAGGTGGGGGCCGGCTGGGTACCCTTCTTCAAGCAGGAACTGGACGACCGCTACCGGCGCAATCGCTACTGGACCGGCGTCAATCTGTCCATGCTGCCCAGCGAGTACTACCTGCGCAACTGCAAGGTCGGCGTCGTGTCCGACCAGTTCGGCATACAGAATTGCGACGCCGTGGGCGTGGACACCATGATGTGGTGCTCGGACTTTCCACACCATATTACGGACTGGCCCAATTCCCGGCATCTGATCAACTCGATGGCACAGGGCGTCGATGAGGGCAAGCGGCGGCGCATTTTCTGTGAAACCGCCGGCAAGCTGTACGGTTTTCTCGACAGCTGAATCTTCGCGCGAAGTCGTCTTTACAAGGACGATCTCCCGCTACCCCGACCGTGCATTTTTAATACTGCCGGGCGCTCAGTTGGAGCAAGGCTTGACCTCACCGCGCCGACGAGCAATCGGCGGTCGCTATACAGCGTCCGCTAACGGACAGTCTCCGCTAACAATCTCCGTTAAATAGTACCTGTACCCCGCCCTTGCCGTGACCATCGCCGCGCGCGATACTTTCCGGGAGCCAGGTAGACCACTCGTTACTGTCGGGTTTTCATGCCACCGCCGCCGAAGCCGATGCTATCCCGGCCTGCGGGTTGCGATTCATCCCCCGATCAGGTCATATTGCACAGGACACTGCGAGCAGTTTACATTCAATAAGAAGTGGCGCAGCCATCGGAGAAGCTCATGGAAAGCCTGAATTTCGGGAAGCTGACCATCACGCAGACTGAAGCAGGGGTTGAAATCGATTCACACGGCGCTGCTCTCCTGAAGAATGCGGACATCCCGCTGCTGCTGGAGTTTCTCAAGCAGTATCTCTCGGACTACGCCGACCTCAGATCGAGTTGGCGTCTCAACGTCGAGCAACTGAAGGACACCCCGGCCGAAAAACTCGCGGTTTCCGTTTCCGGCAAACACGCATCCACACAACTAACCGTGCTCGATATCTCCCTGACAGGCATGTTTCTGGAATCCGACAAGCCACTGGGAGAGCGGGGCGAGCAAGTTGAAGTCAATGTCGAATTCGCAGGCGAGCAGGCAGTGCTCCAGGGCACGATCATCCGCCACGACGATGAACGCAACAGGGTCGCTGTCAACTTTCCCGGCTGCGTCGATGCAAACGGCGAACTGTGCCCCCCGGAGGCGTACCGCTCGATCTTTTACGGGCTCGAGCAAATCTGGCTCGACAAGAAACTCGGTCTGCAGTGGCAGTAGTCACCGCAGATGCGGCACCTCCACGCAATAGCTGACCTCCCGGCGCCGTGCAAGATTCGCGGCGCCGCTCGCTCCCGCTGTTGATATATCTCGTCGGCGCGCCCCGACTGTGCAACAATTCCCGCGACAGTCGCCCATGCGCTACACTGATATGATGTCGATGGAGCCAGCCGGCCACCCCGATGCACGGTTGGGGACAACCGGACGCACCCCCGCATGCTGCTGAAAACGCTGGCAAGATTGCTCGACCTGTTGCGGCAGGCGCTCTTTCCCCGGCCTTTTCCGGGGCCGGGCCGCTATCTGCGACGCCTGGCGGTGCTCATCCCGTTCCTGCTGTTGTTTGTCCCGTTGCAATTACTGCACTGGCTCGGTTTCCTGCTCGACGAAATTCTGTTTCGCCGCTACCGGGACATCGCTATACGCCGGCCGCTGTTTATTCTCGGCGTTCCGCGCAGCGGTACCACCTACCTGCACCGGCTCCTGGCCTGTGACCGGAGATTCAGCACACTGTCCACCTGGGAATGCCTGTTCGCCCCGAGTATTTCGCAGCGCTACCTGCTGCTCGGCGTCGCCGCTGTCGACCGGCGCCTCGGGGCACCGCTGGGCCGGGTGGTGCGCTGGCTGGAGCGCACCGTACTCGGCAGCCTGGACGACGTCCATCCGACGAGTCTCTCCGCGGCGGAGGAAGACTACCTGGTGCTGCTGCCGCTGTTGTGCTGTTTTGTGCTGGTGGTGCCCTTTCCCCAGGCGCACTGGTTGTGGCGCATGGGACGGTTCGACCGGGAGGTCGACCATCGGGAGCAGCAGTGGGTGATGGACTGGTACACCCGCTGCCTGCAGAAACACCTCTACGTACACGGCAGCGACCTCACCCTGCTGTCTAAAAACGCCGCCTTCGCGGGAATGGCGAACAGCCTGGCCGAGCGTTTCCCCGACAGCACACTGGTTATCTGCGAGCGCGACGCGGCGCAGGTGATCGGCTCGCAGTTCAATTCCCTGGCCGGCGGGTTGGCGCTGTTCGGAATCGCTGCCGACGACCCGCAGTTTCGCTCCGAACTGCTCGATTGCCTGCAGTTCTACTACGAGAACCTGGATCGCGTCAGACGCACCCTGGGAGAAGAACGGACACTGACGGTAACCGCGCGGGAACTGGCGCACCAGCCGCGCGCGACCGTCGCAGGGCTCTACCAGGCACTGGGCTGGAACCTCGCACCGGGTGTGGAAGCCGAGTTGCGCCTCACCGAAGCGCGCCAACAGGCGCACCGGCCCCAACCCCAACCGCCGCTGTCCCGCTGGGGGCTGGATGAAACCCTCATTCGCCGACGCTTCGGCGCCTGGTGCCAGAGCGAGGCGCAGCTGTGACCGCTGTCGAAAAGGTCGAGCCTCCCGGCAGCGCCCGATACAAATCCATGCGCGTGCTTGTGGTATCCGACTCACCGCCGGAACGCAATGGTGTCGGCTCCTATTACGCGGACCTCGTGCGGCAACTCGACAGCAGAATCGACCGGTCGGTGCTGGTCTGTCCCGGAGGCAAGCGCTCCGCCTGGAACCGCTATCTGTTGCCGCCGCTGCCGGGGGACAGCACACAGAAGATCTGGCTGCCCAACCCCATCAGGCTGTGGCGTGAGCTACGCGACGTGCGGCCCCACGTCATCGTGTTGCCCACCCCGGGGCCTTACGGCATTGCCGGGCTGCTGGCCGCCAGAATTATGGATATACCGGTGATTGCGGCCTTTCACACACACTTCGAAGCACTCGCGGGCATGTACTGGGCCACGCTGTTTGGCAGCCTGAGCAAGTGGTACTTGAGCAGTTGCAATCGGCTGCTTTTCCGCCACAGCGAGCTGGTTCTGGCCAACTCCAGGGAGATGATGCACCAGGCGCGGGAATTCGGCGCCCATCGGGTGGAGCTGATGGGCACTTCAGTGTCCAGCGAGTTCATCGAACGTCCGCAGGTACCGATCAAGGCGCACGTGCGCCGCGTGCTTTTCGTCGGACGCCTGGCCGAGGAAAAAAACCTCCCCGCACTGATAGAGGCCGCCACAGCTCTGCCGGAACTGCATTTCACGGTCGCCGGCGAAGGGCCCCAACGTGACATCGTGGAAGCTGCCGGCACGCGACTGCCCAATTTCGATTATATCGGCTGGCAGCCGCGGGATGCCCTGGTGGACGTGATCGACTCACATGATCTGCTCGTGTTGCCCTCGCATGTGGAATCTTTCGGCACCGTGGCACTGGAGGCGATGGCGCGGGGGCGCCTGGTGCTGGTATCGCGCGCCTGTGGTATCACCGACTGGCCGGAACTGGCCGCGGCACTGTTTATCATCGGCGACGACGAAAGCCTGGCCCAGGCGCTGCGGCGTGTATCCGCGCTGCCCGAAGCCACGCGCAGGGAGTGCTCGAAAAACGCGCGCGAGGCCGCGCACTACCTCAACGACTGGAACCTGCGCGCGTGGACAGCCTGGTTGGACCGGAGCCGGAGCGCCCGTCGGAACACCCATGAGCAGTGAACCAACTTTCATCGCCTCGGTGCACGATGTCATGCCCGAGACCCTGTCACGGGTCGAACACCTGACCGCGCGACTGGAGAACGCCGGCCTGCAACCGGTGCTGCTGCTGATCGTGCCGGGCCGCGACTGGCAGGAGGCGGACCTGGCGCGGTTGCGCACGCTGGCCGCACGGGGGCACGAACTGGCGGGACATGGCTGGCACCACGCGATCGAAGGTTATCGCAACATCTACCACCGGCTGCACGGTCTGCTGCTTTCGCGCCGGGCGGCGGAGCATCTGGCTCTCAATGGGAAGGCGATCGCCGATCTGATTCGCGCCTGCCGCCAGTGGTTCGACCGGCACGACCTGCCGGCGCCCCGCACCTATGTGCCGCCAGCCTGGGCGATGGGCGCGATCGGCCGTCGCGAACTGGCCGATCTGGGCTTTCGCTATTACGAATTCCTCACGGGAGTCTACGATGCCGAAACAGGTCGCATGCGGCACCTGCCGCTGCTGGGGTTTGAGGCCGACACGAAGGGCCGGCGCACGGCACTGCGCGCGAGCAACGCGGTCAACCTGCTGCTGGCGCGTTGCACGGGCCGCGCCCGGCTGGCCATCCATCCCTGTGACGCCGAGCTGCTGCTCGCCGACGACCTCGACCGCTGGCTGGCGCCACCCGGGAAAACCGGCGTTTCGCCGGAATGAGTACGGCAATTGCGCTATACTCTGCCCGAAGCCACAGAGGAGTTGTATCATGCCAGCGCAACGACTACTGACAGTTCTGACGGCAATCGTTCTGACACTTGGCGGCCTGAGCGCCTGCGGCGACAAAAAAACCGGGGAACCAATCGACTCTACCTTTGAGGAATCCTACGAAGAGATGCGGGAGACCGAAGAGGAACTTGCCGAAGACGCCAAGAGTGAGGGCAAGACGCCAGTCGAGTCCGGCGCCGAGGGCGGCACCGCCGAATAGACAAGGCGGATTCCGGCGCCCGATCATGAAGCTGCTGCGCTACGGGTGCATCGCGCTGCTCGTGCTCGCCATGCTTTATGTGGGAGCCTGCGTCGCCACCGCCGGAGACGACGACGGGCCGCTGGAACACCGCTGGTCGATCGAACTGCCCCACTCGCCGGAGCGGCTCTGGGCAATCATGCAGGACTACGACGCCTGGCCCGAGTACGCGCCCATGGTCATCGATGTCGAGGTGCTGCATCCGGGCGACGAGAGCGGCGACGGCCTGCTGCGCAGAGTCATCTTCCAGATGCCCCTCGGCCGACAGGGCACGGCGCTGGAGCTGGTGACCGATGTCGAACACGCCCGGGGCTACACCTACACCATGATCAGCGACACACCGGGTAACGACCAGACGGGACGCGTGCGCCTGGAACGTATCGGCCCCAATCGCACCCGCCTGCATTTCGAGGAGCGGTTCAATCTGACGGATTTCCCGTGGCGGCTTTTCGAGTCGCAGATCTACTCCTTCATCAACCGCAAGAACGAAGAGTCGATGCGGGCGATGTCCGAGTGGCTGACCGAGCACCCCGAGTACAGGCCGGAACTGATCGCGGCGGCCGGCACCTGACATTATCCGGCAGTCGCACCCACCAGTGGCGCCACCAGGCGCTGAAAAGGCTCTGAACGTCGGCTAGAAGTGATAACTCGCCGTGAAGCCGAAGGTTTGCGGATTCAACTGCCGCCTGATCCACACAAGTCCCGTATCGGCGGAGCCGCCGTTCTCGAAGTCCGGCACGGGGTTGCGCCTTTCGGTCTTCAGTTCCGCCGATTCGTCGAAGGCGTTCTTCACCCACAGGCTGGCGTCCCATCGCCCCGACACGGCGCGCAGCCCGAGGAACAGGTCCACGGTCGCGTAACTGTCCAGATCCTGCCTTTCGCTGGCGGAGTAGTACTCGCTCTCGGCGTTGAACAGGCCGCGCACGTACCACTCGCCGCCGAGGGCGCCAAGTTCCCGCGAGTACTCCGTGTTTACGTTGCCCGACCACTCCGGCAACTGTCCGGCGCGTTCCCCCGCCAGGTCGCAGGTGTTGAAATCGAAGGGCTCGTCGGACAGCGGTTCACCGGTGGTGCAGGGCACGTTGCCCGCGTCGGTCAATTCGGCCTGGTTGAACTGAGGGCCGCACCGAGGCGCCAGTTCTGCGACAGCAACACGGTCAGGTCGCTGTCGATGCCGTAGGACTCCGCCTCGTCGACGTTGACCACCGGCGAGGCCAGTTGGACAGTGCCGTCCGGGCTGCGAAACTCCACGGAATCCGCCTGGAACTGAAAATCCGTATACAACTGGTAGTAGGCCGCGACATTGAGCAGGCCCCTGCCGCCGAGCAGATCCCATTTGAAGCCGAGTTCCAGATTGTCGCTTTCTTCCGCGTCGAAGGCGCCGAACACCGGCGGGTTGGGCTGGCCCGCGACGTTCGCGGAGCCCCGGCGCCAGCCACGGTCGTAGCTGGCGTAGGCCATCAGATCGTCCCGGAAGCGGTACTGATACTTCAATGTGCCCGTAATGGCGTCGTCGTCGGTCTCCTGATCCTCCGGCACAATACCGACAAATTCAAAGGTCGTCGGCGGTCCCAGCGTACCGTCGGGATTGACGACGGCCAGTTCGTTGGTGAAGTTCTGCACGCTGTCGCTCTGCTCGCTGTTGTAGCGCACTCCGACCGTCATCGTGCCTCGCTCGGAGACATGGATCGTGTTGTGGCTGAACAGCGCAAACACGTCCGCGCTGATGATGGCCGGCCCCGTGGTTTTGGTGAGCAAAAGAAAACCGGGGCCGGGCGTGCGGAATGTATTGGCGAACACGGGCGTTTCGGAATCGGATTCCTGGTAGAACGCACCCACCGTCCAGTCCCATAAATCGTTGCCCTGCGAGGCCAGGCGCAGCTCGTAGTTTTCCAGGCCCGTCACCTTGGAAATCACCGTCTGCTCACTGCCCTGCACGGGGGAGGCATCGTCGTCCCAGATGCGCGTGATGGTGTTGTCCTGGGAGCTGGCGGCCAGTGTCGCGATCCAGTCGTTGGCGAAGGTGTAGTTGATTTCCGCGATGGCGTAATCGGTTTCGTTTTTCATGGTCGACGCAAAATCGGCGAGCGCGATGCGGTCGTCGAACTCCAGGCCCTGGCCCTTGACCACGGGGTCGATATCGAAATCGTCCTCGATGTCGTGATAGATCAGACGCAGATTGAAATCACTCGTCGGCTCCCACAGGATCACGGCGCGCCAGGCCCGGCGTCTCGTTTTCGTTGCGCTCGCCCGTCGTGATGTTCTCGACATCGTTGTTCTCGTTGTTGTCGTAGAGTCCCGCGATACGCACGGCCAGCTCGTTCTCGATCAGCGGCAACGACAGGGCCGCCTGCGTATTGGTGCCGTCGTGCTCGGTAAAACTCTGCTGTATATAACCGTCCATCTGCCCCAGGTCGGGGTTGCGGGAACGGATGGTAATGGCGCCGGCGGGCGATGCGCGGCCGTAGAGCGTACCCTGCGGACCCCGCAGCACCTCCACCTGGCCGAGGTCGTACAAACCGCTGAACATGCCGCGCTGCTGGTCGATGGAAACGCCGTCGAGATAGGTGGTAACCCGCGGCGAGATCGGCGCGTTGAGGTCCGTGCCCAGGCCGCGTGTGGCGATGTCGGTGTCGAAGTTGAGCCCCGATATCGCCAGGCCCGAGGTCATCTTGCTCAGGTCCTCGAACTGAAAATTGGCGAATTGCGCGATCTGCTCGCCCGTCAGCACATTCACGGTCATCGGGGTGTCGGACAGGGTCTCCGTGCGTTTCTGCGCGGTGACGATGATTTCCTCGAGCACAAGCGGCTTGGACTGTTGCGCGCTCGCGGAGAAGGGCACGGCGCACAGGGCGAAAACCAGTGGGAGGGAATATTTGTGCATGATCACCCCTTTATCGTTATGTTCTGCGTTACCTTCGTGACGGATCGTCCGCGGCGAGGGCTCAGCCGCAGGGACACGCACGGGTCGTTGCGGCACCATCGTCGACAGTGACCCTTGATACCGGGTTGAATATACTCAGGCCCACCCATAGCTGCAACTATATTTTAACGAACCCCGCCGGGCGGAGCGCGCCGATCCGGGTCAGTTGCGGCCGTCGCTCAACGTGAAGAACCGGCGCGTCCACACGGATTGGAACAACGGGTCGAGCAGCCGGTAGAGCCGACCCGAGACCATCACGCGCTTGCCCCGCTCCACCGCATCCAGCCCCTCGCGGACAACGGTTTCGGCGTCGTACCAGAACCATTTCGGCAGGGAGTTTTTCATCTCCGTCAGCCCGGCGCGATCGTGAAATTCCGTGTGCGTGAAGCCGGGACACAGGGCGGAGACTTTCACGCCGCGATCGGCGACGGTAAGGGCGAGTTCTTCCGACAGCGCGATAACCCAGGCTTTGGTCGGGCCGTAATTGCAGTCGCCGGCGCGCGGGATGCGGCCGGCCACGGAGCCGACGTTGATGACCCGTCCCCAGCCGCGCTCGACCATCGGTGGCACGAACAGATGACACAGGTGGGCGACGGACAACATCATGAGCTGGAAGAACGCCTGCTGGCGCTGCCAGTCCCGCTCCTCCAGCAGCGCGGGACCGGCGATGCCCGCATTGTTGACCAGGTAGTCCACGGCCAGCCCGCGGCCCTGCAGCTCATCGTAGATGGCGCGCGGCGCATCCGGCTCGCTCAGGTCCGCCGCAATCACCGTCGAGTTCACGCCGAATTCCTCCCGCAGCGTATCCGCGAGGGTCTCGAGATCGCCCCGCGTACGCGAGACAAGCACAAGCTGATAGCCCGCCCGCGCCAATTGCCGGCAGAACTCCTTCCCCAGCCCCGCCGAGGCGCCCGTTACCAGTGCGGTTTTGCCCGCATTTACCATTTGCGACCTCCCTTGTTCGCGCACGAATCTGTTCGCACGCGTCTTCGCGTGCGGCATACCGCCAGCAGTGGGCTCAGTCGGACGATGGCAGCGGTTTCGCGCCTTTGACCTGCAGCTCCGCGCCGTCGAGCGCCAGCGCACCCTCCCCGGGTTTCACACAGAGCAGTTCCAGGTCACCCGTCTCGTTCACGTAGCGCTTGCCCAGCAGCGCGCCCTCCCCGCCGCTTTCCAGCGCGGCACCGGCGGGCGCCTCCTCGCCTTCCGCAAGCATCGGCGCGCCGCCGCAGGTGATCGTGCAGTCCGTATCCGGCGCGCCGATCACCATCACTTCCGTATCGGATACGGCGCTGCGCAGTCGCGCACCGGGTTTGTATCTACTCATCGTCGCTCTGTCCTCCCGCAAGTCATAGTGGTTATGATTACCGGATACTCCACTGTTTACACCACCGCGTCCAGCAGTCCCCATTGCAGCGCGGTTGACGCGTTGATCCGGCGCCCGGACAGCGCCAGCCAGGCCGTGCGCTGGCGCCCGATGCGGCGCGGGATACTGACCGTACCGCCCGCGCCGGGAAGCAATCCGTACCTGATCTCCGGCAATTGCACGAACGTGTCCGCCCGTCCGATGACGCGGCCCCCGAACGCGGGCAATTCGATGCCGGAACCAATGCAGGCGCTGTGCAGATGAAACTCCAGGCGCGGCGCCAGTGTCAGCAGCAGCGACGCCACATTGCGCGCACTGCGTATCGCATGGGCCGTGGCGGCGTGCGCCACGCGACCGAACTCGGCCAGATCACCGCCGACACTGAAACAGGCGCCCTCCGCCGTGACAACCGCCAGCGCCAGATCGGGGTCGGCGTGCAGCAGTTGCAGGGCCTCGTACAGCGCGTCGCGCATGGCGGCGTTGTAGGCGTTGCGCGCCGCGGGCCGGTTGAAACGAATGCGCAATTCCGCGCCGCGGCGCGACACAAGCACGGGTGGGCCCTCCTCGACGACGGCGGCAGCCGTATTCAGGCCCTGCGCCTGCACCGCGGCGAACTCGGCACCGCCCTGCAGCGTTGCGTAGGCCAGGGATTCCGCCAGCAGGCCCTGGACGGGTTCGACGTCTTCATTGTGACGCAACAACTGCACCAGCGTCATCGCGGCGACAGGATGCCGTGTGATGTTGCGCAGCAGCGGCCGCGCCGCGGCCCGGTTCTCGACCACGACGTCGACACCGC
Organism: Halioglobus sp.; assembly: GCA_034521205.1. Taxonomy (GTDB): domain Bacteria; phylum Pseudomonadota; class Gammaproteobacteria; order Pseudomonadales; family Halieaceae; genus Marimicrobium. Next base: position 604,678 of record JAXHMT010000003.1, read on the forward strand.
GCAGCAGCGGCGCGGGCACGCCGGGGCCCAGCGCCAGGACCGGACAGGGCAGTTCGCGCAGGCGTGCCGCTATCCGCGCCGGGTCGCCCGGCACTGTCTCGCCGTTGTCGGTCCCGATCAGCAGGCAGGGCAACTCGCCGAGGGGCCCGTAGTCCTCCAGCCCCCAGGGACTGGCGCACAGGCGCGCCACTTCCGCCAATGACCGAACCGGAAATTCCGGGCTGCCAACCTCAGGCGAAGACGGCGGCATTGCCTTCACTCCCGTCCCGATACGTCGCGTCCTCGCCGCGCCGATAGACCACGTCGCCGGCGACGATCGTCGCCAGCACATCGTCCCGGCGCAGGCGCAGGCGCGCTTCGGGCCAGGACCGGTCCAGCACGCACAGGTCCGCCGCGGCGCCGATCCCGATACGCCGCGCCGCACCGCCGGGCGCGTCCGCGGCACAGGTAAACAGGGCCAGCGCCTGTTCCGGTGACACGCGCTCGCCCTCACCCAGGGTGACACCGGCGCAGCGCCGCCATACCGCCGCGCGCATCGCCGCCCAGGGATCCGGATCGCCGAACGGGGCGTCGGTACTGCCGGCGACGGGGATTCCGCCGGCGTGCAGACTGGCGCAGCGATACAGATCGCCGTGCAGGGCCGGTTCGACCGCCGCCAGGTACTGGGCACCGCGCTCGCGTATAAACCCGGGCTGGGTGACGACACGCACGCCGGTTTCGCGCAGCAACGGCAATACGTCGCGGGAAACGAGGGATGCGTGTTCGATGCGGTCTCCCGGCCGCGGGCCCGCCTCGCGCAGCACGGCCAGCGCCAGCACCAGTTCCGCCGGTGTCACGCAGTGCACCGCGACCGGGCGGCCCTGCCGGTGGGCGCGCCGGACAATGTCTGCCAGTTCATCACAGCCCGGCAGGTTGTCCTCGTCCAGAATGATCTTGCGTTCGCCGCGCTCCAGACGCGGGTGGCCGGGGACCGGAAGATCGTCGCCGCCCATTATGCGCAGGCGCTGCCGCCAGGGTCCGGCGGCGGCCGCCTCGAACAGCGCCACGGCCGCCGGGCCGTTGTCGGGCGAGGCATCGGTGACGCCGGTGACACCGCGGCGCGCCAGCAAATCCGAAACCATCCCGAGATCCGGCGCGGTGCCCTGGCCGCACGCTCGCAAACGTTGCCCGAGCCACGCGTCCAGTCGAAACAGACGGCCCGTAGGCCGGCCACCGGCGTCCAGTTCCACGCCTGGCAGGTGGCGGCAGCGGTCGAGGTCGAGGCACTCCGCCGCCTCGGAATTGAGCATCCAGAGTTTGCCACTGCGGTGCTGCAGGCGCAGCGGCCGCCGCGGCGACAGGGTATCCAGTGCGGCGCGGTCGAGATGACCCGCCACGGATTCGTGATAGGCCACACCGCGAATCCAGCCAGCACCCGGTACCGCGGCCAGTGCCGCGGCCAGGCCACCGGCGTCGCCGACGTCGCCGGGACCGCAGCGCACCGAGGCGCGCGCGGCGGCCAGGGCACACAGGTGAATGTGGTGGTCGTGCAGTCCCGGCAGCAGCGCGCCGCCCCCGGCGTCGACCACCGCGCCACCGGCCCGCGATACAGCGGCCCGTTCGCGACGTGCCGGATGGTGCGGTTCGATGGCGCGTACAAGTCCCGCCGCGCACTGCACGTCGAAGCGCCCCGCCCGGCCGGGAATCGACACGTTGGCGATCATCATCATAGTGTACGCGGCTCCGCGACGAGATCGCCGGTGTCCTCCGCCGCGCAACGGACGCGCGCCCTCCCCGGACAGGGGCGGCGCACGGCAAAACGCTGATCATGCAACTGCAAGGCCCACTGTCCCGGCGCATCCGCCGGCACGACCACACCGGTTTCACCACAGGTGTAAAAGCTCCGGCAGTGGGCGCCGACATCGCGCAGATTGAGCGACAGCAATCCGCCCCGGCCCCGCCGCCACAGGCTCGTTGCCGCGAGCGCCGCGTGCAATCCCGTCAGGGGATCGCAAATGGCGTCGCCGCAAAACCCCGCGGTGCCGTCCCTCGACCGGTGCAGCAGCCCCGCCGCCACCGCCGCATCATCGCCAAAGGCCACCCGATTGCCAGACTCGCCGGCGCGGCCGTGCCCCGTCAGGCTCACCCAGAGGCGCCCCGGGCGCGCCGCCAGCACTGCGTCCGCATCGATGCCGAGCTGCCTCAGCGCTCGCGGCCTGGAACCCTCAATCACGATATCCGCCTGGCGCAGAAGCCGGCGCAGTTGCCCCCGGCCGCGCGCATCGTTGAAATCGACCGCCGCACACGTCTTGCCTTTGTCGAGCAGGTCGAAAAACGCCGTGGACGCGACCCTCGCGCCGTCATCGGGGCGCGAACTGGCCACCCTGACAACGCGGGCGCCGGCCAGATGCAACAGATGTGAACACAGAGGGCCCGCCCACAGGCTCGACAGATCCACCACCAGGGGCGGCTCGCCGCCCTCACGGCGCGGGACCCGGTCACCGGTCGGCGCGAAATCGTACCAGCGTGGTGGTTTCGCGGCGCGGGGCTCCCGCGCCACCGCCAGACCCAATAACTGCCCACGCGCCAGAAGTTGTTCGCCTCTGCGCCCGCGCAGCAGCGCGGCCAGATCCGCCGGGTCGGACACGGTGCGTTCGATCTCGAGCCAGGCGGGCAGCACCTCCCAATCGGACTGTCGCGCCAGGTTGACCGCCAGCAGACCGTCGGCCGTTGCCAACAGGTGGCAGGTGCCGTTGGCCGACACGCCCCCGCGCCGGCTGAATCCGAGCATCGCGCTGCGTTCGGTCAACAGGGCCGCGCCGTCGGTGGGCAGCGCCGGGGCATCCCCGCACACCGCCCGCAGGGCGCGCAAAGCGCCGCTGGCGCAACTCGGTACGGCGTGGGCGCTGCGCGCCGGCGGGCCCGCCGGATCGCCGGTCAGCCACATCAGACCCGACGCGGCCCAGTCCCGGGCGGCGTCCAGGTCGTCGGATGACCGGTCGCGGCCGCCGTCGCGACTGTCGGTCGGGATGCCGAGTGAGTGCAGCAGGTGCGCCGCATAGCAGTCGGCCAGGCTGTCTCCCGCGAACCCGCTCATCGCAATCGCTCGTCGCGCAGCGCGGAACGGCGCATCTTGCCGGCGTCGTCCCGCAGCAACGTGTTCACCACCTCGATGGTTGCGGGCAGCTTGTAGTGCACCAGGCGTTCGGCGAGATGTTCGCGCAACGCCGCCTCATCGAGTCGCGGCTCGCCGGGACCGACATCGACAATGGCGTGCAGGCGCTGGCCGAGATCGTCGTCGGGCAGGCCGATGACGGCGCTGGAACGCACGCCGGGAAAGGCGTCGATGGCGGCCTCGACCTCCGCGGGATAGATATTGCGCCCCCCGCAGAGCACCATGTCCGACCGGCGGTCGCCCAGGTACAGATAGCCGTCCTGGTCGAAGTAGCCCATGTCGCCCACGGACTGCCAGCCGTCGGCGGTCAGTTTCGGCTCGGCGCCGACGTAGTGAAAGGTGGAACCGGGCCCGCCCTCGGGCATGACATGGATCTCGCCCATCTCGCCCGCGGGCAGTTCGTTGCCCTGCTCGTCCAGTATCTTCATGCGGGCTCCGGCGGAGGGCTTGCCCACGGACCCCGGGTGCTCGAGCCATTCCCGGCCAGAGATGAAAGTGCCTCCAATGCGCTCGCTGGGCCCGAAGGCCTCGTGCATCACGTCCGCCCCCAGCCAGTCGATCCAGGCCCGCATCAGCCAGGGCGGACAGGGTGCGCTGCCGGTCAGCACGAACGTCAGGGAGGAGACGTCGATGCTCTCGCGCAGGGCCGCGGGCAGGCGCCATATACGCTGCATCATGGTGGGCACGACCATCATGCGGTCCACCCGGTGCTCCTCGATCAGTCGCAGGCAGCGTTCGGCGTCAAACCGATGCATGACCACCACCTTGCAACCGCACAACAAACCCTGGAAGGCGGCGCTGAAGGGCGCGCCGTGATACAGCGGCCCCGGCACGAGTACGGCGTGGCGGCCCTGAAAGAGGGGCGAGGCCCGCTCCGGGTCGTACAGCGCGGGGTTCGCCGCCACGATCAGCTTGGGCGTCCCGGTGCTGCCGCCGGAGGCCAGGGCCCGTTCGCGCGGCGGGACGCGCTCTTCGTGCGGCTCGCCGGAATACTGTCGCGCATCCAGGTCACCCGGCAAACAGGGATAACCGCACTCCCGGGGATCGACGCCGATCACGAAGCGCGGCCCCGCGCGCTCGATAATGGCGTCGCGCTCGAAACGCGGCAGCCGCGGCGAAACCGGATTGGGTATGGCGCCGAGTTTCCAGATGGCGAAGCAGGCGAGAAAGAAGTCGACGCCATTGGGCAGTGCCAGGGTCGCGACATCACCGGGCTCCAGCCCGTGCGCGGCGTAGGCCCGCGCCAACCGGTTGGCCCGCCGATCGAATTCCCGACGGCTGAGCCGGTGCTGGCCGTCGGCTTCGTCGCAGACCAGCGCGATCGCGTCCGGCTGCGCCGCCGCCAGCGCGGTCAGCCGCGCGCCGAAAGAGCAGGCCTGCCCGAGCGAATGCACTGTCTGTCCCGACGACGTCACCGTGCGCTTCCCCGACTAGCGCGCCTTGACGAACTCTTCCATGATGTAGTCGAGCGCGCGCATCTGCCGCTGGCGGGTGAAATAACTGGGCCGCAGAATGGCATTGCAGCCCTGCCCGTAGAGCCGGTGCAACAGGCTGTGCGCCAGCGGCAGCAGGTCGATGTCCGGCTCCACTTCACCCATCTCCTGGGCCTCCTCGAGGTACTGCACAATGATTTTTTCGGCGACGTGAATGCGCTTGGACTGTTCCCTGCGGTGCTCCTCGGAGACAGCGGCCATGCCCCAGAACTGCAGGCGGATTTTCCATTCGTTGCGAATCTCCGGCGTTACCGGCAGGCTGCTCTCGGCGAAGATGCGCAGGGCGGCCATGCCCCGTTTGCCGTCCAGCGCCTCCTGTACGCGTTCCAGCGAGCGCTCGTTGATCCAGCGAATGGTCTTGCTGATCAGTTCTTCCTTGTTTTTGAAATAGTGCTCGATGAAGCCGCGGGAATACCCCGACTGGCGCGCGATTTCGCGAATGGTGGTTCGCTCCGCACCGACGGTGGCGAGCATCTCGGCCACGATTTCAACGATACGTTCCCGGCGTTCATCGTGGTCGACTATTTTTGGCATGTCTGTTCGGGCATGAGGAAAGGCCGCGTCCCTGTTGGCGTGGAGAGGTGACGCCATTATAAGACAATTGGCTTTATTAGAAACGGGTACGGTGCCGTCGCTGTTGATTGCAATTTGCGTTTCACAGGCCTGCAGCAGGCATTTCCTTCGACCCCAGGATCTGGCAAGCGCCGTCGGAACGGGTAGGCTTGCCGCTGAAACATGCCAAAAAGCGCACATCCGTGTGCAGGCTCGGGCGGCGACGTCCTGTCGCCGCACGGTTTCAGCGGCAACTACCCGTTCTGACGCCGTACGCGCAATTCACGGGCTCACGATCACCACTGGCCGCTGAGGTGAGGCCGCCGCTTTTATATAAGCCACCTGTCTGGTAAATTGAGTCGCCCGCGCGGAGCGGGATTGACAGCAGGAGCCAGACATCCATGCCCTTTCCGGACTACGAGCCGACGACTCCCGTGTTCCTGCAGCGCGTTTGCGAGCGTTTCGCCGACAGCGATTTGCTCGTGTACGAGGGCAGCCGCATCAGTTACGCCGAGGCGGCGCGGCGCTCGGGCGAACTCGCGCGGGGCCTGCTGGCACGCGGCGTCGTCAAGGGGACGCGGGTCGGTCTGCTGATGCCCAACAACCCGGATTTCGTGGTGGCCTGGTTCGCCTGCGCGCGCATCGGGGCCATCGTCATTCCCATCAATACTTTCTACAAACCCAGGGAACTGGGGTTCGTATTGCAGCACGCGGATATCGAACTTCTGCTGACCGCGGACAGACTGCTCAACAACGATTACCTGGAGCGCCTGGAGACCTGCCTGCCCGGTCTGGCGGAGCACGACGCCGCCGCGGGCTGTCTCTACACCCCGACCTGCCCGTTCCTGCGCGAAATCCATGTGTGGGGCGATGCCGGCGGCCGGGGCTGGTGTCACGACCGGCGGGTCCTGTCCGACGCGGCGGCCGGAGTCGACGCCGACTTTCTCGCCGCCGCCGAGCGCTGCGTACTGCCGGCGGACGCGCTCACCATTGTCTACAGTTCCGGCAGCACGGCGGATCCCAAGGGCGCGGTGCACAGCCACGGCGCGGTGATCCGCCATGCCTTCAACCTCAATCACTGGCGCGACCTCGTCGAGGGGGATCGCATGTTTTCGCCGATGCCCTTTTTCTGGGTGGGCGGGCTGGTATTCACCCTGCACTGCGCGATGCACGCGGGGGCCAGCCTGATCTACGAGGAAGTGTTCGAGCCCGGCGCAACTCTCAAGCTGATCGAGCGCGAGCGGGCGACCGTCGTGGCCGGCTGGCCCCACTACGGCACCGCCATGACGGAGCATCCCGACTTTGGCGAGCGCGACCTGTCGTCGATCCGGGCCGGCAATATCTACGCCCTGCTGCCGGGCAGAACCGCGCCGGTCGACCCGGAGCTGCGCTCCAATTCCCTGGGGATGACCGAAACCTGCGGCCCCCACACCATCGATCGCATGGACGTGGACCTGCCGGAACATCTGCGCGGCTCCTACGGGCGCCCCCTGGAGGGGGTGGAACTGAAGATCGTCGATCCGGAAACCGGGGAGACCGTGGCGCCGGGTACGCTGGGCGAGATCTGCATCCGCGGCTACAACGTCATGCAGGGCCTGTACAAGGTCGAGCGCGAGGACACCTTCGACGCCGACGGCTTCTACCACTCCGGGGACGGCGGGTACCTCAACGAGGAGGGCTACCTGTTTTTCAAGGCGCGGCTGGGGGACATGATCAAGACCGGCGGCGCCAATGTCGCGCCGCGGGAAGTGGAGATCGTCCTGGACGAGCAGCCCGAGGTGCACTCCTCCCACGTCGTCGGCCTGCCGCACGCGGACCGGGGCCAGGAGGTGGCGGCGGCGGTGGTGCTGCGGGACGGACAGGCGGTGACCGGCGACGAACTGCGGGCGCGCCTGAAGGAGGAGCTGTCCGCCTACAAGGTGCCCACCCGGTACTTCTTCTGTCGGAAAGAGGACATCCCTTTCACCGACAGCGGCAAGGTGGACAAACGGCGGCTGCTCGACTTTCTCACCGCACAGGGAACGCGCGCGTGAAGGACAGGACGGCCATCGCCGGCATCGGCCAGACGGAATTCGGCAAGAAACTCGCGCCCTCGGAACTCGAGCTGGCCTGCACCGCGGTGCTCAACGCGCTGGACGACGCGGGCATCGACCGCTCCGAGGTCGACGGCCTGGCCTCCTACACGCAGGAATCCAACTCCGAGGTGGCAATGGCGCGCAACCTCGGCCTGGGCGATATCACCTGGTTCGGCCAGGTCGGTTACGGCGGCGGCGCGGGGCCCGGGGTACTCGGCAACCTGGCGATGGCCGTGGCCACCGGCCAGTGCACCGTCGGCGTCGCCTGGCGTTCGCGCAAGCGCGCCTCCGGAGGCGCGCGCCGCCCCTGGGCCAGGACCACCTCCGCCCTGCTCGAGGATATCGCCGCCAACTACACACGCCCCTTCGGGGTGCTGCGCCCGGTGGACGAGATCGCCCTGCTGACGCGCCGCTACATGCACGAGTTCGGGGCGACCCGCGACCATCTGGCCAACGTCGCCATCGCCCAGCGCAAATACGCCAACAACAATCCCGATGCCATGATGTACGCAAAGCCCATGACGCGGGAGGACTACATGGCGGCGCGCTGGATTTCGAAACCGCTGTGCCTGTTCGACAACTGCCTGGAGACCGACGGCGCGCTGGCCGCGGTGGTGGTGAGCGCCGAACGCGCTCGGGACCTGCAACACCCGCCGGTGTACATTCACGCCTTTGCCCAGGGTCTTCAGCAGCCCAGCACCAGACCATGCAGAACTATTTCTGCGACGACCCGCTGCAGGGACCGAGCTGGGCCACCGCCCGCCGACTGTGGGCGCAATCCGACATCCAGCCCGGAGACATCGACGTCGCGCAGATCTACGACGCCTTCTCGCCCTGGTTCCCCTGTCCCTGGAGGGCTACGGTTTCTGCGGCCGCGGCGAGGGCGCCGCCTTCACCGAGAACGGCAACCTGGAGGCCGGAGGCGCGCTGCCGGTGAATACGTCCGGCGGGGGGATGTCCGAGGCCTACGTCCACGGCTTCAACCTGATTACCGAGGGGGTGCGGCAACTGCGCGGCACGGCGCGCAACCAGGTGCCCGATGCCGAAACCTGTCTGGTCACCGGCGGCGAGGGCGTGCCCACCGGCGCCCTGGTGCTGCGGCGCTGACAGAGGATACGACGATGACCGACAACGCATTGCTGCCCCATATCGACGAGGTCAACGAGCCCTTCTGGGCGGGCTGCCGCGAGGGCGAACTGCGTATCCAGCGCTGCCCGCAGACGGGCCGGCTGATGTTTCCGCCGCGGCCGGTGAATTCCTGGTCGCCGCGCCACCCGCCCGAATGGACGACAGTCTCCGGACGCGGCACGATCTGGTCGGTGATCGAGCCCCACCCGCCACTGATGCTCGAATTCACGGACCTGGCGCCCTACAACGCCATCGTCGTGGCGCTGGAGGAGGACCCGACCATTCGCCTGGTGGGCAACCTCGTACCGGAAGCGGGCGCTGCAATCAATTGCATAGCCGCCGACGATATCGTGATCGGCGCGCCGGTACAGGTGGTGTTCGAGCGCATCGACGCACAGATCAGCCTGCCGCGCTGGGTTTTGCGGGAAACCGCGGCTTGACAGTATTGCACGGCACACCACAATCAACGGCGGCCAGCCGCCCACACACGCACAATCGACAGGAGAGACAGCGATGACCACCTACCGGGCACACTACGTGGAAGAACAGGGCGAGGGCGAGTACCGTCACAGCATCGTCGAGCGCGATACGGCGGACCTGCCGGCGGGAGACCTGTTGATACGGGTGCAATATTCGTCGCTGAATTTCAAGGACGCCATGTCCGCCAACGGCAACAAGGGCGTCACCCGGGAGTTTCCGCACCAGACCGGCATCGACGCCGCCGGCGTGGTCGAAGAGAGCGGGAATAACGGCTTCAAAGCCGGCGACGAGGTGATCGTCACCGGCTACGACCTGGGCATGAACACCCCGGGCGGGCTCGGCGGCTACATCCGCGTGCCCGAGGAGTGGGTGCTGCACTGCCCGACGGGCCTGAACCCGCGCCAGAGCATGCTGTTCGGCACCGCCGGCCTTACCGCGCAACTGTGCATCGACAAGCTCGAGCGCATGGGACTGGCGCCGGACCAGGGGCAGGTGCTGGTGACGGGCGCCACCGGCGGCGTCGCCAGCATCGCCGTGGCGCTGCTGGCAAACGCCGGTTACCAGGTGGTCGCCAGCTCCGGCAAGACGGACAAGGCGGACCTGCTCAAAGAAATCGGCGCGAGGGAAGTGATCGACCGGTCCGAATTGTCGGAGCCGAACAAGCGGCCGCTGCTGAAGGAGCGCTTCGCCGGCGCGGTGGACGTGGTCGGCGGCGACACCCTGGCCAACACCATCAAATCCATCGTGGCCGGGGGCAGCGTCGCCTGCTGCGGCCTGGTGCAGTCGCCCGCCTTCGACGGCACCGTGCTGCCCTTCATTCTGCGCGGGGTCAATCTGCTGGGCGTGGATTCGGTGGAAATCCCCCTGCAGGCAAAAGGCGCGGCCTGGGAAAAGCTCGCACGGTGCGCCGACCTGAACGCGATCGCTCGACTCAATCGCGAAATCTCCCTGGACGAGGTGCCCGGGGCGATCGATACGCTGTTCTCGGGGGGCGCGACGGGCCACACACTGGTCAAGATCCAGGACTGAGCGGCCCGCACAAGCGGGGCACAGTCACGGTACATCCGGGCATGAGGGCCCGCCGTCAGGTAGTGCGTCTGCCAGTTTCGATTCCTACCCTATCGAGGTCGCTTGCGTTGGGTGCGGCCCACTGGAACACGCCAAAAAGCGCACCTCCGTGTGCAGGCTCGGGTGGCGACGTCCTGTCGCCACACGGTTCCAGTGGGCCGCACCCAACCCAAGCTCGCGCCACAACTCAAACCTGGGACACTGCCCGTCCTCGACTCCCTTTCCGGGAAGGGCATCCTGTAATACACTGTTTGCCAAGGCGGCTGTCTTGAAAAAATTAACTGGCCGCCAGTAATCGCCGGCGCCGCGGCGCCCGCGCATCGGTATTCGCGAGGTGAAGCATCGTGTCATTTGAACTGAACCGCCGACTGGTTGCGCAGCGGCCGCCACTGGAGACCGGCGCCACCGTGGACGCGGTCACCGCCAGCATCATCAACGGCGCCTTCGAAACCGTCTGCTTCGAGGTGGCCACCCACCTCGGCCGGGCCGCTTCCTCCGCGATCATCAACCAGTCCAACGAGCGCAACGCCAGCATCATCGACGGCAACGGCCGCCTGGCGGGCATCTCGGTGGGCATACCGCAACTGCTGTTCGTCTCGCCGCTGGCGGTGCGCTGGGGCCTGGAGAACTTCGAGGTCGACGACTGGGGGCCCGGGGACGTATTCGTCGGCAACGACCCGGACTACGGCGGCGGCCACCTGCCCGACTACACCGTCTACGCGCCGCTGTTCGACGAGCAGGGCGAACTCGTGCTCATACAGGCATTGCAGGCCCATCAGGGCGATACCGGGGGCAAGGATCCGGGGGGCTTTTCCGTGGACAGCCAGGATATCTTCGGCGAGGGCCTGGGCATCCCCGTGCTGAAACTGGTGCATCGCGGCACGCCGCGCCGGGACGCCATCGACCTGCTCATCCGCAACAACCGCTTCCCCTCCTTCGCCGGCGATATCGCCGCGATGATCAGCGCCGTGCAACGCGGAGTGGAATCCCTCCAGGGCATCGTCGAACGCTACGGTGTCGATACCGTCAAGGCGGCGGTCAACTTCAATATCGACCAAACCGAGAGCCGGTTCCGCAAGTCCGTGTCGGACTGGCCCGACGGCGAGTATGCCGGCGAGGTCTGGATCGACCAGGACACGGCCGGCAACCCGGATGTGCATGTAAAAGTGAACTGCATCGTGCGCGGCGACCAGCTCACGGTGGACATGAGCGGCTCGGACGACCGCCCCGAGCTGGTCAACGTGTGGAACACCTTCGCCAACACCCGCGGCTACGCCATCGCCCAGCTCGCCTCGATGGTGGATCCGGACATCCTGAAAAACGAGGGCCTGTTCTACGCGGTGGCTATGGTGATCCCCGAGGGCTCCATCCTGCAGCCGCCGCCGAACAAGCCCGCCGCGCTCGGCGCCTTTCACCCGGCGGTGGAAGTGGGTGAGGCCATCTGTCTCGCCCTGTCCTCGATCCTGCCGGACCGCTCGGCGCCACAGGTGTACAAGCTGGGCATGCCCAGCGCCGTGATCGGCGTCACCGCCGAGGGCACCATGTGGATGGACCAGGGCGTGGACGTGCGCGCCTCGGACGCCTCCGCCACCCGGGGACTGGACGGCTGGGGCTCCATGTGCGCGGGCCTGGGCAACCTGATCCTGGCGACCGCGGAAGACGCCGAGAGCCGCTTCCCGGTGCTCAACCTCGGCCGCGAAATGACCACCGATACCGGCGGCGCCGGCCGCTGGCGCGGCCAGCCCGGCACCTGCAACATCAAGCAGGTGCTCGAACCGGTGTCGGCGATGACCTGGATGGTATCGCGCAAACACCCCCTGCGCGGTCTGTGCGGCGGCGAGGACGCGGCGCCCTACAGCAACCGCTTCCTGGTGGGCACCGACGAGGAATACGAGGTGGAGAACGCCATTAACGCGCAGCTTCCCGCCGGCGCCGTCACGCGCTACCAGTACGGCGGCGGAGCCGGCTTCGAGTCGCCGCTGGAGCGCGACCCGCAGGCGGTGCGCGAGGACGTGCTCGACGAATACGTCAGCATGGAGGCGGCGCGAGAACACTACGGCGTGGTGCTCACCGGTTCGGTGGAGGACTGCGATGTCGAGGTCGACATGGCGGCGACCGAAAAGCTGCGCGCGGAGCGCCTCGCTACAGAAGCCGCCTCATGAGTTATCGCATCGGCATCGATATCGGCGGCACCTTCACCGACTTCGCCCTGCTGCGCGAGGACGGCGAACTGGTACTGCACAAGAACCTGAGCACCCCGGAGGACCGTTCCGCCGGCGTTCTCCAGGGGCTCGAGCGCCTGGCGCAACTGGAAAACCGCTCCCTCGCCGACCTGCTGGCGGATACCCGTGCCATCATCCACGGCACCACGGTGGCGGACAACACGCTGATCGAGATGAACGGTGCCTGCACGGGCCTGCTGACCACCGCGGGCTTCCGCGACGAGCTGGAGCTGCGCCGGGGCTACAAGGAGGACATCTGGGACGTGCGCCTGGAGCCGCCGCCGCCGATCGTGCCGCGCCGCAGGCGTCTGGGTGTGCCGGAGCGCATCCGCTTCGACGGCAGCGTGCACACACCCCTGGACGAGGACGCCGCGCGCAAGGCGATAGAACGGCTGCGCAAACAGGGCGTGGAAGCCGTCGCCATCTGTACGCTGTTCTCCTTCACCAATCCCGTACACGAACGGCGCCTGGCGGAGCTGGTGCGCGAGGTCATGCCCGACGTGCACCTGTCCCTCTCTCACCAGGTATTGCCCAAATCCCCGGAGTTCGAGCGCGTCAGTACCACGGCGGTCAACGCCTATGTCGGACCGCGGGTGAGCCGCTACATCGACCGCCTGCAGGAGCGCCTGCGCGAGGCCGGGTACACGCGCAAACTGCTGTTGATGCAGTCCAACGGCGGCGTGATGACGCGCGACTACCTGCAGGCCAGTCCGGTACGGGTGCTGGCCTCCGGGCCCGCCGCGGGCGTGATCGGCGGCGCCGCCACCGGTCTGGCCAAGGAGGCCGCGGACCTGCTGTGCGTGGATATGGGCGGCACGAGTTACGACGTATCGGTCATTCGAGCGGGGCCGCCCCCGCCGAGTCCGGCTGGAACTGGCATCACCGCTACATGGTCGCCGTGCCCATGGTGCAGGTCGAGACCCTGGGCGCCGGCGGCGGCTCGATCTGCCATGCGGAGGCCGGCGTACTCAATGTCGGGCCCGCCAGCGCCGGAGCCGAGCCCGGTCCGGTCTGCTACGGACGGGGCGGCACTCACCCGACGGTAACCGACGCCATTCTGGTGCTGGGCATGCTGTCGGAGGACGCGGAATTCGCCGGCGGCAGTTTCCGCCTTACCCGCGAGGGCGTGGACGAGGCGCTGCGGGAACATGTCGCCGGGCCGATGAACTGCTCCGTCGAGGAGGCCGCCTTCGACTGCTGGCGCGTGGTCAACGCCAACATGACCCAGGCGGTGCGACGCCTGACCGCCGAGAAGGGCGCCGACCCCGAGGATCTCACCATGCTCGCCTACGGCGGCAACGGCCCCGTGTTCGCCGGTATCCAGGCCCAGGAGCTGGGCATCGACCGCGTGCTGGTGCCGCGCACCTCGCCGGGGTTCTCCGCCACCGGCGCGCTGACCGCCCGCCCCTCCATCGACGAGGAGCGCTCATATATCGTGCCCGCCGACGCGGCGGACGTCGCGCATCTGCGTCAATTGTGGGAAGAACTGGACAGCCGCGCCGAGCATTTTCTGCGCGACGCCGGATTCACCCGCGAGGACATGCACTGTCGCTATCAGATCAATGTTCGCTATCCGGGGCAGAACTGGTCGCTGACGGTGGACGCCGCCGCGGTCACCGGTCCCCGGGACCTGCGATTCGCCACCGACGACCTGCCGGCGCGCATGGCGGAACGCTTCCACGAACTGCATTTCGCGGAGTACGGACACGCACGGGAGGGCGAGTCCCCGGAGATCACCGGTGTACGCCTGGTGGCCTGGGCGGACATAGCGGCGCCACACTTCCGCGGTGGTACCAGCACCGAGGTGCGCGCCGCGCAGCCCTATCGCCGGCGCCGGGCGAACCTGGGCGAGGGCTTCGGCGACACCGATATCTACCGGGGCGCCGACCTGGCGCCGGGGCACGAGGTGAACGGCCCGGCGATCATCGAGGAGAGTTTCACCACCATCGTCGTCTACCCGGGTTGGCGGGCGCTGCTCGATGACGCCGGCGATTACGAACTGCTGAGGACGTAGCTGCACAATCGCTGCACAGTTCCTGCACAATCGAGAATGGCAAACCGGGAGCCCCGCTCCCGATGACAGGGAGAACAATGATGAACAAAGCGCAACACGACACGCAGGACGACATTGAACTGGACACCACACCCGTCGACACCTGGGTCGGCGTGCCCCTGGGCGGCGGCCAGATGAAGGATGCCGTGGCGCCCAACGACATTCGCCGCTGGGCCCAGGGCATGCAGAACAGCAATCCTCTTTACTACGACGAGAGTGTCGCGGGCGCCGCGGACAGCCGCTTCGGCGAACTGGTCGCGCCGCAGTCCTTCGCGGTCTGCACCGACGACAGCCACGGCGCGGCGCCGGCTATCCAGGGCAATATCCCCGGCACACACATGCTGTTCGGCGGCGACGAGTGGTGGTTTTACGGCCCGCGCATCCGCCCGGGCGACAAGATCCGGCGCTCGCGCATGCTGTTCGACTACAAGGTCACCAAGACCGGGTTCGCCGGTCCCACCATGTTTTCCCGCGGCGATACCGACTACGTCAATCAGCATGGCGAGTTCCTGTGCAAGCAGCGCTCGACATCGATTCGCTATCTCGCCGAGGAGGCGCGCAAGCGCTCCCAGTTCTCCCAGGAAGAGGACCCGACCTGGACCGAGGACCAGTTGATGGAGATCGAGCGCAAGAAGTTCGAATATTTCGCCCAGGTGCAGGCGCAGATGAACCAGCGCAAACTGCACGTGGTGGCCGGGGAGCGGCTCCCCGAACGTCTTATCGGGCCCCACACCATCGCCAGTTTCACGACCGAGTGGCGCTCCTATCCCTTTACCGCCTGGCACACCTTCCGGCCCGACGGGCTGCCCACATCCCTGCACGAGGCTGGCTGGCTGCCGGAAATGTCGCGCGACCACGACAAGGCCAGCGTCGACCCGACCTACCAGGACGGTCTCTACCACGGCCCTTCGCGCGGACACGTGCAGCAGAAATACGCACAGTTGATCGGCCTGCCCCGGGCCTACGGCTACGGGGCCTCCATGGGCGCCTGGATTCTCGATTACATCGGTAACTGGGGCGGCATCTGGAGCGATATCATCCACAGCAAGTTCTCCTACCGCACCCCGGCCATGACCGGCGACCTGACGGTTCTCAACGGCGAGGTCAGCAGTGTCAGGGAGGATCCGATGAGCGGTCAGCCACTGGCAGTGGTGCAGGTCACCATGACCAACCAGGACGACGCGGTACTGGCCACCGGGGGCGCGGAGGTACGCCTGCCCACCGAGGAGCTGCCGCGTCCCGAATGGCCGCGTGATGAGCGCTGAAGCCGGCGTCCGCCTGCAGCCGGACGCCTCCCGCTACACCTGGGGCTGTTTCATCGAGGACGTGGCGGCGCGCCACGGCGACCGCCCCGTCATGCGCTTCGAGGGGCGGGACATCAGCGCCGCGGAGCTCCTGAGTGACGCGCGGCGCGTGGCCAAATCGCTGGCTGCCATCGGTGTGGGCAAGGGGATGCGCGTCGGCCTGCACATGGCCAATCGCCCGGAGTTCGCCGTCGCCTCCTTCGCCGCGGCCATGCTCGGCGCGGTGCTGGCGCCGGTCAATACCTTCGCCACCAAGGACGAGCGCGAGTACATCTTCCGCCACAGCGACGCGGCGGTGCTGCTGTTCCAGCGCAAGCTGCTGAAACACGATTTCCTGGAGGACTTGCTGGAGATTGTGCCGGGGTTCGCCGGCGCCGGGCCGGTGCGCGACCCGAAGACGCCGCAACTGCGCCACGCTGTCGCGCTGGGGCTGGATGAAGCGCGCGGCGCGGTACAGCCCTGGGAGGATTTCCTGCGCCTGGGAGAGGACTTCCCCGACGAGGTGCTGGACGCCATGATCGCGGAGGTGTACCCGGGCGACGACGGGCTGATCATCTACACCTCGGGCACGACCTCGCGACCCAAGGGCGTACTGCACATGCAGCGCGCGCCCGTCATCCAGAGCTGGCTGCTCGCCGACGAGCTGCGCTTCACGCCGCAAGACCGGGTATGGACCACCTACCCCTTCTTCTGGTCCGCGGGTATCTGCATGGCGCTGGGCGCGACCATCGCCGCCGGCGCGACGCTGGTGCTGCAGGAGACCTTCGAGCCGGGCGCCGCGCTGCAACTGATTGCCGATGAGCGGGCCAACGCCACCCAGGCCTGGCCGCACCAGGCCAAGGCCATGTCGGAGCACCCGCTGTACCCGACGCTGGATCTGTCGCACATCGACAAGGAGGTCTACCGCCTGAACCAGAGCGCCCCGCGCTTCGATACCTGGGGCACGCAGGGCTCCTTCGGCATGACCGAGACCTTCACCTTCGTGGCCAACCTGCCCGCCGATTCGCCGGCGGAGCTGCGCCAGAACACCTCCGGCCTGCCGCGGTCCGGCATGAGCGTGCGCATACTCGATCCCGAAACCGGCGCGCCCCTGCCCGTCGGCGAGGAGGGCGAGATCGCCGTGAAGGGACTGCTGCTGATGCGCGGCTACTACAAAGTGGAGCCGGAAGCGGTGTTCGACGAGGACGGCTATTACCACAGCGCCGACGGCGGCTATCTCGACGAAGAAGGCTATGTGCACTGGAAGGGGCGCATGTCCAATATCATCAAGACCGGGGGCGCCAACGTGAGCCCGACGGAAATCGAGGAAACGCTGCTCAGTTTTCCCAATATGCGCGCGGGCATTCCCTTCGGCGCCCCGCACCCCACCCTCGGCGAGGCTATTGTACTTTGCGCCGTGGCGATGGAGGGCTGCGAGCTGGACCGGGAGCAGATCATGGGCCACCTCAAGGAGCGGCTCGCGGCCTACAAGCTGCCGAAAAAGATCCTGATGTTCTCCGAGAGCGATCTGGAGTTCACCGGCAACCAGAAGATCCAGACCGCGAAGCTCGTGGACAAGGCGATGGCGCGCCTGCGCGACGAGGCGGTGGAGATCGACGGCGTCAACTACGCCGACTATCTGGTGGAGACCCCGTCCTGAGTACAGGTAACGTAAACGGGGCACATCGCAGCCGGGCGGGAGGCGGAACGCGCGACCCGCGCCGTCTTGCGCAACGTATCCGCCGCGTCCGCCCCGCGTAATCATCGGTTCGCCGCGCATCATCCGGCGCGTGCACAGCCACAACTGAACAGGGAAAAGACGTGACAATCAGGTTGCTCGAAGGCCGCAGGATTATTGATATCGCCGGCGAACCGCTGGCCATGGCGGGCCGCCTGCTGGCGGACATGGGCGCCGAGGTGGTCAAGCTGGAGCCCCCCGGCGGCGATCCGCTGCGGCAGGTCGCACCCCTCGATGCCGGCGGTGTCTCACTGCGATTCATGGCCTGGAACGCGGGCAAAACCAGCGTCGAGTACCGTCCGGACGACGCGGATATCGCCGCCATGCTGCAGGGGGCCGACGCCGTGCTCGAAACGCCGGGCTTTCCCGGCGCGCTGGCACTGCCGCGCGACAGCGCGCCCGGGGCCGTCTGGCTGGCGGCCACCCCTTTCGGTGGCGCGGGCCCACGGGCCCACTGGCGCGCGACCGATCTGGGCATCATGGCGGCCTGCGGCAACATGAACGCCACCGGCTACCCGGATCGACCGCCGCTGCGCTGCACCGAACCGGCCGGTTACGCACACTGCGGCGCCGAAGCCGCGTTCGCCGTGGTGACGGCGCTGGCCAGCGGCAGGCCCCAGACCATCGACCTGTCCATGCAGGAGGCGGTCATGATCGCCAACATGGGCGGCGCCGGCCAGTTCCCCAAAACCGGCCGCAAGGGCATGCGCCAGGGCGCCTCGATGGGCGGCACCCGGGAGATCTGGCCCTGCCGCGACGGCTATGTCTCCTTCGGCCTGCGCGGCGGCCCCGCCCGCGCGCGCAATTTCGACATTTTGCTGGAACAACTGGCCGCCGAAGGCCTGGCGACACCGGCCTGGTCCGAACGCGACTGGAAAAGCTTCAATCCGCGAGAACTCGACGAGGAGGAACTGCGCGCTATCGAGGCGCCGCTGCTGGCCTATTTCGCCAGGCACACCATGCACGAACTGTACGAGCTGACCGTCGCCACCAACCTGATGCTGGCGCCGGCCAACTCCGCCGCGGAGATACTCGTCAACGAGCAACTCGCCGCGCGCGACATGTTCGCCCGGGTGGGGGATGTGGCACGGTTCCCGGCACGCTTCTTTCTCTGCACCGACGCCGGCGGCGCGGCGGCACCGGTTACACCGCCGGCGCCGGCCCCGGCGCTTGACGCGGGGCCCGTCCCCCGATGGCCATCCCGGCAATCGCGGGAGTCAGCCGCTTCCCCGGCGCCGGGCACGCCCGCGTGGGCCGGGCTGAACATCCTCGAATTCGGTTCCGGCGCCGCCGGCCCCATTGCCACCCGCTATTTCAGTGAACACGGCGCCACCATCATTCGCGTCGAATCGCACACGCGGCCGGACTTTCTGCGCAGCATGGCGGTCAGCGGCGGCGAGGGCATCGAAGGCTCCTCGTTGTTCGACGTGCTCAATCCCGGCAAAAAGAGCATCACTTTGAACCTCAAACATCCGGACGGCGTCGCGATCGCCAAACGCCTGGTGCAATGGGCCGACGCGGTCGTGGAGAATTTCGCCCCGAAGGCGATGAAAAGCTGGGGCCTGGATTACACCGCCCTGGTGAGGGAAAAACCCGACCTGGTCATGCTCTCGACCTGCCTCAACGGCCAGACGGGACCGCACCGCGACTATCCCGGCTTTGGCGGTCAGGGCTCCGCGCTGTCGGGGTACAACTACCTCACCGGGTTGCCGGACCGGGAGCCGATCGGGCCTTTCGGTACCATCACCGACTCCCTGTCGCCGCGTTTTGCCGCGGCGGTGCTGGCCGCCGCGCTGCTGCACAAACGGCGCACCGGCAAGGGACTGTACCTGGATGTCTCGCAGGTGGAGACGGGGGTTTTCAGCCTCTCGCCCTGGCTGCTGGAGGAGTCGGTGCTGGGCACGTCCCACTCGCGCATGGGCAACCGCTCACAGCGGGCCGTTCCCCACGGGGCTTTTCCCTGTGACGGCGAGGATCGCTGGATCGCCATCGCCTGCTGGAACGACGATCAATGGCGGCGGCTGGCGGCGATGGCGGGTATCGACAAGCCGCGCTACGCCGACCTGCCGGGCCGGCTGTCCGCGGAAGATGAGATCGAGGCCGCTGTCAATGACTGGACGCGCTCGCAGCGCGCCGGCCCCCTGGCCGAGAAGCTGCAAGAAGCGGGCATCGAAGCAGTGCCCGTCGCCAATTTTAAGGACCTGATCGAGAACGATGCGCAGCTTGCGGCTCGCGCTCACTTCGTGCCGCTGGAACGCGCCGTCACGGGTCTGTCCCACTACGAGCGCAACGGCTTCCGCCTCAGCGATTCACCGTCGCGCATAGAGCGCCCGACGCCGCTGCTGGGGGAGCATACGCAAGAGATCCTGCGCGACTGCCTCGGCTACAGCGAATCGGCTATCGACGAACTGGCTGCCGGCGACGCGTTGCAATAACCGCGTTGTGCGCGGGAAAGCTCAGCCGGTATTGGCGCGGACCGGGCCGCGCTTCTGCTGCAGTTCCTGCCTGAGTTCCTCTACTCGGGTTTCGGCCGAGCGCAGCTCCATTTCGGCTTTTGCCAGCAGGTACTCCAGCTCGTCCACTTCCGCGGCCAACTCCGCGCCGGCGAACGTGCGTTGCGCGGACCTTCCACTATTCAGGATATCGTTGATCCGGGTCTGTATCGGGGTCGGATCCTGGTTGTCGACGGACATGCTTTCTCCATTACGGTTTGAGTAATCATTAGCACCCCTGTGTCCCCCGACCGGTCTCCGCCGTTCGCTCGAACCGCTTACCGCACGGCTTTCACCCTTGAAAACAGTTATCTCAGGCGAATGCCACTTACATAAGACCGTCATCCCCGCGCAAGCGGGTATAACCACAACACGTTGAATCACCTGGATTTCCGCTGCCGGAATACGACATGACCAATTCACGCTTAAGTAAGTGCCATTCATCGCCACTGTTTTTTGATGTTTTAGTCAATAACGAACCGAAGCAAACGTTGTGCCAGCTTGCATAAGGATATGAGTTCGCAGTGAATTATCACCTGCGGCGCGCGACTGTCGGCGCCAGATTGCCCCGAAAACGTAAAATATCCTGACGCTTGTTCCCGCGTCTTGCCGCCGGTGCGCAGCTTTGCTAGCTTGCATCCCATAACTACAACGAAACAACGGAGTCTGCCCGTGCGATCGATACTCTGTCTTGCCCTCGTCCTGACGGCGGTCACCTTTGCCAGTGGCTGCAGCGACGGTTCGAACGACGCCACCCCTGGCGAAACATTCCTGGCGGGCGCGGCCAGCCGCAGCATTCTGCCGACGGTCAACGGCGGCCGGGACTACCTGCGCGACGCCCCCGGCTGGCCCTCGCCGGCCTCGCTCGATCCCTTCGACCCCGGCGTGTTCGTGGCGCAGTGGGACCAGGGCGAAGTGGACGTTGGCAACGGCCGTTCCGACTCGGCGTGGGTCCACGACGACCTGCGCACGACCGCGCTGGCCATGACCTACGGGCAGGAGAAGGTCGTCATCGTCATGGCCGACACCTACTCCTATTTCGCCCCGGATATCGCGGCGATGATGGACCGCATTCGCAGCCGCATGCCGGCCGACTGGCAGCAGGCGCCGGTACTGGTGTCGGCCACCCACAACCACCACGGCCCGGACACCGCATTCAGCATCAACGGCGACTGGTTCGGAATGATGGCGGACGAGATCGCCTTCACAGTCGAGGACGCTATTGCGGCGATGCAACCGGCGACGATCTCCGCCGCCGCCGGCGATCACGGTTACGGCGTCGACGACGTGCGCGACCCGGTCATTCGCGACACGCGCCTGAAAGTGCTCGCCGTGAATGCACGAGACAGCGGTGCGACCCTCGCGACACTGGTGCAGTGGGCCAGCCACCCCGAGTCCACGCTGGGATGGCACCCGCCCGCGGAAGCGGCGGGCCTGGGCGAGGCCTGCGCGATCAAAGGGTGGACGGACGGGGACTGCACCGCCGAGGGCCGCTATCTGACGGCGGACTACCCGGGCGTGCTGCGCGAGCGACTCAAGGCTGCGCGCGGCGGCGAGGTGTTGTACTTCAACGGCGCCCTGGGCAACCAGGTCGGGCCCGGCGCCGCGCCCACCTGGGTGGTCACCGACGACCATCCGGTGGGGGACGGTCTCACGGTGCCCGACGGCGCCGCTCCCCTGACCGACTGCGACGACCGCGACACATACCTCTGTCGCAGCTTCGCCAAGACCGAGTCCATCGGTACCGAGCTGGCCAACGCCGTCCTCGACGTGCTGGGCGAGGCGCAACCCGTCGCCGTCAGCCGGTTGAGTGTGCACACCGAGGCGTTCTACACGCGCCTGACCAACATCGGTTTCCGCCTGCTGATCGCCGACGGGGACATCGGTTGGCAGGAAGCAACCCTGTTCAACTGCGACACGACGCCGTTGAACGACAGCAACTGCCGCACGGACAACGGCGAACTTATCGACGACCCGCTGCTGACGCCGTTCTTCGGCAGCCAGATACGGCGCGGCGACGTCCTGAAGACACAGCTGTCGCACCTGGATATGGGCGACGTGGGAATGTTATGGATGCCCGGTGAACTGCCGCCGGAACTGGTGCACGGGCTGCCGGACGATTTCGACACCGCCCCGACGGAAAAGTACTACCGCGAACCGCACCTGCACGCGGTTGGCGCGGACTACAGCATTCCCGGGCACCTGCTGTCGCTGGTTGAGGACGACATGACCCTGACCATCGGCCTGGGCGGAGACCAGATCGGTTATTTCGTGCCGGTGGACGACTACCGCCTGCGCTGCCTCGATCTGGTGCTCCCCGACGGCAAGACCTGTGCGGACCTGGCCGCGCGCGGCGTGATCGCGGATGCCGAATACATCGGCGGGCGCGCCTGCAAGAGCATCACTGACGACGCCGGCGCGCTGGCGGCGTTCGGCGATGATGCCGAGGCCGTCGCCGCACTGTGCCGCTACGGTCAGGCGCTCGGCCGCGAACTCGGTGAGCCGGACGGCCACTACGAGGAAACCAACGCCGCCGGCTGGGATGTGGTCGACGACCTGTGGAACGCCGCTGTTCGCCTGCTGGGCGACCCGTCTGCCGAGGAGACCTGAACACGCCCTCCGGGGTCAGGTCTCGATCGCGATTTATGCAGACGTTGGACGACCGCGGTCTGCCGGGATCCCGACACGCTCAGGCCAAAAATAGCTGCTCAGTCATGGAAAATCATCAATCAAAGACCTGACCCCATCTGGCCTGTCCATCCTGCTCCGTCGCTTCGACGCAATCCTGAAAGGGAGCGATGAAGAGGGGCCATTGCCGATCACTACGAAATTCCCCCGGACAAACTGCAAGCTCTACTCTAGGGCTGCGAAGTTGCCTCAGCCCGTGCTTGAGCCGGGAGATGCCCTGCTGTTCGACGAAATGACGCTGCACCGGACGGCAACGAGGCGGGGCGGTACAAAGGATCAGCTCGTCACCATCACCTGGTTTCTCCGTGAGCAGGGTTTCCCGGCCCGCTTCCAACCCATGGCGATACCGGACACCGCACCCGAACGAATTCCGGCGCGCCGGAGCAAGGTACCGCGATAACGGAGTTGTTGAGGCTTTCTGACAATCGCAGTCCAATGCCCATTCGCGACGGCCCCGGCGCCTATCGCCCTCATGGCGATTACCGGGCCGACCCCTGTCAGCCCGACGTCACAAGCGCTGGACAGACCTGACGTACAGGGCCAGGACCGCGCTTCCGAATAAACCGCGCGGCCGACGAACGCGGTTCATGTCATCTGCCCGTACAACTCCACAGCACCGACCGGTAGGGCCAATCGCTCAGCCATCACCATCTTCTGGCGGTTCTGTCGATCAGCTTCCGCTTCGGTGCATCCGTGGGTGCAGCATCTGACGGGTATCTGCCCGCACTGGAACGGACAGCATGATCGCACGGCAGAGCACAAACAGAAAAAGGAATCTCTTCAGAATCGATTGCAAAGCGTCTGGAATTTCTCGCTCACGCCCACAGCCTGGCAATAATTGCTATTGTGCCAAGCTAAAAATATTGTTCGGTCATGAAAAATCGTGATTCAAATGACCTGAAAGTCCTTCCCTCACGGCATAGAGCCGACCTCCCGTGCCCGCCTGATCCTCACCATCGGGCTGAGGCCCTCTTATGTTACGCGCCCAATGAAGATCGCAAGCTTCGGAAATCGCGTGGAGTTCTACTACCTCGGTGTTCGTCCCAGTACCGGCTAAATTTGGTGTGTTCCATGCGAAATTGTCTGATCAGGGCTTCACTATTCGAATCGGAGAGTTTTTCCAGATCGGCTTTTTCTGCATGTGTTTGATCTTTTCAGCCAGATCGGAAAATCTCGACTCCAACCCAAGTGAGTGAACGACTGTGCGGACAATGTCTTCATCACTCAATACGAGCAAATCCTCATACCAAAGCTCAGCAGGCGAGACTTTCAACCGATGGAAGAAATCCAGAAAACGTTTCTCTTCCGCCATGATAGCTAACGCATGCCGTTTGATATGCGCTGGGTCATAGGGCACTTCCTTCTGTTCTCCAGCTTTCTGTGTAGAGTGAAATACACCTGTGTAATTCGCTTTATAATGGGATACCGCTTGAGCAATATAATCCCGCCTGCGTAGGTACAGCCATGTCACCACGTCGTTGAACAAGGATTCGTAACCTTCTTGCAGTAAACGCGATAGGTGAAAGTAAGCTATCTCGAACCCAAAAACCCCATCACTTTGTTTAACTGTCTTTATGTAGTTGTAGTATTGCCAAACATTCTTGCAGGCACTGTGGGCCACGGTGAAATTGGCCGCTCTCTGATTAAAATACTCCCGAGGGTCTCCCAATATTCCGCTTGCAGCGATAACCTGTCCGAGCCATGTACTACCGGAACGCGGCGTGAACGCAATGCCGTATACGCATTCGGCGGGATGCAGGGGTAAAGACGCAAAGGTCTCCTCCCACGTTTGCCAGTTTTCCAACAGAAGTCTCCGATTTGATCGTGTTGCCAAATTTTAAGCGGAACTGGTCATTATTGGGGAAGTTCAGGTCTTTGATTCATGGCCTCGGGTACATCAGCTGACCACTGGCTGTCAGGGAATCCTTGTTATGTCAGGCCCAAAATATCGTTTCGGTCATGGAAAATCATCATTCAAAGACCTAACCCCCTCTGCCCCTCTGGATGGCGGGCCGGACGGGATTGACCAGAACGGCCTTACGGCCGTTCTGGCCCTGCGGGCGCCGTCGCGGCGCTGCGCTTGCTCCGGCGTCCAAAACTGCTCCTGATGGTCGCAGTTTGTCGAACGTCGGTTCTCTCCGCATTCCCATCCGCCATTTACAAAAAAGGGCCGCCCTACGGGGCGGCCCTTTTTTGTAAATGGCGGACCGGACGGGACTCGAACCCGCGACCTCCGGCGTGACAGGCCGGCATTCTAACCAACTGAACTACCGGTCCACAGTAGTCACAATCCGGATAGTGGTGGGTGGTGACGGGATCGAACCGCCGACCCTCTGCTTGTAAGGCAGATGCTCTCCCAGCTGAGCTAACCACCCCCGAACCGAGAACGCGCATTATAGAGATTCCCGGGGGGCTGTCAAACTTCCCCTGTCAAATCCTGCGGCAAAATCCCCGGTATTAAAAGCCGTTGATTTTAGTAGTAAAATCGTGGCTCTGATGCACGACGCGCCGAAGGCCCGAACCGCGGTCGCGCAAACTCCTGAGCACCTTCCCCAAAGAGCTCCGCACCATGGAAATCTACAAGGAGTTTCATTTCGAAGCGGCCCACCGGCTACCCAACGTGCCGGCGGAGCACAAGTGCGCCCGGCTCCACGGCCATTCCTTCCACGTGCGCCTGAGTGTCACGGGCGACGCGCCGGAGCCCTCCGGCTGGGTGATGGATTTCGCGGAACTCGCGTCCGCTTTTGAGCCGCTGCACCGGCAGCTGGATCACTACTACCTGAACGAGATCCCCGGCCTCGAAAATCCGACCAGTGAAAACATCGCGCGCTGGATCTGGGAACGACTCAAACCCGCCCTGCCAGAACTCAGCGCTGTCGAAATCCGCGAGACCTGCACCAGCGGCTGCATCTATCGCGGCGAGTGAGCTCTCAAACCGGCGCTGTCATCAGTTGGTAACACTTCACAAAACGCTTGACTATTACACAACCGCTACGATTCAAGGAGTGTGCGCTACCGCACAAATGTCGTGACGGTTGGCATTCGTTACGGGTGTTCCTGTAATGCGCCGATGGTTACCCTTGGTAGCAAGTCCGCGAAGGTTATACACACGTGTCGACAGTCACGAAAATTTCACGGGCTTAGCTTTTCAACTACAATCAATCTGTGAAAATACAGCTTTAACCTATTGTTATATAAACTATTTCATAATTTGTTCACTTTTTAGACAATTTGTCACAATGACCAGCATCATTGCCCCCGGATGCAGTCTGAACAATTTACCCACCACTTTATCCACAGATTTTGTGGAAAAATGATCACTGCCTTTGTTACAAATCCCCTCGCGTTTTGACGCCGGTGCTGCACGGATTCCACGCGCTTGCACACCCTGCCCCGACCCGAAAATACTCGGCGGCAGACAATACACACCCGGTTCCGATGCATGCCAGCTTTCGGTTTGCGGCAAGCGCGCTGGCAGGTATCGTAAAGCGGCGCGATTTATGTATGGCCGCGACCTCCCTTAAGCCCGCGAGGAGCGTTTTTCAGGATGGGGTTTTCTCAATGGCTGTCCCTGCTGGGCATCTGTCTGTTGGGTGCGATGTCCCCCGGCCCGAGTCTGGCGGTGATCCTCAGGTCTACACTGAGCGGCGGTCGGGCGGCGGGGTTGTCCGCCGCCCTCGCCCACGGCGCCGGCGTCGGGCTCTACGGGCTGCTCACGGTTACCGGGCTGGCGGTGCTGGTTGCCCGCGTCCCCGCGATATTCCTGACACTGCAGCTCGGGGGCGCGCTCTACCTTGTTTACCTGGGCGTGGGCGCCCTGCGCGGCGGCGCCCCGGCAAACCTTGCGGCCGCACCGGGGACACACTCGCGCCGCGCGGCCCGGGAGGGTTTTCTGGTGGCCTTCCTGAACCCCAAGCTGGCGGTGTTCATGCTGGCACTGTTCAGCCAGTTCCTGCAGCCCGGGTTCGGCACGGGCGACAAGGTACTCATGGCCGTCACCGTCGCGCTCACGGATGCCTGCTGGTACGCACTCGTGGTTCTGCTGCTCGCGCGGCCCGGTTTTCTGGAGAGGCTCGGCCGCAGGGGCCCGATTATCGAAAGGGCCTTCGGCGCAATCCTTATCGCGCTTGCCCTGACTGTGCTGGGCCGGGCACTGTCAATGTAGTACGCGCTCGGGTTCCGACACCACCACGGCGCGCACACTCCGGCCCAGCATGATCACGAACCCCTGGCGCCGCTCCACCCCGTCATAGCTGTAGTCGAAGCGGTACTGGCGCCAGATGCGCCAGCGCCCGCTGTCGTCACGACTGAGGGACAACCGCTGCATGTGCACCGCCTGATCGAGCCACTGGAAATTGTCACGCCGGCTCGCCTGGGCCACCGCCTGCAGGGCCAGCTCGCGCACACGTATGGCGCTGAAAAAGTACAGGCCGCCGACGGCGATCACGGCAAGCGCGAGCAACTCTCCACCGGTCAGATACATGGCACACCCAACCGGCCGATGCAACCGGCCAGCTTGCACCCCGGTCGACTGTCGGTCATGACTGCGCCTCCAGAAATCGCGCGACGATGCCGTTGAACATTTGCGGCTTCTCCACGTGCAACCAGTGTCCGCAGCCCGGCATAACCTTCACCTGCGCTGCGGGAAACAGCGCGGTGATGGCGTCGCGATGAGCATCGCGTATATAGTCGGACGCGCCGCCTTTTACAAACAGCACTTCGCCGGGCCAGGGCGCGAATTGTCCGGGCCTCGCCTGGCCGGGACTCGCATGTCCGGACTTGTCGTGCCCGGCGCTCACCTCCCCGGGGGCCGCGCTGAGGGCTGCGTAGTCCCGCTGCAGGCCCGCTACATCCATCCGCCAGTGGTACATGCCGTCGTCCCCGCGGTACAGGCTCCCGAGCAGAAACTGCACGACGCGCTCGTCGGAGATCTCCCGGCGCAGCAACGCGTCGGCCTCGTCGCGGCTGTGGCAGTTGGCCGCGTCCACCGCTGCCAGCCCGGCAAATACCGCATCGTGCCGCGCGGGATAGGACACCGGCGCAATGTCAGCCACCATCAGCGAGCGAACCTGAGCCGGGTATTCCAGGGCGAGTTGCATGGCGATTTTGCCCCCGAGGGAATGGCCCACCAGATGGACACTCCCCACATCCTCGCGTTGCAGCCATGCCGACAGGGTTGCGGCCATACCGGGCAGGTCGTAGCGGACCAGCGGGGGCGAGCGCCCGTGACCAGGCAGGTCGGGGGCAAGCACCGTGTAGCCATCGCGCAGTGATCGTGCCAGCGCGCCCAGGTTGGCGCCGCTGCCGAATAACCCGTGCAACAGCACCACCGGCGGCCCTTCGCCGCTGCGCCGCGTGTACAGATCCAGCCGTGCCCCCCTGTCCCCCGCTGTGGATTTTGCTACCATGCGCCCACTATAAACCAGCGAGTCCCGGTATGCGTCGACTGTCCATTGTTCCCTTCCTGTTCTGGCTGCTCGCGGCCTGCTCCGGCAGCCCGACCTATAACCCGACGACCTTCCCGTACCAGATGGACAAGGAGCGGCTCTCGGGACAAGACATCACAACCGTAGTCATTCCCCACGTGAACCTGGGTAACAAGTCGCGCAATTACCTGGAAGACGAAGCGCCGCGCATCGACGCCCGGGTCGCGAGCTACCTGAAGGAGCACGGCTACAAAGCTCATTCCCCAGCGCACGTTCGAGCAGTCCTGGAATACCGCGGTGCGCGTTTACGGCGATCCGCTGGACCCCACCACCGGCAGGGTGGACCGCACGACTTTCGCGCAGATCATGCACAGCGTGCGCGACGACCTGGCCGCAACGACGGACCTGGACGCCTTCGTCTTTACCGACATCGTCGAGCTGCAGACGCCCTTCAGCGGCGGCCTCAAGCACCTGGCGCGCTGGGACGGGGTGACACGCAGACCCTCCCTGCAGGGGCCGGGCAACGCCGTCAGCGCCGACTTTGACTGGAACATGCAGGCCGCGGTCGCGTCACTGCAGGTGACCATTTTCGATATGGAGCTGCAGCCGTTGTTCTCCAGTCGCGGCGGCATGGACGCAACGGAGGCCATCGATGTGCGCTCCAGCACCGGCCGCTACGTCCGCCGCCGCTCCATCCTGGACAACGACAATTACGTCATGGAGGGAATCCAGCTCGCCTTCCACCCGTGGATTCCCTACGAGGACTGGCCCGGCAATCCCGACTAGTGGGAGTCTGCGCCCATGGCCCAGCGGCCCGCGGCGCCAAGCGCAACGCCTCAGGCCAGCAGCACCGCCAGGCCCCGTTCGAAACACCACATCGCCGAAAGCACGCCCAGCACATAGACCGGTACCGGCCGCAGACGCCCGCTCCAGGGCGCCAACGGCCGGCGCAGCAGATACCACAGAACCAGCATGACGGCGATGAAAGCGATCTGGCCCAGTTCGATGCCGATGTTGAAAAACAGCAGCGCCAGGGGCAGGTTGTCCTGGGGCAGGCCCGTCTCGGCCAGGGCGCCGGCAAACCCCATGCCGTGCAGCAGCCCGAATCCTCCCGCCAGCCACCAGGGGTTGCGCCACAGCAGGTCGTTGCGCTCCTCGCGCGTGAGTTCCACCGCCAGTACGAAAATGCTCACCGCGATGGTGAACTCCACCAGCGCCACGGGATAATCGAAAAAGCCCAGGGTCACCAGCGACAGCGTGATGCTGTGCCCGACGGTGAAAGCGGTGATCGTCCACAGCAGGCGTACCCCACCCCCCACGAGCAGCAGCAAGCCGAATACGAACAACAGGTGGTCGACGCCGGCCCAGATGTGCTCGGCTCCCAGCCTGACATAGTCGCTCATCACCGACCCGGCACTGGACTTCTCGGGCACCGTGAAGCGCGGCTGCTCGGCATTGAGTACCTGCTGGTAACGCCGCCCGTCCCGCAGGCTGATCATGACCATGGCCGAGGCCTGGTTGGCGCCGAGCCCCTCGATACCCAGCGTGCTCCCCACCAGTCCCTCCTCGCCCAGTTGCGCGCAGCGCAACTGCCAGGTGCTGACCAGGCCGGTGCCTTCCAGTCGCGGCGGCGACGGCTTTTCCACGGTGCAGGCCCGCGGCCACGTGGGCTCCAGAGGGACATTGCTGGTCGCCTGGGCCGGGGTTTTCCACACCACATTGTAATGCTGCGGCCCGATCTCGGTGACCTGCAGAAGCGAGGGGGCGAAACGGTGAGCGCTGACCGTACACGACAGGGACAGCAGCAACAGCGGCAGCAGACAGCGCAACGCGTTCATTGTCTTATCTCGTACTGTTCGCGCAGGGCCGCGATGCTCTCGCGCAGCGCCTCGGCCCTGGCGCGGGATTCCAGGTCGCGCAGCAGTTGCCTGCGCACTTCATCCAGCGTCGCTGCCCGCTCCGGCTCCACCGCCTCCACCCACACGTAGTGCAGGCCGTAGGTGGAGCGCACCGGACCCACCCACTGCCCCGCCCTGGGTTCCAGCGCCTGCAGGTTGCGCACGAAGGAGGCGCCGAAATGCCTGGCGAGCTGGTCCGGTGTCTGGCGGCTAAAGCGGTAGCCGGGCAGGAAGGGCGAGCTGAGCTTGCGCGCCGCGGCCGGGTCCAGGTCCTGTGATTCTATTCTGTCGATGACAGCGGGCACCTCGTCCGCCCGTTCCCTGTTGAAATAGATGTGCTCGAGGGTATAACGCGGCGGACGGCGCAGCTCCTCGCGCCGCTCGGCGAATTCCGCCGCCAGTTCCTCCTCGGTGGGAGTGCCCGGCGGATTGGCCGCCAGCAACAGCTGCTCCATCACCTGGATCATGCGCCGCTTCACCACTTCATCGCCCAGGTGCAGGCGCATGTCCAGGGCCATCTCGTAGAGCTCCTCGTCGCTCTTGTCTTCTTCCAGGTCCAAAAACCGCATATTGCGCAGCAGGCGCTGCTGAATGACCGAGTCGTACAGGTGCAGATCCAGCTCCAGGGCCCGCTGGAACAGCATGTCCCGATCCAGCTCGGCGGCAATCATGCGCGCCTTCTGCTCTTGCGTGGGAACGCGTCCCGTCGTGGCAAACCACTGCTGCACCAGTGCCTCGACCCGCGCCGCGCTGATGGGACCGACGACCGGTTTGGGCGGCGGAAAGAAAACGCCCTGCAGATAGAACAGCAGCAGGCCCAACAGGACAAAATGCAGCCACGGCCTGTTCAGCCTGGCAAGTAAACTCATCGGTTATTCTCCGGAAGCGGCCGGCTAGTCTTCGTAGTGGGCCGGCTTCTTCTCCGCCTGGGCCTGAATGCCCGCCTGCAGGTCCTGCTCGCTGAGCATGCCCGCGTTCCAGGTGGCGACATAATTGAGGCCCTCCGCCACCGTGTGATCCCGCGCGTAGAGCAGCATCTCCTTGGTGCCGCGTATGGCCAGCGGAGACTTTTTCGCGATACTGCGGGCGATGCCATGTACCTCGCGCAGCATGGTTTCGCGGTCCTCGAACACACGATTGACAAACCCCGCCTCGCGTGCCTCCTCCGCGTCCATGGTGCGCCCGGTGTAGGCCAGCTCCCGCACGATCGCGTCCGGCACGATACGGGGCAGGCGCTGCAGCGTGCCCACATCCGCCGTCATGCCGATATCGATCTCGCGAATGGCAAAGTACGCGTCCTCGGTGGCGTAGCGCATGTCGGCGCAACAGGTCATGTCCACGCCGCCGCCGATGCAGGTGTTGTGGATTGCCGCCAGCACCGGCACGCGGCATTTCTCGATCGCGCTCAGGTTGTCCTGCAGGCGCAGAATGGTGCGGCGCAGGTCTTCGGCGCGCCGCGCCGGGTCCGGGGAGTCACTGAGCAGGGTGCCGAACATCGCCAGATCGAGTCCGGCACAGAAATGCTTGCCGTTGCCCGCGAGCACCACCGCGCGCACGCCCGGCTCGGAATCCAGCCATTCGAAGCATGCCTGCAACTCGCGCCACATGGCCTCGTTCATGGAATTCGCCTTGTCGGGACGGTTGAGACAGACCGTCGCAACCTTGTCCTCGATACTCACATCCAGGGTTTCGTATGTGGGTGCCATGAGTCGTTGCTCCCTTATCGATTGCGCGTGAAAAACACTACCAGGCCGAGACGAACTCGTCGGGATTCAACCCGGGCAGGGGCTTGGCCGCATCCCCGCGGGAACCGAGGTACAGAAAGCCGACGACTTCCTCTGCCGCGGCCAGGCCCAGTCCGTCCATGACACAGCGGTCGAAGGCGGCGTCGCCGGTGCGCCAGATGCCCGCGTACCCGAGCGCCTCCGCGGCGAGGAGAATGGCGTGAGCGGCACAACCCGCGGACAGGCGCTGTTCGACGGGCGGCACCTTGGGGTGTTCGCAAATGTTCACGACGACAACGACCACCAGCGGCGCCCGCAAAGGCGCCGTCCGCGCCTTTTCCCGCGCTGCGTCGTTCGCCCCGGGATCGCGCGCCAGCAGGCAGCGTTCGAGCAGCTCGCCGAAGGCCTCGCGGCGGGGCCCACCGATGGTGATAAAGCGCCAGGGCCGCAGCCAGGCGTGGTCCGGTACGCGCAGCGCGGAGCGGAAAATAGCCTCGAGCTCATCGTCGCCGGGAGCCGGTTCGGTGAGTTTGGGGCTGGAATTGCGCGCTTGCAGCAGGCGAATGACGTCGTTCATGAAAAGGACTGGTCACAATTGTGGGGCGCAATCATACCAGCATTTGCCGCCCCTGTTGCGCTCTCGCCGCCCGCTGCGTCCAGGCCGGGGCCGACCAGAATATTCATGAAACCGCGGTCGCCCGCACAGTCATCGATATTGTCGCACCACAACGCGAGGTCCGCCGCCGTGCTCGGCGCCAGGCGGTGCTCGACGTGATCGACGATCCACATCGGCTGCCCCAGGCGCGCCAGCAGTGCGATGAGTTCGCGCCCGCTGGACCCGGCCCGGCGCAGGTCGAAGGGTGTGAGTTCCACGAGAATGCGCGGCGGCTGTGGCATCTTCGAAAACAGTGGCAGCAGGCCGTTTATCACCCTGTACTCCGCACCCTGCGTATCGATTTTCACCAGGTCCAGATGCCGCGGGCGGCTCGCCAGAAAATCAGCGCCCCGGTACAGGCGCACGGGCACCCAGTGGCGCCCGTCGCCGCCGGCGAAAATCCGATGGTCTCCCAGGTTGTCTTCGCTGAGGTACAGGGCGCCCTCGCCGGCGCGGTCCGACAGCCCCGCACACACTGCCTCGATGCGGCGCTCGAAGCCGTTGAGCCGCGCGTTGTGGCACAGCAACCGGTAGTTGTCGGGGTCGGGTTCAAAGGCGAACACGCGGCCGCGCGCGCCCACCCTCTCGGCGGCGATCACCGCAAAGTAGCCGACATTGGCCCCGACATCGACAAACACGTCACCCGGCTTGAGAAATGCCCGCAGCAGCGACGTCTCGTACGGTTCCCAGATACCTTCGCGGCGAATGCGCCGGGAGATAACACGGTCGCGCGCATCGTGTACCGCAAGCCGCAACCGCCGGGACAGACCCGGCACCCGCAGCGCCACGGACTCGGCAGTATTCATGTGCAATCCCGACAGGGCGAAGCGCGCATGGTAATGCGATTGCGCCCCGCGTGAAACGGGTTGCGCGTGCCGGGCGCCCGCGGAGCCCTCAGTCAATACGCATGTCGTCGAAAGGCGCTTCGACCTCGAGTGCGACGGGGCGTCCGCCGAGCACAATCTGCCCGGCGTCAAACACCACATCGGTATCCTGCAGTACCTCGTCATCGAACCGGTATACCGGCTCGATGGTGCCGGCGATCATGCCTTCGTCGTAGGCGAGCTGCCGCTCGCGCACGCTGTCGTTGGCCCGCTCCCAGCGCGCCACGTCATCGGGAGCGTAACGCGCCCGCAGCATGGCCAGGGTGGTGGCCGGGCTCATCAGCGTGGCGGACGCGTTATTGCCGCCGAAGCGCTTGAAACTACTGGCGTAGCGCTGTGCGCTCGGATCCACCTCGCGGTGGTGCGTACTGAACGCCAGGTGCTCCCGGCTGACGTCCGACGCCACCTCATCGATGGTGGTGATGCCCGGGATAATGCCGTGCTGCCAGATACCCAGGGTCGCTGTGATCTGGTCGCCGGCGGCGGCGCCGATGGAGTGGCCCAGGAAACATTTCACCGCCGTCACCGGCCAGTCGTCGATACCGAATGCCGCCGCCGTGCGGCTGAGGATCGTCGCCTCCGAGACGCGGTTCTGCGGCGTTCCGGTGCCGTGCGCCTGAACCAGGCCGCCCTGGCGCACCCCGCTGTCGCCGAGGATGGCGCGGGCCGATGCCAGCGCCCGTGCCACGGTGATGTAGTTGCCCACGCCGGGGCCGGAGATGGACTTCTTGTAGCCATCGGCGTTGACGAAAACACCGGTGACCGCGCCGTACACCGTCGCCCCCAGTTCCATCGCCAGCGCGTCGTCGAACAACACCACCATCTGGGCCGACTCGGCGATGGTAAACCCGCAGTTTTCGGCGAAGGGCCGGCAGGCGCGGCGATAATCCGGCTCCTCGCCCTCCCCCAGGCCGTCGAGCTGGCGCAGGCCCCGGGCGGTCGCCAGTGCGCCCATGGCGCTGTAGCCCTCGAGCACTTCCGGCGTTATCGGCGCCTCCGCGGCGCCGATGAACGCCACCCGCGATCGGCCGCTGCGGATATCGTCGGCCCCGAGGCGCAGGTTGTAGAGAAAGGAAGCGCAGGCGCCGAGGTTCGCGCCGGTGCTGCCGACACTGCCCAGCACGGTAGGCGTTGATGAAATCCGCCGGCATCTCGGCGAACCCCAGCGGGCAGTTCTTGGAGGTCACGCGCCGCCCGTTGTAGCGCGACTTGAGCATCCCGCCCGTGCCGGCGCCGTCGAGCTGGCCCATGGCGCTGCCCGCGTACACACTGATCTCATCCGCCGCCACATGCTCGCTGAGCGCGTCCCAATCGAGTCCCAGACTGCCCAGGGCGTCGGAGGCGGCGAAGACCGTCATCTGCAGGCCCCGGGGATGATTGCGCGATGGATAGAGCAGGCCCGGCTCGAAGCCGGTGGGCAACTGTCCCGCGGATTTCACGTCGAATTCGCGCTGCGTCGGCAACAGGAACGGCTGCTCGCCCGTGATTCGTACATTGACATGCGCGACGGAGGTACCGGTCACCGTCCAGTGCGGGGGAATGGTCGCCGGCAGGTGCCGGCGCTCGATCGCGAAACTGATGGGTTGGGCCTCGCTGCGCACCGGCAGTTGCTGGTTCCAGCTCACGGCGTCGACATCGAAATGCTGGCGTTCGATACGCCGGATCAGTGTGTGGTCCAGCAGGTATTGCTCCCGATCCGCGGCCTCCTCCACCCCCATGAGCCGCGCCAGCGCCGCGCGGGTGCGCTCCCGCGCGCCCTGTGCCAGTGCCGGCCACACGGTTCGGGCATAGGCGTGGTGCCCCGACGCACGGCCCGCGGCGTTTATGCCGCCGAATCCCACAATCACCGGCAATCGCTGTCCCGCCATTTGCCCCCGCATCTCCGCACCATTTTTTATCGGACTCAGTGTACGAACTGCCGCGCCGCCGCGTCATGGGAAAGTGGCCATTTTTTGTGGTATTTTGACCCGCCTGCCGGCACACAGAACCCGACACCTATCCGACGGAGCGCGAAGCAGTGAGCGAGACACCGATTGTCATTATCGACGGAGCACGCACGCCGATGGGCGCCCTGCAGGGTGCCCTGTCCCCCGTGCCGGCGCCGCAACTGGCAAGCACCGCGATCCGGGCGACGCTGGAACGCGCCGGCGTCGACGCCGACGCCGTCGACGAGGTTTTCATGGGTTGTGTACTGCCCGCCGGCCTGAAGCAGTGCCCCGCGCGACAGGCCGCCATCGGCGCGGGCATCCCGGAATCGAGCGGCGCGGTCACGCTGAACAAGGCCTGCGGCAGCGGCATGCAGGCGACGATCTTCGGATTCGACAGCATCGTCGCGGGCACCAACAAACTGGTGATCTGCGGCGGCATGGAGAGCATGAGCCGCGCGCCTCATCTCATGCCCGGCGCCCGCGGCGGCGTCGGCACGGGCGATACCACGATCCTCGACCACATGTTTACCGACGGGCTGGAGGACGCCTATACCGGGCGCCTCATGGGCAGTTTTGCCCAGGAGACGGCGGATGCCCGGGGCATCACCCGGGACGCGATGGACGACTTCGCCATCGAATCCCTGCGCCGCGCCAGGCGCGCGATCGAGGACGGCGCGCTGCGGGCCGAGATCGTGCCCGTCACGGTAACCACCCGCCGCGGCGAACACGTGGTCGAAGACGATGAACAGCCCCACAAGGCGGACCTGGAGCGCATCCCCAAACTGCGCGCGGCGTTCGCCGAAGGCGGCACCATCACCGCGGCCAATTCCAGCTCCATTTCCGACGGCGCCAGCGCGCTGCTGCTGACCAGTGAATCCGAGGCGCGGGCCCGCGGTCTCACCCCGGCGGCGCGCATCGTCGCCCACGCGCGCCACAGCCGCGCCCCCGGGGAATTCACCACCGCGCCCATCGGCGCCATCCGCGCGCTGCTGGATAAAACCGGCTGGACCGTGGACGATGTCGACCTGTTCGAGATCAACGAGGCCTTTGCCATGGTCACCATGATGGCGATGGAGGAACTGGGACTGGATCACGACAAGGTCAACGTCAACGGCGGCGCCTGCGCCCAGGGACACCCGATCGGTTCCACCGGCTCGCGCATCATCGTCACGCTCATGTACGCGCTGCGACAGCGCAACCTGCGGCGCGGCGTGGCCGCCCTGTGCATCGGCGGCGGCGAAGCGACCGCCGTCGCCATCGAGATAGCCTGAGCCGCGCGGGCCGCGGGCGGGGAAAACCATGGCACTGAGCAGCATCCCGGACATTCTCGACGATATCCGCGCCGGCAGGATGGTCATCCTCATGGATGACGAAAACCGCGAGAACGAGGGCGACCTCATCGTCGCCGCGGAGGCGGTCACACCCGAGATCATCACCTTTTTCTCCAGCGAGGCCTGTGGTCTGATCTGCATGCCCATCACCGAGGAGCGGGCGCGGCGACTGCAGTTGCCGCTGATGGTCCGCGACAACCGCTCCCAGCACGAGACCAATTTCACCGTGTCCATCGACGCCGCCGAACGCAAGGGCCCCGGGATCAGCTCGATACAGCGCGCGCACACGGTACAGACCGCCGTTGCGCCCCATGCGCGCCCCGCCGACATTACGCAACCGGGCCACATCTTTCCGCTGGTGGCGAAACCGGGCGGCGTACTGCGGCGCGCGGGTCACACCGAAGCCGGCGTCGACCTGGCGCGAATGGCGGGATTCGCGCCGGCGGCGCTGATTGTGGAAATCATGAACGAGGACGGCACCATGGCGCGCCGGCCGGAGCTGGAGGCATTCGCCGAACGCCACGAGTTGCGCATCGGCACCATCGCCTCACTCATCGATTACCGCGCGCTGCACGAACAGTCCGTGGAGTTGCGCGACCGCAAAACCGTCGACACCGAGTTCGGCGAATTCCAACTGCATACCTTCACCGACCTGATCGACGACACACTGCATTTTGCCCTCACGCGCGGAGACATTCGGGAAGACACGGACACCCTGGTGCGGGTACAGACCGTCAACATGCTGCGCGACGTGCTCGGCACCCGCATCGACGGCGCGGAACAGGGGTGGTCCTACCGCCGCGCGATGCGCGCGATCGCCGACGAGGGCAAGGGCGCGGTCGTACTCATCGGCCAGCCGCACGACACCGAACAGCAGCTCAACGAAGTGCTGCAGTTTCCCGAACCGCCGACCGTCACCGGGCCGTCGACCGCCGCGGGCGTCCACAATTACCGGGTGATCGGCACCGGCTCGCAGATTCTGAAACGGCTGGGCATCGGCAGGATGAAGCTGATGTCCACGCCCATGCACTTCAACGCCCTGTCGGGCTTCAACCTCGAGGTCACCGAATTCGTCCAGCCCTGACCCGGCCGCATGCCGAGGGCAGAAAGGCGCCGGGCCTCGGGACGACCACGCTGCCGGACGGCCACTTCGGCATTGACTCTTCCCCAAAGCCGGATATACTACGAATTGCTTATACGCCTTTCATTTATGTTCTACATTTTGACGTCATTCTGTACCGTACTTCATTCCTGTTTTTCATAAGTCATCGATGTTATCAAGCGCTATCGCCCGAAACCGGGTTTCTATTATTTATGATCGAGAGAAAAACATGGCTACAGATACCGGCACAGTCAAATGGTTCAACGAGAGCAAGGGTTTTGGATTCATCGAACGCGAGTCCGGACCGGACGTCTTCGCTCACTACAGCGGCATCAGTGGCGGTGGTTTCAAAACCCTCGTCGAGGGCCAAAAGGTCGAGTTTGACGTCAGCCAGGGACAGAAAGGTCCGCAGGCAGACAATATCGTTGTAACTTCCTGAACCACGCTACACTCGCGGCCCGCAAGGGCCGCCCCATTCAATCAGAAACTACCCGGAGGCTGCATGTCATCCACGATCGGTAACAACCAGGTAGTCAGCATGCATTACACCCTGACTGACAACGCGGGCAACGTCCTGGACAGCTCCGACGAGGGAGCTCCACTTGCCTATCTGCACGGTGCGGGCAATATCATTCCAGGCCTGGAACAGGCACTGGCCGGCAAGGCCGAAGGCGAACAGGTGCAGGCGGTTATCGCCCCCGAGGAAGCCTACGGTGAGCCGCAGCCGGACCTGGTCCAGGTCCTGCCGAAGGAAGCCTTCCAGGGCGTCGAGCAGGTCGAGCCCGGCATGCGTTTCCAGGCGGAATCCGCGGACGGATCGACCCGCCAGCTCACCGTGACCGGCGTCGAGGGCGACGAGGTGACGGTAGACGCCAACCACCCGCTGGCGGGCGTGGAGCTGCATTTCGACGTGCAGGTCGTCGGTGTGCGCGACGCCACCGAAGAGGAACTCGAACACGGTCACGTACACGACTGAAGCTGAATCCCGGCGACAGCGGGGATCGGTATAGATGGACGACCGCGAGCAGACCGAGGCCGGCGTCGTGGAGGCGGTCATCGCCCAGTGGACCAATCACGACCTGCCGCTGCTCCTCCAGATCAAGGACGAGATGGACGCCGGGCGGGAACTGACGGAAGGCGAAATGGAACTGCTGGGGCCGCTGCTGGAGCGCGCCCAGGACATGAACAGGCTCGCCCACCTGGACGACAAATCGAAGGAACTCGTCGCGAAGATCATCGACCTGATCCAGGAGATCACCGACCAGGCCGTGACGAACGAAAACAAGTCAACGCCCGAATAGACCTCCCCGCCGGCGACCTTCGCCCCGACACTCAAAGCCCGCGAAAATCCGGCGGGCGCTTCTCCAGAAAAGCCGTAATCGCTTCAATGTTTTCCGGCGACCCCGCCTGGCGTTCCATGGCGGCCTGCTCCGCCCTGATGGCTGCGTCGATCGCCGGGAGATGGTGCAACCGCAGGGTGCGCTTGATTTCGCGCAGGGCGTTCACCGGCCACTGGGCGATTTCCAGGGCCTTGTCCATGGCGTGATCGAACAGCGCCTCGTCCGGCAATACGGCGGCGGCAATACCACAACTCAGTGCCTTGTCGGCGTCTACCCACCGGGCCGTGTAGAACAGCTCCGCGGCGCGCTGGGCGCCGATGTTGGCCTGCAGCATGTAGCTGCTGCCCCACTCCGGCGCCAACCCCAGGTTGGCGAAGGGCAGGCGCAGCCGTAGGCTCTCGCCCACGTACACCATGTCCGCGTGAAACAGTACGGTGGCGCCCCCGCCCACGGCCACGCCCCGGGCCGCAGCCACCAGGGGTTTGTCGAATTCGACAACCGCGCGGGCGGCGGACTCGAAGGGGTGTTCCTCACCAGCGGCGCCCTCGCCAAAGCTCGACAGGTCGACACCGGCGCTGAAATTCTCGCCCGCTCCGTGCAATAACACACAGGTCACGGCATCGTCCGCGGCCGCCGCGCGGAATGTCTCGCGAATGGCGATCCACATCGCGTCGTCGATGGCATTTTTCTTCTCCGGCCGGTTGAGTGTTACCACCAGCACGCCATCGCGCTTGTCGGTCAGTACAGAATCGCTCATCGCGCCGCCTTCTACTCAGTCGTGAAAGGTGACCGCGTCCGCCACCGGCGCGCGATCCGTACGGCAGGTGTTGGCCGGGTCATCGGGGTCCGGATAACCGAAGGAAATTCCGAACAGGAGCTTGTTGGCCGGGTCGATGTCCAGCGTCTCGCGCACGAAATCCGCCTGGAAGCTCAGCGCTGTCTGCGGACAACTGCCGAGTCCGTGGGCGCTCAGGCACAACATCAGGGTCTGCGCGTACATGCCCAGATCGGCGGCTTCGCGCAGGCCGAACGGCTCCGGCAGGAACAGGAAGGCTACGTGGGGCGCGTCGAAGAAC
Source organism: Halioglobus sp. (assembly GCA_034521205.1). Lineage (GTDB taxonomy): Bacteria > Pseudomonadota > Gammaproteobacteria > Pseudomonadales > Halieaceae > Marimicrobium. The sequence goes on from JAXHMT010000003.1 coordinate 644,468, forward strand.
AGGAAATTGCGCATGAACTGCTGCTGGCGCCTGTCCCTTTCCTCCCGGGCAATACCCACGGCGTCGTACAGCGCCTGCGCCGCGCCGTACTGACGTTTTTTGTACACGCCCTCGTACGCGCCGTCGTAGGGGAAGTCCATGCTGACCTGTCCGCTGCTGAAACGGTCCGGCATCCCGGTACGCAGTTGCTCGAGTTTTTCGCCTGACACCACGTGAGTGACCCATGGCTGTGTATTGCAATTGCTGGGCGCACGCTGGGCGACGGCGAATATCGTTTCCAGCGCCTGCCGATCGACCGGCTGCGGCAGGAATGCGCGCAGGGAATGGCGGTCGGTGACGATGTCGTCGAAAATTGCAACTCGCTCGGTCATGCTCAGCGGCCCTTGAAATTGGCCTTGCGTTTTTCCTTGAAGGCTTTCATGCCCTCCTTCGCATCCTCCGAAGCAAATACGGGGTTGGCCAGCTCGTCGGAGGCCAGCATGGCCTCCTCCTCGGGCATACACTCCTGGTGCTCGCGCAGCGACAGCATTACGGCCTTGACCGCCAGCGGCCCGTTGGCGCAGATTTTCGCGGCGTATTCCTTCGCGGCTTCCAATGCCTTGCCCTTGGGCACGACCTTGTTGATGAGGCCGAAATCCAGTGCCTGCTGCGCGGTGATGTGTTCGCCGGTGAGCAGGATTTCCGCGGCCAGGCAGTAGGGAATCTGGCGGCGCAGGCGAATGGTGGAGCCGGCCATCGGGTAAAGGCCCCGCGCCACTTCGGTCACGCCGAAAATCGCATCCTCGGCGCCGACTCGAATATCCGTGCCCTGCAGGATCTCGGTGCCGCCGGCCAGGGCGTACCCCTCCACGGCGAGAATCAACGGCTTGGCGGGCCGGTTGTCACGCAGCAGGGCCTGCCAGTGCACGTTGGGCACCATACCCATCAGTTCCATGAATTCTTCCGTGGTGCGCTGTTCACCCTCGGCGCCCGCCTTGAGGTCCATGCCCGCGCAAAAAGTGTCGCCGTTGGCGGTGAGAATCGCGCACATCAGGTCATCGTCGTCGTCGAGCAGGCGCCACGCCTTGTACATGCCCAGCAGCATTTCGGGGCTGAAGGCGTTTTTCGCCTCGGGGCGGTTGAGGGTGACGATGAGGACATTCCCCTCCTGTTCGACGATGCAGTTGTCGGTGCTGATTTCCAGTTCGGCCATGATTTACTTCCTTAGCAGAAATTGTCTGATGCGTCGGTATTTTTTGTCGAGCTTCGGCGCGTCCCGGCCGGCGCGTGCTGATTCGTCAATGCCACCCGCGTGCGTTCCGGCCGGCGCGAGCGGCAGTGCCGCCGCGGCTCGAACCGCCAAGACACTCGCCTCGGCGGCACTGCCACTCACACCGGCCAGCCCGGCTCCTCCGGCAGGTTCCGATAACTCCCGCCCACCTGCAGCGCGAATCGCGACACGAATGGAACAGCCGGAGCAGCCGGAGCAGCCCGGCTCGGCGGGGCTTCTCACGGAGCGAGTGTCTTGGCAGTTCGAGCTCCGGGAGGAGCACCGCCGGGCCGGGCTTTCAATGCGCAACCATCTCCGCAGCGCGAACCGCGATACGAACGGAACTGCCGGAGCAGCGCGGCTCGGCCGGGCTTTCACTGCCCGACCACCGCCGCAGTCCATACCACGGCAAATCACTCAACCCGATACTCCCCCGACACCGCCAGTTCCTTCGCCTTCGGGTACGCCGGCTTGCCGCTCGGGGCGCGCGGTATCTCCGGCACGATATGCAGCTCCCGCGGCACCTTGTAGCCCGCGACGTGCCTGCGCGCCTCTTCCTGTATGGCATCGAGAGTTACCGGGCGATTTTCCCGGGTCGCCACCACCGCCGTCACCCGGCTGCCGAAGCGATCGTCCGGCGTATCGACCACCAGGCAGTCGAACACGTCGGGGTGTGCCTTCACCGCTTCCTCGACCTCTTCGGGAAAGATTTTCTCGCCGCCGGAATTGATGCAGTTGGAACCGCGGCCGAACACGGTGATCGAGCCGTCTTCCTCCAGGCGCGCCTCGTCGCCCGTCAGCAGCCACAGCTTGCCGTCCACCTCGACAAAGGTCTTCGCCGTCTTTTGCGGGTCGTTGTAGTACCCGACCGGGATATGCCCGGAGCGCGCGAAGATGCCCGTATCGCCGGGCTCGACATGCCGGTGCGGCTCGCCCTCGACATCGGTGATGACGTCCATGAAGTCGGAGCGGGCCACATTGCCCAGCCCCTTGCTCTCGGATTTCTGTTCGCCGCTGTCAAAGCCCATATTGCCGGACTCGGACGAACCGAAGGAATTCATGATAATGACGTTGGGAAAGCGCTCGCGGAATTCGTCCTGCTTGCTGGCGGAAAAGACCGCGCCGCCCGAGCCGATACTGAAGACCGAGCTCAGGTCCCAGCGGTCGGGGTTGTCGCGCAGGGCGTCCAGCAGCGGTATCGCCATGGCGTCGCCGACAATGGAGAGGGAATTGACCTTCTCCTTTTCCACGATGTCCCAGACCTCGGCACCGTCGAGGGAGCGGTGGGGATTGAGCACCACGCAGTTGCCGCCCAGCATCTGGATAATTGCATACCACCAGCAGGCGCCGTGCATCAGCGGCGCCAGGGCCATGCCGACGATGGGAAAGTCGCCGACACGGCCGGCGATCTGTTCGGGCTCGGTGACCGCCCCGTCCGGATGAAACCAGCCCCCGCCCCCGAGGGCGGCGAAGAACAGGCTCTTGTGTGGCCACATCACGCCCTTGGGCTTGCCGGTGGTGCCGCCGGTGTACAGCAGGAACAGATCGTCGTCGGCGCGCTCGGGAAAATCGCGCGCGTCCGACTGCTCGGCCATGCAGGCTTCGTATTCCACGCTGTCGATCACGGAAGGGTCGGCGCCGGAATCGTCCCGCACATAAATGAAAGTGGTCAGGTCGGGGGCGGAATCCATCACCTGCGCGATATGCGGCGCAAACTCCTGATGGTGGATACAGGCCACCATATCCGCGTTGTCAAAGATGTACAGCAGTTCCTCCTCGACGTAGCGGTAATTGACATTGATCGGCACCGCCCGGATCTTGAAACAGGCCAGCATGCCCTCCAGGTACTCGTTGCAGTTGTACAGGTACAAGCCGACATGATCTCCCGCCCCGACCCCGCGCGAGGACAGGTAGTGGGCGAGTCGGTTGGCCCGCTTGTCCAGTTCCGCGAAGGTGGCGCGCTGGTCGCCGCAAACCAGCGCACTGCGACCGGGAACCTTGTCGGCGACCATTTCGAACAGGTCGGCGATGTTGAAGTGTTTCGCCATTCCTCTCTCCTCAGATCAGAGTTGTCAGCCCTTGTCCGCGCCGACCACCCACATCGCATAAAACTGCGCGCCGCCGCCGTAGGCGTGGCCCAGGGCGAGTTTCGCGCCCGCCACCTGGTGGTCGCCGGCATCCCCGCGCACCTGGCGCGCCGCCTCGGCGAAGCGGATCATGCCCGAGGCGCCGATGGGGTTGGAGGACAGCACACCGCCGGAGGGATTCCAGGGAATGTCGCCGTTCTCGTCGAGCGAGGTGGCGCCTTCCATGGTCAGCTTCCACCCTTCACCCTCCGGCGCAAAACCCAGGTTTTCCAGCCACATCGGTTCGTACCAGCTGAAGGGCACATACACTTCCGCCACATCCAGGTCCTTGCGCGGATCGGTGATACCGGCCTGTTTGTAGACATCGGCCGCGCAGTCCCGCCCGGCCTGTGGATTCACTTCCTCGCGCCCGGCGTACATGGTCGGCTCCGAGCGCATGGCCACGCCGCGAATCCACGCCGGGGGACGCGGCGCCGCGTCGGCGTAATCCTCGTCGGCGATGACCATGGCGCAGGCGCCGTCGGAGGAGGGGCAGGATTCCAGGTAGCGGATGGGGTCCCACAGCATGAAGGACTCCTCGACCTCCTCCATGGTGATGTCCGGCCGCTGCAGGTGCGCCAGGGGATTGCGCGCACCGTGCAGGCGGTCTTTTACCGCCACCTTGATGCCGACGTTGTAGGGCGCGCCGCTGCGGCGCATGTACTCGCGGATGATCGGCGCGAAATAACCGCCGGCCCCCGCATTCAGGTGCGTGGAGAACGGCTGCGGGTTGGACAGGGCCCACATGGCGTTCGACTCGGACTGTTTTTCAAACGCCACCGTGAGCACGCGCCTGAAAGTGCCGCTCTGCACGTGGGACGCCGCCACCAATGCGGTGGAACCGCCGACGGAGCCGGCGGTGTGCACGCGCAACATGGGCTTGCCATTGCAGCCCAGGGCGTCGGTGAGATAGATCTCCGGCATCACCACGCCCTCGAACATGTCCGGCGCCTTGCCGACGATCACCGCATCGATATCATCCCAGGTGAGCTCGGCGTCGCGCAGTGCGCCGACCGCGGCTTCCCGCACCAGGCCCGCGATGGAAACGTCCTCGCGCTTGGTGGTGTACTTGGTCTGGCCGATGCCGACCACTGCTGCCAGGTTCGCCATTACGCTGCCTCCGCTTTTTCGATCACCGCGACCAGATTGTGCTGCAGACACGGGCCGGACGTCGCGTGGGCCACTCCCCGCTCCGCCTCGCCGCCCACGATGCGATTGAAGACTTCGCCGATCCGGGAAAGGCCGGAGGCCATCATCAGGTTGCCGGCCAGCACGCCGCCGCTGGGATTGACACTGGTCTTGTCGTCCAGGCCCAGTGCCCGGGTGAGAACGATCTCCTGGTGACTGAAGGGCGCGTACAACTCCGCCACGTCGACGGGACCGTCCCCGGCCCCGGCATTTTCCGCCGCGCGGCGCGTGGACATCGAATCGGTGAGATCGCGCATGCCCAGATGGTGGGTCTCGATGCAGTGATCGATACCGCTGATTACGGCGTAGGGCAAGCCCCACTCTCTGGCCTTCTCCACCGTGGCGATCACCACCGCGCTGGCGCCGTCGGACACGGGGCAGATATCGGATCGTCGCAGGGGCGACAGGTAGGTTGCCTCGGCCAGCACATCCTCGACGGACACGTCGCCGGCGAGCTGCGCGTGGGGATTGTTCCTGGCGTTGCGCCGCGAGCGGGACACCACCTCGGCCATATCCTGTTCGCTGATGACGCCCCGGTCGAGCAGGAGGCGCGCCTGTAACGCCGCCAGGGAGACGGTGTCCACCCACTGCGGCGCCAGGTAGTAGGGATCGAGCTGCTGGGACAGCACAATCGGCAGTTCCCCGGGCGAGGACTTGGAGAAACCGTAGATCAGCGCCGAGTCGGCGTGGCCCATGCGGAGTTTCAGCATGGATTCATAGAGAGCCCAGGCGGCATCCATCTCCACGTGGGACTCCACAATGGGCGGCACCGCGCCCAGGGCGTCCACCCCCATGACGAAGGCGAAGGCCGCGCCCTGCAGGTAGTCGCAACTGCCGGAGCAGACGAAATCGACATCCTGGGCATTGGTGATACCGACCTGCCCGTAGAGTTTGCTCAGCACCGGGATGATCAGCTCGACCTCGTTGCAGGCGCCCGCGTCGGCGACGCAATCGGACTGCTGGTAGCCTACTATTGCAATTTCTTTCATAAGTCAGCCCTCCCAGCCCGACACCGGCACCTGGCCGATCTTTTCCACCGGCACGTCCGGTTCGTCCAGGGGTTTGTAATAGAGGATATTGTCCATACCGTAGTCCCACTCCTGCTCGGGCTTCCACACCGCCTCGGCCCGCTGGCCGATATGCACCTCCTCGTTGACGCAGTCACTCATCAGGTGGATGAAAGCGACATTCGCGCCGTCCGGCACCAGGTTGGCCACCACGAAAGGCGGCTCGATGGCGTTGCCCGGAATGGGAATGTGCACGATGGTGAACGACTGCACCGTCGCTTTGTGCGACAGCTCCACCTCCTCTTCCGTGGGTACACCGCAGGCCGCGCAGGAGCCGCGCGGCGGCACGTACACCTGCTGGCACCGCGGGCAGCGCTGGCCGGTGAGCACGCCTTTTTTCAACTGGGCGAGGAATCGCGAAGGAGCGGCTCCCGCGGTGAAGTTGTATTTCAGGTAGATCGGCGCCTCAATACCCGTCACGTTGCCCTGGTCGTCGATCATGGTTTTTGCATCACTCATTACAAATCTCCCTGCACCAGCTCAAAGCAGCGGATGTCCGTGATGAACCCGCGGGTTTCATCCGCCCATACCGCCTGCACGCGGGCACCTGTGCGCAGGTCGGACTCCGCTCCGGCGGCCACGCAGTGGATCATGGGCACATCGGCGCCGTCGAGCAGGATCATCGCCCAGGCAAAGGGCCTGTCCATCGGGTGCGCCTCGCGCGGTTCCTTGACCCAGGCGAAGCTGACGATCTCGCCCTGTTGCCCCACCTCGACAAAATCGCCGAGTTCCTCGGCGGTGTCCGGGTCGTACTCCATCGGCGGGACGATCACGCGGCCGTCCGAGGCCCGGATACCGACGATGTTGCGATTTTTCAGTTCGGTCAGAAAGCGTCCGACCACCGGACCGGTGGAGCGGGTGTAGGTAAAACCAAGCGTGAAGGCCTGGTGCAGAACTTCAGGTTGCGACACGGTCACAGCCCTCCCCGGGCAAAGCTTCGGATGAAGGCCCACAGTATCTGTGAGCCACGGCGGGCACTCAATGACGCATATGATCACCCGGGGCTGACTTTTAAGATCAGCGGGACCGGGCCGGCGCTCCCGTGCGGCCACCTTCGCCGAAACCGCGATCAGCCGATCGACATCCCGACCGCTCAGGCCTTGAGCAACGACTCTGACCCCATTGATCTGGCGGGACTCGACACGCGCGCGGTCAGGCCTTACATTGCACCCCCACCTTGTGAGTAGAACAGGAGCTGCCCATGTCAGTCTCGGCCATTGGTTATCTGAGAATCGCCGCCACCGACCCCGACGCGTGGATGGAATTCGGCACGGGCGTGCTCGGCCTGATGGACGCCGCACGCGAGGACAGCGGCAGTGCCCGCTTCCTGCGCATGGACGACCACCCCTTCCGCTTCATGATCGAGCCGGGCGACGCGGACGGCCTGCTGGCGACGGGTCTGGAATTTCCCGACGAGAGCGCCTGGCGGGCGACACTCGATGCGCTGGAAGCCGCCGGCCACGATGTGCAGCCGGGCGATAAAGACCAGGCACAGCGCCGCTGCGTGATGGCCTTTGCCACGACGCAGGACCCGTCGGGCAACACCCTCGAACTGTACTGGGGGCGCCAGCTCGATTACCGGCCCCTGGTGTCTCCGGTGGGCGTGCCCGCCTTCGTCACCTCCGACCGGGCGACCGGCGACCTCGGCTTCGGCCACGCGGTATTGCCCGCCCCCGACATAGACGCCACCACGGCCTTCTACACGGACATCATCGGCACCGGACTGACCGACGTGCTCGCGGTACCCGGCATGGAGGGCGCCAAAGTGCATTTCATGCACGCCAACAACCCGCGCCAGCACTCGGTGGCGCTGTTCAGCGGCCCGCACCCGCTGGGCATCGTGCACATGATGGTCGAGGTGGAGACCATGGACGAACTCGGTCGCGCCATGGACCGGGCCAAAGCGGCCGGCGTTCACACCCTGGCCAGCCTCGGACGCCACGTCAACGACAACATGTGCTCCGTGTACATTCTGGCCCCCGGCGGGATCGCCGTGGAGTACGGCTACGACGGACTACTGATCGACTGGGAGGACTACGTCTGCACCTACAGCACCGAGGGCGACCTGTGGGGGCATGAATACGACTTTCCCGGGGTCAACGATTAGAGGATCGTGTAATACACGTCACAAACCCCGGCGTCGCCTGATACCAGGGTTAGTGCCTCAAGCTACTGACTTATCTCTGACTCTGCAATGACAGGGTGCGCAACACTGGGTGTCGTCTTAATACGCAATACTGGGTGTCGCTTGACAGTTGTAGTTGTGGTCACTGGTGGTCAGCAGGCGGTTGCGCGGGGAGTTGTAGTGGCCACGCGCATTCACAGGGCGACGCGCAGGGCTTCGACACTACCCAGATCCTCCAGCGCGCCGTGCAGCCTTTCCAGTGAAGCCATCACGTAGTTGACGGGCTGCCAGGCGTCGCCCATGGCCAGGGTCACCGCGGCGCCGACCCAGACATAGGCGGCGTGCCACTGGCACTGGCGCCAGAGACTCTCGGGCGACGGCGCGTCGACGCCGTGTGCCAGCAACTGTTCCCGGTAGTACGCCAACAGATCGCGCAGCGCCGGTCGGTCATCCGCCTCCAGTGTTCCCGCCAGGAAATAGCCGACATCGCGCATACCCGGCGCCTTCGCGAGGACCGCCCAGTCGAGAAAGCCCGGGCGCCCGCCATCGAGAAAGAGGTTGGCGTCGTGGGCGTCGCCGTGGACCAGCGTGGGCGGGCCCTGCCGCCACAGCCGGTGAATGGCGTCGGTCTCGCTCAGGTACAGTTCTCCCAGCGCCGTGAACACCGGCGGCATACGGTCGGCAAACTGCTCCAGCGCGCTCTGTATCAGACCCACGGCAATTTCGTGCTGCATGGGCGGCTCGATCCAGTCGAGGTCGGTGTCGAACCGCCCGCTCTCCCAGTAGGCCGCGTGGAGCCTGGCAAACTCGGCGAGGACCGCGCGAACGTAATCCAGTGAATAGTGGTTGCCGGCATTGCCGAAGGTGCAGCCGCTGTCTTCCAGATGCTCCAGCAGCATGATGTATTCCGCGCCGGTATCGTCGCAGGCAGCGAAGTAGCAGCGCGGCACACGCACCGGCACCTCGCCGGACAACTGTTGGTAAAACAGCGTTTCGCGCCGTCCCATGCCGCTGGATGTCACGAAAGCCTGCTGCAACTCGTCGCTGGGCGGCAGCTTTACAAACAGGCGCGGCGGCAGCGCCACCGCGCCGTCGTATTCCAGTTCGATGACGGCGCGGCCGGTAGTGCCCGCGTCGGCACGGGCCACGCGATGCCGGGCAACCGGTGCGTCCAGCACGTGGCCCAGCCACTCGGCGGTGATGGCATCGGCAGTACGCGGAATGCTCAACATGAAGTATTTCCCCTGTTCCGCACGCGCCGCGGCAGCGGCTGATTGATCCGCAGCTTAGCATCGCGCCACCCGGTTCCGGTGAGCCTCGCCGCCTGTTCGGCGCCCGGACCACGCCCGGTGCAGAATGCTGTACTTTGCACAAATTGCGCAACCGTCCATAATAGGCGGTCAAAACACAACATAATCAAAGGTAAGCACATGACCCGCCGATTCTACCTGGCCTGCGCCCTGGCCGCCCTGCTCGCCGCCTGCAGCGATTCCGATAACAACGACGACGCGCCGGTGTTCGCCGCCGAGATCCGGCGCACCGAACACGGCATACCCCACGTTGTAGCCGACGACTGGCGCGGGCTGGGCTACGGCTACGGCTACGCCTACGCCCAGGACAATTTCTGCGTCACCATGCGCCAGGTGGTATTCGGCACCGGGCGCTCGGCCGAACTGATGGGCGAGGACGAGGGCAGCGTCGAATCCGACCTGTTGTCCGTGTTCATCAACGGCGACAAGGAGAGCTTTGAGCAGCAGGTCGTCGACCAGTTGCCGCAATTCGCCATCGACGTGGCCGAGGGCTTCGCGGCGGGCATGAACCGGTACCTGGAAGAGACGGGCGTGGAAAACCTGCCCGAAGGTGATCTGGGCTGCCGCAACGCCGAATGGGTATTTCCCTTCGATAGCATCGATTACTGGATGTTCCTGCGCAAGATCGCACTCTGGGGCAGTTCCGACCAGGCTATTTTCCGCCGCGCACTGCTCGCGGTGGAAGGCCCGGATGCGGCCGCCGCGACGGTCATGCCCTCCCCGGAAGTGCTGCGCGGCGCTGCCCGGAATCTGGCGGCAGCCTTTCGGGAAGAGTCACCGCAGCGCGGTAGCAATGCCCTGGCCCTGGGCCGCGACGCCACCGCCAGCGGCAGGGGCATCCTGCTCGGCAACCCCCACCAGCCCTGGTTCGGCGAAGGCGCCTGGTATCAGATCCACCTGACCATCCCCGGTGAATACGACGCCGCCGGCGCCGCGCTGCACGGCACCCCCATCGTCGGCGTCGGCTTCAACAAGGACGTGGCCTGGAGCCACACCGTCTCCTTCGCCAACCGCTTCAGCCTCTACGAACTGGCGCTGAACCCGGACAATCCGCTGCAGTACGACTTCGACGGCGAGTGGCGGGACATAGAGCAGCAGACCGTGGAGGTGCTGGCGAAACAACCCGATGGCAGCATGGAGACCCGCAGCTTCACCTTCTACACCTCCCAATACGGGCCCATCATCAACCTGAAAAACGAAGAGCCGGCACTGGACGGCTGGCCCATGTTCAACGGCTCCATTCTCGCCTTCCGCGACGCCAACCTCGATACCGGCCCGCGCCTCGTGGAACAGTGGGTGGCGAAGGCAAAGGCGACTTCACTCGACGAGTACATCGAAGCCCTGGAACTGATCGGCAACCCGGTCTTCCACGAGCTGGCGGCGGACCGCGACGGCAACGCCTTTTACGGCGAGATCTCCGCTATCCCCTTTATCACGCAGCAGCAACTCGATACCTGCGTCCGCGGCGTCATCGGCCCGCTGCTGGCGGAACTGACCACGAACGTCATCGTCTCCCTGGACGGCTCTGACCCGGACTGCGTGTGGGGCACCGATCCGGACGCTCCCCCGGACACCAACCTCTACAGCGCCGGCAAACTGCCCCAGCTCGAGACCACCGACTACGTCAGCAACAGCAACAACAGCTACTGGCTGTCCGATGCCAACAATCCCCTGGAGGGATTCCCCACCATCATGGGCCCGATCGGACACGAAGGGATGCAGCAATTTCTGCGCACCCGTATCGGCCACCTGCTTGTGGCCGAGCGCCAGAACAGCGGCGAGCCCCTGTTCGACGTGGAGGCGGTCAAGGAGCTGATGTACAACAACCGCGTCTACGGCGCGGAAATCGTGCTGGACGACATACTCGCGGTCTGCGCCACCGACGCGGCGGACGCCGTGCTGGACGCCTGCGCGGCACTGGCCGGCTGGGACCGCATGGTCGAGCTGGACAGCCGCGGCGCCCAGGTCTTCACGGAGTTCTGGTCGGGGATACGCGGCGAACTGGGCAACGACTTCCAGAATATCGTGGAGAGTGACGAATTCTGGAAAGTCGACTTCGACCCCGCCGATCCGTTGAATACCCCGGCGGGCATCGACATCGCGCTGGAGGTGAACCGCACGCGCATCGTCGACGGGCTGGCCGCGGCCACCGAACGCCTGCAGTCGGCGGGTGTGCCGCTCGATGCGCCCTGGGGGGAAGTCCAGTTTCTGGAACGCAATGACGAAAACGTACCGATCCACGGCGGGCCCGGCACCGCCGGTGTTTACGGCGCCATCAGCGTCGGCCTGTCGGAGGGCGGTTATGTGAATCCCAGGGCGGGCAACTCCTACATCCAGGTGGTCACCTGGGACGACAGCGAGTGTCCCATCGCCGACGTCATCCTCGTGCCGTCGCAGTCGACGGATCCGCAGTCGCCGTGGTTTGCCGACCAGACCAGACTCTATTCGAACAAGGAGTGGGTGCGCTGGCGTTTCTGCGAGGAGGACATCGCCGCCAACCAGATCGGGGAAACGCTCAGGATCCAGGAGTAGCGCTCAGGAAGCTATGAATAACGCCATTCCCGGTGTGCCGGACCACGCTACAGCGGCGGTCCGGCGTACCGGCGTACCGGCGTACCGGCGTACCGGAATCACTCTCTACCTGAAATGACTGGATTCCCACTTTCGTGGGAATGACGCACTCCCTGAAATGACTGGATTCCCACTTTCGTGGGAATGACGCACTCCCTGAAATGATTGGATTCTCACTTTCGTGGGAATGACGCAAACACCCTTGATCAGAGCCTCCTTATAAGTTAGCGAGCCTCGACGGTGACCGGTATCCAGCGGTTGCGGATGTAGCGCAGCGTGCCTCCCCTTTCCATTGTGTCGAGGGCGCTGTTCAGCCGCGCGGCCAGCTTTTCGTCATCGGCGCGCACGGCCCAGGCCAGCAGCTCCGTGGTCAGCGGGCGGTAGAGACTGATCAGGTCGTTGTTATCGTCGGTGACCGCCAGACGCCAGCTGGTGGTCGCATCATGAATATAGAGTTCGATCCGCCCGTCGCGCAGAGCCTCGAAGGCCGCGTCGGGGTTCTCGAAGAAGCTGATCCTGGCATCCGACAACTCTTCCGCGGCGAAGGCGGCGCCGGGGGAGTCCGGTTCCACGCCGATACGGATACCCTCGCGGTATACCGCCCAGGGCTGGGCAAACCGGGCCACCTTGTCGCGGTGTACGATAGCCATCTGCCCGGCCTCCAGGTAGGGCCTGGTAAACAACACCCGCCGCGCACGCTCCTCGGTGATGCGCATGCCCGACATGATGACGTCGATATCCCCCGCTTCCAGCGCGGACAGCAGTTTGCCGGAAGCCATCTCCACGATGCGCATGTCGCGATTGAGGATAGTGCCCACGGCGCGAATATTGTCGGCCTCCAGCCCCACGAGTCGGCCTTCCTCCCGGTAAACCAGCGGCGGGTTGTCCGGGGACACACCGACCCGCAGCGCGTCCGCGAGGGTAAGTGGACCGACGGCACAGAGCGTCAGCAATAACAGTGCGCGCAGCATGGTTGCTCCTTGTATCCGGGAGGCGAACGTATTGATGGGCACTCAATGTATCACCGGCAACTGCTACCGGAAAAGCGGCGCCGGGAAAAACAGCATGCGACCTGGCCGCAACATCTCACCGATATCCGGAACTCCCTGGCGGGTATCGTGCGCCGGTCGTGTGGCTGTTCCATGTGCCCGTCGCGACGCGGCGCTGGCGATCAGCCGGGCGCCAGCTTCTCCACCCGGCCGCTGTCACCGTCGACGCGAATACGGTCGCCGGTGTTGATCACCCGCGTGCCCTGACGGCTGTTGACCACACAGGGGAGACCGTATTCGCGGGCGACGACCGCGCCGTGCGATACCGCGCTGCCGAGATCCGTCACCAGACCCCCGATCAGGCTGAAATACGGCGTCCAGCCGATGTCGGTGATCGGCGCGACCAGAATTTCCCCGGCCTGAAGCTGCGCCGCATCCTCCAGCGAGTGGGCAACGCGCGCGGTACCTTCCGCCACACCGCGGGACGCGGGCCGACCCTGCAGCACACCGTCGCTGCGCGCCTGCACCACATCCTGCGCCGGTTGCGGCCTGCCCACGGAAATTTCAGGGAATTCGAATTGCTGCTGGTAACCCAGCGCCTCGCGCCGCGCGCAGGCCAGTTCCGCCGCCGCGTCGTAATGGCCCGCCACCAGGCGGTCGAGTTCCCCGATGCTGAAAAAGTTCACGAGGTCCGCCTCCGGCAAGCAGCCTTCCCGATGCAGCAGTGTGCCGAGCCGGCGGAACGCGCCTTTGAAATGGTGCGCGGTTTGCACGAGCTGCGACTTGGTCAGCTCGCGCCGGCGTATCGCGTCGTGGGCCCTGGGCAGTGTCCAGCGCAATGCGCGCCCCAGCGAGTTCCAGTCGATTGGCTGCGTCACCTGAGTGCGGTGCGTACCCGTGGCGAGCCGGCCGCGCACCGCCGCCTGCATACTGCGCACCAGGGGCAGCGGGTCGTCGATCCAGGCCGGATCGCGCATGCACAGTTCGCGATAGCCCCGGTGTCCGTGAGCGGCCATGAACTCGTCGAGGTAGTTCCATGTCCTGCGTGGCGCGCAGCCAGGCCAGTGCCTCCGGCGCGTCCGCATCGCGAAACTGCGTCGCACCGTCGTCACCGGCGATGCGGTCGACGAGCCGGTCCAGTTCCTCGAGCATCACCGCGCTTTCCACCTCGGTGGCACCCGCCAGAAGCCGCACGGCCTCACCCTGTTCGTCGCCGGTGCTGTCATTGGAGCGTCCGGAGACCATGTTCTCGACAATGGCGCAAAGAAATCCGGACAGGGCCGACGACTGGATATGCACCGCCATGGCGTGCTCGTAAAAATGCAGGCTATGTTTTATTTCGCGCCACTGGGCGGCACTGTCATCGCGCGCGGGGATGGCGAAGGCCGCCACCTCTTCACCGAAGCGCCGGACCACCGCGGGAGCACTCAGCGCATAGTGCAGCAGCCTTCCCGTATTGATGACCCGCCGCCACAGCGGCAGGGGCGGCATGGCCTTGAGCTCCGGCACATTGCGGCCGCACAGGGTCTGCGCGGTCTGCTCCGGTGTCGAGCCAAGTACGCCCGCCGACATGACCACGTTGCCGCTGAGGTTGAGAAACAGGTGGCCGTAGGCCCAGGCCGTGATCTGCCAGTCGCTCTCGATCCGCCGGCGCGCACCGACAGCCACCTGCATATGCTGCAGCCCGTAATCGATACACCACCCGGTGAAGGAGCCCGTCAGGGGGCACACCGCCCCGGGCATCATCTCGCTGATGTTGCTGATGGTCAGTACATCGTCCGGCCGCGGCAGCGGTGTGTCGAACTCGTTCAGGTCGGCCGGCAGTGTGGTGACAGGCCGTGCCTGCAGCCAGAACAGGCCGCCGTCGGCATCCATCGCCCACTCCAGATCCAGGGGCCGGCCCTCCACCGCCTCGGCGGCGCGCGCCTCGTCGACGATATCGCGCAGTTGTTGCGCATCGAGCAGCGCCTCCGAACCGGCCGGCTCATTGCGCAACACGCTGCCGGCGCTATCCACCAGATAGTGGTCCGGCGTCACCTCGCCGCTGACCAGAGCCTCGCCGAGACCCGCCACCGCATCGATCACCGCCACGTCGCGCCGGCCACTCACCGGATCGGCGGTGAACACCACGCCCGCCCGGTGCGCGTCGACCATCGCCTGTACCACCACGTTCATGGATGGCGCATCACGGGAATCGCGGTCGCGCCGGTAACTGGCCGCGCGATCGTGCGCGGCGGAACTGACACAGCGATCGATGGCGGCACGCAACGCAGCAGAGCCTTTGACATTGAGGACCGTGTCGTACTGCCCGGCGAAGGAGGCCTCCCCGCCGTCCTCGCCCACGGCGGATGAACGAACGGCCACCCGGTCCGAGTCCAGGCTTGCGCAGTAACGGTCCAGATCGGCGGGAAACTCGCCCTGTGCGGCATTGCATATGACAAAAGCGGGAGGCACGGCCAGGCCCATACGCTGCAGCCGGGCGAGGCCGTAGGCCTTGCCGCCTGCGCTGTTGTCGACAATGCTGTCGAGGTCGATAATGCGCGGCGGCGACATCCCTGTCTTTTCCGGCTCAGCCAAGTCCGGGCGCCCTCACTGCGCGCGCCGGCGGTACACGGTCACTGTGCGCCGCCCCGGTATCGGAAATGGATGTCAAGCTCAAGCCAGATCGTCCATCCACCGGGCAACCGCCTGCCCGATCTCGTGGGGCGAATCTTCCTGCACGAAATGCGCGCCCTTCACCGTGACCTCCGACTGATTGGGCCAGCTGCGACAGACTTCGCGCTGACGGCCCACGAGGATCGATCCGGGCTCGGCATTGACGAACAGTTTGGGCGGCGACTGCTCACTCGCCAGCCAGTTGCCGTAGCTTTCGACCAACTCGACCATTTCCGGCGGCTCGCCCTCGATGGGGATCTGCCGCGGCCAGTTCAGGGTCGGTTGGCGGTCGTGGGGCGTGGCGAAGGGCGCGCGGTAATGGGCCATCTCTTCCTCGCCGAGCTCCCGCAACACGGCGCTGGGGAGCACGGCCTCCACGAACATGTTGCGCTCCAGGCAGAGTTCCTCGCCCTTTGGCGAACGAAACCCCTGGAAAATTCCCCGGGCGGCCTCGGGCCAGTCCTCCCACTGCACGGGACAGACGATGCCCTCCATGTAGGCGATACCGCGCACTGCCTGCGGGTGCTGATGGGCCCAATGAAAGCCCAACGCAGTGCCCCAGTCGTGCAGCACCAGTGTGACATCGGAGTCGGCGCCGATCGCTTCCAGCAACCCGTCGACATACTCGTACGCCACCTGAAATGTGTAGCGTCCAGGACCGTCACTGGCCGGCAGTTTTTCCGAATCCCCATGGCCGACAAGGTCGGGGGCGATGACCCGCCCCCTGTCCGTCAACTCGGGGATCACATTGCGCCACAAGTAGGATGAGGTGGGATTGCCGTGCAACAGCACGATAGGCGCACCGCCGCCTTCATCGATATAGGCGATACGCTTGCCATTCACGTCCTGAAGCTTCTTGTCAAAGGGCATGGCGGCCGAAATCATTGTGTTCCCCCCGGTCAGCGCCGGCCACGGGAGACCGGCGGCTGACAGTGTAACCCGCTTTGCGACACAGTGGTCAATGGCGCATGCGGGTCGACAGGGGGGACACCGTGTGCCTCAGCCGACAAATTCCCGGCGGGGTGCCGTCACGCCTTTGGGCTCCTCGCCCTTGAGGTAGGCCAGCATGGTATCCGCGTCGGAGACCTCGAACGGGTCGGTCGGGCAATTGTCGCCGAACTCGGGCTCGACGAACATCTGCTCGATCACACCGTCGTCCACCAACATCGAGTAGCGCCAGGAGCGCATACCGAAGCCGAGGTTGGACTTGTCCACGAGCATGCCCATCTTGCGGGTGAACTCGCCGGAGCCGTCCGGCAGCATGTAGATCTTCTCGATGCCGGACTGGCGGGCCCACTGGAACATCACGAAGGCGTCGTTGACGGAGATGCAGATGACCTCGTCGATACCCTGCGCCTTGAACTCGTCGTACAGTTCGTCGTAGCGCGGCAGCTGGTTGGACGAACAGGTCGGCGTGAAGGCGCCGGGCAGGGCGAATACCACCACACGCTTGCCGCCGAAAATGTCCTGGGTCGTCCGATCCTCCCAGCGGAACGGATTGTCTCCCTCCACCGATTCGTCCCGCACGCGGGTCTTGAATACGACGTCGGGTACACGGTTGTCGATACGCATAATTGCCTCCTTCATGGGATAAGTATTGGCGTACGTCAGATAATAGACGCATTGCAACGATTAGTATATTTGAGTGTAAATAACTGGTTGATAGGTTTTATTAATTAAACATAGCAAGCGCCTCGATCCCTGAAATCCACCGTGAGGTCGGGCGGTGCAGGATTCAGGGATCGAGCGCCGCCATGGACTGACCCGTGTGGAGGCACTTGATCGCCTCGGCGATCAATGGGGCGATGTCGACAGTGTCGAGCTTGCCGCCCATTGAACGGTTCGCCGGGGGCTCCGGTACCGGAACGCTGTTGCTGACCACAAGCCGCGAAAGCGCGGCACAGTCCAGTGCCTTGTCCACACCGTCGGTAAAAAGGCCGTGGGTAGCGAGTCCGTACACTTTACTCGCCCCGTACTCTGCAAAGGCCTCCGCCGCTCGTGTCATCGTGCCGCCCCCGGCGACCAGATCATCCAGAATCACTACCGTGCGGTTTTCCACCTCCCCCATAACCCGCGAGCCGCGCACTTCGCCTTCACTGCGAAACTTTTCCATAAACGCACTGCTCGCGGGGCGGTCGATTTGCCGCTCCAGCGCTTCGCGGAAGCGTTCCGCCCGTTTTACCCCCCCCACATCGGGCGAGGCCACGGTTATAGACGCATCGCCCAGGCGCGGGCGCAGCCACTCGACCAGGGGGCCTCTGGCGCTGAGGTGCGTGTTGTGGCAACGAAACGCGTTTTGAAAGGCAGCCAGGTTGTGCACATCCATGGAAACCATGTGATCAATGCCCACGGCTTCAAACAGCTGCGCGACATAACGTGTAGTAACCGGGTCCCGGGCTTTGGTCTTGCGCTCCTTGCGGGCGTAGCAAAGGTAAGGCACCACGGCCGTGACGCGTTCGGCGCCGCTGTCCCGCAACGCGCCGAGAAAAAACAGCAGGCGCACGAGCTTGTCGTTGAGCGCGGACGCGGCATCGCCGTAGAGCGACTGGACCACGTACACATCCCTGGCGCGGACGCTCTGCATGGGACGGACCTTGTGCTCCCCGTCCTTGAAGTCGCGCTCCTCGTGCTCGCCGGGTTCCACGCCCAGCCGTTCGGCTACCTGCCGGGCAAAGCCGGCGCCGCTGTTCAGGCTGAAGACGAGGGGTTCACTCATCCCGCAAGCGTAGCAATTTCGAGCGGCGTTATCAGCTCGACCATTTCCGGGGGTTAGGTTCGATTGTTGATCCCGCTCCCCGGGTGCATCCCGGGGTCAGGTCTTTGATTGATGACCCAGACGACATTTCCGCTGACGGCGGGGCAGGTCTTTGATTTAGGATCCAGACTACAACAAGTAAACTCAACCCTCGCGGACAGGCTAATTATGACAGGACAGTGGACATGGATTCGACGAGGGAAAGATCATAATCCAAAGGCCTGACCCCGGAGGGTTCGGGAGAAAGATCATACGCCACAAACCTGACCCCGTTGGGAGGGTTCGAGGGCAATCCGACTGTGAAACATCTGCTACAAACACTGACCGCGGGACTGCTCTGTCTGTCCGGCGCTACTGCCGGCGGCGCGGGCGACGAGGACGAATCCGCGGCGCAAACCCGATTGGCGCAACAGGCGCAGCCCCTCGTGGTACAACTGGGCCCGCGCCCCTACTACCTCCTGGACCAGATGGCGGACGGTCCGCTGCGGCGGTCACTGGCGCGCTGCGCCGAAAACCGGCGGTACTTCAACCCCGCTCAGTTCTCCATCGGCCACCGGGGCGCGCCGCTGCAGTTCCCGGAACACACGCGCGAGTCCTATCTCGCCGCAGCGAGAATGGGCGCCGGCATCATTGAATGCGACGTCACTTTCACCGCCGACCGGCAACTGGTGTGCCGGCACGCCCAGTGCGACCTGCACACCACGACCGACATCGTGGCCACGCCGCTGGCGAAGAAGTGCAGCGTCCCGCCGGAGCTGCGGCGAGCGCGGGCAGCCTGCTCAACGCGCAGGCGATCCGCTGCTGCGCCAGCGATATCACCCTCGCCGAGTTCAGGACTCTGCGCGGCAAGATGGATGGGGCCGACACCGATGCCGCGACCATCGAAGGCTACCTCGCGGGCACGCCGGACTTTCGCACCGAACTCTACGCCGGCGACGGACGCGGTACACTGATGTCGCACGCCGAGAGTATCGAGCTGTTCAGGGAATTGGGTGTCGGCATGACGCCCGAGTTGAAGTCGCCGCAGGTCGCCATGCCCTTTGACGGCGACTATACACAGCGCGACTACGCGCGGCAGATGATCGGGGAGTACCGCGCCGCCGGCGTGCCCCCGGCGCGTGTCTGGCCACAGTCCTTCAATTACGACGACATACTGTACTGGCTGGAAGCAGCGCCGGACTACGCAAAACAGGCCGTATTTCTCGACAATCGCTACAAGACCGACGTGAATGACCCCGCCGCCGTCGCCGCGCTGGAACCGTCCATGAGAAAAATGGCGGCGGACGGGGTCAATATCCTGGCGCCGCCGATCTCCATGCTGCTGAGTACACGGAACGGGCGCATCATGCCGTCGGAGTACGCCGCGGCGGCCCGCGAAGCCGGTCTGGAACTCATCGCCTGGACCACCGAGCGCTCGCCTCCCCTGGCAAGAGGCAGCGACGATTTCTATTACGCCGCCGTCAGCGACGTCATCGAGAGCGATGGGGACATCTTCGCGGTCATCGATGTGCTGGCCCGGGACGTGGGCGTGATCGGCCTGTTCTCGGACTGGCCGGCGACCACCACGTTCTACGCCAACTGCATGGAGACATCCCGGCCGCGCCGGCGAGCGGCCGGGGAAAAGGGTTCGACCGACTGATCCGATCCCTCGTAACCTCGCTCGTTTGGGCTATAGTGACGGGCAGGCTGGCAATGCGCCAGATCCAGTCACCGAGCACACAAAACCGGAGGTTTTTATGGTTCATGTACCGGACTTCGAGGACGGCCCGCCCGAGTGGGTCACTGATCATGTGCGCCGCTATCGGGAGACGGAGGGCGAGGACGGCCACATCTGGAACGGCGTCACCACGCTGCTGCTGACCACCCTGGGCCGCAACAGTGGCGAAGAGCGGATCACACCGCTGATCTACCAGCAGGACGATAGCGGCAACTACGTGGTTATCGCGTCCCGGGGCGGCGACGATCGACACCCGGACTGGTACCTCAATCTCAGGGAACAGCCGCGGGTAAACGTGCAGGTTGGCGCGGAAAAATTCACCGCCCGTGCCCGGGAGGCAACCGGGGAAGAACGCGGTCCGCTCTGGGAAAAAATGCGCGAGGTCTGGCCCGACTACGACAAGTATGCGCAGCAGACCGACCGGCCGATCCCGGTGGTAGTGCTCGAACCCGTCGATTAGCGCCTGATCCCGCGCCCAGAAGTCCCAGGCCAAGCAACAGGAGCGTGGACGTGGAAGGCAAGGGGACCGGCGTGCCGTCGACGACTTCCACCGTGACGGTCTCATCGATATCCCAGGTGTTCATACTGGTGAACAAGCCCTCCGACAGGCCCAGATCGGCCTGTGAGGCGGTGACCGCTATCTCCCAAAACCCTGGCGTCGTGCCCGCCATGATGGACAGTGTGCCAAGAAGGATATCGTCGCCGCTAACGGGCGGCAGTGTCGAGCCGGCCACATCGGTCGTAACAAACGCTGCTGAATCATCGAGGAAGGGCGCGGCAACCACGGCGCTCTCGTAGCTCAGTCCGGCGCCGGATTCCACGTCAAACCCGAAGGCAAGAAGCGGGTCGCCGGCCCCTATCCCGCTCGCAAAAACGTCTACCGTAAACGTCTCATTGATGACGAGCGCGCCAGTGGACGGCGCGAGGTCGATCATGGGCATCGCCTGTGCCTGCACAGTCATCAATGCCGCCAGAAAACTCAATATGTACTTCATCGCTTCAACCCAAAGGTCTCTCGTGTCTGCAACAGGCGCGGTATTCATTCCATACCAGGCCAGCTCCCACCTTCCAGAAACGCAAACCCGCAGCCCCGCTCAACAGCCGGGCGGCTGCAGGTCGCCGTCATAGAAATTCCCGAACCAGTACTGATAGTCGTCGTAGGCAATGCACGCGTCGTTGGTAAAGTCCGCCTGCGGGAGGTAACCCTCCTCGCCCTCGCAGCGCCCCAGACCGGAACGAATCGCCGTGAAGTCCCGGTCATCCACGGTGCCATCGCCATTGATATCTCCGGCTACCGGGTCACCATTGGGTGTGGGGTCACACACATCGCCGAGCCCGTCGTTGTCGGTATCCTGCTGATCCGTGTTCGGTGTCTGCGGACAATTGTCCTCGGCGTTATCCACCCCATCGTTGTCATCATCGGTATCGCCCGGTTCGAAGCCTGAACAGTTGGGATCCCCGGGTGCCCCGAGGCAGAACGCCTGTACCGTGTTGCGGACATCCGCCTCCAACAGTACGAGCCCCGTCTCAACCTCCGTTATGGAGATCGTGGTGATATCACCGGACATCGGAACATCAAATGCACCGATGCCCTCGGGGAGGATGGCGAGCTCTTCGCCCGTCTCATCACGGCGGAACTCCCAGCGAGGATCCCACGCGTTCCTGCCACCGATACGAAGCCCGTCGGCGTCGTACCAGCGAACGCGCAGTTGGGCCGGATCGCCCGCAAAGGCGCCCGGTGGCGTATCACTGATATAGCTGTCGAGCAGCTCCGCGAAGCCGTTTTGCACCCGCACCTCGACAACCAGGCCGCGCCGCGAGTCATTCAGAACATCTGTCACATCCGGCAGGGGCGCATCCGCCAGATCCGCTTGCTGTGCGCATGCCATACTGCAGATCAGGAGAGACGCGGCGCCCGGTAAACTCTGCTTCCGGTTCGGTAACCACATGATCAGCACCTCCCCGCCGCGCATTCATCAGCCATCCAGCGCATCCGGTCTTCCTCGGAATTTCCCACGTCAATGCGATCGAAAAACGGCGCCCCGCCTCCCGGATCGATGCGGCCCCAAATCGCGTCGGCGGCGGCTCCGGCTCTTCGGCAGAGCCAGTGAGTCTCATCCCCACTATCGGGGACACCGTCCTGGTCACCGCGGTAGGTGGTCAGTGGGAAGGGGCAGGCGACATTACCATTGGGATCATTGCCGGACCCGGTCAGTGCCGGTTCTATCCGCTCGCACGCGGCGCGGCTATCGAAGCTGGCGCAGCCCGCCTGCTGCATCAGGTCCGGCGGCTCCGGGTCGATAGCGTTGTAGTCCGGTTCGAAGAGCCACCAGTCCTTGTCTGTATCGACATCGACCAGGCTGCGGCACGCGTCAGGATCGTAGCCCCGGTTGTCCCCTTTGTTACGACACCCCGCCTCGCGCTTGAACATATTGGGGTAAGGAGGGGCGAAGATATTACGGGTGAAATAGCCCCCGTCGCAGCAGTATTCGTCGGACAGACCAAACGGCCGGTGCCCCATTTCGTGGGCCACCACCTGCAGCCGATTCAAATCGACCTCAATGGTAAACGCGCCGGGAGAGCCCGCGTTATCACGGCACGAGCTTCTATGGACGATCCCCGCTGAGTCGGCGAAGCTGAATGTTTTTCGGAATTTATCAGGCGCTTCGCGCAGACACGATATGCCGTCACTGGCATCGTCGTCGTCCGGGTCCGGCCCCGAGTTGGCGAATTCACGAGCGAGCCAAAAGTTGAAGGTGTCCTGGAATTCCAAAAACCAGGGGATTGTCGATAACCCGCCGCCGATCAGCAAAGCGACATCCTCGACAAAGTTGGGGTCAGTTGGCGATGTATACTCGTCGCGGTCCGGGAAAAAGACGATGTCGAGTTTTTTGTCCAGTTCTCCGTTTAAGAGGACCGGTATGGCGGGAAACTCCCCGGAGAAATCTCCCACGTTAACCGTGCGCCACCCGCTGCTATCGCCTTCGAAACCGCGCTCGGCGACGCAGGCGTAGCTGAAGTTATCGGCGGGGGAACTCCAGCATCACCGACGAGGCAATCTCGGCGGAGGCCTGCGGCACGGACCTGTCAAAGCCCAGAAAGATTTTTACCGCGTCCGCGTCGACCGGCCGCCCCTGGCGATCAAGTGCCTCGGCCCTGATGGTTACCACTTCACCGCTTTCAGCGACGTAGAGTGGATCGTGCATGCAAGCTACCCGCAGGCCGACAAAGTCCGTTTCGCGGCAGTCTTCAATGTCCGCGTCGTCGATAAGGCCATCCCCGTCATCATCCAGTGTGTTATCGCACACCTCAGCGGTCGGCGGCGGGACCGGTTCGCGCACGAGGAAAAAGCCAATAAAACCATCACTTTCTGACGTAGGGTTAAAGCTCACTCTTTGCAGTCTATCGGCGAGATCCGGGACCAGAGCGTCGGTTATCAAGTTATACCGAACACCGTGGCAGTTCGTATCCGCAAGATCGACGTCCCCATCGTCGTCGTCGTCGAGTCCATTGACACACGTAGCGGGATCACGGCGAAAACTGTCCCGGGGCACTTCGCCGATATCATCGTTCGCATAGGCCGCGAGCCTGCGAGAGGAGCTGGGATCGTCCCATTTCGTGTTCAGGTTAAACAGACCGAAAAACGGTGCTACAAAATTGTCATCATAGGGCAACGTGACCGGTATCGTGCGACCCGTTACGGTCTGCAACATCGCCTGAAGCTGGGCGAAAGAAGCCCAGGTCCACCCGGTAAAATCCACCCCCCCCAGCGATCCATCGCAGGGCTCGTCCTGATCCGTGCAAACAGAAACTACGTCCAGGTAGCTAAAGCCGTTCGTGGCGTTCGGCTGTCGCCATTCCAGGCCGTTCACGACCGGATTTGCCGCGGGACAATCGTCATCGGCGGTGTCGGTATCGCCGTCGCCGTCGTCATCGATGCCGTTACCGCACAATTCGAGGTCCGGGTCCCTGACCAGGAATACCCCGATCGGTTGCGGCCCGAAAAAGCCGCCGGTGCTCTCCGAGTCGGTCACGGTTATCGTCTCCCGGCCCAGTTCATCCGAGCCCGAGTTGGTCCTGGCGTCCCGTATTTTCAGAATTTCAACAGTATCGCCGGCAGGGGATTGAGCGGTGAGACCATAGGATAACTGGACCGATGCAGACCCCAGCACAGCGTCGAACCTGTCGTAGAAAAGGGCCGTCGGCGAATCAAAAGCGGTATTGGTGGGAATGGGCAGCCCGATCAGTGCATCGATCAGGTCGTTCACCCGTTCAGGGGACGCCCAGGTCCACCCCGTAAAATCGACTCCCCTGACAGACCCCTGACACGGCGTTTCGTCGAGGGGACACACGGAAGCGACATCCTGCCAGGTCAAACCGGCACCCGCGGTGTCGGTGAGCTGCCGCCATTCGAGGCCCTCGATCGACACGCCATCAGCAAGCGCGGACTGGGCGAGTCCCATGCCGGCACATAGCAAAAAGACCGAGTGACAAGCAAGCTGAAACAGCGGGCGAGTCAACTCACACAAACCGAAACGCCGGGCATACTCTGTACGCATGGACCCTCCATCGAAACTGGTTATTCAGGCGCCGTCTCTTAATCCGCCCTGAACATTTCTGGTCTACGTGCGTCTTTGAGAGCCCCGCAAGCAAACCCCATACCAGTCAAATAAGTTTTGCCGCATGACAAGGAGTTATGTATTCGTGCTTCCGGCCACAAAAAAGTGGCGCACCCGTGTGTTAAAAATTCTGACAGCGGTTACTCACCATTCAGGGCCAAACGGACAGCGCTACCGGCCGATTGCGGGCGCTCCGGGACAACAAGATAGCGAGGAGAGGGAAGAGCGCCGACTCCCGCTGTAATCACGCCAAGGGCAACCAAAACTCACTCAGGCAAAAAAACCAGCGCGGCCTCCCCGGCGCGCGCTGGATCGGGCGCCACCGGCAACAGCTCTCCCGCCAACCACGGGGCGTACTGATCGTCGTAGTGCGGACTCAGGGGATGGCCGGACTGACCGCCGGGCATGACGGCGGCGACCGCCGGGACCGGCGTCAACTCGGCGACCACGCGCACCGTCGCGGCGGCATCCACCGCGAAGGGCCGCGTATAGTTGTAGCGTGCGCGCCCTACCGAGGACGGGCCACCGCCCCAGGATCGCTCGGGCAGATTGAACAGCCAGCCGAGCGCGGGCACCGCATCGCCGAGGGCGTGCCGTGGGCTCACGTGCAGGGATCGGTCGAGGCGCCAGTCCCGCGGGTCGCCGCCCTGCTCCGCCGCCAGGCGGGTCACCGCACGGTTCAACGCCGCGGTGACGCGGGCGCCGCGGTCGCCGCGCCACCAGGGCGACCCGGGCGCATTCAGGATCAGATGGTCCAGCGCGCGATTCAAAAAGTACGTGCGCGCCAGCAGTCGCGGCCACAGTTCCCCAAGCTCCGCGGCGAAAACCTCCCGGGCGAGGTCGATGTACCATTGCTGGAAGATCAGCGCGGCCGCGCTGTCCGGCGCGGAGACGGGATCGGCGCGCCACGCCCCGAGCAGATCGAGAGCGGTGACAGCGGCCGGCGCCAGGGCATCCCGCTCCACCAATTGCAACAGGGTGGGCAGCAACAACTGAGCCTGCCCGTCGGTGCGGTCCATCTGCAACAGGCGCATGTCCTCCGCCGACAGCGGGTCCGAACCACCCAGCACGGCCTGTATGCGGTCGATCCGGTACGGCGCGGCGTTGTCCGCGGACACCAGCGGTTTCGTGCCGGGCGGATGCACCCGCGCGTTGGCGGCGGCCAGAAATCCCGCCGGCGGATTGCTGCGCCGGGGCATCCGCGCAGCCGGCACCATCCCCTTCCAGCGCTGATCCGCGACGCTGCCGTCGCCGGGCAGCAGTCCCAGGCCGGCCCCGCGCAGCGGCAGCGCGCCCCCCGTGCGCAGTCCGATCACGCCGTGGACATCGGCGTAGGTGGCGTTGAGCGCCGGCGCGGGAAACCCGTCCAGCGCCGCGTTAAAGGAGCCCCAGTCCCGCGCCCCGTTGAGCCTCAGCAGACTGTCGAGGCTGGCTGACGGCAGGCGGTGAGCGGTCCAGGCGAGGCTGATCGGCGGGTCCTCGCTGATCAGCGGGCCATTGCGCGTGTGCACGATCGCGAGGGTCTCGTCCGCCTCCCCCTTCACCGGTATGGAGACAGTTTCCGTGCGGGCGCGGTAGCGGGACTCACCGTCGCGAAACAGCAGTCGCTCCCCGGCCGCGCGCTCCTCCAGAAACAGGTCCTGGGTGTCGCCGATATTGGTAAACCCCCAGGCCATGTACTCGTTGTAACCGTTGATGACGCCGGGCAGCCCCGCCACCGACCAGCCGCGCAGCTGGCGCCCGTCGCCATAAAACAGGTGCACCTCGTAGAACAGGTTGGGCAAGCCCAGCTCGTCGTGGGAATCGAAAGCGAACAGCGGCGCGCCGCTGTCAC
The DNA here is from genome assembly GCA_034521205.1 of Halioglobus sp. Classification (GTDB taxonomy): domain Bacteria; phylum Pseudomonadota; class Gammaproteobacteria; order Pseudomonadales; family Halieaceae; genus Marimicrobium. The sequence continues at coordinate 670,673 of JAXHMT010000003.1, forward strand.
TGCGCGCGCCCGCCACCACCCAGCCGTTACTGCCTAATCCCAGGCGCGGCATGCGCGGATTGTGCGCCGGGTCGGTCAGCGCGGCGCGGTCCACCGCCCGGGCCAGCGCCCCCGCATCGGTGCGCGGCGGCAGGGCGAAAGGATAATCCGGCCGCGCGGTTTCATCGGCGATAAAAGCGGCAAAACGCCCGGCGTCGAGGTGCGCTGACAGAGCCGCACGCAGCAGTTCGTTATCCAGATTGTTCGCCGACTGGTAGGCCATCAGCGCGCCCAGGGCAAACACGTCGCGGCGCTCCCACCGCGGACGCTCGGCACCGAGCAGCAGGAATTCCGGCGGCAACAGCGGGTAGCGCGCAATCGCCGCGTTCACCCCCGCCAGGTAGCGGTCCACCAGCGCCAGCGTCTCATCCGCGGTGTTTTGCTGCAGGCGCCGGGCGAGCTGGGGCACACCCTGGCGCCACAGTTCCCGGTCGGTATCCAGCAAGTCCGGTCCCAGCAGCGCCGCCAGCCGCCCGCGGCCCGCCCGGCGCAGCATTTCCATCTGCCACAGCCGGTGACTGGCGTGCAGCCAGCCCTGCACCTGCAGGGCATCGCCCAGCGTGGCGGCCTGTACGTAGGGCCGCTGCCACCTGTCGTAGTGGACCTGCGCCGGGGCCGACAAGCCGGGCAGCGCCAGGCGCCCCGCGTCGGGAGGCAGGGACGCGCGCAGCACCAGCCACCCGGCGATCGCCGCCAGGATTGTCAGGGCGGCGAGTGCCAGGCATCCACGGAAAACCAATTGCTTCATATCAACTCCATGGCAGCGCGTCGATGTCGAGGTTGCCGCCGCTGAGAATCACGGCCACTCGCCGGCCGGCAAAGCGCTCCCGATGGCTCAGCACCACCGCCAGCCCCACTGCCGCCGAGGGCTCGACGACCAGTTTCATGCGCGTCAGCACCAGGCGCATCGCCGCGACAATGTCGCTGTCCGGGACCGTGAGAATATCGTCCACCCCGGTGCGGATGATTGCGAAGGTGTGCTCGCCCAGCGCCGTGCGCAAGCCGTCGGCAATGGTGTCCGGCGCCGGCTGCGGCTGCCGTTGCCCGCTCAGGAGGCTGCGCCGGGCGTCGTCGGCCCCCGCGGGCTCCGCGCCGATTACCGCGGTGTCCGGCCACAGGCTCCCGCTGGCGACCGCCGACCCGGACAGCAACCCGCCGCCGCCCACCGGCGCGATCAGCACGTCGGGGGGGCGCGGTAATTGCTCGCTCAACTCCAGAACGCAGGTGCCCTGCCCCGCGATAATGTCCGGGTGGTCGTAGGGGGGGATAAACACCGCGCCGGTGCGGTGGCAGACTTCCTCGAGACACACCTCCCGCGCCGCCTGACTCGATTCGCAGAAGGTAATCTCACCGCCATAGGCGCGCACGGCCGCCACTTTCATCGCCGGGGTGTTATCGGGCATCACAATGTACGCCGGCACGCCCACCCGCCGCGCCGCCATGGCCAGCGCCGCGCCGTGGTTGCCCGAGGAGTGGGTGGCGACCCCGGCGGCGCGCGCGCGGCTGTCCAGCTTCAGTACGGCGTTGTGCGCACCGCGCGCCTTGAAGGCGCCGCTCTTTTGCAGGTTCTCGCACTTGAACAGCAGTTCGCAGCCCGCTTCGGCGTCGATCGTATCGCTGCTCATCACGGGCGTGCGGTGCACGCAGTCGGCGATGCGCAGGGCCGCGTCGCGAATGGCCTCGATATCGACGCTCATGGCGACGACGACTGAGTCTGGCAATCAGCCGGGACCGCATCGGCGCCGGGAGGTGCGGGTCCCGCTGGAACCGTGTGGCGACAGGACGTCGCCACCCGTAGCCTGTACAGGCGGACGTACGATTCTGTCGCCGCGCGGTTCCAGCGGGACTCGCACCTCCCGCGACGCCGGACGGGTAGTTGCAATGTTAATCACAATTCGTAAGATCCTGATCGTTAACCAGCGGCGCCCAGCGATCGACTACCGCGCCGCCACTGAACACGCGCAAGTCGCCGAACTGCAGCATCACCGCCTCCGATTGCGTGGGCCGCAGGAACGCCCAGTCGTCCACCGCGATATCGCAGTCGGCCGGCACCGTCATCAGTTGCTGGTTGGAGCTCAGGCCGTACAACTTCGATTCGCGCATGCCCCGGGGACACGCGGGCACCGCCATCCAGCGGCCGCCGTAGATGAACAGGCTGTCGCGGGCCCGGCCGGGCAGCGACCCGAGCGCGCCGAGGAAGGGAATGCGCACGCCGCGGCGCCGCTTCAAAACCGGTGTGGCGATCCACAGCGCCGGTTCGTAGTCCGCCAGATCATCCAGGTCGAAATCCGCCGGCTTGACCAGCACCGAACCGAGACTGATGTCGTTGAGCGGCGAATTCGCCGTGTGGCGCCGGTGCGTGGGACTGCCGGCGCCGTTGAGGGTCAGGCCGCCGCTATCGCTGCGCAGCGCGCCGAGGAAATCCCGGTAGCGCTGCTGGCTGCGGGCGATCGCCGCACCGACCGAGGCGAGCGGACGGGGCGCTTTGGCCGCGTGGGCGTCGTAGCCCATCAGTCCCGACAGTTGCAGCGCGTCGGGGGCGGCGAGCACCGCCGCCTCCAGCCGGGACAGGGCCGCCGGTGAATCGACGCCGCCGCGCTGCAATCCCACATTGACCTCTACATTGACGCGCAGTCGCAGCTTGAACTCACGAGCCAGCGCGAGAAGCTGCGCCAGTCGCGCCTCGGTGTCCACCAGCCACTGTACCTGCTGCACGCGCTCGCGGGGAGTTTCCGCGAGCACCCGGCGCACGGCGGCGGCCGGCAGCGGTTTGCCCAGCAGGATATCGACGTCGTCGTAGCGCGCGAGAAGCTGCTGCAAAAAGGGACGGTGAAAACTCATCAGCCGCCGCGTGCCCAGCGCCCCCATGCAGTAATCGAGCAGGGACAGGCTCGGCAGCGATTTGACCACGACGCGCAGACCGGGCAATCCCTGCCGCGACAGCACCGCAAGATTGTGGTCGAGGCGATCGCGGTCCAGCACCAGTACCGGTACATCGCATTGCGCCGCGTTGAGCGCCGCTGACAGTGCGCTGAAGTACGCCGCCGTCACTTGCGCTTCAATCCGAGCACCCAACCGATATGGCGCCGCAACAGACGCAACAGGTGCTGTCGGTCGATGCGGTCGCGGGGAATCGACAGCGCCTGGTACTCCAGCATCGTGATCGTGTTCAACAACAGTTCCGCGTCGATCTGCGGATCGTCGGAGTTGAAGCGGCTGCACAGGGTCTCCAGCGGTTCCAGCAAGTGCCGTCGGTGCACCTCGCCTATACGCCGCAACCGGTCCGACAGGCGCGTATGCGTGAACAGAATCTGCTCCACCGCCAGTCCCACCGGTTTGTCGACAATCTGTGCAGTCATGTAATCGGCGGCACGCTGTGCCAGTTCCTCGCAGATCGTCTCGCGCACTGCTGCCCTGCGCAACTGCGCCGCGCTGAAACCGTCCAGATAGGCGAAGACTTCGCCCCACAACACGTCGAGATCGGGACGCGACTGCCGGGAAAAATAACAGAACGCCTCGTAAATCACTTCCTCGATATCCCGGAAGTAATACGTGGTCAGGGAAAGCTGTACGCCCGCCTCTGCCGCGACGGCGCGATGAGTGACACCGCGCATGCCCTCGCGCGCGATGACCTCGAGTACCGCCTGCAGGATTTTCAGGCGCGTCTGCTCGCCCTTGGCGCGCCGGACCCGGGGCGATTGCGGCTTCTGTTTTGCTGCCGTGGCTGTCACACTCACTCCTGCACGTAAAAGCCCGGGCGCAGCGCGGCCCGGGATGACTCCAGTGTGCCGCTGTTTGTACAATCGTGCAATAAATACCCATCCGATCGACCGCGCCGACCACCGCTGAAGCAGGCGCGACAAAGGAGACCGGCATGACAAGAGTGATCTACCCCACCACCAATCTCAAGGCCGTGGAGCAGCTCGTGATCGAACGCGGCGAGGGCGTGTACGTCTACGACAATCACGGCAAGCAGTATCTCGAGGGGATGGCGGGGCTCTGGTGCGCGGGCCTGGGCTACGGCAACCGCGAGCTGATCGACTGCATCGGTGAACAGCTCGCCACCCTGTCCTACACGCACATGTTCGGCGGCAAGACGCATCCGCCGGGAATGGCACTGGCGGACAGGCTCGCAGAGATGGTGCCGGTCGACAACGCCATGGTGTTCTTCGGCAACTCGGGCTCGGACGCCAACGACACGCTCGTCAAGATCATTCGCTACCACGCCAATGTCACCGGCAGACCGCACAAGCGCAAGATCATCACCCGCGAGCGCGCCTACCACGGCGTCACCGTGGCCGCCGGCTCCCTCACCAGCCTGCCGGCGAATCTCGCGCATTTTGACCCGCCGCTCGAAGCACTGGGTGTTTTGCGCACGGACCATCCCCACTACTACCGCGGTGCCGAGAGTGGCGAGAGCGAAGCCGACTTCGTCGCGCGCCTGGCTCGCAATCTGGAGGAACTGATCCTGCGCGAGGGGCCCGAAACCATTGCCGCCTTTCTCGCCGAGCCTATCACCGGCGCCAGCGGCGTAATCGTGCCGCCGGCCGGCTATTACGAGGCGATTCAGCCGATACTGGACAAATACGACATCCTGTTCTGGGCGGACGAGGTCATCACGGGGTTCGGGCGCACCGGGCACCGCTTCGGCTGCGAGACGGCGAATATCCGCGAGCCCGCCATGATGACCTTCGCCAAGCAGTTGTCCTCGGCCTACTTCCCCATCAGCGCCGCCGTCATCCGCGGCGACATGTACGAGCCCATGGTCGAGCCCAGCGCCGAAGTCGGCATGTTCGGGCACGGCTACACGTATTCGGGGCATCCGGCGGCCTGCGCCGCGGCGCTGAAAACCCTGGAGATCTACGAGCGCGACGGCCTCTACGAGCACGCCGCCAGGATGGGAGAGTACCTGCAGCGCAAACTCGCGCCGCTCGCGGAACACGAACGTGTGGGCGAGGTGCGCGGCGTCGGCCTGATCGCGGCGGTGGAACTGGTAAAAGACAAGAACTCCCATGAGCCGGACAACGAACTCGGCAAACGCGCCACGCTGCGCTGCCAGGAGAACGGCCTGATCGTGCGCAACGTCGCCGGCTGCGCCCTGGCCGTGTGCCCGCCGCTGATTATCGACGAACAGCAGATCGACGAGCTGGCGGAGAAGCTGGGGCGGTCGATCGCCGAGTCGGTGTAGGCGCGTGCCAGCCGCCGATGCTCCCTCCTGGGGCGTCACGCTGACCTGTCTCTACTGAGGGTCGGGACCGTCATCGCGAGCAGCGTTGCGCTGCTCGCGCCGGCCCGGCGCCGCATCCGAACACGGTGCGGCTGCCGCGGCCAAACTGATCGACCTCAACGATTGAACAGCCAGAATATCCCGCTGAGAACCAGGCTGACGAGGATGCAACTGGCGATGGGGAAATAGATCCTGCTGTTTTCGCCTTCGATGACAATGTCGCCCGGGAGGTTTCCCAGACCGATCTTCGTCAGCACCGGCCACAGCAGGCCGATCAATATGATCGCGGCACCCAGCAGCAACAGAAATTTTTGCACGGGCGAAACGTCCTCCGTTATCGATGGTGCGGCAACGTCCTCAAGATACAGGCGGGCCTCTGTCGTTGCCACCCGGCCGGCCTCCCGACAGACCCGGCCCGAGCACAGCGAGCGATGCCCGGCAATTAACGGCCCGATGACACGCATCAAGTCCCGTCGCCCGCATGTTCGATATGCTATAAAGTACGACCGAAAAGAGGATGGATCGGCTCCAATCGGGGCCGGCGACAATGCACGCAAGGGATAGAACACGTGAAGATAGAGACCATCAGGGATATCATTCAATGGAGCCGCCGGTACCACCGGGAGATCGCCAGACGGCTCGCCGCATCCATAAGCGGCAGCGAAAAAGAACGGCTGCGGATGCTGATGCGCTACCTGGCCGACCACGAACGCGGGCTGATAGCGGTGCTGGACAAGTTCCAGGAGCACGGCGAACTGTCGGCCCTGAACACCTGGTGTTACGATTACCTGGAGTCCTGGCCCATCGAGAAGCATCCGCAGTTTGATAAACCCTTCGTACAGATGGATACCGGGGAACTTGTCGGTGCGATCGAACACGAGCACAACCAGATCGTCGCGCTGTACCGCCATATTCGCGAACAGGTCGACAGCGCCTCGGCACAGGAACTCATGGATGAGCTGATCTCTCTCGAGGAGCACAGCGCGATGCAGGCCGTGCAGAGCGCAAACCGCTTCGAGGATCTCTGACAGGATACGGGCCGGTTATATCGCGCCACATCCACTCGCGCCGAACGCCCCGGGCCCGTGAACAGCCCCTAATAGCGAATCCGCCACCATGCCAGCAACAGGAGTGTCGCGTTGCCCAGCGCTATCGCGCTCAACAGCCAGGTCGATCCGTCCTGGCCGATTATGGGCGACACGATCAACGGCCCGAGGCCCCCGCCGATCATGGTAGTCATGCCATTGTACACGCCCATTGCCGGCGCCATTTTTTCCAGTGGCACGATGCGTTGCACCATCGCGAACTCGCAGGCATTGAAGGCGGAGACCATGAACACGCCGGCGGAAAAACACGCAATCACCACGGGCAGGGTCTGGGCACTCAGCGCGAAATACAGGAACACCCCCGCACCGGCATAACCCAGTGCACCCAGTCCCGCACGAAAATTGAGGCGGTCACCCAGCAGGGCCCACAGACCGATACCGACTATCGAGAACAGATAGGGAACGGCGACGAGAAAGGTGATGTCCTCGAAGGCGACACCGCGGTTATTGGTGAAATAGGTCGGCAGCCAACTCGACACGCCGAGCGCCACCGTGTTGTTGACGATGCCGATAAAGCTCAGCAGTAGAAAGTTGGGCATGGCAAACAGCGCGCCCCACGAGAGCCCGGCATTTTCGTCCGTCGCCTCAAGCCGGCGCCCGGCCTGAATAAACGCCTTCTCCCGCCGCGGTCACGGTCGGATGCTCCTCCGGCTCGTCGTCGACGACCCGGTAGATCAGGGGCAGGCTGACGGCGAGCCCGAAAAGGGCCAGCAGCACGAAGCCCCAGCGCCACCCGAGCGTACTCATCAGCGGGACCAGCACGAGCGGCGACAACAGCACCGCGAAAAACAGCCCGGATACGAAGATGCTGTTGGCGCGCGCGCGTTCACCGAGGGGAAACCACGTTTTCGTCAACTGGCTCATCATGGGCACGTGCACGCCCTCGCTGAGTCCCAGCAGCACCCTTGTGGCCATCAGCAACACCAGCCACTGGCTTACCCACGCGCCCATGGCGGTAAACAGGGACCACAGGCACACCATTATCAGCAGACTGCGCCGCGCGCCCAGACGCGCCGCGAAAGGCGTGAGCAGAATATTGGCGAGCCCATAGGCCGCGAAGAACACACCCAGCAGCAGGGAACCGTAGTATTGCGTACGGGCCTCGTCCCAACCGAACTCCTCCGCCATCAGCGGCAGGGCAAAGGAAATGTTGTAGCGGTCCAGGTAACCGACGAAAAAAGTCACCATCAACACCAGCGCCAGTTGCCAGCGCCGATTGTCCGCCACGGCCGGCATGGTCGTCAGTGGACGTCGGGGTTGTACAGACGGTTGACGAACTCGCCGAGCAGCATTTCCCGGCTCTCGGCGGGCAGCGCGTTGAGCATGTTGTTGATCTCTTCCATCCTGTCGGGCAGCGTGGTGCCGTCGCCGCCGATAATGTCGCCGAGTTCATCCATCACTTCGGGACCGGAGTTGACGATGAAGTCGTGCAGCTCCTGTGGCATCGCAAAGCGCTCCTTGCCGCGCTGCGCCGCGCGCACGGCGCCCGTGACCTCGCGCAGGTCGTCTATGAACTCGTCCACCCGATGCACGTTGTGATAACCCACCGACAGGTGCATGTTCTCGCTGGAGTTGGCGAAACCGAACTGGGGCTGGATGAACCAGCCGCGCTTTTTCATCTCGTCCGACAGGCCGAAGATATCGAAATCGGTGGCGCGCAGTGCCAGCATGTTGATCTGCGCCTTGCCCATCACCGCCAGCCCGTCGATATCCGCTACCGCGTCGACGATCTTGCGCGACGCCGACTGCGCCGCGTCCACGAGCTCGAGGTAGCCTTCGCGCCCCAGGTAGTTGAGGATGGCCCAGCAGGCCGCGATCGGCCCGCCGCTCTTGCTGGAGGTAACCCCCGGATTGATGACGGCGTAGCCCGTCCAGCTGGCGTAGGAAAAAATCTGGTAGCGGCGGATGGCGCGGTCCTTGTACAGGATGCAGGAAGCGCCCTTGGCCGCATAGCCCCACTTGTGAAAATCCAGGGAGAGCTGCGTCACGCCGGGTACCGACATGTCGAAATCGGGAATGTCATAGCCCAGTTCCCGGGCGAAGGGCAGGTACATGCCGCCCACACAGGCATCGACGTGAAGGCGCAGATTGTGCCGCAGGGCGATCTCGCCCAGTTCGCGGATCGGGTCTATGGCGCCATGGGCGTAGGACGGGGCGGATCCCACCATGAGTATGGTGTTGTCGGTAAGCGCCGCCTCCATCTGCGAGGGCACGGCGCAGAAGTCCTCGTCCACCTCGACCATCACGGCCCGCAGGTCGAAGTACTGGCAGGCCTTGTGAAAGGCCGGATGGGCGGTGGTGGGCAGCACGATTTCCGGCGCGGTGATCTCCGGTTTGACCGCGCGGTAATAGTCGCGGGTGGTCTTCAGCGACAACAGGATGCTCTCGGTGCCCCCCGAGGTGAACGTGCCGGTGGCGTCGGGGCCGCCCTGCATCAGGTCCACCGCCATGCCGATCACGTCTTTCTCCAGCTCCATGCAACTGGGGAAGGAGGTCGGGTCGAGCCCGTTTTCCATGAAATACAGGTTGAAGGCGTCGATGAGCAGGCGCTTGGCCTCCTCGCCGGCGTCGTAAATGTAAGCGAACACGCGGCCCTCCTCCCAGGGCACATCGCCGCCCTTGCGCGCTTTGAGACTGGAGAGGATGTCTTCGCGGCTGCTGCCGCCGGCGGGAAATTTCATTGCATAACCTCGGGTGCGAGACCGCAACGCCGCGAGTTGGCGACGCACGCAGTCGATCTATTCAGCCAGGGCTCGGACCAATGGCTTGTCCGTCATTCCCGGTATACCAGGACACACGGCAGTGGAAAGCCGGTAATCTCATTGGAATATGGATTCCCGCTTTCGCGGGAATGACGTTATTGAGAGCCTCCCTAGAGTTTCAGGTCGAAGCGCAAGCCCGCCCAGCGCGGTCGGCCCACCGTGCGCTGCACGCCGGTATAGAAGGTCTCCAGGTTCTCCGTCGCGGAACTGTACTCCTCGTCGCCGAGGTTTTCGACAAACACCTGCACGCCGAATAGCTCCGCGTCGTAGCCGATCCGCAGATCCCACAACTCGTAGCTCTCGATCTCGCGCTCGACGGCGTTGTCGGCTGTGGTGAACTGATCGTCGATAAAGCTGTAGTCGAGCCGGGCGTAGGCCTGGCCGTCCGCCAGTGCGAACGTGTATTCCAGTGCGCCGGTAAACGTGTTATCGGGCGCGAGCGGGATGGTGTTGCCCTCCGCGTCGAACAGGTTGCCGTCGGTGTCGATGGCGCCCTGGAAGTTGTCAAACTCCGCCTCGAGATACCCGTACCCAGATCGAGCGTCAAGCCCTCCGCGAGCAGCGTCTTCACCTCGATCTCCAGTCCCTGCGTGTGGGCGGCGTCGGCGTTGACGACCAACTGCCGCTGGGTGCGCACGTCCTGGCCGCGCACCTGCAAATCGTTCCAGTCGAAGTAGAATACAGCCGCGTTCAACTGCAACCGCTGGTTCCACAGCACCGACTTCAGGCCGATTTCGTAGTTCCAACCCGTCTCCTCCTCGAAGAACAGGTCCACCAGATCCTGGTTGGCATTGAAACCGCCGACTTTGTAGCCTTTGCTGACCGAGCCGTACACGGTGGCCGCGTCGGTCGGCCGCCACGACAGGTTGAAGCGCGGGCTGATGTCGTCGAAATTCTCGTCGTCGGCGATGTTCGCCACCGGGATGGTGATGGTCGGGCGGGTGACCTCGAAATACTCCACTTCGTCGTAGGTGTAGCGCAGACCCACCGCCGCGGTCCACCGGTCGGCGAAATGCCAGGTCAGGTCGCCGAACAGGGCGTAACTCTGCGTCTCGGAACCGCGGTCCACGTCCTCGAAGTTGCCGATGCTGACGCCAGTGGGCCCGTTGGCGATGATATCGCCGATGTCCCCCGGCAGGCCGAACTCCAGGATGCCCAGGGCGTCCCACAGGGCGAGGTAGGGATCCGTCGCCAGGTGCGTGCTGACATCGGTCTCCTCTGTCTCGTCGTCGGCGTAAATCAGCCCCACCATCCACTCGACGGGGCCGGCGGCGTTGGAGGTCAGCCGGAACTCCTGGCTGAACGCCGTCAACTCGCTGTCCCGGCTCACGACGAACGCGGGCGCGATGGAGGCATCGCCCTCCCCGGCCTGGGAAAATTCATTGTCGATATAGCCGGTCACGGAGGTGAGCGTGGCCCAGTCCATGTCGTACTCGACGCGGCCCGTCAGGATAGTGGTCTCGTTGTCCATGGCGCGCTCGCGGTCCGTGGCGATGTCGGTAAAGTTGTCCGGGAAAAACCCGACCGTATCCAGCGGCCAGAGGGGCAGTCCGAACGAATCGAACAGGAAACCGCCCTGCTCCACGACGTCGGAGGGAATCGTCGCCAGGATGCCGGTGGGGACCATCGCCGGGTAGTCCTGTTCCATCTCCGACCAGGACGCGGTGATATCCGCCGTCAGTGCCGGCCCCGGCTGCCAGCGAAACGCCAGCCGCGCGCCCTTGTTCTCCTCGGCGTTGCTCGCGCTCGAAGGACCCTTGTTGTCGATAAACCCGCCGTACTCGTCGTAGTAGGCGGCGCCGCGCACAGCCGCGCTATCGCCCAGCGGAAGATTACCGGTGGCCCGGGCGAGATAGTACTCGTCCTCGCCGGCCTCAAGCGTCAACTTCGCATCGGGGCTTTCCACGTCGGGCTTTACCGTGGTGATATTGATGGCGCCGCCCATCGTGTTGCGCCCGAAGAACGTGCCCTGGGGCCCGCGCAACACCTCGATGCGCTCGATATCCAGCAGGCTGGTGTCCGCCGTGCGCGAGGTACCCGTGGTAATCACGTTGGGCACCACATTGACTTCGTCCACGTAAATCCCGACCGAGCTCGCCTGCCCGCCGACATTGGTGATACCGCGGATGCCGAAGCGGGTATCCGCGCGGCTGCCGCGCTGCTGAAAGCCCACATTGGGCGTTTTCACGGCGTAATCGGTGAAATCGCGTATGCCCGCCCGGTCGATGGTCTCGGCGGTAAAGGCGGTGATACTGAGGGGCACGTCCTGCAACGACTGTTCCCGTTTCTGGGCTGTCACCAGCACCTCCTCCAGCACGGGGCCGGGACCGGCCTGTTGCGCCTGCGCCGCCGCGGCGGACTGCGCGATCAGGGCCGCGGCCAGCAGCGTTTTCTTCGGGACAACTGTAAGTGTTTTTTTCATGAGTGGCCTCGCACGATCGGTTTGTGTTTATTGGACATCTGCGCAATTTTCGATTTTGTACGATTGTACAACATTCGGGCCGGCGGGCCACCCGCGCCGACAAGAGATTCGAACGACCCTGAATCGCTGGCACAAACATGTGGCGGGGTAAGGCAGTGCGGGGCGCCCTGACAGAAGATCATGAGCGAGCGCGTCAGAATACAGGCACCCGCGACAGCAGTGTCCACCGGGAAAAGCACTACAAACAGGGGGTAGCCAGTTGTGCGACCGTCACCCGCGGCGAAGCGCACGGCAACTCTTACAATCCTTTGCAGAAACTACCAAAAAGCGGTTTGTTCGATCGACCGAGCCCGGGCCAGTCGGCAGCCATGGCGGACGGGGCCTGATCCGGATTCTGGTACGGTTATTGCCTTCAATTAGTGGATTAGCGAGTGGACCAGTTAGCGGAACAGGCATTGAAAAACCACAGATTGCCAAGACAGTTATTGTCAGCGGGTTCCGTGCACAAGCAATGCATCAACCGCTCGGTTGTTGCGGCCGTCGGTGCCGATCCGTCATCCCCGACCGCGGGACCCGGAGGGCGACTGGAGCCGACCACCGGAAGAGGACATCGGAGCAAGCCATGAGCAGGAAGCGGAAGGACTCAACTCAGAAAGCAACCGGCGCACCGAAGCCGGAGCGGCACTGGCTCGACGTGATGCTCGAGGGCCAGAACACCCGGGACCCCTCTCTGCGAATCGCCAGCGAGCGGCGCCGGGACCGGCGCAACGCAAAGCGCCTGCAGGCGCGCCGTCGCGCGACACGCCGCGGGGCGACCGAGGATTGAGGCCGGGCCGACCGGCTCACGCCGGTCGCCTCACCTCACGCCCGCCTCAGGAAGGCTCCTCCAGTGTAAAGCCGATCCGCACCGTCACCTGCCAATGATCAATGGCGCCGTCCTCGATATGGCCGCGCACGTCCTTGACCTCGAACCAGCGCAGGTACTTTGTCGTCGCAGCCGAACGCTCGATGGCGCGCTCTACCGCCTCCTCCATGGATTTTTTCGAAGATCCAGTAACTTCGACGGTTTTGTAAACGTGTTCGCTGGGGTCTGCCATGCTATTGCTACTCCTTGTGATTGGCGATTACATGTCACTGGTACTGTGAGTATATCGTCACTGGTACTGTGAGTATATTCAAGATTGGTGCCGCGGCTCGACTCGACGGCGGGCATGCCCGCTCAATCCCGCAGACGTTCGCGCCAGTTTTGAAGCCCCTGGGCATTGAGTTGCAGGTCAAAACGCAGCCATCGCCGCAATTGGTCCTCGGGTGTCCGGGTATCCATCTCCCGGATGCGCGCCAGGGCGTCTTGCGCCAGCGCCTCATCGAGAGCCTCGCCGGCCAGTTCGTCCGCGGCGGCCAGCCTGCGGTAGGCTTCCACCTGCTGCGCCAGGCGCCGCGATTTTTCCCCGTCGTAATCCAGAACCCCGTAGTGGGTGAGGTAGACACGGCGCGGGGCACGGCGATCCAGCAACGCCAGCGACTCGAGATACGCATCCGGGTCGAACTGCGTGGGCGTTGTCGAGGGCAGCACAAAGTCGCCGCCGGGGAAGCGGAACCGGGAATAGCACACACCGAACATGTCGCCGGTGAACCAGCCGCCGCTGGTCTCGTCCCACAGACAAAAGTGATGCCGGGCATGCCCTTCGGTATGCCGAAACAGCAGGGGGCGCCGCCCGAGATGCAGCAGCTCGCCGTCCGCGACTTCGCGGATACGCGAGGACGGCACCGGCCGTATCTCGCCGTAAAGTTCATCGAACAGGTCGTCGCCGTAGACTGCCCTCGATGCCGCAACCAGCTGCCCGGGGTCCGCCATGTGGCGCGCACCCCGCGGATGAATCAACAATTGTGCCCGCGGCAACGCCGCCATCATCGCGCCGGCGCCGCCGGCATGATCCAGGTGCACGTGGGTGGGAATGACATAGCGGATCTGTTCCGGCCGGATAGCGCGCTCGGCCATGAGTGCACGCAGATTGTCCAGGCTGCGGCTGGTTCCCGTTTCGATGACCGCGTACTCGCCGTCCGCCTCCAGCAGGTAAAAGCAGGCCATCCCCGGCTCGACGTACGCCGCGTCGATGCAGGTGATGCCATTGCCGATATCGTCGAAATATTCCGTCGTCATGGCGTCTCCGATTGCGGGGCCCGGACGGCAGGCGACAGACTGTCTTCCGCCCGGGACCGGTGGCACCCTGTGACCTACCCGGCGTTGGCCACCCAGCCGCCGTCCAGCACAAGCGTATGACCGGTCATCCAGGCGGATGCGCGGGAACTGAGGTAGATCGCCGTGCCGGCCGCGTCAGCGGCGTCGCCAAGCCGTCCGCAGGGCATCCCCGCCGCCAGCGCCTCTTCCTCGTCGAGCAGGTGCGCGGTCATTTTACTGGGAAACAACCCGGGCGCGATGGCGTTGACGTTGATTCCCTGCGGCGCCAGTTCGGCGCCCAGGTGGCGCGTCAGATGGTGCACCGCGGCCTTGCTGGCGGAGTAGGCATAGTTGTTCATGTGCGGGTGTGTGATGCCGTTGGCCGAGCCGATGTTCAGGACGCGGGCGGGATTCTCCGGGGAGCCGGCGGCGCGCAACAACGGCAGCAATTGCTGCGTCAGGAAAAACATCGCCTTGAGGTTCAGGTCCACTGTCCTGTCCCAGCCGCTTTCGGGAAAGTCCTCCAGCGGCGCTCCCCAGGTGGCCCCCGCATTGTTGACCAGGATATCCAGGCGCTCTTCGCGCTGCTTGACCGCTTCGGCAAAGCTGTTCACCCCCTGCACGGTGGACAGGTCCGAGGGAATGGCCACACATTCCCCCAGTCGCGCCAGTTCCGCTTCGGTCTCGCGCAGTTCCCGCTCCTTGCGCGCGCTAATATAGACTTTCACGCCGTTCTCGACGAAGCCCCGGGCGATCATCGCTCCGATGCCGCGGGAGCCGCCTGTCACCACCGCGATCTTGCCTTTTACGTCAAAGAGATTCTTCATGATGATTCCTCGATTGGTGGGGTGTGGCACCGTCAGGGGCGGTCCGCTGCCGGTACTCCGACGGCGCGCAGCCGAACCAGGACTTGAGTCGCCGCGGGCGAGCGGTGCCGGCACTCATCCGGCCGCGGCCAGCGCGCGCAAAACGACGGCGCGCGTCTCGGCGGGATCGATCACCGCATCGATTTCCAGAAACGCCGCCGCTTCGGTGGCCCTGCCCGCCTCGTACAGGTGCGCCACAAGTCGCTCGAACAACGCCTCGCGGGCGGCCGGGTCTTGCTCGGCTTCCAGTTCCTTGCTGAACCCGAGGCGCACGGCGCCTTCGAGCCCCATGCCGCCGAACTCCCCGGTGGGCCAGGCGGCGGCGAAGACCGGGCGCGCGAAGCTGCCCCGGTCATGGCCATCGCTCCCAGCCCGTAACCCTTGCGCAGAAAAATCGCGACCACCGGAACACGCAACTTTGCGCCGGCAATAAACAGGGACGACATTCGGCGTACGGCGGCCTGTTTCTCGCTGTCCGGCCCCACCATGAAGCCCGGCGTATCGGTCAGCGACAGCACGGGCAGACCGTGGGCGTCGCAGATGTGCAGAAAGCGCGCGGCCTTTTCCGCCGCCTCGGCATCGACCGCGCCGCCCATCTGCTGGCAATCGCTGGCGACCAATGCCAGCGGCCGCCCCTCGAGGCGCAGGAAGCCGGTGATGACCGCGCGGCCGTAAACGCGCTGCAATTCGAGAAACGATCCCTCGTCGGCGAGCGTTTCGATGACACGGCGCACCGGGTAACCCCAGCGCCGGTCGGCCGGCACGATGTCCCGCAGCCCCTCCTGGGGCGCGGCGGACCAGGCGCTCGCGGGCCCCTGGAAGTACGCCAGCAACTGCCTGGCCAGGGCTGTTGCATGGACCTCGTCGTCCGCGACGATATCGACAACGCCGTTTTTTTCCTGCACGTCGATGGGACCGATCTCGGTCGGCTCGAAGCGGCCCAGGCCGCCCCCTTCGATCATGGCCGGTCCGGCCATGCCGATCCACGAGCTGCGCGTGGCGATGGTGAAATCCGCGCAGCCGAACAGCGCCGCATTCCCGGCGAAGCAGTAGCCGTTATTCACGGCGATACGCGGTACGCGTCCGCTCAGCGCGGCCCAGCCGACAAAGGAGCGGGTATCCAGCCCGGCGATCTGCGTTGCGACATCGGTATCGCCCGGACGGCCGCCGCCGCCCTCGGTGTACATGACGACCGGCAGCGACCACTCGCCAGCCAGTTCACACATGCGATCCAGTTTCCGGTGGTGGAAGAAACCCTGGGTCCCGGCGAGCACCGAATAGTCGTTGACAATAACCGCCGCCCGGGCGCGATCGGCCCCGACATCGTGCGCGTTAATGGTGCAGGTACCGGTAATGATGCCGTCGGCGGCGGTCGCGGTCTGCAGGTCCTCGTAGTCGCGGCGACTGCGCTGGGCGGCCACCGCGAGCTGGCCGTACTCCTGAAAGGAACCGGCATCCACCAGGTCTTCGAGATTTTCACGCGCCGTGCGATAGCCGCGGGCATGGCGCTTCTCGCGGGCCTGCCGGCGCGCGTGGTCCAGCGTGCGGTCCCGGCGCTCGCGCCAGGCGGTCAGTTCGGGTCTCTGTTCGCCATCCACGTTGTTTCCCCCGGCATCACCGGGCGACGTCACCGTCCCTTCCAGGTGGGCGCGCGCTTTTCCAGAAAGGCCGCGGCCCCTTCCGTGGCGTCCTCGCTGTTGATGCACACGTGCTGCAGCCTGGCCTCAATGCCGATCACCGCGTCCACCGGATCTTCCATCGCCGCGTTCAAAGCCTGTTTCGCATAGCGCAGGGACAGCGGGGCCTTTTCCGCCAGTTCCCGCGCCCAGCCCATGGTGTTCTGCAACAGCATTTCGGCCGGCACAACGCGGTTGCACAAGCCCCAGTCCAGACACTTCTGCGCCGGGATCTTTTCGCCCGTAACGATGACTTCGTAGGCGCGCTTGCGACCCAGCGTGCGCGCCAGGTGCCAGGTGGCGCCCCCGTCGGGCACCAGGCCCAGCGCCGCGAAAGCCTGGTAGAGGTAGGCGTCCTCGGCCATGACACTGAGATCGCAGACCATGCCCAGGGCACTGCCGATACCGGCGCAGGCGCCGTTGATCGCGCTGATCCAGGGTTTGGGCGCCTCGTGAATTTCCATGAGCGAGGGCCGGTACTCGTGATTGAGTTGATCCTCCACGCGGAAGACTTCGCCGCCCGCGGGCAATTCGGTGAGATCGGCGCCGGCGCTGAAGGCGCGGCCCTCGCCGGTCAGCACGACCGCGCGCACGGCGGCGTCGTCATTGACCCGGCGCACCGCGCCGAGCAGATCGCGCCGCAACGCCGCGTTGAACGCATTCAGGCTGTCCGGGCGGTTGAGGCTGACGAGCGCGACTGCGCCATCGCGTTCGATTTTCACGGTTTCGAAATCGTTCATGATACTCCGCCACCTCCGGGTGTCTGGTAAAAAACGGCTGGCGAGTCAGCGCCCGGGTGTACCCGGCCCGAACCTGCCATTGTAACAAGCAGGGAGAAACGGCAACCCGCCGCGGAATTGCAGGGCACAAATCTGGCGCCCCCTGTTTCAGCCATTTGTACCGGACACTACACTAGGCTATCGCGCCCGCCGATTTCAGCTGTTCCAGCTCCTGTTCGCCAAACCCCATGGCCGCGAGTACCGCTTCGGTGTCCTGCCCCAGATCGTGGGCGCCGTGGCGCACTTCCGAGGGCGTGCGGCTGAAGCGCGGGGCCGGCGCGGGCTGCACCACGTCGTCGACCTCGATGTACGTCTGGCGCGCGACGTTGGCCGGATGGTCCGGTGCGTCCATGAAGTTGAGTACCGGCGCAAAACACACATCCGTCCCCTCCATGATCTCGCACCACTCGGCCCGGCTTTTGCGACGGATCACGGCGGCGAGTTTTTCCTTCTGCCCGGGCCACAGATCGGGGTCGTTCTGCTCGCCGAAAGTCTCTTCGTCGAGCCCGGCCTTCTCCTTGAGCAGCGCGTAGAACTGTGTCTCGATCGAGCCGATGGACACGTATTCGCCGTCGGCGCATTCGTAGGTGTCGTAGAAGTGGGCGCCGCCGTCCAGCATATTGGCTTCCCGGCGCGTGGCGTCCCACATACCCATGGCCTGGAAGCCGTAAAACATCCACATGAGCTGCGCGGCGCCATCCACCATGGCGGCGTCGATGACCTGTCCGCGGCCCGAATTGGCCGCCTCCAGCAGCGCCGCCAGAATACCGGTGACCAGCAGCATGCCGCCGCCGCCCATGTCGCCCACCAGATTGAGCGGCGGCACCGGCTTCTCGTCACGGCGACCCGTTGCGTAGAGCGCACCGGTGAGGGATATAATTGATGTCGTGACCGGCGGCGTGGGCCAGCGGCCCTTCCTGACCCCAACCGGTCATGCGCGCGAATACCAGCTTGGGGTTGCGCTCCAGGCACACGT
The DNA here is from genome assembly GCA_034521205.1 of Halioglobus sp. GTDB lineage: Bacteria > Pseudomonadota > Gammaproteobacteria > Pseudomonadales > Halieaceae > Marimicrobium. The sequence continues at coordinate 688,705 of JAXHMT010000003.1, forward strand.
CGGGCCCTATACCGAGTTTTTCGCAGACACCCGGCCGGTACGGATCGATCAGGGCGTCGGCGTTTTCCACCATGCGCAGCAGGGTCTCGACACCCCGCGGCTCCTTCAGGTTCAGCACCACCGACTTCTTGCCGCGCGCGCTCACATCCTTCATCACCAACGGGCTGACACCCGAGGCGCGGTCGATGCGAATCACCTCCGCGCCCATGTCGGCCAGAATCATCCCGCCCATCGGCGCGGGCCCGATGCCGGTCAGTTCGAGGATCGTGAAACCGTTGAGTGGACCCATGAACAATCTCCTTCGAAACGCGCCGGATACAACGGCGACAGGCGCCGGGTGAATCCGGCGCCCGGCTCTCAAACGACTACTTGGGCTGCATGCGGATGCCGCCGTCGATGCGGATACACTCGCCGTTGATATAGTCGTTTTCGACCAGCTGCTGGGCGACCTGGGCGATCTCGTCGGCATTGCCCAGCCGCTTGGGATAGAGCACCTGGGTGGCCAGCGGCTCGAGCGCCTCCTTGATCTCCGGCGTCATTTCCTCGGCGCCGCCCATCATCAGCGGCGTGGCAATCAGGCCCGGCACGACAGTGTTGACCCGTATGCCCAGCACTGCCAGATCCCGGGCGATAGGCAGTGTCATGCCGACCACGCCGCCCTTGGAGGCGCTGTACGCCGCCTGGCCGATCTGCCCTTCGTAGGCCGCCACCGACGCGGTGTTGATAATGACGCCGCGGCCGCCGTCATCGTTGAGCACCTCGTTGTCGCCCATCTTCTCGGCACACAGGCGCAGCACATTGAAAGTGCCAACCAGATTGATCTGGATGATCTTGTTGAACTCGTCGAGCGGGAAAGGACCTTTTTTGCCCATGGTGCGCATGGCATTGCCGGTGCCGGCAAAATTGCAGCAGATATGGATGCCGCCGAAGGCTTTCATGGCGGCGTCGATGCCGCTCTTGACAGAGTCTTCGCTGGTGACATTGACGTTGCAGAAGATGACGCTGTCCCCCAGCTCGTCGGCAAGCTGCTGCCCCTTGTTCTCGTCCATGTCGAAAATCGCGGCTTTGGCGCCGGCCGCGACGAAACGTCTTACGGTAGCTCGTCCGATACCCGAGGCGCCCCCGGTAATGACTGCGACTTTGTCTTTCAGATCCATGTCGTTCTCCTGAACTGTCGTGGGATTAGAAGTTGCGTTTATTGAAGGGCGTGTAGTCATCGCCCAGGCATTCGCGGCTGATGATGATCTTCATGACCTCGGAACTGCCGGCGTAGATAGTCGATATCTTCGCGTCGGTATACTGCCTGCTAATGGGGTATTCGTCCATATAACCATGCCCGCCGTGCATCTGCACGCCGACGTCGGCCATCTTCACCTGCAGCTCGGAGGTCAGCAGCTTGGCCTTGGCGGCATCGACCGCCGTCAACTCGCCGGCGTTGAACGACTTGACGCAGTGATCGATATAGACCTGGGCGAAATCCAGTTCGGTACGCATGTCGGCCAGGCGGAACTGCGTGTTCTGGAAGGCGGCCAGCGGTTTGCCGAAAGCCTTGCGTTCGCGCACGTAGTCCCGCGTGAGATCCCAGGAAAGCTGCGCGCCGGCCAGGTAGCCCACCGCGCCCAGCAGGCGCTCCTCCGCCAGGCCTTCCATCAGGTAATAGAATCCCTTGCCCGGCTCCCCCAGCATATTTTCCCGTGGCACCTTCACATCGTTGAAGAACAGCTCGGCGGTATCCTGGGCTTTGAGGCCCATTTTTTTCAGGTTGCGGCCGCGCTCGAATCCTTCCATGCCGCGTTCCACGAGAAAGAGGGTCATGTGATGGGGATTGTTCTCCGGGTCGGTTTTGGCGGCGACCACGACCAGATCGGCGTTGATGCCGTTGGAAATAAAGGTTTTCGATCCATTGAGTATCCAGTGGTCGCCCTTTTCCACCGCCGTTGTGCGCATACCCGCCAGGTCACTGCCGGCATCGGGTTCAGTCATGGCGATAGCCAGAATGCATTCCCCGCTGACACAGGCGGGCAGAAAACGGGCACGCTGCTCCTCATTGCCGAAACGCGTCAGGTAGGGGCCGACGAGGCGGCTGTGCAGCGTGTTGAACCAGTCGCCACAGCGCGCGTAATTGGTTTCCTCGATAATAATCTGCTCAAACCGGAAATCGTCGTCGCCGGTGCCGCCGTACTGCTCCTCCGGCCAGATCATGAGAAAGCCGTGGGCCCCGGCTTTCTGGAATGCTTCCCGGTCGATGATCCCGGCCTCACGCCAGGATTCCATCTGTGGCACAATCTCGCTGGCGAGAAACTTGCGGTAAGCGTCGCGGAACATGTGTTGTTCCTCGGTGAATTCGCGCTGCAACATGGCATGACTCCGGGGGGCGTTTCCAAAGCGGCCCACAGTATGTAAAGCGGCTGCGGGGCCAACAATGACCTGCCCAGACAAATAAATTGACTGGAGAGGACACGCGCCGAGTGCCGACCGAATGGAACGCGAATGGAACAGATTGACCCCAGGGCATGGGCGAGCATTTACATCGGGCTGATCTTCCTGATCACCTGCGCACTACTGGTGCTGGTCTATGTGCTCTCCGACTCCAGCAGCCCGCCCGCGGGTCTCGGGTTTTACACCGTGTATTTCATGGCAGCCCTGCTCGGGTGGATCGCCTATACCCTGCAGCAGGTCGCCGATGTGCCGATGCCGCTCGATGTACCTGCGGTAGCCGCGATTCTGAACAGCTATATCCTGTTTATCGCCGCCGGCCAGCGGGCGGGTGTCGGCACCGGCCGCTGGCTGCTCGGCGCACTCGCCATGGCCGCCTGCTTCAGTGTCTTTTTCCTGACACCTCCCGATATGTTTATCGTGCAGAGTGTTGCCGCGGGACTTCTCTTCGCCTGCGTTGGCGCTGTCAGTGCACTGCGCGGCTGGAGCCGGGACAACGTGGGAGACGCGATCACCGCCATGGCGACACTGCCGGTAGTTGTCGGCATGCCCGTCGCCGTATATCACAGTCTGGTAAGTCACGACGCGGCGACGGCCGCCGCTCTGGCGTTCGGCGCACACAGCGGCGCCTACGTCCTGGTTGCCATCGGCTTTCTGGCCAGCGTAGCCATCGAATACCAGCAACAACTCTCACACCTGGCCACGGAAGACCCCCTGACACGCCTGCTCAATCGGCGCGGTCTGGAAAAAGCCCTGCGCGTGACACTGGCCCACGCCGCGCGCGAGCGGCTGCCGACTTCGGCCATATTGCTGGATATCGATCGCATCCGCGAGATCAACGAGAGTTTCGGGCACGAGACCGGCGACCAGGTCATCCTGCGCGTGGCGCAAATGCTGCAGCGCATGAGCCGCGCCAGTGACGTGGTCGCGCGCACCGGTGGCGAAGAGTTTATTCTTGTCCTGCCGCACACCAACCTGGACGCCGCCCGCATGCTCGCCGAACGCATTCGCGAATCCGTGGCCGGACACTCCATGATCATCGACAACCAGCGCATTCCGGTGACCGCAAGCCTGGGCGTAGCCTGCGCAGCCGGCGATGTCGAGCTGGACGCGCTTTCCCAACAGGCGGAACGCGCCCTGCATCTGGCCAAACAGGGTGGCCCCAACCGCATCGCGTCCGTCGACCGCAATCCCGTTCGCCTCTCCACCAATACCGCCCCGACCTGAGTCACCGTGCGCGACCTGTCGATCCCCGTACACTTTCTGCGCGCCACGCTCAGGCACGCGGTTGGCCGGGGCATCGATGTCCCGCGCCTGCTGCGCGACAACCGCATACCGCCGCGACTACTGCAGGAACACAACGCGCGCGTCTCCATCGAGCGCTACGCGGACCTGCAGGTCAGCACCATGCTGGCCATGGACGACGAATCCCTGGGCTACTCCAGCCGGCGAATGCCGATCGGCTGCTGGGCAATGATGTGTCACGCGGTGATCGGATCCGAGCGGCTGGGGCAGGCTATCAGCCGCTACTGCCGCTTCTTCCAGTTGTTCGAATTCGATTTCTATCCGGTGCTGGAGGAGGAAGATAACGTGGCGCGGGTGCGCCTGAAAGGACTCGAAGAGGGCCGGGAGCCGGACCCTTTCCTCAATGAGGTCATGCTGTTCAACACGCACCGCTTCGCCAGCTGGCTGGTCCACGAGCACCTGCCGCTGCAGTCGGTACATCTGCGCTCCGGGCAACTCGCCGAGGCGGTGGATTACCGTCGCATGTTCCTGGCCAACCCCGTGCATTTCGAGCAGGAGCGCACACAGATGGTGATGGCCCGCGCCCTGCTGGACAAACCCGTGACACAGAACGAGGCCTCGCTGCGCCATTTCCTGCGACATCCGGTCCTGATCATGCTCACCCAGGACTACGCCACCAATAGCTGGACCAACCGGGTGCGGCACATCCTGCGCCGCACCCTGCTCGATATGCCCGAACTGAATAATGTCGCCGCGGAGCTCGACGTGCACCCGCAGACCCTGCGCCGGCGGCTGTCCGCGGAAGGCACGACATTCAAGGAGCTGAAAAACCAGGTGCGCCGGGACACGGCGCTGCACTTTCTCGGCAAGCAGGGGCTGTCGATCGAGGAGATCGCCCACCGCTGCGGGTTCTCGGAATCCAGCGCCTTTATCCGCGCCTTCAAGAGCTGGACCGGCCTGACACCGTACAGTTACCGCAAGGGGTTGTAGGCTAATCCGGTATGGGGTATGGGTCGTCTATCCGGATGGGGTCAGGTCTTTGAATTATGATTTTCACCATCTTGTGCTGTCGCTTTTGTGCAGGGACAGTGAAAACCAATGCTCAGGCTATTGCATCCGGAGTCGGCCTGGACGAAGCAGGCAGTGTAAGAAACTGTCATCACCGCCTGCCGCAGTGGCGGTTATACAACTACGAGGCAAGTAGTGAAATCGTTGGGTTATATTGTTCGACAGTGAGCGGAATGATCCAAAATCATCAATCAAAGACCTGACCCCATAGGTGGTTTTGGCCAGGATCGTTTCATTGGGCTAAGATTGGGGGAGTTGTAAACGCCCAGCAAGGAATCTACCGTGCGAACCGCTGTACGCGCCCTGGCGATCGCGATCATCGCCTATTTCGTCATTACGCTGCTGATCATCACCCCGCTGCTGAATTTCGTCCCCGGCTGGTACGTGGACAAGACCTGGTCGCGCACCCTCACCACCGAATGGGTCATCCTCAATCCCTTCAAGCTCAGTCTCGACCTGGCGTCGGCGGAACTGAGCGAACCGGACGGCGAGAGCTTTGTGGCGCTCGGGGACAGTTCGGTCAACCTGTCCGTGTCGAGCCTGTGGCATGAAGGCATCGTGCTGGACGAACTGAAGATTCACGACCTGTACGCGCGCGTGGTACGCACCGGCGAGACCGAGTTCAATTTCTCGGACCTGCTGCCCGCCGGAGAACCTCCGCCCGAGGAGGAGCCGGGCGAGCCGCTCGGCCTGACCGTGCACCACCTCGACCTGAGCTCCGAGGCGATCGTGCTGGAAGACCGGACCCGCGAGCAACCCTACCGCAGCGAGTGGACGGGCCTCAACCTGGACGCGCTGCGAACTGAGCACGGTTATCGAAGAGGGCAAACCCTACACGCTGTCGGTCACCGGGCCGTCCGGGGGCACGTTGCGCTGGGAGGGCACGCTGTCGCTGCCCTCGGCGCTGAGCGAGGGTCGCTTCGAAGTGGCCAATTTCAGCCTGCACGATCTATGGCGGGGAGCCGAGCCCTGGCTGGATTTCGAGGTCGTCGAAGGCCGCCTGGACCTCGCCGCGACCTACCGGGTTAACTGGGGGGAACCGCTGGCCTATGAGCTGGCGCAGGGCCGTCTGGCGATCCGGGAAGTGGACATCGCGCCGCGCCGTACCGACGAACTCCCCGACACCGGTGTCGGGCTGCGGTCGCTGGAGGTGACGGGCATCGAGGTCGACGGCGCCGCGCTGGAGGCGACGGTGGGCGGCGTCGACCTCGACGGCCTCGCCGTGAACGGCTGGAGCGAGGGCGAGCGCATCAGCCTGGTGGAAATGTTCAGCGGTCCGGTGGAAGCCGGCGACGCCGGGGGCCAGAGCGATCCCCCGTCCGCGCAACAGGAAACGACGGCGGACGACGCCCAATGGCGCGCCAGCATCGGACAGGTGCGCATCGGCGGCAGCACGTTGAACTGGCGTTCGGAGTATACCGACCCCGCCACGCTGACGGTCGCACCCATCGAGGCCGAGGTCGGCAACCTGAACTGGCCGCTGGCGGGACAGGCGCCTTTCCGGTTGAGCCTGTCGGTCAACGACGAGGCGGATTTCGAGGCGCAGGGCGAGTTGGCCATGGGCGAAGGCGGAGGCACCGTCGCCTACACGCTGGCCGGCCTGCCCCTGCCGTGGTTCAACCCCAATCTCCCCACGGCCCTCAAGGCCAGCATCACCGGCGGTGTGGCGGGTTTCGAGGGCGAGCTGACGCTGGACGAATTCGCGCCGCAACTGATCGCTCTCGACGCCCAAATCGAGAATTTCTCCGCCCGGCAGGAGGGCGTCGAGACCGTCTTTACGAGCTGGGACGCCGTGCGGGCAAAAGCGCTCGAAGTCGATCTGGCCGGGCGCGCCTTCAAGCTGGGTCAGTTGGGTATCAACGGCTACAGCGGCCGCCTGCACATCCATGAAGACGGTTCAATCAATGCCTCCAGAATCTGGCAGCAGGAACTGGCGGCCGAAGCCGACGCCGAAGACACGCCGCCGAGAGCTCGCAGGAGTCATCCGGAAACGGCGAGGAAACCGCCGAACCCGCGGACTCCTGGTCCATCGATATCCCGGAAATCCTGCTGAGCGACAGCGAGGTGGACTTCATGGACGAGTCCCTGCCGATCGACTTCCGCACCGTCATCGGCGAGTTGAGCGGCCAGGTGGCCGGCATCAGCAGCGAGCCGGGCGCCGCCGCCAGAGTCGATATCTCGGGCTCGGTCAACGGCACGGCACCGGTCAAACTGCTCGGCACCGCGAGCCCCTTCGCCGATCCCCTGGCTCTGGACCTCGATCTCACGTTCAAGAACGTCGACATGGCGCTGCTCACGCCCTATGCCGCCACCTACGCCGGCTACAAGATCCAGAGCGGGCTGCTCGATCTGAACCTGGAATACGAGTTGGCGGAGAACAAGCTTGCGGGGCAGAACAAAATTCGCCTGCAACAGTTCAAGCTCGGCGAAAAAGTACAGAGCGACAAGGCCATCGACGCGCCCCTGAACCTGGCAATCGCCATCATGACCGACAGCAACGGCGTCATCGAGATGTCGGTACCCGTCTCGGGAAGTCCCGCCGACCCGAGCTTCAGCCTGGGCAGCGTCATCGGCAAGGCACTGGCCGGAGCCATCACCAGTGTGGTAACCGCGCCGTTCAAGGTGCTGGGAGGACTGGTCGGCAGCGACGAAGACCTGCAGCACCTGCCCTTTCCGGCGGGTTCCGCCGAGCCCGATGCGACGACGCGAAAAAGAATGGCGGTACTGGCCCAGGTGCTCGACAAACGTCCAAAAATCGTCCTGAGCCTCAACGGCAGAGTGAATCCCCAGGCTGACCGGGAAAGCATGCAGTTGGACCGCCTGCGACAACAGCTGCTCGACGCGGGATTGACACAGGAGGATCTCGACCGGAAGGACACTGCCTGGCAGGACGCCATCGACAAGCGCTTCAGGCAACTGGAAACCGACGTGGAGGAGCCGGAATCGCTGACCGTGCGGGACAAACAGCAACGGATTGCCGAGACGATTGCGATCGGCGACGAGCAGCTGGTCGAACTGGCCCAGGCCAGGGCCCGGTCGGTCAAAAGCCACCTCGTCAATAACGAGGGCACAGCCGCGGACCGTGCGGTGATAGCCGCGACCGACCTCGAGGACGACGAACACCGGTTCAGCGGTGTGGAACTGACCCTTCGCTGATCCGGGTCAGCAGGACGTGTACACCAACAGGCCGTGGCAGGCGCGGCACTGGTAACTGCCGCGCCCCCGCTGTATGCGATTGTGCCGGGTGGTCGACAGGGCGTGCAGGCCGCAGTCACAGCGGTAGGAATGAGTGCGCTGGCGGCGGCGCGGCACACCTTCCAGATCCAGGTCGAAGGTGACGCCCGGGTCCGCACCGAAGCGCGCCATCAGGTCGCGCCACTGGGTGCCGTGGGGCTTGATGCGGCGCGCACCGTGAACCGCGTACACGATGTAGTGGGCCACTTCATGCGGTACCGTATCGCGCAGGTTTTCCAGAAAATACTTGCCGAATATCCACGGATTGTAGCGGATCTCGCAGCGCCTGCCGGCACGCCTGAACATGCCCGCGGTGGCACCGCGCAGGTCGAAAGTCACGGGGATACGCGGGAACTGCCGGTCGAACAACACCTCGGCACGAGCGATGTAGCTCTCGGTGCGCTGGCTGACCAGCAGGCGTTGGCTGTCACTGATAGGTTCGACCACGGACCTCGTTTCCGGCGAAGATGACCCAGGACCTGCTACACTGGCCCGAAGGATAACCGCGGCGAGCCACCGACTCAAACACCGGGCCCTGTGTCAGTTCCGGCACATTAATTTGTTGCGAGCTGCCATTGTGAGACCGGCGGCCGCACTCCAGACTCTGGCACGTTTTTCTGCCGCGTGGAACGTCTTGAACCCTATATGACCGCACAAGAACTGGACACTTCGCGACTCGGCGACTATCTGGCGCGCCATCTGCCCGAATTTTCGGGGCAGATTACCGCCGAAAAGTTTCCGGGCGGCCAATCCAATCCCACATTCAAGCTGACGGTGGGCGGCAGGCACTACGTGCTGCGGCGCAAGCCCCCCGGCGAATTGCTCAAATCCGCCCATGCGGTGGACCGGGAGTACCGCGTGATCACGGCCCTGCGCGATACCGCGGTTCCGGTGCCGGAAACCTGGGTGTTGTGCGAGGACGACAGCATTATCGGCTCCATGTTCTACGTGATGGAGTATATCGAGGGGCGTATCCTCTGGGACCCGCTGGTGCCCGAAGCCGCCGACAACACCGAACGCGCCGCCATCTACGACGCCATGAACGAGACGCTGGCGGCGTTGCACAACGTCGATGTCGACGCGGTGGGGCTCTCCGACTACGGCCGCCCCGGCAACTATTTCGAGCGGCAACTGAACCGCTGGAGCAAGCAGTACCGTGCCTCCGAGACCGAAGACATTCCGGACATGGAGGCACTGATGGCGTGGCTTGAGGAAAACATGCCCCCGGATGACGGTAGCGTCAGTCTCGTGCACGGCGATTACCGCCTCGACAACATGGTGTTTCATCCGACCGAACCGCGGGTGGCCGCGGTGCTGGACTGGGAGCTGTCCACCCTGGGTAACCCCCTGGCCGACCTGGCCAATCAGTGCATGGCCTGGATGCTGCCCCGGGACGGGCGCATCAAGGGGCTGGCGGACGTCGACCGCGCGGCCTTCGGTATTCCCTCGGACGAGGAGTACATTGCCAGATACTGTGAACGCACCGGGCGGGCGGGCATCGACAACTGGAATTTCTACCTGGTGTTTTCGCTGTTTCGCCTGGCGGCTATCATTCAGGGCATCGTCAAGCGCGCACAGGTCGGCACCGCGTCCAGCTCCGATGCCCATTCCAATGCCGAGGGCGTGATCGCACTCGCCGCCCTCGGCAGGACACTGACCGACTGAACCGGCACCCGCGCCCCGACCGGCCGGGCTCCCCGATCACTTTCGCAAAAAAGGAACGCATTATGGCTGATGAAGTACTGGTAGACGTGGCCGACGGCATCATGGTCGTCACCCTCAATCGCCCCGAGGCGAAAAACGCCGCCAACAAGGCTCTCGCCGAAGGCGTGGCCGCGGCCATGGATCGCCTGGACAGTGACGACGACATCCGCGTGGCGATCCTCACCGGCGCCGGCGGCACCTTCTGCGCCGGCATGGACCTGAAAGCCTTTCTCAGCGGGGAAACGCCGATGGTCGAGGGGCGCGGCTTCGCGGGCCTTACCGAAAAGGGGCCACGCAAGCCGCTGATCGCCGCGGTGGAGGGCTACGCCCTGGCCGGTGGTCTGGAACTGGCCATCGCCTGCGACCTGATCGTGACCGCCGACAACGCGAAGTTCGGCATTCCCGAGACCAAGCGCGGCCTGGCCGCGGCGGCCGGCGGGCTCATGCGCCTGCCCCGGCAGATACCCCAGCGCATCGCCATGGAAATGGCGCTGACCGGCGACTTCATCGACGCCGAGCGCGCCGCGGCGCTGGGCCTGGTCAACGAGGTCGTCCCCGCCGGCACCGCACTCGAAGCGGCCAAAGGCCTGGCAGTGCGCATCGTGGCCAACGGGCCGCTGGCGGTGGCCGTCAGCAAGCAGGTCATTGTCGAATCCGCCGACTGGTCCGCGGATGAAATGTGGCAGAAACAGGGCGAGCTGGTCACGCCGGTGTTCAGCAGCGAGGATGCCATCGAGGGCTCCGCCGCCTTCGCCGAGAAACGCGCCCCCAACTGGAAAGGCAAATAAGGAGTCGAATCATGTCAGAAGCCTGGATTATCGATCACTGCCGCACGCCCCGGGGCATCGGCAAAAAAGGCAAGGGGTCCCTTGCCGACCAACACCCGCAACACCTGGGCGCCACGGTCCTCAAGGCGATCGCCGAACGCAATGATCTGAACACCGCGGAAGTCGGCGACGTCATTTTCGGCACCAGTTCCCAGCGCGGGCGCCAGTCCGGCGACCTGGCGCGCATGGCGGCGCTGGAAGCCGGCTACGACGTGCGCTCCAGTGGTGTAACGCTGGACCGTTTCTGCGGCTCCGGCATCACCTCCGTCAACTTCGCCGCCATGAGTGTCATGACCGGCACCGAGGATCTCGTGGTCGCCGGCGGCGCCGAAATGATGTCAACCTACGGCGAGGAGGGAGCCTCGCCCACACCGTTCATCGACAACGGTAACCTCGTGCTGCGCGACCTGCACCCGCAGCCGCATCAGGGCGTCTGCGCGGACGCGATCGCCACGATCGAGGGTATCGGCCGGGAGGCGGTCGATGCACTGGCCTACGTATCGCAACAAAGGGCGGCCAATGCCATCGAAAACGGCCATTTCGACAAAAGCCTGGTGCCGGTGTATTCGACGGACGGGACGCTGGCGCTGGACCGGGAGGAATTTCCGCGACCGCAAACCACCCTGGAGGCGCTGGCGGAGTTGCAACCGTCCTTCGCCGCCATCGCGGACTATCCCCTGGACGAGGCGGGAACCACCTACCGCTCAATGGTGCAGCAGAAATACTCCGGGCTGGAAATCGTTCACGTGCACCACGCCGGCAACTCCTCCGGTGTGGTCGACGGCGCCGGCGCGGTACTGCTCGCCTCGCCGGAATACGCCAAGGCCAATGGCCTGAAGCCCCGGGCGCGCATTCGGGCCATGTGCAACATGGGCGACTGCCCCACCCTGATGCTCAACGCCCCGGTGCCGGCGGCAAAGAAGGTCCTGGAGAAAGCCGGTCTCAAGAAGGAAGACATCGACCTGTTCGAAATCAACGAGGCCTTCGCCGTGGTGGCGGAAAAGTTCATCCGCGATCTCGACCTGGACCGCGACAGGGTCAACGTCAACGGCGGCGCCATGGCCCTCGGTCACCCGATCGGCGCCACCGGCTCCCTGCTGATCGGCACCGTGCTGGACGAACTGGAGCGCCGCGACCAGACTCTCGGGTTGATTACCATGTGCGCCGCCGGCGGCATGGCCCCGGCGATTATCATCGAGCGCATGTAACCGGACCATCGCACCGCGCCGGCGGGCCGAGTGGCACGCCGGTATACAATCCGCCGATGGCATTGCAAAGCCGCACCGGGTAACGACCCCGCGGTGACGGCTCCCGCTTTGGGCGGCCGCCGCTGTAACGTCGGCCGCTCAGGCCGCCCGGCTGCCGCGCTTGCGCGCCGTTTTTGATTTAACGGTGGCTTTCTTGCGACCCGGGGATTTCTTTCGAGCCGGGGCCTTCCCGGGCGAGGCCGCTTTCCTGGGCGAGGCCGCTTTCTTGGGTGAGACCGCTTTTTTTGCGTTTGCGGACGGTTTTTGCACGTCCTCTGAATGCACACGATGCTCTCGCAGCGCCTCGCGATCGGCCCGGTTGGGCGGCGGGCGCCGCCGCGACGAGCGGGGCCGGTGGTACGCCGACTCCTCCGGCCGCAGGTCACCCTGTTCGAACCGCAGCAGAATTTCTTCCATCGTGCGGCTTATCTGTGTGCAGATGCGAATCGATTCCACATGGGGATAGGTGGAGCGCTCCCCGCTCTGCATCAGTTCCAGCAAATCCTGCTCTGACAGGTGGGAGAGAAGCTTCCTCGGGCTGTACCAGCGAAAATTGGGCAGAATATTGATATCGCCACGGTAATTCTGGTCCATCAGCGCGTGAATACTGCTGATCAACAGGTTAACTCGCGGCCAGGTTTCATTGCGCTGCTGCACGATGCCGCGATAGAAGTTGAGCACTTCCCGGCCGAGGCCGACACCGAGGCCAGCCAATGCTTCGACCAGCTTGTTCTGGCGACCGGAGCGATTGACAAACGGAATGGCGATGGGATTGACCATGCTGACGATATAGTGGTTGGTGCTGTACAAGCGCTGCAGGCGTTTGGCGGGCAGGTCGTCGGCGATGGAGCCATCCACCCAACGCCGCGTGGGCAGGTAGGGCTGAGGCTCGCCGTGGACATTCTCGGCCATCAACATTACCGGCGGGAATACCCCCGGCACCGCGCAGGACGCCATTACGGCGGAGCGCACGTACACGTTCGGCGAGGTGACGGCATTGAGCAGGCGGGAGCGCTGGTGCAGTTCGGCGGGGGCAACCGGAATGCTCACCTGGCGACCCGTTTTTTCGTAAGCCTCCTGAAACGTCATGTCGGGGGTCAGGCGCTCGACAAGTTTTTCCAGGTCGCTGACGTCAATCTGGGGATTGGTGCCGAAAAACATGCGCGATAACACGCTCGCCTCGCGCTCGGCCTCGAACAGCAGGTTGGCGGGGTCGTAGAAGTGCTCCAGTTCGTCGTCGGTATGCGTGGCGAGCACCCCGGCGACCAGGGCCCCCGCGCTGGAGCCCGAAATAACGCGCGGCAACAGCTTCTGCTCCAGCAGTATTTTCACCACCCCCAGGTGGTAAAAACCCAGTACGCCTCCGCCGCTCAGCATCAGTGCCGAGCGCCCGAAACAGACATTGGCGCGGTAGAAAAAGTCCAGCTTCTCCTGCACGTCGATATCTTTCGTCTGCACTTCCGCCAGAAAGCGCAGTGCGTCGTCGACCTCCTCGATATACTGCTCAATCAATCGTTTCGTGCCGAACCGCGCTCGGCTGTACAGTCGGTGGTTGCCCATGCCTCCCATGTTGCCGTGAATACCCTCGTTCAGCGTGAACATGAGGCCCAGGTGGTCATGGCGCGCGCGCAGACTGCGGATGCGGTCGAGCCGCAGGCGTATCTGCGTGTAGTCGTACAGGCTGGTCTGGTCGACATTGCGCCAGCGTTTCATACCGGAAAGTTCATCGTGCTCAAGCGCCGCCGCCACCCACTCCTCGTAGGACGTGGCCTGGTCCATCTGTTTTTCGAGTCGCTTGAGTTTGCGCGATCTGATCACAGGATTACCTCTTCGCTTGCAACTGCCCCCATATCTCTAGGATAAGGGAAATGAGGGTGCAAACCTAGCCGTCATATCCCGGGGTAGTATCCCAGCCTGGATTCGTTGCGCTATATCAATAGGTTGGAAATCGAAACTGAAACACTACCTGTCCCGGCAACCCTTTGACCGCCGGCGCCCCGGTTCAAGGGCCCGCTCTGGTGTTTGCCGGCCCCTCGGCTCCGTAGCACCGTTCACGGGCACGTCGGGGGTGCGCGGGCGCGGCAAAACTCCTACAATGCCTGCTTCGCTGCGCGGGGCGTCAGGGCTTCGCTGGCCGCAGACGGAAAAGGCTAAAAAGGAAAGGAACTGATAATTGCGCGCTTACCTTTTCGTTGTGCTGCTCCTTGTCGCCATCTTCGGCAGCATTGCGGGCTATCTCTACAACAAGCTTAACGGCCTTGCCCAGACGGACTTTACACCGCCGCCGGTCACCATCGCCGCCGCCACGGCGCAAAACGCCGTCTGGCCCACGCAACTGGAGGCCGTGGGGACCATCCGCGCCGCCCGGGGCGTGGAACTGACCGCGGAGACCAGTGGCGAAGTCATCGACGTCGCCGTGCGCTCCGGGGAGAGGGTGTCGGCGCAACAGCTGCTGGTAACGCTCAACGACAAGGTAGAGTTGGCAGTGCGCGAACGCCAGAGGGCCAACCTGCAACTGGCGCGCCTGCTGTACGAGCGCGACGCCCGCCTGATCAAACAGAATTCCATTCCACAGACCCAGTACGACCGCTCCAAGGCCGGCCTCGACAGCGCAACCGCCCAACTGGCGGAAACCGAGGCCAGGCTGGACAACAAACATATCAAAGCGCCCTTTACCGGCACCACGGGGATCATGCGGGTAAAGGTAGGCGACTATGTTGAACCCGGTACGCCGATCACCACGCTGCAGGATCTCAGTGAACTCGAGATAGACTTCTCGGTTCCGGCGCGCCACTTTCCCGACCTGGAACCGGGACAGCGCATCGACGTTTATACCGCGGCCTTTCCCGACCGCCGGTTCACCGCAACCCTGGAAGCACTGGACGCCAAAGTCGACCCGGGCACCCGCAATCTGCTGCTGCGCGCGACACTGGACGGCAGCGAGGGCCTGCTGCCCGGTATGTTCGCGCGCCTGATCATCGACCTGGACAAGCCGCAGAATGTGGTCACCGTGCCGGAAATCGCCGTGGCTTACTCACTGCACGGCAACACCGTCTGGGTCCTGCTGCAAGGACGGGGCCAGACTACCGTGCAACCGCGTGTAGTCCGCACAGGGGGCACCAGAAACGGCAAAATCGCCATCACCGAAGGGCTGCGCGGGGGCGAATGGATCGTCACCGTGGGCCAGAACAAGCTGTACCGGGGTGCGCGCGTCGTGATCGATGAGTCGGTGAACATCCAGTGACACCGAGATTCACCGATCGGTTCATTCAGCGCCCTGTCCTGGCCATCGTTGTCAGCGCCCTCCTGCTGCTTCTCGGCCTGAGCTCTCTCACCGGGGTCAACCTGCGTGAATTCCCCCAACTGGAACGCAGTGTCATCTACGTCGAAACGCTGTATCCCGGGGCCAGCGCCCGCACGGTGCAGGGGTTCGTGACAACACCCCTGCAGATCAGCATCGCCGGTGCCCGCGGCGTCGATTACATGACGTCGGTCAGTAACCCGGGCAACTCCGCCATCGAGGTGCATGTGCGCCTCGGCGAGGACTCCAGCGCGGTGCTGTCGGAGGTGATCGCCAAGGTCAACGAGGCGCGGGGCGATCTGCCGCGGGAGGTCGAGGACCCGGTAGTCACCAACGCCAGCGGCGGCGACGCCATGATGTATCTCGCCCTGTACAGCGACCAGATGTCTCCCTACCAGATCAGTGATTATCTGGTACGGGCCGTGCAGCCGGAACTGGCGACCCTGGACGGCGTCGGCCGGGCCCGTATCTTCGGACGATTCCTGGCCATGCGGGTGTGGCTGGATCCAGTGCGTATGGCGGCCTTCGACGTCACCGCCACCGACATACGGGCGGCGATCGAACGGGACAACTACGTGGCCACGTCGGGCGCCACGGAGGGCAATCTCGTGCGCGCGACAGTGGACGCGCGCACCGACCTGGAGACGGCAGCGGACTTTGAAGCGCTGGTCGTGCGCCAGGCCGGCGAGGAACGCGTGCGATTGGGCGACGTCGCCGATGTGGAACTGTCGGCCGAGACCACGCAGCTCAAAACGCTGTCCAGCGGGCGCGAGGCGGTATTCATGTCGATCACGCCGGCCCCCGACGCCAATCCGCTGGAAGTGTCGCGCACGGTCCACGCCGCCCTGCCCCGTATTCGCGACAGCCTGCCCGCCGACCTGGAACTGTTCATGGACTGGGACGGCACCGTGGTCATCGACGAGGCTCTCGGCGAAGTGATGTCCACACTGCTCGAAGCGGCGCTCATCGTGATTCTCGTTATCTACCTTTTTCTCGGTTCCCTGCGCGTGGTGGTGATTCCGCTGGTGGCCATACCCCTGTCGCTCATCGGCGTGGTCTTTCTGATTTTCATCATGGGATTTTCGCTGAATCTGCTGACGCTGCTGGCCATGGTGATCGCCATCGGCCTGGTCGTCGACGACGCCATCGTAGTGGTGGAAAACGTCCATCGCCATATCGAACTGGGCTCGTCGCCGATGCAGGCAGCGCTGAAAGGCGCCCGTGAAGTGGCGATGCCGGTGGTCGCCATGACCCTGACTCTGGCGGCCGTGTACGCACCGATCGCGTTTATCGGCGGACTCACCGGGGCGCTGTTCAGCGAATTCGCACTGACCCTCGCCGGGGCGGTTCTGGTATCGGGCATCGTCGCGCTCACGCTGAGCCCGATGATGTGTTCGCGTGTACTGAAAGACCGCGCACAGCAGGGCCGCTTCGCCAACTGGCTGGACGCGCGCTTTGCCAGGCTGACCGCGCACTACCGCAAAACGCTGGATAGCTGCCTCGCCAACCGCGGCGCGGTGGTGCTGTTCGCCGCCTGCATCGTGGCCAGCCTGCCGCTACTGTTCTCCCTGACACAGGAAGAGCTGGCGCCGGAGGAGGACACCGGCGGGGTCTACGTCACCGGCACCGCCCCGCGACACGCCAATCTCGAGTACACCGACTATTTTCTGGGCGAGGTCGTGGATATCTGGCGCGGCATTCCCGAGTTCAGTCACTCCTGGCAGGTGATCTTCCCCTTCAACAATTTCGGCGGTATCACGCTGCATCCCTGGTCGGAGCGCGAGCGCACCCAGCAGGAAGTGCAGGCGGAGTTCCAGAAAAAGCTCAACAGTGTCGCGGGCATGGAAATGTTCTCCTTCAGCACGCCGTCCCTGCCCGGCTCCGACGCCGGCCTGCCTCTCAGCTTCGTAGTCGCGTCGACGGCGGATTACCGGGAAGTGGCGCGCGTGGGCGAGGAACTGCTGGCGGCCGCCCGGGAATCCGGCCTGTTCGCCTTCATCTCCCAGACACTGGACTTCAACCGGCCCGAAATCGGCGTCAATATCGACCGCGAGGCCGCCTCGCGGCTGGGCATCTCCATGCGCGAAATCGGACAGACCCTGTCAATGATGCTAGGCGAGGCGGAAATCAACCGCTTCAACCTCCAGGGGCGCTCCTACAAGGTGATTGCGCAGGCGGCGGGTGATTTTCGCCTGAGCAGGCAAGAGCTGGAAAAATACTACCTGCGCACGGACAGTGGCCAACTGGTGCCGCTGTCGACCGTGATTTCCCTGGACGCACAAATCGAGCCCAATGAGTTGACCCAGTACCAGCAACTCAACAGCACCACCATCCAGGGCATCATGATGCCGCCCAACAGCCTGGGGACGGGACTTGAGTTTCTGCGCGACACGCTGGCCGAAATCGCACCCAGCGATTTCCGCCCGGGCTACACCGGCGCCTCGCACCGCTTCGTGCAGGAATCCGCCTCGTTCCCCCTGCTGTTCTCGCTGTCCATGCTACTGATATTTCTGGTGCTCGCGGCCCAGTTCGACAGCTTTCGGGATCCCTTTGTGGTGCTGCTCGCCGTGCCGCTGTCCATTTTTGGCGCGGTCGTGCCGATGGCGCTGGGTATCACGACGCTCAATATTTATACGCAGATCGGGCTGCTCACACTGATCGGGCTGATCAGCAAGCACGGCATTCTCATCGTGGAGTTCGCCAACAAGCTCGCGGTGCTGGGTATTCCCCGGCGCGACGCGGTCCTGGAGGCCGCGTCCCTGCGCCTGCGGCCGATTCTCATGACCACCTTCGCCACGGTCCTGGGTGTCTGGCCGCTGTTGATAGCGAGCGGACCGGGCGCCAACAGCCGCTTCGGCATCGGCCTGATGATCACCGCCGGCATGCTGGTAGGCACCGTGTTCACGCTGTTCGTGGTACCGGCCTTCTACCTGCGCTTCAGGCCGGAAAAAACCGCGGCGGATGCCGCCGGCGAAGCCGAACCCAGTCCCGCCTGAGGCAGTCAGTGGGCCTCAGTCGGCCGGCGGCTTGTCGTCACTGCGCGTGGCGCCGCGATACTCTTCCACCAGACGGCGCTTGTACATCTTGCCGTTGTCCATGCGCGGCAGCTCCGGATGGAAATCCAGCGAACGCGGCATTTTGATGTGGGAGATGCGCTCCCTGAGCCACTCGAGTATCTCGAACGCCGTCTCGTCCGTGGCGTCGGCCCAGTTGACAGGCTCCACAACGGCCTTGACTTCCTCCCCGAACTCCTCGTTCGGCACACCGAACACCGCTACGTCCGCGATCTTGTCGTGCGTGACGAGGATGTTCTCCACCTCCTGCGGGTAGATATTCACCCCGCCGCTGATGATGGTGAAGTTCTTGCGGTCCGTGAGGTAAAGATAACCCTCCTCGTCGACGTAGCCGATGTCGCCGCAGGTCGCCCAACCCCTGTCGTTGTAGGCCTGCGCGGTTTTTTCGGGCTCGTCATAGTACTCGAAGGTCGTGTGGTCGCCACCGAAATACACGGTGCCGATCTCCCCCGGCGGCAGCTCGTTGCCGTCGTCGTCGACAATATGGATATCCCCCAGCAGCGACTTGCCCACCGAGCCCTTGTGTTGCATCCAGTCCGCGGCATCTATCGCGGTAAAACCGATACCCTCACTGGCTGAGTAGTACTCGACGATGACCTCGCCCCACCACTCGATCATCTTTTCCTTGACGGCTACCGGACAGGGCGCGGCGGCGTGAATGGCGTATTGCATCGAACCGAGGTCGTAGGCTTCGCGCACCTCGCGGGGCAGCTTCAACATGCGCACGAACATGATGGGCACCCACTGGCTGTGGGTGACGCGGTACTCCTCGATAAGCCGCAACGCATCTTCGGGGGCGAATTTTTCCATCACGATGATCGTGCCGCCGTTGTAAATGGCGCCCATGCAGTAGTGCAGCGGGGCCGCGTGATACAGCGGCGCCGGTGACAGGTAGACTGTCTCCTCGCTGAAACCGAACAGCGGCCCGATCAGGTTGGCCACGGCCGGGGGCGTATTCACATCGTTGTCCGGCGGCGCCACGAACACCCCCTTGGGCTTGCCCGTGGTGCCCGACGAATACAACATGGGTACGCCGTTGGCCTGGTCGTCGATAGGTGTCTCGGGCTGGTCGGCGATGGCCTCCTCCCAGGATTCGAAACCGGGCCTGATGCCGCCGACCATGTAGAAATGCCCGATCTCGCCGACTTCCTCGCGCACCTGCTCGGCGACGTTTGCCAGCTCGTGGGAGCCGATGAACAGCTTTGCGTTGCAGTTGCGCAGTATATAGGCCGTCTCGTCGCGGGTGAGGTGGGTGCTGACCGGCGTGAAAATCAGCCCGCTGCGTTGCGCCGCCCAGACGATCTCCATGAAATGGCGATTGTTCTCCAGCATGAAGCCGATATGATCGCCCGCCTTTAGCCCCAGCGAGCGGAACAACTGCGCGCCCCGGTTGGACTCCTCGTCCAGTTCCCGGTAGGTGACCATCTCGCCGGAGGCGCCCATAATGACCGCCGGCTTGTGTGGATAGGTCTCGGCGGTGACGCTGGGATGTGGCATGTATGTTCCCCTGTGAGGACGGAAGACGCGACACTATAGAGCGATCCAGCCCCCCCTGACAAACCCCTAGCCGCCATATCTCACCGATTCGGCACATGATATTCTGGAACGCCTTTTAGCGGCGTGTGCAATGCCTATTTGGTTTCTCGCCGGATCTTGCACGCTGTACGAAATTTTCCTCCCGCGGCCATAGTCACCACTATGGCCTTAGTCGGTAAATCCCGTACAGCGCACAATCTCTCGGCGAGAATTCCAAATATCGGTGAGATATGGCGGCTAGCGAAAGCGCATGAGCCCCTGCTGCATTGTCGTGGCGACAAGACGGCCCTCGCGCGTGTAGAAGCTGCCTCTGGCCAGGCCGCGGCCCCCGCCGATGCGCTCCGCCTCGACGGTATGCAGCAACCAGTCGTCGGCGCGGAAGCCCTCGTGATACCACAGGGCATGGTCCAGACTGGCGACCTGAAAACCGCTGCCGTCGAAATGCCGCCCGTGGACGATCAGGCAGACATCGATAAGAAACGCGTCGGACAGATACGCGAGCACCGCCTCCTGCAGACCCCGTACGTCCGGCAGCGGCCCCGCGGTCTTCATCCAGACCTGCATCAAGGGGTCGCGGGGCACCGGGTTTGCCCAGTCCACCGGGTCCACGACGCGGACATCGAGATCCTCGCCGGTGGTAATCATGAAACTCTCGTCGAGGTTGCCCGCCTCCAGGCTCAGTTCCCGCTCGCTGGACAGGGATTCCGGCGGCGGCGCGTCGGGCATGGGCGGCTGGTAATCGTCGCCGCGGGAGGGCGCCTGAAAGGACATGGAACTCACCAGGATGGGTTTGCCCCCCTGGGAGGCCACCACGCGCCGGGAACTGAAGCTGTAGCCGTCCCGCGCCCGCTCGACGGCGAACTCGATCGGCTCGGCGGGTTTGCCCGGGCGCAGGAAATAGGCGTGCTGTGAGTGCACGGCCCGTTCCTCGGGAACTGTCTGCACCGCCGCGCTGACGCACTGGGCGAGCACCTGGCCACCGTAAACCCGGAAGGCCTGCGGGTGCATGTTGCCACCGACGAAGCGATCGTCGCCGATGCTTTTGGGGCTGAGTACATCGAGGAGTTGATCCAGCATCGCCGGGATTCCCTGGGCCTGTTGCCACTGGCGTGGTGAGGCAGCCATTATCCAGATTTGCGGCGGCTTGCCAAACGGGGGAGTGCGGCAGTCTGGGGTCTTAACCCAGGGGTACAGCGCCACAAGGGTAGGCTCCCGCCGGAACACGCCAAAAAGCGGCCATCCATGGCCAGGCTCGGGGTGGCGACGTCCTGTCGCCACACGGTTCCGGCGGGAGCCTACCCTTGTGTCGCTTTCGGCATATTTTCAACGCTGACGCTCCACCCAAGTCTTGAAGTCAGCGCCTCTCGATTGACCTGTCGTGCCGGCAGCGACTTATTTGGTATTCTGCGCCAGTGAACAAACACGAAGCCACCATAAACGGCACCCGCGAACCGGCGGCTCTGCGCGGGCTCATTCGCGAGGGTCGGCACGACGGCAACACATCCGGGCTCGCTCCCGGTTACGTGCAGTGCAATCTGGTTGTGCTGCCGGCCGAGCACGCCACCGACTTCCTGCGTTTCTGCCAGCTCAACCCGCGGCCCTGCCCGCTGCTGGCCCTGGGCGAGCCGGGCGATCCCGCGCTGCCCGCCCTCGGCGACATCGATGTGCGCAGCGACGTGCCCCGCTACCGGGTGTTCCGCGACGGGGAGATCGACGCCGAACCGACCGACATCGGTCACCTTTGGCGCGACGACCTGGTGAGTTTCGCGCTGGGCTGCTCCTTTTCCTTCGAGGAGGCGCTGCTGGCGGACGGTTTGGAGGTGCGCAACGTGAGTGCGGGCGTCAACGTACCGATGTACCGGACAAGTATCGACTGCGCCCCCGCCGGCGTGTTCGGTGCCAGACTCGTCGTCAGCATGCGGCCCTATCGCGCGGCACAGGCAATCCGGGCGATCCAGATCTGCACCCGCTTTCCGGCGGTCCACGGCGCGCCCGTGCACCTGGGCGATCCCGCCGAGATCGGCATCGACGACCTGTCGCGACCGGACTTCGGCGACGCGGTGCGCATAGACCCGGGGGAATTGCCTGTATTCTGGGCCTGCGGCGTGACGCCACAGGTGGCGCTGGAAACGGCGCGCCTTCCCCTGGCGATCACCCACAGTCCCGGCTGCATGCTGGTCGCCGACCTGCGCAACGCGCAGCTCGCCATCCTGTAGGCGCAGGACGTCCCCATGCTCATCAATTGCGACCTGGGCGAAAGCTACGGCACGCGCCGCATCGGCGCCGATGCCGAGGTCATGCCCCATATCGACCAGGCCAATATTGCCTGCGGCTATCACGGCGGCGACCCCGTGACCATGCGCGACACCCTCGCCCTGGCGCACCGGCACGGCGTGGCGATCGGGGCCCATCCGTCGTATCCGGACCTGGAGGGGTTCGGCAGGCGCAGCATGGTGCTGTCACCCGAGGAAATTGTCGCGGCGATTCACTATCAGATGGCCGCGCTGGAGGGCATGGCCACGGCGCAGGGCCTGGCGGTGATGCACGTCAAACCCCACGGCGCTCTGTACAACGACATGATGACCCGCTCCGAGGTACGCGCGGCGGTACTCGAGGCGCTGGCGACCTGGCACCGTCCCCTGTCGTTGTTGCTGCAGGCGACGCCGGCGGCGGAGCGGCACCGGGAGGAGGCGCGGGCAGCGGGCATCGAGGTCCAGTTCGAGGCCTTTGCCGACCGCCGCTATACCGCCGAGGGGCTGTTGGCGCCGCGCACCGAGGCGGGCGCCGTACTGGCCCCCCCGGACATGCTGGATCAGGTGCGGCGCCTGTGCGACGAAGGCATCGTCATCACCGCGGCGGGTACCGAGCTGCCATTGCAGGCCGACACGCTGTGCGTGCACGGCGACCATCCCGGTGCCGCACAGGCCGTACGCGCATTGCGCGCGCTTCTCGCGGACGCCGGCGCGCCGTGAAAATCCGCGTGGTGGGCGAGGATGCGCTGCTGCTCTATCTCGGGGACGAGGTGAGCATACAGACACTGGCGCGCGTGCGTGCCGCCTGCGATGCGCTGGAACAGCATCTGGGCGATGTGCTGGTGGATCTGGTGCCCTCCTACGCATCGGTGCTCATACTCTACGACCCGCTGCACACCGATCACGTGCACATGGCGTCGCGGGTGCGCGCCGCCGTTGCGGCTTCCGCTGCGGCCTCCGCCGCTTCGGGCGCACAGGTGGTTCTGCCCGTGTACTACGATCCCGCGTGCGGCGCTGATCTGGAATCCCTGGCAGAGCGCAGCGGTCTGGACGTGGAGGACGTGATCGACCTGCACACCGGCACCGAGTACCGCGTCTACGCCATCGGCTTCGCCCCGGGTTTCGCCTATCTCGGCGAAGTCGATCCGCGCATTGCGGCGCCGCGCCTGACCACGCCCCGCGACCACGTACCCGCGGGCAGCGTGGCGATCGCCGACCGCCAGACCGCGGTCTATCCCTCGGCCTCTCCCGGCGGCTGGAACCTCATCGGCCGCTGTCCGTTACCCATGTTCGACCCGGACGCCCAGCCGCCCATGCCGGTGGCGGTCGGCGACCGGGTGCGCTTCGAGTCCATCGATCGGGCGCGCTATCTGGCACTGGGCGGCGCATTGGCGTGAGCATGAGCGTGCTGCAAGGCGGCGTACTCAGCCTGCTGCAGGACCGGGGCCGGCGCGGCATGCACCGCCTGGGGCTCAGCGTCGGCGGGCCATTGGACGGCGAGGCCTTCCACTGCGGCAACCGCCTGCTGGGCAATGCACCCGACAGCACGGCCATCGAGATTAGCGTTGGCGGGCTGGAACTGCGGGCGGAAGTGGACACATTTGTCTGCCTTACCGGCGCGGCCATGCCACTGAGCATTGCCGGCAGGGATTGCGACGGCTGGTCCGTGCACCCGGTAGGCGCCGGCGAGCGGATCGAGGTGGGCTTTGCCCGCAGGGGCTGTCGCGCCTATCTCGTTGTCGCCGGGGGCTTTTGCATACCCCGCAGTTTCGGCAGCAGCGCCACCGTGGTGCGCGAAGGGGTGGGCGGACTCGATGGCGGCGCGCTCCAGCCGGGCGATCTGTTACCCTGTGCCGCCACGGAGAAAAGGCGTCGGCTCTACCTGCCGCCGCAGTACCGGCCGCGCTACCAGAACATGGCCACACTGCGTGTGATTCCGGGCTACCAGCAGCGCTATTTCGGTCGTATCGAACAACGCCGCTTTTTCGGCGCGCCCTACACTGTCACCGACCGCTGCGACCGCATGGGTTACCGGCTCGATGGACCGGCGGTCTCCTGCGACCTCGACGGCATGCTGTCCGAGGGCATCTGCCACGGCGCGGTACAGATACCGCCCGACGGCCAGCCCATCGTGCTGCTCAACGACCGCCAGACGATCGGCGGCTACCCGAAGATCGGCGCCGCGCTGTCCCTCGATACCGCGCGGCTGGCGCAGCTCACGCCGGGTGCCACGGTGCATTTCGCACCGATCACACCACACAGCGCGCGCCGCGCCCTGTTGCTCGCGCAGCGTTTTGGCCTGGAACGCCACCTTACGGAGGCACGGGGTTGAACGAACAACAGCTCAGCGAGGCTATCGAGGCGCTGCTCGTGGCGCGCAACCCGCGCAACATGCAGCTCGCGCGGGCGGCGCTGCGGCCCGGCTACTACCTGCGCGCCGCCCGCCAGTTGCGCGATCTGCGCGGTACGGTCCTCATCGCCACCGGTTTTCCGGTTACCGGAACCTTCGAGACGGACGGCCCGGTGGGCGCCATCACCCTGTACGACGCGCTGGCGCAGCTCGGCGCGCAGCCGCTGCTCACCTGCGGCCCACCGCTGTCGACCACGCTGGCCGCCGACTACCGGGTACTGGAACTGCAGTCCACCGACCTGGACGCCGCGCGACGGGAGGCGGGCGAGCGCCTCACCGAACTGCAACCGCAGGCCATCGTCTCCATCGAGCGTCCCGGCCTGGCGGCGGACGGGCGCTATTACAACATGCGCGGCGACGACATCACGCCGCGCTGCTACATCTTTGACACCTTTATGGCGCAGGCGACCTGCCCCACCATCGCCATCGGCGATGGCGGCAACGAGATCGGCATGGGCAATATCGCCCGGGAGTTGGGCGAGCTGGGCGTACCCCTCTCCACCACCGGCTGCGGGGAACTTCTGGTGGCCGACGTTTCCAACTGGGGCGCCTACGGCCTGGTGGCCCTGCTGGGATTGTGGGCCGGACGCGACCTGCTCGCCGATGTGTCACCGGTCACAATCATCAATTACCTGTCGAGCCGGGGCAGCGTCGACGGCGTTACCGGCGAGAATACCCTGACCGAGGACGGCATGGCGGCGCGCGTCGGTCTGGATGTCATCCGCGAACTGCGCGCCATGGTCAAGGCACACACGGACCGGTAACAGCGCCGCAATTCATGGGACAATAATCAGTTCAATTTTGACTGCCCCACCGCACAAAGCCTGGATACCCGTGATGGTTAGAGACTCTTTCCGTTACCGATCAGGCGTTGACTGGGCCAATGCTTGCCCCCTCTTCCACCCTGCCCAGGCCGCGAAGTCGTCTGCCGCCATGGGCCTGGCGTAATAAAATCCCTGGGCGTAGCGGTAGTTGCAATCGCGCAAGAAGGCCTCCTGGGCGGCGGTCTCCACGCCCTCGCCGAGGGCGTCGATGTGGAGATAGTGGCTCAATTGCGACAGGCTTGCCACAACACCGGCGCCGCGCCCGTCAGGCGTCTGCTGGACGAAGGCCTGGTCGACCTTGATAAGGTTGAACGGCATATCGATCAGCCGCCCCAGCGACGAATAGCCTGTGCCGAAGTCATCCAGGGCGAGAGGAAAGCCCGCGGCCGCGAGGTCGTCGATAACGTGGCTGACATCGTCCAGGTCTTTTTCCAGCGCACCTTCGGTAATTTCGAGCTTGATGCAAGCCGGTGACACGCCTATCGCCTGCGTGATAGCGATAAAGCGGTCGGCCAGGTTCGGATCACGCAGCTGCGAAGGGGCGACGTTAACCGACACCCAGAAAGTCGCGTTACCCGGCAGTTCCTGCCAGTGTCGCAGTTGAAGGCAGGCGTCCTCAAAGACCTGCGTGCCAAGGTCATCCATGAGCCCCAGCTCTTCGGCCAGGGGGATGAAGAGGTCTGGCCCGATGGGGGCGTGGCCGTCGGGCTGAGGCCAGCGCAACAGCGCCTCGGCCCCCACCACCTCGCCGCTAGCCAAATCCATAATGGGTTGATAAAAAAGCACGAACTCCCACTCGGTGACGGCACGCTGCAGCCTGCTCTCGAGCGTCATTTCCCGGCGCTGTGTCCCCTTGATGCTGTGATCCGCCCAGCGGATGGGGTCCGCGTCGGTGTTGCTCGCACCCTGGGCGAGCTCCTCTGCGAGGAGCGCGAGCTCCCGTGCGTGGCGGCTATCGGTCGGCGCGCGGGCAATCCCCGCACTGACCTCGACCTGAAGGGCTTCGCCGCCGATCTGAAAGCCTTTTTCCGTGACAGCGGCGAAGAGCGTGCGCGCCCGTGCCATCAGATAACGGTCCGGGTCGCTCGCCGCATCGGCATCCACAGGGACGATAACCGCGAAAGTGTGCTCGTGGGAACGCGCGAGCGATTCGCTCGCCTCGAGCCGGTGACCGAGGCGCTTACCGATATCGTTCAAAAGCCGGCTGACGGTCTCGACGCCGAAGGCCTGATCAACGCGGTCCAGGCGCCTGAATTCCAACGACACGAGCCCGGTCACCGATTCGGCGGCTGCCGCCGCGTCAATGAGGCGCTGGAGCCGCAACAGCATGCCCCGATGGGTCAGAGCGCCAGTGATCGCATCGTGGTTGGCCCCGGCCGAGTTCAGGAGAGCGTTCAAGCGCCGGGTTCGGCCATCCAGCGCCTCGTCGGTCGGGGACAACCCGGTGATGTCGCGCTGTACGGAAAAGAAATAGTCGATCCCTTCGCCATCATGGCGCAAACGCGTGATGGTCCACTCCACCAGGTACGGTGTACCGTCCTTGCGGTAATTCCAGGTGTGACCCTCGAAGGAATCGCCGGCACGCAGGTTCGACTTGAGCCGATCCAGAACCTTGCGATCGGTGTCCGGGCCCTGCAGGATGCGTGGCGAGGCGCCGAGGATCTCCTCGCGTGTATAGCCCGTCATGCGCGTGAAGGCATCATTGACGTGCACGAACGTCGGCCCCGGCGGATCCAATTCGTCGGTGGTAATGACCACCGAAAAGTCGAACTCCTTTATGGCCGCTTCCAGGATCGAAGGTTTGTCTTTGCGCTTCATTGGTGCAACCTCGCAAGAAGATTGCCATCTTATATGCGTAAATATATGCCAAATCGGGTGTTGAAAAAGCTTTTCCAAGCGCTTTCAAAACAAATTTGCGATGCATGTCCGCAAACTGGGACATCACTCACAAATCAGCCAGCGTATAGGCAGCATAAACCTTCTCTTCGGTGGCTCGCAGCGGGAAGTCTCGCCTGATCGGCCGGGACATCTGGTGCCGGCCGGCCACGGTGAAAGCGACCAGGAACAGGCTGTCCCCGACCAGCTGGTCCAGGCTGGCCCCACGCAGCACGATGCCCCGGATCATACGCACGAAATGGGTGGCCGGCAGTGCCCTGGCAATGCACTGTGCCGGTTCCGGCATGCCGTCAGATCGGCTTGCGATGCGTCCAGGTATGAATCACGTCGGCCAAAGGACAGATAGCACCCAAACGTCTGGCTTTGCGGTAATAACGCAGATCGGCTGTAACCAGTGTGGTGTCGGGAAGATGCTTCATGGGCGGCCGCGTCGCCGGGTTTTGCGGATGTCGGCGTCCGTCATCGCTGGTGCTTTCCGGTGCGCATTATTCTCAACCGAGGTCCGCAACGACAGGAGTTGGTCAATGGCTTTTTTGCGGCGTTTGCGCTGCTCCTCCTGTTCAAGAGCCTGCCCCATCAGCTCTGACAGGACGGCACTTTTATTACGGCCCTTGAACACAGAGGTAGCCCCGAGAATCTGAACAGCATCATAAGTGGATTCTCTGCCTGAGCTAAGACATCGTATTGCCGATACGCAGCAGATTCAACATGGCCAGAAGACCACCCAGGAAGCACAAACCTCAGTTCAAAGCCAAGGTGGCCCTGGAGGCCATCAAAGGCAAGCAACCCGCAGCAGAGCTCGCGGAGCGCTTCGATGTATACCCCAATCAGACCACCCAGTGGAAGACACAGCTACTGGAACGATCTGCCGATGTGTTCGGCGGCAATGAACCCGGGGAGCCGCCTGTCGCTGTCAAAGTTTCATGCCAAAATCGGAGAGCTGACCCTGGAAAACGATTTTTAGAAGGCGCGCTCACCGATCCGGGATTGCTGTTCAAAGAACTCGGGCCACCTCTCAGGCCAGTGAAGCTCTCTCCCGGATTCGCGCCAAGGCAATACAGGACCGTCTTGCCGGCAAAACCGGGCGCTAGATCCAGGGGGCACGTTACTTCGCCGACGTCGCCGACGACAGCTCGGCGCCAGCAGCCTGCCGCATGCGGATAGCCGGCAGCATACAGATGGCCACCAGTAGCGCGGCGATGAAGACGATAAAGGCGATTCGATAGCTGCCGGTCACATCCTGAATGTGCCCGGCCAGCGGTGACCCGATCACCGTCATCGGCATGATGAAGGGATTCATCAGACCCATCACCCGGCCGTAATTGTCCGAGCCAAACAACTTTGCCAGCAGCGCACCCCAAACCGGCAGCATGCCGCCGGCGGCCAGGCCGATCGCGACGCTACCGCCGAGCAGCATGGTATAGCTGCCCTGCAGGTACAGCAGCAATCCGATGGCCACCAGCGCGGCCGCCGCGGCCAGCCCCGCGCGCAGATCGATATTGTCGGCGATGACACCAAAAATCAGCTTGCCCAACATGCCGAACAGGGCGATCACGGAAATCAGCAGCGCGCCCCGGTCCTTGCTGATACCCAGATCGACGGCGAAGGGCACCAGATTGCTCAACAGCGCCGTGTAGACACCGAACAGAACGCTGAGCACCAGCGCCACCAGCCAGAAATTGCGATTTTTCAGCATGTCGCGAGTGGCAAAACTGCGGCCTGGTGGCCCGCGTTGAATCCGTCTCGGCCCCACCGTAGGCGCGCAACTGGCGATCAGCGGGGCGGTTGACCACCAGCAGCATCGCCGGCAGCGTCAGCACCAGCGTGGTCAGCGCCAGCAGGCGGAACGCGGTGCGCCACTCAAAGGTGTCGATCAGCCACCCCACGAAAGGCGGAAACACAAATCCGCCCACCGAGGTGCCAACAGCGGCGATGCCCATGGCCAGCCCGAGTCTGCCGCTGAACCAGCGCGCCAGCAGCGTAGAGGTCGCCAGCGGCCCCATGATCAGCGACGCCAAAGCCATGAATAAAGCGTATATCACCGGCACCTGCCAAATGGCGGTCACGAAGGACAGCAACAGGTAGCCCAATGGTAGCGCCAGGGAGCCAAGGATCATGATCAGCTTGAGGGAATAGCGGTCCAGCGCCCGCCCCAGAAAGGGCGAAATCGCGGCGCCGGCCAGCGGTATAGCCGTCATGCCCAGCATCATCGCCATGCGGCTGGCGCTGAATTCCGTTGCAAAAGGCAGCACCACCACGCTGTAGGAATATACGATCGCGCCGGTACCGACCATCTGCGCGATAAAGGCCACGCCCACCAGCCACCAGCCGTAGAAGGTTTTTATTGCCATGGATCGTAGTCCCGTTGTTGAACGCCATCCCCGAGTCCCGGCCGGGCGGGGAAACCAGGCGCTCATGGAGTCATCCTCTCAGCCACAGCGTGGCAATCCGTATCAGAAAGCACGCGAAGTGGTTTGGCAACCTACAGTATTGTGACTCAATTTATATATTATGGGACATTAAATCAACATATATTTATTTTTATGTGTTTTTTAGTGCAGCATAATTTATTTTACGTGTAGAATTAGTGTTAGGTTAGGGTAAAGGGCGGCGCAAGCCCGTGAAAGTACAGAAGGTGGCGAACTGCGGTGCGGGCTACTACCCGGGTTCCGTTTGTTGACCACTCCGTACAGCTGTCGTTATTCGGCAACAATGTTCTCGACAGAAACTATATAGCACGCGGGTTCGCGGCCTGTAACGACTTCGGAACAAATGCCTGAGTACCGGTAAACAGGCGCACCAGGGGCTGGAGTTTCGTTATCAATATCAGGAATCATAACGTAGCGCATTGACGAAATAGTCGTTGATTTCCTGTTTCAGGTTTTCTCTGCTCTGCCCGGGGTTCGGGTGTTCCAGAAAGGAAAAAGATACCCGTCCAACCCAGGATACAATGGTGCCGAGCTCAAGCCGCGGGTTGACCTCCCGGGCGCGCAGTGCGTCGATGTACTTGTCCAGAAAACATTGAAGCCATCGCTCCAGCAGTGCTGGCGAGGTGAAGTACAGGTAGCGGCTGCCCTTCCCCACATCAGCCTGGCTTTGGACCCGATAGAACGGCTCCTCGGGGACGCTATACACGATATACAGAATGCACTCGGTCAAGTAGTCCAGAAATGGCAGGCTATCATCAACCTCGCGCGTCATCTTTTCGATGACAGTGAAGCTGTGGTTTTCGGCGGCGGCGCGCAGGATATCTTCCTTGGAGGCGAAATACCGATAGAGGGTGCGGCGAGTCACGCTGGCTGATTGTGCGATCTCCTCCATGGTCGTGCCGCCCATCCCCTGCTTTTCAAACAGCTCGATTGCCGCCTGCACTATGCGGTTGGATCGTTCTTCTGCTGTATTCATCGGTTGAACCCGGATACCACCTCGAATGGGCCGCAATCTTCCCCGGGGCGCGGTGTCTGCTCAGGCCCGGAATGGCGGATGGTAGCACAATGCTATCACCATAACTCAAAAAGGTGGATGCGAGCAAAAAAATGGCATGGATAAAAAGATCTGAGTTAACAGGGCGGAGATATTATAGCAATTGAGACGCGATACCAAGATCCTGTGGGATTTGTCCAGTTGCGGCGGCCCGAACTCCGGCGGGGACGATGCGCTGTTTCACGCATGAAAAACGGCTCCGGCTAGACCCGCGACTTCTCGATGACCTCGTCACGATACCACTTCAAGCCGTCGATCTTCTGCTGCACGGTCTTGTCATCCGGCTCCTTCCCGTAGACGTTGCGGAAGGCCACCAGCACCTCGGTCACGTCCAGGTCCCGCAGGCGCTTGATGCCGTCCGGCGAATAGGCGTCGGTGGACATCGCCCGAGAATCCGGAAGCGGCAGGTGGCTGCGGCTCGGGTTCCTCGGCGATACTCCCTGGATCTCTCCAGATCATCTTGCCAATGAACCCGGCGTCACCGCCGGCGGAGATCCAGCCGTCGCCCAGGCGAGCGGCGCGCCTGAGGGCCGGTTTCGCATGGCCTCCCAGCCAGAATCGGATGGCCGATCACCGGGTACCGGACACAGTTTGACTTCAGGCAACTGGAAGATCTGCACCCTGGTAGCCAAAGTAGTCGCCGCTCATCAGGCCTTTGACGATCTCGATGATTTCGTCGAGGCGTTTGCCGCGCAGCTCCCAGGGCGTGTCGGTGATCTCGAAGTCCTCCGCCCAGGGGCTGATACCGGCACCGTACATAAAACGGCCGCGGCTCGGGATCGGCGAGACTGGAAATCGCCTTCGCCAGCAGCCCCGGTTCGTGCACTGCCGTCTTTTGCACGGCGATGGAAGAGCGTATCGTCCCGGTCACAGCCGCCAGGTGCGAATATCGGGATGAAGGGCTCGATGTCGGGCACACCGTCGAGGAAGTCGCGGCTACCGTCGGCGTTGTACGAGGACCGGAACTGGCCTCCCTAGGATAACAGATGCTGTCGGGAAAGGTAACGGTATCAAAGCCGAGTTCCTCGGCCGCCCGGGTTAGCGGTATGTATTGCTCCGGCGGGCACATGCAGTGGTGATAGGCAAAACGCATTGTCGGATTCCTCGGTGAGTTATGGCCCATCGCCATCCCGCCGACCAGATGCGGGATGAACCCTCAAGTCAGTCCAGGCGGCCGGTGATGATCGGCAGGTCCAGGTAGGTTCGAATACCGGGCGCAGCGGCACAAACCGCTGGAATCGCGTTGATAACCGGCATTGCCGTGACGCTCATCGCCAGCGCGACAAGGCCCGGCATGGACCCGAGTTCCCGCGCCGTTTCGCTGGATGGATTGACCTCCACCGACGTCTTGATGCCGGGGTAACCCTCGACGAAACAGTGCCAACCGTGAAGAATTTCCCACGCCGGTTCGACGGGCTCGTCCATGACCCAGCGGCCGACCTGCTGGACGACACACCGCGAGCCCTCCATGCCGCGCCATGCGACCTCGACCCCTGCTACGTGCCCCTCGGGAATTTGCATCCAGCCACAGTCCACATCCCGCGTTGCAAGGGCAAAGGACGGCACACAGATCACATCGTCGAGTTGCTTGCCCAGTGCTTCGGCCATCAGGCAGACGCCGTCGCCGAAAACGCGGGTGCCGTTTTCGGCCAGCCCGGGCAGGCTCGAATCGCTCGCCGGCAGCGCCATGCCAATCGATTTGTAGGTATCCGGCGAGGGCATCGCGTCGGCGCGGGCCGACTACGATGACCGTGAGCTGGTCGACGCGCCGGGAACATCCCGGCGCTCACCGATACCGATCAAGGTGGTAAAACCCGGGGCTCATGCCGGCGCCGAACAACGAAGCACCCGCCGCGCATCGCCGCCGCTTGCAGCCGTTCCCGGTGTTCGCGCCCCAGGCCCCAGCCAGTCACAGGACCCGCCGAGGTGACGATATTGACCCCGGCTTCGAGGATTCGACACATCGTCGCGACATCCGGGAGGTAGTGGCGTATAGATGGCACAGTCTGGCCGCAGCTTGAGCAGTGCATCGACGTCGTCTGTCGCAAACACCCCGTTCGGGTCCAGCCCGCACAGCAAGCCGACGTCGCCCTCGACAACCTTTTCCGGGCTACTGCGTCGAGCGCCCGACAGAGTTCGAAGGCCTCGGGTACGACCCAATACTCCTTTGACGGCTTCCTTGCCGACATTGCCGGTCGTCCATTGAATGACGCTCGGACTCATACTGCCCTCCTGGTCGACGGGGCCGGTCCCGCCTTACGACCGGCTGGGCTCCAGGTGCTTCCAGGCATCCGGCAGCGAAATATCCCGGTTGGGCGTTCGGCAGCGGGTTGACCTCGGGCGGTGGCTGCCAGTCCATGGCCTTCAGGAAAACCTCGTGGACGTGGGCCACATCCATCAGCTGTCGTGGCTGTAGCAGAAGAGGCCGTCGCCCACGTCGTCGAGGATCGAAAGCCCGGGACGTCATCCAGCGCGCAGCCGTCCGGGCTTTCCACCGAGAATCCGGTCAGCACCGCGACAGGATGCCCGCGGTGACCCTCCACCATGGTCCAGTTCTCGGGCGTCGACCAGCCATAGCCGGTGCAAGCCCCTGCCACGCTCTCCTCCAGGAACTTGCGGATTGCCTCCCGCCCTTCAGCACGCCCCCAGGCCGGATGGATGTACGCCGCGTCCTCGGTGAAAGTCGGCCAGATCGAACTCCGACGGCCGCTCGCTTAGCGGTCGACCTCTTCGCGCATGGCGACGAAGCGGTAGTAGGTCTCAAGTGCTTCCTGCTCGATGCGTACCGAGTAGGATGGGGTCTCCTTTATTTCTGATACTTCCTGGTTTTTCGTGATGCCACGCGATGTGGCTGGGGCCGAATTCCTCTGTATGTCGCGACCGCATCGCTTCCAGTGGAGCTCGGCTAGTGATACAAATATTAAATTACATGCTCTTTGTCAACACATTTTACTATCTTTATGTCATTAAAACACACATACATGATTTTTCGTGTCTATTATGTGTGGCGTCGAGTTAACGCGGATTCACTCATCCGAAATGCGCATTGTCGCGGTCGTAGGCGCTTCACGCCGCTATCCTACAGCGATCCGCGCAACAGCGTGCCCGGCAGCGTCCCTGTCGGCACGCCGCTTTGCATGACCGGCACGCCGTTGACCAGCGTCGACACGTAACCCCTCGGCGCGCTGCAGCAGGCGGCTGCCGTTGGCCGGCAGATCCTGCTCCATGCGCGGTGGCAGCAAGCGCAACCGGTTTTTATCGATCAGATCGAGATCGGCTTTCATGCCGGGCGGCGATCACACCGCGGTCACGCAATCCCCAGGCGGCGGCCGTTTTCTGCGTCAGGCTGTGCATGACTCCATTCAGCCGAAAAACTGTCACCGCGCGGGTGCTCCGTCCAGATGCGTCAACATGAATGTCGGCATGCTGGCGTCGCGCGGCACGCCGCAACGCGCACCGGCATCGCCGAGACCGACGATCGTGTGCTCGGAACGCAACATGTCGTGCGACACCTGACGATCTTGCGAGGCATAGTTTCTGGCCGCGCACGTACGAACCCATGCCGTCCTCGGCCCGGTAGACGCGTCATAGGCGACGGTAGACAGGTATCCGCGTTTCAGGTGCCTGGCCTGTGCGGCTATTGTCCGCGACTCATCGGGCAGATAGTCCACAGTGTGGTCGAAGGGGTCGAGATGCTCCCAGTCGCACAGCAGGGGCGAGGGCAGACAGACCGAGATCCAGCGTTCCCAGAAAATAGCGTTGCTTGGTGTCGGCCCGCCGCATTTCCCCGACACGCTCGCTCGACGGCAGCGCCAGCATGTCGCGATAATGCGTCGATGCCATGAGCAAATGCGTGCACGCCCGACAGGCACATCAATACGCTGACCGGCCGCGCCGTCACCTGTCCGTGGATGGCGAGACCGTCCGCTTGCGCCTGCGCGATCAGATCCAGCAGTACACGCCAGTGCGCCACGGGCCGGTTGCTGTTCCTGCGTGACGGCCACCGAGACGGGCCTGCCACTGACTTCGGCGATGCGGCGGATCAATGCGAACTCCTCCCGCACCGGATCGAAGTCGGATACGATTTCAATCAAGCCGCTACCGGCTTCACGCATGGCCGCGGCGACGCGCCCGAGCGAACTCCTCGACCGACGCGGGTCAAGCGTCGGAATCGGCTGCCCGTCGCTGGCGCGGTGCACCATCGGTGCGCGAGGTCGAAAATCCGACGCCCCCGCCCCCGCCAGCGCCTGTTTTACCAATTCTCCCATGCGGTCAATTTCACCTGCGGTGGGGCGCTCGGTGTGATCGGCGCCACGCTTGCCCATGACATAGGCGCGCAACGGGCCGTGCGGAATCTGCGCGGCGATATCGATGGCATAGCGTCCGTCCGCCAGCGTGTCGAGATACTGTGGAAACGTTTCCCATTGCCACTTGATGCCTTCCGCCAGCGCCGTGCCGGGAATGTCTTCCACGCCTCCCATCAGGCGAAATCAGCCAGTCGCGCTCCTGCGCGCGCACCGGTGCAAAGCCGACGCCGCAATTGCCCATCACCACGGTGGTAACACCATGCCAATGGTGGACGGCGCCAGCCGCGGGTCCCAGGTCGCCTGGCCATCGTAATGCGTGTGAATGTCGACAAAACCCGGCGTTACGATCAGTCCGGTGGCGTCGATGGTCTGCCGGGCGCGCTCCGTCACCGGACCCGACGGCGGCGATGCGGCCGTCCCTGATAGCGATATCGCCGCTGAACGCCGCAGCGCCGGTGCCGTCGATAATGGCGCCGCCGCGGATGACAGTATCGTACATAGATCGTTGCCCCCAATGTTGCAAAAAAGCACCTCGGCGGTGACTTGTGCCGGTGGTGCGAATGTCGGGTTACGGGCCAGCCTGCTGCGTCAAGCCGAACTTCTGCACTGCGGCACCAGGCTTCGCCGGACGAGATGTTTGGATTTGATGGCCGCGAGCCCAGGGGCGCGGTTACGCGCGGATGCAGTCACGTCCATGCCGCTACCGCGCAGCTCGCTCACAGCGCGCTCAAGCGCCTCATGTTATTCCATCGCGACAAATGCCGGTGGCGTGACACCGCTGGGCAGGTCCTTGAGTTTGCCGGCATTCTTGATGTGAACGGCATTGTAGCCCTCGACCTCCTCGCCCGCCTGCGCGGGATCGAGATTGGCCTTCTGGCGCTCGATACAGGTCAAATCGATGCCGTACAACTCGGCGACATTGCCGTAGAACTCTTCTCCCACTTGGTGCTGGTCCTGCACATGGCGCGCGCCAGCAGCGGTTGCGACCATGGCCAGGTGGAATCGGAATGCGGGAAATCGTTGCCCCACAGCAGCCGGTCGACGTTGACCAGGCCGGCCTTGGCGGCGCTGAATGCGCTCCAGTCATCCTGGAACGTCACGTAAATATTCTCGGCAAAATAATCGGACGGTTTGTGCTTGAGTTCGCGGCCCGGTGTGATCCAGTGCCGGTGGCGCAGGTAGCCGTGATCCATCCGATACATATAATGCGGCACCCAGCCGGCGTCGGCCTCGACACACACCACGTTGAGATCGGGGAGAATGACGATCGAAGACGCCGCCGGACACCAGCATGCCAAGAATATCCTGGCAGCCGCGGATACTGGCCATAAAACCATTTAGCGGCGAGCCGCGAACGGCTGTCTGTTTGGATGTCAGAATATGGAACGACAGCGGCAATTTCATTTGCAGCGCCGCGCGGAAGAAATCGTCATACACGGGGCTATCGTAATCCTCGACAGCGGGATTGCCGGGCAGCATAACGCCGCGCAGGCCCTGTTTTTTGATTTCCTCCAGATCGGCGATCTGCCTCTTTCGGGTGCGTGCGGATGGCGATCTGCCCGGCGCCCAGTAGCCGGTGCGGGATGCGCGCCGCAGTATTCCGCCAGCCAGCGGTTATACGCTTTGAACAAGGCGCGTTCTATTTGCAGTCGGGATGATCGGCACAGCATCATGCCGATTGTGGGATAGACGACTTCGGCCGAGATACCGGTCGCGGTCCTGATCGGCGATGCGCGCGTCCGGGTCCCAACCGCCTTTGTGCATATCCTCGAACAGCACGCCATCGGCACGGATTTCGATCGGGTCCTTGCCGGCCGCCGCGATAATCCCGACGGGAATGGGCGGCAGTTCATCGCCCAGTACAAACATGTCGCCGCGCTCGCCGTTGCGCTTTAAGTAAGGGCGCGCGATCGCGGTATTTGGCATCGACGTAATCGCGATAGACGTTGGGCGGGCTCGGTGATATGGGAACCTGGCCGAAATCAATGTGTGGCGCATTACGTTCTCCTGTCGAACAAAGTCTCTGGCAAACTACGGTACGAGGCACTGCATAGGTGCTTATGATTCAGCATAGGTGCGTGCGGCACAGCGTCACAACGGCGTGATTATTGCGCTGACACCATGGCCGGACCGCGATTTTCAAGTGTTTGTTTTTAAAGGGGTAAATAGACGTTTTCAACAACGGATCCGAGCGTATTATCTGTTTTCATGTTCTTCTTTCGCCGGTTTGAGGCACGATGAGAAGCGATAACCGCGATGAAATGGAATGATCCAACGCAGGTTGCACCCGGCCCCGCGGGCCCGAAGACCCCAAGCAGGACCGTTCCAGGCATCTTGGTATGGGCTATTCGTGCTGCCTGTTTGAAAATCGTCGACGAGCAAGGCGCGATGTCGTACCACCAACCGCATTGCCGAAGTCGCGGGCGTGGGCATTGCTTCCGTCTATCAGTATTTTCCCAACAAGGAAGCCGTGATCACGGCCGTGTACGATGAACTGCTGGAGCAGGAGCGCGTGGCACTGGAACGGGTGAGCGATAAGCTGTCGCAACTCGATGCCCGGGATAGTCGCTGGAATATTACATCGACCGGTGGTATCGACCTGCGCCGCCGGGTCGCCGCGAATAGCCCCTGATTTTTACCAAGAAGTATCATCGCGAATTCGAACTGACAGCCAAGTACAGCGGCGAGCCGGAACAGAGCATCGAGGATGTCCTGCGCGCGCACAGGCCGTTCTCCGTCAGGCCGGCTCAGGAAGGACTTGCGCGTTCCCAACAACAGGCTGACGCAGTATATTTTTACGCGTGGCATCGGCGCGATTATCGACAAGGCGGCGGAAGACAATCCGGAATTGCTCGATAACGCACAATTCCGGACACTATTGAAAGAACTGGCGGTGCGTTTTTTCCTATGCGATCAGGCCGTCCCACCCGATGCCATGCCTGACTGACGGCGCTGGCGCGTTTCCTGGCCGATTCACGGCTGAACGGGCTGATAAGAACGCCGCTGTCGCGCCGCTGGCCGACCGCTTCCGACAAATTACCGCATCAGAGTCTCGACCTTGCACACTTGCCCGTTGCGCACATCGACCATCGGCGAATAACGGCCGAACCGGCATCGCCGCGGAAGCGTTTGCTGTGGACAGTTCGAGTGACCACCCGCCAGACCGCGGAATTCGGTCATGATGCGACAAACGTCAGAAACTATAACGCCAACCTCTATAATACACATATTGTATTTTTTGCGACAATATATATCACATATTATTGATCGTGTGTCCTTTTTATGTTATTTTGAGCCAATGCGGTTTAATTTATCCGACATGCAACAGGCATTGGGAGCATAACCATGACAGCAAGAAAAGTGGCATTCATTACCGGCGCCAGTCGCGGCATCGGTGCGCTGACGGCGGTGGCATTGGCGGAAGCAGGCTACGACCTGGCGCTGACCGCGCGCACGCTGAGCGGGAGC
Organism: Halioglobus sp.; assembly: GCA_034521205.1. GTDB lineage: Bacteria > Pseudomonadota > Gammaproteobacteria > Pseudomonadales > Halieaceae > Marimicrobium. The sequence goes on from JAXHMT010000003.1 coordinate 727,017, forward strand.
GAGCAGCACGAGCACGGCAGCTGGCAGTCCAACACCACGCCCTTGCCCGGTAGCCTGGAATCCACCGCAGCCGCAGCGCGCGCCAAAGGCGCGGAAGCGTTGCTGATCCCGTTCCGACATCCTGCAACCGGAGACCGTGCTCGAGGCCGCGGACAATACGCTGCAGCAATCCGGCCGGCGTTGACCTGCCGTTCAACAATGCCTGCTATCAGGGCATAGGTAACCTGCAGCGCCTGCGCCACGTCAAACCGGAGCACTTGCGCAATATCTACCAGGGCAATGTGCTGGACTCCCCTGGCGCTGGTGCAGAAACTGCTGCCGGGCATGCTGGAGCGCAAGAGCGGCGCCATCATCAACATGGTGTCCGCTGTTTCCGCCTTGGTCGATCCACGGGTGCTGCTGGATCAAGGCGGTTGGGGCTTTGCCTATCCGTCCTCCAAGGCAGCGCTGATCCGCATGGTGCCTTCGCTGCGTGTCGAGCACAAAGACAGCGGCGTGCGGTTCTCCTGCCGTGGAACCGGGCCTTGTAATCACCGAGGGCGATGAAAGCCAATGGTTTGGACGAAGCTGTTGCCAAGCGATCTGAACCGACACCTCCAGAGGCGGTCGCGGACGTGGTGCGCTGGCTCGCGGAATCCGACGAGGGCAACCAGCCTGGCAGAACGATAACGCTATCAGTGCGCCGGAGTTGCACAAGAAACTGTTTGCGGCAGCCTGACTCATACAGCATCGCAAGGGTGCCACTATGAATAACCGTTACCCTCGTATGTATCGTACGGGTTCTGCGATCACGCAATCACTCACAACAATAAGGTAACAGCCATGCTGACATTGAAAACATTCCCGGAGCGACGATGCTCGCAGCCATTCTCGGCGCCTGCTCGCCGGTCGAGGATCCCACCCTGTTTCCCGCCTTCGACCCGGATACCGCCAAACCGCCGCCAGAGAAAGCCAGGGCAGCCCCGGATACCCGCCGCAATGTGTTCTGGGGCGATCTGCATATCCATACCAGCTTGTCCACCGACGCCTATACCATGGGTGTGCGTACTCTGCCCGAGGATGCCTACACCTTCACCAGGGGTGGCACTATTGAGCACGGCGCGGGCTATGCCATACGCATGCGGCGGCCGCTGGATTTCGCCGCCGTGACCGACCACTCGGAGTATCTGGGCGTGGTGCGCGCCGCAGAGCCGGAACTGGTGTTTTCCAAACGCAGTATCCGCACTCGCCTGTTGGAGGACGGCCGCCTGCGCAACACCATTGCCTTTCTGCGCACGGCCGCCAGCCACAGCCTGCACGATGTCGATATCGATGTTCCCGACGCCGAGACGCATATCCCGCGCCGCCTGGCAACAGATTATCGACGCCGCCGAACGTCACAATGATCCCGGTCGTTTCACCACCTTTATCGCGTATGAGTGGAGCTCCATGCCGGAATCGCGCAATCTGCACCGCAACGTCATCTATCGTGGCACCCACGTGCCGGAACTGCCCTACAGCTCAGTGGACTCTGAGGACCCCCGCGACCTCTGGTCCGTCCTGGAGGCCCAGCGGGCCGAAGGCATGGCCAATATGGCGATTCCCCACAACGGCAATGTCAGCGACGGGCTCATGTATGACGACGTCGCATATGACGGCAGCGCGCTGGATGCGGAATACGCCGAGCGGCGCATGCGCAATGAGCCGATCAGTGAGATTTTCCAGGTCAAGGGATCGTCCGAGACCCACCCCCAGTTATCCCCGGAGGATCCCTTTTCCGGCTTCGAGATCTACGATCAGATATTGGGCCCGGAGGGCGACTTCTCCGAGCCCGAAGGCAGCTATGCCCGGGATGCGCTGCGCACCGGCATCGAGTTCGCCCACAGCGAGGGCTTCAACCCCTACCGTTTCGGGGTGATCGGCAGCAGCGACGGCCACAATTCCAGCGCTCCGGTGGAGGAGGACAACTTTCACGGCAAGCTGCCGATGATGGCACGGCAGTGCGGCGATCCGCCTGGGAGAGATGTACCTGTTGCCGGAGGAGCAGCAACGGGGCCTGCGGTGGAGCGCCGCCGGCCTGGCCGCGGTATGGGCCGAGGAAAATACCCGCGAGGCCTTGTTCGACGCCATGCGCCGCAAGGAAACCTACGCCACCTCCGGACCACGGATCAGCGTGCGCTTCTTTGGCGGCTGGCTGTTGCCGGAGGATCTGTTCGAGCGCGAAGACCCGGTAGCCGTCGCCGACGCCGCGGGGGTCCCCATGGGTGCCGATCTGCCCCCGTCGCCGACGGCATCTGCGCAAGCTCCGCGATTCGGGGTATGGGCCTTGAAGGATCCGCAAGGCGGCCACCTCGATCGCATCCAGATCGTCAAGGGCTGGGTCGACAAGCAGGGTCAATCCCACGAGCGCATCTATGATATCGCTGCGGCCGGTGAGCGCGCAGTGGATCCCGAAACGGGTGCCCTGGAACCCGTTGGCAACACCGTGCGCGCAGCGGAAGCCAGTTACAGCAACACGTATCGGCGCTCCGCAACTGGGAGCGGTATGGACCGACCCGGACTTCGACCCCGCCCGGGAGGCTTTCTACTACGCCCGGGTACTGGAAATTCCCACCCTGCGCTGGTCCACCTACGACGCGGCCAGACTGGGCGTGGAAGCGCCCGAACCGGTTTCGATCCAGGAGCGTGCGGTGACCTCGGCGATCTGGTATCGACCGCCATCTGAGCGGGGGCGCTGACTTTGACACAGTACCTTTTGGTAGCGGCACGAGGGCCCGAAGCATGGTCGGCCCCGACAGTTGTGGCGCCACGCAGTCCTTCGGGCTGCCCCGGATGGGTGGCGCGTGAAGCGATGCTGCTCGAAGCTACGTCTTCCGATCCGGAATACCGGTAGCGGCGGGGATCACCGGTGATCTGGTCTGAAGGCGCTCACCGAATTCGCTACCGCCGAGCCGGCGGTGATGTAGCGCTCGTCGGTGAGGTTCTTGGCGAAGGCGGGTGACCACGGTGATGTCACCTGCATCGTTCTGCCAGGACAGCCGCGCGTCGACGAGCGTATAGGCATCGGAGCCGGCCTTGTCCTTGTCCTCCTGGTGAAGGTCGCAGGCACCCTCGTCGAGGCCGAGGTAGATTTCACTCTCGTAGCCCACATCCACGCGCGGGATGATCAGGCCAGCGCCGGTGGGGATCATAAACTGAACCCCCAGCGAGGCGGAGGTCTGGGCGTGGCCCGAAAAATCCTCGTCGGAGCGGTCTACGGGCACCAGGTTGCCCACCACCGCGTTGAGGAGATCATTGTCCATGGACTCCCGGAACTCGTAATCGTTGTGACTGAAGGAAGCGTCGACTCATCATGCCCGTGTAGGGCAACCCAGTTCAGTTCCGCCTCTATACCCTCGATGGTCGATTCCGCAGCGTCTGAGGAAACCGGGCGTCAGGTTGCCCTGGGAGTCGGTGGTCACCTGGATCAACTGCATGTTCTCGTAATTCCATGGAGTACAGCGCCACGTTGAAGCGCAGGCTGCTATCGAAGGCCTCCATCTTGACGCCGACCTCGCGGTTTTCCAGTTCCTCCGGGTCCAACTCCTGCAGACCGTCCGCCCCCCGCGGCTCGAAAAAACCGGACTTGAAGCCGGTACTCCAGGTGGCATAGACCATCGTGGAATCCAGGAAGGTGTCTTCCAGCCAGTGGTCGGGCAGGTTGTAGGATATCGACGCCATGGGGGTGATCTTGGTGAAGGTCTCTTCCTCCTCCTGCATCGAGGACGTGTTGCTGAGCGTGAAATCGGGGATACCGTCGCCGTTGGCATCGGGGAACAGATCCTGCACCACCTGGACCGGATCCTGCGCCCAGCTGCATGTTAAGCACGGATGAAATCCGCCCGCGCCTGGGGCCGAAGGTAAATACGCCGTTGGAGGTCTCGGTGCGTGCCGGTTATGGCGGTCGGCGATGGCCGGAGTATCCGCCTGTGTGACCGTGAGGTCGGACGCCCGTTTTTCGGACGTGTAACGGATACCGCCGGTGACCTGGAAATTCTCGGTCACATCGTAGGCCCCCTGAACAGCGCCAGCGTGGCGTTCTCCAGATCGAACTCCGACAACAGCAGCGGTGCCGAGGCGAAACCGACAAAGGGTGTCGTCCCCCCGGGAGGCGGCTGGGTGGGAATCTGTCCACCGCCCAGTTCCCTCAACGTATGCAAGTCCAATCCGACGGCGTTGGCCACCGACAAAGCGGGCTCGAAGTTGGTTTCCCGCATCCCGAAAAGCCCGGCAGCGCAAGTCGTACCGGTCGCCGAACAGCCTGGCCGTTCAGTTGGAGCTCCAGGCTGTAGGATTCGCGTTCACCGTCGTCCGGGTTGAAGTTCTCGGACCAGTTCTGCGGGCCACCGTCATTGTCGCTCGGAGAAAATGGGCCCCTCCGTCTCGTCACGCGCTCCGGCTACCAGCTTGAGCGAATGCTCCGGACGTCAGCTCCCACCGGGCGGTGACGCCGAGCAGATAGGTGTCGAGATCCTTGTTGAGTCTGGTGTTGGGCCCCAGCGTTGACCTCCAGGTCACCGACCTGGTCGTTGCGACGGGAGTTGGCGTTGCAGTTGTCCTTGTGGTAGGCTTGGGGTTGAGCGGGGTTGGTGTCCCCCGCCCGCATCTGGAAAGCGCTTCGGCGAACAGCCCGTTATCGCTGGCGACATCGCAGTTGGTGGCGTTGTGATCCTCGCGGATGCGACCGATGTAGGCCAGCGCGTCCAGCGTGAAGTTATCGGCGACCTCGTAGCGGGTCTGGAACAGTAGCGACTGGCGGTCGGTGGAGTTATAGGGCCTGTCCCGGAACCTGTCCTCCATGAGGCCGTCGTCCTTGTCGATGTCGACCGCCTGAGCGGCGTGAAAAAGTTGTCGCTGAGCGGGACGTTCCACGGCGGCGCGCAGCGAGCGCCGGCCCGAGTTTGCCCAGCCCGGCCTCAACGTAGCCCTCGAAGCTCCCCGTGGGGTTTCTCCAGGGTCAGCACCAGGGCGCCGCCGGCGGCGTCTCGCCGACAGCGCGCCCTGCGGGCCGCGCAACACCTGGATGCTGCTAACGTCGACGGCATTGAGCAGCTGACCGTCGGTACGCGGCAGAAACAAGTCGTCAAGGTAGACGCCGACGGTCCGGATCGACGCGCGCGAAGCCGGTGCGCTCGCCGACACGACGGCATATAGATCTGGTTGGCCGTGCCCCTCGTTGATCTGCAGGCTGGGCACGCCCTTGGTCAGCTCGGCGACGTCGACAATGCCCCGCTCGCGCAGCTGGTCGCCACTGATGGGGGTCACCCGCAATGGGCGTGACGCTTCCTGAACGTTCTCCGCGCGCCGCCGAGCTGTCACAACGACCTCCTCGAGCTTCGCAGAGCGCTGCTGATTGGCCGGGGGCTCGGCAGGCGAATCCTGGGCAACCGCGTGAATGCCTGTCGACAGCCGAGGAGACACGGGCGGCCACACGAATAGACAAGGGCTTCCAAAGCACGATCATCGTCTTATCTCCTATTTATTATCTGTTGGATTCTGTTACATATCCTGTTTTTTTCATAGCTCCTGTTTGTGCATGTATAGGGCAATACATGCCACATGTCAACACACAATATTATTTAATTGTTATTTTAGGTGTCTGATTTATATTTTTTTGTGTCTTTACTCTGGGCAGACCGCGTTTTCTCGCAGCGATTCATCCAAATGCTGATACGCTACTGGTACAACAGACATAGGCCAATAACAGAGGGAAGAGTTATGCGTTACAAAGTGATTCAGTGGGCAACCGGCGGCATCGGCAAGGCAGCTATACAGGGCGTGGCCGATCACCCGGACCTCGAACTGGTCGGCTGCTGGGTGCACAGCGAGGGCAAGGTCGGCAAAGATGCCGGGGAAATCGCCGGTATCGGCGCGCTGGGGGTCAAGGCCACCGGCAGCATCGACGAGATTCTCGCCACCGAAGCCGACTGCGTGGTCTACTCGCCGGTCTTCCCGGTAGACGACGAGGTCGAGCAACTCCTGGCGTCCGGCAAGAGCGTGGTGACGCCAACCGCCTGGTTTTACCCGCCCCGCGACGAGGGGCGGGACCGGATGGAAGCCGCCTGCCGTCAGGGCAAGTCTGTGCTGCACGGCACCGGCATCCACCCCGGCGGGTTTACCGAGCGCTTCCCGCTACAGTTGGCGTCCATGCAACGGGCCACGACTTATGTGCGCTCCGAAGAATTTTCCGATATCCGCACCTACGGCGCGCCCGATGTGGTCGGTGAGATGATGCGGTTCGGCAAAGAGCCCGAGGATGCGCTGAACGGCCCCATGGCCAAGTTCATCAGCACCGGTTTCTACCAGTCGATCAATATGGTGGCGGACGAGCTCGGCATAAAGCTCGACAAGCTGAACACCGTGCACGAGGTTGCCGAGGCCACGGCGCCGATTGATTCGCCTGTGGGGACGATTCAACCCGGTTACGTGGCGGGTCAACGCTTCACCTGGCAGGGGCTGGTGGATGGTAAACCGGTGATCGAGGCCATCGTCAACTGGATCATGGGCGAGGAAAACCTCAGTCAACCCTGGAAGTTCGGCGCCGAGGGGCCGCGCTACGAGTGCGAGGTGAAGGGCGACCCTGATCTGATCGCCGTGTACCACGGTACAGCATCCGTCCTCCATCGAAGCCGGCCTGGAACGCAACGAAGGCGTCGTGGTGACCGCCATGCACTGCGTCAACAGCATCCCTTACATCTGCGCCGCCGAGCCCGGCGTGCGCAGCTATCTCGATCTGCCGATGATCTGCGGTCGCGCGGCGCCGGAACTGCAGAAAAAGAAAAAATAATGCCGCGTTCGCGGTATCGAACACGAGACTAGTGGAAGGCAAACCATGATTTTGGATAATTTTAAACTGACCGACAAAGTGGCCATCATCACCGGCGCCGGCAAAGGTATCGGCCGCGGTATCGCGCTGGGATTTGCCGAGGCGGGCGCGGATATCGTTCGCGCGGCGCGCACCGAGGCCGATCTTGAGACTACCGTAAAGGCCGTCGAGGAACGGGGGCGGCGGGCCATCGCCGTGCCCACGGACGTGCTCAAGACCGCGGATCTGGAAAACCTGGTGCAGCGGGCGGAGGCGGCTTTCGGCCGCATCGATATCCTGGTGAACAATGCCGGCGGCACCGGTCCCCAACCGGCGCTGGACACCAGCGAGGAATTTTTTGAAAGCGCGCTGCGCTTCAACGTCACGGCCCCCTTTCTGCTCACGCGGATGGCAGTGCCGCGCATGGTGGCCACGGCCGGTGGCGGCGCGGTGGTCAATATTTCCTCCCGTGCTTCCGACATGGTGCAGACGTCCTTTGTCGCCTACGCGAGCGGCAAAGCGGCATTGAACATGATGACGCGCAACTTTGCCGCCGAGGTGGCTCCCAAGGTGCGTCTCAACGCCATCTCGGTGGGCGGCGTCGCCACCCAGTCGCTGGACGTGGTGCTGACCGACGACAACCTGCGCCGGCAGTTCAACGAGAACACGCCCATGCGCCGCCCCGGCGAGGTGGAGGACATCGCCTGCGCCGCGCTGTACCTGGCGTCCCCGGCTGCCGACTGGGTCACCGGCAAAGTCTTCCAGGTGGACGGCGGCGTCGAAGCACCGTCGATCAGCGTCCCGGTACCCGAGCTCTAGAGTAGAGCGCTGCCGCTCCCCGCCGCACCCGCAGGGCTGTTGGCGGCGACAGTCAACGGCGGTCTGCACCCGTGCGGCCAACACATCCTCAGGTGCGGTCCGGGTGCCCGTTCTGCCTGTGCGCCGACCGATTCTCTGCAGAATCTCTGCAACGGTCGGCCGGGCAGCCAGCGCGCCAGGGTAAACAGGCCCACAGACTGATAAAGGCGCCGCAATTTATGGGACAATGATCAACTGTTATGAACATTGTCTACCTGAACGGCGACTACCTGCCGATGCACGAAGCGCGCATCTCGCCGATGGATCGCGGCTACCTGTTCGGCGACGGCGTCTACGAGGTCATACCGTCGTACGGCGGCCACCTGGTGGGTTTCGAGCCGCACATGGCGCGCATGCAGCGCGGGCTGGACGAACTCGAGATCGACTTCCGCGTCGAACCGAAGGCGTGGCGCGAGGTCGCGCGCCGCCTCATCGAGTGCAACGGCGGCGACAATCTGGCCCTCTATATCCATATCAGCCGCGGCGCCGAGTCCAGGCGTTACCACGCCTATCCCCGGGGTATCGCGCCGACGGTATTCGCCTTTACCTATGAGATTCCCCCGCCGCCGGCGGCGGACAAGAGTCGCGCCCCCCGTTACCGGGTTGTCACGGCGGAAGACATGCGCTGGCGGCGCTGTCACATCAAGTCCACCGCACTGCTGGGCAATGTCATGCACTACCAGCACGGCGCCGCCAGCGGCCACGATGAAGTCATTCTGTACAACGCCCTGGGCGAGGTGACGGAGGCGGCCGCCTGCAACGTCTACGCGGTCCGCGACGGCGAGGTCGCCACGCCCCCGCTGGACCACCAGATCCTGCCCGGCATCACGCGCCAGATGCTGCTGGAAATTCTGCGCCGCGACGGCAACATCCCCGTGCGGGAGCGCACCGTCACACGAGAGGAACTGGCTCAGGCCGACGAAGTCTGGCTGTCCAGTTCCAGCAGGGACATCGTGCCGGTGGTCGAGATCGACGGCGTGCCGGTCGGGGACGGCAATGTCGGGGACGTCTGGCTCGCCGCCCAGACTCTCTACGCCGAGCACAAATTTGATTTCTGAGGTCAACTGATGTCCCGGCCGAGCCAGGCGCAACTGGACATGGACGCCCTGCGCAACAACATCGCTATCGCGCGTGCGCTCGCTCCCCGCGCAAAGCTCCTGGCGGTGGTCAAGGCCAACGCCTACGGCCACGGCGCCCTCGCCGTCGCCCGCGAACTGGAAGCGCGCGCGGATGCGCTGGCGGTCGCTTCCCTGGAAGAGGCGGCGGGGCTTCGCGACGGCGGCATCGGCGGTGCCATTTTTCTGCTGGAAGGGGTCTTCGAACCCGGCGAACTGGCGGAGGCGGCGGCGCGCGACCTGTGGCTCGCGGTCCACAACCGGGAGCAGCTGGCCTGGCTTGAAGAGGCGCGGCTGGCGCGCCCGCTGCACTGCTGGCTCAAGGTCAACACGGGCATGAACCGTCTCGGCTTCGCACCCGAGGATACCGAAGCGAGTTACCGGCGCCTTCGGGATTGTGCCAACACCACCGGGGAACCGGTGCTGTTCACGCACCTGGCCTGCGCCGAATACCTCGACAGAGACACCACCGACAGACAACTCGACTGTTTCGAGGCACTCTGCGCCGGGGCGCCGCGCAGCGCCGCCAACTCCCCCGGTCTGCTGGCCTGGCCGCGCTCCCATTTGGACTGGGTGCGCCCGGGTTATATGCTCTACGGCAATTCGCCCCTGGCCGAACCCCACCCTTCGGCCGCCGGGCTGCAACCGGTGATGACGCTCACCTCGAAAGTCATCGCGCTGCGCGACGTGGCGCCCGGGGAGACGGTGGGCTACGGCGGCACCTGGGTCGCGCGGCAGCCCTCGCGTATCGCGACAGTGGCCATCGGCTATGGCGACGGCTACCCGCGGGACGCCGCCAACGGCACACCCGTACTGGTCGGCGGCCGGCGCGCGCCGCTGGCCGGGCGCGTTTCCATGGACATGATCACCGTGGATGTCACCGGGCGGGCGGACGTCGGGATTGGCACACCCGTGGAACTGTGGGGCCGCGGCCTGCCCCTCGATGACGTGGCCCGCGGCGCCGGGGCGAGCGGTTACGAGCTGTTGACACGCATGCCCGGGCGCACGCCGCGGGTTTGCATCGATAGCGCGGTTTGACGGGCCATTCGCGGCGCGATCATGGACAACACCCTGCACTGCGCGGCACTCCACAACATCCTGTGGCGGCAGGCCCGGGCCCGGCCCGACGCCCCCGCCCTGTGGTGGCGCGGCGGCGCCGTCACCTACGCAGCGCTGCAGCGGCGGGTGGACGCCCTGTCGCGCCGTCTCGCGGGCACGGGCCGGGCGGGTGACCGGATCGCCGTGCTGGCGTGGAACTGCCCGGCCTTCATCGAACTCATTTACGCCGCGTCGGCCGCGGCCAGCATACTGGTGCCGCTGAACGCGAGGCTGGCTCCGGCGGAGCTGGCCTGGCAACTGCGTCACAGCGGCGCCACGGTGCTCTTCGCCGACCCGGACCTGTTGGCGCCACTGCGCGAGCATCCCGACGTCCCCCCGGATTTACAGACCATCACCCTGGACCGGGCCAGCGGCGACTGGCCGGTGAACTTTCCCACCGCGACACCGCCGCGACCCCACGCCGGCGACCCGGCGTGGATCCTGTTTACCTCGGGTTCAACCGGGCGCCCCAAGGGGGCGGTGCTGACACACGCGGCTTTGCTGGCCGGCCTGAAATCGGCGGCCTTGGCGCGGCCAGTGGCGCCGGAGGACCGCTATTTCTACCCGTTTCCGCTGTTTCACGTCGCCGCTCACAATGTGCTGCTGCAACATCTGTACGGCGCCGCCGTGGTGCTCGCGCCCAGCTTCGACGCCGGCGACACACTGCGCGCCTGCCGCGAGCTGGGCGTCACCACCATGTCCCTGGCGCCGACCATGATCGCCGCGCTGCTGGATGACCCGGGGTTCCGCCCGGAAGATCTCGCCACGGTGCGCACCATCGGCTACGGGGCATCCGCGATGCCGCAAACCCTGCTGCGGCGCCTGCTCGACGAAACCGGCGTCGGGCTGTGCCAGAGCTACGGCATGACCGAATTGTCGGGCAGCGTCGCGTTTCTCACCGCGGAAGACCACCGTCTGGCGACCCGGGACAAACCCCATTTGTTGCAGTCCGTGGGCCGGCCCCTGCCCACCGCCGAACTGAGAATCGTCGATGACAGCGGAACGGACTGTCCCGCCGGCGACAGCGGCGAAATACTGGTGAAGGCGGCGCAGTGCATGGCGGGGTACTGGGCGGACCCGCAGGCGTCCGCGCGGGCCCTCGCCGGCGGCTGGCTGCATACCGGCGATGTGGGCCGCTTTGACGACGAGGGCTACCTCTACCTGGTGGACCGCAAAAAGGACATGATTATCAGCGGCGGCGAGAACATCGCCTCACGGGAGGTGGAGGAGGTTCTGCGCGCGCACCCGGCGGTCCGCGACTGCGCCGTCATCGGTCTGCCTGACCCGCGCTGGGGCGAGCGTGTCAGTGCGGTAGTGGTTCCCGCGACGAAGATCGCGGACGAAACGCTGGAAGCACATTGTCGCAAGTCACTGGCCGGCTACAAGACGCCGCGCCGCTGGTTTCGGTTGCAGGCACTGCCGTTGAACGCCGCCGGCAAAGTCGACAAACCGGCGCTGCGCCGACAGTTCGGCTGAGGTGTTGCGAACCGGGCCGGTAACTACCGGGGATCAACTGCGATCCTGGGCATCGAGAAAGCCCTCGAATTCCGTTTCGTACAACCGGAACAGAACCAGTGTCACCGCGATAATCAGCGGCCCGTATACCAGGCCCATCAGGCCAAAGACCTGAAGACCGCCGAGCAGGGCAAAGAACACGACCACCGTGCTCATACTGGCTCCCTGCATGAACAGGGGACGCAGGAAGTTGTCGATGGAGCCGATGACCAGCACGCCCCAGACCAGCATGAATATCGCCCAGGCGTGCTGCCCCGTCACCGCGAGATAAATCGCCGCCGGTACCCACACCAGCGCCGTGCCGACCACCGGAATCAGCGACGTGAACGCCATGATCGACCCCCAGAAAACACCCGGAATACCCGCCAGCGACAGCCCGATACCCCCGACCAGCCCCTGCGTCAACGCCGTGAGCAGCGAGCCCAGCAGGGCCGACTTGCTGACATCGCGCACCTCCTTGAACAGGGTGTCCTCCTGGGTGCGGGAGAGCGGCAGCGCGTGGCGAATGAATTCCATCATCCGGTCGTGGTCACGCAGGACAAAAAACAGCGCGAACAGCAACAGTGTCCCGTTGATAAAAAAGCTCGTGACACTGCCCAGCAGCGCCGTCGATACCGCGGCGAGCTCGGTGCCCATGTTGCCGGCGAGAGACAGCGCGCTCGAGCGGAGGTTGTCCGGTGTCAGCGCGCCTTCCGGCAGTATCTCCTCCAGCCAGGCGTAAACCTTCGATACGAAAGGCGTGGAGAGAAACTCACGGATGTTTTCTTCCGTGGCCCATTCCTTGACCGCCAGGGAGTATTCGATCCCCTGGGCGACCACGGCGACCAGCACGATGGACAGCGGGGTGAGGAACAGCGACACAAGAATCGTACAGGTGAGCAGCGACGCCGCCGACCGGCGGCCGCGCAACCATTTCTCCACGCGTCGGTGTGCGGGAATGGCCAGTATGCCGATGAGGATGGCAAGCAGGATAGGCTCTATAAAGGGCTGCAACAGCCAATAGGTGGCACACAGCGACAAGCCCAGGAAAACCAGCAGGACAGTGCGATTGGCCTTGCTTTGCAGCGGACCGTTCATGGCTGACTCCGGCGGACAAAGAACCCAACATAAAGGCTTGCGCGAAAAAATCAAAGCACTGATATCGCGCGACATTGCCTGCTTTGGACGGCCTGGCGGCAGGAACGCGCCAGAGGGGTGTAAGGTCCTACTGGAACACGCCAAAAAGCGGCCGTCCCTGGCCAGGCTCGGGCGGCGACGTCCTGTCGCCGCACGGTTCCAGTAGGACCTTATACCCCTCTGGCGCTTCAGGCATGTGTTCAACGCGAGGCACTGCCTGTCGCCGCGGCGACGCCGATGCTGCTGAAGTTACCTTTTTCGTCCCGAGGCCGCAAACCATGCAGATTCCCGACCATCACCCCGTTATTGTCGGCACGGGCCAGCGCACCTGGCGCGACTCGGACGTCGGCCGCACACCCGTCGACGCCCTGCACGAAGCCGCGGCGGCCGCGATCGCCGATTGCGGCGGCAAGGGCGTTGCCGACGCTGTCGATACGCTGGCGACCGTGCGCTTTATCGCGGATACCCGCCCCGATACCGCCGCGCTGTTTCCGCGCAATCCGGGGGCGGAGATCGCGCGGCGGCTGGGCCTTGCCGATCCGGCGCTGTTCATCGGCGCCATCGGCGGGAATACGCCGCAGTACCTGGTCAATCACTTTGCCAGTGGGCTGGCCCGCGGCGAGTACGGCGCGGTGCTCCTGACCGGCGGGGAACTGATGGCGACCCTGTTCGCCGCGCTGCGTTCCGGCGGGGACCTGGGGGCGTGGGCCGGGGATGACACGGAGGAACCGCCGACGGTGGGCGAGGAGCGGGACGGCCTCAGCGCAATGGAAGAGCGTCACGGCCTGTACCAGCCGATCAATACCTACCCCCTGTTCGAGAACAGCCTGCGTCATCACCTGGGTCTGGATGACACCGCCCACCGCGCTCTGCTCGCCGACATCAGCAGCCGTATGAGCGCCGTCGCCGCCGCCAACCCCAACGCCTGGCGGCAGGAGGCCCTCAGCGCCGCGGAGATCGCCGCCGTGGGGCCGCGCAATCGCTACATCGGCTACCCCTATACACGCGCCATGAACGCGCTGCTGGAAGTGGACATGGCGGCGGCCGTTGTCATGACGACCGCCGGCAGGGCCCGGCAACTGGGTATCGACGACGAGCGCTGGATCTACGTGCGCGGCGGCGTGGATGTCAACGATATCTGGTACCCGAGCGAACGGCGCGACCTGCACAGTTCACCGGCCATCGAGCTGGCCTGGCAGCATCTGTCGCAGGGCAGCGGCCTCGGCATCGACGACCTGTCGCACTTCGACATCTACAGCTGTTTCCCCAGCGCCGTGCAGATCGGCTGTGCCGCCCTGGGCCTGTCGCCGCTGGACCCGCGCGGTGTGACCGTCACCGGGGGGCTGCCTTTCTTCGGCGGCCCGGGCAACAACTACTCCCTGCATGCCATCGCGCAGATGGTCGACACGTTGCGCGCGGGCTCCGGCGGCGCGGGGCTGGTGACCGCCGTCGGCCTGTACATGACCAAGCACTCCCTGGGGCTGTATGCGACCGAACCGGGCGAGCTGCTGGCGGCCTTCATCGACAGCGATCCCCTGCAGGCAGAAATCGAGTCGGGGCCGCGGGTGGCGGTTGCCGCCGATGCCGCCGGTCCCGCCACGGTGGAGACCTGGACCGTCGCCTTTGATCGCAACGGTCCCCGCCAAGGCATCCTGATGGCGCGCAACGCCGATGGCGAACGCCTCGTCGCCAACACCGCCGACGACGCGGCGAGCCTTGAAGCGCTACTCGCCGAGGACCCGATCGGCCACGGGGGGCGCGTGCGCGTCGAGGATGGGCGCAACATCATTGAACTGTGAGCGCGAACACGTCACTGCTCCGTTTTGTGCACGGTGAAAGTTCAGGATATAGTTATTCTGATTATGGTGATAAAGAAGGACAATACTATCCCCAAGCGTCACATGGATACGGCGCAAAAGCGCTTGAAAGAGGTACAGGGTGATGAGTAAGAAACGACCCACATTTGAAGAATGCGCAGCCGAGGCGCTGAAAAACCCCGACACGGCAGCCGAGTATGAAGCCCTGTCCACGGCCTTCGACATGAAACGCCAAATGATTGCGCTGCGCAAAGAAGCAGGCGTAACACAGGAAAAAATGGCCGAATTACTGGGCACGCAAAAAAGCAATATCTCACGGCTTGAAAGTCTGTATGCAACAAATTCCCCGCGCCTGGCAACAGTTGAGGACTATGCCCGCGTGCTCGGATATTCGGTCAAAGTCGAGTTTGAACCGCGAGCAAATTAATCAGGAGCGCAGGCAAGAAAATGTTCGGATCAAAACGTAACGCAAAATACTTCCTGCTTCCCCTGTTGTTGCTGGGAGCTCAGGCTGCTTATTCCACGCCGATAACCAGCGTTGATGACCCGCGGTTGGATGGCGCGGCTCTGATCGCCTTTTCTGAGGTGGCAGTTGGAAGCTTGGACCCAGTGATCAATGGTGTGGAGTTTATAGGAGTTAATGCCCCGGTAGAGGTCATTTTTAATGACTTCTTTGGCAACCAGGATGCTCCTCAGCTCGGAAACAGAACCTTTTCGACAGATGGCACACCATTCGATATTCTATTCGACCTTCCAGTAACAGCATTCGGGTTGGAGGCGTTTGCAGTCAATTCAGAAACCATACTTGAAGCCTATGACGAACTGGACAATTTGCTCGGAACGGTTTCGTACCCTGCGGATGACAGGTTTGGCGTCCACTTTCGGGGACTTGGTGAGCTTTCAAGTTCGTTATCACGCATACATGTAAACACGAATGACTCGATATATTTCGATAACCTGTACTTCACTCGTGAGGCAGCGGCTGTGCCAATTCCGGCATCTGTTTGGCTGGTTGGCGTGGCAACGGGAATACTGTTAATCCTTCGAAAGCATAACTGATAGTTGTTAATACGACAAAGCCGCCCACATTGAGGCGGCTTTTTATTGATCGAGCTTCGCAAGATAAGCAATGATCCGGACGGGACTGTGAGCAATTACTTGCCCGGCGCGGCATCACCGCGCAAGCGAGACAGGATGTATCGCTATGGCGGTTATTTGCGGTTGCTGGATTGACTCGAAGTGCGCCCCTATTCCCGCCGAATCAGCCCCTCCACCGCCATCGCGTCGTCCATCCTCTCGCCGCACCACCTCGGAATCAGCGTTCGCGCGCCAATGTCCACCCGGGCGCGGCGATTCGCCGCGGTCAGCGCGAACACGTTTCCGCGGAAACGTGTCTCGCGGCCCCGTCGGAATCCTCCCGCTCGCTGCGGCGCGGTAAAGGACGGGCCTCACCGGCTGCGTCCAGCTCGAGGGCGTAGCACCCCTTCGTGCACCAGGCGAGTGGTGGTGGCGGCACAGCAGCAGCAGGTTGTCGACGGCGCGTTCTCGCCGCCGTCGGCCCAGTGGCGGATATGGTGCGCGTCGACATGGTGCCGCGCGGGTGCAGCCGGGGAAACGGCAGCCGCCGTCGCGGCGCTCCAGCGCGCGGCGAATGGCCGGCGGAATACTGCGCGTGCGGCGGCCGACATCCAGCGCGCTTGTCTGGACAGATTGGACAGTGTGACCGTTGCCGCTGCCGTCTTCCAGCCAGTGCACCACGCCGCAGTCACAGGCGAGCCGGCGCGACGTTTCCGCTGAAACGCAGCCGCCTGAATCCAGTTCGGCTTCCGCTCCGTCGCCATCTTCCTGCAGTGTGTCGATGTCGGTATGCAGGTGGATCGTGCAGCGGTCGCCGCCGGTGACGACGCCCTCCTCGCCGGGCGAGGTAGCCATCGGCGATGCGTTCCAGGGCATCGGCGCGGCGCGCGGCGATCGGGGTTTCGCTGTATGTCGGGGTTTCACTGTCGACCGGGGTTTCATTGGAGAGAGACGTTTCCGGGGAAACGTCTTCGACCGCGCCGCGCTGCTCCGTGTAAATGGCATCGCCCGCCGCATCGAGTGCCCGCACGATGCGCGCACCCTGCTCCGGCCCGAGGCGCGCCCTGATCACATAGCTGCCGTCGTCGTCGATGTGCCAGTTGAGCTCGCGCAGGGCGTGGCGCTGATTGTCCCGCGCCAGTGCCTCGATGCGCTGGACCTTGCGGTAGTTGCGCACCAGGCGCTCGACGTGGGAGGCCGTGCCGTGGTCGGCGATCATCAGCAGATACTCCTCGTTCCGCGGCGTGGCGACGCGGGTCATGGCGCGCACCTTGGAGAAGCTGATGCGCCCGGCGCGCAGGGCCGCGCTGATTTGCGGGAGATCCTTCAGGGCGTGCGCCACGCGCACCTTCTCCCGCGCCGCGCCCAGGTTGATGCCGCACTTCCAGTTCAGCCAGTGGGCGCAGGACTTGAGACCCGCGCCGCTCCAGCCGTGGCGCTCGTCGAATTCGCGGATCAGCGTGAGCAGCCGGTAGGTCGCGGCGTTGAGGTGGGCGGCCAGTTCGGTGATTTCGTCTTCCAGTACGTCCAGGTCGCGGGGCAGGGGTTGTGGTGCGGGAGAGGGGAATGAGTCCATGGCGGGGTCCTTTTGTTGCCTTGCGTCTGTTTGCTTTTGCTGGCTTTTGCTGGCTTTGCGTCCTTATCAAAGTACTGTTTAAATATACAGTATAATCCCAACAAAATCAATACGTATCAATCAGTTAGATTATCGCCGCGCTTTACAAAAGTCGGTGGCAGGTCGAGTTGTTCTTCAAGTAGATCAAGCAGCACTTGCGCATCAAGAAGTTTCTCGGCACCAGCGAGAATGCAGTGAAGAGGCAAACCTGGTGCGCCGTGGCCATCTATGTGCTGATCGCGATCATCAGGAAGGAACTTCAACTCGAGGCCAGCGACAGATCCGAACTGGATGCCGATGGCAACCAATTGAATTTATTCAACTTTTAACCGGACACTAGTGATATTACCTATAAATCAACAAGTTAAGTACGCACATTTCCTCTTGTGTTATATAGTGTTTCCACACTCGCGCTCGAAAATAACTGGACCGGTCGGATCATTAGAGATCGCTTACCAATAGTGAGCCGGATCAACGGATGGCTCTCGCGAAAATAACGACGTGCCACAGTAGCCATAAACCCCAAACTGGAGAACAGGCGTGCCCCGCATTCTGTCGCTTTTCAAAATTCTACTGATCGTCCTGCTGGTAATCGCCGTCGTGCTGGCGGCGGGGTTCCTGTGGCTGCGCTACGAATACCAGCGTGTGCCGGTGGACGCCGCCGACCTCGAGCCCTGGTTCGACGTCGAGGTCCACGCGCTGGAGGATACGCCGCCGTCCACCGCGTGCGCGCGTCGCTACCCGCTGCGCAAGGCGTGGTTCGGCGGCCTGCATGTACACACCGCCGCCAGTTTCGACGCCACCGCCTTCGGCACCCTGGCCTCGGCGGACGACGCCTATCGCTTCGCCCGGGGCGAGCCGCTGCCGCTGCGCCTGCGCGGCGACGACCCCGGGGACACGGCGCCGGAGCTCACCATCAGTTCGCCCCTGGATTTCATGGCGGTCACGGATCATGCCGAAGGCCTGGGAGAGACGCGCCTGTGCTACGACCGCGCCAGCGAAGCCTACGACGCCCTGCCCTGTCGTCTGTACCGCGGTGACGTGCGCCTGCCCGTGGGGGATGGCCTGCAGGGCATCGTGCGCATGGCCAGCTTCGCCATCTTCGGCCAGGATCGCTCCGCGCGGGTGTGCGGACCCGACGGCGCGCGCTGCCGCGAGCAGGCCAACATTGTCTGGCGCGACAATCAGCGCAGCACCGAAGCCTGGATGGATCACAGCGAGGACTGCGCATTCACCACTTTCCACGCCTACGAATACAGCCTGGCGGAGGAGGCCAGCAATCTGCACCGCAATGTGATCTTCGCCTCGGCGACGGTGCCCCAGGCCGCCCTCAGCGCCAAGGATGCGCGCAAGCCCGAGCAACTCTGGGAGTGGCTGGAACGCGTCTGCATCGACGGCAACCCGCGGTGCGACGCCCTGGCCATACCCCACAACAGCAACTGGAGCTCCGGGCGCATGTGGTACCCCTACAGCAATCGCGACATGCCTCCCGCCGAGCGCCGCCGTCTGGCGAGCCTGCGCGCGCGGGTGGAACCGCTCGCGGAAATCTATCAGGTAAAAGGCGATTCCGAGTGTCGCAACGGCATTCCCAGCGTGTTCGGCGCCCCCGATGAATTCTGCGACTTCGAGAAATTGCGCAGCCCCAGCGAAGACATCGCCGACTGTGGCGAGGAGATGGGCAGCGGCGGCATGATGCTCAGCGGCTGTGTCTCGCGCTACAGTTTCGTACGCTACGCGCTCGCGGCGGGACTGGCGGAAGAGCGGGCACTGGGCGTCAATCCCTTCAAGCTCGGCATCATCGCCGCCACCGACACCCACAACGCCACGCCCGCGGCCGGTCTGGAGAAAGGCCACCGCGGCTCGCACGGCGGGGATCGGGAGCGGCGCAGCCGCCTGCAGGGCGAGGTGGCTGTCCCCGGTGACATCGCCAGGGGTTCCCCGGTCCGCTACAGCCCGGGAGGCATTGCCGGCGTCTACGCCGAACAGAACAGCCGCCAGTCCCTGTTCGCCGCCATGAATCGGCGCGAAACTTTCGGCACCAGCGGGCCGCGCATCGCCCCGCGCTTTTTCGCCGGCTGGGACCTGCCGGAGAATATCTGCGGCGACACGGACTACCTCGCCACCGCCTATCGCACCGGCGTGCCCATGGGGGGCGAACTGACCGCACCGCCCGATCGCGCGGCCAGCGGTCCGGTCTTTGTCGCCAGCGCCGCCCGCGACCCGAGGGACGGCGCCAACCTGTTGCAGCGCATACAGATTATCAAGGGATGGACCGACGACAGCGGCCGCACACACCAGGCTGTCTACGACGTGGCCGGGGACCCCGACAACGGCGCCCGCGTCGACCCGAACACCTGTGCGGTTTCCGGGCCGGGCTTCAACCAGCTGTGCGCCACCTGGCAGGATCCGCAGTTCGACCCGGAAGTGTCCGCGGTGTACTACGCGCGGGTACTGGAAAATCCCGGCTGCCGCTGGAGTCACCACGACTGCCTCGCCCTGCCGGCCGCGGAGCGCCCGGCGAGCTGCAGCGATCCCGATCTGCCCTGGAAAATCCAGGAGCGCGCGTGGACCTCTCCGATCTGGTACACGCCGGGCGGCTGAAGGCGGCGCGAGATACCCCGGAGTTCCGGTTATTGTCACATAGAGACAGCATGGGGCGGGTATATTCCACCCCATGCCCGGCAAAGTTCAAACTTATAAAGTATCGGCGGACCTGTATACTCGCCGCTGCCGCTTCTATTACCATGGCCCGAAAATACCGCCACAAACGGATTCACCCGGCTTGCATTCAGATACACAGGAAGCACTCCCCGACGGCAGCCAGTTGGCCGCGGTGGATCTCGGCAGCAACTCCTTCCACCTGATCATCGCCAAGATCGAACACGGCGAAATGCGCCCGGTCGAGGTACTGGCGGAAAAGGTGCAGCTCGGCGCCGGCCTCGAGGACGGCCTGCTGACCGACGAGGCCATCGAGCGCGGCCTGGCCTGCCTGTCACGCTTCGCACAACTTCTGGAGAGCGTGGAAATCACCCGCATGCGCGTGGTGGGCACCAACACCCTGCGCGTCGCCAAGAACCGCGCCGCGTTCACCCGCGCCGCCGAGCGCATTCTGGGTACCCGCGTCGACGTGATCTACGGCCGCGAGGAGGCCCGCCTGGTCTACCTCGGCGTCGCTCACACCCTGGCCGACGACGCCCAGTCGCGGCTTGTCGTCGATATCGGCGGCGGCAGCACGGAGCTGATCATCGGCGAGCGCTTCGAACCGCTGGCGATGGAAAGCCTGCAGATGGGTTGCGTTTTCTACGCGCGGCGCTGTTTCGAGGGCGGCGCTATCAGCGCGGACCGCTATCGCCACGCCTACGATATGGCGAGCATTCGCGCCTCGCAGGTGCGCCATCGCTACCATGCCAGGCACTGGCAGGAGTGCGTCGGTTCCTCCGGCACGCTGCAGGCAATCGAAACCATTATTTCAGTGAATGGCTGGGATGACAGCGGTATCACGCGCAAGGGCCTGCGCAAGCTGGAGAAAAAGCTGCTCAAATTCGAGCGCACGGACGATATCCGCCTCGAGGGCCTCAGCACGCAGAGACGCGGGGTTATTCTCCCCGGCGTAGCACTTGCCAGCGCCCTGTTCGACGTGCTGGAGATCGAGCACATGCGGACCTCCAAGGGCGCCCTGCGCGAGGGGGTCATCTACGATCTCATGGGCCGGCTGAGCCACGAGGACGTGCGCGAGCGCACCGTGAACGCGCTGATGCAGCGCTACGCGGTGGACGCCGATATCGCCGGAATCGTCGAGCGCCGCGTACACACTTTTTTCGCCGCGACGCAGAAACGCTGGCAACTGAACGACGAGGACGGCGAACTGCTGCGCTGGGCCGCCCGCACCCATGAGATCGGCATGGCGATTTCACACAAGCACTTCAACCGCCACTCCGCCTACCTCCTGCGCAATGCCGACCTGCCCGGCTTTTCCCAGCAGGAACAGGAACAGCTGGCGGTGCTCACCATGGGGCACCGGGGCAAACTGGTGGAAAGTCTGTTTGCCGATACCGCCGAGCAGGACCTGCCGCGGATGCGTTCCCTGGTATCGATCATGCGGCTGGCCACCTGTTTCAAGTACGCGGAAACGCTTGAGCAGCTGCCGGATTTCGCCATACGCCCGGGCAAGAAGAGCCTGGCGCTGGAATTCCCCGAAGGCTGGCTGGAGGACCATCCCCTGACAGCGCGGGAACTGCAGGCCGAACGGAGCCCGCTGGAGAAACTTGGCCTGACACTGACCATCAGTTAGGGCCCGCGCCGGATATCCTCGAGGTATTCGACCAGAATACTGTTGACCGCCTCCGAGGCCTCGAGCTGCACCATGTGGCCGGCCCCGGGGATCATGCGCACCTCGCGCAGATCGGGAAAAATCGCCCGCATCTGGCCGATCGGATCCTCGCCGTGAAATCCCTCCAGATCCACGTCGTGCTCGCTGCCGAGGAAATAGGCGGGCACCGCGCTCTGCACACCCTCGAAGGGTCTGCGCTGCGCCCATTTCAGATCCATCGAGCGGTACCAGTTGAGGCCGCCGGTAAATCCGGTGCGGCTGTATTCGGATACAAAGAACTCCATTTCCAGTTCCGACAGCCAGGGCCAGGGCAGCGGCGGCGGCTCCGCCATGGCGTCGATATAGGACGCGTCGGGGGGATACTCGAACACGCCAAAGTAGTTGCCGTCGCCGCTCAGCGTGTGGAATACCTTGTGCAGAAACCGGCGCGGCGCGGCGGCGAGCTCCTCGTCCGCCCGGGGCGGTTCGCGGAAATATTCGATATGCAGGAAGTGCTGCTCCCCCATGCGCCGGTACTCGGTCAGGGGCGGCTCTTCGGGATTGTGGGGCGCCGCCGGGTTCTCCACGCCGATGACCGCGATCACGCGGTCGGGGTGGCGCAGCGCCAGGTCGTAGCTGGCAAAGGCGCCGAAATCCAGGCCGGCGAACACCGCCTTTTCCACGCCGAGGTGATCGAGCAGACCCACCAGGTCGGCCGTAATGTGGTCGACGTCATAGGCCGCGGGGTCGGCGGGGGCCTCCGTCTGTCCCATGCCGCGCATATCCGGCACAATGACCCGGAACCCGGCGTCGGCGAGTGCGCCGATCTGGCGGTGCCAGCTGAACCACAGGTGGGGGAAGCCGTGGCACAGCACCACCGCCATGCCCTCCCCCTGTTCCACGTAGTGCATGTGGATGCCATTGATGGTTGCGTGGCGGTGGATCCAGTTCACAGTGTTCTACATCCTAGCTCTTCTCAACCGGCCCATTCCAAATGGTTGGTCGGCTCCTTCCAGTCGGTCGGGCGAAGCCCCATCGTTCGCCTGCGTAGCAGTGGCCATTTCAAATGACTGGAACACAGCCGAAGTCTTCACGGTCAGAGCGCCTCCTCACCGGTTTCACCCGTACGGATACGGATGCTCTGTTCCAGAGGCGCCACGAAGATCTTGCCGTCGCCGATCTTGCCCGTGCTGGCGATCTTGCAAATCGCCTCGATCGCGGTCTCGACCTGCTCGTCGCTGATGGCGATCTGGATTTTCATTTTGGGTTGGAATTCCACCACGTACTCGGCGCCGCGATACAGCTCCGTGTGGCCCTTCTGACGGCCGTAGCCCTTGACCTCTTCCACCGTCATACCGCGGATACCGATCTGTTGCAGCGCGTCGCGAACGTCATCAAGCTTGAAGGGCTTGATGATTGCAGTCATCATTTTCATGGGGTTTCCTCACCGTTATCTGTCCCGGATGTTCTGGTTATGCATCTGTCGGGTTTGTGGGGCCTGCCCCGTGGCGGGGCAGGAGTGGCGAATGCTGCCACAGAGCGGTGCAAAGGTTAACTACTTTGCTGTCCGCAGGCGGCAAAGCGACCCCTCCGGGTCATTTGTCCCGTGCAATGGTCCAAAACCGTACTATCAGTACCGCGCTGACAGGTCCGAGCGCACCTTCCCGGCACATGCATCTCGACCGCGACGCCAACTGCCACGGAGCACACCAGGGCCTGTTCACACTATCCGAGCTGGCCCTAAAGGTTCACCCAGCTGTTCAGCGCGCGCAACCTGAACTGGGTGCCACGGAAGCTGAGTATTACCGATTCCGACAGGATTTCGTCCACCGTAACCCCCGGTGCGGCGTTGCCGCCGGCCCGCAGGGTCTTGCCATTGAGCACCACCGACGACCGCGAAGGGTCGCCGCCGTAATTGTGGCGCTGGTACATGACAGTCGGGATTTCATCCCTGGTCTGCTGCGACAGATCCATCAGGAACGGTGCCGGATGTTCGACCAGGTCGCCCTGGTTCATTTCCTGTTTTGCCCGCAGCAGTATTTCCTCGATGTCGACAGGTTCCTCCTCCCCCGCCCCGGCGCCTGGCGCGTCCGCCTTCTCGCCATTGATCGGAGTTTCGGCAGCGGATGCCGGCGCCGGTGCCGCCGCAGTGGCGTCAGGGGTTGTGGGCCGGCTTGCCGCCTCACGATAGAGCTGTGCAACTTCCGTCGAGACTGTGTCCGGGGAGGCGTTTTCCCCGGAGACCGTTGGCCGGGAAGCGCTTTCCCCGGAGACTGTTGTTGCCGGTTCAGCCGTCTTCGCGGTATCGGGCGCCGCCGCTTTCCCGAGGTCCGGTGACGAATCCTCCGCCCGGGGAGCCGGCTGCCCTCCTGTCGACGTGGCCGCTCCGGTGTTGGCAGCGGTCGCGGGCGGCTGCTCCCGTGCCTGCGCGGCCCGCTCCTCCAGTTCGCCCCGCACGGACGTCAGCGCGTCGCCGACGTTGCGCGATAGCTGCGCGACGGCTGTCGGGGCGGCATCCTGTCGATCCGGTTGCAGCAGCAACCAGGCGATGACGATCAACGCGAATACCAGGGCGATCCACGGCAAGTACTTGAACACACGTGAGCCCCCGGGAAGCGTGGCGGGATGCCCGGCGTCCACTCCCGGTGCGGGGCTGGCATCACGCCGGGCGCGGTTCAGGGCATCGAGTATCAGCGACACGGCATCTCTCCTGTGCGTTGCAGCTCATCATCGCTCATTGAACACCTCCCGTCGCGGCGGAAGCCCCGGCCCGCAGCCTCTGCCGCGCCTGCGCGGCGGTTACGGCAATACCCAACTGTTCGTTGAGTTCGAGCAGCGTCTGCACACCGACAATCCCGTCCTGCGCCAGACCGTGTTCGCGCTGGAACAAACGCACACGGCGCTCCAGTGCGCGGTTGAAACGATCCCCGGCCAGCGGCGCAGGCTGTGCGTCAAGGCGCGCAAACAACCGCGCTATCTCCGCCACCGCGGGCCCCTGATCGCCGCGCGCGACGGGCCTGCGAAAATCCGCCGGGGGCCGCCAGAGGAAGCGGTATTGCCCGGTCCACAGGGGCGCGAGATGGACCAGCTCCATCGGGACAATGTCATCTCCGGTGAACAGCCAGGCGGATTCGTCTCGAATGCCGAGTACCAACACCTCCGCGGAAAAACGTTCCGGCGTAACCAGCGACAGGGACAGGGGGCGGTCATAGCGCGCCAGTTCGTTCCAGGTGCCGGCCTCGCCCTCGACACACAGTACGCCGCCGCGCGCCGTGGTCGGGCAGAGCGGATCCGGCGGCGGCTGTGCGTGCAATTGCCATAGTTGCCCCATGGACTCGCCGGGGTCGAGCAACACATCCTGCAGGCGAACCTGCGCCGCCGGTTGCGCAACCGCGGCGGGCGCAAACTCTCGCGCCGCGATTGCCGGCTCGGCGACGGCCTCGGCCGACGGGGGCGACTGCGTGGGACGAGGCGCCTGGGGCTGCAACCCCGCGGCCACGGGCGTCGGCGGCGCGGATTGCCCGGGCTGCAACAGCAGCCATCCGCCGCCCACAACCAGCAGCAATACCAGGGTCAACCCCGCCGCCGCGGCCGCCGGCCAGCGCCAGGCGCCGTCGCCACCGGCATCCCGGCCCAACACCTCTCTGGCCGCCCTGTTAAGCGTGTCGTGGTCGACGCGATTTTTGTCGCGGCCGTAGGCGCCCAGCAGAATACGATCGCAGAGCACGTTGATCAGCCGCGGAATACCCCGCGTCTGCCGATAGATGCCCTTTACGACGGACGGCGGAAAAATCTCCCGCTCCGGATTCATCCCCGCCACCTGCAGGCGATGCCGTATATAGGCCCGGGTTTCCTCGAGGTTGAGTGGGCCGAGGTCATAGCGGGCGGTGATGCGCTGGTTCAGCTGCCGCAGTTCCGGTCGCTCCAGCATGCGCGCGAGTTCCGGCTGGCCGATCAAAACGATCTGCAGCAGTTTTTCGCTGCTGGTCTCGAGATTGGTCAGCAGGCGGATCTGCTCCAGCACTTCGAAGTCCAGGTGCTGCGCCTCGTCGATCAGCAACACGGTGCGGCGACCCCGGCGGTGATTCTCCAGCAGGTACTGGTGCAGTTTGTCGGTCAGGGTCTTGAGGGTGTGCTTTTCCGCATCGTATTCGATACCGAATTCATCGCAGACCGTCGCCAGCAGCTCCAGTGCATTGAGCGCCGGGTTAAGGACCATGGCGATGTCGGTGTTCTGCGGCAACTGCTCCAGCAGACAGCGGTTGATCGTGGTCTTGCCGGTACCGACCTCGCCGGTCAGCAGGATGAATCCCCCACCGGCGCCCACACCGTAGAGTAAATGGGCGAGGGCATCCCGATGCCGCGCGCTCATGAACAGATAGCGCGGATTGACTGCGATGGAGAAAGGCGCCTCCTTCAATCCGAAATATTGATAGTACATCCAGTCGAGCGCCGATCGCCCCTGCCGTGAGACCTGCGGGCATTATGCACAAGGGCCGCCCACAGCGCCATTGCAGGCACGCACTGCGGTTCTGTCCAAGGCCCTCGTGCCCTACAATGGCAACTTTTCCGGACCCAGCGCTCATGACGGGAGAAAGCCAGTCGGCACGCCGCGCCATTGTTCTCTCGTTTCTGATGGTATGCCTGGCGAGCACCGCGGCGGCGGCCACCAAGTTCGCCTCCGCGCACGCCAGCACCGCGGCTATCGTCACGGTACAGTACCTGGTCTGTACCGTACTGTGCCTGCCCCGAATTCTGCGCGCCGGGCTGCACAACCTGCGCAGCGCACACCCGTACCTGCACCTGCTGCGCGGGGCCGCCGGGGTACTCGGCTTCTACCTGTTTTACGCCGCGCTGCACGCCATCCCCCTGGTGGACGCCATGCTGCTGCGTCAGAGCGCACCGTTGCTGGTGCCTGTAGTAATGTGGCTATGGTTGGGCGAGCGCGTGCCGGCAGTCGCGTGGCTGCCGCTGGCGCTGGGCTTCTGCGGCATCGCGATTATTCTGCGGCCCGGTCCCGCGGGCCTGAGTCTGTGGCATGTGACGGGGCTCGCCTCGGCCCTTGCACTGGCGATCTCCATGGTCGCGACGCGCAAACTGGCCGCTACCGAGCCCACCTCGCGTATCCTGTTTTACTACGTGACGCTCTCTCTGGCCTGCGTCGCACCTTTCGGTGTGTGGGATTTTCACGCGATTGCACTGCCCGCCGCCTGGGCCGCCATGCTCTACGTCGGCGTGGCGATCTACTGGACGCTGGAACTGTACACGCGCGCCTACGGCATGGCGCCGACCGCGCTGATCGCGCCAATAACCTATTTTTCAGTGGTACTGGCGGGCTTCTGGGGATGGTTGTTCTGGCAACAGGTGCCCGACGCGTGGTCGCTGTCGGGCAGCGCACTGGTCATCGGCGGCGGCCTGCTCACTATCTATCTCGCCGGCGGCGCCACCGGGCGGAAGGAGTAATCCCTCAATCGCTTTTGTGCGCGGTGGCATTGTTCTCGTACAGTTCCCCGCGCGAGCGCGTGTAATCAAGTCCGGTTTTGCGCTGATCGCGCTCACTGTTCCAGGTTTTGGCAGGCGGTGGCTCCCTGTTGTTCTCGCCGGTGGCCAGGTTCGTGGTCTGTACGCGAATCTCCTCCTGCTCACCTGTGCTGTCACAGGCCTGATCGGTAAACAGGGTTTTGCCGGTCGCCGGGTCAATGCACATATAGATGCGCGCCAGCGCCAGCTGCGGAATCAGCAGCAAAAGCAGAAGTAGAACTCGCATGTCACCTTGGCTCCCCGTTTTTTTGCCCTGTCAATCACTGTACGGGCCGGCGTGCCCAATAATCCAGCAAAAACCGGTGATTTCTCCAATTAAGACGAATATCTGGAAATGGGTGGTCAAAACAGGATGAACTGCGGCGATTGTCTAAAAAACCATAACGGACGTTCTTCGGGTCCGCACTGTACTAGCCGGCGCCCGACTCCACCGCCGCCAGCAGCTTCAGGGCCTCGTCGCACCAGGTCAGAAACTGTTCGCCCTGCCCGATACCGGCCAGCAGCGCCAGATACACGCCCTTGTGGCGCACCGGCAGTAGCGCCGGCTCGGCGTAGTGCTGCATACGGATTTTTTCAAACAGGTAGAGCATGCGCATGGTCTGATCGCGGCGCTCGTCGATCTCCGCGGCCAGATGCGCGGCGTTCTCCTGACTCAGGTTGTACAACTTGATCAGCAGCTCGTCCTTGGCGGTCTGCGTCCGGCTCTTGCCGTAGACCCACTGGGCCAGCGCCTCGCGGCCGGCCCGGGTAAGTCCGTAGACGATCTTGTTGGGTTTGCCGCTCTGGGCCACCTCGCGTCGGTTGAGCCAGCGCCTGTCGGCCAGCTTGTGCAGTTCCTGATAGATCTGCTGGTGGGAAGCGTGCCAGAAAAAGCCGAACGAACTCTCGAAATCCCGGGCCAGTTCGTAGCCGGACAGGTCATCGTCAATCAGGGCCGTCATGATCGCATGCGCCAGCGCCATACCGTATTCTCGCTTTGACTTATGCCGGTGGTCTGCGCGCCCTCCCGCCGGGAGGGTCTGATTATTTTCGCCCCCAAGCATACCGCCACATCCCCCCGGGCCGCAAAGGTCAGCGTCCGGGAGGCGGCTCGTCGTGGATCGGCAGCAGGAGATCGTGGGCCGGCGGCGGATGATCCGGCAGCCGGATGCGCTGGACCATGTCGCGCACCGACCGCGGCGGAGACGCCGTCAACCGCGATATCGTGATGGCGACACCGAAATTCACCGCCGCGCCGACGGCGCCGAAGGCATTGGGCTCGATACCGAGAAACCAGTTGGCCGGCATGTCGCCGAGAAAGGACGTGCCGGGAATAAACATGATGCCCTTGTGCTGAAATACATAGCACAGCGTAACACCCAGCCCGCATACCATGCCGGCTATCGCACCCTCGCGATTCACACGAGTCGAGAAGATACCCATCATCAGCGCGGGGAAAATCGACGCCGCCGCAAGGCCAAATGCCAGCGCCACGGTACCGGCGGCGAAGCCCGGCGGGTTGAGGCCCAGATAGCCCGCCCCGAGTATCGCCACGGCCATGGCGATACGGCTGGCCAGCAGTTCCCGGCGCTCGCTGATGTTGGGCATCAACATGCCCTTGAGCAGATCGTGGGAGATCGACGAGGCGATCGCCAGCAACAACCCGGCCGCGGTCGACAGGGCCGCGGCGAGACCACCGGCCGCGACCAGTGCGATCACCCAGTTGGGGAGTCTGGCAATTTCCGGATTGGCCAGCACAATGATGTCCCGGTCCACCCGGGTCATTTCACTGGACGACTCATCGGCACTGTACTGGATAAGACCATCGTCGTTCTTGTCCTCGACGCCAGCAGCCCCGTTTTTTCCCAATCGCGGAACCATTGCGGGCGCTCGTCCACCGCCAGGTGCTCGCCGGGCGCTGGCGCCAGCGTCTGCGTGAGATCGAGACGGGCCATCGCGGCGACCGCCGGCGCGGTCGTGTACAGCAGGGCGATAAAGACCAGCGCCCAACCCGCCGATGACCGGGCATCGCGCACCCGGGGCACGGTGAAAACGGATAATCACATGGGGCAGCCCGGCGGTGCCGATCATCAGCGACAGCGTGAAGGCGAACATGTTGAGACCGCTGAGGCGCACGTCGGTCGTGTACTCCCGAAAGCCCAGGTCGGTGACAATCTGGTCCAGGCGATCGAGCAGGTACGTGTCCGACCCCGCGAGCGTGCCGCCCAGACCCAGTTGCGGTACCGGATTGCCGGTGAGCTGCAGACTGATAAAGATCGCGGGGATGGTATAGGCGGTAATGAGCACGCAATACTGGGCGATCTGGGTGTAGGTAATACCCTTCATGCCGCCGAGCACGGCGTAGAAGAACACGATTATCATGCCGACGTAGAGGCCGGTGTCGTACTCCACCTCCAGAAAGCGGGAGAAGGCGACGCCGATTCCCTTCATCTGGCCGATCACATAGGTTACAGAACAGACGATGAGACAGAGTACCGCCACAGCGCGGGCGCCGCGGGAATAGTAGCGATCGCCGATGAACTCGGGCACGGTGAACTTGCCGTACTTGCGCAGGTACGGCGCCAGCAGCATGGCCAGGAGGACGAAACCGCCGGTCCATCCCATCAGAAAGACACTGCCGCCGTAGCCCATGAACGCGATGAGGCCGGCCATCGAGATGAACGACGCCGCGGACATCCAGTCGGCGGCGGTCGCCATGCCGTTCTGCACGGGGTGAATCCCGGCCCCGGCCACGTAGAACTCGCTGGTGGACCCGCCCTGGACCAGAAGGCAATGCCGATGTACAGCGCGAAGGTCAGGCCGACGACCAGGTACGTGAGGGTCTGCAGATCCACCGGGACGCCCTTCAGTCTTCGTCGATATGGAATTCGTGGTCCAGGGCAGACATCCTGCGGGCGTAATAGAAGATCAGCACCACGAAGACGTAGATCGAGCCCTGCTGCGCGAACCAGAAGCCGAGTTCGTAGCCGCCGATGCGGAACTGGTTGAGAAAATCGAACAGCAGGATGCCGCAGCCATAGCTGACGACAAACCACACGGCCAGCAGCCGCAGCATCAGTGATACGTTGCGACGCCAGTACTCGCGCGCGCGGCGCTCGTTTATTCCGTCGTTTATTCCGGGCACGTGTTATCTCCCGCCGCTGTTATTGTTGTGCCCCACTATAGTGTCTCAGCGGGCGGCGGTACAGGCGGGCCGGACGCACGCAAAAAACCACCACTCTGAAATATGTCGGGAATGGCGAATCCCGCCTGTGAGTCTGGGCACTCCGGGGACCGGCCTGGACCGGTGGTCCCCTCAGGGTTCGAACTGCCAAGACACTCACCCCGAGGGGGCCACCGCACCAGACCTCATTGCGGTCAGATTCTCAACTGTCGGAAGGCCTGCCGCTCAGCATTGAAGCGCCGACCGAGGCCCGTTGTCCGTGGCCTGTACGGAGCGAATGTCTTGGCAGTTTGAGCTCCGTACAGGCCACGGACAGCGGGCCGGCTTCGGCCGCCCATTAAGGGCCCGCGCAAGAATAAGTTCCCGATTTGGATCGCCGATGCATCCTGCCTGGCTGCGTTGCTTGCAATGCCCCGGAAAGCATGTCCTTCCGGATGGGCTGTTACAGTTCCGGAATCAGCTTCGAGTACTCTTCGATCATCGGCATGATAACGTCCGGCCGATCCCAGTTCTCCACACCCACGCCGATATTACAGCGGTGAACACCCATGTCCCGGTAGGACTTCAGCAGGTCGCCGGTCACCGGGGCCATCACCACCAGGGTAATTTCGATCGTCGCGGGGTCGCGGCCCGCGCGGCGCACCTCCTCGTGAAAGTCCGCGATGCCCTGCTGTACGTCGGGCATGGCGATATCGACGGGCATCCACCCATCGGCCCAGCGCGCCGCGTGTCGTATACCCAGCGGGCCCATGGCGCCGAAAATGATCGGCGGCCCGCCGGGACGCGAGGCCTTGGGTTCGAACCAGACCGGATCGAAGTCGATCAACTCGCCGTGAAACTCGGGTTCGGTCGCCGTCAGCAGCGCGCGCTGGGCCAGTACCGTTTCTCTCAGCGCGAGATAGCGCCGCTCCCAGGGCAGGCTGGTGGCGTTTTCGAATTCCTCCCGGTTCCAGCCGACACCGCAACCGATCATCACGCGGCCGCCGGAGAGCCTGTCGAGCGTGGCGATGGTCTTGGCCTGCGAAAACAGTTCCCGCTCCAGAAGCAGTGCGATCCCGGTGCCGAGCCGCAGGGTTGTCGTGGCCGCCGCGGCGGCCATCAGCGAGACATAGGGGTCCATCATCTTCTTGTAGGGTTCCGGCAGTTCGCCGCCGGGCGGGTAAGGCGTTGTCCGGGCCACCGGTATGTGGCTGTGTTCGCCGTACCACAGGGACTCGAAACCGGCCTGCTCGAGGGTTTTCGCCAGTTCTTCCGGGGCCGGATCGTCCGCCGTGTTCATGGAGCTGAATCCCAGGTGCATTGCAATTACCTCGATTATCGGTTGTTGTGTGGATGTCGACGCGCCACACGGTAGCGCCATCGACTCCGATACGCCAGCACGTGAATGGGTGGCTAGGCCGTGCTGCAGTTGCGGCGCATGCGCACCGCGGTCGCCATTTCCTGCAGCAGCGAGCGGGTATCGTCCCAGCCAATGCAGGGATCGGTGATGCTCTGGCCATAAGTGAGCGGCTCGCCCGGGATGACGTTCTGGCGGCCCTCCACCAGATTGCTCTCCAGCATTACACCAAAAATGCTGTCGTTGCCGCGCGCCACCTGGGTGGCGATATCGCTGGCCACGTCGATCTGCCGCGCCGGCGTCTTGCGGCTGTTGGCGTGGCTGGCATCGATCATGATGCGCGCGGACAGTCCGGCCTTGTCCAGCATTTCCGCCGCGTCCGCAACAGAGAACATGTCGTAGTTCGGATGCAGGCCTCCGCGCAGAATGATGTGGCAGTCCTCATTGCCCCGGGTCTGGAAAATCGCCGAGTGGCCCTGCTTCGTGACCGACAGGAAGTGGTGCGGTTGCGACGCGGACTTTATGGCGTCGACGGCCACCTGGATGTCGCCGTTGGTGGCGTTCTTGAACCCCACGGGACAGGACAGTCCGGAGGACAGCTCCCGGTGGGTCTGGCTCTCGGTCGTGCGCGCACCGACGGCGCCCCAGGAGACCAGGTCGGCAATGTATTGGGGACTGATCAGGTCGAGGTATTCGGTTCCGGCGGGCAGACCCATCTCGGACAGATCCAGCAGCAACTGTCGCGCAAGGCGCAGACCCCGGTTGATCTGGAAGGTATTGTCCAGGCCGGGGTCATTGATCAGGCCCTTCCAGCCGACGGTAGTGCGCGGTTTTTCGAAGTAGACGCGCATGAGCACGAACACGTCTTCCGCCACCTCGGCCGCGGCCTCCCGCAGTAGGCGCCCGTACTCCCGGGCGGCGTCCGGATCGTGGATGGAACAGGGGCCGACCACGATCACGAGGCGGTCGTCCTCGCGGTTGAGAATGGCGTGAATCGTCTGGCGGGCGGAGGCGACCGTACGCGCCGCGGGATTCGCTCACCGGAATTTCACCGATGAGTCTCTCGGGCGCGATCAGCTCGTTGGTCTGCGCGATTCGAAGGTCGTCTGTGAGGACCGCCATTCGTCTTTCCGCCGGTTCTGTATCATGGCGGGAGTTGCCGCCATCAAAGGGCCGAGACTATACCACATTGCGACCGGCTTCAGCTCGGGCGGGACGCTGCCCGGCAACAGGCGTCGAGCAGGCGCCCGACCGTGTTGGGCACGATCAAATGCGCCGCATACCAGGCGTGCAGGCAACGGATTCGGCCGAAATCCGCGATGCCGCCAATGCCCCTCTGCTGCAAGGTATCGCCGTAACCCAGTTGCTCGATGCGCCGCCGCTGTTTTGCGTCCTGGTAACTGTCGCGCAGACGTATGTGCGCCCGGTGATCGGCGGCCATAGCTGCGCGCAGCGACGGCCGCGCGTCGACCCGCGCCTGCAGCCGCCCGATCAGTCCGCCCGCCTCCGCCTGGTCGATGCGATAACGCAGCGCCGGATCGACCAGCCAGAACAGTGTCGGGAACGGCTTGTCATCGACCAGTGACGCGACCCGTATCACGATCGGGTCGCCATTGTCATGCGCGCGCGCGACCGCCCGCAAACCGCGCGGCTCGCGGCCGAGGAGTTCCGCCACACGGCGGGTTTCATCCGGCGAAACATGCACAAGGGGATACTCCACGCAACCCGGCAAGCAATAATCTTTGCGGGGTCTCAATCCAGAAGTTGAGTAAAGCCGCGGCGCCCGGGAGGTATAGTCCCGCTGGAACCGCTGCGGCGACAGGACGTCGCCGCCCGAGCCTGTACAGGGACGTACGCTGTTTGGCGTGTTCCAGCGGGACTATACCTCCCGGGTGCCTGCCACATGCTCAGAAATTCATCAGCCGGTCAGATTGTAAGACAATTGACAAAGCCCGGACAGCGCTCTAGAGTTGCCGACCGTACCAGGTGCCCACCGCGGATAGCGATAACGACCGCTGGGTGGGTTAAATGGGAAGTGTGGAACGGTTGCAGGACTACCTGCACCCAAACCGCCGCTGCCCCCGCAACGGTATGCAGTCACCGACTGTGAGCCCGACACCTGCCTGGACGCAAGCAACGATGGAGCGGAGGGCTTCATACCACGGTTGCACAATGCCCCGCATTGCGTTCCCTGATCCCCTCCCTCAGTCGCCCATTCAAGGCTATTGAGGACATTTCAATGAAAACAGTATTCAACCTTGGCGTGCTCGCGCTCGCCACCACGGGCGCGATGCAGGCGCTCGCCGATACACCCGGGACAGCCAACAGGCTGGAAGAGATCGTCGTGACATCCTCGCGCGTACCCATGCCTCTGCGCCAGGTCGGGACTTCCGTCTCCGTCGTCACGGCAAGCGAAATCGAGCAACTCGGTTTCAACTCCCTGTACGATGTGCTGCGCACTCAGCCCGGCGTCGGCGTTTCCAACCAGGGCGGGCCGGGCAGCGTCACGTCCCTGCGCATTCGCGGCGAGGAGAACTACCGCACGCGCTTTTACCTCGACGGCATCGATATATCCGACTCGTCCTCGCCGCAGACGACGACACGGGTCGAGCATCTGCTCAGCACCGGCGTCGAACGCGTCGAGATCCTGCGCGGCCCGCAGGGAATGATGTACGGGGCGGATGCCGGCGGTGTCGTGAATATCACGACCACCGCGCCTGTCGAGGGAATCTCGGGCCAGGTCTCCGCCGAAAGCGGGCGCTACGATACCCGGCAATACGCGGGTACGCTCAGCGGCGGCAATGACGCGGTCGACTTCAGCCTGTCGGGTACGGACTACAAAACGGACCTGTTCAATGCCAGAACAACGGATACCGATCTGCGCGACGATGACGGCTACGAAAACACAACGCTGCACGGCCGATTCGGCTGGAACGCCACGGAAGCACGTGCAGAGTATCCCTGGTCGCGCGGGATGTCGATGCGGAGAACGAATTCGACGACTGTTTCACGGTAGACACGTTCGCGCCGTCCAACGCGTGCAGCGACTCGTTCGAGCAGCGTTCCTGGCGCGGGGCCGTCGCTTACGCGGGTGAACGTCTGCAGCACGAGCTGTTCTACACAAAAACAGGCACCGATCGGGACTTTTTTACCGAGGGGCAATTTGCTTTCAAGCTGGATGGCGAGGTTGAGCGGACCGGTTATCTCGGCAGCTTCGAGGGCGGCGAAGCGCTGCGCCTGGTCTACGGCGTCGATCTGCTGAACGAAGCAATCGACGACGGAGCTACCGATACCGACCGTGGGCAGGACGGCTACTTCGCCGAGTATCAGGGCGGTTTCGACAACCGGTTTTTCGTCACAGCCGGGGCCCGTTACGATGACAACGATGATTTTGGCTCCCACACGTCCTGGCGCGTCAGCGGGGCCTACCTTATTCCAGTCGAGCGGCGGCGAAATCAAACTGCGGGGCACCTACGGGACTGGCTTTCGCGCACCCAGCCTGTTTGAGATAGCGACCAACCAAAGTCCGTTTACCGGTCCGCCTGCCCAGGGCTTTGAGCTTGCCGAGGAAGAAAGCGAAGGCTACGACCTGGCGCTCAGCTGGGCGCACGACAACGGGGCCTTTCTGGAACTGGTGTATTTTGACCAGAAGATCACCGACGAAATATTCTTCGACTTCAATTCCTTCGGCTACCTGCAGGAGACGGGGGATACCGAGTCGAGGGGCGTCGAAGCTGGCGGCGAATGGCCGCTGGCATCGGGTCTGTCTGTCAGCGGCAACTACACGTACACAGACTCCCGGAATATCGATGGCGATCCGCGGCCGCGGCGCCCGGAGCACATGGCAAATGCCGGTATCACCTGGACCGCGCTGGCCAACAGGCTTGTGCTGGGTTTGCACGCGCGCATGTCTCGCGATGCCGTGGATGTCGATGGCGAGGCGCTGGACGACTACGAGGTGGTGAACATCAACGCCAGTTTCAGTGTGGTTGACGGCCTCGAGCTCTACGGCCGCGTGGAAAACGTCACAGACGAGGACTACGAGGAGGTGCCGACCTTCAATACCAGTGGCGCGGCGGGGTATCTGGGGCTGCGCTATTCTTTCTGAGGAATCCGCATGAGTGACGATCGCAAGGCATCCAGGCACAAGGCGGCGATGCAGAAGCAGAAGGCCAGCGTCGACGCCAGCATCGCGGCGGCCGACACGGAACGGGGCGTGGCCATCCTGCTGACGGGCAACGGCAAGGGCAAGTCCAGCTCTGCCTTCGGCATGGTCATGCGAGCCCTCGGCTACGGCTTCAAGGTCGGCGTGGTGCAGTTCATCAAGGGTGAACAGCTCTCCGGCGAGGAAATCTACCTGCGCGAGCAATGCCCGCACGTGGATTTTCATCAGATGGGCACGGGATTTACCTGGGATACGCAGGATCGCAGCGGCGATATCGCCGCAGCCCGCGAGAGCTGGGACGTCGCCAGGGCCATGCTTACAGACGAGAGTTATTATCTTGTCGTGCTGGATGAATTGACGTACATGCTCGCCTATGACTACCTGCCGGCGGATGAGGTACTCGACGCGCTCCGATCCCGACCAGTCGCCCAGAGCGTGGTCGTCACCGGACGCGGCGGCGGCGCGGCTCTGCAGGACGTCATGGATACAGTCTCGGAAGTGCGCGATATCAAACATGCCTTCAATGCCGGCATCAAGGCCCGCAAGGGCGTCGACTATTAGAACGATCGCCTCGCCTCGCGAGCGACGCGCCCGGCGCCTGATTATCGGGCTGTGGCTTGCCCTGCCCTGCGCCCTGTTCGTCGGGCTGTCCAGCGGCGCGGTCGCGATACCCGCGCCGGAGGTGCTGCGGGGGCTCGCCGGGGCGTTCGGGGCAGGCGGCGCAGAGCAGAGTGCTGTCATCGTGGGGCAAATCAGGCTTCCCAGGGTATTGCTCGCAGCCGTGATGGGCGCGACGCTGGCAATCAGCGGCGCGGCCATGCAGGGGCTGTTTCGCAACCCACTCGCGGACCCCTCACTGATCGGTGTTACGGCGGGCGCCTCTCTGGGGGCCTCTCTCGTCATCGTATCCGGCGGCACGCTGCTGCAGGGCTTTACAGGGCTTACGCTCGTGTCCGCGGGGGCGTTCGCCGGCGGTGTCATCGCCGTGCTGTTCGTCTACAGCCTGGCGACATCGCCCCATGGCACATCTGTGGCAACCATGCTGCTGGCGGGCATCGCCATTACGGCACTGGCGGGGGCCCTCGGCAGTTTGCTCGAATTCTTCGCGGACAATGCAATGCTCAGGCGCATCAGCCTGTGGAAGATGGGGGGACTGGACGGCGCCAACTATACGCGCCTGCTGCTGGCGGCCGTCGTCGGGGGCGCATTGATCGTTGTGCTTCCGCGTTATGCAAGGGCACTCAATGCTCTGCTGCTGGGCGAGTCCGAAGCGCGACACCTCGGTATACGGGTGGACCGCACCAAAGTCGCCCTGATCACATGGGTTGCCATCGGCGTCGGCACCTCGGTTGCGCTGGTCGGCACGATCGCTTTCGTGGGGCTCGTCGTACCGCATATCGTGCGCATGATGGCCGGCCCGGACCACCAATTCCTGCTGCCGGCCAGTGCGTTGGCCGGGGCTCTGCTACTGGTTGTAGCCGACGTTCTTGCGCGGGTACTGGTCGCACCGACCGAACTCCCGGTAGGCGTCATTACCGCCATTGTGGGGGTGCCCTTCTTCATTTCCCTGTTGCGCAACCGCCACCACTACGGCATGCAAACCTGACCGCGCCGTGACTGCGCCTGACACAAGACCACCCACTCTGCGTGTGTCGAACGCCGCCGCCGCTCCCTGGGGACATGCGTTGCTGCGCGACATAAACTTTCAACTGGAGCCGGGTAACATCCTCGCCATCGCCGGTCCCAACGGGGCGGGCAAATCGACACTGCTGCGCCTGATTTCCGGCGAAGTGCGTCCCGACTCGGGCACGCTGGAATTTTGCGGCAGGGCGCTGTCCGACTGGCCGATCGCAGAGCTGGCCCGCTCAATGGCCATACTGCCGCAGATGTCGCTGCTCAATTTTCCATACACCGTCGAGGAAGTCGTTCTGCTGGGCCGGATCCCGCACGCCAGCGGCCTCGCGCACGACCTGCAAATCGCCGCCGAAGCGATGCGCTGCACGGACACCCTGGCGCTGCGTGAACGCCTCTATACCCAGCTCTCCGGCGAGAAGCAGCGCACTCAGTTGGCGCGCGTGCTTCGCCCAGCTTCGCGGAGACGCCTCTTCGACCGGCCGAATGCTGCTGTTGGACGAACCGACCTCCGCCCTCGATCTCGCCCACCAACAACAGGTTCTGGCAGCGGTGCGCGAACTGTCCCATGCCGGTTGCGCGGTGGTTCTGGCGATTCACGATCTCAATATCGGCGGCGAGCATCGCCGACCGGTACTGGTGCTGGATGACGGCCGTCAGATGGCTTGTGGTACGTCGGTCGATATCCTCACGCGGGAGCTGTTCCGGGAGGTTTTCCACGTGGAGGTCGACATCACGCCCCACCCCCTGCACAGCTTCCCTGTCATCACACCCTGTTACACGACGCTGCCATGAGCCGGTATCTCGTACCACTGATCGCCTGTCTTCTCGGTTGTGACGCATGGGCTGTTTCGGTCACTGACTTCGCCGGCCGCACAGTGGAACTGGATCGGCCCGCGCAACGTATTGTCGCCCTGGCACCGCACATCGTGGAGAACGTGTACAGTGCCGGCGCCGGCGACAAGCTCGTGGGCGTGGTCAGCTACAGCGACTATCCGCCGGCCGCCCGATCGATACCCGCATCGGTACCTACAATGCTTTCAGCCTGGAGAAACTAGTCGCCTTGCAGCCCGATCTCGTGGTGATGTGGGGGTCGGGCAATGGCGGCGGCACCCTGTCCAGGCTGGTCAACCTGAACATACCCGTCTACGTGAGCGAATTGCGCGATCTGGCGGATATACCCGCGAGCATTCGACGCCTCGGGACCCTGGCGGGAACCTCCGAGGTCAGCGAAGCTGAAGCGGCGCGTCTCGAACGCGAACTGGAAGAGTTGCAACAAAACTATGGTGGCGGACCACCATTGAAGGTGTTCTACCAGATCTGGCACGAACCACTGCAGACCGTGAACGGCGAACACCTGATCTCGCAGGTCCTCGCGCTGTGCGGCGGGCGCAATCTCTTTGCCGGTGCCAGGTCCCTGGCGCCCCGGATCAGCGTCGAATCCGTGCTGGTCCGAAATCCCGACGCCATCGTGGCCGGCGGCATGGGCGAAGGCAAAGCCGGACTGGCTGGACGACTGGCGCCGTTATCCATCTCTCTCCGCGGTGTCCGGTGACGCGCTGCTTTATGTGAACCCCGACCTGATCCAGCGACCCACCGCCCGGATCCTCACCGGCGCACGCAGATTATGCAGGCAGTTTCAGACTCTCAGGGAAAGCCGGGGCGACGGCAAAGCCCGACCTTGACGGCCGGGCTTGAATCACCAGACTAGAACTTGTAGGTAAAGGAGGTGCCCGAAGGTACGCGGACGATTGCGCACAGTGCGGTCATAGGCCTCGATATTAAAGGCCAGGGCGTCACTGTAACTGTAGATCGCCTCCTCGTCGGTGACATTGTCCACATACACCAGCCATTCCCAGTTTTCCTCACTGGTAAAGCCGACGCGCAGGTCCAGTATGTCGTAGTCCGGCTTGCTATTGCCCGAGATCACGCCAAAGCCAGTGACATCGTCACCCCCATCGCCGATGAACTCGAGCGTCTCGTCCACATAATTCCAGTTCGCCACCGCAAAGAACTCGCCGCTTTTTACCGGCACTACGTAGTCGAGGGTGACATTCGCGGACCACTCCGGTACGTCCGGCAATCGATCGCCCGACATGACACCCGCCTGCGGCACATCCTCCTGCAGCTGCGCATCCGTGTAACCGGCACTCAGGCTGACCGTGAAGTTATCGGTCACCGCCGCCGAGCAGCTCGAGTTCGGCGCCCCGGGATTCCGCCTCGCCCAGGTTGGCCGTCAGGTCTATGCCACAGTCGCCGCTGAGTGTAATGACCTGCTGAATATCCTCCCACTCGATATAGTACGCCAGCGCCGTTGAAGCGCACATTTGCCGACAACTCGGCCTTCCAGCCGAATTCGTAGTTGACGACCTCGTCACCTTCGAAAATATCGGAATCCGGTCGCGGAGGCTCCAAGCCCATTGAGCGCCTGCTGGCAGGCAAAGCCGATCGGCTCTGCCGGATCGTCGCTGACAGGAACCGTGCGGTTGAAACCGCCCGGACGCGTACCGTTGGAAACGGTCGCGTAGACCTGGCTGGCTTCCTGGTAATGCCAGGCAGCGGTCACCTTGCCGTGCAGTTCGTTTTCGCTGTCGTCGCGGTCGGTCACGTTGGCTGTATCGCGACCCGCGCCGTTAAAGGCGAAACCCCAGTCTTCCTTGAACTGGCTGATCTCGTACTCGAGGTAGCGCCCGCCGAGGGTGACGGCGAAATCATCAAGGAATTCGAAGGTCAACTCGCCAAAGCCCGCGTACTCCTCATACTCGCGCTTGTCCTGCGTGTTGGCCAGCCCGAACGCATTGATCTCCTCCGGGAATCCCCGCTGCATGCGGTAACCCGCGTCGGTTTCGGAATCCTTCGTAGTAGAGGCCGAAAAGCCAGTGCAAGCGATTGCTCTTGTCATTGGAGTTCAGCCGGACTTCAACCGTGCTGTCCTCCACTTCCGCGGATTCGTCGGCGAATACAGGCTGACCGACGGGACCTTCGTCCGCCGCGAAAATGGACATCCTGAACACTCGGCTGTAGATCCTCGACATTATTAAATTCACGTTCGGACAGGAGGCGCTGACCAGCAGGTCCATGCCCGCAATGTCGTGGCCGTACGTCAGGTTGGCCATGGTGAATTCGTCGTCGAAGGGCTCCGGGCGTCGAAACGCCGCACCTGCTCGAAATCGTTCGCGGGTCCGTCGAAGTTCGGCTTCCCGTCCATCTCGGTCTCCTGGTAGAAGACAAAGGGCTGGATGTAGGCGTTTTCAAATTCGTAGCGATACGCGGCCGCAACGCCGTCGTCTCCTCGGTGTTGACGTCCTCATCGAAGGCCGCGCCGGTCGCGCGATCGATGCGATCGAAATAGCCGTCGCGATCGGTAACTGAACCGATCAGACCGCAGCGGCACCGCGTCGCCGGTGGCGAGGTTGGCCATGCCATTGGCCCGATAGTTGACCCCGCCCTCCTCGGTGTCGGACAGATCGAAATTCAGGCTGCCCTCCTGCTGACCCACCACGGGCTTGGCGGTAATGAGGCGCACGGTGCCGCCCATGGAGCTGGAGCCGTACAGGGTGCCCTGGGGGCCGCGCAATACCTCGATGCGTTCGAGATCGTAGAGCTTGGGATCGATGATCGCCTGCTGGAAGGATGTCGACGAGCCCGAAGACAACGTCTGGATCGGCATTTCGTCGAGATAGAAACTCACGGTGGGGGCAAAACCCGGTAGCCGCCGAAATACCGCGAATATTGAGCTTGGTGCGGCCCGGTCCGGCGCTGCGCAGCGACAGCGAAGGCACCG
This sequence comes from Halioglobus sp., assembly GCA_034521205.1. Lineage (GTDB taxonomy): Bacteria > Pseudomonadota > Gammaproteobacteria > Pseudomonadales > Halieaceae > Marimicrobium. Next base: position 767,981 of record JAXHMT010000003.1, read on the forward strand.
AAGTGGCCAGATCGGTAAAGTCCGTGGCGCCCCGGCGCTCGATATCCTCCGCGGAAATCGCGGTGATGGCCACCGGTACGTCTTGCAGGCTCTCGGTGCGCTTGGACGCGGTGACGATGACTTCTTCGAGCTGGGCATAGCTCACGGTCCGGCACGACGGCGCCGAGCGCAGCGACCATTAACCGATTGCGGGATTTTCATTGCGGATTCTCCCTTGTTTCTTTAGGGTTTTTGTTCTTGCTGCGGGTTTGTTGTTGCTCGGAGAAGTCTAGCGCGTTGTCCGGTGCTGATTGCGCCGGTGAATTTGTCACTATTTCATACAAATGTAATGTTGGCAGATTGCCGGCTTTAAGCGGCGCCATGGTGGTACCGTAGCAAGATCAAGCGGACCTGCGGCGCAGACTCCTAGGGCGACGTGTCCTGGATCGATTGCTTCAACAGGGCCGGGATGTCCGCCGGTGCCGTCTCCTGCCCGTCGCGGCGGGCGGCGACCCGAGCAGGGCCGGCCCCAGTCGCGGGCCGCACCTCGGCGGGCCGCAGCGGCTCGCCGCACTCACTGCAGGTGAGCGTCGGGTGGGTAGTTTCGCCGCAGCGCTGGTGCACATACTCCAGCGGAGCGCCCCGGCCCCGCTCCATCCAGTCGTCGCCCCAGCGCGCCAGGCTCATCAGCACCGGGTACAGCGCCAGACCCTTGCGGGTGAGGCGATACTCGTAGCGGGGCGGCCGTTCACAGTAGGGAACCTTGACAAGAACTCCGTGTTCCACGAGCTTGCCAAGTCGCTCCGACAGGCGATGCCGGGTGATACCGAGGTCTCTCTGGAACTGATCGAAGCGACGTGTGCCCAGGAAGGCATCGCGCAGAATCAGCATGGTCCAGCGCTCACCCGACGACAGACAGCGCACGGGCCACCGAACACACCTGATTGCCGATATCGTCCCAGCGCATCCCGTTTCCTCACGCGTTCTATGATTTGTCGTAATCTACCACATTCATTCTGTTCTGGAATGGTTTGAAGACAGGGTCGGATCCGGAGGAAACACATCCACTTTCCGTTGGTAATGGACTGACCATTACACAGAACGTGGTATTCATCAGTATGTATTAACTTCACGCTTCACGAAACGGCCCGAAGGGATATGGGGTTCAGGGTTCAAACTGCAAAGACATTCACCCTGAACCCCGTATCCCTTCGGGCCTGATCACGGCGAACTTTTGACAGTCGGTTCAATACCTGCAAACACACAAAAAGGCGGCGACACCCGCCCTGAGTGAGACTTTGTGCGCCGGGATCAGCCGAACTGGTTCATGGTATTGTCCTTGCCGCCGGCCTTGAGGGCGGCCTCGCCCGCGAAGTACTCCTTGTGATCGTCGCCGATGTCCGAGCCCGCCATATTCTGGTGCTTGACGCAGGCGATACCCTCGCGAATCTCCTTGCGTTGTACGCCGGCGACGTAGCCGAGCATGCCCTGCTCCCCGAAATACTCCCTGGCCAGATTGTCGGTGGACAGCGCCGCCGTGTGGTAGGTCGGCAGCGTGATCAGGTGATGGAAAATGCCGGCCTCGCGGGATGCGTCCGCCTGGAAGGAGCGTATGCGGTCGTCGGCCTCCACCGCCAGCTCCGACGCATCGTAGTCGGCGCTCATCAGCTGCTCGCGGTCGTAGCCGGACACGTCCCTGCCTTCTTCCACCCAGGCATCGTACACCTGTTGGCGGAAATTCAACGTCCAGTTGAAGGAGGGACTGTTGTTGTAGACCAGTTTGGCGTCGGGTATGACTTCGCGAATGCGCTTGACCATACCGCCGATCTGGCCGACATGGGGCTTTTCGGTTTCGATCCACAGCAGATCGGCCCCGTGCTGCAGCGACGTGATACAGTCCAGCACCACGCGATCCTCGCCGGTGCCCTCGCGGAACTGGTACAGGTTGGAGGGGAGGCGTTTGGGGCGCAGCAGCTTGCCGTCGCGGTTGATCACCACGTCGCCATTGCTCATGTCGGCGGTGTCGATCTCCTCACAGTCCAGAAAGCTGTTGTACTGATCGCCGAGGTCGCCCGGCTCGCTGGTGTAGGCAATCTGCTTGGTCAGGCCCGCGCCCAGGGAGTCGGTGCGCGCAACGATAACACCGTCCTCGACACCGAGCTCCAGGAACGCGTAGCGTACAGCGCGAATCTTGGCGAGGAATTCCTCGTGGGGCACCGTGACCTTGCCGGCCTGGTGGCCGCACTGTTTTTCGTCCGAAACCTGGTTTTCGATCTGGATGGCACAGGCGCCCGCCTCGATCATTTTCCTGGCCAGCAGGTAGGTCGCCTCGGCGTTGCCGAAACCGGCGTCAATGTCGGCGATGATCGGCACCACATGGGTCTGGAAATTATCGATCGAGTTGAGCACGGCCTTCTCGGCGACCTCGTCGCCCGCTTCCCGGGCGGCATCCAGTTCCCGGAACAGGCCGCCCAGTTCCCGGGCATCCGCCTGGCGCAGGAAGGTGTACAACTCCTCGATCAGCCCCGGTACCGCATTCTTCTCGTGCATCGACTGGTCGGGCAGCGGGCCGAACTCCGAACGCAGGGCGGCGATCATCCAGCCGGAGAGGTAGAGGTACTTCTTGTCGGTGGTGCCGAAATGCTTCTTGATGGCAATCATCTGCTGTTGCCCGATGAAACCGTGCCAGCAACCGAGCGACTGGGTGTACACACTCGTATCCGTATCGTATTCGGCCATGTCCCGGCGCATAATGGCCGCGGTATAGCGGGCTATATCCAGGCCGGTCTGAAAACGGTTCTGCAGGCGCATACGCGCGGCGTTTTCAGGGTCTATGCCGTCCCAATTGCCGCCACTGCGCTCGCACAACCGGGACAACTCGGTGATTTCACTCTGGTAAGTCGACATGGTGCTACCCCTCAATGTTCGATTGCACTGTGATGCCCTGGCCACGGTGGGCGGGCTAATGCAACAGAGTGTAGCGGCATCAGGCACATAAATGAAATCAATAGAAAAGATATTTAGTATTCACTGAATGAATTAACCTGCGCGCTCGGCGGCTCGCAGCAGTTCCTCCCTGAGCTCGCGCTTGAGAACCTTGCTGGAGGCATTGCGCGGCAGGGGCCGATCACGGAACACTATGTGGGCGGGCACCTTGTAGCCCGCCAGCCGTTCGCTGCTGAACACCCGCAACGCCTCCTCGGACAGGGCCTGCCCGGGGTGCAGATACACCACCGCGGCGACTTCCTCACCCCAGCGCTCGTGGGGCAGTCCCAGTGCGGCTACCTCTTTCACGGCCGGGTGCTCCAGCAGTTCATTCTCTATCTCGACAGGATAGATATTCTCGCCGCCGCGAATGATCATGTCCGTGGCGCGGTCCGCCAGATAAAGCAAGCCGTCCTCGTCCAGGCGGCCGATATCGCCGGTTCTGAGCCAGCCGTCGCGGAAATCCTGTGCATTCGCCTCGGGGCGGTGCCAGTACTCGCGGATATTCGTCGGGCTGCGCACCCATATTTCACCGGTCTCCCCCCGGGGCAATTCCCGGCCCTCCTCGTCGCAGATTCGCAACTGCACGATCGGGTGCGGGAAGCCGGCGCAGCCGGGTTTCTCGTGAAAAACGCGGCCGGTCATGGACGCGCCCTGGGCGTTGGTTTCGGTCATGCCGTAGCCGGTGCCGGAAAAATTGGTCGGCAGGTGTTCTCGTATGAGCTGCTGCACCCGCGGCGGCGTGGCGGCGCCCCCGATACCCAGGGAAAACAGGCTGCTGGTATCTGTTTCGGCAAAGCGCGGCGACTCGAGCAGATCCAGCATCATCTTGGGCGCGGCCGCGACGGTAGTGATGCGCTCCCGTTCGATGTACTCAAGGGCCCGGTCGACATCCCACTTGTACATCATGACGATACGCCGCCCGCCCCTGAAGCTGCCGAAAAACTGCGCGTGGCACCCGCTGACATGAAACAACGGCACTGCCAGCAGCGACGTCGGCTCAAACCCCTTCTCCAGCATCGCCCCGATGAGGTCTTCATTGGTCATGGCGGCCGCCGCCGCGGCGCACTCCATGTTGTATATCGCCTGCCCCAGAGCCCGGTGAGTCGAGGCCGCGCCTTTGGGTTTGCCGCTTGTCCCCGACGTGTACATGATCATCGCGAGATCGTCTGGGCTGACATCTACCGGCACCGGCCCGGCGCCCGCATGGTCGGACAGGAATACCCGCATGGACCGGGCATGCCCCGGATCGTCGGGGCGCGCGATGACGGCGCCGACAGCGTGCTCGGCAAGTATCCCGGCAATACCGTCGTAGCGCTGCTGATCGCAGAACACAAACCGCGCTCCCGAATCGACCACGGCGAACGCGACGTCCGCCGGTCGGCCCCAGCTGTTGACGGGCACCACCACGGCGCCCGCATTCACGATACCGGTGTAGGCGGCCATCCACTCGGGGTAATTGCGCATGGCGATGGCGACCCGGTCGCCCGGGGCGATGCCCTGATGCTGCAGCGCCGCGGCGATCGCATCCGCCTGGACCGCCAGGTCTTCGAAGCTGTAGCGTTCGCCCTCATAGACCAGAAACTCCCGGTCGCCGTGCTGCCGGCCCGCCGCCAGAGCCTCGATCAGGGTCGCCGGAGCATTCACATAGTGAAATCCCGAACCGGCGTCACCGGCTATTTCAAAGGGCGCTCCGGCGGCGGTCAGCTGGTTCATTGCTCTGTCGTAATCGTGCTTCAACGCTGTCATGCTTGCACTCCGTTGGGTAGTGTCTCAGTTTCGATTCGTTGCGCGAGCTTGGGTTGGTGTGGCCCACTGGAACCGTGTGGCGACAGGAGCGCCTGCCCCTCTTCGAGCACTCGCCACCAGCCTGGCCACGAAGCCTGCCCCTCTTTTTCGGGCATGGCCGCCTTTTGGCGTGTTCCAGTGGGCCACACCCAATGCAAGCGATCTTAAAGGGTAGACACCCAAACTGACACTACCCTCCGTTGTCCTGCTTTTCCATCGGCCTCGGTTGCGCGTATGGTAAACGGATCCTCCACTGCCGCTATGTACATGTATCGTCGAGGCCGGTTTTGGCAATGATGACAGAGCGACTCTGGGCTAGACTTAGCGCAACACACCAAAAACAGCAGCGGGAGAATACCATGGCCTACTTCATCACAGGCGGCACCGGGTTCATCGGTCGCAACTTCATCGAGAAGCTGCGACAGCGGGAGGGCGCCATCTACGTGCTCATCCGCGCCACATCCATGCACAAGTTCGAGGCGCTGCAGGAAAGCATGGGAGCAGACGGCGGCCGACTGATTCCGGTCCAGGGGGACCTGACACAACCCATGCTCGGCGTGGACAAAGCGACAAGGGAGGAGCTCAGGGGCAAGATTCACTACTTCTGCCACTTCGCTGCCATCTACGATATAAGCGCCGACGCCGATGTACAGATCGCCGCCAATATCGAGGGCACCCGCAATGCCGTGCGCCTGGCCGAGGATCTGCAGGCCGGCTCTTTTGAGCACGTCAGTTCAATCGCCGCCGGTGGAATGTACAACGGCACGTTCCGCGAGGACATGTTCGAGGAAGCGGAACATCTCGAGCACCCGTATTTTTCCACCAAGCACGATTCCGAGGGCATCGTGCGCCGGGAATGCAAGATTCCCTGGCGCGTCTACCGTCCCGCCATGGTCGTTGGTCATTCGAAGACCGGCGAAATCGACAAGATCGACGGCGTCTACTACTTCTTCAAGAGTCTGCAGAAGATTCGCCGCCTGCTGCCGCCCTGGTTCCCGCTGGTCGGTGTCGAGGGCGGTACCTTCAATGTGGTCCCGGTGGACTACGTGGTCGACGCCATGGATTACATCGTACACCTGGACGATCTGGAGGGGCGCTGTTTCCACCTGACGGACCCGGACCACTATTCGATGGGCCAACTCATCAACATTTTTGCCGAGGCGGGGCATACCCCGCGATTCAGCATGCGGCTCGACTCCCGGATGTTCAGTTTTGTTCCCCGGACCGTGCGCGACACTCTGGCGGGCCTGCCTCCGGTCAAGCGGGTGGTCAATACACTGCTGGCGGACATGGGCCTACCCCCGTCGGTGACCATGTTCATCAACTACCCGACGCGCTACGACAACCGCGACACCCAGCGCGCGTTGAAGGGTTCGGGTATCACTTGCCCCGACCTGCGCGACTACGCGCCGGTCATCTGGGATTACTGGGAGCGCAACCTGGATCCGGATCTTTTCGTCGACTACTCACTGGAGGGAAACGTCAAGGACAAAATCGTGCTTATCACCGGCGGTTCCTCCGGTATTGGCAGGAATACGGCCCTGCGTCTGGCCGAGGCCGGCGCCCATGTCCTGCTGGTGGCCCGCAGCCTGGACAAACTCGAGGAGACGCACGAGGAGATCACCGAGCGCGGCGGTATATCTACGATCTATCAGGCCGACGCCGCCGATATGGAAGAATGCGACCGGCTCGTTACCGAGGTCCTCAACAATCATGGCCACGTTGACATCCTCATCAACAACGCGGGGCGGTCCATCCGCCGTTCCCTGGAACTGTCCTATGACCGCTTCCACGACTTCGAGCGCACCATGCAAATCAATTACTTTGGCGCCGTGCGCCTGACCATGGGCCTGCTGCCCTCCATGAGTGAACGCCGGCGGGGCCACATCATTAACATCTCGTCCATCAGTACGCTCGGGCCCAGTCCGCGTTTTTCAGCCTACGTCGCTTCCAAATCCGCGCTGGACGCCTGGACCCGGGCCGCAGCCGTGGAGTACTCCGACCGCGATGTGCGCTTTACCAATATCCACATGCCCCTGGTACGCACGCCGATGATCGAGGCGACTGCCGTTTACAGTTCGATGCCGGTGCTGAGTCCCGACGAGGCGACCGACATGGTAGTGGAGGCGGTGGTCAAGAAACCCAAACGCATAGCAACGCCTCTGGGAATCGCCCTGCAGGTCATCAGTGCGCTCGCACCCAAATTTTCCGAAGTCGTGATGAACACGGTATTCCGCATGTTCGGTGACTCGGCGGCCGCCCGCGGTGACAAGAAGCCGGAACAGATCGAGGTGTCCAGCGAGCAGGTTGCACTGGGCGCGCTGATGAAAGGCGTACATTTCTAGCCGCTGTGCCTGACCGGGGCTGGGACCCTGCGCCGCAGAAGCCAATCGGCCTGCGGCGCAGGCCCCTAGACGAAATGCCGCATCACGTAGTCCACGCGTTGCTCGGCCGCCCACTGCCGGCTCTCGGGCAATGTTTCGACGTGCCGCAGCCGCGGTAACAGGCCGCAGCCGTTGGCGATCTGTATCGACAGGCCCGGACGCGCGTTGAGTTCGAGCAGCTGCGGGCCCTTGTCCCGGTCCACGACCAGGTCGGTGCCGATGTAACCGAGTTGCGTCATCTCATGGCACTTGGCGGAGAGCAACATCATATCCCGCCACAGCGGCACGTTGATGTGTTTCAGCTCGCGCCCTGTATCGGGGTGTGCGGTCACGCGAAGGCCGTACTGCACCGCGTGCAGACATTTACCCGAGTCCAGCGCCAACCCCACGCCGACGGCGCCCTGGTGCAGATTGGCCTTGCCGTCGGAAGCATGGGTCGCCAGACGCAGCATTGCCATCACCGGATAACCGCGGAAGACCACGATACGGATATCCGGCACCCCCTCGTGGGAATATCCCTCGAAGCAATCATCGAAGGCAATCAGATCTTCTACGATAGCGACATCGGCGGCGCCGCCGAGTGAGTACAACCCCGCCAGTATATTGCTCATGTGGCGGCGTATATCGGCAATGTCGATGCGCGCACCGGAACTTCGCACATAACGGTCGCCATCGCGCCCTGTGATAACCATGATGCCCTTGCCCCCGGACCCCTTGGCCGGTTTCACCACAAAACTGTCGCGATCGAAAAGTTGCTGTTCGACACGGTTTATCTCGTGCTGTTCCCGGACTACGAACTGCAGTTTCGGCGTCGGCACGGCGTACTGCTCGGCGAGCAGTTTGGTTTTCAGCTTGTTATCGACAAGCGGATAGTACCGCCGCTGGTTGTAGCGGTTGATAAAGTCGACGTTGCGGCAGTTCATGCCGAGCAGTCCGTGCGCTCGCAGGCGCCGCGGGCTGATCCAGTGCGCCTTCACTGCGGATCTTCCACCGCGCGGAATCGGCGCAGTTCACTGAGCTTGTATCCCGTGTACTGACCCAGCGCGAGAATAACCGCCAGCAATACCAGATTGAGTTCCGGGAAATTGAAACTCAGGTGCTTCAACAGGGACCACTCCATCAGCAGGTACGCGATCACCGCCACGAACAGGCTCCCTCCACCCTGAATCAGGACTTCGTGGGGTCCGTCCTCTTCCCAGAGAACCGACATCCGCTCGATAGTCCAGGCGATGATGATCATGGGGAAGAAGGTGATGGTCATACCGGCGCTGTAGCCCATCTGGTAGCCGATGACACTGATGGCGGAAATCAGAAAGATCACCAGCACAATCAATGTGGCAAGACGCGAGACCATCAGCAGGTTGAGCCGGGAAAGGTAACCCCGCAGGAGCAGGCCGATAGCGATGACCGAGACGAAACTGACCAGTCCCGGTATCAGCGAGGTCTGTACGAAGGCCAGCGAAATCAGGATCGGCATGAAGGTGCCGGCCGTCCGCAAGCCTACGATAACGCGCATGAACACCACCACCACCGCACCCAGCGGGAGCAGCAGCAAGAGCTTGAACATGCTCTGCTCCTCGATCGGCAATCCATGCACGCCGATGCCCGCAAAGATACTCTCGCCCTCGCTGACACGAATCAGTTGCCGCGGCGGCACTGTCTGGCGGATCATGGAAAAACTCAGGTCGGAGTCGCGGCCCCCGACAACATCGAGCACAGACACGCCGCCGCGGTGCCAGAGCAACAGGTTTGGCGGCACGCCGACTTCGCCGGTGGAGGGATTGAACAACAACCACTCGCCGTCGGAGAGCACCTCCACCATCGGAGTGAGATCCTGGCGCCGCCGGGCATCCTCCAGAAACAGGCCCATCACCGAATGTGTCGCGACCGCCGCGCGGTCCAGCAGGATCATCAACAACTCCGCCGGCCCGGCCGATGACAACAGCAGCGCGGTGTTCTGGTCCGTCGCCGGATTATTGAGAACCTTGATCAGTTCGCGGGCGAGGCTTTCGGGCGTGCTGGACAGCTCCATGGCGCGATCGAGAATCGCCTGTGCGGCCAGTTCCTGCGCATCGTCCCAGACTACCTGGTAATCAACAGGAGCCGGCTCTGCGTCCGAAGCCGCGGACGACCGGCCGGACTCCACAAACTGCGCACTGTAATAGAGGGACTGGGGCCCCTCGGCACTGCGTTTCGTCCACTCGGCGCGGCGGGCGCCGTTTTGCTCGACAATCGAAAACCCGTACCCGGGAGAGGCCGCCTGTTCCTCGAACAGTTCGAATCCCGGTACGACCCGGTCGGGCAAACTGAGGCTGGCGGTCACCGGCTCGCCGGTCGCTTCGAAATCGATGCGGGCCTCGACCAGCCATACCGTGCGCTGCTGTCCGGGCAGGAATGGAATGCCGGTCTCCAGGTGTCGCAGAACAGCCGTGGCAATACCGCTCAGGGCCAACAGTACGAGCACGACACGAAAAGTCAGCTTGCTTCTCATTGCTTCTTACCGCTGTTCTGCTCTTTGTCTGACTCCACAATGTAAGGCGCGATATTCGTCTTGCTGACGTCGACCATCATCACATCCTTCAGGATATTGCGGCCGACCAGGACCTGATAATCGAGATGGCTGCGATCACTGAGCGTGAATTCCGCGGTCTGATCGATATGGCCGATAACAATCGTCAGCTTGATGACCGGGCGCCGCTGAGGTTCGGCAGAGTTTGACTGCACGATCAGCACAGTGCGGTTGACCTTGCGCTCCAGCTCTATGGGCTCACCCGATTCGGGGTCGAGAATCTCGAAACTAACCCAGCGTTCGCCGTTGCGCTCGAACATCTTGATACTGCGCGCGTCCAGGGACGCCGTTTCGGCACCGGTATCTATCCGCGCCGCCAACGCCAGACCCAGGTTGGGCAACCAGACCTGTTCCATCCGACCGACGATCAGTTTGTCGCCCCTGACGCTGCGCGGCTTGCAGTCGGCGGCGGGTTCCGCAGCCGCAGCACCTGGAGCGTAATCTTCCCGGCTACTGAGTTGCTCGGCGATAGCCTCGGTCCGCTGCTCCTGGGCACTCAGCTGCTCGCCCAGTTGCGCCAGTTGCGCATTCGACCGCTCCTGCTGCGCCAGGCATTCGTCCATGTGCCGCGACAGCTCTTGATGGAACGCGTCCATCTCGCGATGTCCGGAGTGGAGCTCCGCGCATCCTCCCAGCGCAACAAGCGTGAGATAAAAAACGGAGACTATTCGAGCAGAGAGTGGCATATGGGGCTACCGGGAAAACCTGTTCATTGAAGAAAAAGGGGCCGTGACTCTAGCCGCGAAACGGGGGAATGTAAATCACGCGAGACGGCTTTTATGCCCCACAGTATAGTACACACGCTTATCAAACCCGCGCCTGCCGGCCAGCCGGATTCGCAGCTCATTTTTGAATCATTGTCAAGACTACAGGTTAAGGTGAGCCTGTCCTCGTGCCGTTGTGAGCCGGTTTTCAAAGCAAGGCAACGCCTGTCTCTCGCGACTCCTTTTCCTGCCCTGCCCGCCCCTCGTCAGGGGCGAACCAATCGCGCTCGTGCATCCATGGCCAACGCACCTTCGCCATCGAGGGCCCAAAGCCGGAGATCGCGAGCGTCGCAGTACCCTTGCAACTGCATGGGTTCAGTGTCAAACAGGGGTCGCAGGCCGCGAAAGGAAAAGCTTTCGACATTTGCGTGGGGCATCTGCCGTTGCAGCACATCGAGCAGCAGTGTCGCCGTCAGCGGGCCCTGTACCACCAGCGCCGGGTAGCCCTCCTCGTGCAATGCGTACGGCCTGTCGTAGTGGATACGATGGCTGTTGAACGTCAGGGCGGAATAGCGAAACAGCAGGACCGGGTCCGGGATGCAGCGTTCTGGACCACTGTGGCTGGCCCGCGGGAGGCCGGGGGGTCGCCGGCCGCCCACTCGACGCGGCCCGGTACACCAGATCCTGCTCCTCCTCGATCGCGAGCTTTCCGTTCGCATGGATCTGGTGGCGCAGCGAGACGAATACCAGACGACCACTGCGGCCCGTTTTGTCCTCTATCGCCGCGACAGTCGAATCGCGCCGCGCGGTATCGCCAATGTGCAATGGCGCGTGAAACCGCAGCCGTCCGCCTGCCCAGAGCCGGCGCGGCAGCTCAACCGGTGGCAGGAATCCGCCCCGCAGGGCATGCCCGTCGTTGCCCAGTCGCTCTGGGGGCACCGCTTCCGTGAAGTAGACCCAGTGCCAGGCGGGCGCTAGCTCATCCCCCTCAGAGACACGTGTCGGCGCGTGGCCCAGGGTGGCCGCGAGCGCCCGCGCGGTGCTGCGATCCATGACGTCGGTGCGTGACTCCCGGCGCCCGACCCAGGGTCGCAGAGCAGCGAGGTCGATGTCATTCACCGCCGACCGGAGCCTCCCGGTCACGGCGGGCATTACCGCCGGCACTGAATTCCCGGCGAATATCGCTACCGTGCTGCCCGATGGCGGGTACGCCACGCCAGCGGCGCGCCGGACCACTGGAGCGGGCGGGCGGCGCCACCAACTCCACCGCCCCGGACGGGGTATCGACGGACTGGCGGCGCAACTGGGCGTGCTCCACCAGATCGGACACGGAATTGACCGCACCGAAAGCGATTTTCGCCGCCTGCAGGCGCCGCGACAGTTCCTCCCGGGCCAGACCGGTGAACACACGCTCGATGACGGCATCGAGGTCGCCCCGATTGGCGCAACGCGCCACATTGCTACAGAAGCGAGGATCGAGCGCCAGCCCGGATTGTTCCAGCACCTCCGCACATCTGTACAAAAGCGCTGCCATTCGCGCTCGTTCTGGATGGCGATGACGACCTGGTCGCCGCCGGCACAGTCATATGCGCCATAGGGCGCGATCGACGGATGGTTCAGGCCCACGCGGGGAGGCGCGGCTCCACCGTACTGCTGATGCAACAGCGGCACGGTCATCCAGTCGGCCAGGGCGTCGAACAGGGAAACCGCCAGTCCCTGGCCGCGGCCAGTGCGCTGCCGTTCCAGCAGGGCCTCCAGCACGGCGGCGTGGGCGTACATACCGCAGGCGATATCGCATACCGACACACCCACCCGGCCGGGGCCCTGGGCAGCGCCGGTAATGGATGCCAGCCCCGTCTCGCACTGCATGAGCAGGTCATAGGCCTTCATATCGCGGTAGGGGCCGCTGTCGCCGTAGCCGGATATATCCACGGTAATAAGGCGCGGATTACTCTCGCGCAGATCCGCGGAACCAAACCCGGCCCGGGCCGCGGCACCCGGTGCCAGATTCTGGATAAAGACATCCGCCCGCGCCACCATGCGTGTCAGCAGAGCGGAGTCCTCCGGCGCCTTGATATCCAGGCAGATCGACTCCTTGCCGCGATTCAGCCAGAGAAAGTAGGCGCTCTCGCCGTTGGCGACATGATCGTAGTCTCGCGCAAAATCCCCCTCATGGCGCTCCACCTTGATCACACGCGCGCCGGCGTCGGCGAGCCGGGAACTGCAGTAGGGCGCGGCGACTGCCTGCTCGAGGGCGACGACCAGCACATCCTGCAGCGGCAGCCCCATCAGAAGGACCTCGGCAGGTCGAGCTCGCGCGTGGCAATGTGCGACAGCACCAGGTTCGTGGAAACCGGGGCCACCTGATAGAGGCGGGTCTCGCGAAATTTGCGCTCCACATCGTATTCCGCCGCGAAGCCCCAGCCGCCATGGACCTGCAGGCAGGTGTCGGCCGCCGACCAGGATGCCTCGGAGGCGAGCAGCTTCGCCATATTGGCCTCCGACCCAGCGGCTGTGCCCGCGTCATACAGCGCGGCGGCTTCCCGCACCATGAGCGCGGCGGCCTCGGACTGTATGTGCGCGCGGGCGAGGGGGAAACTCGAGACGACTACTGCTGGCCGCATGCCGCCATCGCTGCGCGAAGCCACTCATGCCAGTGATTGAGAAAAAGGATGACTTATTCATCTCAACGCGCTGTTTTTATTGATATTGAAGCCTGGCGACCCTATACTCGAAAAAAAGCATAAACAGGGGTAATAAAGGTGGCGAGGGGACTGCGTTCGGGGTTTGCGCTGTTGTTGGGTGCGCACGCGCTGCTGGCGCCAATGATGGGGCGCGCGGCAACTCTGGAGGTGACCCTCGAACCGGGCGTATTCGCCGGGACACTACCTCCCCCCAACGCCAACCGGTTGAGCAGCGGCATCGATCTGGCGCTGCGCGATCCGGTGCTGAACGTCACCCTGGGCTACGATGTGCAAATAGCGGTCGACGAAAAGCTCAACGCCACGGGCGACAATATCGCGCAGCGTCTGAACACCTCTCTGCAGAGCAAGCTGTTCAACCGGCTTCTCGGTGTGCAAGGCCGCGTGCGTACCGACAGTGTATTTCGCACCTGCCACGGACGCTTACAACCACCGGATCAGTCCCGGATTCTCGCGCCGACTGGCCCACTTTGCCACGCTGGACGTCAACTACCAGGTGTTGTTGCGCAAACCCTCGGCCGACGCCGTGGAGCAACAGCACCACTCCTATACTTTCGGTTTGCGCGGCTCCCTTCCCGGGAGCAGCCTGCACTGGAGCGGCGCCTATACCAGCGCCGACGTCTACCTGGAGGGAACGCGACACACCCAGAGCAGCGAATCGGTGCAACTGGAATCCAGTTACAGGCTTCTGCCGCACATGCAGCTGCAGCTTTCGAGCGAAATCAGACACACAACCCGCTTCCGGGCTGCGCGCGATACAGACGTCCGTACACACCCGCCATGGGGCGGGGGTTCAATGGACACCCGCCGCTGCGCCCTACTCCCTCAAAGCATCCATCAACCGGACGGCGATCTCCCCGACCGGCGAGGAATCACTGGTGCGCCGGGGCACCCTGTCGTGGTATCCACGGCACGATCTGACCCTCTCCCTGAACTACAGCGACCAACTGGTGGAGGGCCGGCCGGGCGTGCTGCTCAATACGCGGTTGCTGCTCGGCGGGTCCTGATTCCCGGAACGGCAATGACACGAATTGCCGCACCCGCGGCACCGGGCCATGGCCGTGGGACGAGTCAGTTGCTCACCTGCAGCATATACCGGGCGACCGCCAGACGCGTCTCTTCGTCCAGATAGTCCTGCGGCGGCATTTCCGGATAGTCGTCGCGTTTTTTCACGGGGTTGGCAATGTACTCGGCGAGACCTTCCGGATTATCCATGTACAGCGCCTGAATAACCTGCACCGGCGGGCCGATCATGCGGCCTGTATAGGTGTGGCAGCCGGCACAAATACCCAGATAGGCGATCTCGCCCCTGTCCTCCGCTTCGATTTTACGGGGCGGGACGGGCGGCAGCAGGTAGTTGGCTGTCTGGTAGGTATTGGTGAATTCGCACTCGGCAAAATCATCCACGCCGACCGTGACATAGCGGTGCCGGTTGATGATGCAGCTGTCCTCGGTGGGTCCGACGCGCACGATATCCGGGTTACCGGTTTTCAGGTTGGCCAGCATCAGCGCGCGCACCTGCCCGATGGTGTCGTAGCCGTTGTTCCACATGGTGTTGTCGAGGATTTTCACTCGATCGGAATGGGGGTCGGACTCCGGGTCGATCGTGACATTCGCCGCATTGGCGTGATCCGTAATCACGATGCCCGCGTTTTTGTTGTCCCGTATGATGTTGCCCTCGATGACCACGTCATCCGCCGCCATCACCAGAATGCCGGTTCCCGGCGGGATGCCGGACACGGTAGAGCCGGGCGCGGCAAAATTGTCATGGTTGTTGGAAATAACGAAGTTGTTGCGGATGATGACGTCGTAGGTCGTCTTGATCGGCAGGCCGGGAGTAATGAACGCGAGGATGCCGCCGGTGTTGTTGTACACGCGATTGGCCTCGACAATGGCGTGACGGGAGTTTTCGATTTCGATACCGGCGACGCTGTCGAATACGTCATTGTAGGCGACATGCACGTTGTCACTCATGCCGACATAGATCGCCGCATCCTCGATGCCGGAAACAACATTGTGCTCGACCACGCCGTTCTTGCCCAGCTGGGGAAAGATACCGTAGACGCCCGTATCGATAATCAGGTTGTTGCGGATCTCCCAGTTGTTGCCGGCCTGGCTCATGATGCCGTTGCCCTTGTAGCCGGTGATGCGGAAGTTTTCGACGACGATGTTATTGCCCGAGTACAGGATCGCGTCGTTGAGTTTGTCTTCCCCGTCCAGCGTGGCGCGCCTGCCCTTCTCGATAACCCCGATGAGCCGGATGCCGTCCTTGTCGATATAGACAGTCTCGTGGTAGGTGCCGGGCATTACCTGGATCGTGGTTCCGGGCTGTGCCGCCAGGACGGCCTCCTGAATGGACTGCCCCTCCTCAACGACAACAACGATGTCCGTCATCGGCGGTCCCGCCACCGATTTGCGGTTCCCGCGCAGCGTCAGCGTATTGTCCTCGGCGTCGAAGCCGCCCTCGTAGGTGGCGGCGCTGTTGCTCATCGTAATGACGCGTGCCGGCTCTTCGCCGCAGCCCGCCAGGGCAAGCAGAGCGAGAAATACAAACGGCGTGAGCAGCCGGGCCGACGGTTTTTCTGGGTTCATGAGGAATCTCCCGAGTTGGAATTTGCAGTTGCGATCTGGTCCGCGCTGTCGTGTGACACGGGCGTCAGACCCGAGGGAACGCGCGCGGGTATGGGGGGTTTCAGGCTCTCGTCGGTCAGCGCCCCCAGAAAGTCAACCAACCGGTCCAGTTCCCGGTCCGTCAAGTCCGGCGACGAGATATGCCAGTGGAGGTGCAGGTCCAGCCCCGGGGGCACGGCGTGACCGCGGCCGCCGTTGTAAAACTCGACTGTCTCGCGCAGGCTGTCGAACAGTCCGGAATGCATATAGGGAGCAGTTTGCGTGATATTGCGCAGCGTCGGCACCTTGAAGCCCCCTTTCAGTTTCGCGGCGCCGTAGGTTTTCTCGGCTCCCACGTCAAAGGGCCGGTCACCGGGCTCCGGAGCGCCGATCACCGCGATCTGCTGGTTTGTGAACAGCGGCGGCGTATGGCATTCGGCACAGCGCGCCACGAAGGAACGGAAAACGTTCAGGCCCTCGATCTCCGCCGGCGTCAGCGCCGCATGGTGGCCGTGAGCATAGCGGTCGTAACGACTGTTCAGGGAAACCAGCGACGTCTGAAACGCGGCGAGGGCCAGGTAGACTTCATCGAGTGCAATTTCCCCTCCCCGCCGCTGCCCGAAGGCCTGCCGAAACAATGACCGGTAGCTCTCGTTGCCGTTGAGTGTGGCCAGAAGATTCTGCGGCGTATTGTCCATCTCTTGCGGGGAGTAGAGAGGGCCAAGCACCTGCTCTTCCAGCGTTTCGGCGCGGCCATCCCAGAAAAACCGGTCCAGGAACGCGACGTTCCACAGCGAGGGCGCGGCGCGCTCTGCCTCCCGCCCGCCGACACCGATCGAGCGCGGCCGACCGTCGCTGAAGCCGCGGTCGGGATGATGGCAGGTGGCGCAGGAGGTGGAACCGTCGCCGGAGAGCACCGGATCGAAGAACAGGTAGCGACCGAGATCGATCTGTTGCGGTGTGAATCCATCGCGGTGGGCCGGCAGGGATGTGCGCGTTCCGCCAACCCCCCTGTCCTGGACGGATTCATAAAGTTCATAGAAGTTACGCAGACGACAGGTATCCGCCGCGGTCTTCTCAAAGCTGGGCGGACATGTATCGGACAGGACAAAGTGCCCGCCGTCCGCCACCGGGCGAGCCGGCAGCGAGACCAGTGCCGCGAACCACAACAGACAGGCCGCGATCCGCATTGCTACTTCTGCGGTGCCCGCGAATGCATGAAGGCGATGATATCCGCGAGGGTCTGCTCATCCGGCAGCGTGGTCGACATCATCTTCATCTGCCGTCCGTAAGTATCCTCCGGGTGCGCGCCGCGTATGCCCCGGCGGAAGTTGTCGAACTGGCGCTCGAGGTAGTCCGCGTCGAGCCAGGCCAGGGCGGGAGCGTTCAAACCGGGGTTGCCGTGAGCATCGGGGCCGTGGCATGCGCCACAGTTGCCCTGGTAGTAGTTGCTGCCGTTCTTTGGATCCGCTCCCTCCAGGGGCTCAACCGGAGGCGGCGGCAAGGCCGCCAGATGGTTCGCGACAGCCGCGATATCCTCATCGCTCAAGCCCCGGGACATACTACGCATCCGGGCGCCGGGCTCGTCCGCGGGATTCGAACCCCGAATGCCCGATCTGAAATGCCGCAGTTGTCGGGCCAGGTAGTCGGCTTGCTGGGCCGCCAGCGCCGGCGCCTGCTGCGCTACGTCGCCCTGCGCGGACGCGCCGTGACAAACCGCGCACTGCCGCTCGTACAGTGCCGCGCCCGCCGCCGTTACGGGCGAGGACACCCATAGCGTGGACAGGCCAAGCAGTATCAGTGCGATGCGGCAGTTATGCATTCTGACAACCCTTCTATCGAGTAACGCGTCGATCCCGCCTTCACGCCGCTCCCGGCGGGATCGACGCCGAGTCACGGTTGCAGACACGCGGGGAGTGATGCGGGCCAGACGCGCCCTGGCAACCTTAAACCAATTAAAAGCTATTTACTACTACCATTTTATTTGGCAGAGACATCAGCTAGTATACTCAGGGACCGGGGTCTCATAACAATACAGCCGCTTCACAGAGAATAATGCTATGGACAGAATACTGCTTCCAGTACTGACGGGCAGCTTCCTGACCCGTATCCTCACCACCGCCCTGGCGCTGACCTGCGCTCCGGCATGGGCGCAGGAGACAGTCGGCGACGACACGGGAAGTCGCTACCGCGGACCACTGGAAGAGGTCCTGGTCACCGCGCAAAAGCGCGAGGAGACCTCCATGAGCGTGCCGCTGTCCGTCAATGTCTTTACCGCGCAGGACATGATCAATACCGGCGCCCTGAACATCGAGGACATCGACGATTTCATGCCGGGAGTCGAGTTCGGCGGGGTCACCACGAACCAGTCCACACAGCTCGGCGTCGAGATCCGCGGTGTGCGCAGCCCCAATATCAGCAGCGGTCAGGATCCGTCCGTCGCCACCTTCTACGACAACGCCTACATGCCGCGCGCCGTCACCACCATTCCGTTTCTGGACATCGCCCGCGTCGAGGTCCTCAAGGGCCCCCAGGGAACACTGTACGGCCGCAACGCCACGGCAGGGGTCATCAACATGATTCCCAACACCCCGGCGCCCGAATTCGACGCATTCGTGCGCACCCGCCTCGGCAATTACGACCGCAGGGACTTCGAGGGCATGCTCAACCTGCCCCTGGGCGACCAACTCGCCCTGCGCGCCAACCTCATCGATCACTATCGCGGCGCAATCTTCGACAACGTGGGCATCGGCGACGATCTGCGCAAGGAAAACTACACTTTCGGACGCCTGGCACTGCAGTGGCAGCCGTCCGCGGACACGCGCATCCGGTTGGCCGGGGACGTCGAGGACCGCAACGAGAACACCAACTATTCCATTGGCGTCAGCAAGTACGCCTTCAGCATGGACCCCTTCAATGACAAGGTCGAGAACGACGTGCCGGACCGGGAGGAAAACCGCGATATGTACGGGGTCTCCCTGCAGATCGAGCACGATTTCAACGACCGCTGGTCCGTGTTCGGCATCACCAGCTACCGCGACTGGGAGACCTTCAACAAGCAGGACGAGGACGGCACCGCCAGGCCCCGCCGCTACCTGGACACCAACAACATCGAGGAGTCGGACATCTGGTACAACGAGGTACGTTTCAACTTCGTCGACGCGCGCTTCGACATCGTGTTCGGCGCCAACTACAGCGAGGAGAGCGTCTTTCAGCGCACGGATATCGGCATACTGACGGATTCCTACATGCAGTTCCTCAGCCAGCAACTGCTGCCGGAGGTAGGGGTACCCGCGGATGCGGATACACACGCCTGGGACGTGTTTGCAGGCCAAACGGAACAGTTCTGGCTCGATGCTTCCGCCCAGGCCGGCACGATCGTCGGCAACGACGGCATCGCCGTACTGCCGCCTGAATTCGCCGGCATCTACTTCACCGAGACCATGGCCAACACCGGCGATTTTATCAACTGGGGTATTTTCGGGGACGTCAGCTACCAGCTCACCGACACCGTGACCCTCATCGGCGGCCTGCGCTACAGCTACGATGACAAGGAATACTCCTGGCAGACTCTCGACAACTCCCTGGCGGCCTGGCCTTTCGCTCCCGCCCGTGTGGCCTTCGATCCGTCAGAGGCGGGCGTCGATCCAGCGGAATTCTTCGACAGGTTCGACGACGACGAGAACTGGAGCAAGACCACCGGCCGGGCAGTCGTCGAATGGAATTTCATGGATACGGCCATGACCTACCTGTCCTTCGCCACCGGTTACAAGTCCGGCGGTTTCGACGGCCAGGTGTTCAGCGCCGTCGTGGCCGGGCCCTTCGATCCGGAAGAGATGACCAGTACCGAATGGGGCCTGAAAGGCGACTTTTTCGGCAATCGCGTACGGGTGGAAACCGCGCTGTTTTACCAGGAGCTGGACAATCGCCAGGGCACGGAATCGGTCAAGGAAGGTCCCGACGACCCCACGGCCCAACCGCGGGTGGTCAGCTCCGACGAGGAGACCTGGGGCTGGGAGATTCTGGCCCACTGGCAGGTAATCGATTCCCTGCGCCTGACCGGCCTGACCACCGTGCGCGACACGGAACGGGTGCAGGAACCGTTTTTCAACGCCGACGGCGAACCCGACGGCGGCGAACCGGAAAACCTCGACACCCGCACCGACTATACCCTGAGCCTGGACTGGACGCCGGAGATTCCCACGGGCTTTCTGCTGGTGCATGTGGATTATATTTTCAACCAGAAAGAGGACAGGTCGGAGGCGGTCATCTTCACCGAGGGTCCGTGGTACTTCCAGGACAGGGAATTGCTCAACGCGCGCATTGCCTGGTCCGACGACGGCGACAAGTTCGAAGTTGCGCTGTGGGGCAGAAACCTGCTGGACAAGGAGTACGCGGAAAACCCGGGCGGTTTTGCCGCGGACGAGGATGACGCCCTGGGAGCCTTCAAGACCAACGTCCAGGACCCCCTCACCTACGGCGTCGATCTGCGCTACAACTTCTGATCGGCCTCGCGCCCGTCGGGATCGGGCAGATTCTCGTGCATGTTCGCGGCGATGGTCGCCGCCAACCGCTTGGCCCGTTCCGCCTTTTCGCCCGCGAAATGTGCGTCCACGGTGTGCCTGAAGTGCCCGAGCCAGCGCTCGAAATCGCCTGCGCGCAGCGGGCGCAGTTCGTGCAGCCGGCGGTGAATATCCATGGTGTGGCGCTGGTAGCCCTTCTCGCCCAGCAACAGCTTGCACCAGTAGTCCACGATATGCGGTAGATGAATTTTGAGGTCGATGCCGGCCACTTCGAGGAAGATCGGCGCCAGTTGTTCGTCCGCCAGCAGGCGCTCGTAAAAGCGCTCCACGAAAAACTCGATGCGCTCCCTCGAATCCAGGTCCGGCTTTTGCTGCTCTGCCGCCATTACTCCGCTATCGCTTCTTTCGTTTCCTGTTGCCTTTGACATGTGCCATGAGTCTTCGTTTCCGTTGCACCTGGCGCTGCGTCAGCTTGTTGCGCCTGTCGGCGTAGGGATTGTCGCCGGTGCGGAATTCGATGTGTACCGGCGTTCCAACCAGATTCAGCTCGCGGCGGAATATCTTTTCCAGATAACGGCGATAGCTCACCGGCACCTTGGCCGTCTGGTTGCCGTGAATCACGATAAGCGGCGGGTTTTGCCCGCCCGCGTGCGCGTAACGCAGCTTGATGCGCCGCCCGTTGATCATGGGCGGCGCATGCTCGGCGACGGCCGCCTCCAGAATGTGGTTGAGTTCTGACGTACCGAGCTTGCGGGTCGCGGAAGCGAAAGCCGCGTCAATCGACCGATACAGGTGGCCGACACCGGTGCCGTGCAGTGCCGATATATAGTGAGTATCGGCGTAATCGGCAAATCGCAGGCGCCGGTCGAGTTCGCGGCGTATCCGCTCGCGCTCGTGCGCGGAAATACCGTCCCATTTATTCACCGCCAGGACCAGTGCGCGACCGGCTTCGACACAATGTCCCAGCAGGTGCATGTCCTGATCGACAATACCCTCGTGGGCATCCATCACCAGCAGAACCACATGGGCTTCATCGATGGCCTTGAGCGTTTTGACGATGGAGAATTTCTCCACAGCCAGTTTTATGTTCTTGCGGCGGCGGATTCCGGCGGTATCGATCAATGTGTAATGCCGGCCTTCGCGCTGGTAGTCGATATTGATGCTGTCGCGGGTCGTGCCGGGTTGGTCGTACACCACCACGCGTTCCTCGCCGAGGAGCCGGTTGACCAGGGTGGACTTCCCGACGTTGGGCCGGCCTATGACCGCAACCCGTGTACTGTTGCCCGGCGCGGCGCCGTTCTCGTCGGCCCCGACGTCCGCCGTGCGGACAAGATCGTGCATGACACGATCCAGCATGGCCCGCACGCCGCGGCCGTGGCTCGCGGCGATCGCGTGTACCGCATCGATGCCCAGCGCGTAGAATTCGCTGACGGCGATATCCTCGGCCAGGCCATCGACCTTGTTGACGACCAGGTGCGTGATCTTGTTGCGCTGGCGCAGCCGCCCGGCCAGATCCTCGTCGAGGGGATTGAGCCCGTCGCGGGCATCGACCAGCAACAGCACCGCGTCCGCCTCTTCGATCGCGGTCAGCGCCTGCCCGGCCATGAAAACATCCAGGCCCGACTCCTCGCCGGTAATGCCACCGGTATCGATGACCACCGCGGCATGATCGCCGATGCGCACCCGCCCGTACTTGCGGTCACGGGTGAGACCCGGGAAATCGGCCACGATCGCCTCCCGACTCCGGGTCAACTGGTTGAACAGGGTGGATTTACCGACGTTGGGGCGCCCCACCAGGGCGATTACCGGTACCACGGCTCATGTCCTGGCGGTGATCTCGTACGCGACCAGTTTACCGCTGTTGCCGTACACATAAAGAACATTGCCATCGCTGAGCATATCGGCCCGGGCACCGTCGCTGTCCACTCGTACGCGGCCGATAATCTGCCCGTCCACCTGGGAGAGGATATGCAGATAGCCCTCGAAATCGGCCACTGCCAGATAGCTGCTCACGGGCGTGGGCCGCGAGAGGCCGCGGTAACCCAGCGCTTCCTGGCTCCAGCGCACACCGCCTCCCGAACGAAGATACGCGTAGACCGTGCCGTCCTCATCCGCCACATAGACATTGCCAAAGCCGGTGGACACGCCGGAGACGGAGGAGACATCCTGTTGCCAGAGCCTTTGGCCGGCGCGTACATCCACCGCAGCCAACCTGCCCTGATAGCTGGCGGCATAGAGCTCGCCGCTTTGCAGGTCCATGGTGCCGTCGACATCGACGATGCGCTCTATTTCTGAGCGACCCTGGGAGATGGCGACCCTGACCTCCCAGCGGACATCACCGGTATCGGCGTCGAAAGCCAGCACCCTGCCGTTGGCGAAACCGGCGTAGACCACATCGTCCCTGAGAATCGGCGCACTGGTCCCGCGCACGGTGAGAACGGGCACGTCGCTGTCGTAGGTCCAGCGCAATTCGCCGCTGGCAAAGTCCAGTCCCTGCAACTTGCCGTCATAGGTTTGCGCCACCACCACATCGCCGTCCGCCTGTGGCGGTGCCAGCACTTCACCTTGTAAGCGGGTGGACCACAGCCGTTTGCCGGTCGCGGCGTCGACCGCCAGTACCTCGCCCTCGCTGCTGCCGAGCAACAGCGTATCCGCATGGATGCCGACACCACCCGACAGATCCGTATCCATATCGGCTTTCCACAGCGTCTTGCCGTCGCGGCGGTCGATGGCGCGGACACTGCCGTCGGCGGCCGCCGCGAAGAGCGTATCCCCGCTGATCACGGGATGGATCCTGTACAACCCGGTGCCCTGTCCATTGCCCACGCCGGTGGACCAGAGCTTGTCGATCCGCACACGTTCCTCGATGTCTGTGAGTGCAACCGGCGCCGTGGGATCCTCCTCGTCGCCCGAAAACCAGCCGCCGACGGTGCCACAGCCGCTCAGCACCAACAGCGAGGACAGTGCAATTGCGCGCCACAAAGTCGGGCTCATGGTCAGTCTCCTGCGCCGGTTGCCGCGCCATCGGGCGATGAAGGTTGCGGCGTCTCGCCGGATCGCGCGCCGGAGGTGCCGGCACCACCGTCTACCGCCCGCGGCGGCTGCGGTGACAGGCTCTGCAACTTGATCTGCAGCGAGTCCAGGTTCACGCCCAGCTGGCCCCCGCCGAGCAGGGCCTGGGCGTTGATATAGGCATCGCGCGCTTCCTCGGTGCGACCCGCCGCCAACAGTACGTCCCCGGTTGCCATCGCATAGGCTGCCCGGTAGGCCTCCTCGCCGCCTTCCGCGAGAATGGCCAGGGCCTGTTCGCTGTCGCCCTGCGCCGCCAGCACCCGTGCCAGACGCAGTTGCGCCACCTGCGCCACGTCGCTGCGCCTGGGCGCTTTGCCCAGCACCCAGCGCAACTGGTCCCGGGCATCGGCAAGATCGCCGCGCTCCACCGCCATGGCGGCCAGGTGCAGGGCGGCGAAACGCGCGTAGGTGGTGCCGCCGTACTCGCTCTTGAGCTGCTGCGCCAGCTCCGTAACAGGCTGTTCTGACGCTGGTCCCCCGGACAGGCCGCGCAGCATGGTCTGGTAGTGCTCCGACGCGGCGATGGCCCGGTTTTCCTGATATGTCTGCCAGCCCTGCCAGCCAAAGGCCAGGCCCAGTGCAATCACAATCGCGGCGACGGTAGAGCGCCCGTTTTCGTCCCACCAGCGGCGCAGCGCCTCCACCTGTTCGTCATCACTGCGAAATGTATCCACGTCGTTGCGTCCTCCCCGTCAATGACTACTGTGCCAGCGCTGCCAGCAGGGCCGGCGCCAGATCCGACTCGAGTACGGTCCGCTGCTTCACATCCGGCGCCCCCCGCAGCGGCTTGATTGTCACCGAACCGGCGGCCAGCTCGTCCTCTCCCCAGATCAACACTACCCGGGCGCCGCTCTTGTCCGCCTTTTTCATCTGGCTGCGGAAACTGCCCTCGCCGGCGTGTTGCACAATACACCGGCCGGGCTGTGTGCCGCGCAGACGCTCCGTCGCCACCAGGGCATGGCGCCTGGCGTCATCGCCCACCGCCACCACATAAATATCGGCCGCCGGCGCACCGGGCGGATCGCCGAGCTCGCGCAGCAGCAGTACCAGCCGCTCCATACCCAGGGCGAAACCCGCCGCGGGTGTCGGCTTGCCGCCCAGTTGTGCTACCAGACCGTCATAACGTCCGCCGGCACATACGGTGCCCTGGGCACCGAGATCCTCGGTGACCCATTCGAACACCGTCTTGTTGTAGTAATCCAGCCCCCGAACCAGGCGCGGGTTCACGACGTACGGCAGCGCCGCCGCATCGAGCAATTCGCACAGGCGCGCAAAATCCCTGTTGGCATCCGCATCCAGATGGTCCCGCAGTGACGGCGCGCCATCGAGCACCTTTTGTGTCTGCGCGTTCTTGCTGTCGAGGATACGCAGCGGGTTGTCGTTCAGGCGCCGCCGGCTGTCCTCGTCGAGCGATTCCAGGTGCTGCTGCAGGTATGCGCTCAGCTCGTCCCGATAGGCGGCGCGGGCAGCCGCGCCGCCTATCGAGTTAAGCTGCAGTTGCACGCTGCCGTCGATACCGAGTTGGCGCCACAGGCGCGCGCACATCAGTATCAGCTCTGCGTCGATGTCGGGACTGTCAAAACCGAAGGCCTCCGCCCCCACCTGGTGAAACTGCCGCTGCCGTCCCTTCTGCGGCCGTTCGTAGCGGAACATGGGGCCCGTATACCACAGGCGGACCGGCGCTGACAGCAAGCCCTGCTGGATCGCGGCGCGCACGCAACCGGCGGTGCCCTCGGGGCGCAGGGTCAGGCTGTCCCCGTGCCGATCCTCGAAGGTGTACATCTCCTTTTCGACGATATCGGTCACCTCGCCAATGGAGCGGCTGAACAGGGCGGTCTTCTCCACCACCGGCAGTCGTATCTGCGCATAGCCGTAGCCGGCCAACAGCGCGGCGACGGTATCCTCCAGAAACTGCCAGACAGGCGTCTCGTCGGGCAGGATGTCGTGCATCCCCCGTATGGCTCTGATATCGCTCACCCGGAATTCCCTGTGCGCTGTTGTTTCAGGAGGACGACCTCGCGATCAGCCTGCTCTCCTGTTCCGCGCGTGCCTGCTCCAGCTCAGCGGCGCGGGCGCGAATCACACGCTCCAGATGGTCGACGAAATCGGCGTTACTGATTTTGTGATCGGGCTCGCCGGCCACGTACACCAGATTGTTGGGGCTCGCGCCCGTCAGGCCGACATCGGCTACCTTGGCCTCGCCGGGACCGTTGACGATGCAGCCGATGACGGCGACGTCGATGGGGGTGCGCACGTCTTCCAGGCGCTGTTCGAGCGTATTCATGGTACCGATGACATCGAAGTTCTGGCGCGAGCAACTGGGGCAGGCGATAAAGTTGATACCCTTGGTGCGCAGGCCCAGGCTCTTGAGGATATCGAAGCCGACCTTGACCTCCTCCACCGGGTCGGCGGCCAGGGAAACGCGAATGGTGTCGCCGATGCCGTCCATAAGCAGCATGCCGAGTCCGACCGCCGATTTCACGGTGCCGCCGCGCAGGCCTCCGGCCTCGGTAATACCCAGATGCAGCGGCTGATCAATCTGCTCGGCCAGCATCCGGTAGGCCTCCACCGCCATGAACACGTCGGAGGCCTTCACGCTGACCTTGAAGTCGCGGAAATCGAGCCTGTCCAGTATATCGACGTGGCGCATCGCGGATTCCACCAGCGCGGCGGCCGTCGGCTCACCGTACTTGCGCTGCAGGTCCTTGCCCAGCGAGCCGGCATTGACGCCGATGCGCAATGGGATACCCTTGTCGCGGGCCGCGTCGATCACGGCCCGGACCCTGTCGTTCGCGGCCGATGTTGCCCGGGTTGATGCGCAGGCAGTCGACGCCGTATTCCGCCACCTTCAGCGCGATCTTGTAATCGAAGTGAATATCCGCCACCAGCGGCACCGCGACCTGCGCGCGAATCTGGCGGAAGGCCTCGGCGGCCTCCATGGTCGGCACGGATACACGCACGATATCCGCGCCCGCATCGGCAATGGCGCGCACCTGCGCCACCGTGGCCGGCACGTCACAGGTATCGGTGTTGGTCATGCTCTGCACACTGATCGGCGCATCGCCGCCCACCGCAACATCGCCGACGTGGATCTGACGCGACTGACGGCGCTTAATCGGGGATTCTGTTTGCATTACTCACCTGCCTGAGCGAAAGACAACGCCGTGCCCGCCGCTCTGTCGAAATCGCCCGCGCCCTCGGCGGCGCTCTCCGGCGTCGCCCCCCGCCACCACCAGAGCGCCAGGACCAGCAAGAGCAGAACCACCAGACTCACAACCACGCCGACGCCGGTGCGCTGCAGTGGCGCGGGCCGCCCCGGTAAACCCCCTGGAAACCGGCGATCTCCGGCCGGCCCACTGCTCATCGAACAGCGCCAACAGTTGCTGCTCGTCGAGCCCCAGCAACCTGCCGTAGGATTTGACATAGCCCCGGGCGAAGGGCGGGCTGCGCAGTGACTGGTATTCGTCGCGCTCGAGGAAGCCGACATAGTCGGGCATCAGGTTGAGGCGGTCCGCCGCTTCTCTTTCACTCATGCCCTGGGCCTCCCGCGCCGCCCTGAGCAGGGATCCCGGCGTACTGAAAGCATCGAATTGGCGCAGCGCCGCTTCACTCACTGTCCCGGGTCCGCTGATAGGCCCTGTACTCTGGCGAGTCCGGGTACAGACTGCCCAGGGCGAGAGCGTAACTCGCTTCCGCATCCGTGTCTCCGGACTGCCGCGCCAGACGAATGCCCAACCAGAGGCCGCGCGGCGACTGCCGCCGGACCAGGCTGCGGTACGTGGAATAATACTCCCGCGCCGCCCGATAGTCGCCGGCTTTCAGACGCAGATCCGTCAGTTCCAGCAACGCGATGCGGTTAGTCGAATCCAGGGACAGCGCGCGCACGAACGCCTCATCCGCCCCCTGATTATCGGATAGTTTACGGCGGCACAGGCCGAGAGTTGACGAAGGCCCTGGGACGTCCGGAGTACAGCGAATCGCGTACGACCCGCTCGAGTTGCTCCTCCGCCTCGCGGTAGCGCTCCTGGCTGTACAGGTAGGCCGCGTAGTTGTTGCGGCAGCGGGAGCAGTCGCGATCCAGGCGGATGGCGCGCTCGAAGTGCTCTTCCGCCAGTTCCAGCTCACCGCTGCTCTGATACATCAGGGCGAAGGCCTCGTGGACATCGGCGTCGTCGGGGTCTATCTGTTTCGCCAGCTCGAGATTGCGCTTTGCTCTCTCCCAATCCCCCTCGCCAATATATCGGCGCGCCAGGGCCACCCGCTTCTGGAGGGCCTCTTTCGGCGAGGCCTCCTCGGTAAACACACGCTCGGTCGTAGACACGCAGCCGCCGAGGGTGGCGACCATCAGGCACAACGCCGCCAGAAAAATCCACTTGCCTGTTGCGTCCCCGAAAAGCATGTCTCTAACCCGCCTCGATGATTCCGGATTCATGGGCCGCGCGATGGCGCTCGCTGCGCCGGGTCCGATCGACCACCTGTCCCACCAGCTGCCCGCAGGCCGCATCGATATCGTCGCCGCGCGTGGTTCTGACAGTCACAATATATCCCGCATCGACCAGCACTTGCCAGAAGCGCGAGACGGCGTTGCCGCTCGGACGGCGGTAATCGGACCCGGCAAAGGGATTGAAGGGAATCAGGTTGATCTTGCAGGGCAGATCGCGCAACAGCCGAGCCAGCTCCCGCGCCTGGTCGGGGTGGTCATTGACGCCCGCCATCAGCGTGTATTCGATGGTCACGACCCGATTGCGGTCAGACTGCGCAGCCATGTAGTTGCGGGCGCTGTCCAGCAGCATGGCGATCGGATACCTGCGGTTGATTGGCACCAGTTCATTGCGCAGTGCATCGTCGGGCGCGTGCAGTGAAATGGCCAGGGAGACCTCGCTGGTCCGGGCCAGGCGATCGAGGGCGGGCACCACACCCGAGGTGCTCAGGGTAACGCGCCGCTTGGACAGGCCGTAGGCCAGGTCATCCACCATCAGATCCATGGCGCTGACCACATTGTCGAAGTTGAGCAGCGGCTCACCCATACCCATCATCACCACGTTGGTCACCACACGCCCCTTGCCCGCCTGGAACGCATCGTAGGAGGCAATGGCCAGCCAGACCTGCCCGATGATCTCCGCGGCACTCAGGTCGCGCTGAAAGCCCTGTTTGCCGGTGGAGCAGAAACTGCAATCGAGGCTGCAACCCACCTGTGAGAGACACACAGTGTCGCGCGCGAACCCGACGGGATAAGCACGGTTTCCACCAGGCCGCCGCCATCGACCCGGATCGCCCACTTGCGGGTGCCGTCAGCAGAATCCTGCTGACTGACCACCTCCGGGGGGCGGACCTCGGCGACGGCCAGCAATTTCTCGCGCAATCCCCTGCCGAGATTGGTCATCTGCCCTATGTCGGTGACACCGGCGTGATGGATCCATTTGAGTACCTGCTGCGCGCGGAACTTTTTCTCGCCCAGCTCGAGGAAAAACTGCTCCATCTGCAACCGGCTGAGGCCCAGCAGATTGACGCGAACAGCGCTTTCCCGGGGCTGCGATGAAATGTCCTGCGCAAGATTCATGACAAAGGGCTCACCGGCAACTATCGCTCGCAGATCTCACTGCGGGAAAAGAAATAGGCGATTTCGCGGATCGCGGATTCCGGAGAATCCGAACCGTGCACCGCATTGGCGTCGATGGAGGAGGCGAAGTCGGCGCGTATGGTGCCGGCGGCCGCCTCCTGTGGGTTGGTGGCCCCCATGAGTTCGCGGTTATTGGCAATAGCGTTCTCGCCTTCCAGCACCTGCACCATAACGGGTCCGGAGGTCATGAATTCGATCAGCGCCGGATAGAAGGGCCGCTCGGCATGCTCGGCGTAGAAACCACCGGCCACGTCTTCGCTCAGGCGCAGCATTTTTGCGGCGACGACGCGCAGGCCTTTGCTCTCGAAACGCGAGTAGATCTGGCCGATAAGGTTCTTGCCGACGGCGTCGGGCTTGATGATGGACAGGGTGCGTTCAACCGCCATGGACATATCTCCGGGATGGGTCACTGTAAGAAGCGCGCCATTATACGGACTTTGCCCTGCCGTTTCACCATGAACACGCGATGCTGGGCAATTCTTTTTCTTTTAAATCAGAGGCTTGTTGTTGCCGGCAGGACAGATCAATGCGCGGCCCGCTCCGCCCCATCGCCGCCCGCGGCGTCCCTGTAGCGGGCCCATCCGGGCGACAGTTCGCGCAGTTTCGTCACTGCCTGGCGCAGCTGCGCCACCGCCGCGTCCACCTCCTGCTCGCTGGTGAAGCGCCCGAAACTGACACGCAGCGAACTGTGGGCCAACTGGTCGTCGAGGCCCAGTGCCCTGAGCACGTAGGACGGCTCGACGCTGGCCGAGGTGCAGGCCGAACCGCTGGAAACCGCCAGATCCTTCAGGGACAGGATGAGGGACTCCCCCTCGACAAAGGCGACGCTGATATTGATTGCGCCGGGCAGGCGCCGCTCTTCATCGCCGTTGACCTGGATCCGCTCGATATCCTTTATTCCCTGCCAGAACCGCTGGCGCAACTCCCGCAGCCGTTGTGCTTCGCCGGCCATCTCTTCCCGCGCGATACGGGCCGCTTCGCCCATGCCCACGATCTGGTGCGTGGCGAGCGTGCCGGCGCGCATGCCGCGCTCATGGCCGCCCCCGTGGATCTGGGGCTCCAGGCGCACTCTGGGCCTGCGCCGCACGAACAGCGCGCCGATGCCCTTGGGCCCGTACATCTTGTGGGCGGAGAGGGACATCAGATCGACCTTCATCTGCTCCAGGTCGATGTCGATCTTGCCCGCGCTCTGTGCCGCGTCGACATGCAACAATACCCCCGCGTTGCGCGTCAGTTCGGCGATACTGGCGATGTCGTTGATGGTGCCGATTTCGTTGTTGGCGTGCATGATACTGACCAGCACGGTGTCCTCGCGCATGGCGCCCGCCACCGCTTCCGGACTCACCAGCCCGCGGCTGTCGGGATCGAGGTACGTGACCTGGAACCCTTCCCCCTCGAGAAACCCGCAGGTGTCCAGCACGGCCTTGTGTTCGATGCGCGACGTAACGAGGTGCCGGCCGCGCTCGCGGTTGGCGTGGGCGACGCCCTTGATGGCGAGGTTGTCCGCCTCCGTGGCGCCGGATGTCCAGACAATCTCGCGGGGATCGGCGCCGATCAGGTCCGCGACCTGCCCGCGCGCGTTCTCCACGGCCTCCTCCGCTTTCCAGCCGTAAAGGTGGGACCGCGAGGCCGGGTTGCCGAAGTTGCCGTCCAGCGTCAGACACTGCGCCATTTTGTCGGCGACGCGGGGATCGACGGGTGTCGTCGCCAGGTAGTCGAGATAGATCGGTTGTCGCATGGTTTGCTCGCTGTGGCTTGCTTCCGCATCAGTGCGCCGGCCGCCGGGTCGCGGGCCAGCGTTCGGCGGCCGCGGAGCACCTTTAGGCAAGTGTGGAATAACCTAGTAAATTAGTCAACTTTCTTGGTGGGGCTCAATTTCAATGTAGTACGCCACTCACGCACGGGTTGGTTATGGCCCACTGGAACACGCCAAAAATCGCACCTCCGTGTGCAGGCTCGGGTGGCGACGTCCTGTCGCCACACGGTTCCAGTGGGCCATAACCAACCCGTGCTCGCGCCGGTCGTTTATAACTGAGCCGCTGCACGTCCTCGACGCCGCATATTCCCTGCCAGAACAGTGACTAGTCGCGGTCGCGGGCCCGGCGCACCCACTTGTCGGTCTCGGTCAGGATGCCCCGGAGGATATTCAGCTCCATCTCGTCCAGGCGCACGCGGTTGTAAAGGCGGCGCAGTCGCGGCATGAGCTGGCGCGGCGCCGCGGGGTCGAGGAATTCCAGCTCCGTCAGTGTCTGCTCGAGATGGACGTAGAAGCGCTCCATGTCCGCCTGCGTGGCGAATGGGGCGTCCCAGTGCTCTCCGGCGACAGCCGGTGTGTCCGTCAGCCCGCGCATATGCAGTTCGTAGCAGACGATCTGCACGGCCATGGCCAGATTCAGCGAACTGTAGCCGGCGGCGGTGGGCACGGTCAGATGCAGGTTGCACAACTGCAATTCGTCGTTGGTCAATCCCCGGTCCTCGCGCCCGAACAGCACTGCGACCTGCCCCGTGTCCGAGGCGGCGGCGATGCGGTCCGCGCAGCCGCGCGCATCCAGCAAGGGCCAGGGGATGCGGCGCTCCCGCGCACTGGTGCCCACGACAAAGTGGCAGTCGCCGATTGCCTGTTGCAGGGACTCGACAACGACGGCGCGCTCCAGCACATCGACGGCGGAAGCGGCGCGCCAGTCGGCATGTTCGTCGGGGAAGCTGCGCGGCGCCACCAGGCAAAGGCGCTCCAGACCCATGTTCTTCATGGCCCGGGCCGCGCCGCCGATGTTGCCGGGATGGCTGGTGTTGACCAGCACGATGCGGATATTGCCGATGTTCACAGCCCGGCCCCGGATCAGGCCAGCAGCGGTTTGACGGTCTGCAGCACCGCCTTGAAGCATTTGGGATTGCCGCAGACGATGTTGCCGGAATCCAGATAGTTGTCCGAGCCATCGATGTCGGCGACCAGCCCGCCGGCCTCACGCACAAGCAGTGCTCCGGCGGCGATATCCCAGCGCGCCAGACCTACTTCCCAGAAGGCGTCGAGGCGCCCCGCGGCCACATAGGCGAGGTCCAGCGCGGCGGCGCCAGCACGGCGAATACCCGCGCTCTGTCCGGCCAGCACGCGGATGCTTTCGCTGTAGGGCTGCAATTTGTCGTCGCAGTGATCCTTGAAGGGAATGCCGGTGCCGAGCAGTGCCCCCTCCAGACTGCCGAGCTGACTGACGCGCATGCGACGGCCGTTGAGCTGGGCGCCGCGGCCGCGGGAGGCGATGAACTCCTCCCGGCGCACCGGGTCGATGATCACGGCGTGTTCCATGCGGCCGCGATAGAGACAGGCGATGGATACGGCGTAGTGCGGGATGCCGTGAATAAAGTTGGTGGTGCCGTCCAGGGGGTCCACGACCCAGCAGTACTCGGCGTCGGCACTGCCGGTCAGACCGCCCTCCTCCGCCAGGATCGCGTGATCGGGATAGGCCTTGCGCAGGTGGTAAATGATTTCCTGCTCCGCCCTGACGTCGACTTCGGTGACGAAGTCGTTCACGCCCTTGGCCTGCACCTCCACCCGGTCGAGATCGTCCGAGGCGCGCACGATCAGGTCGCCGGCCTTGCGGGCGGCGCGCAGTGCGATGGTGATCATCGGTTCCATAGAAAGTGTCCGGACAACGGCGGCGAGGCGCGCGATTATAACACTGGTTCAGGGCGCGACTTCTTCCTGCTCCGCACCCTCCTTGGGCGGGATGATCAGGTCTTCCTTGCTTACCCCGAGCATCAACAGGACATTGGAGGCGACATAGATGGACGAGTAGGTGCCGATCACCACGCCCACGATCAGCGCAATGGCGAATCCCCGAATGATCTCGGCGCCGAACAGGGCGAGCGAAACAAGCACCAGCAGCGTCGTGAAGGACGTCACCACCGTGCGGCCCAGGGTTTCCGTCAGCGAGATATTGATCACTTCGACCGGTTCGGCGCGGCGCAGCTTGCGAAAGTTCTCGCGAATGCGATCGGAGACCACGATGGTATCGTTCAGGGAATAACCGATTACCGCCAGCAGTGCCGCCAGCACGGTGAGGTCGAACTCCAGTCCCAGTATCGAGAAAAAGCCCAGTGTGAACAGCACATCGTGCACCAGGGCGACCACCGCGCCGACGGCGAACTTGAACTGAAAGCGAAAGGCGATATAGAGCATGACCAGGCCCAGGGCCAACAGCATGGCCAGCCCGCCCTGTTCGCGCAGTTCCTCCCCGACCTGGGGGCCGACGAACTCGATGCGGCGCAATTCCACCGTGCCGCCGTAGGCTTCCTGCAGTGTGCGCAGCAGCGCGGCACCCTGTTCGTCGGAGTAACCCTCGGGCAAGCGGATCAGAACGTCGCGGTCGCTGCCGAAGCTGACGACGATGGCGCCCTCGTAGCCGTGCTTTTCCAGCGTATCGCGGATAGCGCTCAGGTCGGCGGTCTCACTGTAATGGACCTCCACCAGCGTGCCGCCGGTGAAATCCAGCCCCCAGTTCAAATGCCGCGTGGCCAGCGAGCCGACCGCGATCAGCAGCACGATCGCGGAAAACAGGACCGCCAGCTTGCGCTGGCCCATGAAATCGATGGTCTTCATGCGAAATGCCTCCCGGTCCGTCCCTCTGTCACGTCGTCACCTGGCGTCCGCCGATGGCGAGACTGTCGACCCGGCGCCCCCCGTACATCAGGTTGACCAGCGCGCGGGTGCCCATGATAGCGGTAAACATGGATGTGACGATGCCCACCGACAGGGTGACGGCGAAACCTTTCACCGGCCCCGTGCCCACGGCGTACAGGATGACGGCGACGATCAACGTCGTGAAGTTGGCGTCCAGAATCGTCGCCACCGCGCGCTCGAAGCCGGAATGTATCGCCATCTGCGGCGACAAACCGTTGCGCAATTCTTCCCGGATGCGCGAGAAAATCAGCACATTGGCATCCACCGCCATACCGACCGTCAGCACGATACCGGCAATACCGGGCAGAGTGAGCGTCGCGCCGAGCAGCGACATGAAGGCGACCAGCAGCATCAGATTGCAGGTCAGGGCGATCACGGCGGCGACGCCGAAGACGCGGTAGTACACGACCATGAAAAGGGCTACCAGCGCCAGGCCGATCTGTACCGACTTTACGCCCAGCCTGATGTTCTCCGCGCCAAGGGACGGGCCGACGGTGCGCTCCTCGACAAAGGTGATCGGCGCGGCCAGCGCGCCGGCGCGCAGCATGAGAGCGAGTTCCGACGCCTCCAGGGGGCTGTCCAGTCCGGTGATCTGGAACTGGGCGCCGAGGGCCGACTGGATGACCGGCGCCGTCAGCAACTTTTCCTCGTCGTAGGGCACCCTGACCGGGACCTCGGTGCCGTCCTCCCGCTCCTCGTAGCGCGTACGGTACTTGCGCTCGATGAACAGCACACCCATGCGGCGCTTGATGTTGTGCCGGGTGGCCCGGTTCATGAGCTGGCCGCCTTCACTGTCGAGGCTGATATTGACGGTGGGCTGACCGTTTTGATCGAAGTTTGCCTGGGCGTTGCTGACTAGTTCACCGGTGATAATGACATCGCGCTCCAGCCACTCGCTCAGTCCCGCGCGCTCCGGCGCACGGTATTCAAAACGCTCCTTTTCCGACGGGGGGGCATCCTGCCTGGCCACGAGGCGAAATTCCAGATTGGCCACCTTGCCCAGTATGCGCTTGGCCTCGGCGGTATCCTGTATGCCCGGCAACTCCACGACAATGCGGTTGCGCCCCTGGCGCTGCACCAGCGGTTCCGAGACGCCGAGCTCGTTGACCCGGTTGCGCAATATGGTGAGGTTCTGGCTCACCGCGTCGTCGGCGATCTCCTGGCTCATCTGCTCAGTCATGCTGGCATAGAGTTTCCAGCTACCGTCGGTATCCACCCTGTCGAGCTGCAGCTGGGGGCTGTTCTCCGCGATCACGGCCCGCGCCTTCTCGCGCAGCTCCTCGCTTTTGAATGACGCTTCCAGCCGGCCCTGCTCGTCCAGCGCGACGAGGCCGCGAATCCGCTCCTCGCGCAACGCGCGTCGGGTGTCGTTGAGATAAAACTCCATGCGCCGGGCGACGGCGGCATCGACATCGACTTCCATCTTGAAGTGGACGCCACCGCTCAGATCGAGCCCGAGTTTCATGGACTGGGCGCCGAAATCGCTGAGCCAGTCCGGTGTGGTCGGCGCCAGGTTCAACGCGACGATGAAACCGTCGCCGAGCGCCCGCGTCACGACCGCCTGGGCGGTGAGCTGCTTGTCGGCATCCTCCAGCCGGATGAGCGCATTGCGCCCCTGGGGCTCGATCGTGGCGCCGAAATGAACGATTCCCGCCTCGTCCAGCGCGGCAGAGGCCCTGTCCAGCACGGCCTGATCGATCTCCTGCGCGCTGCTCTCGCCGGTGATCTGCAGAGCCGGGTCCGGTGCATACAGATTGGGCGCCGCATAAAAAAGCGCCCAGCAGTATGACAAACAGGATCAGCAGATACTTCCACAGCGGGTATTTATTCAGCATAAAGTCGATCTAACCGGTGTCGGGAGCCGGGCTCCCGGGTGAAAAGGGCGACATTATAAAGGAGGCGGCTCAGCCCAGCCAGCGGCGCGCGTTGCGGAACAGGCGCAGCCAGCCGCCGTCGGCGCCCCAGCCCGGCGGTTCCCAGGAGTGTTGTACGGTGCGATACACACGCTCCGGGTGCGGCATCATGATGGTAACGCGCCCGTCCGCGCTGCTCAGGCCTGTCACACCGGCCGGCGAGCCATTCGGGTTGGCCGGATAGCGCTCGGCGACCGCCAGGTCGTTCTCGATAAAACGCAGTGCCACGGTGCCGCTCGTCTCGCAGGCGCGGCGGGCGGCAGCGTCGGCAAACTCCGCGCGGCCCTCGCCGTGCGCCACAGCTATAGGCAGATGGGAGCCGGCCATGTCCCGCAGCAGCACCGAGGGACTGCGCTCGATACGCACCAGCGACAGACGCGCCTCGAACTGCGCCGAACGGTTGCGCACAAACCGCGGCCAGTGTTCCGCGCCCGGTATCAAAACCTTCAGGCTGGACACCATCTGACAGCCGTTGCACACGCCCAGCGTGAACGTATCGCCGCGCCGGAAGAACTGCTCGAACTGCTCGCGGGCCCGTGCATTGAACAGGATGTTCTTGGCCCAGCCCTCGCCGGCCCCCAGCACGTCGCCGTAGGAAAATCCGCCGCAGGCGACCAGCCCGCGAAACTCGTCCAACTGCGCACGGCCGGCCAGGATATCGCTCATGTGCACATCCCGGCAGGCAAAACCGGCCCGATCGAAGGCCGCCGCCATTTCCACCTGGCCGTTGACCCCCTGCTCCCGCAGAATGGCGATAAGCGGGCGCGCACCGGTGCCGATAAAAGGCGCGGCGACATCCTCGGCCGCATCGAAACCGAGATGTGCGGACAGCCCCGGATCGTTCCCGTCGCAGCGCGCGTATTCCTCGGCGGCGCATTCGGGATTGTCGCGCAGGGCCTGGATTTCGTAACTGGTGCGCGCCCACAGTCGCTGCAGGCGGGGGCGGCTGTCCTCGAACACCGCCCCGCCCCTGTCGGCCACAACAATACGATCGCCCACTGCAGCCGTGCCGAGCGTGTGCACGCACCCGGCGAGGCCCAGCTCCCCGGCGCGCGTGCCAAACGGCGCGACGCAAGCGCGCGGCAGCTGCAACACAGCGCCTGCCTCCTCGCTGAACAGCTTCTGCAGTACTTCGCCGGGCAGGGCGCCGATATCGACCTCAAGGCCGCAGCGGCCGGCGAAAGCCATTTCCAGCAGGGTTACCACGAGACCGCCATCGGAGCGATCGTGGTAGGCGATGATCTCACCGCGCTGCAGAAACTCCTGCACCAGCGAGAAAAAGGCCGCCAGGTCGCCGGGATCATCCAGATCGGGCACCGTATCGCCGAGCTGGCCACAGGACTGGGCCAGCGCCGAACCGCCGAGCCGGTTGGCTCCCCGGCCGAGGTCGACCAGCACCAGCAGGGCGTCGGCTTCGGGTTGTAATTGCGGCGTCAGGGAGAGCCGGGCATCCGTCACCGGGGCGAAGGCCGATACGATGAGCGACATGGGCGCGGTGACCGCACGCTCTTCGTCCCCGCAGCGCCAGGTGGTGCGCATGGACATGGAATCCTTGCCCACGGGGATAGTCAGTCCCAGCGCCGGGCAGAATTCCATACCGACCGCCCGCACCGTGTCGAACAGGACCTGATCCTCCACACCGTGACCGGCGGCGCACATCCAGTTGGCGGACAGCTTGATATCGCGCAGTTCGGCGATGGCCGCGGCGGCGATATTGGTGATCGCCTCCGCCACCGCCATACGCCCCGAGGCCGGGCCGTTTACCAGCGCCAGGGGGGTGCGTTCGCCCATCGCCATGGCTTCTCCGGCGAAGCCGTCGTAGGACACGGTGGTCACCGCGCAGTCGGCAACCGGCACCTGCCAGGGCCCCACCATCTGATCCCGCGCCACCATGCCCGTCACGGTGCGGTCACCGATCGTGACCAGAAAGCCCTTGGCGGCGACGGCCGGCACCTGCAACACGCGCTCGAGCGCCTCGCCGATGTCGACATCCAGCGACAGCGGCGCCCGGGCCACCGTCACCCGCTCGAAGGCACGGTTCATGCCCGGGGGCTTGCC
Source organism: Halioglobus sp. (assembly GCA_034521205.1). Classification (GTDB taxonomy): domain Bacteria; phylum Pseudomonadota; class Gammaproteobacteria; order Pseudomonadales; family Halieaceae; genus Marimicrobium. Next base: position 805,566 of record JAXHMT010000003.1, read on the forward strand.
GAACAGGACATCCATCGGCAGATCCACGGGGACATTGCCGACCGCCCGGTCGGTGACGGTGAGTTGGTGCCGCGCCGTGGCCTCGCCGACCACCGCAAAGGGACAACGCTCGCGCTCGCAAATGGCGGCGAACCGCGCCATTGCATCCTCCTCGACCGCCAGCACGTACCGCTCCTGGGACTCATTGCACCAGATCTCCAGCGGCGACATGCCCGGTTCGGCGCTGGGCACATCGCGCAGCTCGAAACAACCGCCACGGCCGCCATCCCCGACCAGTTCCGGCAGGGCATTGGACAGTCCGCCCGCACCGACATCGTGGATAAACGCGATCGGATTGTCCGCGCCCAGCTGCCAGCAGCGGTCGATCACCTCCTGGCAGCGACGCTCGATCTCCGGATTCTGGCGCTGCACGGAGGCGAAATCGAGAGACTCCAGGCTCTCTCCGCTGGCCATGGAGGACGCCGCCCCGCCGCCGAGACCAATGAGCATGGCCGGCCCGCCGAGCACGATCAGCCTGGCGCCGGCGCTGAACACGCCCTTGGCCACGTGTTCATCACGAATGTTGCCGTACCCCCCGGCGATCATGATCGGCTTGTGATAGCCGCGCATTTCCTCCCCGCCGGGGCCCGCCGCCCGCATTTCGAAGGTACGGAAATACCCGCACAGATTGGGCCGCCCGAATTCGTTGTTGAAGGCGGCGCTGCCGATCGGCGCCTCGAGCATGATGTCCAGCGCCGAGACAATGCGGCCCGGTTTGCCGTAGTCGAATTCCCAGGGCTGGCGCAAGCCCGGTATCAGGAGGTTGGAGACCGAAAACCCCGTCATTCCCGCCTTGGGTTTGGAGCCTCTGCCGACGGCGCCTTCGTCGCGTATCTCGCCCCCGGCCCCGGTCCCGGCCCCCGGAAACGGCGCGATGGCGGTGGGGTGGTTGTGGGTTTCCACCTTCATGAGCAGGTGTACGGGTTCCGTCGTGTACTGGTAGTGCCCTGTCTCGGGGTGCGGAAAAAAGCGGCCCGCGACCGGCCCCCTGACCACGGCGGCATTGTCCGAATAGGCCGAGAGCACGTTGTCGCCGCCGCACTCATGGGTGTGGCGAATCATGCCGAAGAGAGAACGCGGCTGCGGTTTGCCGTCTATCGTCCAGTCGGCGTTGAAGATCTTGTGACGGCAGTGCTCGGAGTTGGCCTGGGCAAACATCATGAGCTCGACATCACTGGGGTTGCGGCCCAGGGCGATGAAGTTGTGCAACAGGTAGTCGATCTCGTCGCCCGCCAGCGCCAGCCCCAGCTCGCGGTCCGCGCGCTCCAGCGCCTCCCGCCCGCCACCGATAATATCGATCGTGGACAGCGGCCGCGGTTCGGTGTGGGTAAACAGGCAGGCGGCTTCATCCACTGACGCAAACACCACCTCCGTCATGCGGTCGTGCAGCAACGCGCGCAGCGCCTCCCGGGCGGAATCCTGCAGATCAGCGGGCAGGTCAAAGTGCCACGCAACACCGCGCTCCAGCCGCTCCACGTCGACCAGGCCGCAATTGTGCGCAATATCCGTCGCCTTGCTGGACCAGGGCGAGATGGTACCCGGCCGCGGTACCACCAGCAGCATATCCACACCATCCCGCGATGCGACAGCGGACGACGCGGGCCCGTAGGCCAGCAGCCGTTCGAGCACCGTCTTCTGCCCTTCATCCAGGGGTCGGTGCAGCGCGGCCAGATGCAGGTATTCGGTATGCAGCAGTGTGATTGCGGGGTGAATATCGGAAAACTTCCTCGCCAGTTTGTCCGTTTGGAAGTCGGACAATGCCTGGCTACCAGGCAGGATCAGCATGCCGCGCGCAACTCCAGGGGCAGGTATTGAGAGGGGCGGCATTGTACTTTATTTGATCGGCCAGCGTTAGACGACTGCGGCAACGGTAGTGGCTCGGTTTGAATTTTTGCCAGGCTTACCGCGTCACCAAGGCTTACCGCGTCACAGGGATATGCTCTCGCTGGAACACGCCAAAAAGCGGCCATCCCTGGCCAGGCTCGGGCGGCGACGTCCTGTCGCCGCACGGTTCCAGCGAGAGCATATCCCTGTGACGCTTCCGGCATATTCTCAAAGCGAGCTACTACCACGGCAATAATTCGCTGTGTGCACGTTGCGGCAGCCGCTACACTGGCACTTGTGAACGCGCGTAATCTGAATTTGTTGCTGTTGCTGGCGGTCCTGCTGGCTGGCTGTACCCGACAGGATTCACTGGACGAAATCCTGTCCGGGGGTGAATTGCACGTCGTCAGCCGCAACAGCCCCAGCACCTATTACCTGACCAGGTCCGGTCCGGCGGGTTTTGAATACACACTGGCCGGCCTGCTGGCGGAAGAACTGGGTGTGGCACTGGTCATGGAGCCGGCCTTCGGCCTGCGGGAGATATTCAGCCGCCTGCGCCGCGGCGAAGTACACCTGGCGGCGGCGGGGTTGACCCTCACGACACGGCGGGACGCCCGATTTCCCCACTCCATCCCCTACGCCAGCGTTGTGACACAGGTGATCTACAAAGCGGGCAACTTCCGTCCACGCGGTATCCACGACCTGCCCGGCATGGACATCGTCACGCTCGCCGGCTCCAGTCATGCCGAAGCGTTACGGACCCTGCGCGACACCGCGCTGGAAGATCTTGCGTGGCGGGAAATCGGCGAGGGCGACACGATGGATCTGCTGGCGATGGTGAGACAGGGCAAGGCGCAGCTCGCCCTGATCGACTCCACGGAGTTCGCGGTGCAGCAGAGCCTGTTCCCGCGCCTGAAGGTCGCCTTCGATCTCGGCGCCGAAGAAGAGATCGTCTGGTACCTCCCCCCGGGCCGGGACCATGCCCGCCTGCTGGCGCGCATCAATGCACTTCTCCAGCGTCTTGAGCAGGAGGGTACGCTGGCGCAGTTGCGCGAACAGCACTTTGGCCACGTCGCGGGGATCTCGCGCATCGGCTCGCATACGTTCAATCTCAATATGCAGCGCGACCTGCCACCCTATCGCGAACTGATTCAGCAGGTGGCCGGGGAATACCAGATCGACTGGCGCCTGCTCGCCGCTATCGCTTACCAGGAATCCCACTGGAATCCCCTCGCGGCGTCACCCACCGGTGTCAGGGGCATGATGATGCTGACACTGCCAACGGCGCGTGAAATGGGAGTGGATAACCGGCTCGACGCCGGGCAGAGCCTGCGCGGCGGGGCCCGCTATTACAAGAACATCAAGCGCCGCCTGCCACCGGATATCGTGGAACCGGATCGGACCTGGATGGCCCTGGCGGCCTACAACATCGGCATGGGTCACCTGGAAGATGCGCGGGTACTGACAGAGCGCCAGGGCGGGGATCCGCACCTGTGGCGCGATATCATGGAACGCCTGCCGCTGCTGCAGCAGAGCAAGTTCTACAAGACGCTGCGCTATGGCTACGCGCGCGGTACCGAAGCGGTGAACTATGTGCAGAATATTCGCCACTACTACCGCATTCTCCAATGGCAGGATATACCGGGCAACAACGCCAGGCCGCCGCTGCGCAGCGAGGAGTATCTCCCTGAACCGGTGCGCGATCTCAACCTGCAGGCGCTCTGAACTTGCGGTCGGCCACCGTAAAACGCACTGGCAGTAAACGCGTTGAGCGGTCTGGCATATAATCCGGCCGACAGCTTGTTACTGTCGTCGAGCCCGGAAAAACGCCTGCAGCTTCGAGGCGCACTCCCCGGCAAGAATACCCTCGCGCCAGCCAACGCGGTGATTGTAATGGCCGGCATCCAGCAGCGCGCCATTGCTGCAGACCGCTCCCGCCCTGGGCTCGCGGGCACCGAAGACGAGATGCGCCACACGGGCGTGTACCAGTACGCCGGCGCACATGGTGCACGGTTCCACGGTAACGTACAGGGTCGTGCCGGGCAGCCTGTAGTTGCCCGCCGCCCGGGCGGCTGCCCGCAGCGCGACCATCTCCGCGTGCGCACTGGGATCGCGCGCTCCGATGACCTGGTTCCAGCCTTCCCCCAGGACTTGTCCCTCCCGCACAACGAGGGCGCCTACCGGAACTTCGCCGGCTGCAGCCGCCCGATCAGCCAGCTCGAGGGCCCGGCGCATCCAGGCCTCGTGGTCTGCGGATGGCAACACCGGTGCTACCTCCCCCGCCACGAGGTTCCCGTGGGCCGTATCCTCTCCGAGCTCGTACTGGAACCGCCATGGGGGCCAGTACCCGTCACCGTTCTCAATTGCGTACCCTGATTGCCCGAATCAAGCGACTGAGCCGCCGCGCAAAACTCAGCTTTCGCTGAACTCCAGGCGATTGCGCCCGCTTTCCTTCGCTTTGTAAAGGGCCCTGTCGGCGCGCCCCAGCCATTCCGACCAGTCTTCCTCCTCGTGCAGCACCGCGGCGCCGGCGGAGAACTCTATGGGGCCGCCCGGCGCGCTGACCATTCCGGACAGCCGCTGGTGCAATTCCGGCAATTCCGCCCGCGCGGTCGCCAGGTCCATGCCGCGCAAAAGCACCACAAACTCCTCGCCACCCATGCGGTACAGACCGTCAGTTTCGCGCAGGCAGGAGGCGACACTGTGCGAGAATTCTATCAGCACCCTGTCGCCCGTTTCGTGACCGTAGCGATCATTCACCTGCTTGAACAGATCCAGATCCAGCACCATGAGCGTGGCGCTGCGCTGATCGCGCCGCCGCTCGGCGACAATCTCGGAAAGATGCGCCACCATGAGGCGGCGGTTTGCGGTGCCGGTCAGCGGGTCGAGATTGGCCTGGCGCGCCAGCGCCTTGCGCTGGTCGCGCAACTGGTCCGTCAACATCATCGTGAACGCCGTGATCAGAAGCGCTACCGTGGTCCAGCTCGCCTGTTGCAGCATCGTGTCGTAGAGATGGGTCGAGGCGGTGAGAATCAGAATAACGGCGGCATTCAGGCCGAGCGCCCAGATGCGGGTCAGAATCAGCGCGTTGATCAGCAGGACGAGCAGAGCCCACAACAGGCCATTGCTGCTGACGAGCAGTGAACTCAACAGGCACGCCGCACTGATCGTGAATCCGAACACGTTCATCGCCACGGCGCGGAACCGCGGCAAGCGGCCAAGCAACAGGGAGCCGATGACGGATGCGACGATCAGACTGTTGACGCCGGCCCCGGCGTAGTCGCCCTGGTACCAGCGGAAGGCCGCAAAGCCGCTGACAATCGTCGCGGTGGTCAGGGCGATAAGGTTGACTACCGAATCTTCCAGATAGCGCTCTGAATGCACAGGACCCGTCTTGTCCAGATCGTCCATACGCGCTGCGGGCACTTGGGGGTCAACTTGCATGTGCGCTCGCTGCGCGCGCCGGCCGTCGTATTATGGGTCGTAGAAACTATGCCACACCACACTCCGGCAGACCAATGAAATCACCCATTCCGTGATCTCGGTCGCTTCTAAACGTTTGCTTTGGCCAGGTTACGGATGTCGAACGGCAACTCCGACTTACAGGTCCGGCTTCCATCGCCCGCGTACACCGGTTGCACCACCCGCATACCGGGACCATGTGTTTCGAACGGTGGACGCAACCAAGTCATCGGCCCGGCAAACTATCGCGGATTTCCCCGCTACCGTACAGGGACAGCCATTGCATGATGTCTTCCCGGCGGATGATGCCCTGCAGTTCGCCATTATCGGTGACGGGCAACTGGTTGACCCCCGCATGGCCGAGCCGCTGGAGTACGGCGGCGGCATCTTCACGGGGAGAAGCGGTCGTCAGTTCCGACAATGGCCTCATGATGCGCCCGACAGGAGTAGTCGAACGCTCCGCCGGGGGCAGCTGGCGAATGTCGTGGAGACAGACCAGGCCCGCGAAGCGTTCGTTGTCGAATACCGGAAACACGCGGTGCTCCGTGCCCAGCAGATGCTCATCAATCAACTCGGCCACCGTGGTATTTGTGGGTATTTTCGGAAACCCGGTTTGCATCAGTCGCCGGACCGGGACATCCTCGAGCACATCCTGAATCAGCAGCTGGCGGTAACTGATGATCGCGGCATTGTTGAGAAACCAGCCGATAAACGCCAGCCACACGCCGGGCAGCAGGCCGCTACCAAACACCGGCAGCCGCACGCCCAGTATCATCGCCAGACCACACGCGATAAGAAACCACGCAAACACCTGCCCCGCCTGTGACGCACTGCGGGTAGCCCGCTGCATATCGCCGGTGATGCCCCAAAGGACAGCACGCAGCACCCGCCCGCCGTCCAGCGGAAAACCCGGTACCAGGTTGAACAGGGCGAGGATAATATTGATATTGCCCAGCCACAACAGCACCGTGGGCACCGGCGCCAACTGCGAAAACACCTGTTCAGGCTGTTGTTGCCCCAGCGTGCCCGGCTCGATGAACCATCCGGCCAGAACCAGAAATCCCACGCCCAGCACAAGGCTGGTAATCGGCCCCACAATCGCCATCCACAGTTCATCCCGCCAGGCGCGCGGTTCGTTTTCCATGTGTGCCATGCCGCCGAAAACGAACAGGGTTATACGCTTGACCTCAATGCCGCGCGCCCGACCCACCACCGCGTGTGACAGCTCGTGCGCCAGCACCGAGGCAAAAAAGACCGTCGCCGCGACCAGGGCGGTAAACCACGCCAGCGGAGCGCTCCAGTCGGGATGCCAGGCGGGAAACAGCCCGGCGGCGAGGCTGAAGGTGATCAGGAAGAAAATGATCAGCAGGCTCCAGTCGATCCCGATTTCAATTCCGAAAAGTCGTCCGAGCGTGAATCCACGCATGGGAACCTCCTTGGCTACCGACCGCTATCTGTTGTACGGACCATCTTGTTGCACGTTAACTGCTGCATGCGCAAGAAGCATTCCGTTGCAGCCCTGAAGGCGGCTTATATGCATGGCGTGCAGACCGACACGGGCAGAACCGACAGATCAGACCGGCGTGGATAAAACGTCAACGACAACGCAGCATGGTCGATGAATGCCGGTTCATGTCCTTCGAGGAAATACCCGCCCCCGACTGACAGCTCCGGACACCACCGAAGGTTCCCATCACTTGCGTTCGTAGCGACCGACCAGCCGGTTCATCCCGAGCAGATGAGGTTCGATCTTCGCCAGCAGCTCCCAGAGGGTCAGGCCCTCTTCCAGCGGTGAGTCGTCCGCGAGCGCCAGCACCCAGAAATAGTAATTGTGCTCACCGTGCCCGTCGGGCGGCATCGGACCACCGTAACCGATATTGCCGAAATCGTTCACACCGGCTGTGTAGCCGCTGTCGCCCTCTTCGAGCCGGTTTACCTCCCCCGGGATGTTGTACAGAACCCAGTGCACAAAACCGTAGGTGCCTTTCGCGGTAACCAGCGGCGCATCGGGGTCGTGACAGACGACGGCGAAAGTCCGTACATCCGCGGGTGCACCAGTCCAGGAAAGGCCGGGTGCAATATCCTCTCCTTCCCCTGTGTATTTCCTCGGAATCGCCTCGCCCTGGGCGAACCCATCGCTGGTCAGTTGCATGTCCGATAGTGCAAAACCCATGGTACTCTCCTCGCTTGTCGCGATCTCGAACCATCAGTATAACGAGACGTCGCCCGCACTCCTACCGCTGCTCCGCGATGGGCCGGGCGAAACTGAGCTCGTGCCCATCGGGATCCGCGATGTGGAAGTAGCGTTCCCCCCAGGGCGCGTCCCGGGGCTCGCCTTCAGGATGCAGGCCTGTCGCCACCGCATGGGCATGGAATGCATCGACATCGTTCACGTAGATGATTACCCGGCCCCACCACTGCCATTGCTGCCCTGGCGGCTGGAGGATCAGGTTGAGCGAATGGCTCTCGCCCACTGCGAAACTGCTAAAGTCGGCGGTCGGTCCGCCGAAGCGCAGGACAAACCCCAGCGACCGGTAGAAAGCCACCGCACGCGCCATATCGTGGGTCGCCAGTGTAATCGCATTGAAGCCCACGAGAGCTGTGCCGGATCGCGCCGAAGGACTACTCACCAGTATTCCTTCAAGGCGCGCAGGTCGTGCCAGTGGGTCCAGCCAGCGCGGCAGTCCGGGAGTCCGGCGCCCGGGAACCCGGCGCCCGGGATAAAGACAATATCAGCCATCTGGCACCTCCGTGGCTCACTCCATGACTTTAGCCTTCGAGGCTACTCCTGAATCGAATTGAGATACATGATGATCTGGAAAATGCGTGAGCGCACATAGGCCTGCGAGAACTCGGGCGGCACGCCCCGCTCCCAAAGATCGCCCCACTCCGGCATTTCTCCGGAGCCGTGGGCTGTGAGGTCGTCCCTGCCGTCGATGCTGTAGTAGAGGTATTCGAGCGGAAATACGCCGTCGTTGTTCTTCGACAACAACCTGAGATTGGTGGGCTGCGCGCTGAGCATGTTGACTGCCTCACCCTGGCCTTTGCCGTCCACCCCGTGGCAGAAGGCGCAGGAGTCAATAAACTGCCGGTAGCCGTCCATGACGATGTTTCCTGCCTGCCCCACCCCGGCGCTCTCGCTGGTGACCGCGGGGGCGGCACAGATCAACATCCATAGCATGGCGATTAAAAAATACCGCATGACACTTCCTCCCTGTTTTTTCGAACCGACCGATCGGTTTGACTATTTCGCTCGCATTACCCGGCTGTGCCCGGCTCCTTCCTGCGGGCACTTCAGGACTGCGGGACGCGCAGTATGTGCTCTCCCTGTTCGAGCCCACTCAGCACCTCGACCAGCCCGCGCTCGGCATGTATACGCCCGAGCCGCACGAAGCGCCGCTCCACCCTGCCCTCCTTGAGGTAGACCTCGACCATATCCAGCTGGCCGACGCGAACGATGGAAGTGGCCGGCACCGCCAGGACCGGCGATCTTTCGAGTGCGATGTGAAATCGTGCGAACATGCCGGGTCGAATACCGGGCGCGAGATCGATAGCGGCCTTGACCTGGAACGTGCGCGACGCGGTATCAGCCGCGGGCACTATTTCCTCGATCGTACCGATCATTTGCTGGTCGAGCGAGGGGATCGAAATGTTCACCTGCTGCCCCAACTCGAGCTCAATGGCATCCTGTTCCGGTACCGCAACTTCGACGCGCAGCGAAGTAGGATCGTAGAGCGCCAATAGCGCCGCGCCCGGCGCAACGGTATCGCCGGGCTCTACCCGGCGTTCGATCACACGCCCATCGATGGGCGCCCGCACCGTGGCGTAACCCAGCACGATTTCAGCCTCTGAAAGGGCCTGCCGCGCCTGCGCGAGCCGGGCTTTCAATGCATCGTAGTTCGATTGCGCCAGATCGAGTTCGGCTTCGGACACCATCGCCTGCTGACGCAGCTCCTGCACGCGTTCTAAACGGCGCTCGGTATCTATCAACTGGGCGGAAACACGGTTCACTTCTTCTCTGGCCTGTTCAACCCGCGACAGCAAATCAGCCCTCTCAAGCATGACCAGCACATCACCCGCGTCGACGATATCACCAGCGCGCACATTGACCTCGCTCACAGTCGAAAGAATGCGCGAAGCCACGATAGTGTTGTCGCGCGCAGCGATCGTCGCGGGAATGTCATCGAAGCGTTCGGGCTTCACGGGCTGCACCGTATAGAGTCGCGACTCGTCGATCGGTGTACGCTGCGCTTCAATAAGTCCCGGATTGATCTTGGGCGTGAACACTCCCGCGATCCAGGCAATAAGCAGGAGCAGCCCACCGAACCCCACGACAGCAGCCAGGGTTTTGGCTTTGAGCGCGCTCATGGTGAGTCCTCCGGATCACGAAATATCAGGTAATACGCGGCCGGTACCACGGCAAGCGTAAAGAATGTCGAGGCGATGATGCCAAAGATAATAGCCAGCGCCAGTCCGCTGAACACCGGATCGAGGGTAATGATCATATTGCCCAGCAGTGTTGTACCCGCGGTGAGCAGGATCGGCCGCATACGCACCTCGCCGGCGCTGGCGATGGCATCACTGACCGAGGCGCCCTCTTCCCTCCGGTTGTTGATAAACTCGACGAGTATCAACGAGTTGCGCACGACAATACCTGCCAGCGCGATCATGCCTATCATTGCCGTCGCGGTGAACAGCACGGGATTCGGCGCCCCGGCAACATTGGCGCCCACCAGCAGGTTGAGCAGCCAGAAACCCGGCATGATGCCGATGAATGTCAGAGGGATCGCCGACATGATGATGAGCGCGATAACCGATGATGAAGTCTGAATGCGCAGCACGATGAAGATGGCGACCAGCGCAAATGCAAAAGCCAGACCCATATCGCGGAACACGCGCAACGTGACCTGCCATTCGCCCTCGCCCGCCCAGCGCACCGCGATATCGTCAGCCACGTTCCACGCCGCCGTACCGCCCGGCGTCAGGAACGTGCGCGCGGACCACTCACTCTTCGCCACGGGCGCATCGCCTCTGTCCGCGACGATGTCGGCAATAACGTCCGCGGGCGTCCGCCCGGATATCTCGGCCATGACATACACAACAGGCAAGAGGTTTTTTCGATAGATCGGCTGGTCCGAGGCTACCTGCCGGAATTCGCCCAGTTCGCCCAGCGCGACCAGCGGCTGCGGCGCCGCTTCCAGGCCGAGACGCGCATCGGTGCGGGCAATGCCGGGGCGGCCGCGCACATACAGGCCGTCCAGCTCCTCGATGGTCATTCGCTCGGTATCGGGCAACCGCACCAGAAGGGGCACAGGGTCAAGTTCCCGCTCGAAGTTCATATGGCTTGCCACCGTGCCCGCGCTTGCCGCGCGCACGGTGGCTTCAATATCCGCGGTGGCAATGCCCGACAGCGCCGCCTTCTGCTTGTCGGTAACGAAGCGCTGCCGCGCGGTGACAGCTTCCGCCGTCGTCTCGACATCGAGCACATGTGGCTCGCGGATCATCCGCTCAGCCAGAGTGTTCGCCGCGCGGTGCAAGTCGGCATAGGGCGTACTCGCCGTGCCGTAGATTTCCGCCACCAGGGTACTGATGACCGGCGGCCCCGGCGGCACCTCCACCACGCGGATCATCACCCCCCTCTGTGCCAGCGGTTTGAGCAGCTTGCGCATTTTCAGCACAATACCGTGGGACTGCAGCGTGCGACGATGCTTGTCGGCCAGGGTGATGCGGATGTCGGCGAGATGCGGCGCCTCGCGCAGATCGTACTGGCGGATCAGGCCGTTGAAGTCGATCGGCGACGGCCGGCCGATAAAATAAGCCAACGCCCGGACTTCCGGCATTTTTTTGAGCACATCGCCGATCTGCGCGGCTTTCGCGGCTGTCGCCTCCAGGGATGTACCCTCCGGCATATCGAGCACGATCTGTAATTCGTTCTTGTTATCGAATGGCAGTAATTTCAACGGCACCAGGCGCAAGGCCGGCAGCGCAACGGCAATCAGAAACAGGAGCAGGACGAACCACAGCAACAGCCTGGCGCGAGCCGGACTGGAGATGACCGGTCTTATCAACCGGGAATAGATGCCATCGCCATTCACCGTCACGTCCCGGCGCGGCCGAATCAGCTTGTTGGCAATCCAGGGCGTTACAAGGAATGCCACTATCGTGCTCGCGACAACGCTGACCGGCACATTGAACGCCATCGGCGCCATGTACGGTCCCATCATGCCGGTGATGAATGCCAGCGGCACAAATGCCAGCACGATGGTGAGTGTACTCATCACCAGCGCGCCGCGTATCTCCATCATGGCGCCGAGAATCCGATCGAGTCGATCGCCTGATGTCTCGCGCAGGAAACGCTCTATGTTATCGACACCGGTGATCGGGTCATCGACCAGCAAACCCAGAGACAGTATCAGCGCGAACAATGTGACACGGTTTATCGTGTATCCGAACGCCATGTCGAGCGCCAGCGTCACGCCATAGCAGATCGGCACCGCGAGCCCGACAACGATGGCCGGCCGCGGGCCGAGGAAGATACCGATGAAAACCACGACGGTGAGAATCGCGATACCGAGACTCGTCGCGAGATTATTGACCTTGTCGTCGGCCGTCTCGCCATAATCGCGCAGCACCTCCACGTGCACCTGCGGCGGCAGTAACTCCGACTGCAATTGCGCGATTTTGCGGTGCACGTCACCAGCCACCCAGACGGCATTGGCACCCGGTTGCTTGGCAATCGCAAGCGTCACCACAGGCGACTTGGCATCATCCAGGCCCTCTGGATGGGCGGCACCGAACTCAAGCCAGTTGTACTGCTCAGGCAGGTCCGGTCCATCCTCGATGGTCGCGATGTCCCCGAGGCGTACCGAAACGCCATCGATAACGTTGACCGGCATCTGTCGCAACTCATCAAGCGAAGCGATGAAGTCGCCGCTCTCGACTATTTCTATGCGGTTGTGGCCGAGCAACGCGCCGGTCCGGCTGAGTCGGTTCGACAACCGGATGGCCTCAATAACGTCCAGGGGTGTCGTCTTGTGCGCGGTGAGCGACTCACTGTCCAGCAACAGGCGAATCACGCGCGGACGTCCGCCGGTAACGGTCACGCCCTTGGTTTGCGGAATTGCCTGTAGTTCCGTGGCCATCTCCGCCGCCATGCGGCGCAGTTCATAGTCGCTGTAAAGGTCCGCATTCTCGCTCCAGAGCCCCAGAACGACGATGGGCACATCATCGACAGACATTTCCCTGACAATCCAGTCGGCCACCCCGGGCGGAATCCGGTCCTGGTTGGAAAACAGCTTGATGTAGGTATTCAGGAGGGCCTCTTCACGGTCCTCTCCGACATAAAAACGCAGCGTCACGGTGGTGCCGCCAGTGCGCGTGGTGGAATAGATGTGCTCCACGCCGGGGATCTGTGCCAACAGCTTCTCGACCGGAATGGCCACCTGGCGCTCGACCTGCGTGGCGGAGAGCCCCGGCGCCTCGACGGAAAGGCGCACAAGCGGCACCTCGATCTGCGGCTCCTCCTCGCGCGGTGTAAACACCAGGGCCATGGCACCCAGCGCAAGCGCCAGGATCGCAATGATCGCCGGCAGTCCGCTTGTCAGCCCCATGCGAATCAGTCGTTCCAAACCCGCCTCTCGTCGCGCCAGCCGGCAAAAACGTGAAGCCTACCCGGCCGGTCAGGTATTTTCCATGACGGCGATCAACATGCCCGAAGGCAAGCAAGCACAACTGTGACGGCACGCAGTCAGAGCACCATAGTCCATGGCCGGATGCTGCAGGTCAGTTTCGTCGAAATCGCAGAATACGGCCATTGAAAGGCGTTTTCAGAAACGGGGTTTCCGGACGAATCGCAGTTTGATCCGTAAACCCCAGTCTGAACAGGATTTTGCCGAATCGCCCGCACTCGCCGCGCCCAGGATCGGCAATCACAACCTCCGACCGCGGATTCGCATGACCGTCAATAAAACGTGCCAGCGCCTCGAGATGGCGTCTATCGTAGAGTATATCGCTGCCCAGAATCAGGTCGAATCGACCCAGACCACTTTCTTCCTCTTCCCAGCCAGTGCATACGAAGGGAATCCTGGGCCCGCCGTTGAGCCGGGTATTGCGCTCCAGCATTCGCTCGGCCTCGGGATGGTGGTCGGTGGCTGTAATATTCATGCCACGACAGTTCAGCATCAGGCTCGTCAGGCCGATACCACATCCGACCTCGAGGATACGGTTCCCCTGCAGGTCACTCTCGCGCATGCACTGGAGCATGTAATGGGCCAGAACCTTGCTGGAATCCCACACCACGCCGAACATCGACCATGTAGCGGAAGAAATACCCATCGCCTCCGCGATGCCATCGGGGTCCGAGTACTGCTGTTTATCGCGCAGCGTGCACAGGTGGATATCTATGGGGCCTATCTCTAGTGTCTGATAGCTGATCCTGACACCGACCTGTTGCCCGCGTGAGATTGTTTCTATGGTATTCGGCCTATACCCGCCCTCGGGATACCACATTATACGCCATACGCCACTGAGCCCGTTTTTATTTTTGTCAGGCGGCGGATGCGTCAGAAAGGGTAACCCGTGATCTCGCGTATGGAATGATACAGCGGCCTGAGCCGGTCATACATTTTCAGGTACACCTGCCTGTACAGCCCTTCGTAAATCGCCACGTTTTCTTTTATGGGCTCAAAGCGGTCACCCACGTGTGTCATGTGCTGCAATGCGGTGGCGTAATCGGGATACAATCGCGCACCGACGGCGGCATTGATCGCCGCGCCAAGGCCGGATGTCTCGAAAGTGTGCGGGCGCTCCACGGTCATGCCAAAGATGTCCGACGTAATCTGCATGCACTCATTACTTTGCGAGCCGCCGCCCGATACCCGCAACGTGGTTATTCTGTGGCCACTGCGCTTTTCCAGGCGCTCCTTGCCCTCGCGCAGGGCATAGGCCAGGCCTTCGATGATGGCGCGATAAATATGGGCGCGGGTATGCACGTCACCAAAACCTATCATCGCGCCCTTGGCATCCGGGCCCGGGATGCGCACGCCGGGTGACCAGTACGGCTGTATAACCAGGCCCATGGAGCCGGGCGGCACCTGCCTGATCAAATCGTCGAACAGCGTTTCAACCTCCACCCCACGCTGCTGTGCAATGCGCTGCTCACGCAGTCCAAATTCGCGTTTGAACCAGTTCACCATCCAGTAACCGCGCTGCACAATCGTCTCGGTGTTATAGGCATCGGGTATCGCGGCGGGATAGGCGGGAACGTGCTTGATAGCTTCTATGTAACGGGTATTCGTACTGTTGTAGGTGGCGGTGGTGCCATAACTCAGGCTACCGGTATCCGGCGTCAGACACCCCGAGGCGAGTACTTCACACGCCTTGTCCGCGCCCGCGGATATCAGCGGCAGACCCTCCGGGATACCGGTCATCCGCGCGGCTTCTGCGCTGATTGTGCCGAGTGCCGACCCGGGGGGCACCAGTTCGGGCAATTGATCGCGCCTGATCGGCAGGGCCCGCCATTTCCAGTCCAGCGGCCCCGCCCAGCGGTGCTTTTTGAAATCGAAGGGCAGGTACCCGACCTGGCTCGCCACGGAGTCGATGAATCTGCCCGTCAGGCGGTAGGTGATGTAGCCGGAAAGCAACAAATATTTTGCCGTTCTCGCCCATATCTCCGGCTGGTTGTTCCTGATCCAGTGCGCCTCGGCCTGGCTGCGAAAAAAGTGCACGGTTTCCCGCTCCCCCGCCAGCGCAAGCAGCAGTCCCCACGGACCCATGCCGGGCAGGTCCTTCTCCAGGCGCTGATCCAGCCAGACAATCGCCGGCCGCAGGGGCTTGCCAGCCGCGTCCAGGTTCACCACCGTCGCCCGCTGGGTGGTCAGTGCGACTGACTTGATTGCGCTTTTCGGGACGTCGAGCTGGGGCCACAATCCCTCGCAGGCCTTGCACAGGTTGTCCCAGAAATAGTCTACATGCTGCTCCGCCCAGCCCGGCTTGTCGGAAAAATAGGGCTCGATTTCCACCTTGCTCTTGGCGACCAGTTGCCCTTCAAGATCAAACACCAGCGCGCGAACACTTTGCGTACCGTTATCGATCGCCATGACGTAGCTGTTGTTATTATCCATCGTGGTTTGTCTGGAACCCCTCAGTGCGCGGGCAGGTAATAATGGTTTGTCCAGATCTCCCGGTAGCGGGCCAATTCAGCTTGCCACTGCTGCTTGCTCCATTGCAGCTCTCGGGCGCAGATCTCCTCCAGTTCCGGAAACAGGGACTGCGCACCCTGTTCCAATAAAGCACCCAGGCGTGTACGCCTGAGCAACAGGTCATCCAGATGTACCACGGATTCGTTGCGCGCCGCCCAGCGGCACTCGGCGAGACAGAATTGTGTATCGGCGACAGGTTGCCTTTCCGCCTCGGGTGCCTCTTCGAGCAGGCGTTTGGCGTGTTCGCCGTAGCGACCTATCAGGCGCCGGGCCCACGCCTTATCGGATGTGGGGAGATCGTCCTCGGTGATCTCCGGGGATTTGAACACACTGTCATCGAGTTCCACCGGTGCGAAGCTGCCAAAGGCAGCCGCCGCTGCGTTGAGGGCATCCAGCGCGATAAGACGAAATGTCGTCAACTTGCCGCCGGTGACCGTCACCAGGCCATTGTCGCTCCATACAGCGTGATCGCGCCGTTCCTTCGAAGGATCCCTGCCCTTGTCCGACGCGATGACGGGACGCACGCCCGACCAGGTGGAAACGATATCGCCGCGCGACACCGGATTCGCGGGGAAAAGTGCATGTACCGCTTCGAGGAGGTAGTCCATTTCCTCTTCGCTGATCACGGGCTCCTCATCCAGGTCCTCCCGGTGATCGAGATCCGTTGTGCCGATAACAGTCGTTCCCTCCCAGGGGAAGATGAATACCGGGCGCTTGTCCACCGGATGGAACAGCGTGAGGGCGTCCTCAACCGGCAACTTTGCTCTCGGGATCACGAGGTGGCTGCCACGCAGCGGGCGGATACGCTTTTCCGGATTCACTTCATTGCGCAGGCGATCCGCCCAGGCGCCGGTGGCATTGATAACCGACTTGCAGTGCAATTCAACCTGCTCGCCGTTTTCCGTATTCTCCAGCACCACGCCGGTCACCTGCCCGCCTGTCTTGAGCAGTGAACAGGCCCGCACATAATTCAGCGCGCGGCCGCCTGCCCGCACGGCATCCTGCAGCACCCGGAGCACCAGCCGCGCGTCGTCCGTGACCGTGTCGGTGTAATACATGGCACCATTGAGCCCCTCACCGCCAATACCGGCAAACTGCTGTTGCAGCTCACCTTTGGTGAAGAAACGATGGTTTTTTATACCCGCGAGCCAGTCGTAGAGCGTCAGCAGAATACCGAAGGGAAGCCGGCCCGGGAACTGGCCACTCCGGAGTGTAAAATAGTAACCCATGCGCTCGATCAATCCGGGCGCTTCGCGCAACAAACGTTCCCTTTCCCTGAGAGAATCGCGTGTCAGCCCGATATGTCCCTGGCTGATATAGCGCAGGCCGCCGTGCACCATCTTGGAGGAGCGACTCGAGGTGCCCCAGGCAAAGTCCCTTTGCTCCACCAGCAAAACCTTGAGCTGGCGACGGGCGGCCTCGCGCAGTACACCGGCGCCAATGATGCCGCCGCCGACAATCACCAGGTCCCAGTACCTGTCGCCGTCCTGAAGGGTCTGCCAGAGGGCGGTCCTGTCATTGAATACCGGTGTGCTACTGCTCATCTCAGCTATTGACTCCGCACAAACAGGTCACGGTAGCAGTTTGCCGGGATTCATGTGCTGCCCGGCGTCAAAGGTCTCGAGAAGGCCGCGAATCGCGGCAATACCCAGCGCGCCCTTTTCCGCGGGCAGATACAGGAGGTGATCTGCGCCCACGCCATGCTGATGACTGATGGTGCCGCCGAAGCGGACGATCGCCCCGGCGGCTGCCGCCTTGAGTTTTTTCCAGCGTGCATAGGTCGCATCATAGTTGTCGCCGCAGCGGAAAATATAGGTCACGTAAATGCTGGAACCCTGGCTGTACATATGTGAGAGATGGGTAAAGGCATGCACCGCTTCGCCTTCGTCCTGCAGTGCGTTGGCGATGCTCTCCTGGATGCCGGCTGCGGCGTCGGGCACCCGCACCCAGTCGATCGCCGTGTCCATTGTATCCACGGCATAGCCCGACTCCCACAGCCCGTGTCGCAGGTACGGCGTGCGGAATCGGCTGTGCTCCCATTTTTTGCCGAGGGCCGGACCCGCCCCCACGCCACCGTGGCGCCTGGCGATCGCGCGGGTCAGCCGCAGCGCGGACCGGCACTGGGCACGGCCCCCCGTCACGCCGAACGTGAACATGACCTTGCCCTCGCCCGCACCGCGCAGGCCGAGAAACTTCTCCAGCAGGGCGATAGCTCTTTCACTGCCTGCCAACTTGAGCTGCGTGAAGGTCTCCGTGGCGTTGCTCAGGCGCATCATGGAAAGCTGTATTCTGGCCTGGACGATCTCGCGCACGGCGGCCACCCCCGCTTCCCAGTCGGGAAAGAACAGAACATGAAAGGCTTCATGCTCCGGCAGTGGCGTTACCCGTACCTTGACCTCGGTGATGATGCCCAGGCGGCCCTCGGTGCCGAGGAAAAGCTCCCGCAGGTCGGGCCCCGCCGAGGAAGCGGGAAATGTCGGAATATCCAGGGTGCCGCGCAGCGTTTCCACGCGCCCGCCGGCGAACATCTGCTCGATGCGCCCGTAGCGCAGCGATTGCTGCCCACTGGAGCGGCTGGCGACCCAGCCACCGAGCGTGGACAGTTCCCAGGACTGCGGGAAATGCCCCAGCGTATAGCCGTGCTCGGCCAGCTGTGACTCCAGTGCCGGACCGGCGATACCGGCACCGAATGTGGCGATCTGGCTCAGCCTGTCCAGGTCGAGCAGTTTGTTCATCCGCGTCATGGCAATGGTCAGGACGGGCCGGCCTTCATCGCGCGGGTTGATATGCCCGACGACCGAGGTGCCGCCGCCGTAAGGTATGACGTCGATGCCCTCGGCCGCCGCGTGCTGCAGCAGGGACTGAACCTCTTCGCTGCTTTGCGGAAAGGCGACCGCGTCGGGAAACAGTCCGAACTCGCCGCTACGCACAGCCAGCCAGTCGGGCAGGCTCTGGCCGCGCGCATGGCGCAAGCGGGTCTCCGCGTCGAGGGTATAAAGGGTGTGCGGCTCAAGCCTGGACGGCGGCACCGTCGCGAGCACCTGCTCCAGGCTCGCGTCCTCAAGCGGTGTGGACGTGCCCAGCAACTCTTCCAGATAACTCAGGGCACTCGAACTGAGCTCGTAATCGAGCGCGTTTTCATCATCGCCCCAGCCATTCCATCGTTTCATGCGGTATCCTTGATAGCAATTTTGCTTCAGAGCCTGAACAATGCGGCGATACTCACTACAAACAACAGGCAGGTTCATTATAGCTGCCGCCAAAGTAAAATCGGGGAACTTTTGGAGCGCAATCCAACCATTTTCACAAGGCAATTTTACCGGCCATGAACGCAATGAGAACCGGCCCGGCAATGACCATGATGACGGCCAGTGCCGGTGAGGGACCACGAGTCTGCGCCGCAGGCCCAATGGCTTCTGCGGCGCAGATTCCTGGCCCGGGCAGGATTCAACCCGCCGTGCTGCCACAACCATCGTAGAGAACGTGCATACCTTGAGAAATTCGTTCATAACCTTCCTTACTGCCGCGCTGATCACTCCGCATCTCTGGGGGGCGGCGGACAAACTCGCAGCCGGCGCCCTGTGCCGGGCGCCCTGTCGACATACCGGAAAGCGTCCAGCAAAGCGAACTCCACGATTTTCGCATCGAGGTGGTCACCGACCAGCTGAAGTCGAAACCCTTCTCCATCCAGCCACTGCCGGACGGGCGCATACTGGTTACCGAGAAAACGAAGGGGCTGCGCATGGTTGGAATCGATGGCAGTCTCTCGCGGCTGGTTGAAGGCACTCCCGCAGCCTTCGATGACGCCAGAAAAATCGGTTGGGGCCACGGCTGGCTGCTGGATATCGCTCTACACCCCGAGTACAAAAAGAACGGCTGGATCTACCTGCATCACACACAGCGTTGCACCGACTGTGGGGGCAATGCCAGGAGTTTCAACCGGGTGGTGCGCGGACGCATTCGCGGCGGCCAATGGGTGGATGAAGAAGAAATCTGGTATCCAGGCCCGGCGTATTTCTCCATCATGCCGGACTTCGGCGCCGGCGGTCGACTTGCCTTCGACAACGCCGGCTACCTGTATATCAGTGTCGGAATGAAAGGCGCCAGCGAATTCGAGGGAGCACAGGATCTGTCGCACCCCGCGGGCAAGATTCATCGGGTACACGACGATGGGCGCGTGCCGCGGGACAACCCGTTCATCCACACCGAGGATGCCTGTCCCACCATCTGGACCTACGGCCATCGCAATCCGCAGGGCCTGGAGTTCAACCGCCGTACCGGGCAACTCTGGTCCACTGAAATGGGCCCACATGGCGGAGACGAACTCAACCTGCTGCTGCCCGGCCGCAACTACGGCTGGCCTCTTCACTCCCTCGGTCGGAATTACGACGGCTCACCCGTAGCGCACGGGGAGTCGCCGGATAGCGACATCGAAGAGACGGTAGTCGATCTGACACCGGCGCCGGCCGTATCCAGTTTCATCTTTTACGAGGGCGACCGGTTCCCGCGCTGGCGGGGCAATGCGCTGATCGGTTCCCTGAAAGCCGCGTCGCTGTACCGCTACGTACTGGACGAACAGGATAATCGCGTTCACCGCGAAGTGGTCATCGACCGTCTCGCGCGCATCCGCGACATTGAAACGGGGCCCGACGGCAACATCTATTATTGCTGGAACACGCCGGCGGCGCGCATATCGTGCGCCTGGTCCCTGTCGGATAGCCGGCTCAGGCGCTGTTCATCGCATGCCAGGCGGCGAGTATCTTTTGCTCGCGCCCCGGGCTGATCCCCGCTTTCAGCGCGGCCTGTCGCTGTCGCGGCAGGGTATGAAACCAGTCGTGGATATCGACAATGGATCCCGCGAGGGGACGCGCCTTCAGACCCTTCGACGCGGCGAGGCTCGCGTCGACCTGAAAGACACCTGCAATGGGGGTGCCCGGCGGCGCCCACATCGGCAGGTCGGTCATGGGCGCAACGCCCTGCCGCGCCAGAAAGTCGGCGGGCACCGCACGTCAGTTCGGCATCGGGATTCAAGTGTCGCCGGCACAGGCCGAGGACATCGCGCATGCTGTACAGGCCCGCGGGGTTGGTGGTGTCTGTAGGATCCCACCAGCCTGTTCTCGATACAATGCACCACCCAGTCGGCCAGATCGCGCACGTCGATCGTCTGTACCGGCGCCTCGCCGGTGCCCGGCGCCAGCACTTCATCGCCGTGAGCGACACGCTCTGGCCAGTAGGTGAACTGGTCGGTCCTGTCGCCCGGCCCGATGATATGTCCACAGCGCAGCCGCGTGACCCTGCCTGGCAGAGCCTTTTCCGCCTGCTGTTCGCAACGCACCTTGAGCGGGCCATAGTATTTGCTCACGTCCTCGGAGTCAGGACTCCCCGTCCATGCGCGCGAGCGTCGAGCCCTCGTGCAGTCCCGGCTCGGAGAAATCGCTGTACACCAGTACCGTCGAAATCAGGACATACTGCCGGACGCTTTCGGTATCGAGTGCGGCCATCAGCAGATCCACCGCGCGCGGGATGTAACAGGACGTGTCCACGACCAGATCCCACTTTTCACCCGCGACCCGGGCTATCTCGGGAGTGGTCCTGTCGCCCCTGATCTTTTTCAGATTCGGGAACAGATGGGGATTGGTCTTGCCGCGATTGAACAGCGTGACGTCGTAGCCCGAGGCGACCAGAGCGCGGACCATGTGCGGGCCAATGAAGCCCGTGCCGCCCATGAACAACACCTTCGGTTTTGCAACCGGGCGGGCCAGGCTCGTGCGCGCCAAAGGCAAGGCGACAAATGCGCCCGCTCCCCTGAGAAGGGACCTTCGATCAATGATCTTGTTTTACCTCGACGGTACTTGCCTGTTCAATAGCGTAACTCTTACCCGCGGAGCAGCGCGCAGCAGCTAAAACCCGGGGACGCCCACACAAACTGTCTCAGAATGTATAGGACAACTCCAACCCATAGGTGCGCGGCTGGCCGCGCAGGAGCGTGGCGGCGCCGAGGGCCGCGCTCACCGTGAATCCGCTGGCGAAATAGCTTTCGTCCAGTAAGTTGTCGACAAAGGCACTGGCCCGGAAGTTTTCCGCCGGCAGCCAGCTCAGCCGCGCATTGACCAGATTGAGAGTATCGATAGTCGAGCTGTCGAAGTCGATGGCGCGCTCGTCGATGCCGGTGAAAATTTCATCCCGAAAGTAATAGGACAGACGCGGCGCGATCAACCCCACCGGCGACATCCAGTTGTACTGGACCGCGAGCGAGTAGGTCGTCTCGGGCACAAGGGCAAACTCCTCGTCGCTGCGATCCACGGTGCTGGTCTGTCCTGTCAACGGGTCCACGACCTGCCCGTCAAATTCATCGTACTCGGCATCGGTGTAGGCCGCGCTGGCGTTGAATACCCAGTCGCCCAGCAACAGCGTCGCCTCCATTTCCGCACCGGTTACCTGCGCTTCCCCGGCGTTGGAGAGAAACAGGAAAATATCGGTAATCCGCTCGCCCTGCTCCGCCACGCGCACCTGGATATCGTCGTACATCAGATGATAGACCGCGGCATTGAAACGCAGGCGGCGGTCCAAGGCATCCATTTTGGTGCCGATCTCGAAGTTGGTGACTTCCTCCGGTTCGAAGGGCACCAGTTCATCGCCGCGCGGTTCGAAGCCCCCGGCCTTGAAACCCTGACTGACAGTGAAATAGCTCATGAAATTTTGCATGCCCAAGCGGTCCAGCGTGACCTGCGGCGCGATGTAGGACAAGGTCACCGAGGGCGTGAACTGATCGAACTCCTCGCTGCGCTTGTCCGCCGAGGGCCGGAACTCGACCGGTAGCGGGGGCTGGGAGTCGGCGAACTGCGCGAACTGAGCCTCGGGAATCGACGAGCACAGTCCATTGCCGAGGCTCACCGAGTTGCCGAGCCGCGGGCAGTAGGTGTCCAGGTCCACCTCGAATACGTCCATATCGCGCTCGCGATCCTCGTAGGTGTAGCGCCCGCCGACCGTGAGCTGCAACCATTCGTTGATATCGTAGGTACCCTGGGCGAACACGGCCAGGGACAGGTTTTCGAGATCGCTGCGGTTGGCCAGTGCCGTGGGAAAGGGCAGCACGGCATCGTCGGAAAAAGGTACCGCCTGCAGCCCGCCGGGCCCTATTAACTGCGTGAAGGGGTTGTCGTTGATTTTCTCCAGTGATCCGAACAACCCCAGGGTGTACTGCAGTCGGCCGTCGAAGGCCTGGTTGTGCAACTGCAGTTCCTGACTGACCTGGTAGCGATCCTCGTCTTCGATGGGCAGATCGTTATCGCGCAGTATCTTGTTGAGAGCCCGGGTACCGTTGTTAATCAGGCTGGTCTGGCTGCCGTCCTGGTCATTGTTGCTCTCGATATTGGTCCAGTAGCTGAAGCCCGTCACGCTCTTGATATGCAGGTCGCCGGCGTACCAGTTCAGCGTCAGGGCGAGAATGCTGCTGTCGATCTCGAACACGCTGTCCGCGGTGTTGACGGAGACCTCCTCGTCAGAGGCCAGGGCCTCGCTGCGCCGGCAGGCCTCCTCGAAGGGGGGCCCTCCCGGCGTCACCAGTGTCGCGAGATTGGACTCGGGATTCTGGAACAGGCAGCTAAGGGCCACACTGCGCTCCCGCTGGCGGCTCCAGTAGGCGAACAGATCCGCACTGAAATTGTCGGACACGTCCCAGAGCAGCCGCCCGGTGACGGCCCAGCGATCCTCGTCACCGAATTCCTTGCCATCCAGCACATTGTCCAGATACCCGTCCAACGTCCTGCGGTTGACGGCATAGCGCAGGCCCATGCTGTCCTCGATCAACGGGATGTTGCCCCTGAGCATGCCGTCGCGGCGCCCGAAATTGCCCAGGCGGGTGGTCAGGGTGGTTTCAAACGCCTCGAAATCCGGTTCGCGAGTGGTGACCAGAATCGCGCCGCCGGTGGTGTTCTTGCCGAACAGCGTACCCTGGGGCCCGCGCAGCACCTGGATACTCTCGGTATCGACGGTATCGAGCACCTGGGCGTCCGAGCGCGGGATAAAGATGTCATTGATGTAGACACCGACTCCCGGGTCGAGCACCGCCGAGCCCTCGCGCTGGCCAATGCCACGGATAAAAATTACCGAGTTCTTGCCGCCGTTCTGGGCAAACTGCAGGCTCGGCACCGATTGCTGCAGATCGGTAATCGTGCTGATACCCGCCTCGGTCAGGTCCTCCGCGCTGAAGGCACTGACCGCAACCGGGGTCTCCTGCAGCGATTCCTCGCGCCGCCGCGCGGTCACGATCACTTCTTCCAGCATCGCACCGGTGCGGGTCGCGGCGCCCGCCGGTTCCGTCTGGGACACTGCCTGCGCTGACCACAACAGAGAGGTCACCAGACCCGCGAAGAGATACGTCTCGACGGCATTTTTATTCATAGTTGCCTCACTTTTTTTATAGGTTTGAGCTCGACGGACCCGCTGCGGCAGACTCGCCCGCCTCCATTGTGCCTCAGGATACTTTGATAAACGAGGCGGATACCGGGTCTTTTTCAGGCGCCGCCGCGGTGTGCATACAGCCGGCATTGCAGTTAAAGTGGACCCGTGTGAAACGCCGGAGCGCGGCGACGCCGCCTCCGACAGGAGCTATCATGACCGCGTCACCCGCAATTCTTCGCGTCGCTGTGGTACTGGGCGATCCGCGCCTGCCCTACCCCTACTCGGTGGACGGTCGGTTTGGCGAAGAGGAGATCGAGGGCGCCCGCAAGGCGCGGGCCGCCCTGGAAACAATCGACGGCTATCGCTTTACCTACCTGGACGACCACGAACGCCTGATCGATGAGCTGCGACGGGATCCACCCGACCTGGCACTGAATCTTTGCGATACCGGCTACCGCAACAATTGGGAACTTGAACGCAATATTCCCGCCCTGCTCGAGATGCTGTCGATTCCGTACACGGGATCGGACCCGATGGCGATCAGCGTCTCCACCGACAAGGCCCTGGTCAGCATGGCGGCCGCGCGTCTGGGCATACCGATTCCCAATGAAACCTACGTCGACCTGACGGCCGATCCGCTGGTTCTGCCCATGGCGTATCCGGCGTTGGTGAAACCGAACAACAGCGGCGGCAGCTTCGGCATCACGGAAAACTGCATTGTCCACGACGCCGCGGAGGCCGAAGCCTATCTGCGCTGGCTGGCGAGCGTACTGCAGCCGCCGGAGGCCGTTGTCCAGGATTTCCTGACCGGCAGCGAGTTCACTGTGGGCATTATCGGCAATCCGGCGGACGGCTTTACCGTGCTGCCGCCACTGGAGGTTGACTACAGCGCCCTGAGCCCCGACCTGCCCCCGGTGTTGACCTACGGATCAAAGGCGGACGCCGATTCACCCTACTGGAACAAGCTCAGCTTCCGGCGGGCCGACATCGACGACATAACCCACGGTCAGCTCGTCGACAGCTGCGCCAAGCTGTTCAAGCGGCTCGGTT
Organism: Halioglobus sp.; assembly: GCA_034521205.1. GTDB lineage: Bacteria > Pseudomonadota > Gammaproteobacteria > Pseudomonadales > Halieaceae > Marimicrobium. The sequence goes on from JAXHMT010000003.1 coordinate 830,543, forward strand.
TCCGGGACTACGCGCGTTTCGACTTTCGCAACGGCCCGGACGGCCAGCCGCGCCTGATCGACGCCAACACCAACCCGACCTGGTACTGGGATGGCAAGTTGGCGATGATGGCGGGCTGGGGCGGCCATGACTACGCCGACATGCTGCGCCTGATCCTCGAAGCGGCGGCCCGGCGCAGCGGCCTGCGCTCAGCCTGAGCGCCCGGTTGCGCAGAGCACCGCAGAGCCAACGCGGACGGCCCAGGATGCTCGCCAGATTCAGGAGCGTGATCCTGCCGGGATCGATTCCCGTGCGGTAGTCACGTTCCTTGTTGGAAGGCGCCGCCGAATCCACTATCAGACAGAGCGCGTCGCGCAGAAATCCACGAGGGCCCACAGCGCGTCGCGATCCAGTTCTCCCTCCTCTATGGCTTGCTATCGGGCAAAAAACTCTCCCGGGGATGACTGTATACTGGATCACATGATGTGCTGCTTGTGTCTTGATTGGATCCCCGCGAAGTGACCGCAATGAGAGTGAGAAAATCCGTGACAATCATCAATCAAAGACCTGACCCCGGCAGGCACGGCAAGCAATATACAGGTCACTCGAAAAGGATTATATTTTCCTGATGGATGTGAAACGAAAAGAGATTGAGGAAGCGCTGGCTAAAGAGCAATTCACCTTGCACTATCAGCCCAAGGTTTCACTTGTGACAGGGGAAATTAGCGGGGCGGAAGCGCTTGTTCGCTGGACTGACGACAGTCTCCGCACGATCAGTCCGGATCATTTCATTCCGGTTGCCGAGAGAAACGGTCTCATCAGCGAGATAACCGCTCGTCTTATTCCTACCGCGATCAATACATTGAAGCGTTTGTGCGATTGCGGAAGCACTATCAGTATCGCACTGAATACATCAGCCGATGATTTCATAGATACGCAGATATCCTACACTGCTCCACGATAGCATGGATCGCTCTGGCATCGCGCCGAACGCCTGCAAATCGAGATAACGGAAACGGCAAAACTGGATAACGATAACGCTGTTTTCAGACGTCTTCACGATCTGAGAGAAGCCGGGTTCCAATTGATCATGGATGATTTCGGGACAGGGTATTCATCGATTGATCTTCTCGGTCAACTGCCGTTCTCGGCGCTCAAGGTCGATCAGGGTGTCATCCACCGTATGGCCGGTTCCGCAAAGAATCTCAACATCGTTAATATGATTATCAATCTGGCCAGAACCTTGCGAATGCAGGTCGTGGCGGAAGGGGTAGAGGACAGCAACGCTTTCAGATTTCTGAGTTACGCGGGCTGCGCGGAAGCGCAGGGCTACTGGATATGTCGGCCTTTGCCTGAAGACGAGTTCCTCGAATTCGTGAAGAACAAGCCACGATGGCCTTCCTCGCAGCTCGGCATGATTTACCACGCCCAGATGAACAATATCTATTTTCACAAATCCGTTCTGGACGCGGCACTGTATGCCGCGTGCGGAATCCGCGATGAAATGTCCTCTGTTACAAACCCCGACATCGAATTCAATCCCCAACACACAAGACTCGGCGAGTGGTATTATGGGACGGGACAGGAGCTGCGTGATCGCGCATCATTCAGGGCGATTGAAGAACCCCACAGAAACATGCATGAAGCCGGGGCGCATTTGTTACAACATGCCACGGAGGGTCAGCGTGAAGAATTCAGCCAGATGCTGAAACACTTCAACACGCAGTTTGAGAACATCAGTAATGCACTGAACCGCCTTCAGGCCGAACTCGTTGCCGAAGAACCCTTCCGGAAATAACGGATCAACGCGAAATCAATGGGGTCAGAGTCATTGCTCTGAGAACCACCCAACAAAGGCTGGTCACCGACCAAAGCAGTATTTCCTCGTAGTCATATTACAGTACGCCAACTGCAATGCCGCTGGTGGCACGAAGGGTGCAACCACGGCCTAAGATGTTCAGCGCTGTCAAATCAACCCGTGCCGCTGTTTCGGTGCGCGCCAGGTGCCACATGCGAATCCAGGCCCGGGTTCGGTCTCTCGAATGGCGGTGACATCGGGTTTACTCCCTCGCCTCGACCATTCAGCTATTGACGGGCATCATCTGTACCGTAACAGCGACGAAATGGCAGATACTTCCCGCCAGCACAAACAAATGCCAGATAGCGTGGGAAAACGGCATGCGTTCGAAGTGATAGAAAAGCGTACCGCCCGTATAGAGCACCCCGCCGACAATCAGCCAGACCATTGCCGTGGTCGTGAGCGCCTGGCTGAGCGGTACGAGGGCGATGAGCACCAGCCAACCCATACCGATGTAGATGGCCGTGGACAGCACACGGTAGCGACCGGTGAAGAAAATCTTGAGAATCACGCCGAGGACGGCCAGCCCCCAGATGATACCGAACAGAGACCAGCCCCAGCCGCCCTTGAGCACGGCGATCGTGAACGGAGTGTAGGTACCGGCGATCAACAGGAAAATGGCGCAGTGATCGAAAATTTTCAGCCGTGCCTTCCAGACAGGATGAGCGGCGGTGTGGTAGAGAGTCGACGCGGTGTAGAGCAGAGTCAACGAGACAACGAAGATCGATACGCTCACAATCTCCCGAGCACCGGCATAATCTGCCACCAGGGTGATCAGCACGGCGCCTGCGCCAATACTGAGCACCACACCCAGTCCATGGGTCAGTGCATTGAGCAGTTTTTCGTGGAATGTCTCGTCGCGATTCATGGCAAAACTATAGGTCGGGCTGCCATCCACCTCAAGCCGGAACAGTTCGGCACTGGCTGAGCGCCGCGCCTGCGGCCCTGTCGACGGCCCGGCGTCAGAGCAGCAGGCGCGGAATAGGCTCGTCCCATTCGCGGACCACGAAAACCTCGTCATTGTCATAGGCCGTCATCGTCGCGCGCAGTCGGAAGTTGTCGCCCTCCACGGTCAGACGCACGAGACAATGCAGTCGGGTCGACCAGTCGTCGCGCCGGTGCACCATGTCCTGCTCGATAATGACCTCCGCCGAACCGGGCTCGTACTCGCCGATGCGGTAGGTCTTCTCGATGGTGTAGCCGACGGTCAGGTCGATGTCTTCGATGTGCGCCAGCGCCGCTCCGTTGAACTCACCGCTATCGCTGAAAACCCGGTAGACGGTGTCACCGGTCGTCAGGTCGCGTTCCACCGTGCGCCGCAGCGGGGTCATTTTGAGCGATGTCGCTTCCGCTCGCGGACCGCGCTCGGGGGGTTCGAAGCGACGCAGGCCGGCATCGACATCGCTCGGCGGGCGCGCCGGCAACTCCAGCGTGCTGGCGCCGGTGAACAGAGTCAATTTGACCGGTTCCGGCGCCGGCCACACCACCGGCCAGTAGCTCGTGGAGATGGCGAGACGGATAGTGTGGTCTTCGGGGAAAGCGTAAGCGGTATCATTCAGGGCCAGGCGGATACGATAGCGGCGACCCGGCTCCAGAGGCGCGGGGTGCTCGTGGCTATCGCGATGCGTCAGGTTGAGCACGCCATAGGTAACGCGCGTCGACGCGCCGTCGGACGCAACATCGTTGAGGCGCACGATGACGTACGCCACGGGGCAGTCCACGGCCAGCTCCAGATGAACCACCGGCGTGCCGAGAATTTCCACGCGCTCAGTCAACGGGTCCGAGTCGAAGATCATCGACTTGCCGTCGTCCTCGCGCTGGTCGACCGGCGACTCGCCCTCCGCACCGAAGCCGTACCAGTCACCGGCCGCCAGGCCCGCGGTCTGCGGGGAGCGCACGTACATCCGGTCTTCGGCCGCGGGACTATCGCCGAGGGACAGCACATTGAGAAACCACTGCCGCGGCCGGATTCGCGGCGAGGGCCACGACGGCTCGGCCACCCAGCGGCCCGGCCGCTCATCGTAGGCCGGGGCGGGGCGCACATAATCCTCCAGCCAGACCCGGATCGGGGGCTCGTCCATAATGCCGGTGTCGACCTCTTTGAGCCAGTGGTCCCACCAGCGCCGCATCTCCTGGAAGAAGCCTATGCTGGGACCGGGCGCGCCGACGTGCGGAAACGCGTGAGACCAGGGTCCGATAAGGGCCTTCTTCGGCGCGGACAATTCGGCCATCAGCCGCAAAATAGCGTTGGAGTAGCCGTCAGCCCAGCCTCCCACGGCGTAAACCGGACACTCGATCGCAGCGTAATCCTCGCACACGGAACCGTGTTTCCAGTAGGCATCGCGATGGGGATGGCGCATCCAGGTCGCGGGATAGAGCACGGCCTTTTCCAGGCGCCGGCGCCATTGGTCGCGCCACCCCGAGCCGACGATGGCGGGGTCCGGTGGCGCGTTGGCCGAGCTCAGAAACACCGCGCCCCAGTTCAGGTTCTCGGTGAGCAGGCAGCCGCCCTTGTAGTGCGCGTCATCCGTGTAGCGGTCATCGGTCGAGCACATGGTGATGATCGCCTTGAGCTGCGGCGGCCGTCGCGCGGCCACCTGGAGGGAGTTGAAACCGCCCCAGGAAATTCCGAACATGCCGACCCGGCCGTTCGACCAGCTCTGTTGCTCGATCCATTGCAGGGCCTCGATGATGTCGTCCTGCTCCTGCTCGGCGTACTCGTCTTCGAGCAGTCCCTCAGAGTCGCCGCTGCCCCGCAGGTCGAGCCGCACCGAAGCGTAGCCGTTGCCGGCGAAGTAGTGATGTAAAGGCTCGTCGCGCAGGCGGGTGAAATCGCGCTTGCGATAGGGCATGCACTCGAGCAGCGTCGGCACGGCCAGCGATTCGGCGTCCTCCGGCAACCAGATGCGGGCCGCCAGATGCGTGCCGTCGGTCATCGGGATCCAGGTGTTCTCGATAACGCGTACGGCGTGCGGAAAGTCTTCAATAATTCGGATGAGTACACCTCCACCGACTGACCTGCGGGAACCCTCAGTATACGGTGGTTAACGCCGCCTTCGATGAGCGCACTGCGGATAGTAGCTGATTCTAAAAGTATGCCCAGAGCGTCAGAAGGGTATGCTTTCCCTGGAACACGCCAAAAACGGCCGTCCGTGGCCAGGCTCGGGCGGCGACGTACTGTCGCCGCACGGTTCCAGGAAGAGCGTACCTTATGACGCTGCAACTGTCGCCGAAAATTCAAAATGGTGCCATGATCGCCCCGGAAATGGTGGAGACTCGCATAGTTGAGCTCAGGCCACAATGGCTGACTTATCCGTTTGGCGATAGTACGCCATTTCCAATGCCACCAGGTGAACGTTGCCGGCAGGCTCCTGCCAGCCGATGGTACTCGACCCCTTCCGCCCCCGCGATTTGCCGCATCGGCAACGCCTTGTGACGCGGAGGCTCAATGTATGTTATTGTTCAATGCTTTGCTTCTACGCAGGTCCGCCGATGAAGAATAAACTGTTGACCGCGTACTCGCTCATGCTGTTGCATGCGACATGGGGATGGGCACAGGAACCGCACACTCCCAAGTGGAATTTCAACGGGTACGGGACATTTGGACTGGTCCATTCCAGCGAGGACCAGGCGGACTTCGTTGCCGATATTTTCGATCCCGACGGCGCCGGACACAGCAGCGATGTGAGCCCGGAGGTCGACAGCCGGCTCGGGCTGCAGCTTAGTGCCGATTTCACGCCCGAACTTTCCGCCGTCGGGCAAATTGTTTTCGAGCAGCGTTATGACGGCACCTACAAGCCGGAGATCGAATGGGCCAATATCAGATACCAGATCACTCCGCGTCTGAGTGCGCGTGCAGGACGCGTGGTGTTGCCCACCTTTCTGTCATCCGAGTATCGAAATGTCGGCTACGCGCTGCCGTGGATTCGCCCGCCGCTGGAAGTCTACCGCCTTGTACCCGTCAGCAGCACGGACGCGGTCAGTCTGGCCTATCGTTTCCGGACCGGCGCTTTCAACCACGCACTGCAAGCCCTTTACGGCGGACGAGACCTGGATTTCCCTGGACCCGATAACAGTAAAGTCAAAGCCCGCGACGCAATGACACTGGCTTACACACTCGAGCGGGGGGCCGCAACTTTCTTCTCGGCCTACAGCGAGGGCCGATTGACCGTAGAGACCCTGGAACCGCTGTTCGACGGCTTCAGGCAGTTCGGTCCCCCGGGGGAGGCGATCGCCGCGCGCTTTGGTGTCGACGACAAGCGCTTCGAGCTTATCAGCGTCGGTGCACAATACGACCCGGGGGAATGGTTCGTGATGGGCGAGCTGGCGCGCGCAAGAAATCAGAGCGTCCTGAGCGATAGCCACGGCATGTACATTAGCGGAGGCTACCGCTTCGGGTCTGTTACACCCTACCTCACACTGGCTCGAGTCGAGGTCGATAGCGATACCTCCTCTCCGGGGGTCCCACTCGAAGGCCTGCCGCCGCCGCGTGCCGGGCTCGCCCGGGTGCTCAATGCGGCCCTCAACGATCAGTTGGGTTCCGCCCCCGCGCAGAAAAGTCTGTCACTGGGGGCGCGCTGGGATTTCGCCCCGGATTTTTCCCTGAAGCTGCAATTCGACCACATGGACCTGGACGATGGCTCGGCGGGACTGTTAATTGACAGGCAGCCGGGCTTCCAGCCCGGTGGCACGGTCCGCCTGTATAGCGCCAGCATCGATTTTGTCTTCTGAGATGGCGCCGATGCGAAGACGACTGTCAATATTCGGTTGCATGCTTGCATTGAGCCTGGCAGTCGGCCCGGCTTTGGCCGACGTGGTGGTCGTGGTCTCCAGGCAGAACCCGGTGACTAGCCTTACTCGTGCCCAACTCGCCGACGTCTACCTGGGCCGGTTGAGCCGATTTCCCAACGGCGAGCCCGTGGTCCCCATTGACCAGAGGGAAGGCGCCGACGTGCGCACCGAGTTCTACAACGACTACCTCGGGCAATCACCGGCCCAGATCAAGGCACACTGGTCGAAACTGATCTTTACCGGCCGCGGCCAGCCGCCGCGCTCGGTCGCCGACGGGACCGCCATGATCGAACTGATCGCCGACAATCCCGGTACAATCGGCTATATAGACCCCGATCAGGTCAATGATGACGTGCGGATACTGTCGATTGAGTAGCTACGAGCCACAAGCCGACCAATTGAAACCGCCGGCCGATCATGCCGTTGCGGGGTGGCGGCATCGACTGCTGGAGCCGCCGGTTCTGTTCACTGCGATCGCGGTGACGTTGCTGGCCGTCATCTGGGCGACAACCCTGAATCTCGTCGAGCGGGAGCACGCGTCGGCCGAACGCGCCGTCGCCGCGCTGACCGCGGATGTGGCCGATACCTACGAAGCCCAGGTGGTCCGCGCCTTGCGCGAGATCCAGCAAACCCTGAACCTGGTACGCTACCGACTCAACGGCACGCCCCCGCAAGACGTGCTGCGGGAACTGGCGGACAAGGCGCTGTTGCCGCCCGAAATCATCTTCACTGTCAGTATTGCCGGCGCCCGCGGGGAGATCCTCGCCTCCAACGGCGAGGCCGGAAGCGGAGGCTCGATCTCCACCGGCCTCATGGAGCGGGCACGCAAAAGCGGCGAAATGGTCGTCGGGCTACCGCATCGCGATTCACCGAGCGACGAATTTCGCCTTCGCTTCGCCCGGCGCATCGGGGACACGGATGACGCTTTCCCGGGCATCGTCATGGTCACCACGCACGCCGGGTATTTTGTCAGCGGCTATGAGCCCGCCACGATGGGTGAGCACGGTGTGCTCGCGCTTGTCGGCACCGACGGCGTCTTTCGCGTACGACGCACCGGCGACCGGGTCGTTGCGGGCGAGCGCATCGACTACGAGTCGCTGGTATCGGATGACGTCACCGGCGAGGCGGCGCCCACTGTCGAGGCCAACGCCTGGGACGGTGTACGCCGCTATACCATTGCCAGAAAGCTTTATGGATTTCCGCTGGCATTGGTCGTCGGACTGTCCGTTGAGGAACAGCTGGCCGCCGCGTCCCGGCTCGAGCGCAGCTACCTCTGGCGCGCAGGCGGGGCCAGCCTGCTGGTACTGGTCGTGGTAGCGTTGCTCGGCCGGATGAGCTGGCAGCTTCACAAAACGCGCAACCGTGCGATGCAGGAGCGGATCGAGCACGCCCACAAGGTTGAATACCTTGCCTTCCACGATAATCTCACGGACCTGCCGAACCGAGCGTTTTTTTCCCGTCTTTTGACGCAAGAAATGCAGCAGGCGCGGCGCTACGACCGGAAACTGGCGTTGCTGTTCCTTGATCTTGATCGATTCAAGACCATCAACGACTCGCTCGGCCACGATGCCGGCGACGAGCTGCTGTGCGAGGTCGCGCGACGTTTGCGAGGTGCCGTGCGCGACAGCGATATCGTCGCCCGCCTGGGTGGCGACGAATTCGTGATTCTGCTGCCGGAAATCGGCGCCGGGAACGAGGTGACGGTATTGGCCGATCGAGCCCTGGATGCGGTGAGCAAGCCCTTCGCGCTGGCCGGGCAGGAGTTTCGTGTGACGGTGAGCATTGGTGCCACCGTTTTCCCGAACGACGGCGAGGACGAACAGACATTGATGAAGAATGCCGATGTCGCGATGTACCACGCCAAGGAGCAGGGGAAAAACAACTTCCAGTTCTATTCCGAAGAGCTGAACGCCGACTCACTGGAAAGGCTCGCGCTGGAATCGAGTTTGCGTCGAGCTCTGGAGCAGGACGAGTTTCGGGTCTTCTATCAGGCCAAGCAGGACATGAAAACCGGGCGTATCACGGGTATGGAGGCGTTGCTGCGGTGGCAACACCCCGATCTGGGCCTCATATTACCGATGCAGTTCATTCCCATGGCCGAGGAGACCGGGCTGATTGTCCCGATCGGACGTTGGGTGCTCGAAACCGCGTGCAGGCAGAACGTTGCGTGGCAGGAGCATGGACTCCCTGAACTCAGCATGGCCGTGAACCTGTCGGCGCGCCAGTTCCTCGACGAGGAGTTGCTCGATTCCATCAAGGCCGCTCTTCACGATACAGGCATGCAGCCACAGTTGCTGGAAGTAGAAATCACCGAGAGCATGATAATGCGCGACATGGTCAAGACGATCCAGATTCTCACTGAACTCAAGCAGATGGGGGTTCGCGTCGCGATCGACGATTTCGGCACCGGCTATTCGTCATTGTCTGCGCTCAAGCAGTTTCCACTCGACACGATCAAGATCGACGGGTCATTCATCAATGATCTGATTCGCAGCGTGGAAAACAAGGGGCTGACACAGGCGGTCATCGCAGTGGGCAAAAGCCTGAGCCTTACCGTGGTTGCCGAAGGCGTGGAGACGATGGAGCAGGCCGACTTCCTGCGCGCCAATTTGTGCGATGAATTCCAGGGCTTTTACGGCAGTGTACCCATGCCGCCTGAGAAATTCGCCGAGCTGTTGCGGGTGCAAGAACAATCCTGATTGTGTAGCTGACTCCAGTTGAGACTGAGCCCTGCCCGTGCATCAGAATCCGCAGCTTCTTCTGCTGTCCGCCTACCGCGCAGACAGCCATGCCGCCTGGGCGGATTGGCTCTGTAGCGCCCTGCCCGGAGTTCGACTGGCGGCGGGTGGAACTGCCCGGCCGCCATTTCCGCTGGCGCATCCGCGGCAATCCACTGTCCTGGCTGGATGAACTAGCCGGACCGGCCCCGGATGCGCTGGTGGCCACCTCGATGGTCGATCTGGCGACGCTGCGTGGCCTGCATCCGCCGCTGGCCGAGGTCCCGGCCTGGTACTACTTCCACGAAAACCAGTTCGCCTACCCGGTCGAGCGCGCAGCAGGTGACGCTCGGTCGAACCGCAGATCGTGCAGCTCTACGGCGCGCTCTCGGCACGCCGACTGCTGTCTTCAACTCCGCGGTTCAACCGCGACTCATTTCTGGAGGGCGTACGGCAACTGCTGGCGCGGATGCCGGATGCCGTACCCGGCGGGATCGTCGAACGCCTGGCGGCCAAAGCCACGGTGCTGCCGGTGCCCATCACCCCCATCGCGCCGGCCGCCGCAGACCGGGACACGCGGCTGATCCTGTGGAACCACCGCTGGGAATACGACAAGGCCCCGGACGCCTTTGCCGGGGCCGTGCTGGAACTGGCCCGCCGCGGCCTGGATTTCCGCCTGGCACTGCTCGGGGCGCGCCCGTCGCGGCGCGCCGCCGGCCCTCGCAGACGCACTGCGCCGGCAGCTCGCGCGAGCGGATCGTCGCGGATGGCCATGTGGTCGCGGGCGGCGTACCAGCGACGCATACTCGGGCCGTGCGGGCATCGCCGATCAGCACGGCCCTGCCACGAGTTCCAGGGCCTGGCCATGCTCGAGGCGGTGAGCGCCGGCGCGGCCCCGCTGGTTCCCGATACACTGGCCTATACCGAACAGTACCCGGCGGCGTACCGTTACCCCGCCGGTGACAGCGCCGCGCTGGTGAGCCGTCTGGCTCAATGGCTGACGCAGGGACCGCCGGCGGCGCCGGACGTGCATCCCTGGACGGAGGCCGCGCTGCTGCCCGCCTGGCAGGAGGCGTTGCATTCACTCCTTTCCAGCAAACACTAAGACGGCAGCTGTCCAGTCGGCGCGCACACCTGGTCAACCGCCTGCTGGCCGGTACAGGCCGCCAGCATTGTGGCGTGACCTGATGGTATGGGCCTTGCCGGGCGCGACACCGGCGTTCGGCGGACACAAACAACGCATTGCCAGAGCCGCCATGACGCCTCACACTATTGGTGAACCTCAACCTGAATAGAAACCCCGAATGGGGCGGAGTGTCATCATGCACAACCCGGTCTGGAACCTTCATTGTCGTGGCCTGGGCCATTACTTCACCGGCCTCCTGATTTCCCTGCTTTTCTCGAGCATGGTCCATGCCGAGACGACGACTCTGGCCATCCATGCCCGCGCCGACGACGCCAAATTTATCGGCAGTGGCACGGGAGGCATGAACGTCATCATCGAGGACGCCGCCACCGGTGAACTGCTGGACAGCGGCCGGATTACCGGGGGCACCGGCGATACCGAGTCCCTCATGACAACCGGACAGACCCGCGGACGATCACCAACGGCCGGAGCCGCGGGTTATCGAGCCTCACTGGATATCGACGCGCCCACGCGGGTTCGCATCCAGGTGACCGGCCCCCTGGTGGAAGGCGACAGCATCCAGACCCTGTCGGCCACCACCTGGGTCATACCGGGCAGAGACATGGTGGACCCGGGCATCGTGCTATACATGCCGGGCTTGCTGGTGCAGTTGGTGTCGGTCGACCAGCAGAGTGATCAACTCAATGTCGAGGCCGACGTCTCCATGATGTGCGGCTGCCCGATTACCGAAGGCGGACTCTGGGATGCGGCCGGGTTTCAGGTGATGGGCGAGTTGTACCGCGAAGGCGAGCGCATTGCCCGGGCACCGTTGGCGTTCACCGGTAAAACCAACCGGTTCAGCGGTCAACTGGAGGCTTCGGAGCCGGGCGAATTCGAGCTGGTGGTTCATGCCTTTCAGGACAACCGCGATAATGCAGGTGTGAATCGCCAATCGATTGTCATGCAGTGATTGCTCCCGAAGGCCCGCGCTCGAGAAAGACGAGAGCGGACGCTCCCGGCCAGCTGGTCGTGTCGGTAGCGTGGCCGGTGCGTATCATGCAACTGGTCGTTTCAGCAACGATTCACACTATCCGAGCCGGCCCTGCCGTAACCCGGATAGTGTGAACAGGCCCTAGAGATCTGCGGGCGTCTCGCGCCGCTTCGCCAGGTAGTGACGGGCCGCGCCCAGAATGTGGACCGCAAGCAGCAACGGCAAGGCGTAGACCGCAAGGAACATGTGTACTTCCTCGGCCGGCTCATGCACAATCGCGATGCTCTCCAGCGGAATGTAGAATGTGAACCAGCCGAACACATCCATGCCCTCACCCTCGGTGAACAGGTAAAGCGGGCGGTGACCACCAACAGCACCAGTACCCCAACAGCACCCTGTGCATCCACCAGGCGCCTATCCGCGTGATTACATCCGCGTTCGGGTGAGGTCCGGGAAGCCTTCGAGAAGCCTTACACCCGTTCGCCAGACCACAAACAACAGCACGAAAAAGCCCAGCGCGATGTGGATGGACATGATGTAGTCCTCGGCCGGTTCCGGCGCGTCCCGTGCGGTCAGGCCAAGTGTAAGCATAGCGGTGACCAGTACCGCGGTAATCCAGTGGTTGAGCACCGAAAGTCCAGAGTACCGTTCGGTCCGGGGCGTGGTTTTCATGTAGGGGATCCTTTTTACGGGGTTTTGGAAAAATCCGGGAGTCGATGCTGAAACACACTCGACTGCACCTCGACGCCCGGCAATTATTACAGCTCGCCATGGTCAACCGATCCGGCAAATGACGCATGCCAACGACTTCGCTACAATTATTGCCTGATTCGCTGTCTGTTCAAAATAGAATTGCATAGTGTCGAAAGGAAATATTCGCCTATGGCAGACCAGAGCAAACGGGTCGACCCAGGTTGCTGCTGGCCGCAACATTCATATTTATCTCGATTCTGGTCGGCTGGGATCTTGCTTCCGACCGGGCCGGCGGGGTGGATACCGCGCACATGATCATCGAGTTGCTAATCCTGCTGATCGCGGCCGCTGGGGCGCTATCTCTACTGGCGAGAGACTGGCAACAGCGACGGCGGCTGCGAGAACTATCGAACACCGTTCAAAACGCGCATAGCGATTCCGCCCAATGGAGATCGCGCTACCAGGAAACCGTCGAAGGCCTGGGCCGCGCGATCCAGGCGCAGTTCAGGGACTGGAACTTGAGCAACTCGGAAGCCGAGATTGGATTGCTGTTGCTCAAGGGCCTGGGCCTGAAAGAGATTGCGGCATTGCGCGGCACCAGCGAGCGTACGGTTCGAGAGCAGGCCAGAGCCGTGTATCGAAAATCCGGCGTTGCCAACCGCGCCAGCCTTTCCGCATTCTTTCTCGAGGACCTCCTGCTGCCGGCCACTCAGGTCAGCCAACAAGACACGGAGTAACCAGCGGACGTCGAGAGAATCAGTGTTGCTGGAGAATCCGCTTGGACTTAGGCTCATCTTCCACCTTGATCAGGCCATCGTCGCAATATTCCCGTCAGCAGTACCCGACTAGTAGGCAGCGTCTAAACCGAACAGCAGATAGTGCTCCTGTTCGAGGTGTCCGGTGAAAAAATCACCGGACTGACGTTTTTTATCCAGCAGGTCGACGTTGAGTTCCATGATGCCCTTGAGATTGCGCATAAAGTAGTAGGAAGCTGTCAAGCTCAGGCTGTTAATGTCGATACCCTCGAAGATTGTATCCGAGTCGTCGAAGTCATTCGCATCGGCATAGTTGTAGAGTGCCGAAAAAGCCCAGCGGTCGTTGGGAACATAGTCGATTCCCGCAAATCCGCCATCCCATGAAAAGTCCCGGCCGGGGGCGGTATCGAGAAAGCCATCCCATTCGTTCCAGAGATACTGGCCATACCAGTACCAGCGGCCACCGATCGATCCCGACAGATCCAGGCCGGCCACACGTTTGTCGGTGTCCCGTCGACTTGTATCCAGTCCGGCTGGGCCTCCTGCTCCACGCTGTTCGCCATCGAGCCCGAACAGTCCCGCGGACACCGGACCCAGATCGAAGCCGACCCGCCCGAACGCCGTTTTGGAGGTGTCGTTGTCGAACAAGTTATCCGAGCGGTTGAAGCCGGGAGTGTTGATGTCGAAACTGCTATTTATGCCGTTGCCGTTGACGAAGCCCAGGCCGAAATCGATCGGCCCGATAGCCCTGTGGAACAAGATGCCCCGCTCATAGGTGATGCCCGCCATTCGATAGGCCATAAAGTCCTGGAAAGGCAGCCGTGTTTCGCGCGGAAACATCAGGTCCGAGACCTGGAACTGGCCGAACTGCATGCCGATGCCCGAGCCGAAGATGTCGTCGTGGCGGAACCAGGCATCCTCGACGATGACTTCGCCGTTGCCGCCTTTCTCGCCGAAGATGGCGTAGAAGTAGTATGTAATCTGTTCGCTCAGCGGGGCGCTCGAGAGCAATTTGATCAGGTAGGGCGATTGAAAGTCCGTATCAGCCTGAGTTTGCTCCCCGCTGATCGGATCGATGTTCCCGGCCTCTCGGGCCTGGAAATAGCCCTGTGCACGGACGGCCAGTGGTGGATATTCAGGCAGCTTGAGGCCCTCGTCGCCGGTGTCGAGTGTTCCCGCTTCCCAGTTGTCGAGTTTGAAATTGTTGCCCGCGAAGAATTCGCCGAATTGGTTTAGCTTGGGGATAGGCGGCGTGGCACGCCGTGCACAGTCATGTCGTACTTGCGGGCGAATTCCGGCATCGCCAGCGATTGACCCGACAGCACGAGAAATGTGGCGGCAACTGCCAGGCGGGTTGTTGCATTCAGTCCGTTCATGATCTGTTCCCTATTGCTATTGACTCAGGCCGGTGGCACAACCCACCCGCGTGCTCTCAAGGTGAAGCGGAGTATAGGAGGAAAATTGAGGCGCGTATCTTGATATGAGTCACTCGAGACGCTTGATGCGTCAAAAGACATATGGCCATGCCGGGTCGGAGGGGCGGTTCGGATTATTCCGGGCAAGACCTACGCTGCCGGAGCATGGCTCAATGCGGGCAAATGCGGGCCGCGTCTCGGGCGCGACGACGGGGTGAACTGCACGCCGGGGCACGACGAGAACGGCCACACATGCCTCCCTCACAAACCTGGTTCCAGCGGAATACCCAGTGGGGAAAGTTGGAAAACTCGAACTACGCGTCGGCTTGATAAGGGGGCGTTATACACAAATCCGGTCGATGGATTGGGCGCGGAATCAGTCCGAGCGGAGCTTTTCCATAAGCCTTGCCAAAGAAATTATCTTGACGTCATTCCCCACAGAAAACTCGTCGTCGCCACTGTAGAGGATGTACTTACGTGCCGCGCCAACATCGTCACAGGTGTTGCTGTAGTGCTTACCAATTTTGGGAGCGACACCGTGCTTGACCTCCACGGCCCAGGTTTCAGATGACGGCATAGTGATAACCATATCAATCCCTGCACCAGCGGCAGTTCGGTAAAAGTAGCTTTCTGCACGGCTGGGCAGAACCGAATGAATGTTTTCGACAACGAACCCCTCCCAACTCTTACCCAACACCGGGTTAGACAGCAACGCATCGTAGCTGTTGATACCCAGCAAGCGGTGCAGAATGCCGCTGTCACGGACGTAATACCGGGGTGATTTCACTAACCGCTTCTTAACATTGATATGCCAGGGCTCAAGGCGCCTGACCAGCAATAGATCGGTCAATATATCAATGTAGTTGGTTACTGTCTTGGCATCGACCTCCAGGTTCGATGCCAGCTTGGAATAGTTAACGGTTTCACCCTGCAAATGAGCCAACATAGTCCACAGCCGGCGCAATCTTGCTGCGGGAACGCGGAAGCCCATCTGCGGAACGTCACGCTCGAGATACGTGCGAACCAGGTTTTCAAGCCAGTCCATGGCAGAGTCATCATCCGCTGCCAGATAGCTGTCCGGAAAACCTCCACGCAGCCAAAGGCTTTGCCGACCGGCTTGCTCACCATTGATCCTGCCCACGAACAGTGGACACCATAATAGCCGGACTACCGGTGGCGTTATCGAGGGAGTGAAGCCGCCCTCTCACCCGGGTTACTAACGAAACCGGAGTCGACCGGTGAACACCAGCCAGCTCCAGGTGATCGCCAGAATCAGGGCCAGGGCCGTAATGGACAGGGTGATCGGATAGCTGGCATTGAAACTGTCCAGACGGGCTTGCACGGGGGGCTCCGGATTCACCATTAACGGCACCCGGTCGCCCTTCGACAGATTCCGAAACCGGCCCAGACTGTCGATGATACCCCGGCTGGTAACCAGCTTGTACCGTTCCCCGTCCACCCGATACGCAATGGTAAATCGTCGGTTGTCTCCGCCCCGTCCGCCCATGACGGACTCCACCCGAATCACCTCACCGGAGGCGGACTGAAAAGACGCCAGCTGCGTATGCTCCAGATAAAAGGCCGCAAACCATGCTCCCGCCAGTATCAACAGGATACGAAAAAGCACGCCGCGGCTGAGAGTACGACTCGGCATGGGGACAGACTGGCATCACGGCAAGACGTTGACCACCCCCCTGGAAGCTCGCTTCAGAGTTCCTGAATGCGTGGCCAGCCTTTTCCCACCTCCAGCGCGTAGGCCAGTCCCAGCAGGGTGCGTTCGTCGCCGTGGGCGGCGGATAATTGCACGCCGATGCGCAACCCCTCCGTCGACATGCCCATCGGCAGGGAAATGGCCGGGCAGCCGGAGGCACTGTTGACCGGCGTAAAGCTTGCGTACTTGATCAGCCGATCAAACAGTTCCTCGAAGGGCACGGTGGGGCTGAGATGGCCCAGAGGAGGCGTGGTATGTGCGAGCACAGGCGTCATGATGGCGTCGTAGCGGCGCATGGTGCGGGCATGGATTTGCGAGCTCCGGGCCAGGGCAAGCAGCATGCCCGGCGTCTTGTGCTTGCGCTCACGGTAGTAGTGCGCCGGCCACTTGCTCAGGCCATCCATCTCACCGGCGTCGGAGTCCGGCACCATGATGCGGTGACCAAAGCGGCTCATCATGAAAGCGAGAAAACCGTAGACAGGAGGGGGTGCCGGTGATGGAATTCAACACCATGGTCACTTTCAGCTAGCGCGTTGTCGGACCTTCCACCAGGCCGATGGCCGGGTATTTGTGCGGCTTGTAATACTGTTCAGCACCCTGGAAAAACTGTGCCGTGTCGCGCACAGGAGTGCATCGGCGCACCGTCGCTGATGATATAAGTATAGGAAGAATAAACGCCCTTTCACCCAAATCCACCAGTAGTGGACTGCTGATGCCGGTCAGTTCCACTCACTCCCACTCGATCGTCGCCGGCGGCTTGCTGCTGATATCGTAGGTGACCCGGGAGACGCCGGCAATTTCATTGATGATGCGGTTGGAGATCCGCTCCAGCAGTTCGTAGGGCAGATGCGCCCAGCGCGCCGTCATGAAATCGATGGTCTCGACCGCGCGCAGGGCGATCACGTACTCGTAGCGGCGCCCGTCGCCGACCACGCCGACGGACTTGACCGGCAGGAACACCGGCGAAGGCCTGGCTGGATCTTGTCGTAGAGATCGGCGCGCGCGCAGCTCCTCGATGAAAGATCGCGTCCGCCCGGCGCAGCAGGTCGGCGTAGGCCTTCTTCACCTCGCCCAGGATGCGCACGCCCAGGCCCGGGCCCGGGAAGGGGTGGCGGTAGACCATCTCGCTGGGCAGACCCAACTCCACGCCGATCTGGCGCACCTCGTCCTTGAACAGTTCGCGCAGCGGCTCGACCAGGCTCGATGTTCATGTCCTCGGGCAGGCCGCCCACGTTGTGGTGGGACTTGATGGTATGGGCCTTGCCGGTCGCGGCGCCGGCGGACTCGATGACGTCGGGATAGATCGTACCCTGGGCCAGCCAGTTCACGTCCCGAAGCTCCGCCGCCTGGCGGTCGAACACGTCGATGAAGGTATTGCCGATGATCTTGCGCTTCGCCTCCGGGTCGGTGACACCTTGCAGGCGCGTCCAGGAACAGCGCCTCGCAGTCCACTGCGACGACCTTGACCCCCATGTTGCGGGCGAACATGTCCATGACCTGATCGCCCTCGTTGAGGCGCAGCAGGCCATTGTCCACAAACAGGCAGGTGAGCTGGTCGCCGATGGCACGGTGCAGCAACGCCGCCACCACCGAGGAATCGACGCCGCCCGGACAGGCCCAGCAGCACCTTGTCCGTTGCCAACCGTCTCGCGCACGCGCTCGATGGCGTCATCGACGATGTTGGCCGGCGTCCACAGCGCACTCGCAGCCGCACTGCTCCAGCACGAAGTGCTCGAAATCCACTCACCCTCCAGGACGGCTACTTCCGGCTAGCAGCGTCAATGAAGCCTCTAAAGAATCTACGATCAACGGCGGCCTTGCCAAAATTACCGGTGGGAGTGGATGAGATGTACTCAACCCTTTGGATTATGAAGGTTACCAGAAGATCTCCAAAAGGGATGTCTTCTCGGTAAGGGGCAATATTGACAAAGAACTTTTCGATGGCCGGGTTTTTTGATGCTGAACTGACCACCACACTCCACGACAAAGGCAAAGAAAAGAAGTGAATAAAGAAGTGATCAAAATCATTGGACTTTGTCTTCAGTTAACAGCTGTCGACAGCTTCAACCGCAACCAAAAATATTTCAATGTCTTTGGAGGTAATTCCCGATGACATTGATCTATTTCTTGGCAACCGCCGGGCAGGTGCTTTCGATCCATGCAGTCGGTGGTGTGGTAAAATCCAATCCAAATTAATGGAGGGAGCATCAATGTCCCGTACAAAAAGTGTGGTATATTTGGCCTCAATCAGTTCGATCCTGCTTACTTCGGCCGCTTACGCAGCCCTATTTTAAAACCCGACGATACCTGGATCAGTATTGATGGCACCGTCGAAGATGTGTCATCAGACTCGTTGGAACTGGATTATGGGCAAGGCAACATCACTGTCGAGATGGATGACAGCGACCGCGATGCGGACGGTTACAAGCTCATCGAAGGTGACCGGATTACCGTCTCAGGTGTGGTTGATGATGACTTCTATGAATCCACTAAAATCGAAGCTGCCAGTGTCTATGTGGAAGAATTAGGCACCCACTTCTACGCAAGCAGCATCGATGAAGAAGACACTATTCTGGATATCGACCCCCATTCGTGTCGAAAACAACGTTTCAGGGTGCGGTTAGCAGCGTCAATGAGGCCTCTGAAGAGTTTACACTCGACAGCGGCCCTGCCAAAATTACCATCGAAGTCGATGGGGGATGTACAACCCGTTGGATGATGAAGGTTACCAGAGAATCTCCAAGGGGGATGTCGTCTCGGTAACGGGCAACGTAACAAAGCTTCGATGGCCGGGTTTTTGATGCTGAACTGATCGCCACACTCCACGACAAAGGCAAAGAAAAAGTACTGAACGATCGCATTAACAATTCAATTCCACAAATCAAATCCAGGGCTGCAACTGCAGCCCTCTTTATCAAGCCGACTGGAAAACAGTTAAGGGACTCCACTCACATCAAGTGACGAAACAACACCAAAGTACTGAATGACCCGCGCTGCCAACATTACAGTATGGGGCTTGCCCAAAAATCGGATATGGTCCGCCAGAGTGCAATCCGTGCACTTTTTAGAGGCATTGATGAATCAATCAATGAAATGGTGCCATAATTGGAATCCGGCAGTGATGAGCACTACACCCCACGATAAGATAGCCACACCCGCCGCTGCGGCGGCGATATCCTTGATCCGCCGGATTTTCTCATTGTATTCCTTTTCAACAAGGTCACACAGCGCCTCAAGCGCGGTGTTGAATAATTCGGCACACAATGCAAAGCCCGTGGCGAGAATGATCACTGCAGTGTCCAGCCACGCGTGAAGCGACACAGATGCCACAAGGATGCCAGCGGATCATACCACCTTGTAAAGCACACTAAAATCATACACTACCGCGAACCGCAAGCGGCTAGAATGATCCTGAACTTTCGTAACGGGTGATAGCCTGGATCGCCGCTATCCAGGAATTTCTTTCTCATTCGATAATCCTTGCATAAGCTTTATTATTTCCTGTAAAAACAGCCGCGATAGCGGCCAACAGGGCGACAAACGCCACCAGCCACTATATCGGCGGGCCATTGCACCTGCAGGTACAAACCGTGACAAAGCAACCGCTAACACAGCCAGCAACAGTGAACCCGCACACAGCTTCATGCCCACTCCCTTGTGCCAGATCATTATGGCCACTGACAACGCCGCGAGTGACGCCAACTCTGATTGCATCAACAGGATCCTGTACAGCTTCGTTACGATTTTCGCTTTCCTCGTCCGAACTGACCACACGCTGGAGGCAGCACTGACGAGGAGGGTTCTGTTCGCATCACTGGCGGCAACATCGATTCTGGACCGGCTGGTTTACCGGAGGCCACTGGCGCTGCACCGGATTGGCCACCCGTCGAATCGACGGCATCGACTTTTTCGCCATGCTTATCCCCGGCACCAGGCGCTCCGGAAGACGCATTACCCGTGTTGGCAGCAAACAGGACTTCCGCCTGGCCGCATTGATCAGGTTTTTGCCCTGCCACTGCGTCAGGCGAAACTGGTGCTGGTGTGAACTCAACTCCAGCAGAAAGTCGTCCCCCGATTCGGCCTTTGTCAGGCGGTAATGCACAGGGGCGCCACTGGCCTTGACCACGGTAAAAGAGAGCTGTTCAGCCTTTTGATCCGTATTATCGGCCGACGATTTTTCCTCGGCCACGCCGTCAACTCGAAGATCCGCGACAAGCGACACCAGTTTTTGACTGCGGCCTGGTAAAGAGATCCTTGTCTTCTTCCGATGCCGGCGTGACTATCCACTTGACCGCCTGTTTTGCAATATTGTCTTCATTGCTGGAACCCTCAGCCTCAGAGTCGACGTCACTCTTCAAATCGGCGAGCTCAATCGCTTCAATTTTTTCTTCAGGCACTTGCAACAGGGTTTTATCCAGCCACTCTTCTGCTGACAGCGACACATCATAGGCGGCCAGATCCGCGACCAGAATGGTATCACTCTCATCCGGCCGCACATCGCTGGCGCCTCGACCGGCGCCGGTGCCGAGATACAGCGCCGCAAGTTCGCTGTCGCCACTGCGCAGGGTAATCCGCCGTTCGTACGCGTCTTCGGCCACCTTGAAGCGCTGTGGCGCCTTCGCTGGTGGCCACGGGGGCTCCAGTCTCCAACGTTGACAGCTTGGTCAGCAGGTTGTCCACCTGGCTGAGCGCCGCCGGGAGGTGGCCCAGGGAAGGCAATGTCCAACGGCCATCGATCCGCGCCAGGGTCGCCTATGTTGTCGCTACCGGCCAGGTCGATTTGGTCCACCCGCCTCAAACGTGAATTCCAGAAGCGGCCCGCCGGCCTGCCGGCCGGCGATACCCGACCCACTAAGGCCGACAACCGCCACTGCGGCGGCATGTGCCACCAGCAGCACACTCAACCATTTGATCTTTTTTTCCATGGTGTTAAACCTCCGCAAGAATCCGTTGATAACGCGACCGGTCCGCAGCCCTGACCGATCTGCGCCAGAGCCATACCAGCCCCAAGCCTACCAGCGCCAGAGCGTAGTTGAGATCTGCCAGAACCGTTGCGTGGTTGCGCTCATCGGGACCAGGGTTCTGGCCAGTTGACTTTGGCCTCGCCAGGCCAACAAATCCAGTCCTCAAGCGACCACCATCCACCGCATTCTGAATAAAGTCCAGCGGTTTGGTGTACGGTGGTATTCAACCCCTGGGAGGCCAACTGCAACGACGCATCGGAAGCAAAACTGTTGCTGGCGATCACCACCAGCCGGGCCGAGGCCGGCGACTCCCCGATGACACCGCCAACCACAGGCGAATCGCCTTCGGTTTCGCCCGCCTGTGGCGCGCTGTCGCCACTTTCCGAGCCCTCCCTGGACGGCGCCGCGATCAATGGTGAGGGTTCGCCGGCAAAGCGGGAGTCGAACTCCCGTTCCATGGCGACGGCGAGCACCTGGCTACCCCGCTTGCCCCGCGGGGGCGAAGCCGCTGTCGGGGTAAGCGGCTGAAATCGGGCCGCATGTCCAGCGAGTCCGAGGTCCAGCTTTGCGCGGAACTGGTCAGCAAACGGGTAACACGGCGGTTTTCCGCGGCCTTTTGATCCACCTCGATGGGCGACACCCAGTTCATGGTAAGCTGGCCGAGGCTGGCGGTCATGGGGTTGTCCCCATTCAGCGATTCCCCCGCAGGTCGGGGAAATACGGCATCAGGCACCATCTGGTATTCCCGTATTGTCAGACCGCCGATATTGCGATTTACCGGAATCGGCAGCGAGGCGCTGCGCGCGGATCGAGCACCATGGTAGAGGCAATGTCGACACCTTGGTGAGCCAGCCACTCTTCCAGCCCGGAGGTATGCTTGCTGGCGCCCAGGCTGCCAGTCACCTGCACATCGAACGGTGAGGTGGTGGCCACCACACTGCCGCCCTGCATCAGGAACTGGTCGATGGCGAAACGCTGTTTCCTATCCAGTCGGGGGCCAGGCGCCAACAGCAAATCGGCGGCAGAGGCCACGGTGCCGTCGGTGATATCCTCGTCGATCAAACGCACGTTCTCGCGCAGTGTCTGCTCCAGTTGCCGCCAGGAGCTCCCTCCCCGGCCCGTGGCAGCGGACGGTTTAACCACCGCCACGGTTTTCATGAAGCCGGGAGCCAGCCGTTTGACGGCGGCCTCGACGGCACGGGACAGCGCCGCCTTGTCCAGCGTTTCCGGCAACGGTACCTGTACCGTCTGACCGTTACCCTCCAGCATCATGTAGAACCAGAACGGCTGTGGGTCGAGCAGGCTGAGGAGCCGCTGGGGGCTGAGACCGAACTCCTCCTCCAGGCGCGTCGCCACGGCCCCGTCGCCGGCCTCTGGATCCACGAAGGAGACTTTCAACTTGTCGCCGGCCTTTTCCTCCAGGGATTTGAGCACCTTCTGCAGATCCCCCCGCAACGGTCGCAACACATCTGGCAACTGCTGCGGCGGCGACATATACGGCGGTGAAAGTGACTGGCTGTTTCAATGGGTCGAAGAGGTTACCTCCGAACGGTAGGCGCCGGCCACCTTGCGAATGGCACTGGTGATCGCGTACTCGGGGTTTTTCGAGTCCCACCTCCCAGATCGGTTTCTCCCTGCGCCTTGATTTCGATAAGATCCCGGTAGCCCAGCGTCTTGGTGTTCATCGCCGTAGGCGATCGCCAAGGTCGAAATAGGAACTGACCACCGACGCCTGATAGCGGTCGGTGGTCTGGAAAGGAACGGGGCGAATGCCATAGCGGCTGGCGGCCTCTTCCTCCGGCCTCCCGATCGCGGGTCGGATCGACAAATTCCACCGCACACCGTCACCGCCGATGGCGGCGTACTCACCAGCAGATCCCGGATGCGCGGCACCCACAGCACCAGCAAGGGATGAGTTTTGCTGGAAAAGTAACCATATGCAACAGCGGCTCCTGTAGTTGCGCCAGCTGCCGCTCGGTTGCCTTTGACAGTGAATAGCGGTTATCCTCGGTCAAATCCACCCTGGCCCAGTCGACAGGCGCCAGCCACAGGTTGGCAACCACCAGGTTGGCCGCCGCCAGCCCCATCAGCCACACCCATAACCGGTGCCGGCGCGCCCCTGGATTGCCCGCCCAGCGCAGGCGCTCCAGGTTGAATACGTTCAACGCCACAAACACGCCAACCAGGGACAGGTAATGATCGATGTCAAAGAATATCGAGCACACCGCGGGTGATGGACTCGAAGCGCGAGCCAGTCCCCAGCGCCGCCAGCACACCGCGACCTGATGCCCCATCAGGCTCGCCAGGCATCGGAACCGATCAGGTCGAACAGCAGGCACACCAGGGTGGTCAGTATCAGCGCCACCACCGGATTGTCGGTGGCGCTGCTCATCGTCAGGCCTATGGCGATATAGGCCGCGGCCAGGAACAGGCTCGCCACATAGCCGCCGATGACCGGCCCCCAGTCCAGCGGCCCACCAGGGACACGGTAACCGGCAGCGGCACAGTCAGCACCACGGCCAGCGCTACCAGTCCCAGGGCGGCGAAAAATTTGCCGCCACCAGGCCCATGGGGGCACCGGCGAGGTCAACAGCAATTCAGGGTCCCCGCCCGTCGCTATTCGGACCAGGAGCGCATCGTCAGCGCCACCAGGAAAATCAGCAATAGCGGCAGCCACTGAAAAGCGGCCTGACGTCCCGCGATCTGCGGGCGAAGAAGGTCTCCACCCAGAACACACTGAACAGGCAGGCCAGCAGAAAGCCACCGATAAACAGGTAGGCCGCCGGGCTTGCCGCAAAAAACCCCCGAAACTCTTTTCTCGCAACGCGCCGAACCACTGTGATCCCTCAACCATCGATCACCTCCTCTTCTTCGTTCACGTCGGCAAACACTGTTTCCAGATCGCGTCAGCGTTTCGGCTGCAGGCCGTCCAGCGCCAAAGCCGTTGGCCACCAGTTTTTCCCGCTACTTGCGGGGCCGCCGTCAGCGGCAGCCCCAGCCGATAGCGACGCAGGCCGCCCTGGTCGTCGAGGGACTCGACAGCACCCAGCTCCGCCAGCACATCGCTAGCCTCGCCGTCGACACTGACCAGCAGGCCGCCCTCGTCCGCCAACGCATCGACACGGGAATCCACCACCAGCCAGCGGCACGCAGGATCAGAACCCGCTCCAACAGCCTGGACCTCCTGAAGGATGTGGGTGGAGACGATCACCGTGGCGTGCTCCGCCAACTCACGAATCAGGTCGCGCATGTGGCGGATCTGGGTCAGTTCCAGGCCGTTGGTGGGTTCGTCGAGGATCAAATATAGGATCGTGGATCAGCGCCTGAGCCACCCCAACCCGCTGTCGGTAGCCTCGCGACAGCGTCTGGATCATCGCCGAGGCCTTCTCTGCCAGAGCGGTGCGGCGAATGGCGCGGCGGATGGCATCGCCCGTTTCGCCTCGGGCACACCCCGCAACGCGGCCTGGTAATGCGATAATCGATAACCGTCATGTCACCAGCCTGGACAGTTCTCCGGCAAGTAACCAATTCGGGCCTGGATTTCCGGGTATCCGGCCCCGAGGCAGCCCATCCACCTGAATGGTTCCGGTGGTGGGCTCAGTACCCGGTGATCATTTTCATGATGGTGGTCTTGCCGGCGCCATTGTGGCCCAGCAGCCCTACCACCTCACCTCGCCCTATGGTGAAGCTGACGTCCTTTACCGCCATTCAACTCGCCATAACGCCGCGTCAGTGACTCCACATGAATCATGGGCTGATCTCCTTTGGCTTGTTCTCATTTGTGACAGGTGGTGGTTAGCGCGAAACCACCAGGAAAATGGCGCCCTGACCGCGGATAATCCGCAGCAATACCGAATCGCCGGCCTCGTCGAGCGCCTCGCGGGCGGAGTCCGAACCGGACACCTCCCGGCGATCAATCATGTCGATCAGGTCCCCCCGCCGCAGGCCGGCCCGGGCGGCGGTCCTCCGGCTCCACTTTCACCGCCTGCACGCCATCCACGGGCGCGTCGTCCGGGGCCGAGGCCCGCCAGGCGCCGGGCAATGCCTCATGCTGCCAGTTGCCATTGACCGTGGTGACGGCTCCGCGCTGATCCAGCGCCACCCGGTGTATGCGCTCGCCATCGCGGATATAGGTAATTTCCACCTCTTTCTCGGGCCGCATCAGCCCGATACGATTGCGCAAGTCAGACGATGAAGTCACCGGAGCGCCATCCAGTGCGATCACCACATCACCATCCTTCAATCCGCGGATAAGCGCTACGGTGACCTTCGATCATCAGCGGCGCAAGTTGCGCAATTGCCGTCGGCGTTCGACGTCCTTGGCATCGTTGTCGCCGCTGCACCTGGACCTTCGCCAGTGTTCTATGGCTGGTCGAACTGATCATCGCCACAGATGGCGCGGAGCCGGATTTCAACCTGCCAGAGGGGCCATGGTGGTATTGATGCCCACCAGCTTGCCTTCCAGTCCAGCAATGCACCGCCGGAGTTCCCCGGATTGATCGAGGCGTCGGTCTGAATAAAATCTTCGTAGCCCTCGATACCCAGTCCGGTGCCGGCCCAGCGCGCTGACGATTCCCGAAGTCACGGTGTGGCCGAGCCCGAAGGGATTGCCGACGGCAATCACCAGATCCCCCACCCGCAATTGATCCACATCGCCCAAGGGGACGTCCGTCAGGTCATCCGCGTCGATCTGCAGAAGGGCGATGTCCCACTCGGGATCGGAGCCAGGCTTCCGCCTCGAATTCACGGCCATCCTTGAGGGTAATGGTGATTTCATCCGCTTTGGCGACAACATGGTGGTTGGTCAGCACATAGCCTTCCTCCCTATCGATGATGACGCCCGAGCCTAGACTGGAAGCGCGCCGCTCCGGGGCACATTGGGAAGCATCGAAAAAACGTCTGAAGAACGGGTCCCGAAGCAGTGGATGCTGAGCCTGCTGAATCGTCGAGACAGTAGAAATGTTAACGACGGCCGGCGACACGCCATCAACGACAGGTGCCAGGCTCGGCTCCTTGCCCGGCGTGTTTTCACCAAACGGAAAGGCATGGGCTGTGGCGGCCAGCATCACGGCAAGCATTACCGCGCAAGCGCCCAAAACGGTAGGAATAGATTTTCGCATTCAGACTTCTCCTGTTTCCATGATCTAAAACCGGACCTTGAGAAAGCCAATTGCGCTGCTGACAACTCCTTCAGATAGACATACGAAAATTTACGCATATTCATATTAATGCTCAAACGCACAACACGAAAACAGTTGACGCTGGATAATAGTAGCGCACAACTAACCAGAGTCGGTCGGTTTACCAACAATTTTTGTCCCGGAAAGCGGTTAAATATCAATACGGGGGAGACACCAAATACTGAAGCAAGGTGATATGTTTTGAAGTTCGATAATTCGGCTTTTTCATACGCCCAGATGAGACAGGCCTGGATCGAAAAGTTCCATAAAGGCCCAGCGAAATTGGGCCTGCCTCTTTGTGGCCCGGCACCTCGCTCCCCAACAGAGCAACATGTAGCGGTTCTAACAACTTGAATCTGAGCACGTACGGTAACGTTCGCGACTGCTTAGGGGAGTAGTCTCTCAGCCCGTTTGAGTCGGCTGTCAACAGTCTCCGAACCCATGTTCTGGTCAACAACGGTTCGTGGCGGTCGTGTCCCTATGGGATTGACAAGACCTAAGGTATCGCGCTGGGTTCCGGGGTGGCCGCGCATGCCGTGGTTTGTTCGTCCGCCCCAAGGGACAGTTGACATGCCATTGATGATCACCCTGCCCGACCCTCTCATAGCTCACGAGAGATGTCCATGAGTCTGTTACATGCTTTGCTGCTCGGCATTCTGCAGGGCATAACCAATTATTTTCCCATATCCAGTTCGGCCCATTTGATTCTGGCGCCGGCTTTGGCCGGCTGGGCCGATCAGGGCGTTGCTTTTGACCTGGCGGTACATGTTGGCACCCTGCTGGCGGTTATTCTTTACTTCCCACGGGATGTCACCACGCTGACCCGTGACGGCGTGGTGTCAATGACACAGCGGCGCTTCATCGGTCAGGGGCGGATGGCGTTATTCCTGATCATTGGCACCTTGCCCGCGGCCGTCGCTGGCCTGCTTCTTCTCGACTTGATCGATAACCAATTGCGCTCGGTGCAGATCATCTTTTCACCACGCTGGTCTTTGGCCTGCTGCTGGGCTGGGCAGATTGGCGGCCTAACCGGCAGCGGGATCTGTCCGCGCTGGGCTGGCGTGATGCCGTGCTGGTGGGGGTGGCCCAAGCCGTCTCACTGATCCCCGGCACGTCCCGTTCGGGGTGACTATCACTGCCGGGTTGCTGCTGGGGCTTAGCCGCGAGGCGGCGTCGCGTTCTTCCTTCCTGCTGGCTATTCCCCATCACGGCGCTGGCGGCCAGCGCCAAGCTGCTGGAGGTGGCGGCCAGCGAGGTCAGCGTCGATTGGATCGCCTTTCTGGCGGGCGGCGTGACCGCTTTTGTGATGGCTCTGACCGCTATCCACTTTTTCCTGAAATGGCTCAATCGCTTCGGCATGTGGCCTTATGTGATCTACCGCATGGTACTGGCCGGGGTGATCTATCTGCTGTTAATCAGGTAAGGGGTTGATATGACAATGGCATTACTGGCCATCCTGGGTGGCTTTGCATTACTGGTCTGGAGCGCGGACCGCTTGAGGGGGCGGCGGCGACCGCCGGACATGTGGGGATGCCGTCGCTGCTCATCAGGCACGGCTGGTGATCGTTGGCTTTGAGCACCTCAGCACCGGAATCGTCGTCTCCACCATGGCGGCGCTGGACAACCGGATCTGGCGCTGGGCAATGCCCTGGGCTACGATCGTCAACACCGGTAGATCCTTGGCATCACCGCGCTGGTGGCGCCATCGGTAAATTCCAGGATCGTGCGCGGGAACTGCCGTTGCTGTTACTGATCGGCCTGCTATCCGGAGTACTTTATCAAAAGCAGCGATCGGCCGCATCGAGGCACTGACTTGCTGGCAGGGTTCTTTGGTCTGATCGGCTGGACCGTCTTTACGGCCTTGCGCGGGCAAGGGATGCCCTGGAGGCGGAGACGAACAGTTCTCGCAGGCCCGCGCGATGCCGCTGGGCCGGGCGGATTATCTTCTGGCTGGTGGCCGGGCTGGTGCTCTACCGTCAGCTCCCGCGTTCTTGTGTGGGGTGCGGTAAGCATCGCACCCAGATGCTGGGCGTCAGCGACCTGATCATCGGGTTTGACCATCGTTGCCCTGGGCACCTCGCTGCCGGAATTGGCGGCATCGGTGGCCACCGCAACGGGGAACACGACATCGCCATCGGCAACGTGGTCGGCTCCAACATGTTCAACCTGCTGGCGGTTGTCGGCATTGCAGTTAGGTGGCGATGCCAGCGTCGCCGGATGTACTGACTGGGACTGGCCGGTGATGATGGCGTTGACCGCCGGGCTGTGTGTCGTGGCCTTCGGATTCAGAGGCGAAGGACGTATCAACCGGATAGAGGGTAGCCTGTTGCTGGTGGCCTTTGCCGCCTACAATACGTGGCTGGTCACTTCAGTGATAGGCGCATGATACGTGGGATCCTAGCCGTTCTGTTCGCCCTGGGGTTGAGCGCCTGCGACCACTCCTCGCAGTTACAGACTCTGGCTGGAGCTGCGCAGGGCACCACCTGGCATGTCAGTGCCTGGCGCCGTGGCGGCGTCGATGCCGACCAGCTTCGAAGGTGATCAACGCGGAATTTGCCCGGCTGGATTCAGCCCTGTCCAACTATCGGCCCGATTCAACGATCGAACAGTTTAACCCGTCCCGAGACCACCGCTCCCGTGGCTGTGAAGAGAAGCGGTGGGGCTCGTGCAAACCGCCAGGCGGGTCAGCGAGGCCAGCCAGGTATGACCTGACCATCAAACCCCTCTTTGACCTGTGGGGGTTTGGCGGCGATACGCTCGCCCTCCGGCGCCCGATGAGTTGACCGGGGCACGGCAACATATGGGTTTGACAAGCTGGCGGCACTGTCCGGTAACCATTGCGCGGTCGGACCCCAAGCTGCGGGTGGACCTCTCGTCGATAGCTCAAGGGTACAGCGTGGCCGAATTGCGGCGGAGGTTGAAGCGGCGGGTATCGAGAATTATCTGGTCGAGATCGGCGGCGAACTGCTGACCCGTGGCCACAAACCGGATGGCTCCCACTGGCGCATTGGCGTGGAACGGCCCCTGCCCGGCGGCCGCTCGGTGCAAAAAGCGCTCACCATCCGCCAGCATGAACCCGTGGCGGTAATGACCTCTGGTACCTACCGCCACTATTTCAATGCCCAGGGCAAACGCTACAGCCATGTGCTGGATGCCCGCACGGGCAGGCCTGTCACCCGCGATCCGTTCGTCACCGTTCTCGCGAAAATCCACCCTGGCGGATGCCTGCGGTCCAGCGGCGCTGCTCTGTTCGGGCGCGGCACAGGCATCGCCACGGCAAATCAACAGGGCTTGCGGCGTTGTTTATCACGGAAAACAGCGGACAATTCCATGAAACCACCACCGAAGCCTGGCGCGCGATGGCCAGCCATAAAGGTCAACTGATGTTGAGACTGTTCCGAATCAGCAATGGACTGATCCAGGAGTCGATCGCGCGGTGGACCAGGCGACCGCCGTGGCCTGCCGGAAGCCGACTGGATCGACGCCCTGCGCCCGACGAACAGGAGCGCGCCATCCTGCAGCGGTTACTGCACACCGATCTGCCGGAATCCGAGGATGTGGAGGAGATCGAGGCCTCTGCCCGGTGCTTTGTGGATCAGGCCGGCGTCCACGTCCCATTCCCTGTTTCCTGGGTCTGGCCGAAGGGCGGCACACCACCGTGTCTGGTTGCCTTCATTCTGCAGAAGGAACGGCTGATCACCATTCGCGAGGAGAGCGAGCTGGCGGACTTCCGCCTGCTGCGCCTGCGGGCGCGCCGTGGGCCATGGTCGCGGTGCGCTGCAGCGCGGCCAGGAGACTGCTGGTGACCCTGCTCGAGCAGAAGAGCGGAAAACCATGCCGACGGACCCTGGAGGACCTGCACCGTCAGCTGGAGGAGCGTCAGCCACCTGGTGCTGGAAGATGAAGAGGCCGAGCTGGAGGAGGCCCATCAGCCAGCCTGGCGCAGGCCGGAGGACAGCAACGGCAAGATTACGCGGACTGTACCTGTCTGATGGACACCCAGCGCGGTATTTACGTTCCTGCTTCGGCACCTGCCCAGCGAGGCCGACGAGCTCCGGGAGACCCTGCGGGAGATCAACGCGCGATATGGAAAAACCCTGATGTCCCACACCACTTTCCTGTTCGACAAGATCAACTTCCTGATGGACTCCACCCAGGGCTTCATCAACATCAGACAGAACCAGATCATCAAGACCTTCTCGATCGCGGCGGTGGTTCTACGCTGACCGCCGGCGTACTGATCGGCGAGCGCCTGTACGGCGTGAACCTCGAGCGCATGCCCGAGCTGGAATGGCTGCTTGGGCTACCCCTGGAGCCATCGGCCTGATGGTTATTTCTGCCGGGCACTGCGCCCTACTGGTACTTCAAGCGCAAAGGGTGGCTCTGACCAGATTTTTCCCGTTATGAAGCCATTTTCCCGGAGCATAGAAATTGCCCTCCCCTCAACCGTGGCAAGGTCGCGGGATTCGCTTCGCTAGAGCGGCTCCACTGCCGCAAATTACAGCATGGCCACAGCTTTAGTGATAACGTGCAGCACTTCCCTGCCGACATTCTCGCCACCCGGCCAGCAAGCCATGCCGCTGAGCCGGGCTCGATACTGACGAAGGAGAACTGCGCAATGGCAGATGACTTGGCTGCAAAGCCCATCAGCCAGTCCCGCACCACCCTGACCGAGCTGATGATCCCCGCTTATAGCAACTTTGGCGGCAATGTTCACGGCGGCATTCTGCTATCCCTCATGGACAAAGCTGCAAAATTCAACTGCGTTAAAAACATTTTTCATGTGAATAGTGTCATACATTGGCATCCCAACCCGGAGGTGTTTTCTGTGTATAAAAAATTCGTCTTCCATCGCTACCTGCACTGCCCTGTGCTGTTCAACGGTGTTCGCGAATGAGAACACACCGAAGACTTATGGCTGGGTGGAATTTGCCACGATTCAGCCCTGGGATATCAAGGTGAAGGCGAAGCTGGATAGCGGCGCGCTAACCTCCTCCATGCAGGCAGAGGATATCGAGGAGTTCGAGCGGGACGATGAAAACTGGGTCCGGTTCACCCTGGAAGTAGAGGACGAAGCCAGTGGCGAAGTGATCTCCAAAATTGTTGAAAAACCCCTCTACCGCGATTTCAACGCCATAGGCGCTGGCGGCACCGATCACCGCAAGGTTGTACTGATGAAGATCTGCATTGGCAGTACGATCTCAAGCGGTCAGGCCTGGAAGGATCGTCGACGATATGATTTCTGGTGTTGTTGGGCCACGAACCATTCAGACACTGGGCGACATCGATGTGACAAAAACCTTTGTCAACGACCCCAACTGCGATGACAACGCGCCTGTCAGCCTGCACAATGAAAAGCATAACGACGGCATTGGCATCTAAACCGCCAGGATATCAGTCGCGGCCCGGCAATTCATCGGCTCACGTTCGATCCGTGACATCGGATAGGCGCGTATTCTCAAACCGGGTTTCGCCATTGCCGGCGTACAGCTGGCGAATATTCGTCGGCGCGCCCTGTTCATCCAGCACGATCAAACCGATACCCGCCCGATTCCACAGCCGCTCACCGGCCTCGCGTCCGGCAGGTGAGCAGAGTGATGCGCATGCGGCGCCGCTTGGTAAACCAGTTCAGATGGCGACCAGCGGCGCGTAAAGCCAGCGGTTGAGTACGGTCCAGCCATTCCAGCAGTGCGTTGGGGAACTCATTCTTGATGCCGCTACTGGTGATCTGCCAGATCCGAGGGTCCGTCCGGTCCGGTGCCGCAAGCGCGCATCGTAGGCGAAAGAGTAATGGACGTCTCCGGACAGGATGCACGAAACGTTGCGCGGCGTGCCTGGAATGACGCGAAGATATTCAGCGGCGCGCTGGCGGCCCCGCGATGCGCCATCAGTTCTCGGCGTCCACCACCAACGGCTTTCCCAAAAAGGTGGCCACCCGACTTGCAGAACTTCAGCTCGATCAGCTTGACGCCGGACGCCGGGGCTGGAGGATCGACGATAACCGCGCGACTCATGCCCGAGGACGGACTGCTGGAAGGCCGCTCCAGGGCCTTCCCGGTCCAGTCAGGCCTGAGGGAGTAACCGCCGGTTGCCACTCTCCGCTGCGCCCAGCGGCGGGTGCGGGTGTCGCAGCACCAGGGGTGGGCCGGCGTCGGCAGGCGATGATGCCATTGGTCGAAGCGCAGCGAGGTCATCAATGAGCTGCATCCTGGGCCGGCTGGCGGGAGTCGGCCACGTCGGCCCCGGGCCCGTTGCAGAAGCGCCGTGACCCGGGGCATGACATCCCTCAAAGGCCGCCGGGTCGTTGCCCCACCCCTGGCACGAGCCGATGAGGCCGATCAGGGCATTGCCGACGATGCGCCGGGAAAAGGGGTGGCCGTAGGCGCTCTCGTTCCCCAGGAGCGCGGAGAGGTTGCCGATCGTCGGTCACGTCGTGATCATCGAAGATGCGTGTAGCGCGGGCACATGCGCCAACGGCCCGTGGCCGCCCGGGGGAAACCGGCAACGAAACTCGATCGACGGGCTGGTGCGCCCGCTGCTCGCGCTCACAGAGACGCGCTACCGCCCGTCCAGCGGCGGCTCGTCAGGCCGTATCAGACTGCCAGCAGACGGGCGACCAGCACCAGCAGGTACATGGCGATGATTTTCGCCAGGGAAATCAGGGTGATGCCGGGCATCAGCAGAGGTAAACCGGCTTGCGGGCGCCACCGAAAAAACGCTCGATCAGCGCCACATTGCGCTGGCTCGCCGGCAACAGCTGATGACGGTGGTAATAGGTGCGCGAGTCGCTGCGCAGCACTTTGCTGTCGCGGACATCCGCGTCCGCAATCCGCTCATCGAACAGCCCAAGCCGTTCGATCACCTGATGAATGGCTCTCAGCATGAGGCCGGCAACGTCGTCTGCATACACCTGGTCCCCGGTCAGCATCAACAGCGCCAGGGCGCATGCCGGCTTCATCGCCGGCGGCTATCCAGCTCCTTGTCGACCCGGGCCATACCATCGTCGGCCGGATGATGTGGACACCGGCATGATCCGTGCAACGCCCCGGTCAAGGCCGGGTTTGATCACCGAATCGGGGTGATTCGCGCCTGGCCGACCAGGTGCGGCGCCCAGTCACGATCCAGGCAACGGCATTGTCCCCCTCCTCCCCCGTGGCAACGCCCAGGCGTAGCGCATCAGGGTATTCGCGGGCAGGGGCGGCTCAAAGTGAATCTGGATCAGGTGAAGAAAGCGCGAGCGCCCAGTGGTATAACCTGGATTTCCTCCTCCCGCAGATTGCGCTCCACCGGTGAGTCCGCCACGAATAGCCACAACCGCAGGGGAGTGGCTGCCGATGTCACCATCCACAACACCAGGGTATCGACGGTTGCCCGCGCAGATAGCGACCGGCGAGCACCGGCGGCAGTGTCCCATTGGTATGGTGATTGCGCAGCGATTCAGGAAGCAGACTCAACCCGGTCCGCGCATTGCTGCTAACCAGATCCTCTGTACCCTCACCTGCCCTTTTTCCTGACAATATCCACGACGGCAGTGCATCAAAAGTCAAACAACTCCGACAACATGCTTTTTTTCTTTTTGCCCCGATAGGTATTGTCCTTATAACCATATCCCCGCGAACCCTGGCCGGAATGATGGCCGCCACCGGAACTGGGCACAGCGGGGAGCGACAGCACTGGTGCGATCAATGATTTTGTCCAACTCTCCACGATCCAGCCGTCCCCGGCACTTGGGGCAATAATCGATTTCCACACCCTGCGATCCGCCATCGTCAGATCAACGCTCTCACACATGGGACATTTCATTACTTTTCTCCTCTTTTCTCCTTTCGTTGCACTCGGTAGTGCATCAAAACAAATGAATATTTCGATACATAGATTCTCAATCGGAATGATTCAGCCTGTTGGACATATTTAGGCCAATGCGTTCCTCGTGGGCATCAGAATATACAGCAAGAACTGGCCCACTCCATACCATGAGTAGAGCGTGTGAAGCCAAAAAAACGCAGTACTGACACTATTATGGCATTGATTGACGACCAACTTCCTTATTGATGACTCAGTCCATATTATCAATATGTGCTTATTTTATTATTATATTTCAACGTGTTACGAATACCTCCTACTCCCACTCGATCGTCGCCGGCGGCTTGCTGCTGACGTCATAGGTCACCCGCGACACCCCGGAAATCTCATTGATAATCCGGTTGGAGATCGTCTCCAGCAGCTCGTAGGGCAGATGCGCCCAGCGCGCCGGTCATGAAATCGATGGTCTCCACCGCGCGCAGGGCGATCACGTACTCGTAGCGGCGCCCGTCGCCGACCACGCCGACGGACTTGACCGGCAGAAACACGGCGAAGGCCTGGCTGGTCTTGTGGTAGAGATCGGCGGCGCGCAGCTCCTCCAGAAAGATCGCGTCCGCCCGGCGCAGCAGGTCGGCGTACTCCTTCTTCACCTCGCCCAGGATGCGCACGCCGAGGCCGGGGCCCGGGAAGGGGTGGCGGTACACCATGTCGTAGGGCAGGCCGAGTTCCAGCCCGATCTTGCGCACCTCGTCCTTGAACAGTTCGCGCAGCGGTTCCACCAGCTCGAGTTGCATGTCCTCGGGCAGGCCGCCCACATTGTGGTGGGACTTGATGGTATGGGCCTTGCCGGTCGCGGCGCCGGCGGACTCGATGACGTCGGGATAGATCGTACCCTGGGCCAGCCAGTTCACGTCCCGCAGCTCCGCCGCCTGGCGGTCGAACACCTCGATGAAGGTGTTGCCGATGATCTTGCGCTTCGCCTCCGGGTCGGTGACACCTTGCAACCTGTCCAGGAACAGCGCCTCGCAGTCGCTGCGCAGTACCTTGACCCCCATGTTGCGGGCGAACATGTCCATGACCTGATCGCCCTCGTTGAGGCGCAGCAGGCCGTTGTCCACGAACAGGCAGGTGAGCTGGTCGCCGATGGCACGGTGCAGCAACGCCGCCACCACCGAGGAATCGACGCCGCCCGACAGCCCCAGCAGCACCTTGTCTTTGCCAACCGTCGCGCGCACGCGCTCAATGGCGTCATCGACGATATTGGCCGGCGTCCACAGCGCATCGCAACCGCACTGCTCCAGCACGAAGTGCTCGAAGATGCGCTCGCCCTGCAGGGTATGGGTGACCTCCGGGTGGAACTGAATCCCGTAAAAGGGCTTGTCCCGATGAGCCATGCCCGCGATGGGGCAGCTTTCCGTCTCGGCAATGAGTTCGAAATCCGGCGGCAGTTCGATGACCTTGTCGCCGTGGCTCATCCACACATCCAGCAGCCCGCGGCCCTGCTCGTCGATGTGATCGCGAATATCGTGCAGCAGGCCCCCTTCACCGACCTGGCGGATCTGCGCATAGCCGAACTCGCTGACCGGTGAACCCTCCACCCGTCCGCCGAACCGCGCCGCCATGGCCTGCATGCCGTAACAGATCCCCAGCACCGGTACACCCAGGTCGAACACGCAGTCGGGCACCTCGGGGGAATCCTCCAGCGCGACCGATTCGGGCCCGCCGGACAGTATGACGCCCAGTGGAGCAAGGGCGCGGATTGCGGTCTCGTCCGTGTCCCAGGCGCGTATTTCGCTGTAGACGCCCGTCTCGCGCACCCGGCGCGCAATGAGCTGGGTGTACTGGGAACCGAAATCCAGTATGAGGATTTTCTGGGCGTGGATGTCTGCGCTCATGGTGGTCTGGCGCCTACCGCACCGGGTAATTCGGCGCCTCCTTGGTAATAGAGACATCGTGCACGTGACTCTCCGACATCCCCGCCGCGGTCACCCGCACGAACTCCGGCCCCGTGCGCATCGTTTCTATATCGGGGCTGCCCGTATAACCCATCGCCGAGCGCAGTCCGCCCATCAACTGATGCACGATCGCGGACGCGGGCCCCTTGTAGGGCACACGGCCCTCGATACCCTCGGGCACCAGCTTTTCCGCGCCCTGGCTGGCGTCCTGGAAGTAGCGGTCCGACGAGCCCTGATTCTGCGCCATGGCACCGAGGGAGCCCATGCCGCGGTAGGACTTGTAGGTCCTGCCCTGATAGAGCTCCACCTCGCCCGGCGCCTCCTCCGTGCCCGCGAACATGCTGCCCATCATGACGGCGTGGGCACCCGCCACTACCGCCTTCGCCAGGTCGCCCGAAAAGCGGATGCCGCCGTCCCCGATGATCGGTACATCGGTGCCCCGCAGGGCCTCGCTGACATTGGCGATGGCCGTGATCTGCGGCACGCCGGTGCCGGTGACGATCCGTGTGGTGCAGATGGAACCGGGGCCGATGCCCACCTTGACGGCATCGGCCCCCGCCTCCGCCAGCGCGATCGCCGCTTCGGCGGTGGCGATGTTGCCGCCCATCACCTGCACCGACGGGTAGGTGCGCTTGATCATCTTCACGCGCTCGATGACGTTGCGCGAGTGCCCGTGGGCGGTATCCACCACCAGCAAATCGACCCCCGCCGACACCAGGGCATCCACCCGCGCGTCGGTATCGGCACTGGTGCCCACCGAGGCACCGACGCGCAACTGCCCGTAGGAGTCCTTGCAGGCGTCGGGGAAGCTCTCGGCCTTGTCGAAGTCTTTCACCGTGATCATGCCGCACAGGTCGAAATTGTCGTTCACAACGAGGATCTTCTCGATGCGGTGACGGTGCAGTTTTTCCTGCACTTCCGCCATGTCGGCTCCTTCCCTGACCGTGACCAGCTTGTCACGCGGCGTCATGATTTCCGATACGAGTTTCTGGTGGTTGGATTCAAAGCGCAGGTCGCGGCGGGTGACGATCCCCACCAGGTCAGCACCGCTGAGAACCGGGACGCCGGAAATACCGTGGGCACTGGTCAGGTCGATAAGTTCGGCAATGGTGGCGGACTGCTGGATGGTGATCGGGTCCTTTACCATGCCGCTCTCGAATTTCTTGACCTTGCGTACCTGATCAGCCTGCTCGGCGACGGACATGCTCTTGTGAATGACGCCGAGCCCGCCCTCCTGGGCCATGGCGATGGCCAGCCGGAATTCCGTGACCGTGTCCATGGCGGCCGAGATCAGGGGGATATTGAGTTCAATATCGCGGGTGAGTCGCGTGCGCAGCGACACATCGGTGGCAACGACCGAGGAGTACCCTGGATTGAGCAGGACGTCGTCGAAGGTGAGGGCTTCCTGGGCGATTCGCAGCATGGGGCGGCCTCCGGCTGTCCTGTCTGAGTTAAACCCGACATTATAAATCGGCCCGCTTCGCGGCACAATTGCTCTTGCCCGTCGGCACTGCCTCAAACTGAAAAACATGCCCGGAGCGTCACAGGAGTATGCTCCCGCTGGAACCGTGTGGCGACAGGAGAGCCTGCCCCTCTTTTTCGGGCACGTCGCCACCCGAGCCTGGCCAGGGATGGCCGCTTTTTGGCGTGTTCCAGCGGGAGCATACTCCTGTGACGCGGTACGCCGGGTAAAAATTCCAATTGAGCCACTCTACCTGCCCGGCGATGGCGTTTTTTATCCAATTCTCATCCTGTCGAGAGCCCATGGATTGGGCAGGGACCCCTCCCCAACGTATCATCGCCCGGCGCTGTTACACTGTGCACTCACTGTGCAGCAGACAGAGGCAGGCAGTTGGGCAACCCCTTCGATACCGGCGAAACGCCCGAGGTTCTCACGGTCAGCCAGCTCAACCGGCGCGCCAAGACCCTGCTGGAAAGCCACTTCGACTTCGTGTCGGGTGGGCGGGGAGATCAGCAACCTCGCCACGCCCTCCTCGGGCCACTGGTACTTCACCCTCAAGGACGGCAACGCACAGGTGCGCTGCGCCATGTTCCGCAACCGCAACCAGCGCCTGCGGTTTACACCGGAACAGGGCGACGAGGTGCGGGTGCGCTGCCGCGTATCGCTGTACGAAGGGCGCGGCGAATTCCAGCTTATTGTGGAGCACCTGGAGCTGGCCGGCGCCGGCGCACTGCACGCCGCCTTCGACAAGTTGAAAGCAAAACTGCAGGCTGAGGGGTTGTTCGATGCGGCGCGCAAGCGGGCCCTGCCGGAACATGTGGCACGGCTGGGCGTCATCACCTCGCCCACCGGAGCCGCCCTGCACGATATCCTCACGGTCCTGCGTCGGCGCGCCCCGTCCATCGAGGTGTACGTGCTGCCCGTGCCGGTCCAGGGCGACGGTGCGGCGCAGCAGATCGCCGCGACGATCGAACGCGCCGACCGCTGGCACAGGGAAGGCAGGATTGACCTCGACGCGCTGATTGTCGGGCGCGGCGGCGGTTCGCTGGAGGACCTGTGGGCGTTCAACGAGGAGGTCGTGGCGCGGGCTATCGCGGACTGCGCCCTGCCTGTGGTAAGCGCGGTGGGCCACGAAGTGGATTTCAGCATCGCGGACATGGTGGCGGACCAGCGCGCCCCGACACCCTCGGCGGCCGCGGAAATGCTCAGCCAGGACCAGCGCGTCTGGCGCCAGCAACTGACCCGGCTGCAAGGCAACCTGGTCCGGTTGATGCAGGCCCGAGTAGCGGCGGCATCAGTGCAGCTGCGAAACCTCAGCCAGCGACTGCAGCACCCCGGCGCGCGGTTGCGCGAGCAGGCCCAGCGCATCGACGACTTCGAGCAACGCCTCATTCTGGCACAAAACAATCTTCTGCATCGCTACCGCGCGGAAATACGGCTCTTGGACAATCGATTGCGAAGCGCGTCACCACTGCCGCGGTTGCGGCGTCTCATGGGGGATACCCGGCAGCAGCGACGGGCCCTGGAAGCGGCGATGCGACGGCGCCTGGCGGATGCCGGCAAGCGGCTGGAGTACCGGGCGCAGCTGCTCGATTCGCTGAGCCCACTGGCTACCCTGCAGCGCGGCTACGCCATCTTGAGCGACAGCTCGGGGGCAGTACTCACCGACCCGCGGGACGTGGCGGTCGGAGACAGCGTACAAGCGCATCTGGCGGGCGGTACGTCTGGGCCTGACCGTCGATCGCCTCGAGCCGTCCGACGATAGCTAGGAGTCACCGCACTAGCGAGCGCCAGTCGGCGTCTGAGGCGCAGGCTCCTCAGTACTTGGCCGGCAGGCGGGTGTTGATAATGATATGCCGCCCTTCGAAACGGATGTATTCGCCTATCGTCAGATCCTTGAGTATGCGCGCGACCATTTCCCGCGAGGCGCCCACCCGGTCCGCGATATCCTGCTGGGTCAGCTTTTCCGGAATGTACAACGTACCGTCACCGCGTTCCTCGGAGAGGTCCATCAGCACATTGGCCACCCGGCCGTAGACATCCTGCAGGGCGAGGCTCTTCACATCCGCCGTCAGTTTGCGTACGCGGGCCGCCAGATTGCGCACGAGCTGGCGCGCGATGTTCGGGTGTTCGTCGAGAACGCGGTTGAAGTCCTCTTTATAGACGATACAGAAGCTGGACTTCTCCACGGTGCGCACCGAGGCCGAACGGGTGGAATCATCGAGCAGGGCGAGCTCGCCGAAGTAATCCCCGCCCCCCTGCGTATTCATGATGAACTCCTTGCCGTTCTTGTCGCTACAGTACACCTTGACCTTGCCGCTTTCGATGACAAACAGCGAATCGGCCGGGTCGTTCTCGTGAATCACGACGGTATTCTTGGGAAATGAACGGCTTGTGCTACTGGCCGCGAGAGCGTCCAGTTCCTCTTTCAACAGAGCCCTGAAATATCTCCACTTGCTGCAACATCAGTCTATTCGACCCCCGCTTGTGCCCGCCCGCAGATACCGCTCATGGTTAATATAACCCAAAGTCTGCATTATGCGCACGTCTGTGGGCAATTTTAAAGGGTGCCGGGCAACCGGATTTGCGCGCAGGAGACGTTTTATACATGCGTGTACCGGCGTGAGCATCTTGGTACACTTTCACAAAGAAATGCCTCAAGGTGATGCGGCCAGTGCAAGGACCGGTCGGGCAGACCGCCCCATGAAAAGCAGTCCCAGCCAGCGCAGCCACCGCTGGCAAGATCAGTTGCTGCGCGAAATCGAGACATTGGGCGAGGCCATCGAGAGGCTGGGGGGCGCAGGTGCCCGACGTGACGCGCGAGGACTGTTCCCATCTTCTGGACGCCGGCCGGCGCCTCGAAGACCATGCTCGACGGCGCCGGACGCGTTGTCGATAAACACGAACTCATGAATGTACTCGGTGCGGTGCGCGGTTACGCGGAGATGTTGCGCGAAGACCTCGGGTCGCGATATCCCGATATCGAGGCCGGCCTGGTCTCCCTGCTCGCCAGCGTGGGGGAAGCGCAGGGCGAGGATGCTGCGGCGCCCACGGAGCACCGCATCGTCGATTCGGACCCCGGCTTCATTCTCGCCGTCGACGATCGCCAGGGAAAACCGTGAGCTGGTGGCGCGCAACCTGTCGCGCCTCGGGCATTTCGTGGTCACGGCGGCAACCGGCGAGGAAGCGCTGGATGTTCTCGCCCAGAGCGACGTCGACGTGGTGCTGCTGGACCTGCTGATGCCCGGCATGAACGGCCACGACGTACTGCGCCGTATCAAGGAACGCCCCGAGTGGCGCGCCACACCGGTCATTGTCATTTCCGGCAGCCAGGACATGGACGGTATCATCGAGTGCATTGAAGCGGGCGCGGACGACTATATGTTCAAACCCTTCAATCCGGTCCTCCTGCAGGCGCGCATCAAGGCCGGCATCGAACGCAAGCGCTGGCACGACCGGGAAGACGAGTACCGCCGGCAGCTGGAACGCAACGAACGATTCATCCGCGCAACCTTCGGGCGCTACGTATCCGATGAAATCGTCAACGACATCCTGGAGCGCCCAGAGGGCCTGAAACTCGGCGGCGACCTGCGCCGCGTGTCCATCCTGATGTCGGACATTCGCGGATTCACCACGCTCAGCGAACATCTCGCCCCCGGCCAGGTGGTCGGCCTGCTCAACCGCTACCTGGGCGCCATGTCGGAAGTCATCATCGCCCACCGCGGCACGATCGATGAGTTTATCGGCGACGCGATTCTCGCGGTATTCGGTGCGCCGGTGCAGGGGGAGGACGATGCGGACCGCGCGGTGCGCTGCGCCCTGGCCATGCAGGCGGCAATGGCGGACATCAACGAGTGGAACCGGTCCGAGGGCCTGCCCGAGCTGTCCACCGGGATCGCCATCAATACCGGCGATGTCATCGCCGGCAATATCGGCTCGGAGCGACGCAGCAAATACGGTTTCGTCGGTCACGCCATGAATGTCACGTCGCGCATTGAGGGCAAGGCCGCCGGCGGAGAGATTCTCATCTCAGACAGTACGCTGATCTGCCTCCAGGGTGACTACGACGTCGGCGGCAGCCGCGAGATCAACGTGAAGGGCATCGATGAAACCATTCTGGTGCACACGGTCACGGAGGCATCGACGTGACCGCCCCCGGTCCGGTGCTGCTGGTGGAAGACAACGAGCTCAACCGCGATATGATGGTGCGGCGCCTGAGTCGCGCCGGACTGCATGTGATCACCGCCCGCAACGGGCAGCAGGCACTTGACATGATGGTCACAGAGCAGCCCGCCGTGGTTCTGATGGATATGAACCTGCCGGTTCTCGACGGCTGGAGCGCATGCCGTCGCGCCGGCGAGGATAATCGCATCAGCCACATTCCCATCATCGCACTGACCGCTCACGCCATGGCGTCCGACCGCACACAGGCCCTGGAGGCAGGCTGTGTCGATTACGCAACCAAACCCGTGGATTTCCCCGCGCTGCTGAACGCCATAGAAAACCTGACGCACGCATGAGTCTACGCCGCCGACTCACACTTTCTCTGGTCACCATCCTGGTTCTGTTCGCGGTGAATGTGGGCACGCATTTCTGGGGCAGTTACGCCCGCAACGAAAGTATGGAAGCCTACCGCAATTCCGTCTCGGCCGCGCAGATCTCCAAGGAGATTGAACAGATGCTGGAGGACCAGCGCCAACAGATACTGGTGCTGGCAACGCTGCGTGAGACCACCGAGGATCAGTTGGGCGACTCGGAGCTCGCCCAGGCCGAGGAGACCATTGCCGCCATAGCGGACAAGATCGACGAACTCGGCAGGCTCAGTCACGACGTTACCAAACTGCACTTTGAGCAGCTCAGGGAGAGCAGCGACGAGCTGCTGGACAAATGGCTGGCGTTTTACCGCAACTACAACAACCCGGAGTTCCAGCAGGACATGGAAAACCCGCTGCAGTTCCTCGAGACCAGCCAGCGCCTGCAGTCGCTGGCGCGGCGGCAGGAATTCGTCGCGCAGCAGCGGGCCACGATCATCGACCGCACCATTGCACTGACCGACCGCATCACCATTATCGCGTTCTTCTCGTCGATATTTCTTACCGCAACGCTCGGCTTCTTCCTCGTGCGGTATACCAACACGTCCCTGAAGCGTCTCAAGACCGGCACGCAGCGCTTCGGCAGCGGCGACCTGAACTACCGCATCGACAGTATCGACGACACCGGCGAACTCGGTGACCTCGCGCGGGCATTCAATGACATGTCCGACAAACTGCGCAATGCCATTTACGAAGTCCGCAACGCCCGCGACGCCGCCGACGAGGCCAACGCCGCAAAGAGCCGTTTTCTGGCCAACGTCAGTCACGAACTGCGCACGCCACTGAACGCCATTATCGGCTACAGCGAAATGCTGCAGGAGGAACTGGGGGACGACGTCGAAATCAATCGCGCGCAATTCAACCAGGATCTCGAGCGGATCGTGAAGTCCGGGCGCCAGCTCCTCACCCTGATCAACGATATTCTCGACCTGTCCAGGATGGGAAACAGGCAGAATGTCACTGCACCTGGAAAATTTTCAGCCAGCGGAAGTTCTCAGGCAGGTCTGCGAGGCGCTTGCGCCGCTGCTGCGCGAACATTTCAACGAACTGAAGATCGGCGATTTCGAGGAGCTGCCGACGCTCTACAACGACGCCGGGAAGTTCCGCCAGATTTTCACCAACCTGCTCAGCAATGCCAATAAATTTACCGAGCAGGGGCAAATACGACTGGACGGCCGCCGCGTGTGGACCGGCCCGGGTGGGTGGAAATCTCGGTGCAGGATACCGGAATCGGCATGACCGAGGAGCAACAGTCCCGCGTATTCGACGCGTTTGTGCAGGCCGACGCCTCGACGGGCGCGAATTACGGCGGCACGGGGCTCGGCCTGGCCATCTGCAGGGACTTTTGCGACCTCATGGGCGGGAGTATTGCCGTGCGCAGCGAACCCGGTGGCGGGTCGACGTTTACGGTGACCCTTCCTTCTGACCCAGCGTTAGCTCGCGCAG
Organism: Halioglobus sp.; assembly: GCA_034521205.1. Classification (GTDB taxonomy): domain Bacteria; phylum Pseudomonadota; class Gammaproteobacteria; order Pseudomonadales; family Halieaceae; genus Marimicrobium. The sequence goes on from JAXHMT010000003.1 coordinate 873,981, forward strand.
CCGCCTGAGGGCCTGCTCGCGCTTGGCCAGGTCTTCCGACAACCTCCGGTTGTCCTCGGCCAGGTCCGTGAGCTTCGCCTGGATTGCCGCAAGCGTCGCCAGCGCATCGCGCATCAGGAGTATCTTTTCGTGGACGCGCCCGGAATCGATCGGTACCGCGCTGAGTGTCTCGTAGGCGTCCCGCGCCGCGCGCGGATCGTAGAACGGGCTCTGGGGCAGCATGCTGTCATAGGCGATGGCCACCCCCGCTTCCCAGTCCGCCTCGACGGAACTTTCCAGGCGCTGATAGCGCTGGAAGTACTGTACTGCCTCGATGTGATCGCCCGCCACCAAAGCACTGAAACCCTTGTCGAGGAAAGTGTAGTCGGGGGCGGGCTCTGCTCGCCCGCAGTCGCAGTTGTCGTCCGGCAGATTCAGGGTCAATTCCGGCTCCGATTGCTGCGCGGCGCTGGAGCCGTTCGGCGCAGTACTTTCCCGCGGCCCGCCGGCACAGGCCTGCAGCAGCAAGGCAAGGCACCCAACGACCACGGCGCGGCGGCAATCAAGCGTCAATGAACAATCCTCGAAGCTAACTGACATAGCACACGCAAATTGTAGCGTACTGGCGCAAAACTGGCACCTGCGCCCGCCCTATTCCGGCCGCATATGCGGAAACAGCAGGACATCCCGTATCGAAGGGGAATCGGTCAGCATCATGACCAACCGATCGATTCCGATACCTTCTCCGGCGGTGGGCGGCAGCCCGTACTCCAGGGCGCGGATGAAGTCGTGATCGTAGTGCATGGCCTCCTCGTCCCCCGCCTCTTTTTCCGCCACCTGGGCCAGAAAACGCTGCGCCTGATCCTCGGCGTCGTTGAGCTCGGAAAAGCCGTTGGCCAGTTCGCGGCCGCCGATGAACAATTCAAAGCGATCCGTGACGAAGGGGTCCCGGTCGTTGCACCGCGCCAGTGGCGAGACCTCCGTGGGAAACGCGGTAATGAACGTCGGCTGCTGCAGCCGATGTTCGACCGTCTTCTCGAAAATCTCCACCTGTACCTTGCCCAGGCCCCAGCTGTCTTTCAGCTCGATACCCAAATCCACCGCAAGATCACGTGCCGCGGCGCTATCGGCAAGCCGTGCAGCATCGATGTGCTCGTTGTATCGCAGGACGGCATCGAATAGTGTCAGCCGCTCGAAAGACTGTGCAAAATCGAACTGGTCGCCCTGGTATTCCACCGTGGTAGAGCCGTGCACCGACCGCGCGAGCTCGCGCAGCATGTCCTCGGTGAGGTTCATGGCGTCCTTGTAATCGGCGTAGGCCCAGTAGTACTCCAACATGGTGAATTCGGGATTGTGGCGCGTCGACAGACCCTCGTTGCGAAAGCTGCGATTGATTTCGAACACGCGCTCGAAGCCGCCGACAACAAGCCGTTTGAGATAGAGTTCCGGCGCGACCCGCAGGTACATGTCCAGGTCCAGCGCATTGTGATGGGTGACGAAAGGGCGGGCGGTGGCGCCGCCCGGTATCACCTGCATCATGGGAGTCTCTACCTCCATGAAATCGCGGGCGATCATGTAGTCGCGTATGAACCGGATAATCTGCGACCGGGTCCGAAACACCTGCCGCGAATCCGGATTGGCGATGAGGTCGACATAGCGCTGGCGATAACGCTGTTCCTGATCCGCCAGGCCGTGATACTTGTCGGGAAGCGGACGCAGGGCCTTGGTCAGTAGCCGCGCCTCTTCCATGTTGATATACAGGTCGCCCTTGCCGGACTTGTGCAACGGCCCCCGGGCCGCGACGATATCGCCCAGGTCCCAGCCCTTGATCGCTTCGAGCACCTGCGCACCGAGGGCCTTGCGGTTGACGTAGAGCTGGATAACATCACTGCCGTCCTGAATAAGCAGGAATGCACCGCGATCGCGAATGAGCCTGCCGGCCACGGCGAATTCGTGGCCCGCGGCCTCCAGCTCCTCCTTGCTGGCGGCGCCGTAATCGCGCTGCAGGTCCGCCGCCATGGCACTGCGGCGGAAATCGTTGGGAAAAGCCACGCCGCCCTCGCGCAGGACAGCCAGCTTGGCGCGGCGCTCGGCGACCAGCTTGTTTTCGTCGGCCTGCTGCCGGCCGTCACCGTCTGTTCCATGTTGCTCACTCATAGCTTTGGCTCACAATCCGCTTTTCAGTGACGCTTCGATAAACTGGTCGATATCCCCGTCCAGCACGGCCTGTGTATTGCTGGTCTCCACGCCCGTGCGCAGGTCCTTGATCCGCGAGTCGTCCAGCACGTAAGAGCGAATCTGGCTGCCCCAGCCGATATCCGCCTTGCTGTCCTCCAGGGCCTGCTGCTCCTCGGTGCGCTTGAGGACTTCAATCTCGTACAGCTTGGCGCGCAGCAGTTTCATCGCGTTTTCGCGATTCTGGTGCTGGGAGCGCTCGGTCTGGCACTGCACCACCACCCCGCTGGGGTGGTGCGTCAGGCGCACGGCCGAATCGGTTTTGTTGACATGCTGCCCGCCCGCACCGCTGGAGCGGTAGGTATCCACCCGCAGATCCGCCGGGTTGATATCGATTTCTATGTTGTCGTCGATCTCCGGCGCGACGAAGACCGACGCAAAGGACGTATGCCGGCGGCCGCCGGAATCAAAGGGGGACTTGCGCACCAGGCGGTGCACGCCGGTTTCCGTGCGCAGCCAGCCGAAGGCGTACTCTCCTTCGAACTTCACCGTGGCACTCTTGATGCCCGCCACATCGCCGCCCGAGGCCTCGATCAGTTCCGTCGCAAAGCCTTTCGTCTCACCCCAGCGCAAATACATGCGCAGCAACATTTCGGCCCAGTCCTGCGCCTCGGTACCCCCCGATCCCGCCTGAATATCGAGAAAGGCGTTGCAGTCGTCCATCTCGCCGGAGAACATGCGCCGGAATTCGAGCTTTTCCAGCAATCGCAGCAGAGCGGTGACATCGGTCTCTATCTCCGCCACCGTCGCCGCGTCGTCCTCTGCCGCGGCCATCTCCAGCAGATCCCCGGCGTCGCGCGTACCCGCCTCCAGGCTGTCCATGGCCTGCACGATATCCTCCAGGGAGGCGCGCTCGCGCCCCAGTGCCTGGGCCCGTTCCTGATCCTCCCAGACACCGGGCTCCGCCAGCTCCAGCTCTACCTCGGACAGTCGTTCCCTGCGCCGATCCAGGTCAAAGATACCCCCTGAGCACGCCGGCGCGCGCTTCGATGTCCTGCAATTGAACCAACAGCGGGTTTATCTCCAACATGACCTGACATCCCTCGTCCCGAAAGCGGGGCATTCTACCGCAGCGGCACCCGACACGACAGCGGTGCGACGCACAGGTAGTGGGTCATGCTGGATCTTCGCCGGGGTTACCAGGGCGAGTCAGAACTGGTTCAGCACCGCGCCGATCAGCATCACGTGGGGCACCGTCACGAGCGGCAGGAACAGGGCGATGCGCCAGGAGCGGGTCGTGTCCCTGATCGACATGATCTCGGTGTAGTCCGTGGCGACACCGGCCATGAGAAAGGTAAATCAGTACGCGCCGGCCAGGTGCTCGACGACAAGCTGCAGGGAGCGCCGCCCGCGAAACTCGTTGACATCCAGGCGGTAGGCAATTTCCACCTCTCGTACCCCGGGGTCGGGCCACCGCTCGGGTTCAATATTGAAGGCGATCGCATCGACCGCCTCACTACCCGCGACAGGCATCAATACCAGCTTCAGATGCCTGTCACCCACAAGCCGCTGATCCAGCACGGCGAAACGGCCGTCGAAGACCGGTTCGGGAAAATGCTGGCCCCACGGGCCGGCAAATCGGAGCGTCGCGGCCACATCGAGATGAAAGTCCCCCGGCGCCAGTTCACCGTCGGACTCGACTATGGCCTGCAACTCCAGATCAAGGGCGTGACGCGCCACTTCCTCGCGGAACGCGGCGGAAAACGCCTCCAGGTCATCGCGCCGCAACGTCAGTCCCGCCGCCATGGCATGGCCGCCAAAACGCGTCAGCAGCCCGGGGTGCCGGGTGGCCACGGCGTCGAGCACATCGCGCATGTGAATCCCGTGAATGGAGCGGCCCGACCCCTTCAGTTCACCGGCGTCGCCGTCGGCAAAAGCGATCGTCGGCCGGTGCAGGCGGTCCTTGACGCGCGCGGCGAGAATGCCGATCACACCCTGATGCCACCCGCTCTGGTAGAGTGTATAGGCAAGCGGCATGTCGCCGTTTTCCCGCAGACCGGGCTCCAAGTCCGCAATTATTTGCATAGCTTCGTCCTGCATCTGCCGCTCGATGACACGGCGATCCTCGTTCAGTTCATGCAGGCGGGATGCGTACGTGCGGGCGGCGCTTGCATCCTCGCTGAGCAGACACTCGATGCCGATGGACATATCGTCCAGGCGGCCGGCGGCATTGATGCGGGGCCCCACGGCAAAACCGAGGTCCGCCGCGACCAGGGAAGGCGCCCGTCGCCTGGCGAGATCGAGCAGCGCGTGAATACCGGGCCGGCCGCGACCCGCCCGCAGGCGCTGCAAGCCGCCCGCCACCAGAATGCGGTTGTTGCGATCCAGAGGCACCACATCGGCGACCGTGCCCAACGCAACCAGATCCAGATAGTCGGCAAGATTGGGTTCGACGCCCCGCCCGAACCAGCCGCGCCGGCGCAATTCGACGCGCAGGGCGAGCAGGACGTAGAACATCACTCCCACACCCGCGAGATTCTTGCTGGGAAATTCGCAGCCCGGTTGGTTGGGATTGACGATGACGTCGGCATCGGGCAGCTCCCGGCCGGGCAGGTGGTGGTCTGTAATAAGCGTGGAGATGCCCCTGTCGCGCGCTTTCGCGACACCCTCCAGGCTGGAAATACCGTTGTCCACGGTGATCAACAGGTCCGGTGCGGCCTTTGCTGCCAGCTCGACGATTTCCGGCGTGAGGCCGTAGCCGTACTCGAAACGATTCGGCACGAGGTAGTCCACGCAACGGGCGCCAAAGGCGCGCAGCACCGAAACGGCGAGCGCCGTGCTGGTGGCGCCGTCGGCATCGAAATCCCCGACAACAAGAATACGCGAGTCGCGGGCCAATGCATCGGCGAGCCGTTCGGCCGCACGTTCCACATTGAGCAGTTTCGTCGGCGGCACCAGGTGCTCGAGGCCCAGTTCCAGCTCGCACGGATCGCGCACGCCGCGGCCGCTGTACACGCGCGCCAGCAGGGGGTGCAGATCACCCGGCGCGAGTGGATCGACCTGCGGCAGTTGTCGCCTGCGAATAACCTTGTGCACGTCGACCGCCGGTTCAGGCGGTGATATGCGCCGCCATGAACTGCTGCACGGCGGCGATATCGTTGGGAAGCACCTCGAAACGCTCCCGCCGTTCGAACAGATCGCGCAGATGCAGCGGCAGTTGCGGCTCATGCGACAGGCCCGCGCGACGGATGGCATCCGGAAACTTCGCCGGATGCGCGGTGGCCAGCGTGATCACCGGTACGGTGCGGTCCAGGCCGCTGTCAAGGGCGGCCCTGACACCGACGGCGCTGTGGGGGTCGAGCAGGTATTCATTCGCCGTCCAGGTGTCGGCAATCTGTGCGCAGGTGGCCTCGTCGTCCACGCACTGACTGCTGAACAACGCCCGCGCGCGCGCCACGGCGGCCTCGCTGAGGCTCACATCACCGGCATCGAAGCGACGCATCAGGGCCGCGACAGCGGCGCCGTCGCGGTCGTAGAGGTCGAAAAGCAGGCGTTCGAAGTTACTCGATACGGTGATATCCATGCTCGGCGACAGAGTATGCGAAAGCGACTGGCGACCATAAGTGCCGGTGGTCAGCACACGGTGCAGCACGTCGTTGCGGTTGGTGGCGATGATCAGCCGTTCCACCGGCAGGCCCATGCGCACAGCCAGATACCCGGCGAAGATATCACCGAAATTTCCGGTCGGCACGGAGAACGCGACCGCCCGGTGGGGCGCCCCCAGCGCCAGCGCGGCATGAAAATAATAGACGATCTGGGCCATGATGCGGGCCCAGTTGATGGAGTTCACCGCGACCAGCTCCCGGCCCTCCGGCAGGAAGGAGCGGTCACCAAAGCAGGCCTTGACCATGGCCTGACAATCGTCGAAATTGCCCCGGATCGCCAGGTTGTGGATATTGTCACCGGCGACAGTCGTCATTTGGCGGCGCTGTACCGGCGAGACGCGCTCGTGCGGGTGCAGGATGAAAATGTCGACGTTGTTGCAGTGCCGGCAACCCTCGATGGCGGCAGAACCCGTATCACCGGAGGTCGCTCCCATGACGACCACCTTCTGCCCGCGCCGCTCGAGCACCTCATCCAGCAAGCGCCCGAGCAACTGGAGAGCGAAGTCCTTGAAGGCCAGGGTGGGGCCGTGAAACAGTTCGAGCACCCACTGATTGGCGCCGATCTGCACCATCGGCGCCACCGCGGCGTGACGGAACTGCGCGTAGGTATCCTCCAGAATTGCCCGCAGTGCGGGCTCGGGCACCGCGCCGTCGAGGAATGGGCTGATCACCCGCTGCGCCAGCTCGGCATAATTGCAGTTGGCCAGATCCGCGATGGCCTGGCGGCTAAAGGTCGGCAGTTCCTCCGGTACGTACAGGCCGCCGTCGGCCGCCAGCCCCGTCAACAGGACATCCTCGAATCCCAGTGCCGGCGCCTCGCCTCGCGTGCTGATATATTTCAAGTCGCCCTGTTCCCCCGGCCTCAGCCGTCCAGCGTTTCCACGCGAATACCCATGATGTCACCGCGTATTGTATCCAGCGCCTCGATGGCCTGCACCGCCGCGTCCACGCGCGCCTGTACCGCCCGGTTGGTCAGCATGACGACCGGTACACAGCTCTCGCCCTCCCGGGGCGCCTTCTGGATCAGCGCTTCGATACTGATGCCCTGATCGCTGAAGATGCTGGCGACCTGCGACAGCACACCCGGCTTGTCCTGCGCCTCCATGCGCAGGTACCAGGGCGTTTCGACCCGGGCCATGGGCACGATGGGCAGCTCCGAGCCGGTGTCGTCCGCAAAACCCCGGGGGGGAACACGGTTCACCTGGCCAGCGCCGATATCCCGCGCCAGATCAATCAGGTCGGCAACCACCGCGGAGGCGGTCGGGGCCGCGCCCGCCCCGGCGCCGTAATACAGGGTCGGCCCGACCGCGTCCCCCTCCACCAGCACCGCATTCATCACCCCGTCCACATTGGCGAGCAGCCGGCGCTCTGGAATCAGCGTGGGGTGGACCCGCAACTCGACGCCCGCGGTGGTCTGGCGGGCGACGCCCAGATGCTTGATGCGATAGCCGAGCTCCGCCGCGTAGTCCACATCCCGGGGCGTCAACCGGGTAATGCCCTCGGTGAAAACCGCGTCCACGCGCAACGGAATGCCGAAAGCCAGTGAAGCGAGAATAGCGAGCTTCTGCGCGGCATCGACACCCTCGACATCGAAAGCCGGGTCGGCTTCCGCGTAACCGAGTGCCTGCGCCTGGGCCAGAACATCGGCGAACTCCCGGCCCTTGTCCCGCATTTCCGTGAGGATGAAATTGGCGGTGCCGTTGATAATACCCGCGAGCCATTCGATGCGGTTTCCCGCCAGTCCCTCGCGCAGCGCCTTGATAATGGGAATGCCGCCGGCGACCGCCGCTTCGAAACGCAGGCAGACACCGTGCTCGTCCGCCAGTTCGAACAGCGCATCGCCCGACTCGGCGATCAGCGCCTTGTTGGCCGTGACCACGTGCTTGCCGGCGCGCAGTGCCGTCTCGACCAGTTCCCGCGCGACCACGGTGCCGCCGATCAGTTCGACCAGTATGTCGACCTGTGGATCGCGCGCTACGTCGAAGATATCGCGACTGACCTCCACGTCGCCGGTATCGCAGCCGGGACGGTCCTGGCGCACGCCGACGCGCACGACCTGCAGGGGCACACCGGCCCGCGCCTCGATAGTCCGCGCATTGTCCCGCAGCAGTCTGAAGGTGCCGCCACCTACAGTACCCAGGCCGCAAATCCCGATCCTGACTATGCGTCCACTCACTGGTCCAGTCCCCTGTTCAGGCAAAACCGTCGTTCCTTATCATGCGTTTGATATTGCGTATGGCCTGTCGCGTGCGGTGCTCGTTCTCTATGAGACCGAAGCGCACAAAGCCCTCGCCATCCTCGCCAAAGCCGATCCCGGGCGACACGGCGACCTTGGCATCCGCCAGCAGTTTCTTGCTGAATTCCAGAGAGCCCATGGCGCGGTAGAAATCCGGTATCCGCGCCCAGACAAACATCGTCGCCCGCGGCGGCGTGACCGGCCAGCCTGCCGCGTTGAGGCCATCGCAGAGCACATCGCGGCGCGACCGGTACATGGCGTTGATATCGCGCACACAGGTCTGGTCACCCTCCAGCGCGGCGATGGCGGCGACCTGTACCGGCGTGAACATACCGTAGTCCAGATACGACTTGATGCGTGCCAGGGCGCCGATCAGTACGCTGTTGCCACAACAGAAACCGACACGCCATCCCGGCATATTGTAACTCTTGGACATGCTGAAAAATTCGACAGCTACCTCGCGGGCGCCGGACACCTGCAGAATCGAGGGGGCCACATAGCCGTCGTAGCACAGATCGGCATAGGCCAGATCCTGGATGACCCAGATCGAATGCTCGCGGGCTATAGCGATGACGCGCTCGTAAAACCCCTGCTCCACACACTGGGTCGTCGGATTGGAAGGGAAGTTCAGCACAAGCATCTTTGGCCGGGGCCAGCTGTTGTGGATCGCCTTCTCGAGCTCCGCAAAAAAGTCCGCCTCGTTGTCGCCCATGGGAACATGGCGTATATCGGCGCCCGGAAATCACGAAGCCGTAGGGGTGGATGGGGTAGCTGGGGTTGGGCACCAGCACGGTGTCACCCGGGCCCATGGTGGCCAGGGCCAGGTGCGCCAGCCCTTCCTTGGAGCCAAGCGTGACAATCGCCTCGGAGTCGGGGTCGAGGCTCACACCATAGCGCCGCTCGTACCAGTCGCAGATAGCCTTGCGCAGCCTGGGAATGCCCTTGGACTGCGAATAGCGGTGGGTGTCCCCGCGCCGCGCCGTCTCCACCAGTTTATCGACGATATGAGCGGGGGTGGGCTGGTCCGGGTTGCCCATGCCGAAGTCGATAATGTCTTCGCCGGCGGCGCGGGCCCGCTGCTTGAGGTCGCCGATGATGCTGAAAACGTATGGCGGCAGCCGTTCGATTCGCCTGAAATGGTCGTCCACGATGCACCGGTCCCGCGGGCACCCCAGCTCTGGCGCCCCGCGTCAAAAAAGGGGCAAACAGTACTGAGTCAACCGGATACTGTCAACGCGGCCGGGCACCCGGCAGTCTGTCGCTTTGGCTCCTGCCGACAGCGAAGCCGCCCGGATCGGGTGGGGCGCTACTTGACGCCCAGGGTCGCCGCCAGTTGATCCGCCGGCTGGTAGCCGGGAATGAGTTGCCCGTCCGAAGTGACCATGGCCGGCGTTCCGCTCACCCCCACCTGCCGGCCGAGGCTGAACTGTTCGTCGACCGGATTGTCCTCGCAGGACTGCTGCGGCACCGACTGTTTGGCTTTCAATCTGGTCAGCGCATCCTGACGGTCGCCGGCACACCAGGCGGTCACCAGCTTGTTGTACCCATCGGACCCCGGACCGGCGCGAGGGTAGGCCAGGTAGCGCACCTCGATACCCATGGCATTGAGTTGCGCCACTTCCCGGTGCAGTTTCTGGCAGTAGAAGCACGTCACATCCGTGAAGACATTGACGTGGGCGCGGGTCTCACCCTCCGGGGAGAAAACAATCATATCCTTGTCGTCGACACCGGCAATGAGTTTGACCCGCTCGCCGTCGCGACGCTTTTCCGTGACATTCACGAATCCGTCCGCAGTCACTTCATGGAGGTCGCCGATGATGAAGTGACTGCCGTTGGCGGTCGCGTAGACAACCGGACCGTTGGCGAACTGCACCGTGTACAGGCCCGGAATATCGCTGGGTTCCACGCTCTCGACCGCCAGGCCCAGATCGGGCCGTTCCAGCGCGCCGCGCACTTTTTCGATCTGCGCGCTCCCGGTCCCGGCCTTGTCCCCCTCGCCGGCTACCCCGTGAACCGCGCCCATCGCCAGCAAGACTGTGACGCAAAGCAGGTGAACCATACGGAAATTCATTCGCTATCCCCTTCTGTTGTTGCGCCGCGTCTGGCGGTCGCCGGTTTGATGAGGGGCATCGGCGCCCCGTTAGCGTACTCGCTCATTGGAGCGATATACCCCGGACTAAGTTCCTCAGCCGCGGGGATGGTGCCGCGCATGCATCTCCTGCATTCGCTGCCGCGCCACGTGAGTATAGATCTGCGTGGTGGAGAGGTCGCTGTGCCCCAGCAGCATTTGCACTACCCGCAGGTCGGCACCGTGATTCAGAAGATGTGTGGCAAACGCATGCCGTAGTGTGTGAGGTGACAGGTTGCGCTCGATTCCCGCACGCCGGGCATAAATTTTAATACGATACCAGAAAGCCTGGCGAGTCATTTGTGTCCCGCGCCGGCTGGGAAATACGACATCGCAAGGCAAGCCATTCAGCATTTCCCTGCGCGGACCCGACAGGTAGCACCGCAGCCAGTGAAGGGCCTCCTCTCCCATGGGCACCAGGCGCTCCCGGCCGCCTTTGCCGAGAACTCTCACCACACCCTGATTGAGACCCAGCTGTGACAGATCCAGCGCGGTAAGCTCGCTGACGCGCAAGCCGCAGGCGTACAGCAACTCCAGCATGGCGCGATCCCGGTATTCCAGGGGCCGCGCCAGATCCGGTGCTTCCAGCAGGCGCTCCACGTCCCGCTCGGACAGCGATTTGGGCAGCGGGCGGCCGAGCCGGGGACTATCGATATCCAGGGTCGGGTCAAGCGCAATGCGCCCCTCCCGCAGCTGGAACCTGAAAAAGCCGCGCACACAGGACAGGAAACGCGCACTGGAACGGGCGGAATGCCCCTGTTCGAGACGAGAACCGAGATACTGCTGCAGTGAAGCCCGGTCGGCACCGAGAATGCTGCCGGCACCCCGCCCGGACAACCAGTCATGAAACTGCCTGAGATCGCGGCGATACGAGGACAGGGTATTGTCGCTCAGGCCCTTTTCCATCCACATGGCGTCAATGTAGCGTTCGATTTCGGGATGCAACTGGGCCTCGGTCTCCATGCGGCTACACTACCACGACTGCCCCGCCGGCTTCACCGCCACTCGACCAGCCGCCCCGGCCCCGCCACGGGCTCCGGTCCGGCGGGCCGCGTCAAAAAAAACGGCCCCGCGAAGGACCGTCTTTCTCGCATCGCCTGCTGCGCGACGCCTGCTGCGCGACATATGCCGCGCAAACACGACACCGTCGCCCCGGCGGATGCTACAGCTTCTCCTTGATCCGCGCGGCGCGACCGCTGCGCTCGCGCAGGTAGTACAGCTTTGCCTGCCTCACGTCGCCGCGGCGCTTGACCGCAACGCTGTCGACCAGTGGACTGTAGGTCTGGAAGGTACGCTCCACACCGACGCCGTGAGAAATCTTGCGCACCGTAAAGGCGGAATTCACGCCACGCTTGCGCACACGGATACAGACGCCCTCAAAGGCCTGCAGGCGCTCGCGGGACCCTTCCTTTACCTTGACCTGGACAACGACCGTATCACCCGGGCCAAATTCGGGCAGTTCCTTCTGCATTTGCTCGGCTTCGATCTCCGAGATTATTTTGTTGGTGCTCATGGCGTATTCCTCTTTTGTTTCCCGCGCGGCCTCTGACACCGCGTTTGCAACCGGCTTTCGCGTAGATACTCCGCCAGCAGCTCCCGTTCCTCGTCGCTCAGCTCCCTGCCCTCCAGCAGATCGGGACGACGCTCCCGTGTTCTGCCCAGCGCCTGTTTCAGACGCCAGCGACGTATCGCTTCATGGTTGCCGCCCAGCAGTACCGACGGCACCCGCATATCCCCCCAGCTCTCCGGCCGGGTATAGTGGGGACAGTCGAGCAGCCCGTCCGCGAAGGAATCCTCCAGCGCCGACAGCTCGTGTCCCAGCGCGCCGGCCAACTGGCGCGTCACCGCATCGACGACCACCATGGCGGCGAGCTCTCCACCGCTCAGCACGTAATCGCCTATGGACAGTTCTTCATCCACTTCCGCCGCCACCAGACGCTCATCGACACCCTCGTAGCGCCCCGCGACCAGAATCATACTCTTCAACCGCGCCAATTCCAGCGCGCGCGCGTGGTCAAAAAGCCGTCCCTGCGGCGACAGGTGGATCACCGGCCCCTCCCCGCCCACAACCGCGCGGGCGGCGGCAATCGCCCCCTGCAGGGGCTCTATCTTCATCACCATGCCCGGGCCGCCGCCGTAGGGCCTGTCGTCCACCGTCCGGTGAACATCGTGGGTGAAATCGCGCGGATTGAGGTGGCTCAGGCTGATCAGGCCCTGATTCACGGCCCGACCGGTAACGCCGTATTCACCCACTGCGTCGAACATCTGCGGAAACAGGCTCACCAGTGCAATATGCATCGCGCCCCGCCTCCGCTTGTCCGCAAACCTCAGTACTCGTCGAGGAACCAGTCCACCTCGATGCGCCCGGCCTCCAGGTCCACGTCGCTGACCGTCTGCCCGGGCAAATAGGGTATCAGCCGTTCCCGGTCGTCCACGCTGCCCGCACAGGCTCTCACCACCACGACGTCATTCGCACCCGTCTCGATGAGGCGCTCGGCCGTGCCCAGCAGTACGCTCTCCGGGCCGTCGCGACACCATACCTGCAGCCCCTGCAGATCGCGCCAGTAGTACTCTCCCTCTTCCAGCGGCGGCAGCGCGTCGCGCCGCACCACCACTTCGAGTCCGCTGAGCGACTCGGCGCGGGAGCGGTCATCAACCCCCGCGATGTGGGCCACGAGGCCCTTGCCATGGGTTCTGCCGTCGTCAAACTCCAGGGGCCACAAGCCGTCCCGGCCTTTCAGCTGCCACCCGCCGAGGGCCAGAAAATCCTCCGGTGACTCCGTATAGGGATGAATCCTGACCCACCCCCTGATCCCGTAACAACCGGTGATCCTGCCCACCACGAGCGTGTCGCCGGCACCGGACTCAGCCATACAGCCGCTGCCACGCGCCGCGGCAGGATCCAATCAGGCCGCGGCGCTGGCGGCTTCCTTGACCAGTTTGGCCACGCGCTCGGACAGCTTGGCGCCCTGGCCCTGCCAGTGCGCGACACGGTCGGTGTCGATGCGCAACCGCTCTTCCTGGCCGCGAGCCGAGGGATTGAAAAACCCCACGCGCTCGATAAAGCGGCCGTTGCGCGCATTGCGGCTGTCGGAGACCGTGACGTGATAGAAGGGGCGCTTCTTGGCACCGCCCCGAGCGAGTCGAATTGTTACCATATTCGGCGATTTCCTGACTTTTCAGGCGAACGAGCCGTAAGCACAACAACGGATCGCTCGCGGATAACAGCGGCTGTCGCACCGCGAAGGCCGCGTATCATACGGAAATCGGCCGGCGTTTTAAACCCCGCGCAAGATAAATTTTCAGCAAAAACCGTGCCTTACAAGGGCGCGTCAGGCGCGGTTATGCAGGGTTCACCGAAAGGGAAAATCGCCCGGGCCGCCCATGCCTTGAGGGCCGCCCTGACCCGCCATGCCGCCCAGCCCGCGCATCATCTTCTGCATGCCCCCGCCCTTCATCTTTTTCATCATCTTCTGCATCTGCTTGTGCTGCTTGAGCAGGCGATTCAGGTCCTGCACCTGGGTGCCAGACCCGCGGGTGATGCGGCGCTTGCGCGAACCCTGGATCATTTCCGGGCGGCGCCGCTCCTGGGGGGTCATGGAATTGATCATGGCTTCCATCCGGGCGAACATCTTCGTGTCCATGTTCTGCTGCGCCATCTGTGCGACATTGCCCATGCCGGGCAGCTTGTCGAGCATGCCGGTGACACCGCCCATGCTGCTCATCTGCTGCAACTGGTCGCGAAAATCCTCCAGGTCGAACTTCTGCCCTTTCTTTACCTTGCGCGCAAATCGTGCGGCCTTGTCCTTGTCGACCTTCTGCTCAGCCTCCTCGATCAGGGACAACACATCGCCCATGCCCAGAATGCGCGACGCCAGCCGATCGGGGTGAAAGGGATCCAGCGCTGTCGTCTTCTCGCCTACGCCGAGAAACTTGATCGGCTTGCCCGTCACCGCCCGTACGGAAAGGGCGGCGCCGCCGCGGGTGTCGGCATCGACCTTGGTCAGCACAACGCCGGTCAATGGCAGGGCCTCGCCAAAGGCCCGGGCGGTGTTGGCGGCATCCTGGCCGCTCATGGCATCCACCACGAACAGCGTTTCGACGGGCTTGACCGCGCCGTGCAGCGCCGTGATCTCCGCCATCATGTCCTGATCGATGGCCAAACGGCCCGCGGTATCGACGATGAGCACGTCACTGAAGCGAATCTTCGCGTGATCCACGGCGGCCCTGGCGATGTCCTCGGGATTCTGCGTCGTATCGCTGGGGAAAAAATCCGCACCCACTTCTTCCGCCAGCATTTCCAGCTGCCTGATCGCCGCCGGCCGGTAGATATCGGTGCTGACCACGGTGACTTTTTTCTTGTCGCGCTGGGACAGCAGCCTGGCCAGCTTGGCCACGGTGGTGGTCTTGCCGGCACCTTGCAATCCCGCCATGAGGATCACTGCCGGGGGCGCGGTGGCCAGGTCCAGGCCCTCGTTGGCGGAGCCCATCACGGCTTCCAGTTCGGTCTGCACGATGCGCAGGAATGCCTGGCCCGGGCTGAGGCTTTGCATGACCTCCTGGCCGAGGGCCCGCCGCTTCACGGAGTCGACGAAATCCACAACCACCGGCAGCGCCACATCCGCTTCCAGCAGGGCCATACGCACCTCGCGCATGGTCTGCTGGATATTGTCTTCCGTGAGTCGCGCCTTGCCGGTAATACCGCGCAGCGAGCTCGACAGACGGTCACTCAAACTCTGGAACATAACTACACTCTCGCGAGGCCCCCGCGCACCGGGGCGCTATTGATCTTGCCCTGACAAGCCGGTACAAAGGTCGCAGTATACTTGACCCGGGTTCCGTTCCCCAACCCCATGCCAGCCACGCTTATCGGACCTCTGTGCGCACTGCTTTATCTTGCGGCGACCGGTCTGCAACTGCTGCATCTATCACAGCGCGGCCAGGTGGTGGGGCGCGGAGTGCTCGCACTCGGCTTGTGCGCACTACTTCTGCACGGTGTCGTCACGTGGAAAGCTGTCTTCGGCGAAGCGGGAGTCAACCTCGGTTTTTTCACGGTTTCCGCACTGATATTTCTGGTGATCAATGTGGCGTGCATTACGTCGCTGGTGCGACGGCCGCTGCAGAACCTGCTGATTGTGCTGTTTCCGCTGTCAGCCCTGTCGGTGCTGGTCGCCACCTTTGCACCAGCGGCAGCGCCGCTGCAGTCGGAGATCGGTGGCGGCATGCTGATACATATCAGCAGCTCGATTCTCGCCTATGCGGTACTTACCATCGCCGCCGTACAATCCGCACTGCTGGCCCTGCAGGATCACCAGCTTCGACACCGCCATACACGCGGCATCGTGCAGATTCTGCCGCCGCTGCAGCTCATGGAGAACATGCTGTTCGAGTTGCTGTGGATCGGTGTCGTCCTGCTGACACTGGCCATCGTGTCCGGCTTTGTATTCGTCGACGACCTGTTTGCCCAGCATCTGGTGCACAAGACCGTGCTGACCATCTGTGCCTGGCTGCTGTTCTCGACACTGTTGTGGGGGCATTTCAAGCTCGGCTGGCGCAGCGCCACCGCCGTGCGGCTGACGCTGGCGGGGTTCCTGCTGTTAATGCTGGCCTTTTTCGGCTCCAAACTGGTGCTGGAACTGGTCCTCCAACGGCAGTAACCGGCCGCCGCGCCGGAGACGCGATCCACATCGCAGCGGACCAATAGCCCCGGTGGGCTTGCTCCGCACCGGCATTTTATTCAAGATACCCCCTCGCTCTAGACAAGAGGTCCGGCCCGACCTTGAACGACGCCCCACTGGGATCACTCTTCGCCACTCTCGCTGTTCTGATTCTTCTCTCCGGCTTCTTTTCCAGTTCCGAGACCGGCATGATGTCTCTGAACCGCTACCGGTTGCGGCACATGCAGAAAAAAGGGCACCGCGGTGCCCTGCGCGCCGGCAAATTACTGGAGCGCCCCGACCGGTTGATCGGGCTGATTCTCATCGGCAACAATCTCGTCAATATCTTTGCCGCGTCCATCGCCACGGTTATCGCCATCCGGCTCTGGGGCGACGCGGGCGTGGTAATCGCCTCGGTTGGCCTCACCCTGGTGCTGCTGATCTTTGCCGAGATCACCCCGAAGACCATCGCCGCCCTTCACCCGGAGAAAGTCGCCTTTCCGGCCAGCCTGGTGCTCGGCCCGCTGCTCAAGATTCTTCACCCCGTTGTGGTACTGGTTAACAGCGTGACCAACGGCCTGCTGAAACTGCTGGGCTTCGATCCGCAAAATGCCGAGGACGAACACATCTCGACGGAGGAACTACGCACTATCGTCACTGACGCCGGCCGCCTGATACCCGCGCGCCACCGCAGGATGCTGCTGAACATCCTCGAACTGGAGGAAGTTTCCGTCCACGACATCATGGTGCCTCGCAACGAGGTTTACGGCATCGACCTGAACGACGACGACGCCGAGATATTGCGCCGCATCCAGAGCAGCGCGCACACGCGCATGCCTGTGTGGCGCGACAACCTCAACGATATCGTCGGCGTGCTCCACACGCGCAGCGCGAGCCGTATCGTCACCAGGGAAAGGACTGGACCGGGAAGCGCTCGAAACGGAACTGGAAAAGCCCTATTTCGTACCCAAGAGCACGCACCTGCATACGCAGTTAATGAATTTCCAGACGAAAAAACATCCCTTCGCCATCGTGGTCGACGAATACGGCGAGATCATCGGTGTGGTGGCGCTGGAGGACATTCTCGAGGAGATTGTCGGCGAATTCACTTCCAATCTCAGCGAAACGGCCGACAGTATCTATCCCCAGCGGGACGGAAGTTTCATTATCGACGGAACGGCCAATATCCGCGAAATAAACAAGACACTGCACTGGAACCTGCCAACCGACGGACCGAAAACCCTGAGCGGACTGGTTCTGGAGCACCTGGAATCCTTTCCCGACGGCAACGCGGGGCTCACGATCGATGCCTACCGACTGGAAATTCTGCAACTTGAGGGCAATGTGGTGAAGGTAGTGCGAGCGCGGCGGGCGGCCTCGGACTGACTGTGCGCAATCGACGCACCACGGTCCGACAGGCATTGTGATCGGGGACAAAAGGCGTCGCGGAACAACGGCCCCCGGCCCGGTGAGCATGAGCGGCTAATCGAGTCTGATGGCGCCGTTCGCTTCCCTGCGCTCCCGGGCCCGGCGCAAGATATCGCGCTTCTGATCGGGCGTCGCCATTAACCAGTCAGTAATCTCGTTTGCCGAGCGATAGCAGGCAGTACAGATATCGCTGTCGTCCAGCACACAGACGGAAACGCAGGGAGAACGCGGCTCGGAGTCGCTCACGGCTGTTCCTTCAACTCGTCGCAGAACCGCAGGCTATTGGCCACATAGTGCTCCGCATTGACCGCCAGTGCCGCCTGCTGATCCTCCGACAATTCGCCCTTGATCTTTGCCGGCACGCCCAGAACGATGGAGCCGTCGGGAATCTCCATGCCCTCGGTAACCAGAGCACTGGCGCCGATAAGGCACCGATTGCCCACTTTGGCGCCGTTCAACACCACCGCGCCGATTCCGACCAGTGACCCGTCACCAATCGTGCAGCCGTGCAGCATCGCGTTGTGGCCGACCGTGACATTGCTCCCGACAAGCATCGGAAAACCGGGGTCGGCGTGCAGCACGGCACCGTCCTGGATATTGCTGCCCGCGCCGATCTCGATGCGCTCGGCGTCGCCGCGCAGTGTACAGCCGAACCACACACTGCTCTTTTCATGCAAGGTGACATCGCCGATTACCGCTGCGTTCGGCGCAATAAAATGCGCGTCTCCCAGCAGGGTCACACGCTTGTCTGCAAGGCGATATTTCACGGCCTGGAATTCCCGCTCACTGCGTGTCCAGTCCCGCATCGTAAGCGACATTGGCAAGCAGCGCCAGTATGGTCGCGGTTACTCCCCACACGGTCTCCCCGCCCACTTGATAGTGTGGCACCAGGCGCGTCCGCGATCCGACGGACATGGCCTTCAGACGGAAAATCCCGCGATCGGCAAACACCGCCAGCGGAGGCGTCAGCACACTGTCGAACTCTGCCGGATCGACACGCAGGTCCATGGCCGCGGGGATACTGCCGACACATGGATAGACCTTGAACCCCGTGCGGGTAATCAGCGGCTCCATTTCACCGATGGCGCCGACAAACTGCGGCGGCATACCGACTTCCTCCTCCGCTTCGCGCAGCGCCGTCTTCCACGGCGAATCATCCTCGGCCTCGCGTTTACCCCCTGCAAAGGCCAATTCACCGGGGTGCAGGGGCAGATGCAATGCCCGACGGCCGAGCAACACTCGCGGCTCCGCCTCATCGGTCAGCGCGACCAGAACCGCCGCCTCGGGCAGTTCGGAATGCCCGAAACGCTCTCTCCAGGGCGATTCCTCCAGTGGCAATCCGTTATCGAGGCGCTGCAGGATGCCGCGCGGCCGTCCGTTCACCCGGGCAGGTCCGTGACCAGGCTGACCACGTCCCAGGCGGGTTCCTCGTAGGGGTGGGCGGCGATCATGGCTTCTACCGCCGCGCGCACGTTTGCATCGGCGCATACCATCTCCACCCTGTACTCGGTGACGCTTTCGACTTCACCCTGCTGTCCGAGGTAGGGCTGACTGCCCTCCAGGGGGCGAAACTGGCCCTGCCCGGCTACCTGCCAACAGCAGCTGTCGTAGTCGCCGATACGCCCGGCGCCGCTGGCGAAGGTCGCGGACTTGACTTCATCCAGGTGGGATTCGGGTACATAGAAAGTCAGTTTGTACATTACTCACCCCGGTATTGCTCATGAAATTGTCGACTGAATTCCTCGAGACTTCCCGACTCGATGGCACTGCGAATTCCCGCCATATGATGCTGGTAGAAGGTCAGATTGTGAATGGTATTCAATTGCGAACCCAGTATCTCCTTCGTCTTGTCCAGATGATGCAGATAGGCACGGCTGAAGTGGGTGCAAGTGTAGCACTCGCAATTTTCATCCAGGGGCAGTGTACTCGTGCGGTGGCGCGCATTGCGCAGTTTTAGAACGCCCCGCGACGTGAAGATATAGCCGTTGCGGGCGTTGCGTGTGGGCAGCACACAGTCGAACATGTCTATGCCACGGCGCACACCTTCCAGCAGATCCTCCGGTGTGCCGACACCCATCAGGTAGCGCGGGTACTGCGCCGGCATCAGCGGTTCCAGCGCGTCCAGCACGGCCAGCATGTCCGCCTTCGGCTCGCCCACGGAGAGTCCGCCGATGGCGTAGCCATCGAATCCCATTTCCTCCAATCCACGCAGGGAGCGGGCGCGCAACTCGGGATACATGCCGCCCTGCACGATGCCGAACAACGCGGCGGGACTTTCGCCGTGAGCGGCTTTCGAGCGCGCGGCCCATCTCAGGGAGCGCTCCATCGACTCGCGCGCCTCTTCCTCGCTTGCCGGATAGGGCGTGCACTCATCGAATATCATCACGATATCGGCACCCAGGCTGCGCTGGACGGCCATGGCCGTCTCGGGGTCCAGAAACACCCTGTCGCCGTCGACCGGGGAACGGAACTCCACACCGCGCTCGGATACCTTGCGCATCTCGCCGAGACTGAATACCTGAAAGCCGCCGGAATCGGTGAGGATGGGACCGTCCCAGCCCATGAAGTCGTGCAGGTCGCCGTGGCGTTCAATGACCCCGGTGCCCGGCCGCAGCCACAGGTGAAACGTGTTTGCCAGCACAATCCGGGCGCCGGTCTCCACAATATCCCGGGGCAGCATCCCCTTGACGGTGCCGTAGGTGCCGACCGGCATGAACGCGGGTGTCTCCACCGTGCCGCGGCCCAGATTGAGACGACCGCGCCGGGCGGCACCATCGACATACAGCGTCTCGAAGCGCAAGTCACGTCTACCGCTCACGCATCACTCCGCAGCCGCTGGTTCGCGGCAATGAACATGGCGTCTCCGTAACTGAAAAAGCGGTAGCCCGATTCGATCGCGGCAGCATACGCGCTCATTATCAGGTCCCTGCCTGCGAAAGCGCTCACCAGCATTAACAGCGACGACTCCGGCAGATGGAAATTGGTCACCATGGCATCCACACAGCGAAACCGGTAGCCGGGGTAGATGAAAATGTCGGTATCCCCGCGATAAGGCCGCGGCTGCCCGCCGGACGCGCTGGCGGTTTCCAGCGCGCGCACCACCGTGGTACCCACCGCGACGACGCGTCCGCCGCGGGCCCGGGTCTCGGCGATCTGCCTCGCACACGGCTGCATCCACCTCCAGGTATTCCGCGTGCATTCTGTGGCGTTCGATCTCCTCTTCGCGCACCGGCTGGAACGTGCCGGCGCCGACGTGCAGCGTCACCGCCGCGCGCCGTACGCCCCGCGCATCGATCTCCGCCAACAGCGGCTCGGAAAAGTGCAGCCCGGCCGTGGGGGCCGCCACCGCCCCTTCCCGGCTCGCGTACACGGTCTGATAACGCTCGCGATCCGCGGGCTCGTCCGCGCGCTCGATGTAGGGCGGCAGCGGGATGTGACCGATCTCGGCCAGTATCGATGCCAGCGGCGGCCCACCCGCCGAGGACAGCAGGAACAGGTCGCCCTCCCGGCCCGTAACCTGCAGCCGGTGCGGTCCGGCTGGGGCCTCGGCAGAGGCGCTCAACGAAATCCCGGTGCCCGGCCGCGGGGCCTTGCTCGCCCGCACATGGGCCAGGGCTGTGTGCGGGCCGGTGAGTCGCTCGACGAGTATCTCGAGTCGTCCCCCGGTATCCTTGCGGCCGAACAGCCTGGCCGGGATGACCCGCGTATCGTTGAAAATCAGCAGGTCGTCCGGCCGCAGCAGCGCCGGCAGCTCCGCAAACCGGTGGTGGGCGATGGCGCCGGTGGTGCCATCGAGAAGCATCAACCTGCTCGCAGCGCGATCGGGCAGCGGCCGCTGCGCGATCAGCTCGGCGGGCAGTTCGTAATAAAAGTCGCTGCGCTTCATGGACGAAGTAGCCGGCACCGGGCCGGCTCGATCACGCCCGGACCGGCTTACTTGTCCTTGTCCTCGTCCACCGGCGCATCTTCCGCAGGAGCTTCTTCCGCAGGGGCTTCTTCGGCAGGGGCTTCTTCGGCAGGGGGCTCTTCCGCAGGTGCTTCTTCGGCAGGCGCTTCTTCGGCAGGGGGCTCTTCCGCAGGCGCTTCTTCGGCAGGCGCTTCTTCCGCGGGCGGTTCTTCCATGGCAGACGCCTCGACGGCCGCTGCCGCTTCCGGAGCATTTTCCTCGGCGGTCGCGCCGGCCTCGGCGGCTTCCTCCCGGGGTTCGGCGGACGGCTCTTCCGCGACGGGCTGTGCAGCCGGCGGCGTCACCGCAATCAGTCCCTCGGCAGCCAGAATACGCACTTTCTCGTCGCCGTTGACGGGCTTCCGGTTGGCGTCCTGGACGGCGTAGCGATTGTCGCCGCGCTGGTAGATACGATGCTCCGCGGTTTTCCTGACGAGTTTCATAGCCATGCTTCTTTTCTCCCTGGATACTCAGATGATGATGTCCACCGACAGGGGGCCGGGTTGCGTCCCGAAGCCCCGGACCGGAAGCCGGCGCAGTGTACAGGCAAAACAACTGCGGGATAAAGGGCTCTCGTTGCAGTTTTGCGCGCCGTTGTTATACTCTCGGCCTCTCTCGAAGCGGCGGCCAACCCCGCCGCGTCCGACCTCATGCCGGAGTGGTGAAATTGGTAGACACGTCGGATTCAAAATCCGATGCCCGCGAGGGCGTGCCGGTTCAAGTCCGGCCTCCGGTACCATCCGCAGTACCACCCGCACTACAGATACAGGCTCCAACGGTCAATCCCGCGTGCCGGCCGATGCGTCGGACCGTCAAATCCGGCACCCGGAAATCATGAACAAGCTCGGCTGCTTTCGCATCACAACCGAAGAATCACAACAGTTTGCGCGACTGTCCGGCGACTTCAACCCCCTGCACCTGGACCCCATCGCCGCGCGGCGCACACAGTTCGGTCGCACGCTGATCCACGGCGTCTGCGGAACACTGCGCGCGCTGGACCTGTTGCTCGAAGGCGAGGGATAGCCCCGTCGCACTGCAACGCCTGCGTGTGAAGTTTTCCAAACCAGTGAGCCAGGAGACGGACATCGAAGTCTGCGAGGCACCGGGGTATTCCGACCGACACCTGGAGCTGTTCGCCGGCGACGTTCGTTGCCGGGTTATCGACGTGGCATTCGCAGAAAACCCGGAAGGTGCTGTGCCCGGGGCCGAGGCTGCCGCGGATCCGGTAAGCGGCGTCTGTTACGAACCCGTCATCATGGACTGCGAGGGTCTCGAGTCCAGCGTTGACCTGCGTCTGCCCGAAGCGAAACCAGGGGCACTATTCGTCAACGTGTCCCGCCGCCTGCCGCCGGGGCAACTCGTGTCCATCCTGGCATGCACTGAGATCGTGGGCATGCGTTGTCCGGGGCTTCACTCGGTGTTCGCGAGCCTCGACTTGCAGTTTCCCGGTCCGGCAGACGGAGCCACGTCCTCCCTCGATTATCGCGTCGTGTCGACAGATCTGCGGATCGACCGCATCCTGATAGCGGTCGAGAACGCGGTTACGCCAGGGGCACGCTGGAGGCGTTTTTCAGGCCGAAACCGGTTCGGCAGGCCCCTTTCTCCGCTGTCTGCAAGCGAGTGGGAAACAACGAGTTCGAATGTCAGTCCGCGCTGGTAATCGGCGCGTCCGGGCCTCGGCGAAGTGATAGCCAAGGTACTCGCCGCGGGCGGGGCGAAACTCATGTTGACCTACGCGTCGGGGGCGGAAGATACCGGGCGTATCGCGGACGAGATCGCCGCCACGCGCGACAGGCCCGCACTCTCGCGGTACGACGTCTTGACGCCCTCTCCCGGCCCCGAATTCAGGGCTTTCCTGGCCGAGGCAACCCACATCTATTACCTCGCCTCTCCCCTCATACATAAAGGCGATCCCCGTCGCCGTGACGAGGCCCTGCTCGACCAGTACCGCCGTTTCTATGTCGACGGGCTGGCGACACTGCTGGACCAGTTGCGGGCGCATCGCGAGCGCCACATGCAGCTGTCCGTATTCATCCCTTCCAGCGTTTTTCTGGACGGCGAAACCAGGGGCTTCGGCGAGTACATAGAGGCAAAGAAAGCCGCGGAGTCATTCGCGAGACAATACGCGCTGGACAACCCCGACACGCATTTCCACGCGCCGCGCCTGCCGCGCCTGCACACCGATCAGACCAGTGGAGTGCGCGGACTGGACGCCGACGACACGCTGAAGGTCGTCATCGACACGCTGCGGGGGATCTACGGCAGGTCGGCTCGGCCGACTGATGACTGACGCAACCTGCGCCCCCACCGCTCCAACGTGTGCAACACCGCTTCGACCCAGCGCTTCCACGTGTTCTTCCTGTGCTCGGTAAACTTCGCCAGGACAAAAGTTGTCGCCAAAGTTACCGGAACCACAACGAAATAACGGGGGATTCCCGCCTCTATGCCGGCAAAAACAGCGCTGTAGAACCATAGCAGCGGCTGGTGAAACAGGTAGATGGAGAAGGTCGCTCCAGCGAGGTAGCGAACGCTGCGCGCCAATGGCTCTGGAATCGCCCCCACATCCCGCAACAGCACACGCAGGCCAATAAAATGCAGAGCCAGCACCGCGGCAAGGTAGTAGTCCGTGGGAAACTGGCGGCTGAAGGAAAGTTGGCGGTGCCACTCCATGCCTACCATTTGTTTCACCCAATCCCAGCCGGATTGCCCGAGATTAAGGCTGACATGGAAATATTCCGCCGGCTATCGAGGCCAGAAGACAGACGCAGGCCGCGGTCACTGAAATAGCCTGCAACCTCTCGGAGCGATAAACCCAGACTCCCATCCACCAGACGGGCATCAGAAGAAGAATCTTTGAGCCAGACAAACAGGCACAGCAGAGCGAACAGCAGCCAACGCTTTCTATCGGGAATGAAGACCAGCACTCCGAACATGACGTAATACCAGACCTCATAGTTGAGAGACCAGTAGGGCACGTTGGTAAACAATTGGATTCCCAGTATCCAGATTTCGTTCAGAAACAATGCGCTCGAAATCATCCGCACCAGCGGCAGATCCCAGGCGCGATAGTCCTGCGGATATACCGCTGGCTCCAGCCAGAACCCGGAGGCGTCGAGACCGGCGGTGAGAAATATCGCGGGTATTGCCACTGAGAAAATACGGGCGCCCGGGCGACCATGGAACTCCCGAAAATCCTGCTCCCGGGTATCTGCGACGTAGGCAATGACGAAACCGGACAGGACAAAGAAGATCACCACTCCCTCGTGGCCGAGGCTGGTGAGAAGCAAGCCGGGTCTGTGTATCCAGTTGGCGTGGTACATCATCACGAGCATCGCGGCAAAGAATCGCACCAGGTCGAGATATAGGGAAAATGCCGGGACATGCTGCGCGCCTGACCGTCGAATTCAACCCGGATTCTAGGCGAAAACCCCGCCCTGGACCACGTCATCGCGGGGCCAATCCGCGAATCGCTTCACACTCTTCGACGACACAACCACCAGACCCGGTTGTGCCGGATGGAATCTGTGCCGCTGCTTATTCTGTCGGGCACGACGACAGGAGTCTTCGGGGAACAGCTTTGCGGATCAGTACCGTAATTCACTGCAATGCCCAACTATGCACCCAACATAAAACCTGCTATTTTGCTTTCGGCTAACGCTGCGGGGGTATTGTCAGCGCTTTCAGATAATTTCCGTTGTATCATGGAGTTAGATGGCGGCACGCTACACGAAATGGCCGTGACAACCCGGGTGCCCGCACTCGCTCCGAAGTCCAATCTGCGAATGATTTCACCAGTCCGCGTCCGGATAACTACCGTGAAGACTCTGGTTGCCTGTAATCTTGTGCATTCCGCCGGGCCGCACGGCACCGGCGGGATCAGGCGGGTAGCGTGCGGATTACCCGGATACCGGTATCGCAATGAAGCTGGCGGATTCACAACTCGATAAACTCCTGCAGACCAATTCGGTGCAGGAGATCAAGAGCACCCTGGTGCTGCGACGCACTGGTGCCGTCGATGCCTCAGGCGGAACAGCTCCGGCGATCACATGGAGGGGCTGCAACCGCCGTCGCGGCAGGTCCGTCTCGGCGTGATACACACTTACACCAGCGAACTGCTCGATCCATGGCTGCGTTTTGCCGCCGCCCTCAACGGTCTGTCGCTGGATATCCACCACGGCCCCTATGGCGTGACGGTACAGGAAGCACAGGAGGCGTCGGCACTGGTGCAGTTTCAGCCGGATGCCACACTGCTGTTGCTGCGCCGGGAAGACCTGCACCCGGCGCTGCAGTCGCCGGTCGTCTGTCTCAGTGATGGTGATCGCGAGACAATCGGAACGGCGGCCCGCGAGGCATTGACGCAACTGATCGGCCGTTTCCGCGGTTGTGTGGGGGGCCAGCTCATCGTCACGCTGCTGCCCGACATGGCTGGGCCCGCTCTCGGCCTTTACGACGGCATGGCGGCGAACTCCGAGAGTCGATGGTGGAGCGACTTCCGAGGCGCGGCTCGCGGATGTAGCTTCGCGAGCAGTTCAGCGGCGTGAATTTCCTGGATCTGGAACAACTGCTCGCCCGCGTTGGGCGCGACCATTTCTTCGACGCGCGCCTGTGGTACTCCTCGGTGTTTCCCTTCAGCCCCGACGGCTGCCTGGCACTGGCAACGGCAATAAGCGATCTGTTGGCGAGTCTCTGTCACAAACGGGCCAAGGTCATCGCCATGGACGCGGACAACACGCTCTGGGGCGGCGTGATCGGCGAGGACGGGCTCAACGGCATTGCGCTCGGTCCCGACCATCCCGGTCGCGCCTACCTGGATTTCCAGAAACGCGTGCTGGGTTTGCAACAACGCGGCTTTATCCTGGCGCTTTGCAGCAAGAACAATCCGGAGGATGTGGAAGAGGTCTTCCGCGAGCACCCACACGAGGTGCTCAAGCACGAACACTTCGCCGCCGAACGGGTAAACTGGCTGCCGAAGCCGGACAACCTGAAGTCACTGGCGCAGGAACTGAATTTCGGGCTGGACTCCTTTATCTTCGTCGATGACAGCGATCACGAGTGCGCCGCAGTGCGCCACGCGCTGCCGGAAGTCGAAGTGGTCAAGGTTCCCGCCCGGGCGACGGAGATACCGTTTTTCCTGGACGCGGTCGCGCGCCTGGAAATCACCTCCCTCACGTCGGAGGACCTGCGGAAGACGGCGATGTACGCCCAGGAGCGACAGCGCAAGTCGCAACTGGAACAGCTTGCCGCCGGCGGCGGTACAGTGGATGAACACCTGCAATCACTGGACATGCGCATGCGCATTGCTGTCGACGACGACTCGGTATTACCCCGTCTTGCTCAACTCACCCAAAAGACCAATCAGTTCAACCTTACCACTCGGCGCTACTCTGAACAGGATATGGCAAGCAAACTGCGCTGTGACAAAATCGCGGTGTACCATTTCTCACTGGCTGACAGGTTCGGCGACAGCGGTGTCGTGGGCCTGGCCATCGTGGAATTGCGAGATTCGGGAACTGGCACATATGGACACCTTTCTGATGTCGTGCCGCGTTATCGGCCGTCGCGCGGAACAGGGCTTTCTCCGCTCGATCATCTCAGACCTGCGCGGAAGGGGCGTCCGGGAACTCTCGGCGGAGTATATCCCCACGCGCAAGAACGTCCTTGTCGCAACGTTTCTGCCGGACAACACTTTCATCGAGTCGGCCGACGGCCATTACGTGGCGAGACTTGACAACAGCGCCCACGAGCTGGGCGAGGATTTTCCAATCACAATCGAGGGACCGGAATATCAATGACTCTTTTCGAGAAACTGCGGGAGATCATGGCTTCCACGCTGGAGATATCCGCCAAAGATATCAGCGAAGACTCGACCATGGATCAGATCGAGGAATGGGATTCACTCGGCCATGTTCACATCATGGTCGCCCTCGAGCAAACCTTCGACTTGTACATGGACGCGGAGGATTTCGCGGAGCTTGACAGCGTGCGCGCCATATTGCGCTACCTCGAGTCGGAGAATGTTACATGGTGAGCCTTGTCGAAGGGGCCTCCTCGGTTCTGCTGCGTGTACTGCCGAGGGGGCTGTTCCTGAAGATCCGCACTGCCTGGCTCAAAGCGCGCAAGAGGGCGGCACCTTTAATGCGCCTGATCTACGGGAATTTCACCACTGCGCAGCTGATCGCCGACATCGACGCTCACCTCGATCGCGACTGGGATATCCTCATGGTGCACAGCTCGGTGAATAACCTGTCGCCCCTGCATGATGGCAACGCAATGGAACTGCTCAAAGCGCTGATGGAATATGTGGGCCCCGACCGTACCCTCGTCATGCCGGCATTCAACTTCGGTGACGACGGCGAGGGCGCACGGGATATGCTCAGGCGCACAGGTCGACTTGACCTGCGGCGCGCCCCCTCACAAATGGGACTGATGACAGAACTCTTCCGACGATCCCGCGGCGTGGTGCAGAGCCGACACCCGATCTCTCGTGTCGCCGCCATCGGGCCCCGGGCCGCAGACCTGGTAGCTGGCCACGATCGAACGCCCAGCGGAATGGGACCGGGGTCGCCCTTCGACTACATGGCACGGCACAACGCCCAGATTCTGGGTATTGGCAAATCGTTTCAGGTCATGACCCAGGTCCACCATGTGGAAAGCCTGTTGGCAGACGACTGGCCCGCGCCGACCATAACCCTGCCCCCTTCCCGTAACTGTCGTCGACAGCGCAGGGGAGACAGAGCTGTTACTCGGCGGTCGTCAGCAGCAGTGGCGATTCAATATCTGGAAGCTGCGAGACATCATGTCGGCCGAGCAACTGCGCGAGTGGCGCTTTCACCACTGCACAATGTTTGCGGCGCGAGCGGGCGAAGTTACCGAAGCACTGGTGAATGCCGCAAGGCGCGGGGTTACACTGTACGACCCCTGAGCGATATCCGGCATATACTCAGACACTACCGGGCGCTATCGAATCGCCCCCCAAGCGGCAGCCCAACTTGACACCAGAGAAGCCCACAGAAATCTGTCTCACCATCGATACCGAGTTCAGTATCGGCGGCCATTTCAACGCCCCCACGGTCTACCACCCGGTAGCGGAACCCATGGTATACGGCGAGGTGGAGGGCAGGGAAGAGGCGCTCGGTTTCATACTGAAGACGCTCGCCGAACACGATATCAGCGCCACTTTTTTTGTCGAATGCGCCAATTACTTCTACTTCGGGGACGAGCCGATGCGCACGGTCGTAGAGCGCATAAAAGCGGCCGGACAGGACATTCAACTGCACGTACACCCCGTCTGGCTGCACTTCGCCGAGGGGCGCGTCCCCGGCAACTTTCCGCGCAACGACTACTGCTCCGAACGCAGCTTCGAGGACCTGGAGCGGATCTTCAGTCTCTGTATCGAGGTATTCGAGCGCTGGGTGGGCCGCAGACCCGTGGCGCTGCGCACCGGCAGCCTGCGCGCCGATGAAAACGTATTCCGCGTCATGCGCGCGCTGGACATCCCCCTCGGCTCCAACATAGCCCTGGGCGTGTACCGACCGGAGGCACCGCTGTTGCAGCACGATTCCGGCCGGCACCTCATTCATGGCATTATGGAGGTACCGGTGTTCACCTATCGGGATGTGAATATCGGTGGCCGGCAACATCGCAAATCGTTGCAGATCACCAGTTGCTCCTGGCCGGAAATGCGTCACCTGTTGTGGAAGGCGCGTCGGTCCGGCGTGGAGAACATCGTCATCCTCACGCACCCGGCCGAATTCATCAAGAAATCGGACTTCTCCTACTCGCGTATCACGCGCAATCGCGTCAACCAGCAGCGTCTGCGCAAGCTGTGTGCGTTCATCGCCGCGCATCCCGGGGACTTCGTGTCCGCCGACTTCGGCGGCTGCCGACACGCCTGGCTCGAATCCGAACTGGAACAGCCCTTTATTGACATGCCCGCCACCTACGCGGTGATGCGCAAACTGCACAATAAACTGAACGACTCCCTCTGGCGCTACTGACGCCGCTCCCTCCGCATGCGCAAGCCCCGTAATAATGTGATATAACATTTATATATTTCTTATTTTTTTATTGATTCTTATTTGATATATCTTAGCCTGATTGCTAGCATGATTTCAAACCGGCGGGCGACCGCGATCCATCTGCCTCACCAGCGCCGCCCGGACATACGCCGGAACCGTAAAATAACGACAGGGTAATGGGTGCGGATGAAAACGTTTGATCTCACCTTCAACGGAGCGGTGCTTCCCGGGCACACGCAGGGACAGGTAAAAAACAACCTGGCGCGATTGTTCTGCATTGAAGACCAGACTGTTCTCGACGAACTGTTTTCCGGCGAAATCATTCACTTGCGCTGCGACCTCGACCGCAAAACTGCCGCCAGCTATTACCGGGAAATTGCGGAGATGGGCGGCGAAGCCGCGCTGGTGTCCTCCTCTGTCCGCACGGGCCGGGCGTCCGGCAGAGTGGCTGTTCTGGATCTCACCAGCGGCAGGGAGCCGAGCATCGTCGTCCATGGCGACCCGGACGGACAAACCGGGCGCGGCTCGGATCAGCTCTGGCCGGTAAGCAGCGCTCGGCTGAAGCAGCCCCGGGGACAAAAACATCATGACAAAGAAGACAGCGCCCCGGCCGGGAACGGCCCCGCCGGAAGACCGGCCGCAAACGAGCCGCTCACCATTGTGCCACCGGACGAGGCTACCGCCACCGCCGTCCAGACACCCGGCGCAGCGCCCCGTCAAGAATCTACCCACAAGGCGACCCGGGCCAACCTCATTCTCACCAGCACCGGCAAGGAATTGGCCCGGCTCGAAGCCCAGGCCGCCCAGACACGGGAGGAATCCGTGCACGAAATATCCAGATTGCGGCAATGTCACGCTCGCCTCGAGGAAAAGGCCAGAGCACAACTCACCGAGTTGCACGCCAGCCGCGAGCGGCTGGAGCGCGATACAGAAGAGGAAATGGTGCGGCTGCAAGGACTCGAACAGGAGAAACGGGCCGATGTGGACAGGGAACTCGAGCGCATAGACGCCCTGGAACGGGAGCGCCGGGAACACGCGGAACAAACAATTGGTCAACTGCAGGCACGGGAGAGCGAAAAGGAACAGCAAAAGCAACAGACAATCGCGGGGCTGGAAGGCAAACTGGAGCAGGTGCGGCGCGAGTCACAACAAGAGATTGAAGAACTCGAGCAGCAACTGGCCGCTGCGCGCCAGCGGGCGGAAACCGACATCAGCGAACTTGAAAGCGAGCTTTCGACGCTCAGCGAACGCTCCACCGAATCGATAGCCGGCCTCGTCAAAGAGCGAGAGAGCATCGCTGCAGAGACTGAAACTGAAATGCAGAAACTGCAAAGCGAGCGTGAGTCGATCAGTCAGAACGCCGCGGAGGAAGCCGAAGCAATGCTGGCCCGTCGGGAAGAGCTGCGCGAATCACGATCGCGCGAGCTCGCCGAGCTGACACGCCTCGAGGAGGAGGTCACCAGCGCATATGAAAAAAACGAGGCAAGCATGGAAGAGGCCTGTGCAGAGCTGCGTCAGCGCACAGAGGAAACACTGTCGGAACTCAAGGCACTTGAGAAAATGTTGAAGCGGCGTCAGGCCGGAGCCCTGGCGGATCTGCGCAGCGCTGGTGCCAGCGATACCACAGACCACAGTGCGAGCGGCTAACGCTCTCTCGGATCTTCGAACATCGCCGTTTCAACCATGGCACAGAGCGTATGGCCAATCAGGATATGTGCCTCCTGAATCCGCGGTGTATCGCGGCTTGGCACGCACAGGCAATAATCGCACAGCTCCAGCATACTGCCACCGGTCTGGCCCGTGAGTCCAAAACTTGTCACTCCCTTGTCCCTGCAGGCCCGCAAAGCTTCGAGCACATTGGCGCTGTTACCCGACGTTGAAATGCCGAGGAATACGTCTCCCGCAACGCCATTCGCTTCTACCTGACGGCTGAACAACCGATCGTAGCCGTAGTCGTTTCCCACCGCGGTGAGAATCGACGTGTCCGTGGTGAGCGCCAGTGCCGGCAGGCCGGGGCGGTCGAAATTGAAACGGCTGACAAACTCCGCCGCGATATGCTGAGCGTCCGCCGCGCTGCCGCCGTTGCCCGCGACCAGCAACTTATTGCCCTGACGATAGCGATCGATCAGCAGATGACCCATGGTGGTCACCTGCTGCACGAGCTGTGTGTCCTCCAGGACGCGCTGTTTCACGGACAGCGATGCCTCAAACTCGCTGACAACGAAGTTCAGGTCGGGACGATCCATGCAGATGCTCCGTGTGATTCAAATTGAAACGGTACCACATCCCCATCGAATTCGTTCAGGGTACGAATCAGCTTTACGCGGTCGACCGGATCGACGATAAAGACGATAAAACCGCCGCCTCCGGCACCGGACACCTTGCCGGACCAGGCACCGGCTTCCTGCGCGGCGGCCATAACCTCCTCGATTTCCGGATTGCTGATCAGGTCCGCGAGATGGCGCTTGGCCTCCCAGCTGCGGCCGAGAATTTCGCCAAAACGACGGATATCCCCGCGCAGCAATGCCTCTTTCATTGATGTCGCATCGCGCTTCAGCTGGTGCACTGCTTCCACTGACTTGCCGGAGCCGGATTTGTAGCTCTCGATCTGCTGGGCAATGATCTTGTCGGAGGATCGCGAAACGCCCGTATAGTAGAGCACGGTGGATGCCTCGAGTTCGCTGAGAATGGATTTCTTGACCCGAAGTGGGTTGACGATGACACGGGTCAACTGCGTGAAATTCCATGAAGTTGACCCCGCCGAAGGTGGCCGCGTACTGGTCCTGGGCCCCGCCGCGCAGTCCGATATCCTCACGCTCGATCTGAAACGCCAGGTGAGCGACATCGTACTCACCCAACGGCAGGCGCAACAGTTCCGCATACGCGGTCAGAATCGCAACGACCATCGTCGACGACGACCCCAGACCGGAACCCGCCGGCGCATCCGACCATGTCGTGACTTTCAACGACAGGGGCTCGCCACCATTGAAATCCCGCACCACGCGGTTGTAGACACCCTTGTGCAAATCCAGCAGACCGTCGTAATCATAGGAGGCCGCTGCGGACCCACAGAAAACTTCCTGCCGGTCATTGGCCTCGAAACGCACGCCCTCCTCCTGCCACGGCTCGATGGTGCAGAAGGAACTGAGGCTGATGGTCGCATTCAGTACCGCTCCTCCATAGAGGTCGCAATAGGGGGCCACATCACTGCCACCCCCGGCGAGCCCCAACCTCAGGGGCGCTTTGGATCGAATGCGCATGATTACGCTCCTTTTACCGTCAGCTGCTCGTAGACCGGCGCCAGATTCGCCACACTATTGCGCCAGGTGCGCTCCTGCTCCACGAAACGGCGTCCGGCATCGCGCAGGGCGGGCCACCGCTCCTCGGCCCCGAGGAGCTCCAGCAGCACGCGCTCCAGGTCCGCCTGACTGTCCGCCTTGAACAAGGTCCCGGTGATGCCGTCGCGCACCAGCTCTCGATGTCCGCCGACATCGGAGGCGACGAACAGGCTCTTCTGGGCCATCGCCTCGAGGGGCTTGAGCGGCGTTACAAGTTCGGTCAGGCGCATCGACCTGCGCGGATAGACCAGGATATCAGTCACGGAGTAATAGGCCTCGACATCCTCGTAAGGCACCCGTCCGGTCAGAACAACGCTGTCGCCGACGCCGAGACGGGCGATCTGGGCGCGAATCTGTGCTTCCACCTGACCTCCTCCCACCAGCATGAGACGTACATCCGGGCGCGCCAGCAGCAGTCGCGGCATTGCCTCGACCAGCATGTCGAGCCCCTCATAGGCGTAGAACGAGCCGATGAACCCCAGAACCTTTTTGCCCGACAATCCGTAGCGTTGCTCAATATCGCGGTCACGCTCCCCCACCGGCTGGAATCGACTGGCATCCACGGCGTTGGCGACAATGGTGATTTTATGTGGCGCTATGCCGCGCTCGATCAGATCAGCGCGAATGCCTTCGCAAATACAGGTGACCTGTCGGGCGCGACGCAGTACCCATGTTTCCATCGCCCTGCCCAGGCGGTAGCGCACGCCCCCCTCGGTACTGGTGCCGTGACTCACCGCGGCGTCCTCCCAGAATCCCCGGACCTCGTAAACCACGGGAATGTCCAGCATACGACCGGCGCGAAGTAGCCGCGACCCCGTTGAGTGCCGGCGAATGGGCGTGAATGACATCGGGCCGCTCGATGCGGGCAACCTCGATCAACCGGCGCGTCAGCGCGTCGATCACGGCAAGCTGGCCGGCAAGCGGCAGCGCAGTGACCGCTCCACTGACAGCCCTGCAGCGATGGAACTCGAGGCCATCGATCTGCTCCACCTCGGGGAGCGCCTTGCCCCGGTTGTGTTTGGGGCCGGTCATTTGCACGGTTTCCCAGCCCATGGCTCGCTGTTCCCTGATAATTGCCCTGCTGCGGAACGTGTAGCCGCTCTGCAGCGGGATCGAATGATCCAGCACATGTAACACCCGCACTATGCAGACTCCCCATCCGGCAACAGAAACGTCTCCATGCGCTTGAGATTGGTGTCCCAGTTGTAATGCTCCAGCACACAGGCCCTGGCGGCATCGTGATACTCGCGCGGACGCGACAGGATATCCAGCGCCTGTGACACCATTGCGTCAGGACCGTCGGCGACGTAGGGGCGCAACCCCGGGTAGGGCAGAATACCCACCAGCGCATCGGAAGTGGCAAGGACGGGCAGTGTCATCGCCATCGCTTCGAGCGCCTTGTTCTGGATGCCGCGCGCAAGCTGCAGCGGCAGACAGGCGGCCAGGGCGTGAGCGAGATACGGACGCACATCCGGAACACCCCCGGTAACGCGCACATTCTCCAGCTTGTCCAGTTGCCGCACCTCGTCGATCGGCTTCATGCCTACAATACAGAAAAGGAAATCCGGATGCGCGGCGCGCACGCGCGCCAGGACATGGTCGCAGAACCATTGCACCGCCTCCACGTTGGGCCGGTAATCCATCGCACCCGTGAACACCAGTACTTTCTGCCCCGGCTGGTACGGGTTTTCGTAGTCGCGCGCGGGATCGAAGAAATCGCTGTCCACGCCCTGTGTCCTGTAGTG
Organism: Halioglobus sp.; assembly: GCA_034521205.1. Lineage (GTDB taxonomy): Bacteria > Pseudomonadota > Gammaproteobacteria > Pseudomonadales > Halieaceae > Marimicrobium. The sequence goes on from JAXHMT010000003.1 coordinate 908,296, forward strand.
CACCTTGTGAGCGCTTTCCGGGGCCAGCTTCCTGAACAGGTCGGCCTCCTCGGCGGAGACGAATACACTGACATCCGTTTCGGCCGCCATGGCTCGCTCATAGGTCAGCAACCTGTCCGCTTCGCGATGGTACAGCCACGACAGGGGCCAGCGTCGCGATGCGGCGTAACTGCGCCATTTTTCGCTGTCCACGTCTTCCGCGTCGAAAACCACCGGTACATGGGACGGCACAATACCGCGCACAAACCGCCCCATGACCCCACTGAACACCAGGACCGCATCCGGGCACTCGGTGTCAATACAGGTACGCACCCAGTCCTGCAGATCATTGTTGGCATAGTACCCGAGGCTGAGAGCCTCGTTGCGCAACAGGCCGGCAATGCTGCCCGAGAGCCGTTTGTGCCACCCCAGGCCCACAATACAGCTATCCTCACACCGCTGCCTGACGATGTCGACGTATTGCCAGTCATCGGGGTCGTCGACGAACGTCCCCAGATGTACTCGCCAGTGGTCGCTGAAAAAATTGAGCATATTATTGGAGGAAATCTTGTCGCCCTTGTTCGGCGGATAGGGCAGGCGATGGACGAGGTACAGCAGTTTCTTCATGCTAGTGTTCTTGTAGGGTCGACAGACGTGGCCGGCGCAAGCATGGCGCATGACGGCGCTCACACGCCCCTTGCCCGCCCCTGTCAGGCGCGTTTATATTGGCTCCCAGATAGTAAAGGCCAATCCGCGGCAGATAAAGCGCGGGCGTACCCACCGGAACGGTTTTTCATGAAATCTGTGATGCAAGCCGCCATTCTTATCGGGGGCCGGGGCACCCGCCTGGGCGATGCCGTCAGCGCAACGCCCAAACCGCTCCTTCCGGTCGCCGGACGACCCTTCGTCGAACATGTCATGTTGAATCTGCGCCGTTTCGGTTTCAACGAATTTGTACTGCTGGCGGGGTATAAGGCCGGGGTCGTCGAACAGGCCTACGGCCACGGATGTGCCCTCGCCGACGAGATGGATGCCACTATCCAGGTCGTCGTGGAGCCGGAGCCGCTGGGTACGGCCGGCGCGCTGCGCCACGCCGCCCCACACCTGCGCGCTGAATTCCTGCTGGTCAACGGCGATTCCATCTTCGATTTCAACTACCTGGACCTCAGCCATTGTACCCGTCCAGAGGAGTCCGCTGACTGGCTTGGCCGGGTGGCGCTGCTGCCGGTGGAGCACGCCGACCGCTACGGCTTTGTGGACATGGACGGGCCCCTGATCCGGGCATTCCGGGAGAAACCGGCCGCACCGACCTCCGGCCTGATCAACAGTGGCGTCTACTGGCTGCGCTCGGGAATCATCGATGCCATCGAAAATACGCCCCTGCTCGCTGGAACAGGAAGTCTTCCCGTGGCTGGCCGCAGCCGGCAGGCTGGTCGGCCGCGTGTACCGGGGCTACTTCACCGATATCGGCATCCCCGAAGACCTGCTCCGCGCACGCGAGTCGCTGGCGCAGAAGTTGCGCAAGCCCGCGGCCTTTCTGGACCGCGACGGCACACTCAACCACGATGGCGGATACACGCACCGTATCGAGGATTTCCAATGGATCAAAGGTGCCAAAACCGCTATCCGGCGACTGAACGACGCGGGCTACCTGGTATTTATCGTGACCAACCAGGCGGGTATCGCCCGCGGTTATTATAGCGCCGGCGATGTGGAGCACCTCCACGACTGGATCCGTGACGAGCTCGCCGCCGAGGGAGCTCACGTGGATGACATACGCTATTGCCCACATCACCCCGAGGGTACGATCGCGGAACTGGCCGTGGCATGTGACTGCCGCAAGCCCGCCACGGGCATGCTGGACAGCCTCATCGCACAATGGCAGCCCGATCTCTCACGCAGTTTCATGCTCGGCGACTCGGATAAAGACGCGGCGGCGGGCACAGCCGCGGGTATCCCTGCCAAACGCATTGCGCCGGAATCCCTGCTCCCGGAGGTAGAGGCACTGCTGGCCAGCGCCGGCGCCATTCCCTGACCGATCGGGCCCCGCCACCGCGACTGCCCGAACGCGTTACGGCCTGTCGGTGCGCAGCGGTCGGCTGCAGCTTTCAGAGACCGGGGCAGCGAGCTACACTCTGCCTACCTCTCTTTCCGGTACAGCACAGCATGTCCCTCTGGCAGCCCAGGTCGCTCCAGCAGCTTGTTCTTATCAGTTTCTTCGCCGCGCTGGCGCCCCTGTGTCTGGCCATTCTGTTCACGGTCGAAACCCTCGGGGAATTGTCTGAAAAGAATCGACGGGTCACCCACACGGTCGTGGACGCCACTCGCCTTGGCCAGGAAATCCAGCGCGATGTTCTGGAACTGGAGCGCCGCGCCCGGCAATACCTCGCCCTCGCCGATCTCGAACTGGCGCAACTGTTCAAGCGCGAGCGCGACATAATCATGGAAAAGCTGACCAGCCTGCAGCGGATCATGCCCACTACCAGCCCGGATATCGGAGGCCTGCGACGTTCCCTGGCGCGCTTGAGCCTGCCCCGACCCCTCACCGAAGAGGAGGTGACAGCCGGTGCTGCAATGCCTCGCGAGAGCCGGCTGGACCATGATTTTGCGGTCATCAATGAACAGCGCCAGGCCGTGCGCACCTGGCTCGACTCCTCGGTCGACCAGTTGGTCAGGCAGAACGCGGTGGAAGCGGAATCACTGATCGACAATCTCATACTGCAATTGTCAATGCTCGCCGCCGCGACCCTGGCGTTACTGTTGTTACTGGCCTTCTGGATCAACAAGCCGGTCCGGGACCTGACCAAGGAAATTCACCAGCTGGGCACGACCGGCCTGAGCCATTCCATCGAGATCTCCGGGCCGCTGGAGCTGCAGGCACTGGGCAGTGAACTGGAATGGCTGCGCAAGAGCCTGCACGAATCGGAGCAGCAGAAAGAGCAGTTTCTGCGGCACATTTCCCACGAGCTGAAAACGCCGCTGGCCAGCCTGCGCGAGGGTGCGGACCTGCTGGCCGACCAGGTGGCCGGGCGTATGTCGCAACAACAGCTGGAAATCGTCGATATCCTGCGGCGCAACAGCATCGAGCTGCAGCGGCTGATCGAAAACCTGCTGGATTACAACCGCCTTCCGGCACAGGAATTGAGCTGTGAGGAATTCAACCTGGACGCCTTGTGGCGCGAGCTGTTGGCCAACTACAGGCTGAGTATCGACAAGAAAGCCCTGTATCTGAACACAAAAGGCGCGGTGGCGACCTGGGTGGCGGACCGGGACAAACTCAAGACCTCACTGGATAACCTGTTGTCCAATGCAATCAACTATACTCCGGAGGGCGGTAACATCGACATCGTCTGGGGAGCGCATGACGACGAGCTGGTTATCGACGTCGCCAATTCGGGCGACCCCATTCCGACCGAGGATGCAGAGCGGGTGTTTCAACCGTTTTTCCAGAGCGAGGCCAAACGTATCGGCCCTATCAAGGGTTCGGGTATTGGCCTGAGCGTGGCTCGCGAGTACATTGAGGCCCAGGGCGGTACTCTGGTACTCCACAAGCACCCGAAACTACCGATTTGTTTTCGACTGACATGTCCCGCTTACTGATCCCGGTGCTGCTATGCCTTGTCGCAGGCTGCGCACTCACAACCAGCCCCGCCGACATCGATACCGGGACCGCCGATCGGCAAGAAACTCCCACGGCCGATGAGTGGCTGCTCCTGTTGCAGCAAGTCCAGTCCATGCCTGAACAAAAGGCGCTGAAATATCTGGTGCGCGAAGATCGGCCTGAAAACACTGAACAGCGCTATTATTATGCACTGCTGAATCAGCGACTTGAAACCTACGGCGCCTGGACACAGGCAAGGGACACGCTCCGGGCTCTACAACAAAACGACAGCCTGACTATTGCACAGCGGCAATTGGTGGACCTGCTGCTGGCATACAATCAATCCCGCATCAACTGGTACCTCAGTTATCAGGAACTGCAGGCACAGAACATCGAGCTACAAGAGCAGCTGCGGAGCGCACGCCGGAAAACCGAGCAGCTCCAACAGAAGATCCAGGCACTTACAGACCTCGAGACGGTCATCAGCACACGCAAGGAGGAGTAGCGTCTTGGAGGACAGATTACTGCTGGTAGACGACGATACGAGCCTGCTGAAGCTGATGGAGATTCGTCTCGAAGCGGAGGGATTTTCGGTGGAGACCGCCGAGTGCGCGGAGGAGGCGCTGCAGGCGCTGCGCAACAATCCCGCGGACCTGGTAGTCACTGATTTGCGCATGGAAGGTGCCAGCGGCCTGGAGTTGTTCGAACAGATCCGCCATTTCTTCCCGGGTCTGCCCGTCATCATCATGTCCGCACAGGGTACGATCCCCGAGGCGGTATCCGCCACCCAGAAGGGCGTGTTCGAATTCCTCACCAAACCGGTGGACAAGAGTCAGCTGCTGGAAACCGTCCGGGCGGCGCTGCAACACTCCGGCGGCACCCAAAGCGAGATCTTCGAGGAGTGGCGCGAGCACATTGTGAGCCGCAGCCCCCTGATCGAGCGAATACTCAACCAGGTGCGCCAGATAGCCAGCTCGGATATCAACGTTCTGATTACCGGCGAAAGCGGGACGGGCAAGGAGCTGCTCGCCCGGGCAGTGCACGAAGCCGATCCGCTGTGCCACGGTCCAATGGTCGCCGTGAACTGCGGTGCTCTACCCGAACAGCTGCTGGAGTCCGAGCTGTTCGGCCATGTCAAGGGCGCCTTTACCGGCGCCATTCGGGAGCACACCGGCCTGTTCCGGGCGGCGAGCGGCGGCACGCTGTTTCTCGACGAGATCGGGGACATACCGCTACCTCTTCAGGTAAAGCTGCTGCGCGCGCTGCAGGAGCGGCGTATCCGTCCTATCGGCAGCACCGAGAGCCACCCGGTGGACGTGCGCATCATCGCCGCGACCAATCGGGACCTGGAACGGGATATGCGCGATGGCCTGTTTCGTGAGGATCTTTTCTATCGGCTCAACGTGGTCAACTTTCACCTGCCTTCACTGGCCGAGCGCGCTGAGGACATCCCACTGCTGGCGCACCATTTCCTGCGCGGAACGGGAGCCCACCAGATGGGCAATGTCACCAGTTTCGCTCCGGCAGCCATGGAGGTCATGATCAGCGCCCCCTGGCCAGGCAACGTGAGACAACTGGAAAACGTCGTGCAGCGCACCGCGGCACTGTCCACCACCCCGGTCATTCCCGAATCGCTGGTGCGCGAAGCCCTGACAGTCCAGGATCAGTACCTGCCATCACTAAGCCAGGCGCGCCGGCAGTTTGAGCATGACTACCTGGTGAAAGTCCTGCGGCTGACCAATGGATCGGTGGCGGAGGCGGCCCTGCTGGCGCAGCGCAATCGCACGGATTTCTACAAACTGCTGAAAAAGCACAATATCAATCCGGAGCCCTTCAAGGAGTCGCATTAGCTCGCATCTGTGACATTCGCTGACCTGCACCTGGCGGGTCGCTGCCGTACGAGCAGGCCATGCATCGAAGATACGGCTGCGATGCTGGTTCAGCGATACAACTCGAGTTCTTTGTAGTCTTCCCCGGACACTAGTGGAATACCCTCCACCGTCACTGTGTCGCCGCGCACAACCACCTCGCCGGAAAGTGCGCCACCGTCCCAGCGCCATTTGAGGGTTTCGCCGTCGTGGAGTGCGAAATGCCGGGGGCGGCGCGGTGTCACACTGACTGTTATTTCCCGTGGCTGATCGGGCACACCCCCACCAAAGTCCGTATGGCGTTCATACCGGAGGGGAAAAACGATGCGCGAGGCCTCATCCACGATCAGGGGGTGATTCCACAGGATACCGAGGTTGTAGTGCCCACGGGGAAACTCTGTCCTGTCGATCCTGTCGCGGGCCCGCAACGGAAAGTTGCCGGTGGAGCTGGTTATCGCCGGATGGGCGCGGTCCAGGGTGACATCCTGCTCCGGCACCTCGAAACGGGCAACATCGGGCATGCGCAGACCGCGCTCGAAGGTGGTCTCCCCGCCCTTCACCCAGGCGAATGCACCGCCAATCCTGTGCCGCTCGACCAGATTGACGAACTTCAGCTGCGTATCGTCATCCGATCCGCCACTGTCGGTGTCATTACTGCCGAAAACGTGTCGATAGTGCAGGCCCCGCACGATGGGATCCACCGTAGACTGCACCCTAAAATCAATACTCTCCCACAGCGTCCGGTGATCCGTATCGTCCGGGGGAAGATTGGACAGGCCGGTATGCTCGCGCGAGATCAGTCGCGGCAGAACCGGACCTGCGTGTGTCGTCGTATACGCGATCAGGCGTCGCCACGGATCCGGCAGGATCATGGTCTGAATTACCGCACCGGCTCCTCCCATCCCCCTCCCTTCCAGGACGATGCCACGGCTATCGGGTTCGATACCATAGCGTTCGCGCAGAAACGTCAGCGTCGCGGCGATCCTGCGGCCAGGATAGGGCACGCCATCGGCGCCGGCTATCCATCCCTCGCGCCAGCCCGGCTTGTAGGTACCGGCATCCTGGGTGCGCACTTCTATATCCCCCAGCTTTGAAGGAGCAAACACCTGAACTGCCCGGTCCCCGGCCGCCGCGCCATGCATACTTACCACGATTCGGGGATTTGACGGCAGAGGGTCGCGCCGCGCATAGGCCCACTTGAAATCGGTACCGAAGGGACCGTAGGAAGGTCTGGCCCCGACCGCCAGAGTGCCCGGATAAAACGCCCACCACGCGCCCCGTACCGAGGGTTCCCGCGGCGCACGCACTGCAGGTCCGTCCGGGGGACGGTTCCGGCGCCCGTCCTTGCCCGCATGTTCCGCAGGCGGCATCCGCTCGCCAGCGGGCGGGGTCTGCACCGGTCGGGGCAACGGCGCCGAATCGGGCCTTTGAGGCGATGCCTCGGCCGGAGGTTCATCCGCAACCTCCGACTCACCTCGACGAATACGCTTGTACCGCTCCCAGACACTGGCGTCGGCGACCAGCAACCCGCTGCCGCTGAACCCGGCCGGGTCAGTTCCCTGCGCCAATACCGACGCACCCACCGACTCCGCCCACAACAGGGAGCCCAGGCCAAGCATAAAAAACATTCTGCACCGACTGATAATCTTCATTGTTTGAGCCGCGATCGAAACTTACCTCCCTACAGGTTGGATGGTAGCATTGTGGAACGCCAGGCGAATCAGCGCAGACGTTCGATGGACCACCAGGAATGACCCGGACCGATCAGTACAACACAGCGGCGGCCCCACTCCGGCGTCACGGCATCGCCGGTCTGTACATGCCCGGCCAGCCTGCGCTTTCGGGTTCCGGCCACGTCGGTACTGCCGGTGCACTGCAAACCGCAATCCCCGTGTCATGCGCGGAGGGAGAGGACTTTGGCCTGGCCGCCACCGGTGACTCCTGTCCGCTGCCCGGGGGGGGCGCCGTGGCGCTTGCCGGCAGACCCCGGTTTGAGGACAAGGCTCTCCACGCTATAGCCAACGAAGCCGGGACCGCAGCCGCGGTGGCACACGGCTACGCGGAGCACGGCGATAGCGTATTCCGACTGATGCGTGGCGGCTTTGCCTGCTGCATTATCGACCGGCAGGCGAGCCGTTTTCTGGCCGCCGTCGATCGCATGGGACAGCACGCGTTCTACTATCTCAGCCTACCCGGCGGCGGTGTCGCCTTCGGCACCGAAGCCGGTGCCGCAATGGCCTGCGCTGGCCGCCAGGCCACCCTTGAGCGGCAGGGCGTTTACAACTACATCTATTTCCACATGGTACCCAGCCCGGGCACCGCTTTCGCGGGTTTGAAAAAACTGCCGGCGGGTCATTTCCTGGATTTCTCCGGAAATCACTGCCAAACGGTCAACTACTGGCAACCGCAATTCCAGGAATCCACCGCCGACAGTGACTTCGACACCCTGTGCAATGAGCTGAGGCAAGTGCTCAGGCTCGCCGTGCAAAACAACCGTCCCGACACCGGCAAGGTCGGGGCATTTCTCAGCGGTGGCCTGGACAGCTCCACGGTCACCGGTGTTCTGTCTGAACTGGAGGACAGTACCACCGAAGCCTACGCCATCGGTTTCGCCGCGGAAGGTTACGACGAAATTCCCTTTGCGCGTATCACGGCAAAACACTTTGGCGTTCACCTGAACGAATACTATGTGACACCCGAGGATGTGGTGGACGCCCTGCCGCTGATCGCCACCAGCTACGATGAACCATTCGGCAACTCCTCGGCACTGCCGGCTTATTTCTGCGCCCGCATGGCGGCGAAAAACGGTATACAGACCCTTCTGGCCGGCGACGGCGGCGATGAGATATTCGCCGGTAATGAGCGCTATACCTGGCAGCGGGTTTTCGAGCACTATTCCCGGATTCCTGTCGCGTTGCGCCGCGGACTGATCGAGCCGCTGCTGCGACTACTCCCGGCGAATCTACCAATGGTGTCAAAAGCAAGAAGCTACGTCGCCCAGGCCAATACGCCGCTGCCGGACAGAATGCAGAGTTATAATTTCCTGCATCGCCATGCGGCCACAGAGATATTCACGGACGACTTTCTCGCCGGGGTGGACACAGATCTTCCCCTCGATCTGTTGCGTACGATCTACCACAGACCACGCCAGACATCGGATCTGCATCGTATGCTCTATCTCGACTGGCAGATCACACTGGCCGACAATGACTTGCGCAAGGTCAGTCATATGTGCGCGGTTGCGGGCGTCGACGTTACTTACCCGATGCTGGACGACGCACTGGTCGAATTTGCCTGCCGCGTGCCCGCACAGTGGAAAGCCAAAGGCGGCGAATTGCGCCATTTTTATAAACAGGCGCTGCGCGACTGGTTACCACAAGAAACCATCTCGAAAAACAAGAAGGGGTTCGGCCTACCCTTTGGCATCTGGATGCAGACCTACCAGCCGCTGCGGGAGATGGCCTACGACAGTCTCTTGCAACTCAAACAGCGCGGCTTTATTCAACCGGCATTCATCGACAAGGCCATAAAAATGCACCAGAGCGAGCACGCCGCCTATTACGGTGAACTGGTATGGATCTTCACCATATTCGAGCTCTGGCTGGCGGGTAGCAACGTGTCGAGCGACGACCTGCTCAAGGGCTGAGCCAGCACGAGCAGCTCGCAACAGGCACGGAGCTAACGCTGCCTGATCCAGTCAATCGTCAAACGTGATACTTCATCCTGCCATGCGCGACGCGAAAAGGTGTGATCGGCATCGGCAACTGTATGCATGGTTACCCCGGGCGCGGTCAGGGCCCCATCCCAGGATTTGTCGGAGGCGGCCAGTGACGAAAACTCCCGGGCTGTCAGGTCGTTCTCGCTCAGAATGATCAGGCTGTCGTGAGTGAAGCGCGCGAATCCGTCCAGCATATCCTGGACGTAAGTATGCCTCGAAACTCCACCCCGGGCGATACCCAACCAATCTGCCACCATGCGCACTGAACTGCCCGCAAACTCGCGAGCGGCCGGTACAAGATCTATCTTGCCGGAGAAGAGCCGGCGCCAGTTACCGCGGGCGGTGAGGTAGGGTCGGTAATAGTGCGACAGTTTCACCTGCGGCGAATACTCGGCGCCATGTACCCAGGGATTCAGCAATACCAGGCCGACAATACGGGCATGCCGGTGGGCGAACATCATCGCCGCCGAGGCCGCGTCACACAGCCCCCAAAGCACCACCCGCTCCAGTCCAGGCTGCGCCGTGTGAAACGCCTCCAGCGCGGCATCGATATCGGCATCTGTTGCGCTGAAGTCACGCCGCTCGCCTTCACTGTCCCCCATACCTGTAAAATCAAAGCGCAGCGAGGGGACCCCCGCGCCGGCCATGTCGCGCGCCAGCAGCGTGAACTGGCGATGACTGCCGGCCCGGTACTGCGGCCCACCCACCAGGATCATTACCCCTGTTCCGGTATGCCGCTGCGGCAATGCGGCAATGCCCACCAGCCTGTTTTCGCCGCACTCGAATACGATCCCGCGCTCTTCCCACTCGATATCGGTCATGCGAGCAGCCCCGCAGTCGCCCGCAGCAGAGAGTGGTTTATCGCGGCATCCTGAGCACGCCAGAACGGCTCGCCATTCAATACCATCGTCTCTACCGGCACGCCGCTTGCGCGCCAGTGTGCCGCGATATTGCGGCTCGGCGGGGTCATCTCGGGGGTATCGCTGGCGAAAATTTCTATCCAGTCCACCGCGCATGACGGCGTAAGATCGCGCAGCCGCACTCCCGCCACTTCCAATGCGAGGGCCGGAGAAAGTTCGTAACCCGCAATCTCGAGCGCATGGCCGCTACGCAGCTCGCCCCAGAGACTCCTGCGATCAAAACCGCTAATGCTGTCAACTGCCGCGGCCGCGGTGCGCAGGCGCAGAAACTGATCAATTTGCTGCTCTCCATTCAGCACCGGCTGCCACAACAACAGGCGCTGGATATCCTCGCGCTCTTCGCTAAGATCACAGGCCAACAGACCACCAAGGCGCAAGCCCCACAGGATCAACGGCACCCGGTCCAGAACGCGCAGCAAATCCAGTGCGAAGGCTGCATCCTGTTTCCAGGTTTGCCAACTCGCATCGACAAATTCGCCCGGACTGTCTCCACAGCCGGTCAGATCCAGCAGGAGAACATTAAAGCCCGATTCGGCGAGGAGACGCGCCTGCGCCGCGACATTGCGCCGCGCCATGTGCATCTCTTCCGCCAGTGGCGGGAGGAAAAGTATCGATCCGCAGGGCGCACGGTCGGTGGGTCGCAACAACAGTCGGAAAAGCCTTCTCGAGGGTTGATCGAGAAAGCCGGCATCAATGCTGCAGCGGCGGGTTTTCACCAGGGTCCGTTCACACTATCCGAGCCTGCACCCTGGAGCTTGGACTCTACGAAAGCAGTAAGACTGCCCACCGTTGCAAACACATCGGCATCGACCTCATCGTCGTCGATCACAATACCGTATTGTTCCTCGAAGGTTATGAGGATACTGACGACGGACATGGAATCCATCTCCGGGATAGCCCCCAGAACCGGAGTCGCGGAGTGTGGCACAATCGCACCTTCAGGCAAGCCCAGAGTGGACTGCAGAATCGAAATCACTTCTGTCTGAGTGTCCATAGCCTGTGCCAGCGTTGCCCCCGGAGGCGCGGTCGAGATCGAATGCTTGAAGCTTTTCGGGACCGAACCCATATTTCCCGGTAATGCTAACCTTGTAGCCGTGTCGACTCAAGGCGGATCTGCGGCAACCTAACATTATTGCGGGCCATTTTGAGTTCGGCAAGCCGCAGGCATCATTGGTAGTGCGTCAGTTTCAATTACTATACAAGGGCCGCACGGGGTGGGTATGGCCTACTGGAACATGCCAAAAGGCGCACGTCCCTGTGCAGGCTGGCGCGACATCCTGTCGCCGCACGGTTCTGAGCCACCCCCCCATTCGCGTGATTCGAACTGATGCAGTACCGCATCATCGGTGTACCTTCCGCCGGTATTTCCCCGATAGTGAGCACGATCCGAAACAGGCCGTCGTTTCTTTGGCTGATAAACCTGTCAACATCGTAACCCGGAAGCACGAACTTCCCGGATTCAGTCCGGAAGGCCCGCTCGGCGAGCTCTTCAAGATATATGAAAGCTCTCATCCCCAGTTCGGCGCCGACTGGCTCAACAACCTCGCCCGCAATGCACTCGATACACAGGAATCCGCCTGCGTCTACACCGCTGTCAAAGGCGATGGCTGCAGGGTCGCGGTTCCTCTCAGGTTCGCAACCGATGGAAGATCGGTACACGCACTGGCCAATTTCTACACCACCCTTTACTCACCCTGTCACGGACACGGACGCAGCCGATACAGTTGATCCTGCTGACAGCCGTCTTTCGTGAACTCGCCGCTACCGGACGCATGACAGCATTGACACTGGCGCCGATGAACCCCGAATCAAACCTGTACACCGCGTTACTCGAAGCGCTGCGAGCGGCGGGCTGGCGCGGAGTACACACCTACTTTTGTTTCGCCAACTGGACACACCCGATCGCCGGCGACGACTGGAACACCTATCTGGCCGGGCGTTCCTCCAGAGTGCGGAACACCGTACAGCGAAAAACCAGAAAGTTCCTGGACAATGGTCGTGGGGTCCTGACAATCACCCGCGACGGGAACCACCTGGAGAGCGCCATTGGGGACTTCACCGACATCTACGGCAGGAGCTGGAAGAGAGAGGAGCCGTACCCGAATTTCATGCCGGGCTTGCTGCGACTGGCCGCGGATCGCGGGTGGCTGCGCCTGGGCCTGGCCCACTACGAAGGCATTCCGGTCGCCGCGCAGGCCTGGCTGGTAGTGGAAGGCACGGCCTACATATTCAAGCTCGCCTATCGTCAGGACTATCGCCAACTGTCGCCGGGCACGGTATTGACCGCCCACATGATGCGTTACGTCATCGAGACCGACCGGGTGAAAAAGATCGACTACATGTCCGGTGACGATACCTACAAAAGCGACTGGATGTCGATACGGCGCGAATGTCGCGGCATCGCAGCTTACAATCCCCGATCCCTGCGGGGCGGCGCTCTGCTTATCGCGCACCGCCTCCGATCGAAACTCAAACGCCTGGCCGGGTCCAGTGGCGCCTGAACAGCTCAGGAACCGGCCACGCGCTCATTCATCTGTTGCAGCCATTCCCGCAGCGCCCTGTTGACGCGCTCGCGTGAATCAGCGCCCGAAAACGTCTGGTCCGCTTCCGGCAAGTCGATGCGTCGATAATGGCCACGGTTACAGATTTTCTGCCAGTCCCTGTCCCGGCCGACCAGATCGTCGAACTCTTTGCTGACAAGGCTTTTACCGCTCATCAAAAACAGTACTGGCCCCTCGAAACGGCGCAGCCCCTCTCGCATGTGAAAGATCCAGTCTTCCGAATCCGCCGCGGCTGCCGCGGCCTTCTTCGTACCGCGCCCCGGGCGCAGACGGGCCACAAACCCGCGCCATGCCGCGCGCAGATAATCACCGGGCTTGTACTCGAAACGCAGCAACTTGCGCCAGAAAGAGCCCTCGCGCAGGCGCCGCAGATAGTGCTGGCGTTGCACCGCTGCTTGCGTTTTCTCCGTCGTAACGAACGGATTTCCAAGCACCATACTGCAGACTCCCGACAGATCGGCGCCGTGAATCATGCACGCCGAAGCGGCATCGCACCCGCCCCACAGCACAACCTCTGTGACCTGGGGTACTTCCCGGCGGAGACAGTCGATAGCCGCCTGAATATCGTCCCGGATGTGTCTGAAGCCCAGAAAGGTTCCCGAGCTGTCGCCGAGACCGCGATGGTCGAAACGCAGCACGGGGACGCCCGCGGCGGACAGTTCGCGCGCCATTTCCACCATATTGCGGCTTACTCCGGCGCGATACTGGGGCCCGCCGGCGATTACCGGGACGATACCAACCGCCATCGGATTCGCCGGTTTGTGCAATATTCCGACTAACTGCTCACCCTGGCACTCAAATACCAGCGCAGTTTCCTCCGTCAAGGTCGTGCCCATGTCCGGCCCGTTCTGACAATCATTGTATTACCTCCGGGTACACGACAGGTTGCCCCGCACTGGTGATTTGGTGACTGATTTCAGTAGCCAGCCGACTTGTGCAAATGAACGTCATCGCCATACACCATGCGACGTGGCTCGATGCCGATGAATGACAGTATACGACGCTGGCCCTCGGCGTTACTGAGTTCCGTGATATCGAAAACCTGAAAATTCTCCGGATATTCGCGCTGCAGGCGATCCGCCTCGAGATAGTAGTAATCCCAGTAGAGTCGAATCGCCTCTGTCTTTGTCGCGGCCTGCAGCTTGGGGAAACTGCTGTCCCACATCGGATCATGCTTCCAGATAGAGCCGTCATGTTCCTGCCAGTAGTTATAACCCGTGTAAAAGGAGTGCGAGTAATAGGCTGATTTGAAGCCGGTCAGCCAGCCAGAGCGATGGCCAGCGCCGAATAGTGGACTTCTTCAACCAGCTGGCCACTGTCTCTTCGCGATCGCGCTTTATGCAGACAAAGCGGCACTCCGGCACCGCTTCCAGCAGTTCTTTTACATAATTCAGGTAATAGTAGGCTATATCGCCAATCAGCCTGACTTCGGGCAGCGTCTGCAGGCGCTCGTATGTCGCCACCGACGCGGGGCGCGAATAATCGATACTGAGCCACGACCTGTCACCGCCCAGGAGAAGCTGCCTGAACTCACGCACCGCATTCACATGGGACTGTGGATTTCCGGAAAATGTGGCACACGACGGGTTCATCTCATGAAAACAGATTCCACCGTCCTGCCGGTCAATCAGACTGCTCAGGGACGCGGTCCCGGAACGCCCGGAACCCAGACCGATCACCAGGTGTCTACCCGCCGGGAGTGGCGTCATGTTGTCACCTTTACTGTCACGCAATCCGAATTCCCCTGAGGTTGCCCTTTTCTGCTAATCTTCATTCCCGCCTAACTACCACCACGCGTGGCAATCTGGGCCTTGATGTTGTCGATCGCCTCGGCGATACGCTCATAACAGTTCCCGGTAGGCTTGCCCGGATTGACCGAATGGATCGGCAATCTCGGCGGAGCCACTACGCCGAGGGTGCGCACCAAGCAGAAACGTCTTGCCAGCAACAGCAGGTTCCATGGCTACCACCCGGTCATAATGGCTCTTTTCCATAACAAAGATAATATCACTATCGCACAGCACATCAGAGGTCACCGTATTGGATCGTGAACCGCGCAAGTCCAGGCCGAACCCGGCGGCCATATCCACCATTACCGGATCCGCGGGCCGGCCCTCTTCAGGATGAAATCCGGCGGAACGGACCTGGATACCCACGTCCTGGGCGTAGGCGCGAACCATAGCATCGGCAAGCGCACTGCGGTTGATATTGCCGTAGCACAAAAAAAGCATGGTGTCGGCGCGCTCCAGTACATCCGCCACTTCGCCGCGCCGCCAGGCCAGCCGCTGCTTCGCAAGGAAAAGCCTGTCAGACAATAAACTGTAGAGGCGTCGGTAGTAAATGGACGCTATGCGACCTATATCCACCAGACCGGGCAGGGGATCGCGCCAGGACTGCACGTCAAAGCGATGACGCGGCGAAAACAGCAGCGCCAGCTCCCTGATCAGCTGGCTTCGGGGCGGCAATTCCACGATTCGACTGTCACCCTCGCCTCGCAACACCGCCTCATACCAGCGAAAAATCTCTCGACAGCAGACGACAGTACATCTTCTCACGATAGGGGCCAGCATCACATTTACCTCTCCCGAAAGCTCCAGATCGAGTAACATCGCGGGGAAGTCCGCTCCCGAGACATCCGCCAACGGCAGGGAGCCCCAGAATCTGCCATTGATCTCCATCAGGCAAAACTCGCCGTTGGCGGGATTCTGTTTGAACTCAACCATCGCAACACCATTCCAATTCAGTGCCTTGACGAGACGCCTGGACGCTTCCAGGAGATCGGCATCCAGCGCCTCACTTTTGCGCAAACTGCTGCCACCTCCTGTGAGCGGAACCTCATGCAGGCGACGATGCTGAAACGCGTAGATAATCTCTCCTTGTCCCGCTATCAGTTCAATGCCAACACCATCTCCTTTGAAATGCTCTTGCAGAACGACACTACCAAAGCGCAGCGCATGTGTGCACGCAGTCAAAAGCCCGATGTCGTCAAAAGCATAGCTGACCTGCAAATGACTACCTCCCCCATTGCGGGAGCCGATTGAGCGCGCGGGCTTTATGACAACCGGATACTTCATACCGTCACGGTAGGCGGCCAGTTCGTCCAGGCTGTTGACAGACACGCCGCGCGGTACGGCCACTCCCAGTTCCCGGGCGAGGGCGAAAGTGCGCGCCTTGTCCAGCACCAACTCGAGACTGCCCTCGTCCGGCATGGCGATTCGCACATGGCGGAGGCTGCCCCGCTCTCTGGAAATCGGTGCGAGGGTCCGTTCGGTTACGGGAATGACGAGATCGTAGGCTTCCTGCCGCGTATGATCAGCGAGCCACAGGATGAACTTCTCGGTCGTCGACAGGGGATCGGGATAACGCCAGTGGCGGCCGAGCGCCCGCGAGTATCCGGCCAACGGCCTGCTGATATGACTGGCGCCCGTCACCTGGCAGCCACGGCGCGCAAGCGATCGCGCTACTGTAAGCGCTGGCACCATGTCCGCATCGAGAACCAGTACTCGGGGTCCGGTTGTTTGCTTCATTCGGAGTGCCTTCGCGCCGGCACCCTGCTCATGAGGAGGCAGTTTGGTATCATTCCGCTTTGGCCCGACGGCCCACGAGTCTCATTACGACGTGTACCAATTCTTCGCTTCTTTGCCGGAAGAAGACCCGGAAGCAGGCGGCATAGACAACCATGCCCAGATGGAACCTTGTACAGGCCATAGACGCTACCGGGGTCCGGAAAGACTGTCTCAAAGACATATAGAACAAGGCACATAACAACAGCAACCAGCATGGCGGGAGCAAAGGCCTCCACAAATGCCGCACAGATATGGACAGGAGGCGCCCGCCAAGAATCAGTGCAAGCAGAAAAATGCAGACTGATGCAAAGCTCCAGGCCGCGGCTACACCGACAATACCGAAAGGCATCAACGCAAAAATAGCCGCCGTGAAAACTGCCAGCGTGATAAATGAGTTGAGCATATTGAGCCTCGCCCCTCCGGCCGCGAGTATAGCGGGCGACACGATATAAGCCAGAACACGCAATGGTACGCTGATAACGAGTACAACGAACATTGCCGGTAATTTCCAGCCACTTGCTGCCCAGGAGCAGACCAATAAGTTCTTCGCCCACCATAGCCAGGCCGAGAAAGACAGGGAAGACGAGTATGCTCGAAAACCGCAAGGTAGTTAGCAGGTAGTCATTACTATTTCCACCCAGCGCATTCATACGCGCAAAAGCGGGAAAGGCCACATTATTAACCAGCGGCACGCTCTTGGTCGTCAGCGCATTGTCGCCAACTGAATAGCGACACCGTACAGTCCGATCTGGGCCGTATCAACAAACCGGCCTGAAATGGCGACATCGACACGGTTGTATGCGACAAACAGTATCTCCGACATGGCCACAAAAGCGCCGAAGGCGAACAACTCCCTGGTACCCTGGAACCGAAACGACGGAATACGTGGGTAGACGACGATGAAATTGAGCAGCAAACAGTTGGACACGCCGGTAAATACAATCGCTGCAACCAGCGCCCAGTACCCGAATCCGAGGTCAGGCAAGCGTCAGACTGAGACAGGAGGCCAGTACGTCCGAAACCAGACGCACCTGGGAAGCCTTCTTGTGATCCAGATTGCGTGAAATCAGGGATCCGGGCACAGCTGACCAGGGCACAAGCAGGTAGGTGAAAGCGAGCACCCGCAGCACAATTTCCAGGTCCGGGTTATCGTAGAAGGCCGCAGCGTAGGGTGCGATCGCGAACTGAGTCGCCATCAACAGCACATTGATCGAGACCAGCAAACCGAGGGTTTTGCGTATCAACAGGGGCGGCAAATGGTCGACTTTGATCAGCCCCTGGCTGAAACCGACGTTGGAAAAAAGGACAAAGAAAGTACGAAATACTTCAGCGAGTGCTATAACGCCAAAATCTTCCGGCGCAAGAAAGCGAATGACAATAATCGTCGACAACCAACTGATCAGCTGGCCGAGAAAACGCAGTGTAGCCACCCAACGGAAGGCCGACATCGCCCGGTCAACCAGATTGGACTGATCAATGTGTTCAGAGGACATCGGTGGTCACTGTCAGCCTGTTATTACGGAAGGGCGCACTACAAGTCGCCGGCCAGCGCTTAGTCGTCGGGACGCATCGCAACTGGGGATCACAACCCGAAGCCCGTATCATAGTCGTTTCGAGCACTGAGGTGCACCAGATCCCAGGTGCCATACTGGCGATATGTGATGGGTATCACCGGTACGTGAGGGCCGGCCAGGGCGACCCCCCGCTCCGTGCCGGGGCCTGGCGTCAAATGTACTCTGGTACGTCGAGATACCGGCACCTCTCGTCCCCATCGCCTCTGGCGGGGGAACAGCAGTTGACCATATCTCCTGCCGATTCTCAGGATAGGCGCTGGAGGGTGCCCGCAGTCTTGCCCTGCGTCCCCTGCTACCATCCATGCTCAATGTTGACGGCGCCGTGTGCCGCGCTGAGGTTACGATGGCGGTATACGAATCTTCTCCCTTCTTCTCGATAATCATTCCCACGCGCAATCGTCCGGCACTGCTGCAGCGCGCCCTGGAATCCGTTAAGTCGCAGACTTTCGGGGATCGTGAAATTCTGGTTGTCGTGGACGGCTCGAACGATGAATATCTGAAACGCTACCGCGATATGGATGCGCATTCAGAAGATATTTCCTTTGTGTACCTCGCCCATCGATCAGCCGGCCACGGTCAGAGCTATTCGATGAACGTCGGTGTAGACCATTCGACCGGAGGTTATCTGTGTTTCCTTGACGATGATGACGTCTGGACTGATGACTTCTATCTGGAGACCGTTCATGCCAGCATAACGGCCAGTGACCAACCGGTGGATCTTCACTACAGCAATCAGAAAGCCTTCTATTCAGACGGCAGCACAACAGACTAAATCCGTCTGGCTCGAGGACCTCATTCCCGCGTGTCTCTGGACTCGAACAGGAACAAGGGCGACAGCTATTTCGTGAACGCCGCTTTTCTACTGCAAAGTCGGGGCTTTGCGCACTTGAACTGCAGTATCTTTTCACGTGCCCTCTACGAAGCGATCGGTGGCATGGACGAAAGCATTCGCTACGAAAACGACAGGGACGTCTATATCCGATCGATAGATACCGCCAAAGTCATCTTGTTCAGCACACGCTATTCATCCCGGCACAATATTCCCGATATCAGCCGCAAGGAGAACATGTCCACTGTCGGCACTAATGTGGATAAAAAGCTGTACCAGTTGCGTGTGTACGACAAGGGCATTTGTCTGTGCACCAGGCCTGCGGTTGTGAGATCCTGCCGGCTGGGCAAAACCTACGAACTCAAGCACCTGGCACAGATCCTGGCGCACGAAAGGCAATTCAAGCGGGCACTGCATTACGCCCGCGAGGCACTGCTGAACGGGTTCAATTTCCGCTGGTCAGGCTACTGCCTCTACCTCTCTTTCCGGTCCGCCATAACTCATCGCTCCGTGCACTGATTTACCGGATTTTTGCTGACCGGAAAATTGTCGATTAACGTTGCGATGTCTTACAGTGATGCATTTACCGACCGTGCTAGTACCCGCCGACACACAGTGATGCGGCTGGAGGGCCGACAACTCCCGGCCATGCTACGACTGAAGGTCGAATGACAGGCTCGCAGTAACGGCGTGAAGGTCCGGCGCCTCGTCCCGCTTGTGAAGCTGCCAGATTGGAGGCGCCGTGAATGTCCGGACAATGACTTCCTGATCCTGGTCCTGTAACCGTTCCACGACCTTCTTTGCGAGCCGGTCGGCAGACTATCTTGTGGATTTTCGACAATTCTCAAGCCAGAATATTCTGCCCGGACAGATGTCGCTCATCGCCGCGATGTCGATACGTTCGATATCGTCAAGCAGATTTTCGCCCAGAAAATAGCCGGAAACCTCGACACGCTCACCGGCCTTCAAACGGTCCCTGATTTGCGAGGTTGTCTCGGGCGCCTGACCGCTGTTCACGAGAGCGGCAACACGTTGTCGCAGCAATTGATTGACGTAACGCTTGCCGGACGTCACCGGCTGCCACAATAACAGATGCGTCACCATACCGGATGTTCTGGCAGCAAAATCCATGGCGATCAGGGCACCCAACCGGAAACCCCACAGAATAACCGGGGCGTCACATTCCTTCAGCAACGCCTCGATGGTGGCCCGGATATTCTCATGCCAAATGCGACAGACTCGCCTCTGCCAGCAGCACCCTCACTGTCGCCTGTGCCGTAGAAGTCAATCAGGATGCAGCTGTACCCCATCGCGGCGAACTGCCTCGCCTGTTCCGCCACCGCGGCCCGGCACCGGTTCATTTCCTCGCCGAAGGGAGGAAGATAGACGATGTGGGCCTTGGGAGTCCCGGTGCACACAAACTGCAGCATGAAGTGGCGGCGCCCGGGTTCGCCGAGAAAACCAGGCTTCATAGATATTCTCTCCCGCATCTGGCGGAGTTTGTCACCAGTTGGATTGGCCATGTATCAGTCCGACTTGCGCCGCGTGAAGTTTGCCGGGTCGCCCATATCATTTCCCCATTCTATCGGATTTTCCTCAACCATACGGGCACACGACACCTAGAACAGGACCTCAAGTCGGCACTATACTTGATAAAGGCTTTCGGGGAACGAGCAGACGAGCACGCCTGAGCACCCCTGTTGCGCAACAGTTCACAGTATCAATGCAGAGCAGGGTCCGGGAGGCAATGAGCGGGTGGATAAACTGGAAGCGCGACGCATACTCTTTTATCCTGTCAATGATGCCTCGTCTGCCGGCACAAAACGACGGCGGGCAATGCTGTGAGTTGGCATTACAGCAGGACTTTTCAATAGTTATGGCTAATATTAAATCGGTTTGAAGGTAATTATGAATTTGTCTCTGATGCTGTCTCCATTGATTACCGGGCGGTTTAAGGACTCCCGAAACTGTCCGCAGCGCTGCTGGCGGGGCTGTTAGTTGTATGGCCACAGGATTAATTCGCGACTCGCGCGCCCTGGGTCGGTGAAACCCTCTATGGGATGCAAGGGAAAGATGCGTCGCCGGCAGTGAAACTCGACTCCGCAACAGGAGCCAGTTCCGAGGGCAAGTTGAGTATGATCGAGGGGCGCCGTTCACCGAGGGGTGGAAACACTAACGCAAGGCGCAACCGGCAGTCCCATGGCCAATATCGACTTCACTCTGCGGGTATTTCCCAACCACCCCCGGGCGCTCAACGGCGCAGTCCGCTTCAGCCTGCAACGCGACGGCACCCGCCCAATGAAAGAGGCTTGCCGGCGGAGTGTCTATTTACAGCGCGCGATCGGGTTCGTTCCGAACGATCCTATGCCCTACAAGCTGTTGGGCTACCTACCGGCAACAGAGGGCGGCCGCAACAGGCATGCAAGCCTACCGGCGCAGCAATGAGACCTGTCCCACCGACGCCATGATTCATTACAACGCCGGGCCTGATCCTCGGTCGAACTGAAGCGATATGACGAAGCGACTGAGTCGGCCCGTCCGCTCTATGGAGAGCAGGGACTGCGGTCTGCGGGATTGAAGAGAGAGCTGATCAAGGCGGGCGCCTGGGAGCCCTCTCCTGACGAAATCGCCGCCTACCGCGAATATCTCAAGGAAAAGGCCGCGGCGCATGCCACCGACTCGGGCGGTGAACACGAAGCCGAAAACGGGGCCAGGGGCGACGCGGATGCGAAAGGCGAGACACCGGCCACAGATGCTCCGGACATCGATTCAGCCGGAAACGCCACCCCTTCTGCCGCAAAAGACGATTCCGCCGCACCGCCGCGTTACGGCACCCGTTGACGGCTCTTTGTTGCACCCCGGCTGACGGCTCTGTCTTACTATTCCCGGACAGGCGACTAACCGTCCGGCGGGGAACGGCCGGAGGGAGTCGGCCTGCCGGTAATTCAGCAACATCCGCAGGGCAAACCTCGCTGGCTGTCGGTCCCAGGGCGTGAAGCGCGGCAGCTGATGGGGATCGCTGCGCGAAGTGGCTACTCCCCAGTGAGTGGCCACCGCGGTGGCAAATCCCAGCGAGCTTACCATATCCCTGTGCGTTGCAGTGTAGTCGACCCGGGCCTGCCGTTGCAGGTAGGCGAAAGCAGCGACCTCACGCTGTAGCAGGTTCTCGAGGTAGCTTTTGCTGCTGAAGCATCTCCTCGCGGGCAATCGCATCGTCAACACTTGCCAGAATGGGGTGGTGAACCGTATGCGCGCCGATGTCGACGCCCCCGGACGCCAATTTGCACACCTGCTGATCGCTTAGCATAAGGTCGGCCGGAAGATCGGCGCTGCGCTGTTCAATTTCCGCGACCAGCGCATCACGCTCCGTGGGTTGCCGGTACTTGAGTGCACCCAGGATGCGGGAGATTGCGTCGAGACGGTCGCCGAGGGAGTCCAGGCGGAAACGTCCGAGCCCCAGGTCCTCCAGATCCAGCAGCGGCTTCTTGCAGTGGCGAACACCGTTCAATGACCGTATCGTTAAACATGCGTCCGCCGTTGAGGAAGCCGGTACTGACAAATACCGTCGCCGGCACCCGATACTTTGACAGAACGGGCAGGGCGAACTGTTCGTTGTCCGCGTAACCGTCATCGAAGGTGACACAGACCGCGCGGTCCGGTCAGTGTCCGCTCGCGCAGACGGTACGCGGCCTCGAGCAGCGGCAGGGGCCGGAAATGCTTGCGCAGCAGGCGCATCTGCCAGTCGAACTGCGCAACCGTCGGCTCACCCGGGCGCAGCGGGTCGGGCTGTGCCAGAATGCGGTGATAGATGAGAATGGACAGTCGCCGCCTGGATTTCCTGCCCACGTAAGGCGCGGCGCAGGCCACCGCCAATCCGGTCAGGATGTCATTCACGATCGTCCCGGCGCCCTGCGGCCGCGCGCAATCGGCGCTCTGCGGCGCCGCATCCGACCGGCGCGGTTCGGGGCCGGGTTCTGCTCAACCTGGTTGCGTGTCAACTGTGTCATCGCGACGGTAATGGCCATGATATGCCAGGCCAGATCGAAGTAGGCGAGGCTCAAAAAAGCGCCGCCGGCCATAAACGCGACCATACTGATCTTCAGCATCCGAGCGAGAAAATTGAAGTCTCTTCGATCCGGGTCATCACGGGTCATGGCGATGACCTGCCCCAGTTGCCGCCAGACCAGAAACAGGACCGTGAGGAAGAGGATCAGACCGGGCCAGCCCGACTCCCCGAGAACGCCGAAGTAGATACTGTGAGCTACAAGTGCCTCCGTGGCTACTCCGTGCGAATAAACCGCGTAAGTTCTCCCGCGACCAGTTGTTGAAACCGCCGCCGGTGATACGGTCGTTCGCGAGATTGATGCTGTACTCCCAGGCCTTGATGCGCCCCATGGCCGAGGAGTCCTCCTCGTACTCCGCAATCGTCGCCATTCTGTCGTGCCAGTCCTGGGGCATGAAAACATAGCCGAAAAAAGCCAGGAACATGAAAACGAATGTAGTGAGCACCTTTGTCCTTTGACTGCCACCAGAGAAGTAGCCGCCCACGGCGCCGATCGCCAGCAGCGCCCCCCGCGACTGGGAGCCGATCACCGAGACCAGACTGAAAAAGATGCAAACGGGCATGATGGCCTTCACCAGTGGATGCGGCGGAAACCGGTAGCATATAAATCATCAGGGGTACGACCATCAGGACCGCAACAGCGAGGGTGTTATTTTCCATGATATAGGAGCCCGCCGGGCCATACACATGGTAAGCACCGCCGGTCATAAGAGTGAATATCCCGCCCTTGACGCTGTAAAACCCGATGGAGAACACGATAACCCAGATCAGCTGGTTGATTCGCTCCATGTTTTTCATCAACATCATGGTGACAAAGGTGATCAACTGGATCTTGAGTACCTGTTCCAGCCCCTGAGTGGCGTTCTCGGGATAGAACGCGAATATCGTGCAAACCACGTTCCACAGCAGGAATGCCCCCCATACAAACACCAGGTTGTTGAAGGGCAGTTTCTTGCTCTCCTTGTTGAATATCAGAGAGGCAAGCAGAACGATCGCCACGATCTGGGCAAATGGCATGGTGTAGGCGAACCCCCAGGCCAGGCGATGTGGATTCATGTAACTCAGCCAGGACCAGACGAGTACGCCGTACCATGCGTTGCGCAGGATAAACGGCAATAAACCGAAAACCATGACTGTGATAATTATGTCGCGCACAGACTCTCTACTCCAATCGCGGACTAGCTATTCACATGGCTGACGACATAGCGAAACTTGCCCGTGGCCTCGCGCTCTATTTTGTCGACATAGTCAAACTCGACGGCCACTGCCTCACCAAGACGGCGGCGAAACTGGTCGCGCACGCTCACTTCCAGCGCTTCTCTGTCTCTGCTCGATGTTACCAACAGTAGCCTGATTTTTGTCAGTGATTCCTGCACAATCTTGAATTCTTCGATCTCCGGCAATTCCCTCAATACGTAGATCAGCGCCAGCCCATGCACCACCGTGCCGTCCGGAGCCCTGATGAAATCGGTCGTACGCCCCTCTATCTCCTCCAGCAGGGGCAACCCCCTGTCACAGGGGCAGCTCGCCGCACTCAGACTGCCGACATCCCCGGTTCGGTAGCGCACGAAGGGAAAATCTCCCGTGCTCATCTGGAGTAACAACGATCTCGCCTTTGCCGCCAGCCGGGAAGCTCGACCCGATCTCGTCGACGATCTCGACCACGATATCTTCCGCGGTAATATGCATACCGCCCTCGGGACATTCGTGCGCAATAAAACCGGCGTCCCGACCACCGTAGCCGTTGGCAACAGGGCAGCCAAATGCACCCTCTATAGCGTCGCGCTGGTAATCGTAGAGGCGCTCGGCGGTCACAAAGACCACCTGAATTCCGAGATCATCCACCCTGTAGCCATTGGCCGTGGCATACTCCGCCAACAAGGCCAGTGACGAGGGATAGCCGAACAGCATGCGCGGACGAATCCGGCGCAGGCGCTGTGTAAAATGCAGCAGGTTGGCCCGGGACATTTCGAAAGCGGAGAGCAATTCCGTGCGCAGGAGCTTGTCCCGCAACAGCCGAATCCTGTCCTGGGAGCCAAGCTCGATCGGTGACCCCCACACCACGATCTCCGGGTCGCCGATGTCAACCCCCCACCAGCGCGTGGCCCGCCACTTGGCGGCGACATCGTGGCTGACACGCTCCCTGCCCCGGTAAAATATGAGCGGTTCACCGGTCGATCCACCCGGTGCTGAATTTTTCCAGGCGACCGGCATTATCCGCCTTCAACGCCTCGGTGTGTGCCCGGATGTCGGCCTTGCCGGTCAGGGGCAATCGCTCGAGATCAGCCATTGAGGATAACGCCGCCGGTTCAAAACCGAGATCCGCGAACACCTTGCGGTAATGCGGCACATCGCGACCGATCCGCGACAAATAGTTCCGCAGCCGCTCCAGCTGCAGTTCCGAGATTTCATCTGTCGACAGCCACTGGCTGCGCTCCATCGCGCGCATGACGCTGACGGTATTGTGGCCCTTCAGCATCTCATGCAGGGGAAACAGCGCATGCGCGACAATGCTCGTATACGCCCTCATACAGCAGCTCCCACTTCCCGATAAAGCTGCAACCACGAGCGGCGGACCTGTTCCCAGGCGTAGCGCTGCACTTCTTCCAGTCCGCGTGCGCGCAGTGTGGATTGCAACTGCGGGTCCGCACCAAGATGCAGCATCGCCGCCGCCATAGCCTGCGCATCATCGCGGTCGACCAGCAGGGCCGTGCGCCCGTGCTCCACGATAAACGGGACACCGCCGACGTTCGTGGATATCACCGGCACGCCGCACGCCAATGCCTCCAGTACCGAGTTGGGCATATTGTCGACACGACTCGGATTCAGCGCGGCGTCGGCGCCCCAGTACATTTCGTACAATCTCCGCCTGTCCAGGCGGCCGAGAAAATCTACCCTGTCGGCCACGCCAAGATCACGTGCCAATTTCTCCAGGTTCGCGCGTTGCGGACCGCTGCCGGCGATCTGCAGACGAATGGCTTTCCGGGACTGGCGCGCGATTGCCAGGGCATGCAACGCGGTGTCCAACCCGTATATGGACTCGAGATTGCGCGTGACAACCACTGTAAAAGTATCGTGAGTGACTCGCCGGGGAGGTGGTCGAAACACGTCAAGGTCGATGACGTTCGGGATAATTCGGGCCTCGAAACCGAAATCCGCGAATACCTGCTGCAGGAATCCACTGGGTACGGCCAGGCACGCGGCGCGCGCAATTGTCGGTTTTACCCAGCGGGCGGATGTGCGCAGGTAATCCGCGGCTTCGCCGCCCCTGTAGTTGACGATAACAGGTGTACGGCGCAGCCAACCGAGCCATACAACGGGTGTTGCAAAAAGCTGCCACGACCATCCCGAATTGGCCATCAGGTGAATTACCTGTACGCGTCCTGCAAGACGCCAGATACGCCAAAGATAAGGCAGCAACCGGAACAAGGCGCGCAATCCCCGCAAATTTGCCACGGCGGCGGGCCTGCAAGGGCATTGCTCTGAATCAGGTCGACACTCATCCCCTGCTCTTCCAGCAGGCGGGCCAACTGCAACGTCTGCATGGCCATACCACCGCGCCGGCGGCGGCAGCGGGCCGACCAGTCCCAGGCACGAAGGCCGACCAGCGGGTGCAGTATCATGACCATCCCTGACGGCAGTAGGCGACGCGAGTTCAGAGTCGATCGAAGAAGATTCAGCCATCTGCGTCAGCCCAGGGAAAAATCATCTGCTTTGATTGCCGCCTGAAACATCATCAACGACCAGAGAGGCGCACTGTACTCGCGCAGGCCGGACTGGTGATCGTTGACCAGCCGTTCGAGAAAAGCGCGATCGAACAATCCAGTATCGGCGAGACCTCCGCCGAGCAACGATTCCCTCAAACGCTGTTTAAGCGGCCCACGAAACCATTTTCCCAGCGGTACACCGAAACCCATCTTCGGGCGATACAGAACATCCCGTGGCAGATGCGGCTCCAGCGCTTTCTTCAGCACATACTTTCCCTCCCGACCGCGCAACTTCATTTGCGGCTGCAGCCCCGAAACCCACTCGACAAAAAGGTGGTCGAGCAGTGGCACGCGCACCTCCAGGGAATGAGCCATACTCGCCCGGTCCACCTTGGTAAGAATATCGCCGACCAGGTAGGTCTTCATATCAAGGTACTGGATCAGGGACAGAGGATCGTCCGTGGGGCTGCGGCGCGCGTGGTTATGAAAGGTTTCCACGGCGCGGTAGCCCTGTAATTCGCGCTTCAGCGCACCGCTGAACATGGATGACCGCTGCGCCTCTGTGGTAAGAGAAACAGAATGGAGGTACGCCTCGACAGAATTGCGAGCCAGCGACTCGAATGTCGTCTTGGCCCGGAATACGCGCGGCGCCCAGTCCAGCTTGGGATACAAACGTCCGAGAGCGCCAAACACCGGTCGGCGGATGCCCAACGGCAGTACACCGCGCAGCCGCTCCTCGTTCATGTGCCAGCGGTAGCGACGGTAACCGGCGAAATTTTCGTCGCCGCCATCACCCGAGAGGGCCACCGTCACGCGCTCCCGCGCCAACTGACAGACGCGGTAGGTGGGAATGGCGGAGCTGTCCGCGTAGGGTTCATCATAGAGGCTCGCCAGTGTGTCCAGCAGGTCGAAGTCATCGCTCGCCACTACGCGCTCAAGGTGGTTGGTGTGATAACGCTGCGCGACCTGCCTGGCAAAGTCCGTCTCGTTGAACTCCGGCACGTCGAAGCCGATAGCGCAGGTATTGACCGGCTCAGTCTGCAGCTGCGCCATGGCCGCCACCACCGCACTCGAGTCCACTCCGCCTGAGAGAAAAGCCCCGAGAGGCACTTCCGCTACCAGCCGCATATCCACGGCTTCGCGCAGGCGCTCGAACAGCTCCTCGTATAACTCTGCCTCTGACGAAATGGCGACGGGCGTGAAGGGTATATCCCAATACTCCCGCTGCTCGGGCACCGGCTTGCCGCGTTCGAGCAACAGCGTGTGACCGGGCCGCAGTTTGAAAACATCCCGGTAGATAGTCCTGGGCTCGGGTATATAGCCGAGGGCGAAATAGTCTTCTACCGCCCGAGGCTCCAGCCTGCGCGCCGAGCCGCGGATGCGCCTTTAGCACCTTGAGTTCGGAACCGAAGACCAGCGTCTGCGCATCAACGGCGGCAAAAAAAAGCGGTTTGATACCGAGCCGATCGCGCGCCAGAAAAAGGCTCTGCTTCTGCCGGTCGTAAATGGCAAAGGCAAACATGCCGCGAAAACGTTCGACACATGCTTCGCCCCACTCCCGCCAGGCGTAAAGCAACACCTCCGTATCGCAGCGCGTTCGAAAGACATGACCGCGAGCCCGCAGTTCTCGGCCAACTCGGCAAAATTATAGATTTCCCCGATTGTAAACAACAGTCAATGCCCCATCATCACTGTGCATGGGTTGCTGACCAGCCGACAGGTCGATGATTGACAGGCGCCGGTGCGCCAACGCTACGCCGGGCTCGATAAAAATGCCGTCTTCGTCGGGCCCCCGGTGAACCTGTGTCTGGTTCATGGCATGAACGAGCTCACGGTCATATTCACTGTAACCCGACAAATCAAACAGTCCTGCAATACCACACATGGTTCAGCCCCTGGTCCTCACGGCGGACGCCCGTTCACTTGCAAGCAGGGCATCGTAGACATTGACATAGGCAGCGACAGTGCGCTCCCAGTCAAAATTCGATTGTACAAAGTGGCGGGCATTATCGCCCCGCCGGGCGCGATTCTTGACCAGCATCGCTCAGGTTCTCTATGAGAGCGTCACACAGCGCAAATTCATTACCCACAGGTACCAGCGAACCCGTCACGTTGTTTTCGACGAGTTCCAGGTTTCCGCCCACCGCGGTCGCCACAACCGGAACGCCACTGGCCATAGCCTCCAGAACCGTATTCGAAATACCCTCTCCAAGAGACGGCAGCACGAATAAATCCATGAGCTGCAGTATCTCGGCAACATCCTGGCGCGCACCGGCAAACCAGCACGATTTCATCGAGAAAGAGGCTGCGCCGCGAGCCGCTCGAGCTCCTGCCGCAGTGGACCATCACCGACAAGAATAACGCGCAGACGCGTCTGCCCATCCCCGGGTTTATCGAGCGCAGTCTTGCGGCCGCTCGCAATAATAACTGTTGATCCTTGACGGGTGTCAGACGACCCACCGTACCTACGACCAAGATATCATCATGCTCTCGCCAGTGTGTAGGTAATAGTGCCAAAGGCTTCACATCCCGAGGCCTGAAACGGTCGTGATCCACACCGTTATAGATTTGCGTCACCCTGTCAGGCTTCACTCGGACACGCTTGCATCAACCAGCTCTCCAGATTCCGGCTGACAGCGAATGTAGCGGTGTATGAAACAGGCGCATAAAACGCCTCAGTAAAAGATATTTTCGATTGCCGCCGTCGAGGTCGCCTATCTCCCGCCCATGCTCGCCGTGGACGCGTATTACGCCGCGACATGCCCAGGCTGCACAACTGCGTTTCCAGAGCCGCCAGGTTCCGACTGTGAATAATATCGGGGGCCAGTCGCTTGAAAAGCCGGCGCAGCCGTCGATAGAAATTGATATCGTGCCCCGCGCGCTTGCGCATCTGTATAACCTGCACGTCAGGTAGCGTAATACGTCTGGAAAATTCATCCGCGGTCGTTATGCATATGATTACGTGGCGATAACGCTCCGGGGGGAAACGATTGATGATGTTGACCAATCCGTTCTCCAGGCCACCGGCCGATAACGCATAGATGACGTGTGCGACCAGCGGACGTGGTCATTCGAGAACCTTCGCGGCGCCGCAGCACGCAGCGCATTCCGTCAAGCGCGGGGCCCGTGCACGGCGCAGGAAGCTCCGCAACGAATCGCGCGCTTCCTCCGGCACGGCCCGCGCAGGCGTAACCAGGAGAATTCGCCAGGTGCCGCGCCCACCGATCCCGAAGCGCGCGGCGGCTTGCTGGAATTTTGCCAGGTAATCGTTGGATGTGTGCACATCACCCAGCTGGTACCAGGACCAGGCGACGAAATGACCGCGCGGTCCACGCAGCACGGCCTCGTCCACGGTCAGCTCCTCGAGTCCTGCGCCTGCCCTGATTTTGTCGCGCCCAATCACCCGCCATGGGCTGTCGTCCCAGGCAAACAGTGTACTGCTGCCGATCACCTCGCCGAAATCGAAGCTGCCGTCGGAAAACTGCACGACCACTCCAACCACCGCAGCCGCCGTTATCGTCACTGTAAAAAGCCTGCTTCATACCCCCGACCATGCCGGGCGGCTGCCAGCTCCAGGGCAGCGGGCGCCTCGATGGCGCCAGCCGTCGCGCGGGCGCCGGCAACTCGACGGCATCGCGGTCGATCACCTGTTCTCGAGCGTCTACCACCCGGGACATTGCAGGCCCGATCGATGCCACACCCAGAGCCAGGGCAAACGTCAGCAGCAGGTACGAACGGGAACTCTCACTGCCGTTCTCCTGTGCACTGACGGAAATCGTGGCCGGGGGTATATCTTCCCGAAAAAATGAGCCCAACCAGAACAGAATGAAAATGACCAGGCCGAAAAACACCCAGCCGTAGACGAGATGGTCGGCGCCAGTGGCGATAGTCATGTCGCTGTGGTGCCCGAACATAACGATGATGTACGCGCGCAGCGTATTGGCGAATACCGGCACAATGGCGGAAATTGCAATAAATACCAAGCGCCGCCACCAAGTGTAATAGGTCAGATAGGCGTAAAGGGTACCGACAGTCACCGACGCTATGATATAGCGCACACCGCTGCAGGCTTCCACAACGGACCAGCGGCCGCTGGGCAGCGTGAAATAGAGCCCCTCCTGATAGACGGGAATGCCCGAAGCGCGGACCAGCCAGACGGTGGTGGCAGCTGTAAAGTCCATCATCGGCGGCACCAGCCCCTGACCCATCGGTACAGAAAAGAAAAGAAAAATCAGCGGGAACCATAAAAGCGCCGCGAGCCTGTGTCCGAGCAGCGACCAGGCGCCGGCAACCAGCAGTGGCAACAAGCGCCAGCTGCTGGACGACCAGGACATCGACCGCCCAGGCCAGCAGCCACGCCAGGACCGCGAGCGGATCATCAGCGCGACGACAATCAGGCGCGGGTGCGGGACTGGACGCTGGCCGAGGTCCTCGCGCCTGATCCATATAAGCCACAGCGATATCGGCAGAATCAAAAAACCGTGAGCGAAAGTGTCGGATCGGGCCCAGATGGACACCATCGAAAGGGTCGTATCCCAAAAAATAAATAACAGGGCAAGTCCGTACAGGCCAGCGGCCCAAAGGGCGGCCCGGACAGTAGAGCATTCCGCTGCCGGTTGCTGGCTTTCACAGTACTCAGCCCAGTGACCGCGCCAGTACCGGGCCGATCAGGTTGGCTACAGGAAGCGGCAGCCGGCTCCAGGTATTGACCAGAAGCCGGTATTTCGGATTCAGCGGATTGACATCCGGAACCCGCCTGGAGTTTACCAGATAGTACTCGTAGGGAAGTGGCTCGGGCTGAAAACCAAAGTTTTTCTTGAAGCTGAAAGGACCAGTGTCCGCCTTGCTGCGACCAAAGTCGAACAGCGTACAACCCTGCTCCCTGGAACAACGCATCAATTCCCAATACATGAAATGATTTACACCTTTGACGGTACGCGCCTCGGCCGTGCTTCCTCCATAATAGGGAAGCACCTCGTCGCGGAAATAGAAGCTCATGACACCTGCGATATCGTGTCCTTCGTGAGTGATCATAAGAATGCTGCAATCATTACCGAAGACTTCGCGCAGAATGCGCGGGTAGCTTCGGGAAAATACCGGAGTTCCAAGATTGCGTACACTCTCAGCGTAAACATCGTAGAAGCGACTTGTACCGCTCGTCCATTCACCGTGCAAGCCTTCCTTGATGCCCTTGCGTATCATGGCGCGCTGCCGATTGGGAATTTCCTTCAGGTTGGTCTCATCCTCCGCCTCGATCCTTTTTCGAAAGGTGTAATAGAGATCCTTTACCGGCCATCCCGTCCCGCTAGGCTGGCAATTGCGCAGCTCCAGTGCGTCCACCCCGAGCTCGTCCGCAAGACGGCAGGCATATTCGCGCAACGCATCGGCCACGTCCGCGGAATCCGCGACGATACCTCCGTACACGCAAAACGGTGTCGAGATCAGGGAATGACCAAAAAGCAAGCTGCGGATCTCCGCCAGAGGTAAAACACCCGCGACCTGCCCGTTCCGCTCTGCGTAAAGAAAATGTGTGCGGTGGCCAAATGCGCGCTCGAGAACCGTTTTCCATCCGGCCCGGTGAAAGAAAGTAGCTTCCGGCGCCCCCTGCACGTATCTATCCCAACGCTCCAGTGATTGATCGTCCAGCTCGCCAATAGTCATTTCCACTGCTGCGACTCCTCGGCAAGAAAAACCTGGTCCATTCGCCCCCACCTGAAATCCATCAGCAGGCGCTGCAGTCGCGCGTAGGTGTGTGGCAGATTCACGTAATGGCGGAAACGTGTTTTGAGACCGAGCCCTTCGGGGCGCGGCTGGTCCGGATCGATCTCCCAGGGGTGGAAATAGAAGATACCGGGCTGAGCATCGGCCCGGTTGACACGCCGCAGCGCCCAACGGGAGAACTCATAGGGAAACAATCTGAACCAGCCACCGCCGCCACAATTGATATTGCGGCCGCCGAGGGAAATCGTGGTAATCGGCAGCTCCCGCAACCGGCCGTCGGCCACGTCGAAGGCGAAACGCGGCGCCTCCGGAATCCCGTACAGATCATGGTGAATGGGCACGACACTGGAACTGTAGCGATAGCCCGCCTCTGCGAGTTCGTGCCAGGCCCAGGACTGATCCCGGCCGATAGAATAACTGGCGGCGCGATAGCCGCACACCGGCTGGCCGCTGAGGTCCTGCAGCAGCTTGCGAGTGCGCTCGATGTCCCGGCGAAACTCCTGAGGTGTCTGGGTGTCGACACGAATATGCTGCCAGCCGTGGCTGGCGATCTCGTGGCCACCGCTGACGATCATGGCGACAAGATCCGGGCAGCGTTCGGCGATCCAGCCAAGGACGAAGAAGGTCGCATGGACGCCATGAGCGTCGAACAGTTCCAGGATCCGGCGGGTATTGGTTTCGACCCGGTTGGGCAGTACCTCCCATTGTTCCCGGGAATATGCGGTTCAAAGGCGGACACCTGGAAATAGTCCTCCACGTCCACCGTCATGGCATTCACCACAGTAACTACCGTTTACCGCGGTCCGGGACGTCATCATGTCGCCTGCCCCGCGGCCCACCTGTTTAATGACGGCAACGATGCGGGCGGCCGCCTGGCCATCCCACAATTCGGGCGTTCGGCCGCTCTTGCCGCCTGTCTCGATCACATCGCGATAGGTGGCGAGAATTCTGCCGTGGTCGGTGCCGACTACTGTATTTGTGCCCTGCTCCACGGTTATCGGACGCTCGGTATTTTCCCGCAGTGTGAGGCAGGGCACACCCAGAGCCGTGGTCTCTTCCTGTATGCCACCGGAATCAGTCAATACCACACGCGCCTCGCGCATCAAACCCAGCATTTCCAGATAGCCCAGCGGTGGCGTAGTAGTGATTGCCGCACTCTCCAGAAGTCCTCCTAGTCCCGCTGTATCGATGCGTGCCCGGGTTCGCGGATGAAGCGGAAATATCAACGGTGTGGTGCTACTGATTTCGGCGAGAATTTCCAACAGACGTCGCAACACGATCGGGTCGTCGACATTTGAGGGTCGATGCAGTGTCAGGAGGCCGAAATTCTGTACCGAGACTTGTGACGCCGACAGTTCACGCAAGGTGTGCTCCGCCGGCACCGCATCCGCGAGATTGTAGAAAAGCGTATCGATCATCACATTGCCGACAAAATGAACCTTCTCCCGTGCGATACCTTCGCGCAACAAGTTATTTCGCGCACCCTCCTCAGTGGTAAAAAGAAGCTCGGACAGCTGATCGGTGAGCAGCCGATTGATCTCTTCCGGCATGCTGCGATCGCCACTGCGCAGACCCGCCTCCACATGGATCACGGGAATACCCTTCTTGGTCGCGACCAGTGCGCAGGCGATGGTCGAATTGACATCGCCGACAACCAGCACCGCCCGTGGCGGAACCTCGTCCAGCACAGGCTCAAACCGCAGCATGATTTCCGCTGTCTGCTGTGCGTGAGTGCCGGAGCCGACTTCGAGATCGATGTCGGGCTGCGGAATATGCAGCTGCTCGAAAAACGAATGCTTCATACCGGCGTCATAGTGCTGGCCGGTATGCAGCAAGCGGGCAGAAAATTGCGAAGACGACTCGGCGAACGCCCGCATAATGGGGGCGATTTTCATGAAATTCGGCCTTGCTCCCACTACGCAGAGTATGTGGCCGATATCCGGTTTCGCCCCCATTGACGGCAGTTCCTACAAGCTGATGCCGAGTCTCGCAGTCACCCGGTTTTCCTGATACTCGTTGAATTCCGAATCAGCCAACCGATAGGTAAATCGGTAACTCAGCGAAAGGCTGAAGCGGTTGTTGAATCTGCGGCTGAGAGAAATGGTCGTGTTCCAGGTCTCGGTGCTGGCGCTGATCCTCCAACTCCGCGAAGCTCATTAATGCGCCCTCGTGGCTCATCTTCATTCCAGGCAATCGAGCCGGACATGATTGTACCTGCGTGGAAAGCTGGGGACTGATTGTCGCCCGTCATATTTTTGAACGACGACTGCTGGGCGTCCTCCGAGCGTGTCTGCTCGGAATAGTTGCCATTGATGCGGATGGTCGACGCGGCGGGCGTTATACGTCCAGCCGGCCGCCACCCGTTCATCCAGAATCGGGGCTGTTGGACAAAGATGCTCGGGTTGTCGATATTGTCCTCGAATCCACCGCAGATCATCAACACGAAGCTCGTTTTCGAACCTGCACTGTCTTTGCGGTAGTCCAGACTGAAGCTGCTTCGCTTATGCCGGTGCTCGGATATTGACACGCGGCGTATTGCCAAAGAACCGATTACCGGAACCGACTGTCACACTCGTGCGCGGTGACGGGCGTCCAACCCACATTGACACTCCACCTGGGGCCGTCCCTGTTGCCGTTGAGCCTGGTCTGAAATTGGTTAAAGTCGCGACCAAAGGAGCCGTTCACCGACCAGCGCCGACTGAAACGGTAGCCGACCCTGAGCGCGAGCGAACTGAGGACACTGTCGTCGCGCGTAACACCGTTAAAACTCTCGTCGAACATCACCTTTCTATACCGGCCCTCCACCGAGCGCGACCACTTCGAAGGCGTGGCGTTCGAGAGTGTGAGGTTCACCCTGTGTCGCTGACTGTCGCGCGACGCTCATTGGTATTGAACTGCTGGTCCCAGCTGTAACGCAGGTTCATTTTGACCAGATCCTTGAACCGTCGATTGACCACGGGAGAAATCGAGTAGGTATAGAAGGTGTTGGTGTTTCCCCGGCGATCGAACTCGTCGCCGCCGCCGGGAAAACGCGAGGTGACTTCATTCTGGCCGGCCCTGGCGGTGACATTCAGGTTCATCCAGTTGTCGATCACCACCGCGTTGAACCGGCCGGTAAGCCTTGGACTGAATCGCTCCCGATCATCGATATTGCCGGTACACCCCTTGCGGTTGAGCGCGCTGTCGGTGAGTGAATTCAGTTGCACCGAGCCCGCCAGACTCAAGTTGGCGTTCCTTCCGTTCGCGCTGACGAAGCCTGAGGGTGTCAGCGTGCCGATCCAGTCACCTTTTTTGTTATTTTTCGTCAGGCAGACGTTATCAGTATAGGTCACCCCGGGCGAGATGTTTCCGCCACTGCTCCATTCCGCCGCCCTTGGTTGGAATGCAACGATGGCCAGAATGACAGCGGCCATTCTGCCGACCAATGCCCTGAACTGGCCGCTACCCACGAAAGTCACCCGGGCTCAGACTCTCGATGACGGTCATATCCGTACATTCTGTCGCGACCGTAACCGTACGTCTCTCCGTAGGTGTAAAAGTAGGGGTTGCTGCGGCGGCGGGCCCGGTTGAGCACCATACCCACCATCTTGTCCTCGCCAATATGTTCAATCGCCTGTGTGACCGCGTGCTGCGGCGTCATATCGGCGCTGACGACAAACACGATCTGGCCCATGAAGCTCGTCAGAACGGCGGCTTCCGTGGTCAACAGCAGCGGCGGTGAATCAAACACGATCACCCGGTCGCTGTAATACTCCGACATCTCCAGCATCAGGTCCCGCATGCGATCACTGGCGAGCAGCTCGTTGGCGTGGGTGTGCAGGTCACCGGCGGGCATAATTCTCAGCTTTTCAATATTCGTGTGCAGAATGACATCCGGCAGGCGCACATTGCTGTCTTCCAGCACATCGATAAGGCCCGGCGTCTCCGAGGGAATCCCCAGGATACGTCCGGCCTCCGCCTTCGCGGTATCCGCGTCCACGAACAGTACTGTCTTGTCCTGTTCCATGGCGATACTGATCGCCAGGCTGATGGAAGTAAATGTCTTGCCGTCACCCTCCAGCGCACTGGTCACCATGATGAGGTTACCCTGCTTGATCGGCTGGGTAACATCGTCGCCCGCAATGTTGGTGAGCAACGGGCGCTTGATCGTACGGAACTCCTCGGCTATCGCACTGCGCGGGACCGAGGGTGTGAGAATACCGATCTCCCGGAGATCCTCGAAATTCAGCTTGACGAATTTTTCCCGGCTGACAGTCGATGTGTCCGGCGCCGCTTCGCCGAGACCCGCAGGCATTTCCGACTCGATGGTTTCGGGAGAGGGCGACGTCTCGACGTCACCCGCGGCGAGCTCCACTGTACTGGCGGCGGTTTTTGTTGCATCCTTGCCCGCCCCCGGACGTGTCGCGGATTTTTCATCATCCCCGCCCCGACCCAGTGCGTTGACCGCCTTCTCAATAATGCTCATGCTTCATCCCGATTATCCCATCACCTCAATGAGCGTTATACCGCCGCTCATGGCCCCTAGAGCCACGACAGGTTTCCAGTAGCCAGGGTCATACCGGCGTAGGCGATGACCAGACAAACAGTCAGTGAACTGAAAGCCAGCAGACCATAAAGCTCCCGCCGTTGCTGTTCCTTTTGCAGGTTGATCGTGACCGAGCCGAGTACCGGCAGCCCGGAAACCGCAGCCAGTGTGCGCGGATCAAAGAACACCGGAGAGATCAGAGACACAAGAAATGCAACACCGATACCCGCCATGACGCCCGCCGCAAGCACAATCGCGTTGAGCAAAACCTTGTTGGGCTCGCTGGGTTTCAGCGGAACATAGGGCGGGTCGATAACCCTGAAGCTGACATCCGTTGCTTTCTTTTCCATGTCCTGGCCCATGCGCGCAGTCTCCCTGCGTTTCAGCAGTTGACTGTGTTGGGTACGAATCACGCTATAGTCCCGGTCGAGCTGCTTCAGCTGGGCCTCGATCTCCGGAATGGTATTCACCTGCTCCTCGAGCTCACCGACTCTCTCTTCGTACTCCTTGACCCGTACCTCAAGCGCCGCGGCCTTGGATTTGGACTCGGACAGCATCTGCTTCATATTCATATAGACCGGGCTGTTTTCCAGACCCGACAGATCACCGAATTGCTCGACAGGCTCTCCGGCTTTGCGCCTGGCATTGATCTCGCGCACCCGCTCCCTCGCGGCACGCTGCTCCTCGGCTTTCTGCGCCTCCAGATCTTCCAGCCGTGAAAGCAGCTGAAGGACCTCGGGGTGGCGGTCAGTGTACTTGATGCGCAACTGCGCAAGCTGAACCTCGACCTCAGAGATCTGGGGACCGATTTTCGAGGGAGGTACTCTCACCGGCCCACGGCGCTTGGTGTCAGGTGTATCGGTCGTCGTGCTCGGCAGGTACATGGGGTCCTCCCCATCTATCTGACGCTGCAAATCGACAGCGCGGTTTTCCTCTTCCCTGAGCATCAACTTGGCCTGGCGCAATCTGGCACGCGCACTGTTCAGGTTACGGTAATAACCGCCGGTGCCACCGAGGACATCCCGGTGTCTCTGCCGAAAATTCGCCGAGCGCGTTTCCGCCTGAATCAGTCGCGCCTCGTATTCCTTGATCTGCTCCTCCAGAAAATCCTGTGCGCCGGAAGTATCCGCGCGCTTGCCGCTCAGGGAGCTTTCAATGAATACGGTGATCAGGGCCTGTGCAATCCGTTTGGCGGTATCGCGATCGGGATCCTGCACCGAAATGAAGTAAAGCGACGGGTCTTTCCTGTTGGAGTGCAACGAGATCGATTTTTTCAGGTCGTTGAGCAGCTTGTCCTTTTCGCGGGCCGTCGTGACCTGCAGATCCAGGTCCGTCATGCGCATGAGCTTTTCCAGATTGGGCCTGCTCAACAGCGTGCGGCTGAGAAGCCCGATACGGCTTTCGATATCGGGTTGTATGGCCAGTCCCTGGAGCAATGGCCGCAAGACAGTGTTGGTATCGACGTAGACACGCGCGTTGGCAACATACGACTCGGGCAACTGCCAGACCCAGATCCAGCCACCGATAGCCACCAGCCAGGCGACCACCAGGGCGAGCCAGCGATAGCGCCAGACCCCCCAGACATAGGAAAAGACTTGTGCGAGAATTTCCTGCATCAGTTGCGCTTCCCCTCCGTGGCCGTTCGGCCGATGATCAGAACCAGGACTCGGCGATGATCAGGATATCGCCCGGCATGAGGGCAAGGTCCGCGCTGATATCGCCCTCCCGTACAAGATCGTCCAGCCGCAGACTGTAGACTTGCCGCTTGCCCTCGACATTCCTGATCAGCACAGAGCCATTGCCGTCGGCGAAAGGAGTCAGACCGCCCACTCGGATCATCAGATCCAGCAGGGTCATGTGCTTCTTGTAGGGCACTCGTGCCGGATTGGTCGCCTCGCCCAGTACACGGATGGTCTGTTCGGGCACTCCGGCGAACCCACTCACGATAACACTCACCACCGGCTGGCGAACGTATTCCGAGTAGGCGCGCTCTATATCCCGGGCCAGCTGTGTGGAGGTCTTGCCGCTGGCCTGCAGGTCTTCCACCAGGCGCGTGGTCAACTTGCCGTCGGGCCGGACGACCCCCGTCGTACTCAGTTCCTCGTTCCCCCACACGAAATATGGTGACCTGATCCCCGGGCCCGAGTATGTAGTCGTAATCGACCTCTATGTTACGCTGCGACTCGGGCACCGGAGGGTAGGAAGCCGTGCCGCAACCGACGGACAGCGACACCAGGCACAATAAAACAGCGGCGGCGAACAGTCTGGCCGGAAGGGCACTGCCGGGTTGCACGGGCTGAGCGCTCATTCTCATCTCCTTATGGGCCACCATCTGCCCACTGAATGTTAAAAAGTCTATCATGCGGCCTCCGGCCTGAAGCGAATCCACGGTTGGGCTTGTGAACAACGTCACACAGAAATTACCCTTTTATATATTACATCCCGCCGGCGCCCCGTGCGTGGACATAATGCCGTTCCAGGGCAGCCATCGGAATTGCGGCCGGATCACCCGTGCACTCAGGTCGCGCCCCCGCGATCGATCAGAATCCTGACGA
Source organism: Halioglobus sp. (assembly GCA_034521205.1). Classification (GTDB taxonomy): domain Bacteria; phylum Pseudomonadota; class Gammaproteobacteria; order Pseudomonadales; family Halieaceae; genus Marimicrobium. The sequence continues at coordinate 947,483 of JAXHMT010000003.1, forward strand.
TTCTATACTGTTCCCTGTCGGGACCGCCATCCTCCGGTACAGGCTCCGATTCTCCGGAAACCGGCTCCCCGCCTTGCACTCTCAGTCTCTCGCCATCTACCCCCGAGGCCAGCAGGTAATCCTCGACCGCAAGAGCCCGCTCCCGGGACAGGACGGTGTTGTAGGCGTCATCGCCAAGGCCATCGGAATAGCCGGTGATCGAAGCGGTGCTCTGCTTGTGCCTCCGGAGAATGCGAATGGTCTCATCCAGGACAAAGCGCGCCTCGCGGTCCAGTTCAGCGCTGTCCGGCGGAAAACCCACCAACATCGTCAGATCGCCCGTTTTCGTTCCTCCGGCGGTTGCTCCGTATCCTCCGGCGTCCGGGCAAGCGTCTGCTGCGGCGATTGAGGGGCACCGGCATGCTGGTCGGGCGCCGCGCCATCGGGAGAATCCGGGTCGCCACCTGCCGGGCCGTCCCGCGCGGCCGTTGGACCGGCCTCCTGCTCAACCGCCGCCACATTCTCCGCCGGCGACAGTCGACCGTCCTTGTCCGCACTCCGGTCGACAGCCGGCGCGGTTGCGGTATCTGCCGGTGTGGACTGCCCCTTTGTGCGCGGCGCTCTGTCAGTATCGCCGGGAGGGGCCGGTACATCGCGGATGTCGGTGTACCGTTCCGCGATCTCCGGCGCGGCCGGCCCGGCCACTTTGCGCAGGAGTTCTGGCGCGAACAGATACGCCGCGGCGCCCCCGAACAGCAGGAACAGAAGCAGCAGCAGTATCGCCCATGAATACACACCGCGACGCGGTCGCGACGCCCCCCGCTGCGAGTCGCCGGGCGCTGTGGTCCCGGCCACCACAGTCGACGGGCGCACCTCGGACGGCGTCGCAGGCTGCCTCGATCGCGCCCTTTCAGAACGGGGGCTCGACCGGAGTCCGGGGCGAGCCGTGGACGATCCCGTGGGTTCATCTGCCAAAGAGTCAGCCACGGATTGCTTCTTCGCACCGGCGGATTCGCCTCGCGGCACAGCCGCGGTTGCGCCGGGATCAGGAGTCGCCCCCGGACCCGTCGCTATTGCCGGTGCCTTCCGGCTTTTTTTTTTGGACACCACCTCCCCGGCTGCCGCCGGTGGATCATGGTCCGCGGCACCGCGTGGCTCGGTCGCGACGGCACGCAGATGGACTTCGCGCCCCATCTGCCCGGAAGCGGCGGCCCCCTCTAACTCCTTTTCCTCGACCCAATCGGTTTCAGCCGGGGCCTCAACTTCGTCCCACGATATCCCCGCAGCGGCCGCCTCCTCTGTCTCCTCACCCTCGACCCAATCGGTTTCATCCGGGGCCTCAACTTCGTCCCACGATATCCCCGCAGCGGCCGCCTCTTCTATCTCCATGTCCTCGACCCAATCGGTTTCATCCGGGGCCTCGACTTCGTCCCGCGATATCTCCGTTGCGGCCGCCTGTCCGCTAGCGCCGGGCTCATCCGGCTCCACCGGGCACTCCACCCAGCCCGTGTCTTCAAAGATGGTAAATTCGTCCCGGGACATCCCCTTGCCGGCGGCGAGATTCTCTGCCTGCAGCTCCCGGATAACCACCTCCAGGTCCGCCGGAACCATCTCGTGACGCTGCTCTACACCACAGTGCAGAAACAGCCTGCTACAGATCAGGTTGATACGTCGTGGAATTCCCTCACTGAACTTGTGCAACAGGGGAAACACCGCTTTGCTGATGGCTGGATCGCCCTTCCAGCCGACCTTTTTCAGGCGATGCAAAACGTAGGCCTCTACCTCGTCCTCTTTCAGCCCCTCAAGGTGACACGCGGCCACGATGCGCTGATGGACCTGCTCCATGCCGGGCGACAGGATCAGTTCACGCAATTCGGGCTGTCCCAGGAGAAAGATTTGCAGCAGCGGTTGTCCATCGAGCTGGATATTCGTAAGCAGGCGCAGTTCTTCCATCGCCGATGTCGAAAGATCCTGCGCCTCATCGACAATAAGCAGCGCGCGGCGCCCGTCACGATGCCAGCGGTGCAGCAGCCGGTTGAGACGTTCCAGCAGCTCCGCCTTGTCCGCCCGCTCGGCGCTGACGCCAAAATTATAGGCAACCGTCTTTAACAGATCGTCCGCCTGCAACTGCGTACACACGAGATTTGCGGTCGACACGCTGTCGCGGGCCAGATTCTCCACCAACTCACCGATCAGCGTGGTCTTGCCGGTGCCGGGACGCCCCGTGATCATCACAAAGCCTTCGGCCCGCATGAACGCATACGCCATGTAGGCCCGCGCCCGGGCATAACCTTTGTGCTCGTAGCAGAACTTGTGGTCGGGGCTCAGCCGAAAGGGCTCCGCCTGGAAATTGTAGAATACCTCGTACATCGGGGACCCGTCGTTCTCGGCCGAAAAAAGGCGGCAAATTGAGAGCTTACAGCGTTGGATGCCCTTTGCAAATGACCCGGCACTGACGCCGGGACGTATTTTTGTCTACACTGCGAACCATGTAACGGAAACGTACTGGCGACGCCTGCCTGTTCCAGCCGGGCGCGCCTTGACAGGGGTTGGACATGATACAAAAGAACATGACTGTTCTCGGCTCAATCGTTGGCCTGTTGGGCGTACTCACCTGTTTTGCGGCCGGGGCGGGCCGACTTATGGGTTACTATTACATCCTGGATTTCCAGGGTACGACCGTCTTCAACGTGGGCGTGGGGCTGATGGTTCTCGCCTGCCTTATCCGGCTCGAAGAGTTGGCCGCGCAGCGGCGGCGCCAGTAAAACTGGTTTCAGGAAGGGCGCACCGTCACGTCAGATTTTTTTACACATGGGCTGCGGGGTACAGGCGGCCGCTGGAATGGCGGTCTCTAGTCCTTTGTAACATGCTGTATTACCTACAGTAACAGGATATTCGGTATGTAATTTGCATACCTTTTATTCAGCGCCATCGTGCAAACCGGCCAATCGGCTGTGACACGCTTCACAGACGCCACTATCGCAGGTGTCGACCGTAACGCTGAGGTGGTAAAGTCGCACTTGACAGCTTTCCTGTCACGGGAACACAGTTTCCCCGGTGGCAGGGTGAATGGCGCATGGACTGACGTGCCCGAACGGTATTTGGGGGTTGAGTTGGACAAATTGGAAGAGAATCACAGCGAGGGGGCCACCAGTCGGCCCGACCGGGTCGCCGACCCGACGCGACGCCGGTTCTCTGGACATGCTCTGGCCGGCAGCGCGGTGCTGTTGTCGCTGGGCAACCGTGCCGCCTGGGGTGGCGGCACATCGCAGGTCGCCGGTTGCATGTCGGTCATGACGCTCAACTCCTTCAACCCGGAGACAGGGATGTTTGTTTCCGCGCCGGCCGGGCGGCCCGAGCACAACGAGGAGCTCGCGGCCCGAATTCACGGTATCGCCGACCCGCCGGACTATCTGGGTCGCGATGGCCGGTGGGCCGTGTGCCGGGACCCTGATGACCTGGACGGCGTCTGCCTGGTGCGGGGAAAATGCCCGGACTAGCGCTCGGCCCCCGGGGTTCGCTTCACACTGTGTAGCCACTGCCCCGACCTTCTGAAATAATACACCGCTATTTTCACGAAACCCGTTTACCATGAGTTGGTATGTGCATTCCACGGGGCAAATCTTCGATGCCAATGAGGGGTCGGTCGTTTTCTTTCACCCGGAGAGCGGAGATACCCACCTGCTCAGTGAATTTGCCGCCTGCATTCTCCAGCAGCTCGAGACAGGCCCCATGACCACCGGGGAACTGGTCGAGCATCTGGCTCCCCTGATGGAGGCTGACAGCCGGGATGCTCTGAGCGACTCCGTGGGCATCGTACTCGAAGAACTTGTCGCGCTCGATATCCTGTCGCGCGAGTAGATGCAGCACCTGCGGCAATTGTCCCAAGCCGAGCTGGCCCGGCGTCTGGCCCGCGGCACGCTGGCTCTTCACGTCGGCCCCTACGTCTATAAATTCCGCAGCAACCTGCGGGATATAGTCAGCGGCCTGCGGACACTTTACGGCGACTTCCCATTGGCCGGCGAAGAGGAATTCGTGGATTTCGATGTGGCGCTGCAATGCACAGGGCTGTCGCAACGCCTTCGCGGCCGCGCTGAATTCCTGTTCGACCGGCAGAGCCCTTTTGAAACCATCCCGCAGGGCCAGTCCTACGCTTTCCTGGAATGGGGAATGAACTGGTGTGTTTCGCTGCATGCAAATGAGTACCTGAAACTCCACGCAGCCGTGGTGGCACGCCATGGCCGCGGCATCGTCATGCCGGGGATTCCAGGAGCCGGCAAGAGCACACTGTGCGCTGCACTCGCCCTCAGCGGCTGGCGGGTCTTGTCCGACGAACACGCACTCATACCCCCACACAGCACAGAGCTGGTTCCTCTGTGCCGGCCGGTCAGCCTGAAAAACGAGAGCATCGAGGTCATCCGCTCATTCGCACCGGCAGCGGTGTTCGGCCCCGTGAGCAGAGAGACCCACAAGGGAGTCGTCGCGCACATCAAGGCCGACCTGACAAAGGACAGTCACGAGCGCGACCCCCTGCCGGCAGCGGCCATGTTATTCCCGCGCTACAGCGTGACCGAAACCCAGTGTTTGCGCCCGCGGCGACGCACCGAGAGTTTCATCATCGCCGCCTACCATTCCTTCAATTACAGCATGATGGGCGAAGCCGGATTTCACGCCATGAAGACGCTGATGGAAACGGTGCCGTGCTACGATCTTGTCTATCGCGACCTGGACTGGGCGGTACAAACCGTGGACGAGTTGGCGGCTGAGTTGCCATGACGCGCGAATTCACCCTGCGCCGCGTGCTGCTGCAACCGGAACTGCTGCCGGACTTGCCGGCACCCGAGGTCAGCCGGGTCGTCTCGCAGGGCCGGATCAGCCGCTTGCTGGCCGCTCTGGCCGCGGAAGTGGAACGGACCGGCCTGATGCCGCAGCTGGATGAACGTGTGCGGCGCCACCTCCATTCCGCGCTGCTTGTCGCCGAGAAGCAGCGGCACGATCTGGACTATGACTGCAAATCACTGCAACGCGCACTGGCCAGCGCGGGACAGAAACTGGTGCTGCTCAAGGGCGGTGCCTATATACAGGCTGACCTGCCTGTCGGTCGCGGACGACTCATCACAGACATCGACATCATCGTGCCCAAGGCCGACATCGAAGCCGCCGAGCAGGCACTCAATTCACACGGCTGGGAAAGCAGCCAGCTCGACCCCTACGACGAGGACTACTACCGGAAATGGAGCCACGAGACCCCGGCACTTGTAAACAGAAAACGGGGGACGACTCTGGACCTGCATCACAACATCCTGCCGCCCACCTCGGCGCCGAACGTGGATGCATCGCTGTTGTTCGAGCGATTGCGCGAAGTGCGCCCGGGTGTTTATACCCTGTCCTTACAGGATATGGTCATTCACAGCGCCACTCATCTGTTTCATGAAGGAGAATTTCACCACGGCTTGCGGGACCTGTGGGACCTGGACCGTATGCTGCGCGATTTTCCCGAGCGGGAAGCGAATTTCTGGGGTGGTCTGGTGCCCCGGGCCCGGGAACTGGAGCTGGAGACACCACTGTTCCACGGCCTCACCTACACCCGGCTCGTGTTCCAGACACCGGTACCCGCGAGCGTGATGCGGCAGGCCGATTCCCTGCCGCGGCGGCTGCGACGTCCACTGCTGGACTTTCTTTACCTGCGCGCGTTCCGCCCGCTGCAACCTGACTGCCGGCTGCCTCTCACGTCTTTGGCTCTCAATCTGCTGTACGTTCGCTCCCACTTCCTGCGCATGCCGCTGCACCTGCTGGTGCCGCACCTTGTCCGCAAAGCGTGGATGAGACGGGCCGCCGGCAGAGATAACAAGCCCTCCGCGCAAAAGGAAGTGGACGCTCCACGAGTCTAGCCGCCAAATCTCGCCAATATTTGGCATTCTCGGCGAGATTATGCGCTACAACCGAATATACCACCGGTCACAAGCGCCAGAAATCGAGGCCCTCTGCGTTGAGCTGATCCCGATCCAGCACCGACTTGATGTCGACGAGTATACCTCCGTTATCCATCATGGCACCAAAATCGGCGACGCTGAGAGCGAGATACTCGGCATGGGGCACAGCCAGGAGGACAGCCTGGCATTGCACCAGCTTATCCATCGAGCACAGTTCGACACCGTACTCGGCCCGGGCCTCTGCCGCATCCGCCAGAGGATCGTGCACAAGGACGTCACAGCAGTACTCGTCCAGTTCCGCAATAATGTCGATCACTCTGGAGTTTCGCAGGTCGGGGCAATTTTCCTTGAAGGTCAATCCGAGTAAAGCGATCCGTGCTCCGCTAATGCGATGCCCCTGCCGCACGAGACGTTTCACCGTCTGCTCGGCAACGAATTTGCCCATCGTGTCATTGGTCTTGCGCCCGGCGAGAATAACCTGCGGATGATGTCCCACTGCCTCGGCCTTGTAGGTAAGGTAGTAGGGATCGACCCCGATGCAGTGGCCGCCGACAAGACCGGGCCGAAAGGGCAGGAAATTCCACTTTGTGCCCGCCGCCTCCAGCACGTCCAGGGTATCTATCCCCAGGCGATTGAAAATCAGCGCGAGTTCGTTCATCAAGGCAATGTTGAGGTCCCGCTGTGTGTTTTCTATGACCTTCGCGGCTTCGGCAACCTTGATACTTGCCGCGCGATAAACACCGGCGCGTACTACCTCGCCATAGATAGCCGCCAGGCGCTCCAGTGTCTCGGGGATATCACCGGCGACAACCTTGGTGATCGTCTCGAGCCGGTGCTCCCGGTCGCCCGGATTGATTCGCTCCGGCGAATACCCGACATGAAAACCAGCCTCCGTATCTTCGGGCGCATGGCCGACCCAGCGCAGTCCCGAAACCTCTTCCAGCAGCGGCACGCAGACTTCTTCAGTACAGCCGGGATACACGGTCGACTCGAACACCACGGTCGCCCCGGGGCGCATATTGGCACCCACGGACCGACAGGCGCCCTCGAGAGGTCCCAGGTCGGGCCGGCGCGCCGCGTCAATGGGAGTCGGCACCACCACAATGATAAACGCGGCGTCGGCCAGCCGGCGTGCGTCACTGGTAAATTCCAGGTGTTCGGCTCGTGCGAGCTCCTCGGCCTCCACTTCACCGCTGGGATCCGAGCCCCTGCGGTAGCTGCGCCAGCTTGTCTTCGTTCAGGTCAAGACCGATCGTCGGCCCCAATCGTCCAAAAGCGACCGCGAGCGGCAAACCGACGTATCCAAGGCCGACAATCGCGACCACTTCCCGCTTGTCCATATCCCCTATCCTTGTTGTTGCCTGCCGAAAAACCAGTGCGCGGTCTCCGCCAGTCCCTGCTCTACCGTGTGGCTCGGCTCATAGCCGAGCAGTCGTCGCGCCTTTTCGATATCCGCCTGGGAATGACGGACATCCCCTTCCCGGAAATCCTTATAGACCGGCTGGATGCCGGCAACCGCCGCATCCCTTTCCGACACCAGGTCGCGGATTGCGCTAAACAGTTGGTTCAGGCTTGTACGCTCCCCCACCGCCACATTATAGACCTCGTTGCCCGCGTCTCCGGCGGCGGTAGCGGCCAACAGGTTGGCCTGTACCGTATTGTCGATAAAACAGAAATCTCTGGATGTCTCGCCATCACCGTTAATCTGTGGCGCGTCGCCGCGACACAGGGCTTCAAACCAGCGCGGGATCACCGCTGCGTAGGCGCCCATGGGATCCTGACGCGGGCCAAACACGTTAAAATAGCGCAGGCCAATACTATCCATGGCGTAGGTGCGGCCGAACACATCGGCGTACAACTCATTGACGTACTTGGTGACCGCATAGGGAGACAGGGGGCTTCCAATACGATCCTCGGTCTTGGGCAGGCCCGGATGGTCCCCGTAGGTCGAAGAAGACGCAGCATAAACAAACCGCCGGACTCCGGAGTCGCGTGACGCCACAAGCATGTTGAGGAATCCGTCCACATTGGCGCGGTTGGAGACAACCGGATCGGCGACGGACCGCGGCACACTCCCAAGAGCTGCCTGATGCAGGACATAATCGATGTCCCTGCACAGCCGTCTGCAAGTATCCAGATCAGCAATATCGCCTTCGTGGAACTCAAAGCGAGCCCATTTCTCTGTGCCGACATTTGCGCGTACATCGTCCAGATTGCTGCGATAGCCGGTGGCGAAGTTGTCCAGACCGACCACCGACTGCCCCAGGCGGAGAAGCTTTTCGACAAGGTGGGAACCGATGAACCCGGCGGCGCCGGTCACCATCCAGCGATGCGGACTCCGAACGAGACTGGATTCCAGGGTGGCGATGGCAGACATAGAGATTGACGGATTCCTTTAACTTTGAGGCACGCTCGGCGCAACCGCTTTTCTGTGCTGTGTATCCCGTTTGTCGCCCGCCGGCGTTTACACCGATGGAAGCAGAGTATAGTGTTTCTCTGGTAGCACCGCTATCGCGGAACGTGACCTGGCACACGCTTTGGGGGGACTTGAGAACTGGAGGCAGTAGAGACCACCTTCGGGAACATCGGTCTGTACAGCTATGGTACAGCCCTGCTTTCCTATGCCCTGCTGACGATGGTTGCGATCCTGACCCGACACCGCAACCCGCTCGGCTTCAGCATAATCGGCGCCAGCGCGCTGACCCTCGCCTGGGCGGCGGCAATTAGCGTTTCAGCGATATTGCCTGAACCACAACTGACGCTGATTCAGCTGGCCGAACTGGGGCGCAACGCCGGCTGGTCAGTCGTGCTTTTGAAGCTCGTCGGTCTGCGCCTGCAAGGTACCGATCATATCCTGACAACAGCTCGCTGGGTGCCATTGCTCATCGCGGTTTTTGCCCTTTTGGCAGCGGTGCTCATTGCGGCCGGACCGCTCGCTTCACAGCTGTCAATTTCCGTGGACACCAGCTCCAACCTGTCGTTCAGTGCCTGGCTGTTCATGTGCGTGCTGGGCCTGTTGCTGCTGGAACAGTTTTTTCGCAACAGCAATGAAAGTGAGCTCTGGGCCACCAAGCACCTGTGCATAGGGCTTGGCATTCTTTTCGCCTACGATTTCTTCATGTACGCCGAAGCACTGCTGTTCCGCCATCTCGATCGCAACCTGTGGCAGGCCAGAGGCGTGGTAATAACGATGGCGGCCATACTCATGGCGATCAGCATGCTGCGAACCGACCGCAGCGAAGCGGATCCAACCCAGCGGGCGGTATATCTCTCGCGGCACGTCGCCTTCCATTCACTGGCGCTGATGGCATCGGGTATCTATCTTATCAGCATGGCGCTGGCCGCCTACTTCATACGCTACCTGGGTGGCAGTTGGGGCGGTGTGCTGCAAATTGCGTTTCTCTGTGCAGCGGGACTGGTACTTGTTGTCCTCCTTTTCTCCGGGCAGATACGTGCGCGTACGCGGGTCTGGTTGAGTAAAAACTTCTTTAGCTACAAGTACGACTACCGTGTGGAATGGCTGCAGTTTACACAGACACTCGCGGGCGGCGATCCGGACATTCCCAGAAATATCACACGCGCTGTTGCCAATCTCGCCAGGAGTCCCGCCGGCATCCTTTGGGGCAGGACCGAGACCGGTTATTTCGGCATCCTGACTCACTGGGAAATGCCAGCTCCGTCACCCGATGTGGATCTGGAAACCTTGCCGCGCTGGTTGCAGCAACACCAGTGGATCATCGACCTCAAGGAATGGCGCAGGGCCCCCGACATCTACCAGAACCTGGAGTTGCCGATCGTGCTTACCGAGATACCTCGTGCGTGGCTGATTATTCCGCTACTGTTCGGAGAACGCCTTCAGGGTATCCTGTTACTCAGGGAATCCGAGTTTCTGCACGAACTCAACTGGGAGGACCGGGATCTACTCAAAGTCGCAGGCCGGCAGGCGGCCAGCCATCTGGCCCAGTACCAGGCTGACCAGGCATTGGTCGAATCGAGACAGTTCGAAGCTTTCAATCGGCTTAGCGCCTACGTCATACACGACCTGAAGAATATCCTCGCCCAACTCTCCCTCGTGGTTTCGAACGCGGAGAAACACAAGGACAACCCCGTGTTCATCGACGATATGATCGAAACCGTTAGCAATTCGGTCGATCGCATGAGTAAACTGATGGCCCAGCTGCGCAGTGGTGCCGGGCAGGAGGAGACGCAGGACGTGGACCTCATCGCGCTGCTCGAAGACGTCGTAACCGAGTGCCGCGTGCGCGAGCCCAACCCGGATCTGGAAGTTCCCGACAACCACGATAAGGACTACACGGTGCACTGTAATCGCGAGCGGCTGTACGCAGTTTTCTGCCATTTGGTCCACAACGCTCAGGATGCGACAGGCCGGTGGGGTCATGTGACCGTAAGCGCGGGCGAGCACAAGGGCTCCAGCGTAATCAGGATTGAAGACGACGGCGAGGGCATGGACGAGCAATTCATTCAGCAGCGTCTTTTCAAACCGTTCGATTCGACCAAGGGTCTGACCGGCATGGGCATAGGCGCATTTGAAAGCCGCGATTTTATCCGCAGCCTCGGCGGCGAGATCAGTGTTGAGAGCACGCCCGGCCATGGATCAGTATTCACGGTGCGAATGCCCCGTAAAAGTATGCAAGACAAACAACACAAGACATTGGACAGAGTTGATCAAACGTGAAAAATGACAAGAAATACCTGCTTGTCGTAGAGGACGACAAGGGTCTGCAAAGCCAGTTGCGGTGGGCGTTTGACGGCTTCGAGGTCGAACTGGGCGGCGACCGGACCGAGGCCATCAACCAGTTCCGTCGTGTAGAACCGGGGGTGGTGCTGCTCGACCTCGGGTTGCCGCCCGATCCGGGGGGCGTCTCCGAAGGGCTCGCCACGTTGCAGGAAATTCTATCCCTTGCGCCGGAGACAAAGGTCATCATCGTCACGGGTGACGATGACCGCGCCAATGCGGTCAAGGCCATTGCCATGGGGGCCTACGACTTCCACCAGAAACCGGCCGACCCCGAATTGCTTGCCCTGCTGGTCGATCGCGCACAGCACGTATATGAGCTGGAACAGGAAAATCGTCGCCTCCAAAGCAAGGAACAACACATGCCGCTGCAGGGCATCATCGCGGCGAGTCCGCAGATGCTCAAGGTCTGCCGCACGATCGAAAAGGTGGCACCGTCTAACGTGACCACGTTGCTGCTGGGCGCGAGCGGTACCGGCAAGGAACGATGCGCCCAGGCGCTGCACGAACTGAGTTCCCGCGCCGGGGGGCCGATGATCGCCATTAACTGTGCCGCAATACCCGAGAACCTGCTGGAGAGCGAATTGTTTGGCTATGAAAAGGGCGCATTTACGGGCGCGGCCAAACAGACACCCGGCAAGATCGAATACGCGCACGGCGGCACCCTTTTTCTCGACGAGATCGGCGATCTACCGATGGAGTTACAGGCCAAACTGCTGCGCTTTTTGCAGGAGCGGGTGGTGGAGCGGGTAGGTGGTCGCAAGGAAATCCCGGTTGACGTACGCATCGTCTGCGCGACCCATCAGGATCTGCCGTCGCTGGCTAAACAGGGGCTTTTCCGCGAAGACCTCTATTACAGAGTCAGCGAAATCGTGATTGAGATACCCGCGCTCAATCAGCGCGAGGGCGATGTGCTGGTACTGGCGAAGTCGTTCCTGAACAGGATCGCGCAAGAGCACAACGGTTCAGTCAAGGACTTCTCGCCCGAGGCAATCGCCGCAATGGAAAGCTACGAATGGCCCGGGAACGTACGTGAGCTGGAGAGCAAGGTAAAACGCGGTGTCATCATGGCTGACGGGTCACAGATTACTCCGGAGGACATGGAACTTGAAGCGAGCTCCGCCGAGCCCATGCCGCTTAACCTCAAGGCGGTTCGTGATGAAGCGGAACGCAAGGCGGTCATTCGCGCCATGAATCACTGCAACCAGAACATCACCGAGGCTGCCAATGTTCTGGGCATAACCCGACCCACCCTGTACAACCTGCTGGAGCGTCTCGGGCTCAAGAGCTGAAAGCCGTCACCCGACGGCACTACTGGAGTTCCCTGAGGAATGCCTCGGCATCCTCGCGCTGGGCAAATTCCCCATGCTCACCGAGAAGTGAGTTAAGCAGCGCCACGGCACCCTGGCGACGGCCCGAGGCGGCCATGAGTTTTGCTTCATGAAAACGCATTTGGGGACTACCGGGCGTCAGTTCGAGCGCTCTCTGCAGTGTGCGTCGCGCCGCTACCGGCTGATCATTTTTCATTTGCGCCATGGCCAGTGTATCCAGTATCGATGCGGAGCCGGGTGACAGGGTATAAGCGCGTTCCGCATATCGCAGTGCTTCGGCCGGGTCAACCTCGAGCAGGTACCAGGCGAGGTTGTTCAGCGCGACGACATTGTCATTTTCAATAGTGACGATTGCCCGGTACTGAGTCACAACCTGGTCATTGCGACCCTGCTGTTCGTACATCATGGCCAGTTTTTCCCGCGCCCGGGTATCCTTCGGGTGCGAGCCAACCCACTGTTCGAGCAATGCAATCGCCGCGGAGGAATTGCCCATTACATATCGCTGCATGGCCAGTTCAATCAGGTTGGCAGATGTCGGCTCGCGCTTGTACAGCTGCTCGAAAAGCTGCTCCGCCAATGCGTGATCTCCGCGACGCTGGGCGGCCGCGGCTTCCAACTGTATGACGTCGGAATTTTTCGGCGCCAACTCTTTCAGTTCACTGAGATATTCGTTGAACTGTTTGTGGTTGCCGAGCGCCATTGTCAGCCGGGCCATTGCAAGTTTGGCATAAAAGTGACCGGGATCCAGCTCTATGGCACGCTGCAAATCAGGAACCATCCGTTCGCTCTCACCCAGACCGGCATAAGCCTTGGACCGCATGTAATGGTATTGCGCGACGGCGGGCCGTACAACGATCAGTCGTCCCAGCGTTCGCAGCGCCTGATGGTAACGCTCGCTGGCCAACTGGAAACTGGCCAGTGTGGCCAACGCGTCTGGCCGCTCTTGCTGGATCGGAGACAACTGGTCCAGAACGGGTTCGGCTTCTTCCAGACGGCCGGCGCCGATATAGTAGCGCGCCAGTACCAGCCGCGGCTCCGCCGCTTCCGGATGCGAGTCGATCGCCAGTCGAAGGTAGTTGAGTAATTCCTGCTCCCGCCCCTCCAGTGCATAAGAGGCTGCGATCTTGAGCTGGGTTTGCAGGCGGTTTTCGTGGTACTTCAGCACCTGCCTGTAATATTGGCGGGCCCCGTGGTAGTTCTCATGGCGCAAGGCTATTTCCGCGAGCCCGTGACGCGCCGCAGGATCGGCTGGCGTTATCTCGAGAGCTTTCCTGAACGCGCTGTCCGCTTTCTTGAGTTTGTCCGCGGCGAGATAGGCGCGGCCGAGCAAGTTGTAAGCTGTAGAACGACCCGGGTTTCGATCGCGATAGGCCTTTGCCGCCGCGACCGCCTCAACCACCTTGTCGGCGCGCAGGTAGTTCAGAACGATCAGGATATCCGCCTGCTCGAACTGCGGATTGTCGCGCACCGCATCCTTCAGCACCGCAATACCCGCATCAATTTCTCCCGTGGCGAAATATCCTGCACCGAGGCGCGCCCTTGCCTGGGATGATTCGGGCTGCAATTCGACGACCCGTGCCAGTACTTCGACACCCTCGCCTCCACGCCCCTGGCCGATCAGGGCGTTGGCCAGCATATTGAGTGACTCGATATCTTCGGGCCAGCTTTCCAGCACCGGCCGCAGCAGTTTTTCGGCGGCGAAATAGCCCTCCTGTTCCAGCTCCAGTCTGGCGGCGAGTTTGGGGCCGGCGATACTCTCCGGGGCGAGGGCCAGAAAACGGTAGATTTCAGTCAGCGCCCGCTCCAGCATTCCCTCCTCGAGGTCTATCACGGCCATGTAGTAATAACTCAACGGATACTGATAGGAGGAGTCCACCGTTTTTTCGAATGCCTTGCGCGCCGGCTGCAAGTTACCGGCTTCGAGCAGAATTATGCCGCGGGCAAAACTCACGCCGGGGTGAGCGGCGGCGGCGCCGCGATGCCGCCTGCTCAGGACCGCCAGATCCTTGCGGGCATTGTTGAACCTGCCCCTGTAGATATGCATCATCGCGCGGTTGAGCCGCGCATCGAAAGCGCCGGGTGATATCTCGAGTACCTTGCTATAGGCCTGGCTCGCCTTGGCGAGACGCCGCTGGGCCGCCTCGATATCGCCGACCAGATTCCACGCCGCCGCGTAATCTGGTGCCTCCTCGAGTATCGCGTCCAGCTGCTCGCGAGCGCGGTCATAATCGCGCTTTTCGATGGTCAAGCGAGCCGCTGCCAACCGTGCGTACAGTGACACAGGCTTTGTGGCGACGGCCGTGCTGATGATGTCTTCGGCCACGACCTCATCGCCCCCATAGAGAACTGCCAGACCCTTCGCCGCCAGTGTCGTGGAGCGGCTCTCCCCGGACAGGCCATCCATTTCCAGCGCCTCGAGCCTGTCGTAGTCACCGGAGCGAAGCAGTGTTTGCGCAAGCAGGGGTACCACGAGATCGCGATCCACCTGATGCCCCGACTTTATGGCGCGGGATAGCTCCTTGTCAGCGCTTTCGATATCGCCGGTTTCATAATAGGCGCGCCCCAACAACGCTCGCGCCTCCACCAGGTCGACGTTTTTGTTGAGTGCCGCCTTGAGATCGGCAACCGCCTGCCGATACCGTCCGCCCTCGACCAATTGCCGCCCGGACTGCAGGTATTCCTCGGCGGTAGGTTCGTCCGCGCAGGCCGGCAACAGGCACGCGAGCACGATGGCAAAGAGCACGAAGATGATCTGATTCATGGCACTACTATGACACATCTTTCCCGCGAACGATCCGCAGCGCACCATTCCGGGGCGAAACAGCCTCTTGGAATTATAGTAATGGCAATCCTATGCCGGGAAGGGTCGTGAGCGCAATTGCTACAGCTCGAACACCTTCCTGGCGGCCTTCCGCGAAGGCCCACTGCTCAAGCTAGCGTAGGGTCAGACGGCGATCTTCAGGGGCTGGTCGGCGTCGAGATAGGCGACGGACAGGTAGTGCTCCAGACCGGCAAAACTCCCTTCCGCACAGTGAGGGACGGGACGGTGAATGCGAAAATCCACGCCCAGCGCGGAATGATAGCGCCGGTAGAAGCGGGCATTGCGCAACGAGCTGAGAATCATTGCGTGCCGGAAACCGAGTTCAATGGAGAAGTCGATCAGATGACTGCAGAAGCTCTGTGCGAGTTGCACGGTGCGCACGCGCGGCTCAATGACAAAGCGCTCCCACATGCAGCAGCGCTCCACTTGCAGTCCCAGTGGCTCCAGCTGGCTCGGCCACGTGACATAGCCGCCTATACGCACGCCGCCGATACACTCGCCGTCCCGCAGAGCGAGAAGAAGCTGCCCCTGACGATCCTGCTCCTCTTCAGAGCCGTCAAAGTCCGCAATGCCCAGTTCACGGCGATAACAGCGCTCGCGCAGTGCGTAGTATTGGTGCAGTTGATTGGTGTTTCCGTTTACGCTGTACTCGATAGACAAAACTCGTTACCCCGATTGCCCCGTTTACCGGCCCGCGTCGCGCGGACCTGCCCCGTAAATGCCCCAGCAACTTTCGAGCAAATTACAGGCAAAATGTGAACCAGTTCCGGTTCTTGTCTTGATTTTCAATTACTTGAAGAATTTCGGGGTACGCGGAGCGGAGAAATGCAGGAAAATACCGCTAATTTTTCGCCCAATTGTCGACATTTGGCGACGATTTCGGCCCAAATCTCTTTAAATATCAATAGTATTCAGATAGTTGAGGTGTCGCAAAATTGCGACACCCGGTCCGGGTTCCACGTACACGGCAGCCGACTCTCTCCACGGCACACCGCATGGATCGGCCATGGCACGCTCCGTTATTTGACAAGGCCCCGTGATTTCACGACATTGTCTGCGACAGTGCCGGACGACGCATCACCCGCCCGCCGGGTGCGCGCAACACACCATGCCAGTGAGCGGACCCCTGATCGACGTTATCATTCGCCACCCCTATCGCGTGATGCTGGCCAGCATCGTGCTGGTCCTGCTGTTCGGCGCCGGGATGTCCCGGCTACATGTCGACTCCGGCATCGAGATATTTTTCGCCGAGGATGATCCCAACCTGCTGGCGGAACAGGCGCTGCACGCCACCTACGGCCGCGAAGAGAACATTCTCTTCGTCGTCGATACCGGCGGGGGCAGCATCTTCAGCCGCAAGCACCTGGCGGCCATCGAAAAACTGACCGAGCGCGCCTGGCTCATGCCCTTTGCAAAACGGGTCGACTCGCCGACCAATTTCCTGCACCCCAGCGTCGACGGCGACGACATCGTCATCGCTCCGCTGGTGGAGGATGCGCTGTCACTCACAGCGCCTCGGATCGCCGCGATCGAGGCTGTCGCTAGCAGCGAGAAAGCGCTGGTGGGGCGGCTGCTGGCCCCGGCCGGCGATGTCGCCGCGGTCAACGTCAACCTGCTGCTGCCGCGGCAGGAAATGGCGTCGGCCATCGCCGAATCGGTGGCCTACGCGCGGAATCTGGCTGCCGAAGTGCAGGAGGAACATCCGCAACTGCGCATCCATCTGGCCGGCTGGGCGCTGACGGAGCAGACACTGGCCGAGGTGACCGCCCGGGATTCGGCGACACTGATGCCGGTGTTACTGCTGCTCATACTCGGCCTGGTGGCGCTGCTGCTGCGCTCCGCATGGGCCTCGCTGTGCACGGTTATCGTCATAGCGCTGAGTATTACCACGGGAATGGGATTCGCGGGCTGGACCGGCACCGGGCTGAACAGCGTCAATGTCTCCGCCCCCACGATTATCCTCACGTTGGCGGTAGCGGATTGTATTCACGTGCTCAGCGCTTTCCTGCGCACACTGCGACAGGGAGCAACGAAAGAGGCGGCGCTGTCCGGCGCGCTGCGCAAAACGCTCTATCCGGTGGCGCTGACGAGCGTCACCACCGCGCTCGGTTTCCTGACCATGAATTTCAGCGAATCGCCGCCCTTTCGCGAACTCGGCAACATCGCGGCGGCCGGCGTCGTCGGCGCCCTGTGGATTACCCTGACCATCCTGCCGGGACTGGTCATGATGCTGCCCTTCCGCAGTGCTCGGCGCGCCGGCACGGGACTGCCCATGGCCGGCCTTGCACGATTTGTCACGGACCACCATCGGGTTCTGTTCTGGGGATTTCTCGTTGCCATTGCACTGGCGGTGGGCGGCATCGCGCGCATCGAACTGAACGACGACCCGAGCGCCTATTTTTCGGAGGATGTCCCGCTGAAACGGGCACTGACGCTGATCGAGGACAAGCTGTCGGGCATTCAGAGCCTGCACTACTCCATCGATGCCGGTGAGCGCGGCGGCATTACCGAGCCGGCCTTTCTCGCCGATGTGGACCGGTTCGCCAACTGGCTGCGGGCGCAGCCGGAAGTGGTCAACGTGCAGGTGTTCACCGACACGCTCAAGCGACTGAACCAGGTCATGCACGAAGATGACAGCGCCTGGCATCGCCTGCCCGGGAGCCGGGAGCTGGCGGCCCAGTACACGCTGCTCTACGAAATATCCGTGCCCTACGGCCAGGACATCACACACCAGATCAGTGCGGACAAGTCATCCCTGAAAGTGACCGCCACCCTGAAAAACCAGCAGTCACGGGGCGTAATCGAGTTCGAACAGCGCAGCCGCGACTGGATGGCCGCGCACACACCCGCACTGGAAACCCGCGGGGCCGGACAGTCGCTCAGCTTTGCCAACGTGGGCCTGCGCAATATCCAGAGCATGCTCGGCGGTTCCCTGGTCGCAATCCTGTGCATCTCGGGCTGCCTGATGCTCGCTTTCCGCTCACTGCGATTCGGCCTGGTCAGCCTGATACCCAACCTGTTCCCGGCCTTCGTCGCCCTGGGCATCTGGGGGTATACCGCCGGTGAAGTCAATATTGCCGCCTCGGTCGTTTTCAGCCTGACTCTGGGCATTATCGTCGACGATACGACCCATTTCCTGGTCAAGTACATCGAGGGCAGGCAAACACTCGGACTGCCTGCCCGGGACGCGGTGCGATACACCTTCGAGGAAGTCGGCAGCGCCCTGCTGTGCACTTCGATAGTGCTGGCCATCGGCTTCCTGGCGCTTGTACAATCGGATTTTTCGGTGAATTCCACCTCGGGGCTGCTGGTGGCGATAACGATCGGCGTCGCGATCGTGCTCGATCTGCTGTTTCTGCCGGCCGTTCTCCTCAGGATCGATCGGTGGCTGCCCGGAAAGGCACTGCCTGACCGGCCCGACGCAGGTGGAGGAACAGCCGGGGGGACAGTAGTTTGAAAACATACGGCCGAGGCGTCCTGGTGGCGCTGGTCCTGGTGGCGGCGGCACAGACCGGGCCTGCGGCGGCCGAGCAGCCGGCGGAAACAGTGCAGTCGGATGGGGCTGCAGCGGTCGAGCAGCCGGCGGCAACAGCGCAGTCGGACACGGCGCGCGGCCTGGCGATTGCCCGGGAGGCCGATCGCCGCGACCAGGGCTTCGGCGACACCACGGCCGACCTGACCATGGCCCTGCAGCTTTCGCCCACCGACCGGGTCATCCGCACCATGCGCCAGATGGTGCTCGAAGTCGAAGGGGATGGCGACAAGAGCATCATGGTCTTCGATCGCCCGCGGGATCTGAAGGGGACGGCGATTCTCACCTTCTCCCACCGCGAGGGCAACGACGACCAGTGGCTGTATCTACCGGCCCTGAAACGGGTCAAGCGCATTTCCTCGGCGGATCAGTCCGGTCCCTTCATGGGCAGCGAGTTCGCCTTCGAGGACCTCGCCTCCCAGGAGGTGGAGAAGTACCGCTATCGCTACCTGCGCGACGAGATGCTCGACGGCGAACCCACCTACGTGGTCGAGCGCATACCCGTGGATCCGAATTCGGGTTATTCGCGGCAGGTGACCTGGATCGACAAGAGCGAATACCGCCTGCGCCGGATAGACTTCTACGACCGCAAGGGCGATCTGCTCAAGACCATGACCCTGGGTGGGTACCGCCAGTATCTGGATCGATACTGGCGCCCGGATACAATGGCGATGACCAACCACCAGAGCGGCAAGAGCACCCTGCTCAGGTTCGACAATTATCGCTTCCGCACAGGCCTGTCGGACAGCGATTTCAGCAAGGGAGCGCTGTCGCGTATACGCTGATATCCGGTGTCCGCACCGGGGAGGCACCTTGAACTCGAAGCTGGTTACCGCGGCACTGTGCCTGCTGCTCGCGCCGCTCCTCCTCGGCGCGGGCGCCCCGTGTCATGCCGCGCAAGCGGATATTCAGGATCTGCGGATCGGCCTCAACCCGGGGCGCACGCGCATCGTGTTCGACCTGTCGGGCCCCGCCCGCTACCACCTGTCCTCCAACGAGGAGCGGTCGCGGGTGACACTGGAATTTCCGTCCGCCACGCCCGGTTTCGATCATCGGGCGGTGGCGCTTCGGGGAACCCCCATCGCACGTATTCGCACCACCGCGCCGCCAGAGGGCGGTGTGCGCTATATCTTCGATCTCAGGCAGCCGGTCGAACCGGAGGCATTCGCGCTCAAACCCTACCTGAGCCGCGGCCACCGTGTCGTGATCGACCTCCACAAGGTGAGCCCCGCAGCCGCCGATACAGCCGCTGCGGCGGATACAGGCGCCCCGGCAGGGGAACGGAGCCGGACGGTGAGAGCGCCATCGGCGATCACACCGCAGAGCGCGACCAGTATTCCCAATCCGGTGAGCGAGGGCCTTGCCGGGGACTGGTCCGGTTCACTCAGCCTGGATACACGCCTGTTCTTTGGGGACGCCGCGTACGCCGGGCAGGACAGACAGAACGCCTCCGTGGCCTTTCAGCCCGAGTATTTCATCGATTGGGATCAGGGTCGCCAGCGCTTCGCTTTCACACCCTTTGTCCGCTACGACGCCAACGATGAAGAACGTACGCACGCGGATATCCGCGAGCTGTTCTGGCGCATGGAACGCGACCGGCTGCTGCTAAAAGCGGGCGTCTCCGTGGTCTTCTGGGGCGTCACCGAGTCGCAGCACCTGGTCGACATCATCAACCAGACGGACTTCGTGGAAAACATCGACACCGAGGACAAACTCGGACAACCCATGCTCAACCTGGAATACCTGAGCGACGGTTGGGGCACCTTTTCGGCCTTTGTCCTGCCCTGGTTCCGCGAGCGCACCTTTCCCGGCAGTGACGGCCGCCTGCGCACACAGCCGCCGGTGGACACCGGCGATCCCCTGTGGGATTCGGGCGACGAGGAAAAGCACATCGACTACGCCCTGCGCTGGAGCCATTTTATCGGCGACTGGGATTTCGGTTTGGCGCATTTTACCGGCACGGCTCGCACACCGCTGCTGATCCCTGCCGGCACCGCCGCCAAACCCGTGCTGCGACCGCTCTACCTGCAGATCGACCAGACCAGCCTCGATGTGCAGGCCACCACCGGCGCCTGGCTCTGGAAGCTGGAGGCGCTGTACAACGCCAACAAGGTCGAGGACTATTTCGCCGCGGTGGGCGGCTTCGAATACACCTGGTTCGGGGCCGGCGATGGCCCGGCGGATATCGGCTGGTTGCTGGAATACAACTACGACGAGCGCGGCGAAGGCCTGCAGGTGGCATTGCAGGATGATCTCTTCGCGGGTGTGCGCCTGAGCGGCAATGACGTCGCCGGCACCCGGGTACTGGGCGGCCTTACGGTGGACCTGGATAACGGCTCGACCTTCGGCAATATCGAGGCGGCGCGACGTCTGGGCGATTCCTGGACCGTTACTGTGGAGGTCCGCACCTTCTTCGACACGGACCGGGACGACCCACTGCACTTCTTCCGCGACGACGATTACATCGAACTGGAGCTTGAACGCTACTTCTGAGGGAGCTTGGGCATTACTTCTGTAAGAGCCCCGCCTGGACGGCCCTGCGCCGGCTTTCTCATCCTGCCCCCGATCTCACCGCTGTCCTGCGCGCATCGGGCAGGAGCAAGGTTGTCTCTACCGTACTTAGCCACACCGGGCACCGAAGCACCGGAAAGACGGTTGCGTGTCACGCTTCCTGCGGAAGAGCGACTTCGGGCGGCTCCGGAAGCTTTTCATCTTCCCCGGCGTCTCCTTCAAGCACGCCAAGTCGTAGAAAGCTTGAACAGCGCCAGCCACGGCGCTGCGCGCCGATGCCTGGCGCAAAAAAAACCCGCTCGAAAGCGGGTTTTTTCGATGACCCCGTGGGGTCGGAGTGTGTCAGGCAGCCCTGCGGCGGCGGTAGGTGCCAGCGCCAGCCAGCAGACCCGCGCCGAGCAGCAGCAGGGTGGCGGGTGCCGGAACTTCCTGGGACACCACTGACTGCCCACTCGCGCCGAGAGAGAAGGAGTAGGTGCCGCTCTCCAGGCCGGTGACGGACAGGCTGAAGAAGCCGCTGCCGCTCTCCTCGTCGCGGAATCCGTTCTCCCCACTGGACGCGGTCAAGTTCAAGTTGCCCGCTTCAGACCGGAGCTACAGGATATTGCGGCGCCGCCGATACACAGCTACGACACCGTCGGTGCCGTCAGGTGCCCACTCGATGAATGGTGCCGTTGCCACTGTTCAACGCTCGCGCTCGCGGAGATCGACGCCGGTTGCGGAACCCTCGGAAGTGCCGGTGATGTCCGCGACAGCAGCCCAGTCGGCGGTGAAACAGATGGCGAACGAGCCCGCGCCCTCACCGCTGTCATCGACCACGAACTCGAAGAGGAACGTGGTGCCTGACCCCACGTTGCTTGCCGCGCCGGCGTTGGTGCCGCCGACGAGATTGCTCTCGGCAATCAGGCTCACCGCGGTTGACGCATCACCGACGATCTGCGCATCGACAATGGCCGAGTCGGCACCGGAATACTCCGTACCCTGGCCGAAAACGGTGAAGTTGTCCTCACCGCGCAACGGAACACTGCCGGCGGCGTTCTGCACCGGGCCGCTAAGCACGATCCCCGCACCGGCGCCGTTGTTGACAATTGCCCTGCGTACCACGCCGGAGCCGCTACACGAATCACTGGAGACCGGTACCCGGCCGTTGAGGTTGGCACTCGCGCGAAGGTAGAAGTTCCACGCTCCGGACGCCGGCGCCGCCGGTCAGGCCACCAATCTCCGTCGCCAGGCCGGTGACACCAGACGACCGAGGCCATAGACGTCGGCCGAGGCGGGGCCCGCCGCGCCGAGAGCCGCCATTGATACCAGCGCCGCTCCCAGTCCTTTCATTCCTGCTTTCTTCATGGCTAGTCTCCCTAACTTTAGCTTGTGTGGGCCGATGGCCCGCATTTTTCCTTTCACGGTAATTAGAGCAAGGCCTGTACCAATTGATTTTTTTTCTTTATTTTTCATGGAGATACAGATCACGCCTTATAGCGGGACAGCGGCTGGCAACGCCATTTGTAAAAATTTCTGACGCGCTGTCGCGATGGCGCGGGAGCTGCGCCCGGGTCACTCCGCGGGCAGCGAGTCCAGCAGTTCCCGGGCCTCCTCGACCAGGCCGGCGTCTCCGGCATCCGCCACCACCCTGTCAAGTTGCTCACGGGCGTCCCGGGCGCGTCCCTGGCGCGCCAGGATGCGCCCGTAATTCAGCCTGTAGCGCAGGTTTTCGGGCCGTGCCTCGACCGCACTCGCCACCATTTTACCGCCGGCGACCAGTTTGCCGGAGTCCGCCAGCAGGGTGCCATAGGTATCCAGCACCACCGGATCCTCCGGCAGCAGATCGTGGGCCCGCTCGGCGTAGTCCAGCGCCTGCTCGAGATCGCTCTCGCGCGCAAGCCAGGCCAGGTTATTCAGTGCCAGTATGGAATTCGGTGCAACCGTCAACATCTGCGCATACAGCTCGCGGGCCTTGTCCGGGTCGCGCGCCATATAGATGTCGCCGAGCATGGCGTACAAGCGCAGTTCCTCCGGAAACTCCGCGCGCCAGCGCTCCAGTTCCGCCACGGCCGCGTCCTCCCGGCCCAGGGTCGACAGGGTGATCGCCAGCAACAGCGCCGTCTCCGCGTCGGGTTCAAGCTCCAGGGCACGGCGGAACGCGCTCTCGGCCGCGGTGTAACGCTCCTCGCGCACGGCGAGCCAGCCCTCGGTGCGCCAGACCTCCGCCCGGTCGCCCTCCACCTCGGACTGCAACCGGTCCATCAGGGCGCGGGCGGCGGCCAGGTCGCCCTGCGCAGCGGTCATGCGCACCTGCGCCAGGCGCGCGGGCAGGTAGTTGTCGTTCAATTCCACGGCCCTGTTCAGCAGGCGCATCGCCTCCTCGACCTGTCCCTGGCTGGCCAGGCCGTCGGCATGGTAGTAGTTGGCCAGGACAGAATCCGGCGCCGTGTCGACCCACTGCTCCCAGGTGTTCCTGACCATTGTGCCCTGCCCCAGATTCGCAAAAGCCTTGCCGCGCAGCTCGATCAGTACGGGCTGGGCGATAATCGCCTCGCTCTCGAGGTTTTCCGTCAGTACGGTCACCTGCTCGAAATCCCCCGCGTCGAAGCGCAGCTTGACCAGGCGCGCGCGCACCGCGTGGTTGCCCGGGTCCTGCGACAGCATCTCCTCCAGCGCCGCGGCGGCCGCCGGTTCTTCCTCGCTGTCCACCACCACGCCGGACAGGACGGCCCGCGCCAGGCTGTCCTCGGGGTTCACCTCCAGGTAGTCGTTCAACAGGCGCCGCGCGCGCCCGGTTTCACCGGTCGCCCAGTAGACCTTCGCCAGGTTGCGCGTGGTCGACGGGTCGAGGGGCTCTATTTCCAGAATGGATTCCATCGTCGCGCGACCGGCGACGAAGTCGCCGGACGTCATCTGTGCCGCCGCGACCACCTTCAGCGCCTCCGCGCGCTGCGGGAACTGCCGGTGCAGGTTTTCGGCAATGTCCCGAGCCTGCGCCACCTCGCCCCGCCGCAGGGCCGCCGCCGCCGAGAGCAGCACCTCGTGGTAACGATCTTCCTCTACCGTTTCCCGTGCCGCGGCGAGGTCCCGTTCGATAAAGTCGCCGCGCATGGTCCGGGCCCGGCGCAGCGAGCGCTGCGCGCGTTCGTTCTCCGGCTCCGCCGCCAGCACGCGCTCGAAATAACCGACCGCGGCGTCGGGATCGCCGTCGATCAGCGCCAGCGCACCGAGCATGCCCAGCAGTGTTGGCCGCTCTTCTCCCTCTCCGGTCTGCGCCAGAGCGCTTTCCAGCGTGTGCCTGGCGGAATCCACGTCCGCACGCCCGACGTCCAGACTGGCGCGCATGCGCGCGACCGTGACGGAATCCGGCGCCTGCGCGTACAACTGGCCCAGCACCACATCCGCCTGCTCGTAGCGCTCCTGCGCCAGCAGGCTCAGAACCAGGTAAATCTTCATGGTGAGATTTTGCGGCGCCGCCTCCAGGCCCTTGCCCAGTTCCACCGAGGCCTCCGCGTAATTCTCCTGCAGGTAGAGCAACAGCCCGCGCACCTCGTGCACGTAGGCGAGCTTGCCCATGCCCGCGCTACGCAGCGCGGCAATATCGCGTCGCGCGGCGTTCAGGTCCTCCATGCGCAGCGATACCATTGCGCGCCGGGCATTGACCATCGTCGGGTAGCCGCGATTGGCGATGGACTTCGTGTAGTACTCCCTGGCTTCCTCCAGTTTGCCCTCCGCGGCGAACAGGTCCCCCTGCAGTGCCAGCGCATCCGGCGAATCGGGATCCGCCTCGAGCGCCCGCTCGACCCACTCCCGCGCCTTGTCCACATTCCCCACCCGCGCCTCGTAGGACGCGGTCGCCGAGAGCGCCAGCGCGGAGTCCGGGTCGAGCTGCAACGCGACTTCCAGTGAACGGCCGGCCAGTTCAAGCTCACCCAGCTCCATCAGGGCAAGGCCGCGCCAGGCCATGATTTCACCCTGTACTTCGGGCGAGGCCCCGGCGGCGAACTCGTCCGCCTCCTCGAGCAACTCCTCGAACTTGCCCTGCTGCATCATGGCCCTGGACAGAAGCAGCGCCGCCTCACTGTCCGGCAGTCCCATCTCACGGGCGCGCCGGGCTTCCTTTTCCGCTTCCGCGCCCTGGCCCATGTCGACATGGATACGGGCCATGTCGCGGCGCACCTGCATATTGAAGGGCTCGAGCCTCGCGGCGTTCTTGAGTTCGATCAACGCGCCTTGCCGGTCTCCCGACTGAAGCAGCTGCTGGGCGTTGACAAGGTATTCCTCTGCTGTCGGTTCCTCGCCGCAGGACACGACAAAAAGCGCTGTCAATAAAACTAGAAAAGGTGCGAATTTATTGTGCATCAAACCGGCCTCCTTGCGGCTGTTTCAATCATTATGGCCCAATAGGCGTTGTCGGTACACAGACCCGGTCAGTCGGCGGAGTGGCGTGCGCCGGGCTGCCCCAGAAGCCTGGCGGGCGTTCCGCCCCAGTGTTCCCCGGCGCCGATCCGCGTGCCCTTGGTGACCACAGCGGCCACTGAAACAATCGCCCCGTCGCCGACCACGACCCCGGGCATAATGACCGCCTTGGCGCCGATGGTCACATCGTCCCCGATACGAATGCGGTGCAGGGCCATGTGGGCCCCCTCAATCACATGCGAGAACAGCACCGCGTCGTGGCCCACGATGGTGTTCGCCCCCAGCTCCGTGAGCGCCGGGTCGAGGTATGGCGCCGCCGCTGTAGGTGTTGTCTCCCATGCGCGCTCCCAGGGCCAGGTAGACCAGCCGCATCAGGGGCGTGGGGATGAAATGGGTGCGTATCAGGGGATAAAAAAGCACCAGTCGGAACAGGGTATCCACCTGGTAGGCGAACTCCTCTCGCGAGCCCTCCGGCAGATCGCCTTCCGCCAACGGCAGGAAGTGGTGCGACAGGCGATAGATCACAAAGGCCCAGAGGTAAAACAGCACAGCAAACACGAGCAGGCAGGTCACACCGTAAAAGGCGCCGGTAGCAGCCCGGGAACCAGCAAATAAGTGGTGCCCGCAGCCAGCAACAGGATCGCGGTGAACGAGAGCACGAAAACAGCGGTCTGGGCAGGGGTTATCTTGCGCATGTCGTATCTCCAACAGGTTTGATCGCGGCGCCGCGCCACCAGGGAGCCTCCGCGTCATCCATGAATGCGCGGAAATTGACGCAACCGTCACACTCGCGGATTCGCTGTTGCAGCGCAGCGGCGCATTCGCGATAGGATTCAGTCCCGAGCAAGCGCTCCATGGCGTCACCTATTTGGTGCGCCTCCGATCGGTCCGCCCTCAGGCACAATCCCGCACCGGCATCCACCAGGGTCTGCATGTTGAGAAACTGGTCCATGTTGCCGGCGATACCCAACACCGGCCTGCCGCGGGCCAGGGCCTGGTGCGTCGTGGGACTGCCGCCGTTGCAGACGACCAGGTCGGCGCGCCGGCAGGCGGCATCGCCGGGCAGAAAGGGCGCGACACGGACGTTGTCCGGCACGGGGCCGGGCGCAGCGGCGCCGGCGGTAGCCACCATGGCCACGACGTCCAGGGACGCCAGGCTGTCGAACAGTCGCGGTAGCAGGTCGCCGTGTCCAGAGCTTCCCGGCGTGACATAGATCAGCGGCTTGTCGCCGGGCAGCGTATCCCACCACTCGGGTAGCTCGCCCACGGGGGACCACGGAATAGGGCCGATAAAACGGTGGTGGGGCGGCAGTCCCGGCGTGTCATATAAGCCGGGTATGTCCGCGTAGAGCGTGTAGTCCCCGTGGCTGTAGACGCGGCGGAGATCGAATCCCGGACCCGGCAGCCCGTAATGGCGCCGCAGGGCGCGCATCGGCAGGCAGTGCGCGGCAAAGGCCAACGGTCGAGCCAACGCGAAAACTGGCTGCGCCAGCGCCGGGCCCAACACCCGCGTGAGCGGCAGGTCGGGCACTGTATACCGCTGCCGCGTAAAGGGCGACCAGCAGGCGTTGCCGAGGGTGACACAGGGGATACCGGCCAGCTCCGCGCTGGTTGCGAGGGAAATCCTGAAATCGCCCACCACCACATCCGGCGCGAGGCGCTCGAGGAGCTCACGTTCCTCCTCCACGTATGCCCTCAATGTGTCGGCATCGTACAGGGGCGCGCCGCGGGCGAGCGCCGCGGTGAACCGCGCGGGTTCGATGGACTCGATGGCGTGCTCCCGCACCGGCAGGTCACCGAGCAGGTGTCGGTAACGGGGACAGTGGGCAAAGTGCACATCGTAGTGCGCGGGGTCGAGTGCCCCGGCCAGCGTCGCGGGCCGCGCCACGTGCGCCAGCGTCACCGCCTCCCCGACGAACAGCACCCGCGGCCGTCTCGATTCCATCCCCATGGCGGAACGCTCCGCGGCCATATCGGTCACGCGTCGGTGGCGGCGACCAGCTTCTCGAGGGGCAGCCGGATGGAGCGCGATCGGGGGGCGGGACCAAAGCCCAGCCGCCCCATGAATACACCGTTGGCGACGCGGTCGTGGCCACCCAGCAACCCGGCCAGGTCCCGGGCCAGGCCCTCGGCACGCAGCCGCTCACTCGGTACCACCGTGAAGTCCCGGCCCTCGGCAACGTACCGGGAGAAGATCAGCGGTGTCATCTCGGGCTGGAATTGCAGATTCTGGCGCGTCGCCTCCAGCCAGAACCGCTGCATGGCCCTGCCCCCTTCAACATAGTCGTCGACCCCGCCCAGGGGGTGATCGGAGACAATGACGAAGTGAGCGCCGCAGGACAGCCCGGTGAATAAGTCCATTTGCAGGCGGGGCAGCCAGGTGCCGGCGAAAAACCGGTTCAGGACTTTTACCCGGCCCCAGCTCCGCAGCGCCCAGCGCATGATGCGCCGGGTCAGCCAGTCCACACCCAGGGCGTGTTCCGGCAGGCGGTCCTCGCTGAATTGCGCCCCCCACTCGATATTGCGCCGGTGCACCTCGAAGGCCTCGGGCGTGGTCAGCCGGATATGCGCGCTCCTGAACAGCAGCCTGGCGACACGCCAGCGCGTTTTCGCGCCCTCCAGCCAGATGACGCGAAAGCCATCCCCCGCGGCCTCCTCCAGCGCGCGTTTTTGCGCCGCGGAAAGCGCGCGCGTCGTCAGGCGGCGGCGCTGGGTGGTGCGCAGGGGAAGGAAAGGCAACAGCGGGTCGGGCCTCACCTGGTCTGCAGCCTGCAGTTGCACATCGATCAACAGGGCGTTCGGGTGCGTGCCGGAACGTCGGCTGAAGTGCGCACTCAGCCCTTCGCCGGACGCGGCAATCGCGATGGTTTCCAGCAGTGCCCCCACGGCCAGTTGGCTCGAACTGCCGTCGAGATCGTACACACACCAGTCGCGGGTGTCGTGAGCGTGCACCACGGCGCGGTGGTCATCCACGATCTCAAAGCGCCAGGGCTGCTCGTTGTCGCCGCTGGGCGCCCATCGCCCGAGATCCAGGATCCGCTCTATCGGCCGCTGCCGCCCGGCCCGGTCGTTTTCCTGCACGCTGTCCTGTGCGGACCCCCTGGCCATCACCACCTTGCGCGCCACGACGAGCCCGAGACGCTGCAGGGGATGGTTGTTGCCCCCGGGGCGCCAGGTCGTGCGCAAGCGATTGCGGTAGGCATCGAAGTGGATCCCCCGCGGCGCGACAACCAGCGGGCCGCGGTTGAGCAGGACTTTCAGCGCATAGGTGCCGGCAAAGCCGGCGCACAGATCACAGGCCATCGGCGTGGAGGGCCCTCTGCGGGCATTGAAATCGACGCGGGTGGGGTCCGCCAGATAGGACATCTGCAGGCGCGCCGGCGCCAGTCCCAGCATGAAACGCAGGGCCTGTTCATCCTCACTCCGGCCGCGCATGCGGAAGTACTGTTCGTAGCTCATGCCACCGGGCATGAACAGCAACAGCGCGGCGCCCATCCCCAACGGCGCGGCGGTGACCGCGGGAATGCCTTTTTCCCGACAGGCATTGAATATGCGATTGCGCATGTCCAGCGCAAAAAAGTCCAGACTGTCCACGTAAAGATCCACGTCCTCGAGGAAGTCGTCCAGATTGCCGGGGCTGACGCCATCGGGGAACGTACGCAGTTTCGTTTCCGGGTTGATGTCCGCCGCCATGTCGGCCATCACCTCGACCTTGGGGCGGTCCAGTGTGCTGACAGCGGCGCCGGCCTGGCGGTTGAAATTCTGTATTTCGAAACGGTCGAAATCGGCGAGGTGAAACGCCCCGATGCCCAGTCGGGTGAGCGTGAGGAGATGGGCTCCGCCGACCCCCCCCATGCCGGCGATCGCAATGCGCTTGCCGCGCAGAATCTGCTGCTCGGTCGCGGTAACCCACCCCAGATTGCGTGAAAACGCCTCACCGTAATCGAACATCAGCCCCCCTTTTTTCGTCAGAATGCTTCCGTCAGAACGCTTCGCGTCACCGCGCGCGCGGCGCCCGACCGCGGCAAACTTGCTCCTCAACCACTGTAGTCCCGACTGATACGGTCGTGCACTTCCACGTAAAGCTCTTTCAGGTCGGCTCGCATGTTGTCCAGGGCGGACTGGGTCGTAATGAAATAAGGCGCGCGAATTCCGTGGTAGTCGATGTCCCGGCCAACGCGCTGGAATTCGATCCCCGAGCGCTGCAGCAGCTTGGGCAGGAAGGGTTCCATCATCGCGAATACGTTGGTGCGCCCCGAAATGTCGGTCAGCGCCGTGGCCGCGAGGAAGCAGGTCACGGCGACCATCGGGAACGTGCGCCGCTCCTGCGGGGAAGAGCCGAGACCGTCGACCTCGCCGAAACGTGTTACCTCTTCACCGGAGCGCCGCCGGAACGCGCCGTCCACGGCCAGCCGCGATATTTCGCAGACCCTGGTGCGTTCCAGATGCAATCCGTCGATCAACCCCCGATCCAGGGCCTCGCCGCAATTCTGCTCGAAAGGCAGGGCGTCTTCATTGCCGGGCCCGGTGGGCGTCACCATGCGCACGCAGCCCGCCGGCCGTCCCGAAGATTTGTGGTAAATCAGCGCGTGTACCGAGGCGCCGTCGAACTCGTCAGTCTCCTGCATGTCCCGAAACTCGTCAGCCGATTCATAGGCAAACTCCTCGCAGTAGACGCGATAGCGTATGCCGAACACATCGCCGCGCTGTTGTTCGGACTTGGCAAATTGCACATCAAAGTAGCGCAGAAAATTCTCACTCAACGGATAGCGCATACTGCCCACGGCCGACACCTCTGCTGGGTTGATAATTCCACCATGTCAACGCACAGTTTAGCGGGTTAATCCGCCAGTTGCCTTGCGAAAATCGCCATTGCAGGCCCGATATGCGGTAATAATTCTGAATCCCCCGGGGCCCTGGCTGCAATTGCCGGGAAGTCCCGGCTGATCCGCACCTCAGGCCCGCCGGCGTGCCCCGGACACGCGCGCCAGAAGGTGGGGCAAAAAACCGTCCACGGCCCCGTGCAGCATGTCCAGTACCGCCTCGAAAGTCGCAACGCTGCCGTAGTAGGGATCCGGTATATCCCCGATACCGCCGCCGGTTGCCCAAGCGCCAAGTAAGGATATATCGGCCCTGGTTTCGGCCGGCGCGGCCTCCAGCAACCACTCCAGACAGGGGCTGTCCAGAGCGAGAATGAAGTCGAAGCGGAGAAAATCCCGGGCCACGACCTGCCGCGCGCGACTCTTGCGCAGACTGATACCCTCCCGCGCGCATACCTGCCGCGCCCGGCTGTCCGCCGCATGGCCCGGCTGCCCCGCGTGGGTCCCCGCCGAGTCCAGCCGCACCCGCCGCTGTAAACGCCGCAGCTTGAGCTCCTCGCGCAACAGAGCCTGCGCCATGGGCGAGCGACAAATATTGGCCCTGCATACCAGCAGCACACCAACAGCGGGTCTGGCGCTGATCATCATCAGATGCTCCGCAATGCCACGGCGTCAGTATACGGCCCGGGTCGGGAGCTGGCCGCGGCTGTATCACTCGGCATCCCGCGCGCTCCGCAGCAGGTCCCGGACATAATGCGAGGGTATCGCGTAACTGATACCCGATGGTTCCGATAACATCGCCTCGCGGCTCTCCTTGACGATGACGCCGTTGACCACGCCAATCACCCTGCCGGAGGACAATTCGAACAGGGGGCTGCCACTGTTACCGGGATAGGCGGTCGCATCCAGTTGAAAAACATCAAATCGGTTGCGCAGCCGGCGGATCTGTACCAGATCGAGATCCCTGGCATTTTCCAGCGGGCGAGCTATCGGCGTGATGGCGGCAACAATGCCACGGTGCGTGGCCGGATACAGTCCCAGCACGTTTCCTATCGGAAAACCGGTAAACGCCACCGCCTGACCCTCGCGGACCGCGTCGGAATCCCCCAGTACCAGAGGTGGCAGCGGCTCGCCCG
The DNA here is from genome assembly GCA_034521205.1 of Halioglobus sp. Classification (GTDB taxonomy): domain Bacteria; phylum Pseudomonadota; class Gammaproteobacteria; order Pseudomonadales; family Halieaceae; genus Marimicrobium. The sequence goes on from JAXHMT010000003.1 coordinate 978,703, forward strand.
CGAACTCCAGCAGTGCGAGGTCGTGCGCTCGATCACGGCGCACCACTTTGGCCACACGGGCTATTGCGTCGGCGCCACGGCCTGCGAACACGGCCAGGCGTTGATTGTTGCCACTGTCCAGTTTGTCGGGCAACACATGATCGTTGGTCACAACCTGGCGGCCGTTGCCCACGACAAAACCGCTGCCCAGGTAGATGACCGGATCGGCGCGACGATTGGGCTGACGCGGCGGGTAGACCGCCCCTATTCCAACCACCGAGGGGCGGATACGCTCGACCAGGTCCGGCAATTGGTCGGCCGCCGCCGGCCGAACGAGCAGCATCAGACAGAGGCCCAACCATACCGCCCGGTTCAAGGTGTGTCCCGGCTCACAGTTCACGCACACCATGCTGTCCGAGGTCATCTCTCATCCCGTGTCACCTTGTAGCCAGTCCGGCGATATCGGCTACAATAGCTGCTTTCGCCGGCAAATTACAGCCGATCCCAAGCGACGCCGGAGCCATGCCCGACCTGATTCACGAATTTATCGCAAGCCGAGCCCGGGTGACTCCGCATGCAACCGCGCTGTTCTGCAGGGACGAGACCGTGAGCTATGCCTCGTTGCAGGCACAGGTGATGCGCGTCGCCGGCGCGCTTGTCGAGCTGGGCGTGGGTCCGGGCGAAAGGGTGGCCGTCTATCTGCCGAAACAACTGGAGACGGTTTACGGGTTGTTCGGCGCCGCCGCCGCAGGTGCATGCTTTGTGCCCGTCAATCCGCTGCTGAAACCGCGGCAACTCGCGCACATCCTGCCACACTGCAATGTCCGTGTACTGCTCACCTCCCGACAGCGCCTTCAACTGCTGCGCGACGTACTGCCGGATTGTCCCGATCTGCACAGCATCGTGCTGGTGGACGAGCCGGATCCGGACAGCGCGACGCAAGTTCCGCAACAGGTGATGGCTTTCGAGGAATTCTGCGGCCTCGCCCCGCACCGCGCCGCGCACCGGCGCATCGATACGGACATGGCCGCCATTCTCTATACTTCCGGCAGCACCGGCCAGCCCAAGGGCGTCGTGCTGTCGCATCGCAACCTGGTTGCCGGCGCACGAAGTGTGGCCTCTTATCTGGATAACCGGGCCGACGATCGCCTGCTCGCCGTGCTGCCGCTGAGCTTCGACGCCGGGCTCAGCCAGTTGACCACCGCCTTTGTTGTGGGGGCCTCCGCGGTGCTGATGGATTACCTGTTGCCGCGGGATGTCCTGCACGCGGTGGAGCGGTACGAGGTGACCGGACTCGCCGCGGTGCCGCCATTGTGGAACCAATTGTGCGCTCTGGAGTGGCCCGCCGGGGCGGCCCGCTGCCTGCGCTACGTCACCAATACCGGTGGCGCAATGCCCGTGGCGACGACGCGAGCGCTGCGCCGGGCATTGCCCGACACACAGATATTCCTGATGTACGGCCTCACGGAGGCGTTTCGCTCCACCTACCTGCCTCCCGACGAGGTGGACAACCGCCCGGAGTCCATCGGCAAAGCGATACCCAACGCGCAAATACTGGTCGTCAACGAGCGCGGCGAGGAGTGCGGCGCGAACGAACCCGGCGAGCTGGTGCACAGGGGCGCACTGGTGAGCCTCGGCTACTGGAACGACCCGCAAAAGACGGCGGAGCGCTTCAGGCCCGCGCCGGGCAGACCCGGCCAGATTCCCGTCACGGAACTCGCCGTCTGGTCGGGAGACCAGGTGATGCGCGACGAAGATGGCTATCTCTACTTTATCAGCCGCAAGGACGACATGATCAAGACATCGGGTTACCGGGTCAGTCCCACGGAGGTCGAGGAGGTGGCTTTCGGCTCCGGTCTGATCGGTGCTGCCGCGGCGCTCGGCCTGCCCCACGCCACTCTGGGCCAGGGTATCGCACTGGTCGTTACAGCCGTCGAAAACACGCCGGACCCGGAGAGTCTGGCCCGGGACCTGCTCGCCCATTGCCGCCGGGAATTGCCCAACTTCATGGTGCCGCTGGAAATCATCCGCCGCGACGCCCTGCCCCACAACCAGAACGGCAAGATAGACAGGCGCGCCCTGTTTGAGGAGTATCGGGGCATGTTCCGCGACGAATCCGCATGAGCAACCCCGACCCCACGGCTGCCATACCACGCCACGAACGGATGGACCAATTCCCGGTTGTGGACAACTGCCTGCAGGTCGGGGGCCGGCCGCTGCCGGATATCGCCGCGAGTATCGGCACGCCGTTTTACGCCTATGACGGCGATATCATGGCCGCCCAGGTCGGCCGGCTGCGCGCCGTCCTGCCGCCCGCGGTGCGGCTGCACTACGCTATCAAAGCCAATCCCATGCCCCCCGTCGCCAGGCATCTCGCGGGCCTCACCGATGGGCTGGATGTAGCCTCCGCCGGCGAATTGCGCATCGCCCTCGCGACGGGCACGCATCCGCGCAACATCAGCTTCGCCGGGCCCGGAAAATCCGTTGAAGACCTGACGCTGGCGGTGGACAGCGGCGTCATCATCAATATGGAATCGGAACAGGAAATGTCCCGCATCGCCGACCTGGCCAGCCAGGCCGCAGCACCGCCGCGGGTGTCGATTCGGGTCAACCCCGATTTCGAACTCAAAACGGCCGGGATGAAAATGAGCAGCGGCGCCAAACCTTTCGGCGTCGATGCCGAACGAGTGCCGCAGATGCTCGCCACACTGCGTGAACTGCCTCTGGAGTTCGTCGGCTTTCATATTTTCAGCGGCTCCCAGAGCCTGCGCGCCGATGCGATTGCCGCCGCCCATACACAGACCTTCGAACTGGCGCTGCGGCTCGCCGAGCACGCACCCGGCCCGGTACGCTGGTTGAATATCGGGGGCGGGCTGGGCGTGCCCTACTTTCCCGGCGAGCAGCGCCTCGACCTGCAACCTATCGCCGAGAACCTGTCGCCATTGGTGGCGCAGGCCACGCGAGAAGCTTCCGGGTGTCGAAATCGTCATGGAATTGGGCCGGTATCTCGTCGCCGAGGCCGGCCTTTACGTGTGTGAGGTGATTGACCGCAAGGAGTCCCGGGGCGAGATCTTTCTGATTACCAACGGCGGCCTGCACCATCACCTGGCCGCATCGGGCAATTTCGGGCAGGTCATCCGCAAGAACTACCCCATCGGTCTCGGCAACCGCATGGCCGGGCCCGACCTCGAGGAGGTCAATATCGTCGGACCGCTGTGTACACCGCTGGATCTGCTCGGCAGCCGGGTCACCCTGCCGCGCGCCGAACCCGGCGATCTTGTCGCGATTTTCCAGTCCGGCGCCTACGGGTTCTCCGCCAGTCCCCGTGGCTTCCTCAGTCACCCCGAGGCCGTGGAAATATTCCTCTGACCCGGGAGGCTGTCGTGCCGGGGCGCGCGAGCAAAGCAGCCCAGCACGACGCAACTCACTGATTATTCATGAAATATCTTATACGGCCCGGATTTTCCCGACTGTTCGAACAGGCGCGCGTGAATGCACTGGATGTTCACCGTTCGGTCATCAGAGGGTAACACCCGGGTGTGATCCTTGGACACAGTTCACAAATGACACAGTTTTTTGGGCAGGGTGGGCGTTCTCGTGCTACCTTAATGAATACGGCCCGCCATTTGTGGATAACTGCGGCGGTTGCTGTGAATAACTCGCCCGTCGGCTGTTCTCGGCCGGCGGCGTTCGAGGGGTAAGGGCACAAAGCCAAGGCTGAACTACCGACTTCGCCAGCAAAGGTGGCGCGGTTTGCGTTACCCCGCAAATTGGTGTTCGTTCAGGCCGGGCTGCGAAGGGATCGGAGATGGCAACGGTCAGGGTGTTCAATCACCACGTTCATACATCATATTCCTGGCTGGCGCTGGTCGACGCCGCCCTGTTCTTTTTCGCCTTCTACGCCGGCGCCTACCTCTACTGCCTGGTCGAACTCGGGCCGGACACATTCCAGCGACTTGTGCCACAGATTCCAAGCCGAGCCCTGGTATATGCCCTGGTGACGATGGTGTGCCTGTCCGCGATGGGCCTTTATGAACCGCGCATGCGCGAAGGGGCCGCCGGCGTCCTGTTGCGCGCGGTCGGCGGATTCACCGCCACAGTCGTGGTTGTCGGAGCCGTGTTCTACCTCCTGCCGGAGTTCGCGCTCTGGCGCAGCGTACTGCTCTACACCATTCTGCTGTCATTCACCGCCAACCTGATCAGTCGCGTCGCCTTTACCAATATCGCCGATCTCGACCAGTTGAAAACCCGGGTACTGGTCTATGGCTCCGGTTTCGCCGCGTCCACTATCACCAGTTCCATGCGTCGCAAAACAGATCGCCAGGGTTTCAGCATTGTCGGGTTCGTGCGGGTGGAAGGCGAGGAACCTCGCATAACCGGCGAGCGTATCATCAACCTGCGCCAGCCCCTCGCCGAATACGCCAGGCAAACGGAAATAGACCAGATCGTTGTCGCCCTCGACAATCAACATGAGCACGCACCCAAACAGGAGTTATTCAAGTGCCGGCTGCAGGGCGTCAAGGTTTTGAATCTGGTGAATTTCTTTGAACGTGAAGCCGGCAAGATTCTCGTCGACTTTGCCAGCCCCGGCTGGATGACGCTGACCGAGGCACTGCGCTCGGATTCCTCCACGAAGCTTTCCAAGCGCGTGTTCGACATCGTCGCCAGTTTTATCCTGTTGATGGGAACCTGGCCGTTCATGGTCGCCACGGCGGTGGCCATCTGGATCGAGGATGGATTCGGGGCGCCGATCTTCTTCAGCCAGGAGCGCGTTGGACTCAATGGCAAACTGTTCCGCGTCCTGAAATTCCGCAGCATGACGACGGATGCTGAAAGCGACGGCAAGGCGCGGTGGGCGACGAAGAACGACAGCAGGGTGACCAAAGTCGGCAACTTCATCCGTCGAACCCGCATCGACGAATTACCGCAGATTTTCAATGTATTGGCCGGTGACATGGCCTTCATCGGACCGCGCCCGGAGCGGCCCGAGTTCGTCGAGGATCTGGCGGAACGCATCCCCTATTACGAGGCCCGCCATGCGGTGAAACCCGGCATCACCGGCTGGGCGCAACTGAGCTATCCGTACGGCGCGTCGGAAGAGGACTCCCGTCAAAAACTGCAGTTTGATCTCTACTACGTCAAAAACCACAGCCTGTTTCTCGATTTCATGATCACCCTGAGCACGGTCGAAGTGGTGCTCTTCGGCAAGGGCGCCCGCTAACCCAAATTTGTCAGAAAATTATACGCTCGCCTGTTGTTGGCTCCGCTCGCCAACGCTAAGATACCGTAACTGACTGCATAACAAGCGCCCCGCTGTATACGGCGCAGTTTTTGCATACTAATTACAAACTCTGCGTTTCCAGGCACGGGACCTTTGCACACGATGGACGTGATACTGATCACCCTGGGTGTACTGGGCTTTGGCGCAATCGTCGTTTCCGCTTACGTTTTCATGGTTGCCGCACGCAATTATGTTTCCGATGATTCCGGCCATTATCCAGACACCACAGACCGCGCCCCGCGCCGTCTCGTGGAGCGCAGTGCGAGCGACCGCCGCAGCGGCCAACCCGTGACCTTCCCGCTCATGGTCAATGGCATCCTCATTGAGCATGACCGCCGGGTAAACCCCGACCGCCGCCAGGCAGCTGCGGGCTGAACCGGCCCGCCCAAGCGGCATTTTGCACAATTGCGCCATTTGCAACACTCATGCTAGTTTTCCCTCGGGGAGCGTGTCTCGGGCCGCTGCCTGCGCCAATCCAGCAACAGGCAGCCAGATAAGGTCGCGAGACCGGGGGCGACCGCCCGACACAGGCCCACAAGAGGCTATGCACGGGACGGGGTACAAAGTAATGGCACCATTCAGGGCCGACAGGGTCGACGGCTGCGCATGGCGCAGCGCAGGATTTCCATGACAGTCGCCGGCAAGATCAACACGCTCACGATACTTGTGGCGGCGACAGCGGGCATTCTGCTGGCCGCAACTGCCATCCGCAATGACTATGATCGCGCCATGGAGCGACTGCTGGAGCGCACCTATCACCGGGTGCAGGCCCAGACCCAACTGCAGGTCGCGATCTACTTTCGCGACACGGCAAGCCAGAAAGAAGCCCTGCGCGAACTCATAAATGACTCCCCCGCCATGCGCTTTGCCAGGGTTGTCACGCCCTCCGGCAAGGTTCTCGGCGAAGTGTTGCAAGCGGGGTCGCCGGACTACGAGTCTGTCACACTGCAGGATGTGCGGCAGGATGCCGATGCCGTGGCGACAGCACTGACTCACCGACCCAGTGAAATCGTACCCCTGGAGCACAGCATTCTTGCCGCCCTTACGGGCGGCGAAAGAATTTCAGACCTGACCATTCCGGTATTTTCAGTGCTTAACCCGGGGCAACCCGACCACAGCCGGGAGGACTTCGGGCGCGCGGTCGTGTCGGCCGGTGAAGTTGGCAGCTTGCATGTCATCGGTTACGTGCACATTGGCATCAGCCGAACAATGCTGGTAGCCGGAATCCTGCCCCGAGCGGCTTTCGCGGCTGCCGCAGCTCTGGCTTTCGTGGTGTTGTGCAGTTTGATCAGCCTGATAATGACCCGGCGCATCACAGCCCCCTTTACCACCCTCGTGCGCATGGCCGATGACATCGCCGCCGGCCGCGAGGTCAACAGTGGCAAGCTGGTGTACAAGGGAGAATTCAAGGAGCTGGCCGGACTACTCAACGGCATCATCGGGGACTTTCGCAGCCGCGCCAATCGTCTCGAAGTGGATCACCAGCTGCTGAGCATGAAGGTGGAGGAGCGCACGTTACAGTTGTCCAGGCGCAACGAAGAGCTCAACAGGGCGGTGGAAGAAGTTACCAAGACCCGCGACAAGCTGCATAAGCTGGCCTACTACGACAGCCTGACTTCACTGCCCAACCGCCGCCTTTTCACCGAACAACTCGATCTGCTGCTGCGACTCGGCAGGCGCAACGAGGAATTGACCGCCGTGCTCTTCCTCGATCTGGACAACTTCAAACGCATCAATGACTCACTGGGACACAGCTGTGGTGACGTGCTGCTGCGCGAAGTGGCCAAGCGTCTGGCGCACTGCGTCAGGGCCAGCGACCTGGTGGGCCACAATGTGGAGCCCGATTCAGCCATCGACGTATCTCGCCTGGGCGGCGATGAGTTTACGGTGGTCCTGAACCGGGTCGCCGATACCAACGCGGCGGCAACGGTCGCCAGGCGCCTGCTGAGCGCGTTCACCAAACCAGTCATCATCGAGGGCCACGAGCTGGTGGTCACACCCAGTATCGGTATCGCGCTGGCGCCGCAGGACGCGGACACTGTCGAAGGCCTGCTGAAGGCCGCCGATACCGCCATGTACCACGCCAAGGCAACGGGCAAGAACAACTTCCTTTTTTACAGCTCCGATATGGACGTGGCGGGCGTGGAACGCCTGACTCTGGAAAATGATCTGCGCAAGGCGATTGAGCAGAACGAGCTGGTGCTGTACTACCAGCCGCAGGTGGACACGATTACCGGCAATGTAGTGGGGGCGGAAGCCCTCATGCGCTGGCAACACCCGGAACAGGGCCTGATCCCGCCCTTCAAGTTTATTCCACTGGCGGAGGAGCTCGGACTCATCGGGGATCTCGGCGAATGGGGTCTCGAGCGAGCCTGTCGCCAGATGGTGGAATTGCAGTCGGAAGGATTCAACCTGCCCAAGGTGTCGGTAAACGTATCCGCCCTGCAGTTCACCCCCTCCTTTATCGAACAGGTATCACTGGTGCTGGCGGAAACCGGCCTGTTGCCGCGGCGTCTCGAGCTGGAACTTACCGAGGGGATCATGATGGACGGCTCCGATTCGGCCATCAAGGCCCTGAACTCATTGAAAGACCTGGGCGTCAAGCTCTCGATCGACGATTTTGGTACCGGCTATTCGTCCTTGAGTTACCTGTCGCGTTTTCCGCTCGACGAATTGAAGATCGACCGCAGCTTCGTGGTGGACCTTGAGGAAAGCGAGAGTGACGCCAACCTGGTGATAGCCATTATCGCCATGGCACGCAGCCTGAACATGGACATTGTCGCGGAAGGGGTGGAAAACCACGATCAGTATCGTTTTCTGCGCCAGCATGGGGCCAGCGTGATCCAGGGCTACATGTTCAGCAAACCGGTACCACTGGAAGAACTGAAACCGATGCTGGCACCCGGCTATTTCCAGCAGAAGCACCTGCAACCCGCCGCGAGCGCCTAAGCGACTTATTGCCCTTCGGACTGCTTCTTGAAGGCCTGGATACGCGCAAGTTCGCGGCGATAGAGCTCCGTCACTTTCTCCACACCGGATTCTGTCAGGCCGCCATCGTTGCCGCCGGCCATATAACTGGTGTAAAGACCCGACGAGGTCATCAAGGCGGCGTTGACCAGTTTGATATCGATACCTTCGTCTTTCATCGTATTCGCAAGTGCGATAAATCTGTTGACGCACTCACGGTGCAGATCCTTGTCCTTGTCCTTGTCATTGCCTGCCATAAAAACTCCATGTCTCGTCAGTCGGGGACAGACGGCTCACTCGCCAAAATCGTCGACGGAGACCCACTGCTCTGAACCGGCAAGCATAAACCCGATCCAGTCCATCAAATTGACACCGCCGACCGTTTTGTCCGGCTCCAACTGGACAAAAGTGTGGTCATTGCCCGCCGGCAGAAAGGTCTGCGTGCGACCGGGGTGGGCCTCCCGCTGCTGGCGCATTTCCTCAACCAGCGCCGCCTCGAAGGCGGGGCCGCCTATCTGCAGAAACGTATCGGCAAAAACGCTGTCCTGCGTATAGCTGAGCAGGGCCAGATCGACCTGTTCATCCTGCTCCAACTGCCATATCAGGTATTCCGTCAGGTGCCCGTCCGGAGCGATACAGTCCGGGCAGCTGGCGGGAATAAACGCCGATGTATTCCACTCCTCCATGAGTTGCCGCAGGAATGCAGGCTCACCGGGTTTGCTCACGCCAACGCCCGAATCATTGATCACGTCGATCTCGACATCAGGATAGAGAAAGCGCACCAGCGGCAGGGCGAATATCGTGCCCAGTCCGCCACCGCTGTTACCCGCGAGCACGATTCTGCGCGGCGAGGAAAAGGTATTGGCCGCTACATCCAGAGCCGCGGACAAATTGTGCAGGCCGCGGTGGAAGCGATCGTTTGCGCCATCGCCGTTAGTGTCGACGTCGCGGTCGCCGGCGTGCAGTGAACCGTCACAGTAGGGCACGTATACCTGGTTCCAGTCCCGCAGCGGATTGTTCGTCCTCGCGGGATCGTTGATTCCCGCCGGCGGAATAACCGGGCTGGCTTCAGTGACAGCCAGACAGAGATCCGACCAGCAGGCACCGCCGCCTTCCAGGAAAATCAGCAGATTCTCGGATCCCTTGTCCCGCGTCGCCATCGCATAGGGCGCGCCCTCCATACACAGCGGCCCGTCTCCCGTACCGAACCTGTGTACCAGGGTATCGCCCTCGCTCTCGGACAGCATGGGTGAGTAGATACCGAGGTAGCGGGTGATGCCCTGGTCGAACAGTTCGGCAAAAGGCTGCGCGTCGCCGCCGCCGGTATCCTGCCCACCGTCACCGTTGTCCGAACAGGCGGGCAGGACTGCGAACAACGCCAGTGCAAGTAACCGCAAGAGCCAGGGCTGCCATTGTTCGCGGGCAATAATACGGGGTTTGGAGTTCATCGTTGTTTTCCCTCGTTGGGCATGTCCGCCGTTGGGTATGTCCGCCAGTGCAACCGGCGCTGCGATTGTAGCGGTATGTCAGCCCGGAAGTCACGCCTGTGGGCAGTGGTCGGTTTGATCGCGAATCAGGGTTACGGCGCGTACGGCATGTATCCAGAGTGAGCCACTCCCAGCCCTTTACATGCGTTGACCCGCGGCGGTTGAGGGCGTAATTTCATGCGTCGGCATCTGCAGCGGAGAGCCCCAGTGAGCAAGAAAATACCCCGGTCCGGTGACAACGACTACAGCCCGGAAATCGTGCGCGCACGCCAGACGTTCATCGAGGAAAACACTCCCGCGAAGCTGGATCACACAACAAGATTTTCCTTCGATCCCCGGGACATGGCCGGCAATATCGAAAATCTGTTCGGCGCGGCCCAGATCCCGATCGGCCTGGCCGGCCCCCTTCTGGTCAATGGCGAGCACGCCATGGGGGAGTTCTACGTCCCCATGGCAACCATCGAGGGAACCATGCTCGCCAGCTACAATCGCGGCATGCGCGTGATACGCGAGAGCGGCGGCGTTACCACCACCGTGGTCGGCGAGGCCATGCAGCGCGCGCCGGTATTCGTCTTTCCCAGCGCCCGAGAGGCGCGGGACTTCGGTCACTGGCTGCGCGACAATCATGCACGGATAAAGGAACAGGCAGAGAGCACGACCTCGGTCGGTGTGTTGCTCGAAATCGAGCAGTACATCGCCCACAACATGGTATTCACCCGTTTCGATTACAGTACCGGCGACGCCGCGGGACAGAACATGACCAGTCGCGCCACGTTTGCCGCCTGTGAATGGATCCAGAAGGAGTATCCCACTCTCTCCCATTACCTGTTGTCCGGCAATTTCGATACCGAGAAAAAGACCTCCGCGGTCAATCTCCTGAAGGGGCGCGGGCGTCGGGTCACGGCGGAGCTGACCATCCCCCGCCAGGTAATGATAGAGAACCTGCGGATAAGCCCCGAGCAGATGCACTACGGGCAGGGCATCAGCACCCTGAGTTCCTTCATCAGCTACTCCTCGAACAACGCGGCCCATCCCGCCAACGGGCTGGCGGCACTGTATCTGGCGACGGGACAGGACATCGCCAATATCGGTGAATCGAATCAATGTACCACGTACAACAAGGTAACCCGGGACGGAGACTACTACTTCTCCATCACCTTCCCGTCGCTGATCATGGCTACCTACGGCGGCGGCACCGGTCTGCCCACGCAGCGGGAATGCCTGGAGATCATGGACTGTTACGGCAAGGGCAAGGCCTACAAGCTCGTGGAGATTGCGGCCGCCCTCGCGGTCGCCGGAGAGCTCTCCCTGGGCGCCGCCGCCAAAGTCGATAAGGTCAGTCGCACCAGCGAATGGGTGGAGGCCCACGAGCGATTGGGGCGCAACCGGTAGCTTACCGTGTCACTGACCATATCCGATGGGATCGACATACCGCTGGAAGAAGTACAGCTCGAAGCTGTGCGCGCCACGGGCGCCGGCGGCCAGCACGTCAACAAGGTCGCCACGGCGATTCACTTGCGCTTCGAGATCGACAGCTCCTCACTGCCGGAAAGCTGCAAGGACCGCCTGCGCCGCTGTACCGACAAACGCATCAGCAAAGACGGCGTCATAGTCATCAAGGCCCAGCGCTTTCGCAGTCAGGAAAGAAATCGCGCCGACGCCCTGGAGCGCCTGCGTTCTCTGGTCAGAAGCGCTATCCGCTCACAACGTCGGCGCAGGCCCACCGGACCCACCGCGGCGAGCCGGCAGAAACGCCTGGACCGCAAGACCCGGCGCGGCAGACTGAAAGCTCTCCGGCGCAATGTCGATGCCTGAGCGAGAGCGCTTTCGGCGCATCACTATGTTAAACCACAGGCCTTAAACTGCGACAAGGGTAGCGCACGGGCCAGCTATCTGAACTCCAGGGCCTGGCAGCGACACACACCACGACTATGCTTGTTCCGTGAAACGATCAGGATAGCCACGGAATCTTCCCATGAACAGTAAAAAGAACGGTGAGCAAGTACAGGCCAACAAGGCCATCGTCAGGCAGTTTTTCGACGCCATGAACAATGCCGACATCGACTTCATCGTGGATACTTATGCGCCCGACGGCTTCCTGCATACCATGGGCGGCACACTGATCTCCGGCACGTTCAGTCGCGAACAGATTGCCGCCTCGGCGGGCAGCATTTTCGAGGTGTTCCCGCATGGCCTGCAGTTCGAGATCATCGACATGATCGGCGAGGGCAACAAGGTCGCCGTTGAAGCCGTCGGCGAGGGAGAGCATGTCTCCGGCCAGACCTACAGCAACGAGTACCATTTCCTGTTCGAGTTCCGCGATGGCAAGCTGTTGAGTCTGAAAGAGTACATGGATACGGAACGCGTCACCGATGTGCTCTGCGGCGGCCAGCGGCCGCCTTTTGCCGACTGAGCAGTTCACCGGCCAGATTCCGGGAGGAATTACACATGGATCGAAGAGATCTACTGAAGGGCGCAGCACTCGGAGGCCTGGCCAGCGGGCTGTTGAGCCCACAGGTTCTGGCAGCCGTCGAAACCCGGCCCGCCGGTCAGGCCAGCGCCGCCATGGCGAACCTGCAACGAACGCTCGATGAGCTGGAGGCGGCCTTCGCCACCGACACCTGGAATCTGCGCACGCCACAGGACTTTGCCGAAGCGCGCCGGGCACTGCTGCACATCCTGATGCACGGCCTGGAGTCGTGGCTGGAAGCGGACCCTGAACGGCCGTTTTTCACTCCCTTTATCAACCAGCACAAGAAACTTCTGGGTGACAATCCCGACGCCCGCTATTTTTCCGCCGTTATCGATGAAAATCACCGCTACCGTATCAGGGGCAATCTGGCGGACGCCACCTACACGAGTTTTACGGTGGAGCTGGGGGCTGGAAGCGAAGGCGACGGCCTGGGCGCCACTCTCAACGACACCGAGTTCGAGGCCGATGCAAACGGCAACTACGAAATTATCGCCAGCGCGCAGGAGGTCAAGGGCAACTGGCTGCGCCTGCCCGCGGGTGCCACGAGCATCACCAGCCGCCACTACTACGAGCGCGAGCGCTGCATCAACAACGACCGCCTGCATCATATACCCATCACCATCGAGAACCTGGCCCCGGTGAAGCCGCGACCGGTCCCCAACGACGAGGACATCGCCGCGGGCATTCGGCGGGTCACCCGGTTTATTCGGGGCAATATGATACCCATGGGCGGTGACAACAGCCCGGCCTGGGTCTCGCGGGTGCCAAACGAGTTTGCTCCTCCGGTGAAGGATGACAGCCACGACGCTATCACCTACGCCGCCCGGGACAATGTCTACAGCATGGCGCCGTTTGTGCTCGGACCCAAACAGGCGCTGATCATACGCGGCCGCTTCCCCAGGTGCCGCTTCGCCAACGTAGTGCTGTTCAACCGCTTCCTGCAGACTCTCAATTACGAGGAGCGGCAGATATCGCTGAACCGCGCGCAGGCACGACAGGACGATGACGGCAACTTCGAGATGATCGTGTCGCACCGCGACCCGGGACACCCGAACTGGCTGGACACGGAGGGGCGGCCCTACGGCATCATGTTCTGGCGATTCCTGCTGCCCGAGGGCGATATCGAGCCCCTCAAGACCGCGGTAATGGATATTCCCTAGCCCCCCGGGGAGTCTGGCATTCCCTTTGTCGCCGTGGGAGCACTCTTTGTTGCCCTGTACGGTGCCTGTTCGGCACAGCCGAGCTCGGTCGGCGGCCCTGTCAGCCAGACCAGCGCGTTCTCCAGCAGACGCCGATTCCACGGCTGCTCAAAGGCGTCGCCGCGGTGCCCCATGGTGATATAAAATGTGCGACCGGTGCCCACGCAATTGGCCCAGACCACCGGATGGTCGCCCATGCGCAGATCGCGCTCGCTGCCCAGGATTTTCTGGACCGGATTGTAGGACCCCTCGTCGACGGTGGCGAGGACGACAAAGCCCTCGGCGCGCGGGCTGCGCTCCCAGGAATACCACTCCTCCTCGTGCTCCCACGAAGCCGGCAGGTCCCGCAGCGCCGGATGCCCTCGGTTTTCGAGCACAAGCGTCGCCGTCTGGAACTGCGGCCCCATGATGTGGGCGGTGAAATCGGCGCCGATCAGGTTGTCCCGGTACCACTGCCACTCACTGTGCGAACTGTCGCCGGCGGCGTGGATACCCAGCCAGTTGCCGCCGTTCTCGAGCCAGGTCTGGAACGCCGCTTCCTGGCCGGCATCGAGCATGTCGCCGGACGCATTGAGGAACACGACCACCTTGAAACGCGCCAGGTCGCCGGTGTTGAATACCGCGCCATTCTCGGTATGAAACAGCCCCCAGCCGCGCTCGCCGGCGATGTCCTCCAGCACGCGGGCGCCGCCGGCAATACCCTCCCTGTGCCGGAAGGCGTTGGTCTTGCTGAATACAAGCAGCGCGGGTTCGGCGAGATCCGCCGGCAGCTCCGGCGGCACGGTGTCGTGGCTCTGGTCGGGGAAAACGAGGTTCCAGGCACCGACCCACCAGATCGCTCCCAGTGCGGCCGCCAGCAACAGCAGCAATATGCCCGCGAACCACTTGATGGCGCGCAGCGCCAGTCGGGATCCTTGCACAGGCCGCCTCCACAGTCTTTACGACCCGATTATAGAAAGTATGGCGGCGCGGAGGAAAGCCGCCTATTGGGCACCATCGAACCAGTCCTTGAATCCATAGCTCGCCGACGGTCCGATATGCATCTGTTCCAGCACGCCGTGGCCGACCCGGTCGCCGCAGGTGGCCTTTACAACCTGCTGGACGTGCAGGTTCTCCAACGCCAGCGGGTCGAGGTCGCTGTCCCGCCAGCTTTCCGCCTCGATGACCAGTTCGCCCTGCCATTTGCCGTGACCCCATTCGGGATGCTGGTAACCCAGGCCCTTCATGCGATGTGCCAGCACGGGTTCCAGATGCACCTCCATGCTCTCTCCGCCGCGGTCGTGCATGGTGACAACCGCCGATTGCGCGCGGCGCGTACCGGGTATCATCTCAAGCGAATGCTCCACCCTGCCCTGCCAGATCCGGGCGGCGGGGTCATTGGTTCCGGGTATCTCCTCGACCGTCGGGTAATGCGGCACGATCGCCTGGTCCGCGTGCCACTGATGCCCCGTCTCGTCCTCGAACCATCCGGCCAGGCTGCACTGATCTTCCCAGTGGATGGGCATCCAGCAGAAATGGAGCGCCTGGAACTCGGCCATGGGCGCGCCGCCGGTATAGGGCTCGCCCACGGGCCGGATACCCCAGGACCGGTCTTTCAGGCCAAAGGTCGTGTCGCCATCCACCGTCAATTCCCTGCCATCGTAGCGGATCCAGCCGGACCATGATCCGAACTGGTCGAGGCGCGTCGCATCCATTACCACGAAGCGCTCGTTGCGCAATGTCTGGCGGCCCTCCTCGATACAGCCACTGCGGGGTGTGAACAAAAGATCACACTCCATACCTGTGTCATTGGCCTCGATGACCAACCGGTGGCGCCCCATGGGCTCCAGAATCTGCAGCTTGAAGGGCCCCACGCTGGTATCGGTGGGTTCATCCGGTGCTCTGCGGGAACCGTGGAAAGCATACTGTTTGCCATCGATCGCCAGGCTCAGGCTGCAATCCAGAATGCCGAGATTGGCGTAGCGACACATGCCGATGCCGAAATAGAAACTGCCGTCCCGGGCATGGGCGTTATACCAGAAACGATCGTAGACGAAACGGTCACTGGTGGCGGCGTGAAAGACCGGCTCTGGAGTCTGGTGAATGGGGTAGTCGTCGAATTTGGATAGCATGGCGCGGGTTCCCGGGAAATGGAATGGACAAGCATGGACCAGCCGCGCTCCCCCAACAAGCCGCCACCGCGACTGAGCTTGCCCATGTACAGTATTTCAAACCTGCCCGGCGGCGTATCAGCTCAATTTTTATCCATGTTGGACCGGGGGTGCGCACTGGACCCGAATCGAGGCGCCACACCTGTGCACCGCGGTGGACTTTGGACAACGCCTCCTCTAACGTCGGCGCTTTGGCTACAGGATTGACGCGATGTCCCAGGCGCTGCTCGGGTTGCCGGTGATTATATTTCTGGCCTGGCTTACCAGCGCGGACCGGCGTCGTTTCCCCCTGCGCCTGGTCGCGACGGGAATTATCGCCCAGTTGCTGCTGTGCATCCTGTTCCTTAAATTGCCTTTGCTGCAACAGGCACTGCTGCTGGTCAACAAACTGGTACTGACAGTTGAGGCCGCCACGGCGGAAGGCACCGCCATGGTCTTCGGGTTTCTCGGCGGCGCCGAGGCACCCTTTGCGGTGACGGCGCCGGAGCACAGCTTCGTGCTCGCCTTCCGCGCCCTGCCGCTGGTGATTGTGTTCGCGGCGCTGAGCGCCCTGCTGTGGCACTGGCGGGTGATCCCATGGCTGATCGCGGGTCTGGCGAAAGTGCTGGACAAATCCATGGGGTTGAGCGGCGCCATCAGTCTGGGTTCGGCGAGTTCGATATTCGTGGGCATGGTGGAATCGCCGCTGCTGATCCGGCCACATCTTGACAAGATGTCCGACAGCGAACTGTTCATGCTGCTGACCTGCGGCATGGCGACGGTGGCAGGTACCGTCCTGGCCCTGTACGCGGGGATTCTCGCGGACACGGTGCCCACGGCGCTGAGCCACATTCTGGTCGCCTCGCTGATCAGTGTACCGGCGGCCCTGCTGCTGGGCGCGGTCATGGTACCGCCGGCGGCGTCGGCGGCGCGCGAACCGGTGATCCTGACATCACCCTACGCCGGCAGCATGGATGCCATTGTCACGGGCACCGGGGACGGCCTGCGCCTGCTGGCCAGTATCATCGGTATGCTCATTGTATTCGTAGCGCTGGTCTACCTGGTCGATGCCACACTGGCGCTGGTGCCCACCGGCGGTGAACCCCTCACACTGGTCGGTGTGTTCGGCCAGGTGCTTGCGCCCCTGGCCTGGCTGCTGGGCATTCCCTGGAGCGAGGCCAACACCGCCGGGGAACTGCTGGCGACCAAGGTTTTCATCAATGAGCTGGCGGCCTACCTGCAACTGGCCTCGCTTGACAGCGCCGCCCTCAGCGAGCACAGCCGCCTGATTCTCACCTACGCCCTGTGCGGCTTCGCCAACTTCGGCAGCCTGGGCATCATGATCGGCGGCCTGAGCGCCATGTGCCCCCAGCGCAGCGCCACAATCCTGCGCCTTGCGCCGCGGTCCATTTGGTCCGGCCTGCTGGCCACCTGCATGACCGGCTGCGTGGTGGGACTCATCCGGTAGCGACGGCGAACTGCCCGTGTTGTTCGACAACCAGACACCGCGTTATCTGCCGCACATCGAGGCGCCCCATATTCTGCACATGGGGCTCTCGCCCCTGGACGCGCACCACTGGATCGAGACGGACTCGGATCTGTCCCGTTACCACGGGCACAAACTCGAGCAACGCGTGCGGTTGGGTGATTGTTGCTACCGCGCACTGCCCGACTCGACCGATGCGCAGCGGGAGCTCGCCGAGCGGCTGCGCATACACCTCACCCGCGACCAGGGCGATCTGTACCGCGGCGAGGATGATGGCACCCTGCTGTTTCGACCCGCCGCACTGCGCCTGCCGGCCCCGGGAGCAGAACCACTCTGGGAGTGCTCCCTGTGGCTCGCCGATGACCTGGTGATCATGCAGGAGATCGCCGGACGCTACCACCTCACCGCGGCCAGCCTGTGCAGTCCCAGCGATTGGCTGCTGGAAGAAAAATTCGCGCGTCCGCTGGCGGACATCCACGCTCCCGTTCCGGGCTTCGACGCCGAACTCGCACCCCGGGTCGATCGATTCTTTCGACATCTGCGGCCGGAGCGGCCCGTCGTGCGTCACAACTGGTCGCTGCAGCCCGGCAATGAACTGTGCCGCCGCCCGCCCCATGATGAGAATATCGGTCCGGCGACACAGGTATGCTATCGCAGTGAACGCCAGTCGCTGACGCGGTTGCCGCAGAGCGGCGCCGTCGTTTTCACCATCCGTGTGTACCTTCACCCGCTGGAGCGGCTGGCGGACACAGCCGGGGCCCTGCAGGCGCTGTTCACCGCAATCGACCGCACGCCGGCAGCCCTGGCCGCCTACAAGGGCTTCGACAGACTGGAACCGCGCTTGGCGAAGTACCGCGTGACCTGTGGCGATGACGCTTGACGGGCCGTTGAAAAACTAGAGACCACTGACCGCGGCGAGGGTCAACTCGTGACTGCGCAGTTGTTCCGTCTCGTCGACCAGCGGGATTCCGCCGCGCAATATCAGGTGGCTGAGTCCCAGACACTCGCGGTATTGCGCGAGCTTCTCCCGCGCATAGGCGACATCGCCCACCACCGCCCAGTCGTCGACCCGCGCGTTCGGGTCACGCATGCGCGGGGCCATCTGGCGTTGCAGGGCTTCGCGCACCGAGGATGCAAGCCGCGCATCGGGCGTGACAAACACCGTGCGCATGACCGGGACGACGTCGACCACGGGCAGTTTCGCCTCGGCTACCAGCGCACCGTGGCGCCGGTAATTCCGCGACAGCTGCTCGAACGATTCCAGCGGCGAGGCCAGATACGGCAGGCCGAGGCCGGCAACCTGCTCCAGTGCCAGCGGGCCGAATGCCGCCACCCAGACGGGCGGCTCAGGTCGTTGTACGGGGAGCGGAGCCAGGTAGACCGGCTCCCCTGCTCCATCTTCACCGACCGCTTCACCGCGCCAGGCGCGGCGCATGAGCGCCAGATTGCGGGCGAACAGCGTGCGCTTGTCCGCCGGCGCGATAGCAAAGGCATTGAAGAGCGCTGGCTGAATGCCCCGGCCGACGCCGAGAATAAGGCGCCCGCCGCACAACCGGTCCAACACCGCCACTTCCTCCGCGGCCAACAGGGGATGGCGGATGGGCAACAGGTAGGAGGTGCATCCCAGGCGCAACGTCGAGGTACGGCCGGCCACGGCGGCAAGCAGCAACAGCGGCGCGGGCAGCGCGTGTGCATCACCGAAATGATTTTCGGGCAGCCAGAATGAGTGAAAACCCATGGCCTCGGCCCGCTCCGCCTGCCGGCACAGGCCATCGGCGCCGACGACTTCGCCCCAGTTCCAGGGTGTGGTGGCGACCTCGATCGCGCCAACGCTCACGCCGGCCTGCCGCCAGTAGCGCCGAGCGAGCCAAACCCGAGCGGCAAATAATCGTGTATGCCGCGCACGACGCGCTCACAGGAGGTACGGGCACAGTATTTGAGTTCCACAGCTGTATCTTCCGGGTGCCGGCCGTTTCGGGATTTCAACCATAGCCCATCACACCGGACTTGTCGCCGCTTCGCAGATGCGAGGCCGATGCCGCCCACTCGCGACCGCACAGCGCGGTGTTCGAAATTGAACCACTCTCAGCCCCGACGCAACCGGACTACCTGCCGACAGGCCAGTCGAGTACACTCAATGCCAGCATCCCGGAGGTGAAAATCATGTACGATCTGTTGATTCGCAACGCACGTATCGTGGACGGCACGGGCCGCGACGCGTTTCACGGCGACCTTGCGGTAGAGGCCGGACGCATTGTCGCAGTGGGCAAGGTCGAAGGCCCGGGCGCGCGGGAGATCGACGCCGCCGGTCACCTGCTTACCCCGGGCTGGGTCGACGTACACT
The DNA here is from genome assembly GCA_034521205.1 of Halioglobus sp. GTDB lineage: Bacteria > Pseudomonadota > Gammaproteobacteria > Pseudomonadales > Halieaceae > Marimicrobium. Next base: position 998,048 of record JAXHMT010000003.1, read on the forward strand.
CGCACATGGACGGCCAGGCCACCTGGGATCCGGTGTGTTCCCCCGCGGCGCACCACGGCATTACCACGCTGGTCATGGGCAACTGCGGCGTCGGCTTCGCGCCCTGCGAGCACACTGAGAGCGCTCACGACCGCCTGATCGCCGTGATGGAGGATGTCGAGGACATTCCCGGCGCCGCCCTGCACGAGGGCATCCGGTGGAACTGGGAATCCTTTCCCCAATACCTCGACGCGGTGGAGTCCTATCCTCGCGCCATCGACGTGGGCGCCCAGGTACCCCACTGCGCCGTGCGCACCTTTGTCATGGGAGACCCGCGGCACCCCAACGAGGACCACACCGAGGATATCGGACAAATGGCCGCCATCGTGCGCGACGGCATCGCCGCCGGGCGCCTGGGGTTCACCACTTCACGCACCAAACTGCACACTACCCGCGAAGCCGAGGCGATGCCCGGCACCTACGCGGATGAGGAGGAGCTCCTCGGCATCGGGCGGGCTATTGGCGAGCTGGGCGGGCGCGGCATCTACGGTCTGGTCTCGGACTTCGACAACTGGGAGGAGGAGATGGACTGGATGAAGCGCCTGTCCATCGAGAACAACTGCCAGATAAACTTCGTGCTGTTTTTCCGCGAGAACAGTGACTGGCCGCGGGTGCAGGCACAGCTCGACTACGTGCGCCGCGCGCGCCGGGAGGGTGCCCGTCTGATACCGCACGTCGGCGCGCGGCCGGTCAATATACTGCTCTCCTGGGACGGTACCATCCATCCTTTCAGCTTTCACACCAACTACGGCCCACTGTCGATCATGTCCCACGATGAGCGCCTGGCCGAGCTGCGCAAGCCGGAGGTGCGCGCGGCCATTCTCGCCGAGGACCTGCCGCTGACGGGCGACGATTTCATGGACACGATCATCGGCGGCTACGACAAACTGTACGAGCTCGGCGACCCGCCGAATTACGAACCCGGGCCGGAGGACAGCATCACCGCCAGAGCCGCCGCGGCCGGCGTATCTCCCGGCGAATACTGCTACGACCTGATGCTGGGCAACGACGGCACAAATGTTGTCTATTTCCCCTGTTTCGGCTACGGCGCGGGCGACCTCAGCCGGCAGGTGGCACTGCTGGAAGACGACAGCACCGTACTGTCGCTGGCGGATACGGGAGCACACTGCGGCGTGCTTTGCGACGCCAGTGTGCCCACACAGATGCTCAGCTACTTCGTGCGCGACCGCGAACGCGGCCCGCGCCTGCGACTCGAAGACGCGGTGAAGATGCAGACCCACGATACCGCGCGCTGCGTGGGCCTCGAGGACCGCGGCACCCTGGAGGTCGGCATGAAAGCGGATCTCAATCTTGTCGATTTCGATGCGCTGCAGCTGGAGGCCCCCCGAATCATCTTTGACCTCCCGGCCGGCGGCCGCCGCATGTTCCAGGGCGCAAGGGGTTATCTGGCCACCATCGTCAGCGGTGAGATCGTCATGGAAAACGGCGAATACACCGGCGCCGTGCCCGGCACGCTGATTCGCGGCCCGCAGGCCGCTCCGGCCCGCCGCGCGGCCTGAACCCTCGCGCCGTGGTCAGACTGAATGTTCCTTCCCTGGCATTACCCGCGTAGGCCAGGATGTTTTTGACATAGTGCGACGCGGATGCGCAGGGGCATGCAGTTCACATCGGGAGGACACCGTATGAAATACAACTGGGTATTGGTGGCGGACAGTTCACGGGCACGCCTGTTCAGGCGCGGTCACCGCTGGGACGACCTGGAACCCATGAAAACGGAAGACCATCCCCGGGGACGCGCGCACGAAGGCGATCTGGTGACAGGCGCCGGCGCCGATGTCATCCAGCGAGGCGCGAAAGGCCAGCGCAGACGGTCTGAACCGGAGGTCTCGCCGACTGAACACGAGGCCGAGGTATTTGCCCGGCAACTGGCTGACAATCTGCGCGCCGGACGGGTCCAGAAGCAGTACGACTCACTCGCCCTGGTTGCCGCGCCCGGATTTCTCGGCAAACTGCGAGCCGCCCTGGACGAGGACACCCGTCGCTGCATTACCCATGAGATTGACAAGGACCTGACGCACCACGACGACAATGAAATTGCCCGAATACTTAAAAAATCGGTGGAGAAATAATGGGGCAACAGGGGACGCCGCTGCCGACAACCCCGGTGTCGGCTGCCGGGGCCATACTGCCGACAACCTTGGTGGCGACCGTCCGGGCCCATACAGAAGAGTGACAGTGCCCTGCTCCGGGCACCGATTAAACGACACAAAAACAACAACACAGGCAGCGTGCGGGATCCTCGCTAACCTCTATCCACCAGATGGCGATAGTGCTCGCCGCTGAAGCCCCGGTATTGCAGGAATCGAACGCGCCGGGCCAACTCGCGAGCATCTGCCGCGATGCCCGGTCCGAACCGCTTTTGCAGTACCGCGGCTGCCAGCATCGCACCAGTCCACCTGCGCGGCGGCCAGTGCGGCGCAAATGGTGGCTGGCGCCACCGACCGCTGTTGCAGATCGCGGTCAATACGCAGCGGCCCCTGACCACGGGAGACCCGCTGGCACACGAAGCTCTCCGCGAAACGTTCATCGCTCTGCAGGCCTTCACTGGCGAGTCGCAGCAGCTGATCTTCCACGGCGTCGCGGTCGTCGAAGCGAGCACCCAGTTTGCGTCGCAACTCTCCGAGGGAATGCTCCCGGCGCGCCAGCAGGTTCATTGCTGCCAGGCGTATCTCGGCGGCCGTCGACTCTTTACAGAGTTTCGCCGGGGATTCTTCGAACATCGGGAAAAGAGGCGTCGGGAATGGCAGTGGGATACGTAGTCCCCGACGCCTGAAGAAACCGCTCAACCGTAACGCCCCCGTTATTCCTCGGGCGCGATAGTTTCGGCGTCGACCGGGGATGTCTCCGCCGGTACGGGAGTACCCATGACCTGGGCGCGTATCTGGGATTCGATTTCGTTGGCCACGGCCGGGTTATCACCGAGAAATTTGGCGGCGTTCGCCTTGCCCTGCCCTATCTTGTCGCCCTTGTAGGAATACCAGGCACCGGATTTCTCGATCAGGTTCTGTTTCACACCCCAGTCGATGACTTCGCCCATCCGGTAGATACCATGGCCGTACATGATCTGGAATTCCGCCTGCTTGAAGGGTGGTGCCACCTTGTTCTTCACCACCTTGACCCGGGTCTCGTTGCCGATCACCTCGTCGCCGTCCTTGACCGCGCCGATACGACGAATATCCAGGCGCACGGAAGAGTAGAACTTGAGCGCGTTGCCGCCGGTGGTGGTCTCGGGGTTGCCGAACATGACACCGATCTTCATGCGGATCTGGTTGATGAAAATCACCAGGCAGTTGGTCTGCTTGATGGCGCCGGTAAGCTTGCGCATGGCCTGGCTGAGCAGCCGCGCCTGCAGACCCACGTGGGAGTCACCCATTTCACCCTCGATCTCGGCTTTCGGGGTCAGGGCGGCGACCGAGTCGATCACCAGTACATCGATCGCGCCGGAACGGACCAGCATTTCCGCCACTTCCAGGGCCTGTTCGCCGGTATCGGGCTGGGACATGATCAACTCGTCCATCTGTACACCCAGTTTCTCGGCATAAATGGGGTCCAGGGCATGCTCCGCATCAATGAAGGCCGCGGTGCCGCCGCACTTCTGGGCCTCCGCAATCACCTGCAGGGTCAATGTGGTTTTGCCGGATGATTCGGGACCGTAGATCTCGCAGATGCGGCCCTTGGGCAGGCCGCCGATACCGAGAGCGACATCCAGACCCAGTGAGCCGGTGGAAATGGCGGGAAGGGCCACATGCTCCCGGTCGCCCATACGCATTACCGTGCCCTTGCCGAACTGCCGCTCGATCTGGCTCAGTGCCGCTTCCAGTGCCTTTTCCTTGTTCGCATCCTTGTTCGCAACCCTGTTCGCATCCATGTTGTTTCTCCCCTCTCTGCTGACTGTGTTTTGTGGCTATGTGTTCTGGTTATGTGTTCTGGTTATCACCAGGTGTTCTGGCTATTGCACGCTGCTTTCGTACGCCACCGTACGCCAATTTTGCCACTCCATGACTCGCACATTGCCTGCGTCGCTCTGTACCTCGGGGCGTCACCACCTGTTTTGGTCCCCGTAGCTCTGCCGCAGGAGTACTGTACATATACTCAGTGTTTTGAAACCCGATTGCAAGCCCTCGAAACCGCCAAATGCGACCATTGTCGGGAGGTGGGCCAAAACCCGCCTGAACAGGCGACAGGCCGGACACCACGGCAGGCGAGACGAGAGACGGCCAGCGCCGATGTGCGGGCCCCTTGCCGCCGCTGGCGGTTAGGGGCACAGTACACCCGAATACAAAGGGAAAGCGTACGATGCAACAGTTGACCGAAATGGACAACAATTTCCTGGAAGCCGAGAAAGAGCGCGCTCCACTGCACATCAGCCCGGTGATTGTCTACGATCAATCCCACCGCGCGGAAGGCAAGGTGCGCTTCAAGGAAATCCTCACCGTCTTCGAGCGCAATCTGCACAAGTCGCCGATATTCCGGCGCAAGCTGGCCGGCGGCGCCATGGGTCTGGATACCCCCTACTGGGTCGAGGATCCCAACTTCGACCTGGAGTTTCATGTGCGCCATCTGGCACTGCCCAGGCCGGGAGACTGGCGCCAGTTCTGTATCCTTCTGTCGCGCCTGCACGCGCGTGGGCTGGACCTGAAACGCCCCCTGTGGGAAGCCTACGTGATCGAGGGCCTGAGCGGCGTCGAGGGCCTGCCCGGCAACAGCTTTGCCATCATGTTGAAGATTCACCACGCCGCGATCGACGGGGTGTCGGGCGCGGAAATCGTCGCCGCCATTCACAGCCTCACGGACGAGGTCGAACCGCCCCCGGCAGCGGACGACTGGCAGGGAGAGCGGGACCCCGCCACGTGGTACGTGTGGTCTCGCGCGTACCTGCACAACCTGAAAAGGCCGCTGAAATTCTTCGAGACAGTGGGAAGTCTGGTGCCAGCGGTCATCCGGGCCAACCGCATAAGCGGCAAACGGCAGGGCGAACAGCGCAAGCACCGCATGGCCAGAACCCGGTTCAACAATCGGATCTCCGCCAGCCGCGTCACGGAAGCGCATACCATGGATCTGGCGACAATCAAGGACATGCGGGCATCCCTGGACATCGGCGTCACGATCAATGACATCATGGTGTCCATTGTCGGCGGAGGCATGCGCAAATACCTGGACAGCAAAGGGGAGCTGCCCGCCGACAGTCTCAGTTGCGGCGCGCCCATCAGCACCCGGCGGGAACACGACGGACAGTCCACGGGCAACCAGGTCAGCCTCATGGTGATCGGACTGGCCACCGATATCGCCGACCCCGTCGAACGCCTGCGCGCCGTGCACGATGACGCAGAATCCGCAAAAGCCTACACCAGCACACTGGGTCCCAGTATGATTCTGGACCTCAGTGAGATGCTGATCCCCCAACTCATGGGCTGGGGGTTCAGCGCGGCGACCCTGGCGGCCACACACACCACCATGCCGATGCCTTTCCACACCATCGTCTCGAATGTCCCCGGCCCGCAATTTCCACTCTACCTGGCGGGAGCCAGGATCCACCTGACCATGGGTATGGGCCCCCTGGCGGACATGATGGGACTGTTTCACGCGGTCATCAGTGGCGCCGGAAAAATCACCATCAACTTCGTTTCAACCCGGGAAATGCTACCCGACCCGCTGTTTTACCGTTCGTGCCTGACGCAGGCCTACGAGGAGTTGCTGGCGGCGGCCAGTGGCCGGAAAAAACCGGCAAAGAAGCGGACAAACACGCCGCCAAGGCAGCGACGAAGGCAGTACCGCGGCAAAGCCCAGGAAGCGCTCATCGAAAACACAGCCGAAACAACGCGCCACAAGGGCATAATCGAAAAAACGCAACACCAAGGCACAACCGCAACAGCGCAAGGCGAAGGAGCAAAAAGCCTATGGGCGGTAAAAATGGTCTCTTCCCGGCCGCGGAGATCGCGAAAAACATCACCGAACTCGAATAGACGGCGCTGCGCCGGTATGCAGACCGGGCATGGCCGACTCCTGACGCAGACAGGTTGCCATGGGTCCCCCGAGCGCCGATAAAATGCCGGACCCGAATGCGGGCAGCGCCAATGACATCCGCCAATAAAAAAGCCCCCGTCGCCGCGAGGCGCCGGGGGCCCGATCAGCTTGCGGGCTGAAATTATTAGAAGTTGAAGCCTACGCCCAGGGTGTATAAGAAGGCGCCGTCGTCAAAGTTGTCGTCGACCTCGTCGCCATCGCTGAACAGGAACGCATACTCCGCGCCGAAACCGATGAAGGTCTTGTCCCGCACAAACCAGCGGACGCCGGCTTCCACACCCGCCGTTCCGGTTTCGTTGACGCCGTCGCCGTAGAGGCCGCCGATGTTCGCACCGACATAGGGGCGCGCGTCGCCCTGGCCGAAGTGCATGTTGACAAAGCCACGAGTGGCGCCGTTCCAGGCGTCGGACACGTCCTCGCCGACAGAGCCATTGAGGCTCTGGCGGACACCCACAAGCAGGTGCTCGGACTGGTAGTAGCCGAGTTCGCCGGACACGCCGAAGGAGTTGCTGTCAAGACTTTCGTCGCTGGAGCCGGTTCCCGAAAGGGAGAAGCTCTTGTCACCGGCCTCCGGAGCCGCCTGAGCGGACAGTGCTGCGGACAACAGCGTTGTAGCCAGAATGGGCATTAATTTCTTCATGAGATAACCTCGTTTGCGATACGTATCAAAAGTACTCGGCGCCGTTGAATCGAACCGGCCGCCGACGTGAGCAAGCTACCAGCAAGGGCCCGACAGGTCACGCCAATTTTGTGGGGTAAAGTTACGCAACTTTCTATGCAAAATACGCAACTTTTTATGCAATGAACGGACGCTCATGCAAGTTCGGCCAAAAAAACAGCTCTCCCGGCGAACATGACGGTATGTCGCCGGCGAGCTTTTTTGCCCGGACTTGCTGCCCGGACTCGTTGCCCGGGCTTTTCCGACGGGCGCGGTATACTTTGCCCTTGTCCCAAGGCTGGATCAGGAATCGGGTCTTGTCAAGCCAGCTCCGCCTGCAGCAAATCCAGCGCCGGCTCGATACCCGAGCCACCGAAGGGAACCACGGCGGCATTGAAATCCGTCACGCCGGCCTCCCGCAGCCGCATTATGCCTGCCCGCAGTTCCGCTGCGTCGCCCACCATTGCCAGTTCCGCCGGACCCGCGACACCCTCCCGGTCCAGCATCGCCCGGTAGGACGGCAGCATGCCGTAGATCTCCAGTGTTTTTGCAATATACTCCCTGGCGCCATCGACGTCCTCGGTAAGACAGATCGGCATACCACAGACGATCCGCGGAGCGGGGCGACCCGCCTCGGCCGCCGCCTTGTTGATGCCCGGCACAATATGCGATGCCACTGTTTTCGGGCCGGTCATCCACAACGTGGTGCCCGCCGCATAAGTTCCCGCGAGTTTCAGCATGGCGGGCCCGAGCGCGGCGACCAGCAGGGGAACCGGCGCATCGGGGATCGTCAGTTGCAGTTTTCCGGTGAGCTGCTCCCCCGCGAAATCCGCCGCTTCGCCGCGCAACAGGGGCGCGATGATCTGAAGGTATTCCGACATGTGCCTGGCGGGTTTGTCGTAGGACATGCCGTACATGCCCTCGATCACCACCTCATGCGAGAGTCCGATACCGAGCGTGAAGCGGCCCCCGCAGGCGAGCTGCGTCGTCACCGCCTGCTGGGCCAGTGCGCCCGGATGTCGCGGATAGGTCGGTGTGACCGCCGTACCCAGTTCGATGCGCTCTGTCTCCCAACCCGCGATGGCGCAGGCGCCGACGGCGTCCATGCCAAAAATGTTGGGCAGCCACAGGGTGTCGAAGCCGCGGGCCTCGATATCCCGGGCGAAGCTCGCCAGTTCAGCGAGGCCGAAGCTGGTGTCGGGGGTGGTGCCGGCGAAGATTCCGATGCGCATGGGGTAGTCCTTTGTCGAAAAAGAATGTGCGTGTGATTGGTCGTGCGTGAAAAGTAGCGGTGACCGTATTCTGTACAGTCATGCCCATCGCTGTCGAGGGACATACAGGATGTTGACGCATAGTGCGCCGATCCGACCGGGCCTCGACATGTCTATTGCGCAACCGTGGATGAGTCATCCTCCACTGCGTACAGCAGGCAGTCGGCAGTGGCGATGACCGCATTGGTGGTGATCATGAACAACTTCAGCGGCTGTGCGGGAAACAGTTTACCGTCCTCGATTCGCACCAGCCGCGTGACCGCGCAGCGCCCGCTCTGGTCGGCGGCCACGAACAGACTGCGCTCCGGGCCTTGCGCCCAGCCGAGCAGCGTGTCCGGCGCGACGCGGCCGAAATTGAGGTGCTCGATGTCGGTGCGCAGCGTTATATCGTAGCTCGGGCAGGGCGAATCCGCATAGGTCAGCGTCACGTGTTCCTGCAATTCCAGGCGTACGGGATCCGTCAGCAGCTCCATGTCCCGCTCCATCGGTTGCGCGCGGAATACGTCCACCGCGCTGAAATAGCGGCACAGACCCTCCCAGGCCAACTCGTGGGCTGCCTCGTCGAGTCGCCCCCCGACCTCGACCGTGACGGTCGGATACGCGTGCTCGCTGATCTCCATCAATGCGCCCAGCTTCAGATTGGACACGATGAGCCGGTGGCTGAAATGGGACACCAGCGCATCGTGTTGACGATCGGGAAAAGTGCAGACACCAAAAGCCGGACCGGAGCCGGAAGTGTTGTGCATATCGATCACCGCCTCCGGCTCATGCATATGGAGGATTTCCAGAATTTCCTCGGCCAGCGCCCCCTGGGCGTCGTCGAAGGGTGGGCGAAAACAGCGGTTGAGATCGCGCGCCCGGGGCAGCATGCGGTGACTGAACAGGGGAGGTTCCAGAGCCGCACTGACGGAGGCGAGGATGCACACCACGTTGACGGCGGGTTTCTGTCCCGACTTCAACCAGCGGAACAGCGCCATCGCTCCCGACGGCTCATTGCCGTGCAGCAGCGTGACCAGCGCCCGGCACCGCGAGGTATCGTCTCCCTCCAGAAAAAAGCAGGCGGGGCCGCCGAGCGAGCGCAGAAACGCTTTTACATCGGTGCCGATGTGGGTTGCCAGCGGATTGCGGATAAACCGGAACCGTCTCACGGCCGCCACTCGGATACGGGCGTGTTGTCATTGCTGTAGGCGATAAACTCCTCGAGCATGGCGTGCAGCGCCTGTTCCCGGGACATTGTCCGGCTCAGGGCACTGAGCCTCGAACGCTGCCAGATCGCGCCCGTGCGGCGCTGCTGCAGGCGCCGCTCGATGACCTCGAGGTAACGTCGCGCCTGCGCCGCATCCACGCCGATTGATTCGAGGCCGTCCTGTGCTACCGGCAAAAGACGGCCCAGCAGGCTGCCGACGGGCTGCTCGCGAAACCCCGACTGGCCCTTCTCGGGCCAGACCAGCCGCGCAAAAAGCCCGTGCTGCGCCGCGCGGTAGAAGTTGTATTCGGCGATCCCGAATGGAATCGCCGGCAGCAACTCGCGGAGGCGCGGGCGCAGACCTTCCGCCAATCCGATCAGCAGTGCGGCATTCGCCACCATGTCCACCGCCGTGGGTCCCGCGGGCAGGGCCCGCATTTCGATGCGCAGGTGGCCGCCCTGTGCAGGGTCGTAGATCGGCCGGTTCCACGTCCAGACGGTGCTCTGGTGCAGGCGCAATTCGTCCAGGGCGGGGACATCACCACCGGTCCCCCTGCCGGGCTCGGTACAGATAGGCAGCAGGGGCGGATAAATGCACACCACTTCCGCAAAAAGTTCCAGCGCGCTGCGGCGCACCCAGCCCTGACCGAAGCTTACTCGCGGCGGTTCATTCCAGGAGTAGCGGTCCACGTAGCGCGTGTCGATCGACTGTTTGAACAGGGGCACGCGTGTCTCATGCCAGAGGTTGTGTCCGAACAAGGTCGGCGAATTGGCGCCGATGGCCACCGCCAGCGGCGTACTCAGCTGGATGGCGTTGAAGGTATCGGCGTAGTCCTCCGGGTCTACCCGGTAGTGAACCTGAAAAGACGTGTTGGCGCCCTCCAGGGTGATGTCCGTCATTTCGAGTTCGAGTGGATCCTCGCCCCGTATATCGATCCGGAATTTGCCGCCGCGGCGCAGCAGCAGTTGTCGGACCAGCGCGTGGTAGCGCCTGCGGTCGGTGATGCAGTGCGGGCCGAAGTCCGTCTGGCGCAACGTCGGCAGTATGCCGATGGGCACGACGCGCCCGCCAAACCGTGCCGCGACGTCGCGCAAATACGCCAGCTTGTCGAGTAACTCCCCCTCCAGCGCGCTGAAAGGATTATCGCTAAACGCACAGGGATGCAGATTGTATTCGAGATTGTAGCGATTCAACTCCAGCTGGAGCTGTGCATCGCCCGATTCCTCGAGTATCTCCTGATTGGCGTGCAACGGCCTGCCGTTGTCATCGACGATGTACATCTCCAACTCGGCCCCCAGGGAGCGGGGGCCGGAGCCGAAACCCGGGGTATCCAGCAGCGCAGCCAGAAACCCCAGATCCCGTTCGAGCGCAGCGCGAAAATCCGCATAGTCGCTGTCGGAGAAGGTAGTCCTGTCGATTTCTATACCCATGGCGTGCCGCTAGTCGGCGATAGCGTAGCTCACGTTGACCGTGACGCGATACGTGTTCTCGCCCTGTGCCACCGGTACCGCGCTGCCCGCCTCCATCGACCGGGCGGCGAGCTGCATGGGCCGGGGTGATCCAGCGGAGTGCTCGCCGATCTCGAGCACGTCACCGAGACGCACGCCGGCGGCGCCGGCAAGTGTCCGCGCTTTTTTGATTGCGTCCTCAACGGCGCGGATGCGCGCTTTCTCCAGAGCGGCGGACGGATCCTCGTTGGTGAATGAGATACTGCCGCCTTCGTTGATACCCACCGCAACGGACTTGTCCAGCACCTCACCCACGGTGTCGATAGCACGCACGCGCACGGTCAGGCTGTTGCGCACGACGTAGCCCGTCAATTTGCGCGTCGCCTCGCCGGGCTCGGATGGTTGCCGCGGCAGCCGCGTGTACTGCGGCTGTATGGAAAATCCCGCGGTCTGCAGATCCCGCGCCTCGATGCCCAGCTCCTGCAACGCGCTCATGACCTTCTCCATCGCCGCCGAGTTCGCCGAGACGGCCTCCCGGGCGGTGGGCGCTTCGCGGTTCACGGTCATCGTCACTATCGCCATATCCGGCGGTATGTCCACACGGCCCTCGCCCGTTACCGCGATGCGGCGCGGGTATTCCTGTGGAGGATCGGCGGCCGCTCCCGCCGCCAGCAAAAGCACCATCGCTGTCATCGCGCTGTACAGAATTTTCACGAGCGTCTCTCCTTTCTTCGGTGGCCTGGTATTCCAGTGCCCGCTTCACGACCGGCGACAAACCGGCACCGATTGGGTGGGAATCGAACTCATCACGTCCTCGACAGCGTGCAACGATGGCGGCGAGCCGCCGGGGACATCCCGGAAAGCCGGCCACCAGACCGGCGATCAATTCCTCCTGTTGCAATCCTGCCTTCACGGTGCGGCGTTGACCTGTTCGAGTATGGCTACTGTCGACCAGCGCCGTCGCGCGAGGCCTCGCCGAGGCCGCCGGCTTGCGGCCGCTCACCGCGACAACGGCAACAGCGTCAGCAAACCGGCCCCGGCGGCGCCCGAGAAAGGCCCGGGTCGACACACGCTCGTTGATTTTCAACAGTTCCGCCAGGGGTTCGCCGCCCGCGCGCACCCGCGACAGGACCGGCCACTCTGGACAATCGCCGCGAACACGAAGCCCGCCACCGTACCGCCATACAGCGCGGCCCTACCGAGGGTATCCGCCGGCAACGCCGTCCAGACCAGCAGCAGCGACAGGGCGCCGCCGACAGTTCCGGCAATACTCGTGATCATGATCGCGGCTGTCGTTGGCGTCGAAATCCCAGTCGTAGACGAACAGGCCTGCCCGGTCGGGAATCGCGTCAGTCAGCACCGGCAAACCGGGCCCCCAGCAGATGAAACCATTCGTGTATCAGCGTGGTCGTGGTGATGCCCGCCAGCGCGCCGGCGGCCACCGCCAGCAGGGACGCAAAGCCCAGGCCGCTGAGCAGTACCCAGCTGTCCGCCGCGGCGAACAGGCCCAGCGCCCCCAGCCAGACCAGGCCGTGCCAGCCGGCGAGCCTTGCCAGGCGCGACCGGCGCGCCGCGCGGCGGGCATGATCTCCTGCGCTTCCGCCAGGGACCCGGGCTGCACACCGTCCCCCCTTGTATGCGGTTCCTGCACTTGTTCGTTCATGGCGGGTTACTCCCCTCTGATTTGCGCGGCGCCGGAAATGCGCGGCAGGTCGAGCACGGTGACAACGCCCGGGGCGGCGGCGCACACCGCCGGCACGGCGTTGACGATCCAGCTCGCGGCGCTGGCATTGCCGCCCCCGGCCGCGCCCGGCTCGAAATGGTCCTCGCCGTGCACCGACAGGTGCAGGTCGGGATCGCCGCTGATAATCACCTGGTGGCAGCCGCGGCCCTCGGGCGGATAGGGCCAGTGGGGGGCGCAGTCATCATCGATGCGCGTGACGTGTTCCGAGCACGTACAGCGGCCGCCCCCGTGATGGCCGATCACCTCGAAGCGGAAGGCTCCCTGCGTGCCCTCTTCGAACCTGCCCATGCCGGGTACGTCGATCGTGCGATCCAGCGGCAGCCGTTCCACCGCACCTCGATCTGTTCCACAGGCCGGCCCATGGCATCACCGACCAGACGCACCATCGGTGCCGCACACCATGTCGATGGCGAAATCGTGCAGCATCAGTGGCGTCTCCTCCATGGAGGTACCGAAACCGATCACTTCGCGCACAACCCGGGGCTGGTCGTAAAGCGCGTAATTGAAGATCTCCCGGGTGCGAATCTCGCGGATGCCGGAGGACGCGCCGCTGGCCACCACCGGCAACCAGTCCACGACCCAGCCAGGATCGATGCCCGAGACAAACACGGAGGCACCGCTTTTGTCGCAGGCCGATTGCACCGGCCCGAGCACTTCCGCGGGAGCTGACCCCGGACGAAGCAACGAATAAAACGCCGTGGACACCACGTTGATGCCCGCCTCCAGACAGGCGAGCAGATCCGCCGTCGCCTCCTCCGGCCGGGTATCGGCGGTAGCGGTGTACACGATGGCATCCGGGGCGGCGTCGATCACACCGCGCCAGTCGGACGTGGCGACGATACCCGTCGTATCCACTCCCGCAGGGCCCCGGCGTCGCGACCCACCTTGTCGGGATCCGACACGATGACCCGGCAAGCTCGCATGCCCGGCGTGGGACAGCACGGCGCGAATGGCGGGGCCCGCATTGCCTGTTCCCCAGACAGCGACCTTCAGCGGCATGGCCATGACATCCTGTTGTTGTACACCGGGCCCAGCATCTGCCCGGGCCGGCCGGGACCGGATCATCCGGGGCTCGGCGGCCATTCACACGGGCCGCCGGGCAATGAAAGGAGCCGCATCCGGCGATGGTGGCGCGTTCGGAAACTATGTCCAGGGCGTCGAAGGGTATGCTCTCCCTGGAACCGGGCGGCGACGTTCATGACGGCGGGATCAGCCCGGTTATTCCGTCTGGACGTGCCGTTTCTGCCGCGGCAGCGCTCGACCGGACGTTTGTCGTCGGAACAGCAGGTCGGTAATGTAGTCGATTGTCTCGGTCGCTTGGGTTGCGCGTGGTCGCCGGGGCTCCCGGAGGACCTGGACACGGCGGGCGCGGGCGCCGTGCAGTTGTCGCACCGCGGGTTCGGGTCAGGGCGCTGCGATCCGTGGCATTCACCACGATGAGGGGCCGGCGGGCGAGCAGCCGCGCGACCCAGTGTTCGGGACTGAGGTGGTGGCGGAGGCGGCGGCGGCCGAAAGCGGGCCGCGAGTGCGCGCACTGCCCCGAAGGGTATGCGTTCGCGCAGCCCGGCCTCGATGACGCCGGCGGGGTCCGCCGGAACCGTGACATGAGCCGAAGGCGCTCGATGCGCGGGTCAAGCACCGCGGGAGCACCGCCGCCGAGATAGGCCCGAACTGATGCCGGCGAGTTCCACGCGCCCCGGGTCCAGGTCCGGCCGGGCGAGCAGGTAGTCCGTCGCCAGCATGGCCGCCGCCGGCGTGTCCCGAATGCCGCGCTGAATCCTGGGAAGGGCAAGGGCCAGCGACAACCCGTTCGCGATGGGGAATCGTCCCGAAGGGATAGCTCAGCGCCAGCCGCCGCGAACGCCGCGGGTATCCGGGCAGCAGTTCCACCGCCTCGCGGCCGTCTCCTGTCCGCCGAGCATGATGAGCAGGGGCCGCCCGGGCAGCGGCGAGTCCGGCAGGCGCAAGGCCAGGTCCACCTCCAGCCCGAGCTGGACGTCAACCTCGACCTCGGCAATGCGGCCGCCGGACACGCGGGCGCTGCCCATTTCCCGCGCTTACCAGTTCCCCCTTGCGCGCAGCTCGATATCGGGTTCGGGCAGGACCGGCAGCAGCAACCAGGCGGCCAATGCCAGAGCCGCCGCCGTCACTGCCGCGAAAAAGATACCGACAGTAACGTAGCACCTTGAACGGCATCGTCTCCATTCACCATCTGACCATTTGATGCTCGCCACCGCAAGACCACTGCGTGCCGGTAGTGGCTCATTTGGGGAATTTGCCCAGAGCGCCAGAAGGGTATGCTCTCCCTGGAACACGCCAAAAAGCGGCAATCCCTGGCCAGGCTCGGGCGGCGACGTCCTGTCGCCGACGGTTCAGGGAGAGCATACCCTTCCTGACGCTGCAACTCCCGGCAAAGCGTTCAATATGACCACTACCGCGTTGCCAAAGTTGCTGTCCGCATCGGCGACTGACATCTTGCGCTGATGCCGTATGTCGTTGTCTCTCGACATATGGACATATCAGGGGCAACGCGCGCCTTCGGCGCGCTTTCACAGGCAACCCGGCTGGAGGCTTTCCGGCTTCTGGTTCAAAGCGGCGCCGAGGGACTGGCGGCGGGGGATATCGCGCGTAAACTGGACATTCCCCACAACACCCTGTCCTCCCATCTGTCGGTCCTGGTCAACGCGCGTCTCGTGAATTCACGCCGCGACGGACGGTCTGTCATCTCACGGTATCGACTTCGACGGAACGCGAAGCCTGTTGTGTTTCCTCCTGGAGGATCGCTGCCAGGGCCGCCGGATGTGTGTTCACCCATACTTGATACCGTCCTGTCGGGCGCCTCGTCCCCCGCCAACATCAACAATGAGAAGACAAACATGAAACGTCTGCACGTTAATCTCGCGGTTGCCAATCTCGATGCGTCGGTCCGCTTCTATTCGTCACTGTTCGATAGCCGACCGACTGTTCTCAAGGGCGATTACGCGAAATGGATGCTCGACGATCCGCATGTGCAATTTCGCGATCTCGCACACGGTTCCCGCAAGGGCATCGATCATCTGGGCATACAGGTCGAAAACGAGGACGAACTGGGCGAAGTTCATACCCGCCTGAAAAACGCGGGCGCGCCCATGCTCGAACAGGGCGCGACCACCTGCTGCTCGCCGCACTCGAAAAGAACTGGGTATTCGACCCGGAAGGCACGCCGTGAGGAAACCTTCCTTACCAGGGCGAGAGTCCCGTTTACGGCGGCGATGTCGACCTGACGGCAGCCGACTCGGCCTGCTGCGCGCGACCGAAAACCCGTAAGCGCCCACAGCTGTTTCGCGGCAATCCCCGGCCCGCACAGAATCGTTGCCACTGTCGTGTCGGCAGCGAAGCCTAAACCCGTACCATAGCCCGCTACGGCCACCTGTGAACTTTCGGGCATTCAATAATTAACATCCTTGAATCGAACAGTACACGCCTCCATGGTGGGGGTAGATTCGTCGGAATATGGCCAAAAAACATTATTTTTTCTTTTAATATCTGCAGCTGATAGCAACTACGTCAACCTACGCTGAAATACGCAGATTGCCATGAAATGACATGTGCGTATTCCGCACCAACGTGACCGCTCAGTGTAAAAACAACACCGCCAGCGAGCATCGGTGTGAAAGTCGGTCACGATGCCCGGAACGGGCGGTCACGTTCGCCGGAATACGCACCAGGGAAGCTTTCAGACAGAAATCAATATTAGCTTCCTTATGCAGATCCAAGATAAGGGCAGGTAGTGTTTTAATTTCCGCTTGGTATTCGCCCCGCCAAAGCTCATGAAGCTCTTCGAAAAGCGCCCTCGGATCATCTTTTTGCCTCATCAGAGAATTCGTGGGCGGTTCCGGCACCGGTAAGGCCCAAGTGCATGATACAAGGCGATTTCTGTCGCATGATATGTTCTGAATCCATAAGATTTTCTGGTAGTCAGTTTCGCTTTGTTGTTGAAACCCTCGACAATGCCGCTGGAAAACTCACCTTTGGCCCGGAACCAGTTCAGCAACAGCGGTCGGTGTCGCCTCAGCTGGCGCGCCACTTTCTTCATCGGGTCAATTTTCGATCTCATCGTCCTGGTGCACCAACTATCCAGAAACCGGCCAGCCCAGTAGGGCGATGTGTACGACCAAAACTGCTGAAAGTCCTCTTTCAACAGATAGCTTCTGACCGCCTTCAGGTTGTAGCGCAGCAGTTCTGCCAGCTTCGGCTCCTGCCTGGGCTGTCAGATTCTCCGGTCGCTTCAGCAAGAGCCAGCGCGTGTTGGTCAGTATCGGCTCATAGCCTTCGCGCTTCAATTGCCTGGACTCCTGGGCACGCACTTCGTCAATGGCCTTGCTCATCTGCTCCATGATATGAAATCGGTCCAGAATGTGCAGCGCGTGGCCAGCCTTCTTCGCAATCACCTTCAAGTACGGTCTCCACATGTCGCTGCAGACGTATTTCAATTCACCAGTACGCGTCTTCCCCAGCCAGCGAAAAAATGCCAGCAAGGTCTTCGTCTTGCGCTCCCGGCCTATCCACAGCAGCCGCCGGCAACCGGTGTCGATCTGATAAACCAGCGTCAAATACGTGTGGCCGCGCTGCCAAGCAATCTCGTCAACCCCGATGGCCTCAATTCCCGACAGGTCCCGGTGGGCCCGACCCCACGTTACCGCCATCTCCACCGAGTGGAACACGTGGTCCCAGCTCGTTCGAAAGGCCACCGCCACTTCGCGCCAGCTCAGGCGCTTGGCCCAGCCCGCCAGAAACCAGGCGTAGGCCTGGGTCAGCCGGTGTTTCCCGCCGACCCAGGGCAGATACTCCACCCGAACACCGCAGCGTCGGCAGGCCACCCGCCGCGGCGCATAGACAAAAAACACCTTGATGCCCCACATCGGAATGAACTCGAAGCGCCGCACTGGCAGCCTGTCGTAGCCCGACCCACGGCGCCCACAGCCAGAGCACACTGCCCGGCTATTGGCCCGGGGCCGCAGTTCCGCCTCAATTGTCGGCTCGCCGGCGTCTTCCACCCAGCGCACCGGGCCGTACACAAACGACTTGAATTTCTGCACGCGATTCAGGGATAGTCTTGAGCTGCATCCTGTTCTTTCTCCTCTGTTCAGGACACTTGCTTGGACAGCTTGTACCCTTACCGAGAGCTCGGAGGCAGGACGCACTCCCTCCTGCCAACCGGCTTTTTGCAAGAAAGCTCGGCCCGAGCTGGGCTATTCATCCACCTACGAATCTTTCCTGAAGACCCTCTTTTTTAGATAACAATGAATGTTTGGCTTCTTCCATAATCCTGTTATTCAACGTCTGATTTTCAGTAACCGATAATTTGCTGTGATGTACAGTCGTTCCAGCTACATTCCAAAAGCTACCCAGGCTCGTCACCACGCAATGCCAAACCTATCTTTCATCTCCTCGGTTCTAGCCCAGGGCTCACCAGATAACCCGTCGATAAACGTGGTAAAGACCCGGCGAAATGCCTCTGCTGTAAACGCTTCGTCCAATGCTTCCGCCTGTTCGGCAGACAATAACGGGCGCATATCAAGTAGAAACCTCGGCTTGGCCAGCTTTGAGAACATGCGCCGCTGAGCCTCTGCCCGTGTAATGGTTTGATCAGCCAGACTAAGGTAACGGCCGAGCATTTCTACGGTGTGGTCAATATCAAGCCTTTCTGAAACGGCCAGCGCATGGGATAAATCGTACAAATCACGGCCTTTATCGCGCTGAAGCAGTGCCCTCAACTTGGTTGCCAGCATTTCTTCCCATGAGAATGTCGGAATGCCGGTTTCTCCTGCAAACCAGGGATTATCCACCTTTAGCAGGAGTTCAATAGGCGCATCGTAAGCCTCGATTTCACGGGTATTGATTTCTATCTTCAAACGGATAGGTGCACCGCCTCCTTCCGGGTTAATCCGAAAGCGGAACTTCGGCGCGACGGGACTCTGATCAAATTGTGCCCGTCCCAGCCAGGGCTCAAGAACCACCCGCAACTGATCCAGTAGCGGTCCGATTGGCCCTGCTGTGGTACGCACGAGGTCAATATCCTCCGAATAACGAAGCGGCGCCGGGAAATGCAGTTTGTTGAGTGCTGTACCGCCGCGAAACCGCAATTCCTTCCGCAACATTTCGTCGGAAAAAATCTCAACCAGAGCACGGCTGATGATCAGATCCTGCTCGACCTGTCGCGGGTACTGCCCAGGGAACGACATCCCCAGGCAACAAGATTCTGCGTCGGAATCATTCGTCCACCTCCGGTTCCCTCCGCACAATGAGCTGCCAGCGCTCGTTGCGCTCAAGAGGCTCCGGTGCGAAATCCGGGTCACTGGCTTCTTTTCGGTCCAGCTTCCGTCCAGCGCATGGCTCCTCTTTCGTGCAGAGCGGCCTGCATCGAGCCGGCAACCTGGCCGTGTCCGAGTAGGTCCAGCAAATAACCAAGGCGCTGGACGACCGGTCTCTTCCACTACCATCGACAAGGCCCCAAGCTGCTCACCATTAATGGCAGCCCCAAGGTCAGAAAGAACGGTGGCAATATTGTCCAGACCGCCGGAAGCCTGCGGATAACGTAACAAATCAAGCGCAGTGAGTGCGGCTGACGATATCTTCATCATACCGGTATCCGTTTTACGTTCTTCAATACCCGCCTGCACCGCCGCCACCTCTTTACGGTAATAGAATGCAATCAAGTTGCGCCCGGCGCGAATCCTTGGGAAACGCTTGGCTGCAACGACCTGAAACTCCATAACGGCCTGGTGCGTCGCTCCGTGCAACTCTGCCGCTTTCAGAAGGCCTACATAGTAGGCCTGACCCTCATGACGCATTAGGGCCTCGATATACCAGGTCGGTGGCGGTGCCCCCCATGAGGCATACTGAGGAGGAACAATTACGTAGAACCCACGCCGCGGGCTCAACAACACTTTACGGTGCTGAAGCCGTCCGGCTGCATCCAGGAACGCACCACGTCCAATATCGAGTGCCTGCTTCGCTTCCTCAGCGGTAAACACCACCCTTCCTGATGAGAGCAGGGTGCTGATATAGTTTGATAGCGTTGATCGTTTATCGTAAACCATGTTTCATGATCCGCACTTAACGCGGATATTTCAACATGATTTGCGGACGCCTAGCAATTCGTTCTCATAAATCCGTGCTAAGTGCGGATATTTCAACATGATTTTCCTATTGTCGGTCTATCGACAGGCTTGCAGCCTTGGCTGGGGAAGAATGAACGCCTTTCCCCCTACCCCGCCGGAATCCCCGGTCCCGCGCCATAAACATCTCCAGCATGTGCGGAATCAGCGTCACCGCATCCACCGGCTCGCCGTAGGTCTGGGCGTGCAGCTCGGCATAGCGCTGCAGTTCGGCCTTCAAGGACGCCGGTCTCGGGCAACGGCCCAAGACGTTGTTTGATAGTGGTGTTATTACGCGCATTGAGCGTACAATCATTCGGATAGCCACACAGGCCCACAACCAAAATTGCCATGACTGATTTAAAAAAGAAGGCCCCATCACCTACGGAAATCCGGCAGGCGCGCACAACCTCGGGTTTGACTCAGAGCGAAGCGGCTCATTACGTTCAGGTTTCCTTGCGCGGATGGCAACAATGGGAAGCAGGTGATCGGGCTATGCCACCCGGACTGTTCGAGCTCTTCATGCTCAAGACCGGCCAGTGGCCACTCGACAATGACGTGAAAACATGAGCAGAGAACCAAGCCAATCGTGAGAATTGAGCCTAATTTGCCCCAAAAAGTAGCGGCACACACCATAAGTGATTGTTTTATATGAGTAAAATTGATAATTCTACACACACTCCCATGATGCAGCAGTACCTGCGCATCAAAGCCGAACACCCCGACGACCTGGTGTTCTACCGCATGGGAGACTTCTACGAACTGTTCTACGAGGACGCGCGGCGCGCGGCGGAACTGCTGGACATCACACTGACCGCGCGGGGCAAATCCGCCGGGGAATCCATTCCCATGGCCGGCGTGCCCTACCACGCGGCGGAGAGCTACCTGGCGCGGCTGGTGAAAGCGGGCGTGTCCGTGGCCATCGCCGAACAGATCGGCGACCCGGCCGCCAGCAAGGGCCCGGTGGAACGACGGGTGGTGCGGGTGGTGACGCCGGGCACATTGTCCGATGAAGCGCTGCTGGAGGATCGGGTGGAGCGGCTGTTGCTGGCGGTATGCCAGCGGCAGGACGATTACGGCATCGCCTGTCTCGATCTTTCCAGCGGCCGTTTTCGCGTGCTGGAAATCAGCGGCGAGGAGGCACTCATCGGCGAGCTGGAAAGGCTCGATCCGGCGGAGGTGCTTTATGCCGAGACGGTCTTTCACCCGGCGGTTACAGGCCGCAGCGGGGCGCGCAGCCAGCCCGCCTGGGAATTCGACGTCGACAGCGCCCGCCGGGCGCTGAACACCCAGTTCCAGACCCACGACCTCAAGGGTTTCGGCTGCGACGACCTGGGCCTGGCCATCGGCGCCGCCGGCTGCCTGCTGCAATACGTGAAGGACACCCAGCGCGGCAACCTGCCACATATCCGCAGCCTGGGGCGGGAGAACCGGTCCGAGAGCGTCATCCTCGATGCGGCCACGCGGCGCAATCTGGAAATTGATACCAATCTGAACGGCGGCGAGCACAATACCCTGCTGTCCGTGATGGACCGTACCGTGACCGCGATGGGCGGCCGCATGCTGCGTCGCTGGCTGCACCGGCCGCTGACGGATGTCGAGGTGCTGCGCGCCCGCCACCGGGCTGTGCGCGCGCTGTGCGAGAACTATGGCTTCGAGGTTGTACGCGAAGCCCTCAGGCCCGTAGGCGACATGGAGCGCATCCTGACCCGGGTAGCCCTGCGTTCGGCGCGCCCGCGGGACCTCACGCGCCTGCTCAGTTCGCTGGCCGCGCTGCCGCAACTGCACGCGGCACTGGCCCACTGCGACTCACCGCTGCTGGCAAGCCTGGCCGGGGAGACCGGCGAATACCCCGACCTGTGCGAGCTGCTGGATCGCGCGATCATCGATAACCCGCCGGTGGTTATCCGCGACGGCGGCGTCATCGCCGGTGGCTACGACGCACAACTGGACGAGTTGCGCGCCATCAGCGAAGGCGCGGGCGACTTCCTGCTGGAGATCGAACGGCGCGAACGCGAGGCCACCGGCATCGGCACGTTGAAAGTGGGCTACAACCGGGTGCACGGCTATTACATCGAGATCAGTCGCGCGCAATCGGGGCAGGCGCCTCGGGAATACGTGCGCCGCCAGACCCTGAAGAACGCCGAGCGTTTCATCACCCCCGAACTGAAAGAGTTCGAGGACAAGGCGCTGTCCAGCAAAAGCCGGGCACTGGCGCGAGAAAAGGCGCTGTACGAGGAATTGCTGGAGCGCCTCAACGACCAGTTGGCGCCACTGCAGGCCACCGCCGCCGCGGTATCCGAAATCGATGTGCTGGCCAATCTCGCCGCACGCGCCGACAACCTCGATCTGTGCGCCCCCGAATTCTGTACAGAGGAGGTGTTCGAGGTGGTCGCCGGACGGCACCTGGTGGTGGAGCAGGTGCTGGAGGAGCCATTCATCGCCAACGACGCCCTGCTCGACACGCAACGGCGCATGCTGCTGATCACGGGCCCCAACATGGGCGGCAAATCGACCTATATGCGCCAGAACGCGGTGATCGCACTGCTCGCCCACATCGGCAGTTACGTGCCCGCCAGCAGCGCCCGGCTGGCTCCCATCGACCGCATTTTCACGCGCATCGGTTCCTCCGACGACCTCGCTTCCGGTCGTTCGACCTTCATGGTGGAGATGACCGAGACCGCCAATATCCTGCACAACGCGACGCCGCGCAGCCTCGTGCTGATGGACGAGGTGGGCCGCGGCACCAGTACCTTCGACGGTCTCAGCCTGGCCTGGGCGGCTGCGGTGGAACTGGCACAGACGGTGCGCGCCTTTACCCTGTTCGCCACTCACTACTTCGAGCTGACCAGCCTGCCCGACCTTTGCCCGACCATGGCCAATGTGCACCTGGACGCGACCGAACACCGGGATCACGTGGTGTTCCTGCACAATATCCAGGAGGGCCCCGCCAGTCGCAGCTACGGCCTGCAGGTGGCCAAGCTGGCGGGGATTCCCGCGGGCGTGTTGCGGGCGGCGCGGGACAAACTGGCGGAGCTCGAGCGCGGCGCGCGAGACCCCGCGCACGATATCTCCTCTCCGGCCCAGTCGGACCTGTTCAACGCCCCTCCCTCGCATCCCGCGCTGGATCGGCTGGCGGCGCTCCAGCTCGACGAGATCACCCCGCGCCAGGCACTGGAACAGCTCTACGAACTGCGCGCGCTGGTCGATGCCAAAGGCCATGACAGACCGGAATAACCCTTTGAAAACGCTGGCATTGAAGTCTGGACCGGGACTTCTATTCCACAGGCGGTACAGGTAAACTAACGCCCCTTAGTTACGCGGACAGCACCGAGAGAGGCACGACTGGAATGACGTTTGTCGTAGGAGAGGATTGCATCAAGTGCAAACACACGGACTGTGTGGAAGTTTGCCCGGTTGACTGCTTTTACGAAGGCCCGAATTTTCTGGTGATCCACCCCGACGAGTGCATCGACTGCGCGCTGTGCGAACCCGAGTGCCCCGTCGACGCGATCTTCTCCGAGGACGAGCTCCCCGAGGACCAGGCCGTGTTCCTGGAGCTGAACGCCGAACTGGCGGAAGTCTGGCCGAATATCACGGAGATGAAGGAATCCCCGCCGGACGCGGAAGAATGGGCGGGCAAGCCGAACAAGCTGGAACTGCTGGAACGCTGATCCCCACGCAGGACAACAGGCCCCGTCATGTTGACATGGCGGGGCCTTTTTCTAGCAGTGGCAGATTGATCGCAGGTCCGCTGCAAGCCGTGGGCGGACATGACCCGGGCATGCCAACATCTTCCGAATCACAACGTGCGGTGTTATACAGCCGGTAAATTACCGACTATCTGCTCTTGGGCGCATTGCCCATTTCCCGACAAAAACCACGCTTTGAATCAGGTTAATCGTGGTGATTCTCGAACAGTTCGAGTAGCAAAGGGTCGCCGTCGCGCTCGAGGTAGGCGACCGCCAGCCCGTCGCCGAAGCGTTTGCTCCAGATATCGCGAAAACCGATGGCTTCGGCCCGCGCTACCTTGGGTTCCAGCTCGTCAATCCTGAAACGCAAATGATGCATGCCTTCGCGCCCCGCGTCGATGAACTCCTTGTGGGGACAACCGCCGCGAACCCACTGGATCAGTTCGATTTCGACATCGCCGCTGCTGCCGAAAGCGAGACGCAGTTCACATTCCTCCTCCGCTCCACGGTAGCGGTAGGTCATGGCACCCGGGTCCATCCTCGAAAACGGCCCGAACATCGGTTCATACAGGGCGAGGGCCGTTTCAATATCACGCACGACAAACCCGACCTGGTCGAGCCGGGGAAGATCGAGTTGCGCACGAAGCGTATCGGGCATTGCGGTGAACTCAGGCTGTCGTGGGGAAGATACCGACGCTAGAGGGAGTTGCTAGCTGAAGAGCGATTCGCCGTTCAGTCCCTCGGTCTCCATGATCGAGCGCAGGCGCTTGAGAGCTTCGACCTGAATCTGTCTGACCCGCTCCCGGGTCAGGCCGATTTCCCTGCCCACTTCCTCCAGCGTACTGCTTTCGTAACCGCGCAGACCGAACCGGCGCGAAACAACCTCGCGCTGTTTTTCCGACAGTTCATCCAGCCATAGCGCGATATTGTCCTTGATGTCGGTGTCCTGCAGAAGCTGCGAGGGATCGCAGACGCGGGCGTCGGCAATGGTGTCGACGACCGCCTTGTCCGAGTCGGGCCCGATGGGAGTATCCATCGAGGTGACGCGCTCGTTGAGGCCGAGCATGCGCTTCACGTCCGCGGCGGGCTTGTCGAGCATATCCGCGATCTCTTCCGCGGTCGGTTCATGATCGAGCTTCTGGGTCAGTTCCCGCGCCGCCCGCAGGTAGACGTTCAACTCCTTGACCACATGAATCGGCAGGCGGATGGTGCGTGTCTGGTTCATGATCGCCCGCTCGATGGTCTGGCGGATCCACCATGTGGCGTAGGTCGAAAAACGAAAGCCGCGCTCCGGATCGAACTTTTCCACTGCCCGGATCAGCCCGAGGTTGCCCTCTTCGATCAGGTCGAGCAGGGTCAGGCCGCGATTGATATAGCGGCGTGATATCTTGACCACCAATCGCAGGTTGCTTTCAATCATGCGCTGGCGGCCCGCCTCGTCGCCATCACGGGCGAGGCGCGCGTAGTACTTCTCCTCTTCCGCGGTGAGCAGCGGCGAATAGCCGATCTCGTTCAGATATAACTGGGTGGCATCCAGCGACTTGTCCAGTTTGCGCGAGGTATGCGCCAGGGCGCTCTCGAAGTTCTCGTCGGTCAGTGTACCGGACGCGTTCGCGCCGCCCTCGATCGGGGCCCCATCGTCCGCGGCCACCACGGCTTCGAGCCTTGCTCCCGAGGACGTCCTGTCGGAGCGTCCACGTGACAGGGACGAGTCGGATTGGCCTGCTTCGCCGGCTGCCCTGGTCCGTGAATTCCTTTTCGATCCTGCCCTTCTCGGATCCACTTCCATGGCTACATCCCACTCTTATTTTCAGTACGGGTACTTAGAGCAATTCTCGCCGGGCCGACCAGATTAACCCAGAAATATTGCCCAACGCAAACGCACCACAGGTCCCGAAAAATGTAAAGCCCTCGCTATTCTTTCCCGCTGTACCGCACACTGTGTGCTGCGCTATGCTGCCATGTGTGCGCGCCGCATCCCTGCAGGCACAGTGTTCGTCAAATACTATCTGCTACTATCTGCGCGGCAATAACCTTTGCGGGTCAACGGGTTGGCCCTCCCGACGGATCTCGAAATGCAGCTTCACCCGGTCCGTTCCCGAGCTGCCCTTCTCGGCAATTTTCTGGCCGGCTGCGACCCGCTGGCCCTCAGCCACAAGAAGCCTGTGGTTGTGGCCATAGGCGCTCAGGTAGAGTTCGTTGTGCTTGACGATAAGCAACTCGCCGAACCCGACGATGCCCGCCCCCGCATAGACCACCACGCCGGGCGCAGCGGCGTTGACAGGGTCGCCGCGCCGGCCGCCGATATCGATGCCCTTGTGCAAGCTGCCGGAATATCCGCGGATGACCGCGCCTTTGGTCGGCCAACGCCATTGGTTCACCGCCCGCAAGGGCTCAGTCGGGGCATTTTCCACCTTGGGCTTTTGCCGTTCCGGCCCCGTAGCCGGGGGCGGCCGGTGCGTTTCGGGCTCCGCGTCGGGGGAGCGCGCCGCGGATTTCGGCTCCGGCGCGCGCGCCGGCAGCGCCGCCTCGCGCAGCCGGATCTCCTGTCCCGGGTGGATGACATAGGGAGCGGGAATATCGTTGGCGGCCGCGACCCGTCGATAATCCAGGCCATAGCGAAAGGCAATGGAGTAGAGCGTGTCGCCGGGCTGGACCCGATATTGCCGCGATCGCTGCAGGGTCTGGACAACCGGTTCCGCGGCCGGGCGAACCATTCTGTCCTCGACCGGCGCCCGTGCGTTACCGCCGCAGGCGGTCAGCACACCCAGGGTCAGGCAGAGCAGGCCACCGCGTCCGGACTTGCGCAGTCGCCCGATCTCAGGCATCTCCCCAACGGGCATTTATCAGCCAGACCAGGGCAAAACCGGTGAGCATGAGGCCGAGGCAGAACCAGAGTTGCGGGTCCTGGCCGGTGTACATCAGATAGTCGCCGGGCGAGACCGGCAACTGCTGCGCGGGTTTGAGCTGCCCGTTACTGTCTTCCACCCATTGCAGCACCCGCTTCCAGGGCCATACCACCACCAGCGAACCGAACAGAAACCCGGTCAGCAGTGCCATGGTCGCGGGGCGGTAATGGTGCAGCAGCCAGTACAACAGGCGCGAAAAGCACAACAGGCCGGTGCCGGCTCCCGCGGCGAAAACAAGCAGAAACAGGACATCCAGGTTTCTGATCGCCAGCAGCACGGTGCCATACATCCCCAGCAAAACGAGAATGAAGCTGCCCGATATACCCGGCAGGATCATGGCGCAGATCGCCAGGAAGCCGGCCAGGAACACGCCGCCGAAGCCCGTGAGGGGCTCCATGACGGGCGACAGACCGATGGCCAGGGCGAGGCCGGCGCCGACCGACAACGACAGGATAGTCACCGCGGACCAGTGCCGCACCTGGCCCAACACCACCAGCGCCGACGCCAGGATAAGGCCGAAGAAAAACGCCCACAGCGGGACCGGGTGGTGCTCCAGTATCCAGGAAATCAGGCGCGCCAGTGAAAAAACGCTTGTCGCTATCCCCAGCAAAAGGGCGAGCAGGAAACCACCGTTGACATGCCGCCAGGCGCCGGCGATATCCAGTCTGAACAGCTTGCGCAGGAACACCAGGTCCACCGCGCGGATGCTGGCCAGAAGTGTTTCGTAAATGCCGGTGATAAACGCCATGGTACCGCCGGAGACACCCGGCACTATATCGGCCGCGCCCATCAGCATGCCGCGCAGATAGACGCCTATCGGGGACACTCTATTTCTCCGTTCCCGGACGCAGTGGAACGAAATGCACTGACTCGACGCGCTCCGTTTCAAAGCCCTCATGGGTTCGCTTGACGACGTGCAGGAACTGGCTGTCGCCGCCGACAGGTATGACCAGCCGCCCGCCGGGGGCGAGTTGCTGCAGGAGGTCCTCCGGTATGCGCTCCGGAGCTGCGGCCGCGAGAATGCCATCGAAGGGTCCGCGCTCCGGCCAGCCGAGTGCGCCGTCGGCGTGATTCATATGGACGTTGCGCAATTTTAACTGACGCATGCGCTGGCGAGCCCGCAGCTGCAGTGGTTTGATGCGCTCCACGCTGTACACCTCGTCCACGAGCTGCGCCAGCACTGCCGTCTGGTAGCCGGAGCCGGTGCCGATTTCCAGCACGCGCGACAGCGAACCCGCACACAGCAACAGCTCGGTCATGCGCGCGACTATGTAGGGCTGCGACAGGGTCTGCTGATAGCCGATGGGCAGTGCCACATCCTCGTAGGCGCGGTGCGCCATGGCTTCATCGACGAACAGGTGGCGCGGCGTGCCCCGCATGACTTCCAGCACCGCCGGATCGCGGATACCCCGATCCACCAGCCGTTGTACCAGGCGCTCACGGGTGCGCCGCGAAGTCATGCCGATGCCGTCGAAGTCAGCCCTGTTCACTACCGCTGCCACCAATCCCACTGCCCTGTCGTCTGCGGCGAACTGTGGCGCAACATCCCTCGCAACAGCGCCGTGGCATAACTGCCAGCACCCAGGGCAAAATTCAACTGCAGCGTGCCATCTTCACAAAACTGCCAGCAAAAGTCATCCGGCAGCAGGCGCGCCGAACGCCAGGCGACATCGACCCGACTTCCTCGAGGAATGCGCACATATCCGTGCCATTGCGCCAGGGTCCGGCGATAACCCGAGCCGGCAGCGCCGCGCCCGGGGGCGGCACGACCCACAGGGGCAGGCCCGGATGAATATCACCGGCCGCGAGACGCCGGGCAAGATCGGTGTCTTTTGCCGTGCAAACAAAGAAACTGCGTGAACCCGCCAGCATGCAGGTCTCCCCCGGGACACCGTGTCCAGTTGCCGCTCTCCACCCGCTGTGCCAGAAGCGGTTGAGGACAGATGCACGCAGCGCGGATAGAAAAGGCCGCGTCGCGCAGCGGGGACGCCTGCCGCCGCGCTGCCCAGCGCCGGGCCTCCGCGACAGGTGGACGCCGCCCGCCCGAAGCGCTGCGTCACCGAAATAATTTGGCACGCCGGCAGCGCGCAGCCCGTTCGAGACGCTGTTCCAGTAGTGCGCGATCACCGCGCAGGTCACGCAGGCGCAGGCTGAAGCGATTGCCCCGATGACTGTCGCGCCGCAGCTTGCGCCGGTGGCGGCACTGTTGCAACACGCGTATCCCGCCTTGTGCCTGAAGCGCGCTCCAGTCAGGTTGGGAGCGCCCGGCCAGGCCGATACTGAACCACTGCCGCGCACGGGCATTGCGATCTTTCAGGCCGCAGTAGCCGATGTCTCGCACCCGTACACCGCTCAGTGCGGCGATTCGCTCGACGACATCCCGGGTGTTGAGATTGCGCTTTTCCAGCAACAGGTAGACGTGCTCTCCCTCGCCGCAGGGCTCGAAACCCAGCAGCTCTGTCACCTGGAAATCATCCGCCTGCGACCGTATCGTCGCCCGGGCGGGCGGCGGCCCCCAGGCGGTGGGCCAGTCCGGACTCATTCGGCGAGGGCTTGCACAAGCGCCACAGCGTGAGCGGCGATACCCTCGCCCCGACCGGTGAAACCCAGGCTCTCGGTCGTGGTCGCCTTGACATTCACGCAGTCCTCGGCCACCTGCAGGTCCGCCGCCAGATTTGTCCGCATGGCGGCGATATGCGGCGCCAGGCGGGGGGCCTGTAATACCACGGTCACGTCCAGATTGGCCAGGCCCCAACCGGCATCGTGTGCCATGGTCACCACACGGCGCAGCAGTATGCGGCTGTCGATGTCGGCATTGGCCGGATCCGTGTCGGGAAAATGGCAACCGATATCGCCCGCGGCCGATGGCGCCGAGCAGCGCGTCGCAGACCGCGTGCACCAGCACATCGCCGTCCGAGTGGGCCCGCAGGCCCCGTTCGTGGGCAATGCGCACCCCGCCGAGGACGATTTCATCGCCCTCGCCGAAGCGGTGCACGTCGTAGCCGTGCCCTATACGCATGCGTGGAGTCTCCATGGCTCTCCGTTTACAGCCCCTCCCTCCCCTGGCGCAGGTAGAATTCGGCCAGCGGCAGATCGGCTGCAGTGGTGATCTTGATGTTGTGACGCGGACCGCGCACCAGCTGCACCGGATGTCCCGCCAGTTCCATAGCGGCCGCCTCATCCGTCACCGGCCGCTCCCCGGCAATCGCCACCTCCAGTGCCGCCCGCAGTTCGCCCAGGCGGAACATCTGGGGTGTCTGCGCACGCCACAGCCGGTCCCGATCGAGAGTCGCCACCACCCTGCGGGCCGCATCACTCTGTTTCACGGTGTCCACCAGCGGCTCCGCAAGCAGTCCGCCAACACCTGCCGCGGTAACCGCTTCGATCAGTTCGGCGAGTTCCGGCGGGCGCAGGCACGGCCGCGCCGCGTCGTGCACCAGCACCCAGTCCGCCGCCTCCGCTTCCGCGGACAGGGCAATCAGGCCCGCGAGCACCGACCCGCTGCGCTGGTCCGCCCCGTGAGTCCGCCGTACGCGGGCGTCGTCCAGCAGGGGCAACCGCGGTGCGCGTTCATCGCGCGTCGGCAGCACAACGCAGACTGCCCTGATGGGGGTACAATCCAGCAGCACCCGCACACTGTGCTCCAACAGCGTGCGCCCCTCCGCCTCGAGGTACTGCTTGGGCGTGTCACCACCCATCCGCCGGCCACTGCCCGCGGCGGGCACCACGGCCCAGAGGCTCACTGCCCGCCGGCCTCCGGCGCATCCTCTTGCTCGACAATCCGAAAAAACGTTTCGCCCTGGCGAACCAGCCCGAGCTCCGTGCGCGCCCGCTGTTCAATGCCTTTGGTACCGCTCTGCAGTTCCAGCACTTCCCGCTCAAGCACGGCATTGCGCTCACGCAGCGCGCGGTTGAGACGCGTCTGCTCGGTCACCTGTCGCTCCAGCCGGTGTTGTTCGGCCAGGCTGCCTTCGGCAAACCACAGGCGATACTGGAGTACCGCGAGCACCAGAACGAGAACTGCGAGCAACCAGCGCACTGTCCGCTAGGCCCGCTGGAACTCGGCCATGCCGCGATAGGGCGCGGCCTCGCCCAACTCGGCCTCGATCCGCAGCAGGCGATTGTACTTGGCCACCCGGTCGGAGCGGCACAGGGAGCCTGTCTTGATCTGGCCGGCCCCGGTGGCGACGGCGAGGTCCGCAATAGTCGTGTCCTCCGTTTCACCCGAGCGGTGGGAGATAACCGCCGTGTAGCCCGCTGCCTGCGCCATGGCGATGGCGTCCAGGGTCTCTGAAAGGCTGCCGATCTGGTTGAACTTTATCAGGATGGAATTGGCGACGCCGCGCTCGATGCCCTCCCGCAGGATACGGGTATTGGTCACGAACAGGTCGTCGCCGACCAACTGGATCCTGTCGCCAATCTTGTCCGTCAGCAGCTTCCAGCCATCCCAGTCCGATTCGTCGAGGCCATCCTCGATGGACAGGATAGGATGATTGCGACTGAGCTCGGCCAGGTAATCCGAAAATGCCTCGCTCGTGTACTGCCTGCCCTCGCCGGCCAGGTCGTAGACGCCGTCGCGATAGAATTCCGAGGCCGCGCAATCCAGGGCCAGGCCGATGTCCGTGCCCAGTTTGTAGCCCGCTCCGGCCACTGCCTCGGCGATCACCTCCAGGGCCGCCTCGTTGGACGGCAGGTCGGGAGCGAAACCTCCCTCGTCGCCCACCGCGGTGCTTGAGCCCGCGCCCCGACAATACCTTCTTCAGGCTGTGAAAGATTTCCGCGCCCGCGCGCAGTGCCTCCGCAAAGGTGGGCGCGGCCACCGGCTGCA
This sequence comes from Halioglobus sp., assembly GCA_034521205.1. Lineage (GTDB taxonomy): Bacteria > Pseudomonadota > Gammaproteobacteria > Pseudomonadales > Halieaceae > Marimicrobium. The sequence goes on from JAXHMT010000003.1 coordinate 1,029,008, forward strand.
CCATGAACTCCTGGATATCGACGTTGTTGTCGGCGTGCTCGCCGCCGTTGAGGATGTTCATCATCGGCACCGGCATGCTGAATGGCGCGCCGCCATTGATATCGGCGATATGCCGGTACAGCGGTATTTTCCTGGCCTGCGCCGCCGCCCTCGCGGCCGCCAGGGACACGGAGAGAATGGCGTTGGCGCCGAATGTCGCCTTGTTCTCCGTGCCGTCCGCGTCGATCATCGCGCTGTCGAGGTCGCGCTGGTCGAGCGCATCGCGGCCGATCAGCAGATCGCGGATGCTGCCGTTGACGTGTCCCACCGCTTTCAGGACACCCTTGCCGTTATAGCGACCGGCATCGGCGTCGCGCAGCTCCAGGGCTTCCCGGGAGCCGGTGGAGGCTCCCGAGGGCGCGCAGGCCGCGCCGACTTCTTTGGACTCCAGGGTCACTTCCGCCATCACTGTCGGGTTGCCACGTGAATCCAGCACCTCAAAGGCCTGAATATTGGATATCTTGCTCATCTGTTGAAAACCCCGTAATGACAAATATTATCCGGTTACTATGCGGTCAGACGCTGCCGCGCAGTGCTTTTTGGCCGTCACTGCCGCGCTCGCCGGGCTCCGGCCATCCACATCTGATCTATCTCCAGAGGCGGCATTGACTTACCAGGTCGTCCACGGCTTTCACCTGCGCAAGGAACGCCTCCAGTTGCGCCAGGGGCAGCGCGCTGGGACCATCGCACTGTGCCTTGTCGGGCTCCGGGTGAGCCTCCAGAAACAGGCCCGCCAGCCCCACCGCCATGCCCGCCCGGGCCAGCTCCGCAACCTGGCCACGACGCCCGCCGGAGGCGGCTCCGCCGGGGTCGCGGCACTGCAGGGCGTGGGTCACATCGAAAATCAGCGGCACGTCACCGCAGGTCTTTTTCATGACGCCGAAGCCGAGCATATCGACGACGAGATTGTCGTAGCCGAAGTTGCTGCCCCGCTCGCACAATAACACCCGGTCGTTGCCGCACTCCGCGAACTTTTCGACGACATTGGCCATCTGCGCCGGACTCAAAAACTGCGGTTTCTTGATGTTGATAACCGCGCCGGTGGCGGCCATCGCCGCCACGAGATCGGTCTGCCGCGCGAGAAAGGCGGGCAACTGGATAATGTCACATACGCCGGCGACCGGCGCGGCCTGCTCCGGGCTGTGTACGTCGGTGAGGACCGGAATGCCAAAGGCGGACTTGACCGCGTCGAGTATGGACAGCCCCTCCTCCAGGCCGGGACCGCGAAAGGAATGGATGGACGACCGATTCGCCTTGTCGAAGGAACCCTTGAACACATAGGGAATGCCCAGTCGCTCACATACGCGAGTGTAATGCTCAGCGACACGCAGGGAAAAATCGCGATTCTCAAGCACGTTGACGCCGCCGAACAGGACAAAGGGCGCCCGATTGGCGATTACTGTATCACCGAGCATCACGCTGTGTTCGATCATGCGGTCTGACCCGACTCCGCCTGGACCCGCTCGACTCCGGCGTGAGCCAGTGCCGCTTCGATATAGCTGGTGAACAACGGATGGCCGCCGCGCGGCCTGGAGGTGAACTCCGGATGAAACTGGCAGGCGAGGAACCACGGGTGATCCGGCAATTCGACGATCTCCACCAGGGACTGATCGGCGGACCAGCCGGCGATACGCATCCCCGCGTCGCACAACTTCTCCAGATAGTTATTGTTGACCTCGTAGCGGTGCCGGTGCCGCTCGTCGATGACGTCGCGCCCGTAAATAGCCCGCACGGCGCTGCCCTCCACCAGATGGCAGGGCTGGGCGCCGAGGCGCATGGTGCCGCCGAGATCCGAGTTTTCGTCGCGCCGTTCGGCACTGCCGTCGGCGTTCATCCACTCGGTAATGAGGGCGACGACAGGATGGGGGGTGGCGGCGTCCATCTCCGTCGAGTTGGCTCCCTCCAGACCGCATACATTGCGCGCGAATTCGACCAGCGCCACATGCATGCCGAGGCAGATCCCCAGGAACGGTATATTGTTTTCCCTGGCGAAGCGCACCGCGGTGATCTTGCCCTCGACGCCGCGATCGCCAAAACCGCCCGGCACCAGAATCGCGTTCACACCCGAGAGCACGCCGGTGCCCTCCCGCTCGATTTCCTCGGCATCGATGTGCTCCACCTGCACATCGGTCAGGGTCTGCAATCCCGCGTGCGCCAGGGCCTCGTTGAGTGACTTGTAGGCATCCGGCAGATCCATGTACTTGCCGACCATGGCAACTCGCACCCGGTTGCGCTTGGGGGAGAACTCCCGCTCAATCACGTCGTCCCACTCGGACAGGTCAGCGGGGGGGCAATCCAGGCCGAACCGCTCCAGCACAAAGTCGTCCAGGTCGTAATCCCTGAGCATTCCGGGAATGCGATAGATCGAATCCGCGTCGAGCAGAGGAATGACGGCGCGTTCCTCGACGTTGGTGAACAGGGAAATTTTATGGCGCGCGCTGGCATCGATATCCACGGCGCAGCGGCACAGCAGGATGTCGGGCTGCAGGCCGATGGAGCGCAGCTCCTTCACGGAGTGCTGGGTGGGTTTGGTCTTGATCTCGCCGGCGGTGGCTATGTAGGGAACGAGTGTCAGGTGCATGAGCATGGCCCGTTGCGCCCCCAATTCCAGCTTGAGCTGACGCGCCGCCTCGAGAAACGGCAACCCCTCGATGTCGCCCACCGTGCCGCCGATTTCGACGACGGCGACGTCCGCGTCACCCGCACCGAGCTCGATGCGCCGCTTGATCTCGTCGGTGATGTGCGGGATTACCTGCACGGTGCCGCCCAGGTAGTCGCCGCGGCGCTCCTTGCGCAGCACCGCGTTGTAGACGCGACCGGTGGTGAAGTTGTTGCCCCTGCGCATGGTGCTGTTGGTGAAGCGCTCGTAGTGACCGAGGTCGAGGTCCGTCTCGGCGCCGTCTTCCGTCACGAACACCTCGCCGTGCTGGAAGGGACTCATGGTGCCGGGATCGACGTTGATATAGGGATCGAGCTTGAGCAGGGTGACGCGCAGGCCGCGGGATTCCAGCACTGCCGCCGAGAGAGGCAGCCGCTATGCCTTTACCAAGAGAGGACACCACACCGCCGGTGACGAAGACATAACGTGTCATGTATGGCCTTTTTATGCTGTGTTGCCGGGCAGCCACCACACGCTTCCGGGCCCGCGAAGAGCCTGTTACACCGGTGCACGTCCCACAAAAAAGATGGCAACTCAGATCTACCAGAAAGGCAACCTCAGCTCAAACGAATGACGCCGATAGTGGGGCTCAGTTTGACAACGGGCATACAGCGTCCCAAGAGCACATTCCCGCTGGAACACGCCAAAAAGCGTCCGTCCATGGACAGGCTCGGGCGGCGACGTCCTGTCGCCGCACGGTTCCAGCGGGAATGTGCTCTTGGGACGCTTCAACTCCGGCTAATTCTCAGACGGAAGCGATGCCGACGCAGTTGATCGCTCCCAGGCGACCCGCCACAACGGCTCCCCGACGTTACCGGCACGGCGACGGGACGATTCACACACCGCCAGGTCGGCGACCGCGAGCAGTTCGTCGCCCACATAGAGCAGGGGCACACGGTCGCGCCACCAGGGCGGCAGTTCGCGCTCCCGCAGGTAATTCTTCAGACTGATACTGCCGCGACGGCCCGGCAGGCGGCAACGTTCGCCACCGCGGCGCCACCGCAGGTGCGGCGCATCCCCGGGACCGAGGTAAAACCCCTCCGGCGCCGCGACCAGGCTCACCTGCCCCACGCCGGGGACGGTTACACTCTCGCCCGCGGCCAGGGGCACGGGTCGCACCGGAGCATCGCAGGGGAAGTCGGGGAGCAGGTAGACAGCGCCTGCGTAGCGTTGCAGCGAATAACTGCCGGTATCCAGGCGCGGCGCGGCATCGGCAGAGGCCTGTCGCAACTGCCGCAGGAATTCTTCCAGCGACGCTCGATCCGGCGCCTGGCAGCTGGCCAGCCGGAGCCAGTCGCGCAAGCGCCGGGCGGCGATCGCGGCTGTCGATTCGGTCAACGCAGCCAGGGCCAGGCCGGGGTCACCGGCGCTGCTGTACAGTGTCGGCGGTAAATCCAGGGTCTGGCGCAAAAGATCCACGGCCGTCGCCATGTGCTCCGCGGCACGCGACACCGTACTGCGGTAGGCCGGCCAGCGCGAGGCAATCAACGGCAATACCTCGGCGCGCAGGAAATTGCGATCGATGCCGGTATCCAGATTGGAGGGATCCTCGACGAAATCGAGGCCATGGCACCGGGCATAGTCCTCCAGGGCAGCGCGCGACTGCCCCAACAGCGGTCGCACCAGCAGGCCGCGGCCCAGCGCCCGGCGCTCGGGCATTGCCGCCAGACCCTCCACACCCGCTCCGCGCATCAGTCGCAGGAAAAACGTCTCCACCTGATCGTCCTGGTGATGGGCCAGAAACAGCACGCCACCACCGGCCAGCACATCGGCGAAGACCCGGTAACGCGCCTCCCTGGCACCCGCCTCGCCACCCCGGGAGACAATCGCAGTACGCTGCAGCAGTGGCACTCCGACCGCGTCGCAGACACGCGCGCAGTGAGCGGGCCATTCAGCGGACGACGGTTGCAGACCGTGATCTACATGTACCGCGCTGAGAGGCGGCGCGCCGGGCCGGCGCCGGCGCCACGCCGCGAGCAGATGCAGCAGCACCGCGGAGTCGGGGCCGCCGCTGAAACCGACATACCACGGCCCGGCACCGGACAGTGCGTCCAGGCAGGCGTCGAGACAATTGTCGTCAAGGATGCTGTCGGGCATGGCCGGCGCGATCAGTAGGGGAAGCTCACAATCAGCCGCCGGCGGGCCGGAGACAGATCAGTTTCCGTAAGACAGCAGTCGCTGGTAGCGCTGTTCCAGCAGTTCATCCAGCGGCAGCCGAGCAAGCTGTTCGAGCTGAGCCGACACATGCTCGCGGATACGCTGTGCCATCAGGTCGACATCCCGATGGGCGCCGCCCAAAGGTTCGGCTATGGTCGCATCGACGATTCCCAGTTCCTCCAGTACCGACGATGTCACCCCCATTGCCTCCGCGGCGTCCGGCGCCCGATCTGTTGTCTTCCAGATGATATTGGCGCAGCCCTCGGGAGAGATGACGAAGTAAGTGGCGTACTGCAACATGGCCAGGTGATCGCCCACGCCGATACCCAGCGCGCCTCCCGAACTGCCCTCGCCGATCACCACGCAGACGATGGGTGTGGACAATCGGGACATGACCGCGAGGTTCCGGGCAATGGATTCACTGATGCCGCGCTCCTCGGAATCGATACCCGGGTAGGCGCCCGGGGTATCGATCAGGGTGATGACCGGCAGACTGAACCTCTCCGCGAGCTCCATCAGGCGCAGGGCTTTGCGGTATCCCTCGGGTTTGGGCATGCCGAAGTTGCGCATGACCTTATCCTTGACCGCGCGCCCTTTCTCCTGACCGATAACCACAACCGGCCGCCCCTCGAGCCGGGCGATACCGCCGACGATCGCCTTGTCGTCGCCGAAGCGCCGGTCGCCGTGCAACTCGTCGAACTCGGTGAAAACACGCGAGACATAATCGAGTGTGTAAGGCCGCCGCGGATGCCGCGCCACCTTGACAATATCCCACGCAGAAAGGTTCGAGAAGATTTTTTCGGTGAGCCTGGCGCTCTTCTCCCGCAGCGTGTCTATCTCCTCGCTGATATTGATCTCATTGTCCGAGCCCACCAGCTGCAACTCCTCGATCTTGACCTCGAGCTCGGCGATCGGCTGCTCAAAATCCAGGTAGTTGGGATTCATGGGCGGGTGTTGTCGAAAAAGAGCATTGCGTCGTAGTGTACAGAATTCCCCCGCGCCCGACTACACGACCCCATCCCGGAGCGGGATTTTCGCAGGGCGATGATATAAGCTGTGTGCGCCGACATGGCGGGCAACATGAGACAATCCGGCACCTCACAGAAACGCTCACTGCGACCGCACTGAAAACCGCGGACATTTCGACAGATGCAGGAACTGCCACCCTATCTCGTACCGCACAGCCGGGAACCGATTCGCATTCTCTACGAGGACGAAGACCTGCTGCTGGTGCGCAAACCGCACCTTCTGCTGAGCATACCCGGCCGCCATCCGCTGAACCGGGACAGCCTGATCAGCCGCATCCAGCTGCGCTTTCCGCAGGCGCGAATGGTGCACCGCCTCGACCTCGATACCTCCGGCATCATGGTCATACCCCTGAGTCGCCAGAGCCAGGCCCACATCGCGCGCCAATTCCAACAGCGCCGTGTCAGAAAGACCTATCACGCCGTCGTATACGGCAGTCCGGCGCACGATCGGGGCGAGATCGACCTGCCCATCGCCAGCGACTGGGCCAACCGGCCGCGCCAGATGATCTGTAGAACACGCGGCAAAGCCGCCCTGACCCGGTACGAGGTGTTGTCGCGCGCGCCGGACAGGACGCGACTGCTGCTGCGCCCTGTCACGGGCCGCTCCCACCAGTTGCGCCTTCACCTGCGCGAACTGGGGCACCCGATTCTCGGCTGCGACCTGTACGCCCACGAGCGGGCACTGGCCATGTCGGAGCGTCTGCTGCTGCACGCCTCGACCCTGGCCTTTGAGCATCCGCTCACGGGCGAATGGATCCGCGGCGAGTGCCCGCCGGACTTTTAGCAGGAGCCCGGGGCGTTCTCTATCCTCGAGGCCGCGACAAACTGCGGCGCATCGAGCCACGGCATGCAGGACAAGCCGTCCCGAAGCCCCCGGGCTACTTCAGTAACGGATGGTCCTCGGGCAGCTGGCGCGACATCCACAGGGCCAGTTTGTGGCGCATGTTGGGCTCCGTCTCCTGGCCTTTGGCCAGGGGCTGGATCAGATTGTCGTGCACCAGTAAGCGGTACAGGTAGGTAATCTTGTCCTTCGCCGAATCGGTTGCCTCGAACTTCCCCACACCACGCTTGCTGGCGTATACCTCGCCCACCCGCAGCGCCTGGGCGACAAGCTCTGCCTCGTTTTTCAGTTTCGTCATACCCACCCCAATCGTCGATAATCCTGGCGCCAAGCCGGAGAGTAGGCGAGAATCGCAAAATTCACTAGCCTGCATTGCTCACCGGGGCGCTCACAACGGTGATTCGTTGAGCGATGCAGGCTAAACTTGTGAAAAATAATTCCTGAGGGCTGACCGTGGTTACCAGCACGCGTTCAGACCGGCACCTGACAATTGTCGCCCGGCCCGACAGATCGGCTACCTGGCGCACCAATCTATTGCTCCTTGCGGCGCTGGCAGCGCCCTGCCTGGGTGCCGCCTCGCTGTTCGCCCTGGCCGGCGCCTGGCCGATTCTGCCTTTGGCCGGAGCGGAGATGCTGGCTCTCGGCGGCGCGCTCTACTGGGTCAATCGCAAACTCCAGTACCGACACGTCATTACAGTCAGCGACGAGACCGTGACGATCGCCAAGGGATACCGCTCGGCGCACCGATCATGGCAATTCCCGCGCGCTGCCGCCGGGTTGAGCATCGTGCCGGAGCGCCATCCCTGGGAGGGACCGGAATTGTCATTACACGACCGCCACGAGAGCGTCTCCCTGGGGGAGTTTTTGGGTCGTGAAGATCAGTTGGCCCTCATAGAGCTGCTGCGCGGTGAAATTCGCGTATGCGCGCAAACCAACCGGACCTGTGTCGAATTCTGACCGTTTTCCGCCAACAGCTAGTGTCGCCGTTTGAAAAACTGCCCAGAGCACATGCCCAGAGCGTCAGAGGGGGTATGCTCAGGCTGGAACACGCCAAAAAGCGGCCGTCCATGGCCAGGCTCGGGCGGCGACGTCCTGTCGCCGCACGGTTCCAGCCCGAGCATACCCCCTCTGACGCTCCCGTCCCGGCAAAAATCCGGACCGGGACGCTGTTCCTCAACGGGCTGGTCTGCAAAACCCCGTCAGAATTCCTCGAAGCTGCCGTGGCGCCCTTTTCCCTGTGCAAACCGCGTGGCGCCCGCCAGTGTCTCCCGGGATGCGATGGTTTCCATACCCCGGCGGTACTCGTTGGCCAGCGCCTGCTCCAGTGACATGCCCCATTGCTCGTGGGCGCTGAGCCGGTCCATGCGCAGGCAGGTCTGCGGGAAACGGCCGAGCTGCCGTGCCAGTTCCAGCGCCGCCGGCAGAGCCTCGCCGTCGTCGACAACGCGGTTGGCCAGCCCTATTTGCAGCGCTTCCCCGGCGTCCACGGCGCGGCCAGTGAGAATCATATCCATGGCGCGGCTGTGGCCGATCAGCCGCGGCAACCGCAGGGTGCCGCCGTCGATCAGGGGCACACCCCAGCGCCGGCAGTAGACGCCGAACACCGCGCTGCGCTCCACCACCCGCAGGTCGCACCAGCAGGCCAGTTCGAGTCCACCGGCCACCGCGTGACCCGCGACAGCGGCAATGACCGGCTTGCCCAATACCATGCGCGACGGACCCATGGGTCCGTCGCCCCCGGGCTCCACGCGATTGCCGCCGGTCCCGGAAGCCGCGGCTTTCAGGTCGGCGCCGGCACAGAACGTACCTCCCTCGCCGAACAGTACCGCCACATCGCTGTCGTCATCGGCGTCGAAGGACCGAAAGGCGTCCGCCAGCAGGGTCGCCGTGGCGCCGTCCACCGCGTTGCGCACTTCAGGCCGCGTTATACAGATGACTGTCGTGCGCTCGTGATGCTCGACCCGGATCGTACCCATAATTCCTCCTCTTCGCCCGCGCGGCCGCGCCCGAGGGCGCCGGTACCGACGCGTGCACAACCCGGTCGGCCGCGGCGGGCACCACTGGACGGGCCCGCCGCCAGTCCCTATGATCGGCCAATTGCCGCTAATAACCGAGCATAATATGACAAACCGGCGCCCGCTACTGGCGAGTCTGTTGACCCTTGTCCTGTGTTCCTGCAGCGACGAATCACTGGACGCCATGCAGAACGATGAAACGGTCGGCCTGGCGGGACAGGCCCGGCAGCAGACCAGCCTGCTGCCACCGAACGAGGAGATTCTGGACCTGCGCCGGCGGCCCGATCCCGATCGCCGGGCCTTCTTCGGCGACCTGCACGTGCATACCGCCTACTCATTCGACGCCTACGTATTCGGCACGACCACAATGCCCGCGGATGCCTACCGCTATGCCCGCGGTGAAGCCCTGGACCACCCCAGCGGTTACCAGGTGCAATTACAGCGTCCCATGGACTTCTACGCGGTCACGGACCACGCCATGCTGCTCGGGGTGGTGCGGGAAGCGGCGGACACCGACAGCGAATTTTCGCAGTATGCGGCCAGTGAACCGCTGCACGATATCAACGCCCCCGAGAACATGGATATTTTCAGCCTGACGGATCGAGGTGTCGTGTTCGGCACATTCATTCCGCAGGTGCTGAACGGCATGCTCGAGGGCGGCATCGACACGCAACTGGTGCAAGACATCAGCAGGTCCGCCTGGCTGGATACCATTCGCGCCGCCAACGACGCCTACACGCCCGGACGCTTCACTACTTTCGCGGCCTTCGAGTACACAACGTCCTCCGACGATCGCGGCAACCTGCACCGCAACGTGATATTCCGGGATACCGAGCGGCTGCCCGCGGTACCCTTCTCGCGCTTCAATTCGCAAGATCCGGAAGGCCTCTGGCGCTGGATGGACAGGCTGCGGGCGCGGGGTGTCGAGAGCCTGGCCATTCCGCACAATTCGAACGGCTCCAATGGCCAGATGTTCAAGCTGACCGACTGGTCGGACGCCCCTTTTGACGACGATTACTCGACACGACGGCGGCGCAACGAGCCCCTGGTGGAAATCACACAGGTAAAAGGCACGTCCGAGACGCACCCCCTGCTGTCCAGAAACGACGAGTGGGCGGACTTCGAGATCGCGCCCTATCGCGTCGCGACCAAACTGTACAGCGAACCGGCGGGAAGTTACGTGCGCAATGCCTACCTGCGCGGCCTGCAGGTTCAGGCGGGCGGCGTCGCCAACCCCTACAAATTCGGGCTGATCGGATCGAGCGACACTCACACGGGCGCCAATTCGTTACAGGAACGCACTTTTTTTTCCAAGGCCGGCATGCTGGATGGCACCGCGCAACTCAGGGGTTCCATCCCCGCCTCCTTCCTCTACGGCACCGTACTGAAGTTTCTCGACCCGAGTTCCCTGCGCGAAGTCGACGGCAAAACCTACCTCGCCACCTCATCGTTCGAATACTGGTCGGCGTCGGGCCTGGCCGGGGTCTGGGCCGAGGAGAACACGCGGGCAGCCATCTACGACGCGTTTCGCCGCAAGGAGACCTTCGCCACCAGCGGGCCGCGTATCAAGGTGCGCTTTTTCGCCGGCTATAACTTCGACAAGGCGCTGCTGGACAGCCCCTCCCTGACAGCCACGGCGTATCGTACCGGCGTCACCATGGGCAGCGATCTGGCGCCGGACAAGGGGCGCGCCCCGACCTTCCTCGTGTGGGCACTGGCCGATCCACTGGCCGCGCCCCTGCAACGGGTACAGGTTATCAAGGGCTATCTGGAAGACGGCGGGCATCGCGAACGCGTGTACGATGTCGCCTGTTCCGACGGCCATGCCGTCGATCCGGCCACGCGGCGCTGCCCGGACAACGGCGCTGCGGTAAACCTCGCCGACTGCTCCATTACCGCCGACGTGGGCGCACCCGAACTCAAGACACTGTGGCGCGACCCGGACTTTCGTCCCGGGCAGGAGGCCTTCTACTACGTGCGCGTACTGCAAAATCCCACCTGCCGCTGGTCCACCTGGGACGCGGTGCGCGCCGGGGAGCGACCCCGCCCCGATCTGCCCGCGACCATCCAGGAGCGCGCCTGGTCCTCCCCCATCTGGTACCGGCCGGCCTCTTGACCCGCCCGCCCCGCAAGGTCGGATTCGTCAGTCTCGGGTGCCCCAAGGCCCTGGTCGATTCGGAGCGTATTCTCACCCAGCTCAGGCTCGACGGTTACGAGATCGTGCCGACCTACGAGGACGCGCAGGTCGTCGTGGTCAATACCTGCGGTTTTATCGACAGCGCCAAGCAGGAATCACTCGACGCCATCGCCGAGGCTCTCGACGAAAATGGCCGCGTTATCGTCACCGGCTGCATGGGCACCGGCGAGGATGTCGCCGCGATAAAATCACGCCATCCCGACGTCCTGAGTGTCACCGGTCCCGCGGCCTATGAGGAAGTCGTCAGCGCGGTGCACGAGCACGTACCGCCCGACCGGGCGCACGATCCCCACCTCGACCTGGTGCCGCCCCAGGGCGTGAAACTGACGCCCCGCCACTATGCGTACCTCAAAATCTCCGAAGGCTGCAATCACCGCTGTACGTTCTGCATCATCCCCTCGCTGCGCGGCGACCTGGTGAGCCGTCCCATCGGGGACGTACTGGAGGAAGCGGAGCGCCTGGTGGGGGCCGGCGTGCGCGAACTGCTGGTGATCTCCCAGGACACCAGCGCCTACGGGGTGGACCTGAAGTACCGCACCGGCTTCTGGCAGGGGCGCCCCATCAGGACCCGTCTGCAGGAATTGTGCGAGGCCCTCGGCGAGCTGGGAGTCTGGGTGCGCCTGCACTATGTCTACCCCTATCCCCACGTGGATGACGTGGTGCCGCTGATGGCCGCCGGCCGCATACTCCCCTATCTGGACATTCCGTTCCAGCACGGCAGTCCGTCGGTACTGCGCCGCATGCGCCGGCCCGCGGCCGCCGAGCGATCGCTGGAACGCATCGCGACATGGCGGCGACTCTGCCCGGATATCACTCTGCGCAGCACTTTCATTGTCGGCTTTCCCGGTGAGACCGACGAGGACTTCGAGATACTGCTGCAATTCCTGCGGGAGGCGCGCCTCGATCGCGTCGGCTGCTTCCAGTACTCGCCGGTGAGCGGGGCGCGTGCCAACGCGCTGCCGGACCCGGTACCGACTGCGCTGAAGCAGGAGCGCTGGGAGCGTTTCATGGCGCTGCAACAGGAAATCAGTGCGCAGAAGCTGCGCGATAAAGTCGGCAAAACCCTGGAAATTCTCATCGACGAGGTTGATCCGGCGGGGGCGGTCGGTCGTTCACAGGGCGACGCGCCGGAGATCGACGGCCGGGTCTATCTCGACGGCGTCGGCGGACTGCAACCTGGGGACCTGGTCGAGGCACAGGTGACGGCCTCCGACGACTACGACCTCTGGGCCGGCTGAGGCGCCGTTGAACCTGCTTTTGTTCAGCGCCGTCGACCGCGTCGCACCGGATCTCATCGAACTGCGCGGGCGGCGGCTGCAGCACCTGCTGCACGTCCATCGCGCGGTCGCCGGCGACAGGCTGCGCGCGGGAGAAGTGGGCGGGCTCATGGGCGACGCCGAAGTGCTCCGCGTCGACGGGCTAAGCGCCACCCTGCGGGTGAACCTGCATGAGCCGCCACCGGCGAAACTGCCGGTAACCCTGGTGGTGGCGCTGCCCAGACCCAAGATGCTGCGGCGCATCCTGCGCAACGCCGCCGAATTCGGCGTGCGCGATCTGTACCTGCTCAACAGTTATCGCGTCGAGAAAAGTTTCTGGCAAAGTCCAGTGCTCGAGGAGGAGTGCATGCACCGGTACCTGTTGCAGGGTCTCGAACAGTGCCGGGATACCCGCCCGCCGGTGGTTCATTGCCGACGGCGTTTCAAGCCCTGGGTGGAGGACGAGCTGCCGGCCCTGTGCGCCGGCAGGACCGCCCTGCTGGCACACCCCGGGTCTCCCTCGCGGTGTCCCGCCGAATTCGACGGCGAGACCCTGCTGGTCGTAGGACCCGAGGGCGGCTTTATTCCCTACGAGGTGGACAAACTGCGGGAAGCGGGTTGTACCGCCGTCTCTCTCGGCGCGCGCCTGCTGCGCGTCGAAAACGCGGTAACCAGCCTGCTGGGCCGACTATTGTAGCCACTGCCCATGGCCGCAGGTAGTGCCTCAATTTGGATTTCTAACCCTTTAAGATCGCTTGAATTGAGTGTGGCCCACTGGAACACGCCAAAAAGCGGCCATCCCTGGCCAGGCCTCGGGTGGCGACGTCCTGTCGCCACACGGTTCCAGTGGGCCACACCCAACCCAAGCTCGCGCAACATATCAAAACCAAGCCACTGCCCATGGCCGCAGGCATCATGGCATTCGAATGCACTTGATGCTAGATTCCGCCAGTGAAACGCAGGCCTTGCCCGCGTCCGGGTTCGTGCAAAACGCAGCAGACGCCCGCGCCGGTCAGCGATGCCGAACTCTACAACGATAACACCCGAGAGGTACCTCCCATGCCCAGCAAGCAACGTCTCATCGTCACCGGCCTGTCAGCCGCTATAGCCACCGGCACCGTGGGACTTGTGCCGATCGCCGCGCAGGCCCAGATGGTACTGGAGGAGGTAGTGGTGACCGCCCGGCGGCGGGAAGAGTCACTGCAGGAGACGCCCGTGGCGGTGAGCGCCTTCACCGGCGAGTCCCTGGAGGAGTTCGGCATGCGCGACATCGCCGACCTGCGCAAGGTCGCACCCAATGTCGACCTGTACGACGGCAACGGCACCACCGGCGCGGGCAATGTATTCATCCGCGGCGTCGGCGCCCGCAACACGGGTGTCAACTTCGACTCCGGCGTGGGCATCTACATCGACGGCGTCTACGTCTCGCGGACGGACGGCGCCATACTGGACAACGTGGACCTGCAGAGCATTCAGGTGGTACGCGGCCCGCAGGGCACCCTGTTCGGCAAGAACACGACCGGCGGCGCCATCCTCTATACCACGAACCGCCCCAACGAGGAATTCGAGGGCCACGCCTCCGGCCGTGTCGGCAACTTCGACCAGCTCGACGGCAAGTTTACCGTGAATGTACCGCTGGTGGGCGACACCTGATGTCGCGCTTTTCGGTCTACGCCACCACCCGCGACGGCTACGTCAAGAGCGAATCCAACGGGCGCCCGGGGCTCTCCGACGGCGACGAATTCAACACCATCGACCGCCGCGGCGCCCAGGCCCAGTTGCGCTGGGTCCCCACCGACGACCTGACGCTCGACCTGAACTACCACTACTCCGACACGGACCAGGCCGCCCGGGGCCAGAACTGTGAGCTGGTGCAGGACGTCCCCGGCGCCGGCTGGCAGGCGGGCCTGCAGAACTCGACCATCATCATTCCGTCCACCAGCCAGAGCATCCAGGACTGGTGCGCGGAAAACGAGGCCCTGGGCAAGGACACGATCATGTCCGATCTGTTCCCCAACACCTACCAGTCCGAAACCCACACGACCGCGCTGACGGCGGACTGGGCGATGACGCAGGATGTCAATTTCAAGAGCATCACGGCGCTGCGCATCACGGAGGGCGGCGAGGTCAATGAACTGGACGCCATCGGCATTCCCACCCTGCACCGCACCAATTTCGGCTGGCAGGGCACGGAGCTGCGCAAGACCGACGCCTGGAGCCAGGAGCTGCAATTCGCCGGCACCGCCTTCGGCGACAAACTGGACTACGTCGTGGGCGTATACGGCTTCCACGAGGAGACCGACGCGGGCACCGCCGCCTCGCCGTCGGGACCGTTCTTCAACGCGCTGGGCCAGGCGAACCTGGCCTTCTACATCAACCAGACCACCGAGCTGCTGGCGGAGAACTCCGCCGCGTCGGCCTTCAGCCAGGTGGACTGGAACTTCGACGAGTACTGGCGCCTCACTCTGGGCGCCCGCTACACCTGGGAGGAGCGCGAACTGGAGCGCCGCTTCCGGGTGCTGGACGCCGACACACTGGCGACCACCGGAGACGCCGAACAGTCGCCGATCAGTGCCCAGTTCTACCAGTTCCCCAGCGGGCCCGATTCCTTCAACCCCGACCACGGCTTCGTCAAGGCCCGGGACCCGGACAACCCCGACAGGGTGGACCCCCTGGCCGACCAGAGCATGAAGATCGACAACGACGACATCAACCCCATGGCGAGCCTGCAGTACACCTTCGACCAGTGGGGCGCGGTCAATTCCGGCACGGTCTACGCCACGGTGGCCAACGGCTTCCTCTCCGGGGGCATCACGGACACCACCAACGTGTTTACGCGCGAGATCGAGGAGTACGACCCGGAAGATGTGTGGAACTACGAACTCGGTTTGAAAATGGACGCGCTCGATCACCGCCTGCGCATGAACATGGCGCTGTTCTACACCGAGTACAAGGACCGCCAGCTCACCACGGTGCGCATCAACCCGGACACTGGACGTATCGCCGGGGCCCTGATCAACGCCGCATCCTCTTCCATCACCGGACTGGAAATCGAGACGCAGTTCATTCCCATCGACAACCTGCAGCTGACGGCCAACCTGACCTTCAACGAGGGCGAGATCGATGAGTACGCAGACGAGCGCATTCTCGGCCTGCCCGAGGACGAGAGCACCATTCCCCCGGAATGTGTCAGGGTGACAGTGGGCGTCTCGGACGTGCTCAACTGCCCCATCGACCGCTCCGACGAGAACCTGCCGCGGCTGCCGGAACAGATCTACTTCCTCGCGGCCCAGTACACCTGGGAGACCGGCATGGGCACGGTCATTCCTTTCCTGTCCTGGTCGTACCGCACGAACGTGGACAACTGTTTCGACCGCGCCAGCTGCCTCTCGGGCCTGTACGAGGTGGATCAGGAAGACCTCAGCGCGCGCCTGACCTGGCTGTCGCCCGACCAGAACCTGCGCGTCACCGCCTACGGCAACAACCTCACCGACGACCGCTACATCACCGGCGGCACACCGCTGGTGGATGTGACGCGAAACAGCCGGCACGGTGTACAACCTGCCGCGCACCTACGGTGTGGAGATCGACTACACGGTTCTGAGAGGCGCGCTCAGGCAGTGGATGCCAGACCTTCCGGGCAGCTTACGCCGGTACCGCCGAGGCCGCAGTAGCCCCCCGGATTCTTCGCCAGGTACTGCTGGTGGTAATCTTCCGCGTAATAGAAAGCCGGCGCGGGCACGATCTCGGTAGTGATGGCGCCGTAACCGGCGCGGTCGAGCACCTCCTGGTAGGACGCCATGGAGGCGCGCGCCTGTGCCGCCTGGTCCTCGTCAAACGTGTAGATCCCCGAGCGATACTGGGTCCCCACGTCGTTGCCCTGGCGCATACCCTGAGTCGGGTCGTGGCCCTCCCAGAACTCGCGCAGCAACGCCTCGTAGCTGACCCGGGCCGGGTCGTAAACAACCAGCACGACCTCGTTGTGGCCGGTCCGTCCGGTACAGACCTCCCGGTAGGTGGGGTTCGGCGTGAAGCCGCCGGCGTAGCCGACGGCGGTGGTGTAGACGCCGTCCATCTGCCAGTACAGGCGCTCCGCCCCCCAGAAACAGCCCATCCCGAACAGCGCCTGTTGCAGGTGCGAGGGAAACGGCCCCCGCAGGGGATTGCCGTTGACGTGGTGGGCGGGCGGCACCGGCATGGCTTCCTCGCGACCCGGCAGCGCGGTTTCGGCGGTGGGCATCGACGGCGCGTTTTTGCGAAACAGACTCATATAGACGAGTATAGCGTCAATTGAGATACATTAAAGCACTGGCGACGCCGCCCCGGCTTCAACTTGAAGCGCGGTCATCGTAGCGTAATCACTGGAACGTAAAACATACCTGACGGACAAGAGGACCGCCCGCATGCCAGTTACCCGACGCACCCTGCTCGGCCTGATTTCCGGCAGCAGTTTCTATTTTCGACATCGACGGGGGCACTGGCCTCGCTGGCGGACCGGGACGGGCTGACGGCCGCGCGCTTTGCACAGGGCGTCGCCTCAGGCGACCCGCGCCCTGACGCCGTCATGCTGTGGACCCGGGCGGAACCCGCGAAGGGCACCGCGCCCCGTGTAGAACTGCTCCTGGAAGTGAGCCGCGACGAGGCTTTCGAGAACGTCGTGCTGCGCCGGCACCTGTCGGCGGCAGCTGATGTCGATTACACGGTGCGTGCCCATGTCGCCGGCCTCGAGCCCGACACAATCTATTACTACCGCTTCATCGGCGGCGCCGAGACCGCCTCGCGCACCGGCCGGACCCGCACCGCCCCCGCACCGGATCATGCCCGCCCCGTCAATGTCGCCTTCGTCAGTTGCCAGAATTATGAAAATGCCCACTACGGCAGCTGGGCGCGCATGCTGGCGGACGACCGGGCGGCGCCCGAAAGCGAGCGTATCGATTTCGTGCTGCATCTGGGGGACTTTATCTACGAGCGCTCCTGGCACCGGCGCCGGGATGGGTCCGCAAAGGCGCGGCAGGTACCGCCCTTCCCCGACGGCGCGGAGACCGGGAAAAACCGCTACGCCGTATCGCTGGCGGACTATCGCCACTTGTACAAGACCTATCTTGAGGATCCTCATCTGCAGGCCGCGCGGGCGCGCTGGCCCTTCGTCTGCACCTGGGACGACCACGAGTTCTCCAACAATTGTTTCCAGAGCTACAGCACCTACGGCGGCGAGTACGTGCTGGAGCCCCAGCGCAAGATCCGGGCCAATCAGGCCTGGTTCGAATTCATCCCGGCGATGCTGGACGAACTGACGGAACAACCGGCCCGCGGGTTTGCACCGCCGACCGACGGGGCCGCCGTGGACAACCGCGAAGCCGTGGACACCTTGCGTATCTACCGCAAACTGTCCTGGGGCCGGTATCTGGATATCGTCCTCACCGATACGCGCAGCTACCGCAGCCCGCCCGCGCTGCCGGAGGGCTTCGCCGCTTCCCTGAATCTGCCGCTGGCGACCGTCGACCTGGTCGAAATCGCCGATGCCGGCCGGGAATACGCCGGCGGCAATCCGCCCGCCACTTCTGCCCTACGGCCGTGACGTGGCCAATCCGGGCCGGGAACGGGCGCCCGGCAGCATTCTCGGGACACAGCAGCGCAACGTGGTTCCTGGAGTACTCTGGGCGAAGCACGGCGCACTGGAAACTGTGGGGCAACGCGCTGCCCTTGATCCCCATGCGCCTGGACCTCTCCACACTGCCATTCACCGTCTACGAGGACAGCATTTTCACGATAGATCCCTGGGCCGGCTATCCACACGAAGTGCGCAACCTGATGGACGCCCTGCGCGGTGCGGGCGTCAGCGGCCTCGTCTCCCTGTCCGGCGACCATCACATGCACGGCGCGGGCACCGTGAGCCGCTCGCCCGGCGAACCCGAGGCGCCCGCTGTCCTGGCCGATTTCACGGTCGCCGGCATCAGCTCCGCGCCGATCTTTGAGGACCTGCTCGCCGTGGCGCGTGAAAACTACGGTAATTTCAATACGCTGGTCTACCGGGAGACCGGCGGCGAAGTAGAGCCGGTGTGGAATATGTCGCTGCTCGATGGCGTACTCGCCGCCTATCTGTACGCGAAGACCGGCATCCGCACGATGGCGCGCTGGTTTGGCCCCAACGAAGCCAACCCGGGCCTGCGGTATGTGGACACTACCGCCAACGGCTACGGGCTGGCGCGCTTTGACGCCGACGAGCTGACGGTGCGCCATATCACCATGGAGGACTGCCGGCCCGCCTTCGAGGCGCCGCCGGGCATCCGGCACACCGCGACACTGCGCGTGGCACGCTGGGAGGCCGACGGCTCCCCCACGATCGAGGGGCCCACCTTTGAAGGCGGCGCGCCATTTCCCTTTGACGTCGATAGCACCTAGGCGTCCGCACCGCAGAAGCCAATGGGCCCGCGGCGCGGACTCCCGGCCCGTCACGGTCCTGTCACGATACGGGACTACTATCTGCTACCAGCACAGCGGTGCCGGCAGAGCCGGGACCGGGAGCAACGGGGGCAAATTTCCATGGATACTGAAAGATTCAAAGCGAGTGAGCTGTCCAGCCGCAAACTCTGGCAGTTGCTCAACGGCCAAGACGCCGCGACTATCGGCGAGCGGGAATTGACCGAAGTTGTCGACGAACTCAGCCGTCGGCGACGCCATCTGCAGCGACTGCGCGAATTGGGTAAACTGGGAGTCCACTCAACCAACTGAGGCCACTCCCGGCCAATAGCGCATGGCAAAGCCTCCGTCGCGCCGGTCTTCCGCCGGCGAAATCCAACAGTTTCTGCAGAAAAGCCGGGCAATTTCCGAGTTCGTCGCACGGCGGCCGCGGCTGCTGTTCGCCGTCGATGCCACCGCGAGTCGTCAGGCCACCTGGGACAGGGCCAGCCACCTGCAGCAGGAGATGTTTCTCGCCACCGCCAAGGTGGCCGAGCTCGCGGTGCAGCTGTGCTACTACCGCGGCTTTTACGACTTCAGCGCCAGCCCGTGGCTCAACGATAGCGCGGCACTCTCCCGGCGCATGGGCGCCGTGCGCTGCGAGGGCGGACACACCCAGATCCGCCGGCTTCTGCGCCACGCCATGAACGAGCATGGCGAGGCACCCGTACGCGCGGTGGTATTTATCGGGGATGCCCTGGAAGAAAGTCCCGCGGCACTGCGCGCCAGCGCGGGCCAGTGCGGCATGCTCAAGCTACCGCTGTTCCTGTTCCAGGAAGGGTACGACCATCAGGTCGAGCAGACGTTTCGCGATATGGCGCGCCTGAGCGGGGGCGCATGGGCGCGGTTCGATGCCGCCAGCGCGGACACCCTGGCGAGTCTCCTCGGCGCCGTGGCCCGCTACGCCGCGGGAGGGCGCACCGCCCTTGAGAATAGCGACTCGGGCAGTGCTAAACTGCTGCTCCAGCAATTGCGGAACTGATAGCTGACAACCCCGTGCCAAGACTGATCCTGTTATTGGCGGTCATCGCCGTCGCCTACCTGCTGCTGCGCCGCGTACGTGCGCTGCCCCCACACAAACGCCGCGGCGAATACATCAAGCTCGCGCTCGGGGCAACGGTCGTGGTGGTCATCGCGCTCACCCTGACCGGCCGCATGCACTGGGTCGGGGCAGCGCTGACGGGCCTGCTGGTGATCATGCGACAGGCCCTGCCGCTGCTATTGCGGCTGTTTCCCATGCTGACCAGTCTGCGCGGCCATGGGCGGGCCGCGAGCGGCGGCGATGGCGCGCAACAATCCACCGTGCAGAGCGCGCTGCTGCGCATGCACCTGAATCACGACAGCGGCCGCATGGATGGCGAGGTGCTCGCCGGCAAATTCCAGGGCTGGCGCCTGCAGGACATGGATCGCGCCCAGCTCGAGGAACTGCTCGAATACTGCCGCGCCGAGGATCAGGATTCGGCACAACTGCTGGACAGCTATCTGCAGCAACGTTTCCCGGGGGAGGGACCTTTCACCGGCGGCTCGCGGCCCGATCAGAACAGCGGCGGCACCATGAACCGGGCCGAGGCTCTGTCGATTCTGGGGCTCGAGGAGGGCGCCGGCGAGGACGAAATCGTCGCCGCGCATCGCAGCCTCATGCAGAAATTTCATCCAGACCGCGGCGGCAGCGACTACCTGGCCGCCAAGATCAACCAGGCCAAGGATCTGCTGCTGGGCTGATGCGGGCGTGGCGCCGGCCGCGGCGCGCCGCGGCGACATTTGCCGGTAGCAGCCCGGTCAGACTATTCGCCGGCGCCAACCGCCATATCTCACCGATTCGGCACACGATATTCTGGAACGCCTTTTAGCGGCGTGTGCAATACCTGTCTGGTTTCTCCCGGGACGCCGGACCGCAGAGAATTCCAGATATCCGTGAGATATGGCGGCTGAAGCTTCACCCGGGGCCTGTTCACGCTACCGCAGTTGGCCGTAGAATTGCCGCGTATTTTTTAGCGGGACCGACACACCATGAGCGACGTATTCGTGGTTCGCAACCAGCACGGACACTACTGGGGCAAGGCCAAACACTGGGTCGACGGCACGGATCCGCGCGCGGTTATGCGTACGCGCCACGAGGACGAGGCAATCAATACCCTGTTCGAACTCAGCTCCAAAGACTTTGAGCTGCGCGGCGAAGTGCTCGGCGCGGCGTTGTCCGCGCGCGGCGAGCCGGTGATCGAGCCCGGTCCCGCCGTGCCGCCCCCGGATGACAAGGACGGCGACGGCCCCGATGCGGACGGGGCGGCACCTGATACCGCCACGACATCTTGAACCTTTGGACCGGCGTCCCCACTAATACTCTGACGGTGCTGCCTGTAGCGCGCGATTGGAATTGACTCTGCCGGGCGCGTGCCCTTTGCGTTGCAACGAGGATAGACCATGCGAATCGTACTCTATCTGGCTACCAACCTGGCGGTGCTGGTTCTGGTCAGTATTGTGTTCAACCTGCTCGGTCTGCAGGGCATGCTCGCACGCAACGGGGTCGACCTGAACCTTTCGTTTCTGCTGGTGTTTTGCGCCGTGTTCGGGTTCGGCGGCTCATTCATATCGCTGCTGATTTCCAAATGGATGGCCAGGCGCAGTACGGGTACTCAGGTTATCGAACAGCCGCGCAACCGCGAGGAGCAGTGGTTACTGGACACCGTGCGCGAGCTGGCCGCGGAAGCGGGCATTGACATGCCCGAGGTTGGCATCTTCCCATCTGATTCGCCCAATGCCTTCGCCACCGGCTGGAATCGCAACAAGGCCCTGGTGGCGGTCAGTGCCGGCATGCTGCAACAGTTCAGGCCCGAGGAAGTGCGCGCCGTCATGGCCCATGAGATCGGCCACGTGGCCAACGGCGACATGGTGACGCTGGCCCTGATCCAGGGCGTGGTCAATACATTCGTGATGTTTCTGGCGCGCATTATCGGGCACACCGTGGACCGTGTCGTGTTCAGGAATGAACGGGGATTCGGTATCGGCTACTTCGTCGTGACGATCGCCGCCGAACTGGTGCTGGGCCTGCTGGCCAGCATGATCGTGGCCCGATTTTCCCGCTGGCGCGAATACCGGGCCGACCACGCGGGAGCGACCCTGACCCGGCCCGCCCACATGATCGGTGCGCTGCAGCGCCTGCAGGCGATGCAGAATCAAGCCCGGGACCTGCCGGGTCAGCTCACCGCCTTCGGCATTACCGAGCAACTGAAGCAGGGCGCCCGCGCCCTGCTGAGCACGCACCCGCCACTGGAGGACCGCATTCGCGCGCTGCAGGGACTCTGAAATGGGCAATACTTTGGGGCGTAGCGCGAAGCGCCGACTCGGTGAGATATGGCGGCTAGGAGGCTGCTAGGAGGCGGTAAGAGGCTTGATCAGATACTCGCTCATCGGTATGACGTCGATCCTCGACAGATCGATAAAGCGGGCACAGCTGTCCATCATGGCGCTCATGTGCTTTTCCAGTACGGCCTCGTCCCCTCCCGAGGCGTAGAAGGCATGGTCGCTGGTCATCGCCTCGGGGGGGAAGTTCTCCTCCACGACGGCGTGACAGGCGGGGGTAGCGGCGCCCAGCGCGCGTACCACCACATTCTGCCGGTACCCGAACGTGGCTTGCGTGTCGATGGCGATCCGGGTATGACGGTCCTTCCACAGGGCCAGCCATTCCTCGCGGTCGAGCCCCTCCGGCGGGCTCATGAAGACCACCTGGCACATACCGTATACGCGCTCTCCCGGCGCCGACGGGTGCGCGTGCTGGTTCACCAGCGGTTCACCCTCGGCGACCAGGTAGCCCGTGCGCCGCGCAACATGCGTGTCCAGCAGAGGTTCCCAGTCTTGACTCGCGCCCGCGAAGTCCACCCACAGCGACAGCACGGCGTCCGGCAGGGGGGCGCTGCTCTCCATGCGCCGGGCCTCCGCCGGCGCCACCGCCGCATCCGCCACGCACAGCCGCACACCGTGAACGCCCGCCGTTGCGCAAAGCCGCGGGGCGAGGTCCTCCAGAAGCGCGTCGCGAAAAGCATCCGCCTCCCGTGACGCGGGCTTCCACAGCGGATAGAGCAGTTTCTCCATGGCCCCTCCGTTGCGCCTAGATGGTGAGAGGTGGTGTGATCGTGGCGGCGTTGTCGATCAGCATCTCCGTACCATTGACGAAACGCGATTCGTCCGACGCCAGAAACAGCACCATATTGGCAACATCTTCCGGCTCACACATGTTTCCCATGGCCCCGACCCGATCGATATCGGCCTGCGTCGCGGTGTCCTTGCCGGTGGCGACCTTCACCACCATCGGCGTCTTGACGCCGTCCGGATGCACGGAGTTGCAGCGGATGCCGTTCTTCTGTTCCTTGCAGTACATCGCCACATTCTTCGTGAGAGCGCGCACGGCGCCCTTGCTGGCGGTGTAAGCGGCGACGAAAGACTGCCCGTGAATAGCCGCGACAGAGGACATGTTCACGATCGAGCCGCCGCCGGAGTCGGTCATGGCGGGAATCGCGTGTTTACAGCCGAGAAACACGCCCTCGCTGTTGACGGCATTGATCCGGCGCCAGTCATCGAGCTCTGTATCGACGACACTGCCCAGGGCGATCATGCCGGCGTTGTTGACCAGGATATCGAGCCGGCCGAAGGCCTCCACCGTGCGGGCGATGACATCCCGCCAGTTATCCTCGTCCGTGACATCCAGCCGCATGAACACGGCATGCTCACCGATACTCTCGGCAACCGCCTGTCCGTCCGCTTCGTTGAGGTCCGCCACAACAACCCGCGCGCCCTCGGCGGCCAGCAGCACCGCGTCCGCCCTGCCCATACCACTGGCGGCGCCAGTGACCAGGGCGACCTTTCCTTCAACTCTCCCCATAGCGTGTATCTCACGATTGTGATCGACGCCGCCTTGCAAAAAAGGCCCGACTGAGCCCGATGGCGGTTGCGCGCCAGTTAAGCAGATGCCGGCGCACGGCTCAATTTGATACCCGCTAAAAGCGACGCAGGACTACCCAGTTGAACCGGTACAGGCCCTCGCCAGAACGCAGGCCGGATAGTATCCTTGGGCCCCCGGCTCGCGAGGATAAACGATGACCCGACAAGACAAAACACCCGCTCTGGTCGCCTGGTGCGGCTATCTCGCCCTGGCGCTGCTGTTGGCATTGCCCCTGTCGGTGCTGACCGTGCGCTCCGGCGTCTGGGAACTGGGGCTGCTGCTCTATGCACTGGCAAGCCTCGGCAGCACGGTACTGCTGATTCTGTTCATCGTCCTGCTGTTGCTGCCGCGTTTTGCCCGCTGGCGGGCCCGGATCGGCGGGCGGGCACTGCTGACCCTGCCGGGCGTGCTGGCCCTGCTGGTGCTGACCCTGACCGGTGGGGACGCCCCCCGCATCCACGACATCACCACCGATACGTCCGACCCTCCCATCTTCGTTACCGCGGCGGCTGTACGCGGCACGGGCGCCAATACCCTGGATATCAAGCCCGAGGTCATCGAACAACAGAAGGCCGCGTACCCGGACCTGGGCACACTGCACACCTCCCGGGACGCCGACGCGGCCTTCACGCGCGCACTGCAGGTCGCCCGGGAGCTGGGCTGGGAAATCTACCACGAGGACCGCGCCGCCGGCGTGATCGAGGCGGTGGACACCACCCCGATCATGGGATTCAAGGACGATGTAGTCATCCGCGTCAGCGACGCCACCGATGGCGCCCACCTGGACCTGCGCTCCGTATCGCGCATCGGGCAGGGAGATATCGGCGCCAACGCCAAGCGCATACGGCGTTTCATCGAAGCATTTGAGCGCAAGGGGCAATAACGCGGCCACGATGCGTCTGCCACGCCTGTATCCACATGTAGCGCTGTTACTGGCGGCGATATTGCACACCGCCGCCGCGGCCGGGGACGTCGACTACCTCAGTTTCGCCACGGAGGACGAGGCCAACACCACCGAGATTTTCCGCCGCGCGAGCCCGGCGGTGGTCTACGTCACCAACACCGCGCTGCGGCGCAGTCTGTTCAGCCTGGACATCCACGAGATTCCCCGCGGCAGTGGCACCGGCTTCGTCTGGGACGAGCAGGGGCTCATCGTGACCAATTTCCATGTGATCGCGGGCGCCCACAAGCTGACGGTGACGCTCTCGGATCGCAGCGAACACCGGGCCGAGGTCATCGGTGTGGCGCCGGAGAAGGACCTGGCCGTGCTGCGGATAAAGGATCCCCCGGACAATCTGGTCACACTGCCTCTGGGGGATTCCTCGGAGCTCACGGTGGGCCGCAAGGTGCTCGCCATCGGCAACCCTTTCGGTCTGGATACCACGCTCACCACCGGCATTGTCAGCGCGCTGGGGCGGGAAATCCGGGCGTCCGGCAACCGCAGGATCCGCGGCGTCATTCAGACCGATGCGGCCATCAACCCCGGCAACTCCGGAGGGCCACTGCTCAACTCCCTGGGCCAGTTGGTGGGCGTCAATACGGCGATCTACAGTCCCTCCGGCGCCAGCGCGGGCATCGGCTTCGCGATTCCGGTGAACACGGTCAAGGAGGTGGTGCCGCAACTGATCGCCTACGGGCGTGTCCTGCGCCCGACGATCGGCGTGGAACTGGCCAGCGATCGCTGGGTGCAGCGCAATCGGATTCAGGGCCTGCCCGTGGTGCGGGTCTTCCCCGACCTGCCGGCCGCCCGGGCCGGCATGACGGGCGTCTGGCGCAACGCCAGGGGCGACGTGGTGCTGGGCGACATTATCACGCGCATAGACGGGCAGACGATCCGCAGCCACGACGACTATTTCAGCGCGCTGGAAGAAAAGTCCCCGGGGGACATGGTAACTATCGAGACACGCCTTGGCGGGAAGAAAAAACGCTACAAGGTCCGCCTTGTCGAATCCCAGTGAGGGGTATCAGGCGAGCGTGCCGCCGTCCACCAGAATATCTTCCCCGGTGATATGGATGCCGTCTTCCGAGGCCAGCAGCGCGATGAGTCCGGCCACTGTTTCCGGCCCCTTGGCGCCGCTCAGGGACATGATGCGCGGCATGAGCCCGAAATCCATGTTCGGCGGAAAGGCGATATCCTCGCTCATGCCCGTGTTGATGTCGCCGGGACAAACGCAATTGGCCCGCACGCCGCGCTTGGCGTACTCGACCGCAATGCTCCGGGTCATCGCCAGCACACCACCCTTGCTCGCCGAATAGGCCGCGCCGCAGGGCAGGCCCGCCTTCGCCGCCGTCGATGCCGCATTGACGATACTGCCGCCTGTCTCCACAAGATGGGGCAGCGCGGCGCGGCACAGGAACATGGTTCCGGTCAGGTTGACGTCCAGGATTTTCTGCCAGTGCGCCGTCTCCAGCGATTCGGTGTCGTCAAAACGCAGTATTCCCGCCATATTGACCAGCGCATGGAGACTGCCGTAGGTCTGGAGACAGGCGTCGATGCAAGCCTGTACGTCGGCTTCGACACTGACGTCACAGCCATGCGCCGTGGCCGTACCGCCGGCCCCGGTGATGTCCGCGACGGTCGCCTGCACCCCCGCCTCGTTCAGGTCGACACAGAACAGCGCGCCGCCCTCCTGTGCAATACGCAGTGCGCTCGCCCGGCCGATGCCGCTGCCGGCGCCGGTTACCATCACCACACGATCGGCAAATCTGTCCATGTCGTCCTCCTCACAACCAGGCGCAAGCATGCCCGCGCAGCGGCGGCGGGGTCAACGCACACGGTTCGGGGCAGTAAACCGCCGGCGTATCGTTGGTGACCGGAAAACTCCGGCGCTTTTTGGCGCGCTGGCTTGACATATTATGCCACGGTGTCGCGCAGGCCCCGTTATACCTTTATATGCCCGCGGCAGCCCCGTATCATACTCGACCGCGGCGGACCGGAGCCGCGGCGAACATCAGGAGGCCGCAGTGACAGCACCCGGAGAGCATGGAAACCCGAAAGAGCTGGACCGCTTTCGTCTCGAGGTACGGGAGTGGCTGGAAGCCAACTGCCCGGAATCACAGCGCAAACCCGTAACGCCCGGGGAACAGTATTGGGGCGGACGCCGCGGGTCGTTCGCCAGCGAGGACGCGCGACTCTGGTTCGAGCGCATGCGCGACAAAGGCTGGGTTGCCCCCGAATGGCCGCGGGAATACGGCGGTGGAGGATTGACAGCCCGGGAAGCAAAAGTGCTCGCCGAGGAACTGAAACGCATCAAGGCCCGCAGGCCCATCATCGGTCTCGGCCTGTGGATGCTGGGACCCGCCCTGCTGGAGTACGGCAACGAGGAACAGAAGCAGCGTCATCTGCGCGCGATCGTCAACGGCGAGGTTCGCTGGTGCCAGGGCTACTCGGAGCCGGGCGCCGGCTCCGATCTGGCCAGCCTGCAGTGCAGGGCCGAGGATCGGGGCGATCACTTTCTGGTCAACGGCAGCAAAATCTGGACCACGCAGGCCGATAAATGCGACTGGATATTCTGCCTGGTGCGCACCGACCCGGACGCCAAGAAGCAGGAGGGCATCAGCTTCCTCCTGATCGATATGGACGATCCCGGCGTCACCACGACGCCGATCGAACTGATCAGCGGCGAGTCGGAATTTTGCCAGACATTCTTCGACAACGTGCGCGTCCCCAGGGAAAATCTGGTGGGCGAGCTCAACAAGGGCTGGAGTGTGGCCAAAGCGCTCCTGGTACACGAGCGCAAGTTGATGTCGGAGATCGGCAGCGACGCGCCGCGCGAGGTGCTGGTGCCAAACGCCGCGGCGCGACAGTACCTGGATTTCGACAACGGGAGGATCGCCGACGGCGAGCTGCGCAACCGCGTGGCGGAGTACGACATGCTCATGCAGGCTATCGGCCTCACCCATTTCCGGACCTTCGAGGAAAAAGTCGCCGGTGTGCGCAGCGCGGCGCCATTGATCATGAAATACGTCGGCACGGAGGCGGAGAAGACCAAGAGCGAACTGCTGCTGGACATCATGGGCAGCAGCGGTATCGGCTGGGAGGGAGAAGACTTCAGCGCTATCGAGCTCGATACAACGCGGCAGTGGGCCGCGAGCTACGCCATGACTATCGCCGGAGGCACATCCGAGATTCAACTCAATGTCATTGCCAAGAACGTGCTGGAACTGCCGCAGTCGTAGGAATCGAGAATATGCCACTGGTACTCAACGAAGAGCAGAGAATGCTTCGGGACTCCGCCCGGGACTTTCTGTCAAGCCACGCACCAGTGGCGGCACTGCGCAAACTGCGCGATACACGGGATCCGCTGGGTTACGCGCCGGACCTGTGGCGACAGATGGCGGAAATGGGCTGGTCCAGCATCATTCTGCCGGAGCAATACGGCGGCCTCGATTTCGGTTTCACGGGTCTGGGGGTCGTACTGGAAGAGTGCGGTCGTACGCTGGCCGCTTCGCCTCTGTTCGCCTCCGCGGTGCTGGGTGCCTCGACACTGCTGCTCGGCGGCAGCGAGGCGCAGAAAGAGTCCCTGCTGCCGGCGATCGCCGGCGGCGAGCTGACTCTCGCCCTTGCGCTGGAGGAATCGCACCATCATCACCCCACCGGCATCGACACACGGGCCGAGCTGCGAGGCGACAACTATATTATCAATGGCGGCAAGTGTTTTGTTCTCGACGGCCACAGCGCGGACAAGCTCGTTGTGGTCGCGCGCAGCGCCGGCGAAAGCGGCGACCGGGAGGGGCTGACCCTGTTGCTGGTAGCGCGTGAAACGCCGGGTGTCACCGTGCGCCGCGCTGTCATGGCCGACAGCCGCAGCGCCGCCAACATCAGTTTCGACGACGTGACTGTGCCCGCGGCCGATGTGATCGGCGAACCGGGAAGCGGCTGGGGCGTGCTGGAACCGGTGCTCGACCGGGGCCGCGTGGCCATCGCCGCGGAAATGATGGGGCTCGCACTGGAGTGCTTTGATCGCACGATCGCGTACCTCAAGGAGCGAGAGCAGTTTGGCGTGCGTATCGGCAGTTTTCAGTCACTGCAACACCGCGCGGCGATAATACAGGCCGAGATCGAACTGTGCCGCTCGGTGCTGCTGCAGGCGCTCGGCAGCGTGGATGCAAGTCCCGAGCAACTGCCGATGCTGGCGAGCCTGGCCAAGGCACGCCTCAATGAGCTGGTGAAACTGGTGACTAACGAAGCTGTACAGATGCACGGCGGTATCGGCCTCACGGATGAGCTGGATATCGGGCTCTTCCTCAAGCGCGCGCGGGTGACCAGGCAGGTTCTGGGCAATACCGGGTATCACAAAGACCGCTACGCAACACTGTGTGGCTATTGAACGGGAGAACGACAAATGGATGTCAGCGACAAGATAGCGATGGTTCACAAGTACGTGGAAGCCTTCGACAAGCAGGACATGTCCATCATCCGCCAGATGTACGCGGATGACGGTGTCGTGGAGGATCCCGTGGGCACGGATCCGCACCGTGGGATCGAGGCCATCTGTGCGTTTTACGAGGCGGGCCTCGCCGCCGGCGCCAAGCTCCATCTCTCGGGTACACCTCGCTGCGCGGGCAACGCAGTGGCCTTCCCGTTCCAGATACGCATGGACAGCATGGTGATCGAGGCCATCGACGTGTTCGAATTCAACGATGCGGGAGAAATCGCCAGCATGAAGGCCTACTGGGGCCCCGAAACCATGCAGACCACCGAATAAACAGCACGCGGGCTGGCCTGCACGCCGAAAAAACGCCGGCGTAAAGCCAAAATACGGATAATTCACGCCCCGAGCGGGCGTCCCGCCATTGACCTGTCACCCGTGCACCCTGATCGCCCTGCACGGGTTGCTTCTATCGGAAATCGACAAACGGCGCCCTCGCGGGCATTGCTTGCCCCTCTGCGAGGCACAATGCACCAGATGGGCGCAGCCTGTTTGCACGACCCGGCCATTGCACTATCACAGGGAACACGCGCGGGACGAAAGGTATGAAAAGGAACATCGTAGAACAAGGAGCGGTACGGCGGGCCATCAACGATCTGGTCATGGCGGAAATGTTTCTGGTACAGGCAACAGTCGAGAGCGCCGCGGCCATCGGCGACGGCGTTGACAGACTGAGCCGGACAATCAGCGCAGACCCCGAGCATCCGGTCGGGGAACAGCCCATGAAACCCCTACTGCGACACATCGCCGCACAGGCACTGGAACCCTACAGCAGCCGCCTGCAATACTTCAGGCAAATGCGCAAGAGCAGATAACCGGCAACCTTGTCATGCCGGCGGCCGGGACCCCGGCGGCCGGCGCTCAATCGCCGCCCTTGTGTTCATGGAAGGCCGTCATCTGCTCCACCGTGACGGGGATCTGATACTTCTCCTTCCACTCGCCATAAGGCATTCCGTAAATGCGCTCGCGGGCCTGCTCGTAACCTATGTCCAGGCCCTGTTCCGCGGCCGCCGCGACATACCATTTGGACAGGCAATTGCGGCAGAATCCGGCCAGGTTCATAAGGTCGATATTCTGCACATCCTTGCGTTCGTCCAGATGTTCCAGCAGACGGCGGAACACTGCCGCTTCGATTTTCTCGGTATCGCTCATCGCATCCTCCTTACCGGTGTCTACCTATATCGGCATGTACTCGCCACCGTTGACATCCAGCGCAGACCCGGTGACCACGGCCGAGTAGTCCGAACCAAAGAACAGGGCCGCCCTGGCGCAATCACCATCTTCCGGAATATGGCCGAGGGGAATATTCGCGGCAACCTCCGCGATCAGGTCCTCCCGGCTGCGCCCCGTCGACTGGGCCTGCCAGGAAAAATACCCCTCCACACTCGGGCCCCACATCCACCCCATATGTACGCTGTTGACCCGGATATTGTACCTGCCAAGCTCCAGCGCGAGGTGCTTTGTCGCGCAGCGCAGAGCCGACTTGGAGGAGCCGTACCCCCCCTGCATGGCCAGGGGCTTGTGTTCCACCATGGTCGCGATCATGACGATTGAGCCGCCGTGCGTCTTCATATGGGGTATGCAGGCCTGCGTCAGCTGCATCGTGCCGAAAAAATTCACATCCATGGCACGACGCCAGCCGTCCAGTGCCGCGCTTTCGATGGGCTCGAAAGAACCGGGATCGTAAGCCGAGTTGAACAGCACGTCGATACGCCCGAAAGCCTCGGCCGCCTTGTCTGCCAGCGCCCGGCACTGGGCTTCGTCGGAAATATCGGTGGGCACCTTGAGGGTTCTGGTCCCCAGCCCCAGTTCTTCGATCTCCTTTTCCGCGGCATCGAGCTTGGCTTCGGTGCGTGCGGCAAGGATCACCGCCGCGGCGCCCTCGGCCGCTGCCAGCGTCGAAAGCTCCTGGCCCAGACCCGGGCCAATACCCGATACGATGACGACTTTGTCCTTGAGCAACATGCTGATTTCTCCTGTGACCGGTTACATGAAAGCCGGCCCCGCAGGCGGGACCGGGCAAGACGATTATTGATATTGCAGAAATACACGCTCCGCGCCGACGAACTCGCGCAGCTCCTGCAGCAACTCGTCGCTGGGAACGACGTGCCAGCGCTGCCCCAGATGAATGCGGGCGAGATTGTGGGGCTGGCGGTAGATCAGGGACACCGGGCAACTCCCGCCCCCGGCGCCGGCCAGTGTTTTTTCCAGTAATTCGGTGAAGCGCTCGTCCACCAGATCCGAGCGCACCTCAATGGTGAGATTCGCCGCGCGACTCTGTCGCGCGTCCTCCAGGCTGCGCAAGGCGTGAGCGCGCATTTCGAGTTTCCGGGTTTTGTCGCTCGTGGCGATGCGACCCTCGGCGATGACCAGCGTATCCTTCACCGCCAGTTCCCGGTAGGTGGAATAAGTCTCGGAAAAAAGTGTCACCTCGATCTGCCCGGTACTGTCATCGAGTTTCATCACCGCCATGGTGCCGCGCTGGGCTTTCATGGTGCGCGATTCCATGACAAGGCCGACGATGACCTGGTTGTTGCGCCGATCCTCCCGCAGATCGGCGATGCGTTGGGGCGCGAACCTGCGCACTTCGTCCCAATAGTGGTCGATCGGGTGGCCGCTGATATACAACCCCAGTGTATCGCGCTCGCCGCCAAGGCGTTCCTTGTCCGACCAGGTGCGCACCTGTCGGAACGCGCCGTAGACATCGCCATTCGCCGCCGCGCCGGGCAATACCTCACCGAACAGGTCGCCCATGCCGCAGTCGCGGTTGGCGGCTTCCTGCTCCGCGCTCCGCAGTGCATCGTCCAGCGCCGCCATCAGTATCCACCGCTCGGTACCGAGAGAATCGAAGGCTCCACACCGGATCAGGGCCTCTATGGCGCGCCGGTTGACACGGCGCGGGTCGGTCCGCCCACAGAAATCGAACAAATCGGAAAACGCGCCACCCTCGCGCCGCGCCGCGAGAATATTGTCCACGGGCCCGGCCCCGAGCCCCTTGATGGCTCCCAGGCCGTAGATAATCTCACCGCCGGCATTCACGGTGAACATGTGCTGCCCTTCATTGACGTCCGGCAGGCGCACGGCCAGGTCCATGCGCTTACACTCATCGACCAGCACCACAATCTTGTCGGTGTTGTCCATTTCAGAGCTCATCACCGCGGCCATGAACTGGGCGGGATAGTGCGCCTTGAGCCAGGCGGTCTGGTAGGAAACCAGGGCGTAGGCCGCCGAGTGGGATTTGTTGAATCCGTAGCCGGCAAACTTTTCCACGAGGTCGAAGATCTTTATCGCCAATCCGCCGTCGACTCCCCTGGAGCGCGCACCCTGCTCGAATACTGCCCGCTGCTTGGCCATCTCCTCCGGCTGCTTTTTGCCCATGGCGCGGCGCAACAGGTCGGCTTCGCCGAGGGTATAACCCGCCAGCACCTGGGCGATCTGCATGACCTGCTCCTGGTACAGGATAATGCCGTAGGTGGGCTCCAGAATGGCTCGAAGCCACTCGTGCTGATAGTTCGGGTCCGGGTAGGAAATTGCTTCGCGGCCGTGTTTGCGATTGATGAAGTTCTCAACCATGCCGGACTGCAGCGGCCCGGGCCGGTACAGCGCCACAAGGGCGACAATATCCTCGAAACAGTCCGGCCTGAGATCCCTGATCAACTCTTTCATGCCGCGGGACTCAAGCTGAAACACCGCGGTCGTATTGCCCGACCTGAGCAGCTCGAAGCTGGCGCTGTCATTCAGTGGCAGGGCTTCAATATCCAGTGGTTGTTCACCCTCGCGGCGGCGCGCCTCGTCGATCATTTTCACCGCCCAATCGATGATGGTGAGTGTGCGCAGCCCGAGGAAATCAAATTTTACGAGGCCCGCGTCCTCCACGTCCCCCTTGTCGTACTGGGTGACCAGGCTGCCGCCGCCTTCGTCGCAGAACAGCGGCGCAAAATCCGTCAGCCTGGAAGGTGCGATGACCACGCCCCCGGCATGCTTGCCGACATTGCGCGTCACTCCCTCCAGCTGCACGGCCATATCCCAGATTTCCTGGGCCTGGCCATCCTCATCGAAGAAACTCCCGCAGCGGTTCTTCCTGCTGGAGGGCTTTTTCCAGCGTCATGCCGACCTCGAAAGGGATCATTTTCGACAGCTTGTCGGCGAGACCGTAGGACTTGCCCTGCACCCTGGCGACATCCCGCACGACAGCCTTGGCGGCCATGGTGCCGAAGGTGATGATCTGGGAAACGGCCTCGCGACCGTAGGTGTCGGCCACGTACTCAATCACCTCGTCGCGGCGCTCCATGCAGAAATCCACATCGAAGTCCGGCATCGAGACCCGTTCGGGGTTGAGAAATCGCTCGAACAGCAGATCATAGGCGAGAGGGTCCAGATCGGTTATCTCCAGGGCGTATGCAACCAGTGACCCGGCGCCGGAGCCCCGACCCGGTCCGACCGGAATATCGTGCTGTTTGGCCCAGTGAATAAAATCCATGACGATCAGGAAATAGCCGGGGAAGCCCATCTGTACGATGGTGTCGAGCTCAAAATCCAGCCGTGCGCGATAGGTTGCACGCTGTGTCTCGAAATCTGGCGACGCACTGTCAAATAATCGCTCCAGGCGACGCTCCAGACCCTCGTGGGACCGCTGCCGGAAATAGTTATCGAGGGATAACCCCTCCGGCACCGGATAATCCGGCAGAAAAGGTTTGCCCAGCTCGAGCACCAGGCTGCAGCGACGGGCAATCTCCACGCTGTTTGCCAGGGCCTCCGGAAGGTCCGCGAACAGTTCGGCCATCTCCCGGGGCGAACGCAGGTACTGCTGGTCGGTATAAGTACGGGCCCGCCTCGGATCGTCCAGGGTCCGGCCCTCGCGGATGCAGACCCGGGCCTCGTGGGCTTCGAATTCTGCAGCGTCCAGAAATCGCACGTCGTTGGTGGCTACGACCGGGCAGCGCAGTTCTTCGGCCAGTGCTACCGCGGCGTGCACATGCGTCTCGTCGCCCTGACGTCCCACGCGGTGCAGTTCGAGATAGAAGCGCCCGGGGTACAGCTCCATCCAGTACCGGGCGCGCCGCGAGGCCAATTCACGTTTATCCGCCAGCAGGGCCTGGCCGACGTCACCGGCGGTGCCGCAGGACAGGGCGATCAGCCCCTCGGCGCAGTCGGCCAGCCACTCCTTCCTGACCAGGGGCACCCCTTGTTGCTGGCCCTCGGTAAAAGCCCGCGAAATCAGCCGGGTGAGGTTGCGATAACCGATATCGTTCATCACCAGCAGGCACAGCGAGAAGCCGCGCTCGGTGTCATCACGCTCCAGTACCGTGAAATCAGCGCCGAATATCGGCTTTATGCCGGCGGCAAAGGCAGCCTTGTACGCCTTGATCAGGCCGTAGAAATTACATACATCAGTGATGGCGACGGCGGGCATATCCAGCTCCGCCGCCCGGGCCATCAGGGGGGCGATCCGGACCAGGCCGTCGACGAGGGAGTATTCGGTGTGCAGGCGCAGGTGGACGAACTCGGTCATGGGCGCAGTGTACTCCGGATCACCTGTCCCCGGCAGCACCGCACGGCGATTTTCTGTCCCGGTTTACATTCCCCACCCACCCATGGACATCCACCAGGCGAGTCAGATTGCAGCTGGAGAACAGCACGTTGATCACCTGCGAGCGCGGCCGCGGAATACATGACATCGGCTGAGTGCCATCAGCGCGGGTACGCAGCCGCACGCGGTGCATGCGCTCGTATAGCTGACTCCGGCCAGATCCATCCGGACAACCCCGCTTCGATAACACCAGGTTCATCAGCGCGCCGGCCGATTCTCCGGCAAAATCCCCCGCCAGGCTGGTGCGCATTGCCCTGAACTCCGCCACCATTTCCGCGCTCTTCCGCGGGTTGTCCAGCAATGGCTCCACCGCCGCCAGCAAAGCCTCCGGTGTCGCCGCGCCCTGCAGCAATTCGGGCACGAGCTGTCGACCGGCCAGAATGTTCGGCAGCGCGACATACTCCGTGCGCAGCAACCGCGATACAAGGAGCGCAGACAGCGCGCGCATACGGTAGGCGACCACCATGGGCCGTTGCAACAGTGCGGTCTCCAGGGTCGCTGTCCCGGAGGCGACAAGGACCGCGTCGGCGGCGGTCAGGGCCGTCCGCGCGTCGTTGTAAAGCAGTGTCAAGGGCAATGCGGCATATTCCGTCAACAACGGCTCCAGTACACGCCGGCAGGCGTCGTTTGCCACAGGCATTACCAGACGCAGTTCCGGCCGGTCGGCCGCAAGGCGCCGGGCGACCTCGAGAAATATCGGCGCCAGTTGCCGAACTTCCGACGCACGGCTTCCCGGCAACAGGGCGAGCAGCACATGCTCCGCCCGACAGGCCAAGCGCGGCGCGGGCACCGCTTTTATCCGGGCACTCAGCGGATTCATCCGCCAGTGGATGGCCGACAAATTGCGCGCGAATGCCGTGCGCAGTATAGAGCGGGGGCTCGAAGGGAAACAGGCACAACACCAGATCCACTGATTTACCGATGCGATGGATACGCCCCGGCCGCCATGCCCAGACCGCGGGACTGACCATATGGGCGGTGGGAATGCCGGCCCGGTGCAGTCGGCGCGCCAGCGGCAGGTTGAACGCCGGCGAATCGATGCCCAGAAACAGGTCCGGCGGCCGTCGCAGAAAAAAGGCTGCCAGCCGCCGGCGCAAGCGCAACAATTCCGGCAGACGCCCCAGCGGCTCGCTGAAACCCATTACGGAAAGCCGCTCCATGGGAAAGAGGCTCTGCAGACCGCAATCCGCCATCTGCTGGCCGCCGATCCCCTCCACCGCCAGCCCGTCACAACGCGCGGCGAGTGCCCGCAACAGCCGGGCTCCGAGCATATCTCCCGAGGGCTCTCCGGCGACGATCCCCAGTCGCAGTTGTCGCGTCACGGTACGTCTCCACCCGGGAGCCTGCACCGCGCACTCCTAACGCACAATGCCCCGCTCCGAGACTTTGAGTGATTCGATGAACACGCCGAGTTCCGGGGTTTTTTCGGCCATGGATTCCAGACGCTTGAGAGCGAGATCCAGAGTCAGGCCCTGACGGTAGACAATGCGAAAGGCGCGCCGCAGCTGACCGATGGCCTCGGACGTAAATCCGCGCCGCCGCAGGCCTTCTACATTGATCGACTTGGCCTGGGCCGGCGCACCGGCGGTGGTCACGAAAGCGGGCACGTCCTTGCCGATGGCGCTGCCCATGCCGGAAAAACTGTGGGCGCCGATCTGGCAGAATTGATGCACGAGGGTATAACCGCTGAGTATCGCCCAGTCGCCCACTGTTACATGCCCGGCCAGGGCGACATTGTTGACCAGCACCGTGTGGTCGCCGAGATCGCTGTCATGGCCGACGTGGACGCAGGCCATGATCAAATTGTGGCTGCCGATTGTTGTTTCCGACCGTCCCTGCACCGTACCGCGGTGGATGGTGACGTTTTCGCGAATGATGTTGTTGTCGCCGATGCACAGCCGGGTCGGTTCCCCCTGGTACTTGAGATCGGGGGTCGATTCGCCGATCGACGAGAACTGGAATATGTGATTGCCGGCTCCGATACGCGTCGGCCCGCGGATGACTACATGGGGCTCAATGACGCAGTCGGAACCGATTTCAACCTCGGCACCGATCATCGTCCAGGGCCCGATCGATACGTTCCGGCCAAGCTGTGCGCCCGGGTCGACGATGGCCTGGTCGTGGATCATCAGCGGTCTGCACAGAGTATCGTGCCGCTGGCGGCGAGTTCTCCATCGACGTCGGCGCTGACGTCGAACTTCCAGATACCGCGCCGGCTGGACAGAACCGTCGCCCGCAACATCACCTGATCCCCGGGCACGCAGGGCCGCCTGAAGCGCAGGTTGTCGGCGCCGGCAAAATAATACGTGGAGCCATCCTCATTCGTTTTGTTCTGGCTGAAAAAACCGAGAATACCGGCGCTCTGCGCCATGGCCTCAATGAGCAGGACACCGGGCAAAATCGGATTCCCGGGGAAATGGCCCTGGAAAAAAGGCTCGTTTACGCTGAGATTCTTGCAGGCAACGATGGATTCCCCGGCCGTAATCGCCAGCACACGGTCGACAAGCAGGAAAGGATAACGATGCGGCAGATGCCTGCGAATCTCCGAAATATCCATGATCTGCATGTTTACCCCTCTTGTCGGCCGCTGATTTTTATTGGTCGCTGCCTTTTATCTGGTCGCTGCGCGCTTGTTCAAGCACGGCCAGCCTCCGGAGTATGGATTCCATCTGCGAGAAGCGCACGGCACTGCGCTTCCAGTCCCGTGTCCGCGCCATTCGGGTGCCGGATGAGTAGGAACCCGGCCTGTCGATGGATCGCGTCACCATCGTCATACCCGTAACATGCACATTATCACAGATTTCCACGTGTCCTACGACGCCGACACCGCCGGCCAGCGTACAGTCAGCCCCGATCACGGTACTTCCCGCCAGGCCCGCGCACCCGGCAATCGCCGTGCGCGGCCCTATATGACAGTTGTGGCCCACCTGTACAAGGTTGTCGATGATAACGCCGTTCTCTATCACGGTGTGTTCAAGGGTGCCGCGATCGATAGTCGTGCCGGCGCCAATTTCCACGTTATCTCCCACGCGCACACCGCCGAGCTGGTGTATCTTGACCCAGCCGTCCGGCCCGCGGGCGAATCCGAAGCCATCTGCTCCCAGCACTGCCTGACTGTGAATCACACAGTCGCGACCGACGATTACATCGTGGTATAGCACGGCGTTGGGATGCACTCGTGTCCCGGCACCGAGACGACTGCCCTCACCGAGGTAGACACCCGCGCCGACGACAACGTTGGCACCGAGCACCGCGCCGCTCGCCACCACCGCTCCCGGGCCGACCGAGACCGCAGCGTTGAGTTCCACATCCGCTGCCACGACGGCTGTAGGATGGACACCACACACGGCGGGCGGGTCGCGGTCGAACAGCGCCGTGGCGCGCGCGAACGCCAGATAGGCATCCTCGGTCAGAAGGCAGTCCGCGGGACAATGGCACGCATCTTCCCGCTGGAGAATCACAACACCAGCGCGAGTAGCGCCGAGCTCGCTTAGCTGGCGCGGGCCACTGCAAAAGGACAAATCCTGCGGACCCGCCATGGACAGGGAGGCGAGACCCGTCAGTTGGCGCTGCCCATCACCAACAAAGGCGAGATCGAGACGATTGGCCAGCTCACCGAGTGTGTACCGGGCGGCCACCTGATGTGGTTACTCCGACCGGTTAGTCCTGAACTCATCTGGTTCAATTTGTCGGTAACCTTGGCTGTAATACTGTAGCCCGGATCCGCATGTATGACCGCCTGCCTCTGCAGGAGCAGACCGATGCCATCCTGCTCGATAATCTCCTGCAATACTGCCTGAACGCTCGGAGTCATCTCCTGCAACAGTGCCTGCACCGCTGTGGTCTCCGCCTTTTGCAGCTTCCCGGTGACATGCTCCAGATCCGCCTGCTTGCTCGCCAGCTTATTGCGCGCCGCCACCTGCTGCTCCTGGCTCATGATCGCCGCGTCTTTCTGGAACTTTTTTACCAGTTCATCAAATTCGTCCTTGAGCTTGTCGAACTCCGCCTTGTCGGCCTTGTAGTCTTCCTCGCCGCGAACCTCATTGAGTCGCTGCTGCGCCAGGTCCGTTTGCAGGATCGCTTCCTCCAGATTGACCACGGCAATCTTGCCCTGAGCCCAGCCCAGCACCGGTACTGCCATGGCCACAATAACAATGACGAATTTCAATAATCTATTCACAATACACTCCACTTGTCTATCGTTTCAGAATCTCTCTGGTTTCAGAATCTCTTTGGATTAAGCGTCAAAAGCCCCGGCCCAAAGTAAACTGGAACACTTCTTCCTCGTCAAACTCACCGGTGTTCAAGGGCTTTGCAAGACTGAATGACATGGGACCGAAACCGGAATACCAGGTGATCCCCACTCCCACTGAATAACGCAGTTCGCCAAAATCCACTTCAGTGCAGTTCTGTTGGCTGCTGCCACAGTTATCGCTGAACACATTGCCCCAGTCGAAAAAGATCGCGGAGCGCAACTGACTCTGATTCTCGATGAAAGGCAGCGGGAACAGCAACTCCGCGCTGCCCTCCATCAGAATGTTGCCACCGAACGGGTCGGAATCATCTCTGACACCGTCGACAACCAGCATGTCGTTCGCGGCCTCGTAGCCGAACAGGTCGCCGTTGGGGCCGCCGACTTCAGTGGGCTCGCCCTCCTCGTTGATACCCGTCACCGGCTGGTCGATCCGGAACTGTTCGGCGGGTGTACTGCGTGGACCGAGCGTATTGCTCTCGTAACCGCGCACCGACCCAAACCCGCCGGCGAAGAAATGTTCGAAAAAGGGCAATTCCGTCGTGTCGCCGTAGCCGTCTCCATATCCCAGTTCCGTGCGCAGCCTGAGTGTCCAGGTATCCAGCACTGGTACCGGATAATAAATTTCCCCGCGGTAGGTCAGTTTGAAAAATTCGAGATCGGACAGCGGCATGGACACCTCAAGCGCCAGCGATTGCGAAGCCCCCCGGGTCGCCAGGCGCCCGCGATTGAGCGTCGACTGGGTCCAGCTTCCGGTTATGGTCCAGTTGAGAAACTCATCGCCGTTTTCATCCAGGAAACCCGGCTCACCCGGCGGAGGCAGAAAATCCGGCGGCAGCGCGGCAATGTCCATCAATTCTTCCACAGCCGCGAAGGTCCCGTCGTCCTGTTGGGTACTCAGGAAAAAGGAATCGACACGATCGTCCAGGCGCGGGCTGGCCTGGATCTCCTGTACGGCGAAACGACCGGTGCTGATCTCCGTGTTGGCCAGGCCAAAGCTGAAACCGAGACGTTCAGTTTCCTTGATCGGGTATCCGAAATTGATCGAACCGCCCAACGTGTCGGTGCTGAATCGTGCGACGTTGACCTCATCGAGGTTCGTGGAACGGTAAAAAATATTGAACCCGCGACTGACACCGTCCTCGGTGTAGTAGGGATTCGTATAGCTGAAATTGTACTGATCCTGGAAATCGGAGGAGTTCACACCGATCCCGACCCGCTTACCGGTGCCAAGGAAGTTGTCCTGTTGCAGGTTCAGCCCGATGATCAGGCCGGCGTCCTGGGCGAAACCAAAACTCGCCCCGATGCTGCCGGAAGACTGCTCCTCCACTGTATACTCAACGTCGATAAGGTCATCGTGACCGGGTACTTCCGGGGTTTCCACGGTGGCCTTGCTGAAATAACCGAGACGCTGCAGGCGCACCCGCGATTGCTCAATGGCCGCCGCGGACGCCGGCGCGCTCTCCATCTGGCGCATCTCCCGGCGCAGCACGTCGTCCGCCGTTTTCAGGTTACCGCTAAAACTGATCCGCCTTACGTAGGTTCGCTTGCCGGGGTCGATAAAAAACTTCAGGGCGACGGAATTATCCTCGGGATCAATTTCGGGAATGCCGGTAACCTTGGCAAAGTTGTAACCCTCGTTGCCGAGCCGTCTGGTCAGAACCTCCTCGGTGGAAGTTACCCTGCGTTGTGAGAAGGTTTCGCCCTCGTTCACCAGCAGGAATCGCTGCAGGTCCTCCTCGGGCAGGACCAGGTCGCCGGACAGGTCCACGGAACCGACGGTATATTTCTCTCCCTTCGTGATGTTGGCGGTTATATAGACTTCCTCTTTACCGGGGGAGACCGACACCTGCGTGGAATCGATGCGAAACTGCAGATAGCCGCGGTCCATGTAATACGATGTCAGGTTTTCCAGATCGCCGGTGAGTTTTTCCCGGGAGTACTTGTCGTCATTCGTGAAGAACGAGAACCAGCCGGTGGTCTGCAACTCGAAAATATTCGTCAGTTCTTCGTCGTCGAAAACCTCGTTGCCGACGATATTGATATGCTTGATCGACGCGACTGTCCCCTCATCCACATCAATATTGATAGAGACCCGATTGCGCGGCTCCGGGATTACTTCGGTTTCGATATCGGCATCGTAACGCCCCTGCTGTACATACTGGCGCTGCAGTTCCAGCTGCATGCCCTCGAGCGTGGAGCGCTGGAAGACCTGCCCGATAGCGAGCCCCGCGCCCTTCAGGCCCTCCAGCAAGGCTTCCGTTTCGATCGCCTTGTTGCCTTCGATATTGATTTCGCTGATGCTCGGGCGCTCCTCGACAATCACCACGAACACGTTGCCGTCCCGGCCGATTCGGATGTCGTCGAAATTACCGGTGGCAAACAGGCTGCGCGCAGCCTCCCGAACCACGCGGGCGTCTACAAGGTCGCCCACTCCAACCGGCAGCGCGGCAAAAACACTGCCCGCGGAGATGCGCTGCAGGCCCTCAACGCGAATGTCGGAGACGATAAAGGTGCGTGACTGGGCCAGCACTACCGGGACGAAAAGCAGAAGCGCCAGAATGGACCATTTGGGCAAGCGTTTAGTCAAGTTTCGGGGCTCCACCTGCTGGCGAGCAGTAAATTCAGGGTTTTCGTCAGATTTGCGGGACAGGGCACTACAGTCGCAGGATATCGTTGTAGATAGCCAGCATCATGATACCCAGGACCGCAAAGAGGCCCAGTTGGTAACCCACCGCCTGTATTTTCTCAGGTACGGGGCGCCCCGCCAATAGCTCGATGGTATAAAACAGCAGGTGTCCCCCGTCCAGCACGGGTATCGGCAGCAGATTCAGGACACCCAGACTGACACTGAGCAACGCCAGAAAGCCGATATAGGATTCCAGCCCCGATTTGGCTGAGTCGGCAGCCACCTTGGCAATGGTGATGGGCCCGCCGAGATTCTTCGTCGATATGAGGCCCGTGATCATTTTCTTGATCGACTCCAGCGTGAACAGGGTCAGCTCGCCGGTGCGGCCAAGCGCCGCGCCAAGGGCCTCCACGGGGCCTCGCTGAAAGCTGCGCACCAGCTCCGGCGGCATTTGGGGAGGCGCGACGGCGACACCGACGCGGCCGATGGTCTCCCCCGCCGCGTCCTTCACACTTTCAGGCACCACCAACACGTCGAGGCGATCGCCATCCCGGGACACGGTCGTTCGGATAGGCTCCTGCGGGCGTGCCCGCACGTAGTCGACCCAGTCGCTCCACAGGGGCATATCGGTCCCGTCCGCCGCCAGGACACGGTCGCCCGGCTGCAGCCCGGCGGCTGCCGCGGGACTGTCGGGGACCACCTCGGCGACCACCGGCAGTACATCCGGCAGATACAGGGTGACACCAAGCCCGGCCAGCAGATCGGGCTCCTCCTGCCGCGAGAGCCATTGCTCGATTACCGCTTCCGACTCGTACAACAGATCAGATTCCGGATATTTCGCCGTAAAGCGGATAGTGCCCGTATCGCCGATACGCTCCAGCAGCCGAAAATGCAGCGCCTGCCAGGTGGGCGTCTGGCGGCCGTCCACCGCAACAATTTCCTGGCCGGGCTCCAGGCCCGCAACGTCCGCGACGGAACCCTCCGCGACCTCGTCCACCACCGGGACGTAACCCGATTCCCCGGCCAGGAACAACGCCCAGAAGGCGACCACCGCCAGGCCCAGGTTGGCCAGCGGCCCGGCGCTGACTATCGCGATACGCTGCAGCACCGGTTTGCGATTGAAGGCGAGGTGAGCCTTCTCTTCCGACACATCACCGCCCTGCTCGCCGAACATCTTGACGTACCCGCCCAGGGGAATTGCCGCCAGCGCGTACTCGGTGCCGAGCCGGTCCCGCCACTTGTAGAGCGGTGTCCCGAAGCCGATCGAAAAACGCTCGACATGCACACCACAGCGGCGCGCCACCCAGAAATGGCCGTATTCGTGGATTGCTACCAGTACCGCCAGCGTGGCGATGAACAAAATTATCGTGAACAGCAATTCCATCAGTATCGCTCCGCCGCGCCGGCACAGCCGCGCAGTTCCGACAACAGCTCCGCCGCGCACGCACGCGCCTCGGTATCCGCTGCTTCGACCACCCCGAGATCGGTGGGTTCAACGACCGTCACGCGCGCCAGGGTCGCCTCGATAAGCGCCGGAATGTCAGTAAAGCGGATATCCTGTGCCAGGAAGGCCGCCACTGCAACCTCGTTTGCCGCATTGCACACGGCCATTGCGGTACCCCCCGCGGCCACCGCCTGCCGGGCCAGGCGCAGGCAGGGAAAGCGCGACTCGTCGGGAGCCTCGAAATCGAGCCGGGCGGCGGCAACCAGATCCAGGGTCGCGACACCGGCGTCCAGGCGTTCCGGCCAGCCCAACCCGTAGGCGATCGGCGTGCGCATGTCCGGATTGCCCAGCTGGGCCAGTACCGAGCCGTCCAGATACTGTACCATCGAGTGGATGATGCTTTGCGGGTGAACCACAATCTCCACTTCTGCCGGCTCGAGATCAAACAGCCAACAGGCTTCGATAAATTCCAGCCCTTTGTTCATGAGGCTCGCCGAATCGACGGAAATCTTGCGACCCATGGACCAGTTCGGATGGGCGCAGGCCTGGTCGGGGCTGGCATCACGCATTTGTTGCCGTGTCCACGTTCGAAAAGGCCCGCCGGATGCGGTCAGAAGTACCTTGCTCACCCCCCGCAACGAAGGAACGCCTCGCTCACCCACCGGCATGCACTGGAAAATGGCGTTGTGTTCACTGTCGATGGGCAGAAGGGTCGCGCCGGATTCGCGAACCGCCCGCATAAGCAGGTGCCCCCCCATGACCAGGGACTCCTTGTTCGCCAGCAGTACCCGCTTGCCGGCTTTAGCCGCTGCCAGCGTGGAAGGTAATCCGGCCGCCCCGACGATCGCCGCCATCACCACGTCGACTTCCGCCGCACTCACTATCTCGACGAGAGCGGCGTCCCCATGCATCACGCGGGTATCGCAATCCGACGGCAGGCATGCCTCCAGGCGCGTCGCGGCGTCGGCGTCCATCATGACGGCAAAGCGCGGGTTGAACTCGACGCATTGCGCGGCTATTTCGGCCACTGAGCGGTTGGCTGCCAGGGCATGGACATCGTAGCGCGCGGGGTGACGGCGGATTACATCGAGGGTGTTGGTCCCGATGGAGCCCGTCGAGCCCAGTATGCAGACCCGGCGCCGCGTCGAAGCCATACTCACCACCCCGCCAGCAACAGGCCGAGGCTGAACACGGGAGCGGCGCCACAGAGGCTGTCCAGACGATCCAGCACGCCGCCGTGGCCGGGCAGCAGATTGCCGCTGTCTTTCACCCCGCTCTCCCGTTTGACCATACTGACGGTAAAGTCGCCCACCACGGACGCCAGGGCAGCCGCAATCGCCACCGCTGCC
This sequence comes from Halioglobus sp., assembly GCA_034521205.1. GTDB lineage: Bacteria > Pseudomonadota > Gammaproteobacteria > Pseudomonadales > Halieaceae > Marimicrobium. The sequence continues at coordinate 1,073,291 of JAXHMT010000003.1, forward strand.
AACGACAATATGCCGATATGGGCGTACTGGTCCGGCGCCAGTAAGCGCAATACAACCGCGAGCAGTACGCAAGCGGCGACACCGCCCCAGAAACCCTCCCAGGTTTTTTTCGGACTGACCGCGGGAGCCATCTTGTGCCTGCCAAAGGCCGTACCGGCAAAATAGGCGCCAATGTCGGCCGCGGCCACAACCAACACCATAACCACCAGCAGCAGGCCGCGCGGCGAGAAACTTAACAGATAGACCGCCGCAAGCCAGGCCGGCGCCAGCATCATCAATCCCATGAGGCTGCGCATTGCCCTGTTGCGCCAGATCACGGCACTACCCGGATAGCTTTTCACCCATAGCAGCGCGAAAGACCACCACAAGCAGGCGACGCCAAGCAATGGCTGCACTTGTGCGCGTGCGGGCTCGCCGCCCAGATCACAGTAGACATAGAGCCCCGCCAGCACCGCTACAACCATCACTACATAGACCAGGCGCGCAAATGGAGTGCGCCATCCAGCCAGTCGCGACCATTCCCAGGCACCCAGGCCCATAAGGGCGCCGAACAGCAGCGCCAACGCCGGTGTCGACAACAGTGCAAGGGCAGCCAGGAAAGTCCCGGCCATGATCAGCGCGGTCACGACCCGCTGTCTAAGCATTGTTGTCTCCGCCGACGACAATACCGTCCGGATCTCTCAGTCCAAAGCGCCGCTCCCGCTTGCCGTAATCCTCGAGGGCCCGGGCGAATTCCAGTTCGCCGAAATCCGGCCAGAGCGTCTCCGTAAAATACAGTTCACTGTAGGCGAAGTGCCAGAGCATGAAATTGCTGATACGGGTATCTCCCCCCGTGCGAATACACAGTTCCGGTCGCGGCAGATCGCTCAGGGAGATACATTCGTCGAGACGTTCAGGTGTGAGCTCGGTGATATCCAGCTCTCCGTCGAGTACTCTGCTCGCAACTTGCTGCGCTGCCTGGGCAATATCCCAGCGACCCCCGTAGTCAACTGCTATGACCATGGTAGCCGTCGTATTATGACGCGTCAGATTCTCGGACTGCTTCATCAAACGCTGCAGGCGTGGGCTGAAACGCCGGCGCTCCCCGATGAAGCGCAGACAGATGTCATCCTTGTGCAACTGCTCGACTTCGCTGCGCAAGTATCTCGACAGCAGCGCGAGCAACGACCGTACTTCCGGCACGGGCCGCCCCCAGTTTTCACTACTGAAAGCGAAAAGTGTGAGTACTTCGACACCATGATTCCTGCAGGCGCGCAGGACGTCGCGCACCGCCTCTACACCCGCGCGATGCCCCGCGGGCCCCGGAACGCCGTGACGCCTTGCCCAACGATTATTACCATCCATGATGATGGCGACATGGCGCGGGATAACTTTATCGGCTTTATTTTCCGCGCCGGGAGCTTTATAAGACACTAGATTTCCATCAGATCCGCTTCTTTCTCCGCCAGCAGCTTCTCAATCCTGGCGGTGTAACTATCCGTCAACTTCTGGATTTCCTCCTGTCCGCTACGTTCTTCGTCCTCGCTGATCTCTTTTTCCTTCAACAGGTCCTTCAACATGCCCATGGCGTCACGCCGGGCGTTGCGCACCGAGACCCGCGCTGACTCTGCCTCGGCACGGGCCTGACGCGTAAAACCCTTGCGCGTATCTTCCGTCAATGGCGGCATGGGAATGCGAATCACCTCTCCCGCCGTCGACGGATTGAGGCCCAGATCAGATTTGAGGATGGCTTTCTCCACTTCCGGAGTCAGCGACCGGTCCCACACGGTCAACGTCAGTGTGCGGCCGTCCTCGACATTAATATTGGCCACCTGATTCAGTGGCGTTTCCGCCCCGTAGTATTCGACCCTGAGCCCATCGAGCAGGCTCGGATGTGCCCGCCCCGTGCGGATCTTGTTGAAATTGTGCGACAGGGCCTCCAGGCTTTTTTCCATGCGCTGCCCCGCCTCCTTTTTGATGTCGTTTATCATCGTTGGCTGCCTCCACGGACCATTCTACTCGATGAGTGTTCCTTCCTCGCCGCCACGGACTATATTGAGCAGTGCGCCGGGTTTCTCCATGGCGAATACCCGCACCGGCATATTGTGGTCCCGGCACAGGCAAATCGCGGTAAGGTCCATGACCCCGAGTTTCCTGTCGAGGACCTCATCGTAGGTCAGTCGCTCATATTTGACCGCGTCCGGTTCCACCATCGGGTCCGCGGAATAAACACCATCGACCTTGGTCGCCTTGAGTACAACATCGGCTTCGACCTCGATTCCACGCAGGCAGGCAGAGGAGTCCGTGGTGAAGAAAGGATTACCGGTGCCGGCCGAAAAAATGACGACGTCGCCATTGCTTAGCGCGCGGATCGCCTTGCGCCTGTCGTAATGATCCACCACACCACTCATCGGAATGGCCGACATAACCTGCGTGGCAATATTCGAACGCTCCAGGGCATCGCGCAAGGCCAGTGCATTCATTACAGTAGCCAGCATGCCCATGTGGTCACCGGTCACGCGGTCCAGTCCCGCCTGTTGCAGAGCCGCGCCGCGAAAGAGATTGCCGCCGCCCACCACCAATCCCACCTGTACACCGATACCCACGAGTTGACCCACGGCCAGGGCCATAGAGTCGAGAATCCCCGGATCGATGCCGTACTTCTCGGTGCCGGTCAGCGCCTCGCCGCTCAGCTTCAACAGAATGCGCTTGTATTTCTTGTCGCCGCCAGTCTGGGGCATGACTTCCTCCGCAAGGTACCTGCGTATGTTACAGGACATCGCACTATGACCCTAGTGCAGTCCCCGCCAGACCTTGCCATAACGCCACCATTCCGGGCCAGGTCGTCGCAAAAAAAACGGGGCCCAGGCCCCGTTTCGATCCACCGCAGATGCCTTGCCTCAGCCGTTCAGCTGGGCAGCTACTTCGTCGGCGAAGTCGACTTTCTCGACCTCGATGCCCTCGCCCACCTCGAAACGATCGAAAGAGACGATTTCCGCACCGGCGGAAGAGACCAGCTTGCCGACAGTAATATCCGGGTCCTTGACAAAGGCCTGCTCCACGAGGCTGCTCTCGGACAGGAATTTCTTGATACGCCCACCGATCATTTTCTCGATAATCTCCGGTGGCTTGCCGGACTCCCGGGCCTGCGCGGAAAATATTTCCTTTTCCTTGTCTACCACTGCCTCGGGCATATCCGATGCCGCGACCACGCGTGGGCTCACCGCAGCGACGTGCATGGCCACCTCTCGCGCGAGATCCTGGTCGCCACCTTTGAGCGCCACCAGCACGGCAATGCGGTTGTTGCCATGCACATAGGACCCCACGACGCCGGAATCGGCCGTCATCAGGGCTGCGCGGCGCACGGAAATGTTCTCGCCGATTTTCTGCACCAGTGCTTCCCGGGCGGACTCCAGCTCGTCCGCCATCAGTGCCGCGACGTCAGTGTGGCGCTGTTCAAACGCACTGTCGACAACCCGGGCGACGAAAGCGAGAAAATTCTCGTCGCGGGCCACGAAGTCGGTTTCACTATTGACCTCCACGAGCACACCATAACTGCCATCATCCGCGACACGGGCGGCGACGACACCGTCGGCGGCGGTCCGGCCGGCCTTTTTGGCCGCCTTCATGCCACTGGACTTACGCAATTCCTCGATGGCCTTGTCGACATCGCCGTCGGCGGCGGCAAGCGCTTTCTTGCACTCCAGGAGTCCAAGTCCCGTGCGTTCTCGCAATTCCTTAACCTGTGCTGCGGACATCACTTAACCTCCTCTTACTGCTCCGGTAAAACTTCCCGGGCCAACGCACACTCCCTTTCAAGGCCTCAAGGAAGCGAGCGTGAATCTGTGGTGACGGGGCCGGGGTAAATCCCCGACACGCTGCGTTTACTCGGCGGGTGCACCTGTATCGGCGACAACTTCAGCGGGCTCGCCCGCCGCGGATTCCTCCTGTACGGAATCAACAGGCTCCTCGACAAATTCGTTCTTCGAGGAAACCGCCTCACCCGCCTCGAGCTTACCCTGCACACAGGCTTCGGCGACTGCCGTTACATAGAGCTTGATAGCGCGAATAGCGTCGTCGTTACCGGGAATCACGTAGTCCACGCCATCGGGATCGCTGTTTGTATCGACAATTCCAAATACCGGGATACCGAGCTTGTTGGCTTCTGTGATCGCGATGCGCTCGTGATCGACATCGACCACGAACAGTGCATCGGGCAGGCCGCCCATGTCCTTGATGCCGCCGATGCTGCGCTCCAGTTTGTCCATGTCGCGCATACGCATCAGGACTTCCTTCTTGGTCAACTTGTCGAAGGTGCCGTCCGTCTGCTGGACTTCAAGATCGCGCAGGCGCTTGATGGAGGCGCGTATCGTCTTGTAGTTGGTCAGCATGCCGCCGAGCCAGCGATGGCTGACGTACGGCATACCGGCCCGCTCCGCCTGCTCCTTGATGATTTTGCCGGCGGCGCGCTTTGTGCCAACGAAAAGAATCTTGTTCTTGTTGGCGGCAAGATACTTGATACGCTCCAGCGCTTCATTAAAGGCGGGAACCGTGTGTTCGAGGTTGATGATGTGGATTTTCTTGCGGGCACCGAAGATGTACTGGTCCATCTTGGGATTCCAGTAGCGCGTCTGGTGGCCGAAGTGCGCTCCCGCCTGCAGCAGGTCGCGCATGCTCACTTGCACTTGTGACATGTCAATTACCTTTTGGTGGGTTGGGCCTCCACATATCCCCTCTGCCAAACCACACGGTTCGTTTGCGCCGCGCGGCACCCTGACAGGGGTTGCGAATATGTGTGTGTCGTTGTGTGTTTCCCCCTCCCGAACTGTCCCGAAAACTCGGTGGGACCCGGCAGAGTGGCGCGCTTTATACCACAACCCGGCCGTCGATAAAAGAGCGCGGGGGGCGCGGTGGTGTCGCCGCTTCGATTTCCACCCTATTGAGATCGCTCGGGTAGGATATGGCCCACTGGAACACGCCAAAAAGCGTCCGTCCATGGACAGGCTCGGGTGGCGACGTCCTGTCGCCACACGGTTCCAGTGGGCCATACCCTACCCGAGCTCGCGCAACGACTCCAAACTGAGACGCTACCCGCGACGCGCAGCCGGGGGCTCATTACTCATTTGCGGGCCGGATGGGTTAGAATGTGCGCCCCGCAGCGACACGACTTATGCATTCAGTGCGCCATTATCCTTATTTTTCAGTGGGTTATAGATGACGGCTTCCATCAGGACAGCGGAGGAAATCGACAGGATGCGCACCGCCGGGCGGCTCGCCGCGGAGGTCCTGGAAATGATCGAGCCCCACGTGCAGGTCGGCGTAACCACGGGCGAGCTGGACCGGATCTGCCACAGCTATATTACAGAGACCCAGCAGGCCACACCCGCACCGCTCAATTACCACGGCTTCCCCCGCTCAATCTGTACTTCCGTCAATGATGTGGTTTGCCACGGCATTCCCTCGGACACCAAGAAACTGAAGGACGGCGATATCATCAACATCGACGTCACGGTGATCAAGGACGGCTACCACGGCGACACCAGCATCATGGTGCCGGTAGGGGAGGTTCCCCAACACGCACTGCGGCTGATACAGGTGACACGGGAATGCCTTTTGCTCGGCCTGGAAGTTGTCAAACCCGGGGCTACTCTCGGTGACATTGGCCATGCCATCCAGACCCATGCGGAAAAACACTACTATTCGGTAGTGCGCGAGTACTGCGGCCACGGTATCGGCCGCGCATTCCACGAGGACCCGCAGGTATTGCACTACGGGCGCAGGGGAACCGGAATGGTGCTGGAGCCGGGCATGACCTTTACCATTGAACCGATGATCAACGCCGGCCGGCGCCACACGCGGCTGAACAAACACGACGGCTGGACAGTAACCACCCGGGACGGGCGGCTGTCGGCCCAGTGGGAGCACACCCTCTGCGTCTCCGAGGACGGCTGTGAGGTTCTCACACGACGCAGCAATGAACCCGAGCTGGCCTGAAGCATGAGTGCGACGCAATCCGATCTGCCAGTTGCCATGTTCGACCCTGCGGTGTTTGACCGGGAGCTGGACAACGGGAACGAGATAGCTGCCTGCAAATCGGCCATTGGCCACGCCACCGAATATCAGCACGAGGAGTTTCGCCGCGGCGTTCAGGCCTGCGATCTCATTCGCCAGCGGGCTCGATTCGTCGACTCGCTCCTGGCCACGCTGTGGGATCGACAGGACTTTGGCGGTGCCGATATGGCACTCGTTGCCGTCGGCGGTTACGGCCGCGGCGAACTGCATCCCCACTCCGACGTCGACCTGACCGTGCTCCTCGGTGAAAACTGCACAGCTCCCCACGACGCGCTCGCCGGCTTTCTTGCACTGTTGTGGGACATCGGTCTGCACATCGGTTCCAGTGTGCGCGATATTGACGAGTGCGTGGCGCAGGCGTCCGAGGATATCAGCGTGCTCACGAACCTCATGGAAGCGCGGGTGATTCGCGGCTCGAAGTCACTGATGGACCAGGTGCGCGAGCGCACCGGTCCCGACCGGATGTGGTCGAGCCCGGATTTTTTTCGGGCCAAGCTGCAGGAGCAGCGGCAACGGCATAACAAGTTCGCCGACACCGAGTACAACCTCGAACCGAATATCAAAGGCTCCCCGGGAGGGCTGCGAGATCTGCAGGTGATCGGCTGGATTGCCGAGCGCCATTTCGGTGTCGACTCTCTGGAAAGCATGTCCAACGGTGAATTTCTCAGCCCCGATGAATTCGAGATCCTTCGCAACGGCCGCAATTTCCTCTGGCAGGTGCGCTACGCGCTGCATATGATCACGGACCGCGAAGAGGACCGGCTCCTGTTCGATCACCAGCGGGAACTGGCCACGCTCTGGGGGCTGGAGGACGGCGACAAGCTGGCGGTTGAACAGTTCATGCAAGTTTACTATCGGTGGGCAGAGGCACTGGGGCAGCTCAACGAGCTGATCGTGCAATACTTCGACCAGGCCATACTGCGCAAAGACCTGCCGGACGAGATACGCGTGCTCAACGAGCGCTTCCAGGTGCGCAACGGTTACATTGAGGCACGCAGCGACGACCTGTTCAGCGTGGAGCCGCACGCCTTGATGGAAATTTTCCTGCTCTGCGCCAATGACGAGCGGATAAGCGGCGTCGCTGCATCCACGATCCGGCTCATCCGCGACAGCAGGCACCTCGTCGACGAAAACTTCCGGGCCGACCCCCGCAACCGCCGCACTTTTCTCGAAATCCTGCGCAGCCCACACAAGATGACCCGACAGTTGCGCCGCATGGCGCGCTACGGAGTTCTGGGGGATTACCTCCCCGAATTCGGGCGCATCATGGGCCAGATGCAGCACGATCTGTTCCATACCTATACAGTGGATGCCCACACACTCGAAGTCATCAAGTTCGCCAGGCACCTGGTACATACCGGAGTCGAGGACCGTTTCCCGGTGAGCAGCAGGGTTGCCCGGCGCCTGCCCAAGGTCGAGCTGCTGTATATCGCGGCCATGTTTCACGATATCGGCAAGGGCCGGGGCGGCGACCATTCGGAGCTGGGCGCCGTGGACGCACAGCGGTTCTGCGAGGACCATGAACTGGACGACCACGATACGCAACTGGTCGTCTGGCTGGTACGCAAGCACCTGCTCATGTCCGCGGTATCCCAGCGCAAGGACATCTCGGATCCGGAGGTGATCCAGCAATTCGCGGAACAGGTGGGCGACGAGGAACACCTGGATTACCTGTTCACGTTGACGGTGGCGGACATCAACGCCACCAATCCCAACCTGTGGAATGCCTGGCGCGGCAGTCTGTTGCGGCAACTGTACACCGAGACACGACGCGCACTGCGCCGCGGCCTCGACAACCCGGTGGACAAGCACTCTCTCGCCGACCAGACCCGCACTATCGCCATAAACATCCTGGAGGGGCGGGGTTTTACGGCTCGGGAACTCGAGGATCTCTGGCGGGAACGCGGTGAGGATTACTTTGTGCGCGAACGCGCCGAGGATATCGCCTGGCACACGGAGGCGATCGCCGACCACCGTGATCGCGACAGGCCCCTGGTGCTGGTGCGCAACGATGCCGAATCCAGTGTCGCCAATACCACGCAGATATTCATTTACGCCCGCAGCCGCCCCCACCTGTTTTCCCGTGTCTGTGCCACACTGGAGTATCTTGACCTGAGCGTGCATGGCGCCCGCATTTACAGCGCCAACAACGGCATGAGTCTGGATACATTTTTTGTACTGGATTCAAACGGCAAGCCTATCACTGAGGATACCGCGCGCCTGCGCCATATCCGGGAATATCTCGGTCGTGCCCTGGAAGCCGACGGTGCCGAGCCTGACATCGTGGAGCGCCGAACACCGCGCCAGGTAAAATCCTTCTCCATACCGACCGAAACCAGCATGAGCCTCGACGAGACCAAGAACATGACCGTTCTCGAAGTGTCGACACCGGACCGCCCGGGACTGCTGGCGCGCCTGGGCAAGATCTTCACCGAGTTCAATATAGAATTGCAGGCCGCAAAGATTCAGACACTGGGGGAGCGTGTGGAGGACGTGTTCTTTATCACGGACGAACAACAACAACCGATCACCGACCCCGGTTTGTGCCGGGCTATCCAGCAGACCATATGCAACGAACTGGACGAGCAGGCCGTCGCCTGAAGCCGTGAACAGCCGTCTGCAGAAGCTTCAGCCCTACCCTTTCAGCAAGTTACACGGCCTCCTCGGCGATCTGCAGCCGGCTGACAAGACAGCAATAAGGCTTTCGATAGGCGAGCCCAGGCACCCGCCGCCCGGGTTTGTGCTGGATGAAATCGCGGCGCACCTGTCACACCTGTCGACCTATCCGGCCACGGCGGGCACACCGGAACTGCGCGGCAGCATCGCCGACTGGCTGCGCCGGCGCTTCTCCCTGCAGTCAATCGATCCGGCCGAGCAGGTACTGCCGGTGAACGGGACGCGGGAGGCACTCTTCGCCTTCGCCCAGACCATCGTGGACGCGGCCTCTGGTGCACTGGTCATGATCCCGAACCCCTTCTACCAGATCTACGAGGGCGCGGCTCTGCTGGCGGGCGCCACACCGCGCTATATCAACTGTGCACCGGACAGCGGTCAACCGGATTTCGATGCCGTGAGCCCAGAGGAATGGCGCCGCTGCCAACTGCTCTATATCTGCACGCCCGGCAATCCCACTGGCTCGGTACTCACGCTCGAACGGCTGCAACAGCTTGTCCGGCTCGCCCGCGAGTACGATTTTGTCATTGCCAGCGACGAGTGTTACTCGGAGATCTATTCCGACGAGGCTGACCCTCCACCCGGCCTGCTGCAGGCCTGCGCCGCAATGGGCGCTGGCGACTACCGCAACTGTGTCGTGTTTCACAGTCTGTCCAAGCGCTCCAACCTGCCCGGACTGCGTTCGGGGTTTGTCGCGGGCGACGCCGCGATTCTGGAAAATTTTCTGCGCTATCGCACCTACCACGGTTGCGCCATGCCGCCGCACCACCAGGCGGGCAGCATCAGCGCATGGCAAGACGAGGATCACGTGCGTCGCAACAGGCAGGCCTACCGCGAAAAGTTCGACGCGGTGCTGCGTACTCTCGACGGCTGCCTGGATGTCAGTGCACCGGCAGCCGGATTCTACCTCTGGCCGCGTACTCCCTGCAGTGACACCGATTTCGCCAGAGCCCTGTATGCGCAGGAAAATGTTGTGGTATTGCCCGGCCGGTATCTCGCACGCGCTGGCGATGAAGGCGTCAATCCCGGCGAAAACCGCGTGCGCATGGCGCTGGTCGCGGACCTGGCGGAATGCGTCGAGGCGGCCGCGCGTATACGGCGCTGTGTATTGGAGGGCCTGTCCCATGCGCCGTAAGGCCGAACGGGCCGCCTACATTCTCCAGCGCCTGCAAGAGCTCTACCCCGAGGCGCCCATTCCACTGCGGCACAGGGACCCGTATACACTGCTCATCGCGGTACTGCTCAGCGCACAGTGTACCGACGAGCGGGTCAACCGCGTGACTCCGCAACTGTTCGCATTGGCTGACAACCCGCACGACATGGCGAACCTCCCTGTAGAGCAGATCGAGTCTGTAATCAGGCCGTGCGGCCTGGCGCCGCAAAAGGCCAGAGCCATCGCGCGACTCAGCGAGATGCTCGTTGCGGAGCACGGCGGTGAAGTACCCGCCGACATGGCCGCCCTGGAACGCCTGCCGGGAGTCGGCCACAAGACGGCCAGCGTCGTCATGGCCCAGGCCTTCGGCATGCCGGCGTTCCCGGTCGACACCCACATTCACCGCCTGGCCCAGCGCTGGGGCCTCACGTCGGGCAAATCCGTGGTCCAGACCGAGCGCGACCTGAAACGTCTGTTTCCCGAGGAGGCCTGGAACCGCCTGCACCTGCAGATCATCTACTACGGCAGGGAGCACTGCTCGGCCCGGGGCTGCAACGGCCTGGTCTGCGAAATCTGCCGCACCTGCTTCCCCGACCGCAAGCGCCCTAAAAAGACTCGCAAGGCATAATGGAAATCGAGGCAGGCTTTTTGCTCGCACTGAAGATGCCGGTAGTGGTCGCCCTCGAAAATACATCCCGCGTCAGCGGGGTAGTGCCTCACGTTGAGAACACGCCGAAAGCGTCACAGGGACATGCCTCGTGGAACCGTGCGGCGACAGGCGTCGCCGCCGAGCCTGGCCAGGGACAGTCCTTGTCTGCCGCACGGTTCCAGCGAGAATCATACCCCTCTGGCGCTGCAGCGCTGTCGCAATTCCGACACTATGCCATTCCCCGGACCTGCGGGTAGTGCGTCAGTTTCAATTACGTATAGGCCGGGACCGCACGAGGTTGGGTGTCGCCCACTGGAACACGTGTGGCGACAGAAGTCGCACGTCCCTGTGCAGGCTCGGCCGGCGACGTCCGCTCGCCAGACGTGTTCCAGTAGGCCACACCCAATTCAAGCGACCTTACGCAGGGTAGCACCCAAACTGAGACAGTACACGCCTGCGCGCTCGCTATAACTCGCGGGAGGGATTTGCTATTCGACACAGCCCCTGCGAACCCGGGCTGGACTCTGTGATCACCCTGTACGGCATCGAGAATTGCGACACGGTAAAAAGGGCGCGTGTGTGGCTGGAGTCCCGCGACATCGACTATCAATTCCACGACTTGCGCAAGGACGGACTCGATGAAGCACAACTTGCCGCGTGGCTGCAGGAGCTCGGCTGGGATAACCTGGTGAACCGGCGCAGCAAGGCCTGGCAATCCCTGGACGAACAGGTTCGGCACAACATGGACGACATCGCGGCTCTGCATGCCATTGCCGAGAGTCCGACATTGATCAAGCGTCCGCTGCTGGATACCGGCAGGGAGCGCCACGTGGGCTTTTCCGCAAAACACTACGAGAAACTGTTCAACGTACACACCCTGTAAACTGCAGGATTTCCGACAGGAACCCGGTTATGAACGACAGCGCTTTCGCCTTCGGTCTCGGGCTCGGCACCCGGAACAGCAATGGTGACTGGCTCGAGGTGTTTTTTGCGCGGCCCCTGCTGTCCCCGTCCCGCGAGCTGACCGAAGCGGTGGGCAAATACACATCGGACAGCGCACTGCAGGAGCGGGACCTGCGCGAACTGTCCAGCGCTCTGGACGCTGCCGGCGAACAGGAACAGGCGTCCCTGGCCGGATCCCTCGCCGATAGCGGCAGGCCCGCGGTCGCCGTCCTGCTGCGCGAGGACGGCCCGCCCGGCAACGTGCCGGAGGGCTACCTGAAACTGCACCTGCTGTCCCACCGCCTCGTGCAACCCCATGGCACCAATCTGGAGGGCCTGTTTGGACTGCTCCCCAATGTCGCCTGGACGAACGAGGGCGCTGTCGATATCAACGAGCTGCACGAGCGCCAGCTCGCCGCGCGCCTGCGCGGACAAGTGCTGGAAGTCAGTTCGGTCGATAAATTTCCAAAAATGACAAACTACGTCGTACCCAAGGGTGTGCGCATCGCCCACACGGCGCGAGTGCGCCTCGGAGCTTACCTGGGTGAGGGCACCACCGTGATGCATGAGGGGTTCGTCAATTTCAACGCGGGCACCGACGGGCCGGGCATGATCGAGGGGCGCATCTCCGCCGGCGTCCGGGTCGGCAGTGGCTCCGATCTCGGCGGCGGCTGCTCCACCATCGGCACCCTGTCGGGCGGCGGCAATATCGTTATCGCCATTGGCCGCGAATGCCTCGTCGGTGCCAATGCGGGAGTCGGCATCCCCCTCGGTGACCGTTGCACCATCGAGGCCGGCCTGTTTGTCACCGCGGGCACCAAGGTCACCATCATCGATGCGCAAGGCCTGCCGGTAGAGACTGTAAAGGCACGGGAACTGTCCGGGGTGTCCGGTCTGCTGTTCCGCCGCAATTCCACCACGGGAGCCGTGGAATGCCTGACCAACCGCAGTGCGGTGGAACTCAACGAAGAACTGCACGCTCACAACTGAGCGCGACGTCGGGAGCGATTTTGGAAAAAACCCTGGCCCTGTGCTGCGAATTGATCCGCAGGCAATCGGTGACTCCCGAGGATGCCGGCTGTCAGGCATTGATGCAGAAGCACCTGCGCGAACTGGAGTTTAGCTGCACCGAGCTGCCCTTCGGCGAGGTCAGCAATTTCTGGGCAGTCCGGGGTGACACCGGTCCCCTGCTCGTATTTGCCGGGCACACCGATGTCGTGCCCCCCGGCCCCATCGATCAGTGGCATTCGCCGCCTTTCGAGCCCACCCTGCGCGACGGCATTCTCTACGGGCGCGGCAGCGCGGACATGAAAGGCAGCCTCGCGGCCATGCTGGTGGCCTGCGAGGACTTCCTGCGCGAGCATCCCCGGCCCGGGGGGCGCATCGGCTTCCTCGTTACATCCGACGAGGAGGGACCCGCGGTGGACGGCACCGCGAAAGTCGTGGACTACCTGGCGGCCCGCGGCGAGACCATCGACTGGTGTGTGGTGGGCGAGCCATCCAGCAGCGCGGAACTCGGCGACGTACTGAAAAACGGCCGTCGCGGCTCGCTGGGCGCTGTATTGAGAGTACATGGCGTGCAGGGACACGTCGCCTACCCGGAGGCTGCCGAAAACCCCATCCATCGCCTGCTGCCGGCCCTGCACGCCCTCACCACCCAGACCTGGGATGAAGGCAGCGAGTACTTTCCGCCGACAACGCTGCAGGTATCGAACATCCACGGCGGTACCGGCGCTACCAACGTTATTCCCGGTGTGATCGAAGTATTGTTCAATTTTCGCTTCTCCCCGGCAGTCACCGATCGGGAACTGCGAGAACGCACCTGTGCCATCCTCGACGCCCACCATCTGCGCTACGACATCGACTGGCAGCTCAGCGGGCAGCCCTTTTTAACCCCTCCCGGCGAGCTGGTCGAGGCGGCCCGCGCCAGCGTCGCGGCGGCAACGGGCCGCGAACCGACACTCTCCACTGCTGGCGGTACTTCAGACGGTCGCTTCATCGCGCCCACAGGGGCACAGGTGGTCGAGCTGGGTCCGGTCAACGCGACCATCCACAAACTGAACGAACAGGTCCGGGCGGCCGATCTGCCGCGGCTGGCCGACATGTACCGGGGCATCATGGAACGCCTCCTGGTTTAGGAGGTTCTAGCCGTCCAGGTCGGCCAACTGTTTTTCCAGCGCCGCTCGCGCCAGCGCGACATTGCCCTCTCCCGGTATCACCAGCACCCTGCCACTGCCCAATGCCGACAGACTGGCAGCCACAACCGCCGCCGGTTCCATCCACATCTCCGGCGGTATTTGATCGCGCTCAAAGCCGTGCCCGGACATGGCATCGTGAAACCCGGTGCGCGTAAAGCCGGGGCACAGCGCCTGAACTTCTATACCCGCATCGATCAGCTCCGCCTGCAGAGCTATGGAAAAACAGTTGAGAAAAGCCTTGGTAGCGCCGTATACCGCCAGGCCAGCACCGGGCATCCAGGAGCCCAGCGATGATACATTGATTATTGCGCCGCCGCCGCGCTCGCGCATAAACGGTATCGCCCCGCGGCAAAGGGACAGGCTCGCGTCGATGTGCAGTGCAACCATGGATCTCTGACCGTCGAGGGGCAAAGTATCGAAATGCCCGCTTGTACCGAAACCGGCATTGTTTACCAGATAATCGACGGGGCCTCGCTGGCGCAGGACCTCCAACGTCGCATGCACGCCCTCAATCGAAGTCAGATCCGCCGCCAGACAGTGTACGTCCGCCTGGCCGCCCAGCTCCCGGGCCAGCTCCCGGAGCCGATCGGCGCGACGGGCCACCGCGATAACGGTACCGCAACGGGTCGCGAGCTGGCGGCAAAATTCCGCGCCCAGGCCCGAGGAGGCGCCCGTTACCAGCGCCGTCTTCTTGTGCTCAGCCATAGACTCTCCAAAGGACAGCCAAAGGACCGCCGCTATCCCGTCGCGCGACCTTTGCAGCCGCGTCGCACGTTTTTCGCGCACCGCTGCGGCCCGGTCAGGCCGTCAGCGCGCGCCGTACGTAGACATCATAGCGTACGGTCTTTCCCGAAAGACAGTGTGCCGGCTCAAGATCCGCCAGGGGCTTTGAACGCAGGGGCCTTTTTACAACCACCCGGGCAGCCTCCTGCCGCAGAGCCCAACGCAGCAGCGCGTCGGCATCATCCGGATCCGGAGGGCCGAGCAGAGATTGCAACAGGGCCATTTCCTTCTTGCTCGCGGCGCGCCTGTCGAGCGCCGGGAACATCGGGTCCAGGAAGATGACATCGACTTCTGACAGCGTCGCCGCGGGCAGCAGCCTGGCATCCGCGCCGTGCAGGCTCATGCGCCCGACTATCGGAGCGAGGACCGGGTCCTGTCTGGCGCCGTGCATTCCCGCCCGCAGCAGTTCCGCCACAACCGGCACGCGCTCGCAGAGAATGACCTCGCAGCCCAGATGAGCGAGCACGCAGGCGTCGCGGCCCAGTCCGGCGGTACTGTCCAGCACGCGCAATGGCTGTTTTTTCCCCGCGCCCACGGCGCGCCCCAGCGCCTCGCTACCGCCGGCGCGACGGCGATGACGCATGGCGCCCGAGTCGAACGCCGCCGCGACCGGGCCCGCTGCCCCCGGGCCGGTGCACTGCAGGGCCAGTGCGTCCCCGCTGACCAGAAGCACCGCAGAAATCTCACTGCACTCGACGGGCTGACGACCCGGGGGCAGCAGGGAGACGCCGAGACGTCGCGCCAGACGCGCCGCACACTGCGTGTCGGAGCCGGTGGCGGGCAGAACACCCACAGGGAATGGACTGGTTGTGGACCGGCACGGCTATTCAGCCGGCGCTGTCCGCGAGCATCGCCTCCAGACTCCGGCAATTCTCCTCAATGGCGTCCATGTAGAGGTGGCGGCCGTCGAAATGCTCGGCCGCATACCGGTGCACGCCCTTGAAGTATCCATTCAGGCGCACCCTGATCGAATTGCGAATGAATGCCGGGGTCATTCGCATCAACTGATCGGCCGAGCGATAGATTGCACCGTCGCAGGGCTCCTCTCCGCCCGCGCTCGCCAGGCCGGCGGCGACAAACTCTTCGTATAGGTCCTCGCGACACTTGCGCGCGTAATCGATGTCCGCCATCTGCGCAATGAGATCGGCGGTCCCGAGCAAAAAGCCCAGCACGCGCTCGCCGTCACTGGCGACTGCAAGGTCCTCCGGATCCTGCTCGTAGCCCGTGAAATGTATGATTCGTGTACAGATGGCGGTCAAATGATCGAGTCCCACCTGCGGCAGGTATTCGGCCAGAAAGCGTGCCCCGCGACTGACGTGGATGCGTGTGTAGACCGCGCCATTGCGGTGCTGGCCCTCCTGTGTCCTGCGGATATAGCCGGAGTCGTGAAACAGTGCAGTGACGATGCCGGCGACGGCCAGTTCGGCCTCCAGGACCTGCCCAGTGCCGTGCCGACGGGAGTGGCCATCCAGCAGGCGCGCCATCGCAAGGGTAACGTCCAGCACATGCTGACTGTTGTGGTAGCGTATATCGCACGCGCGGTAGCCGGGATAGCGCCCGTCGTAAAGGCGCTGAAAATCAGTGAACAGCCTCTCCAGTACGGTCCAATCGAAGTCGGGATAATTGCGGTGCATCAGCTTGCGCACCGCCGCACAGACTTCGCGGGGCGAAGTGACATCCACCGTATTGCTGACGTCCATCCATCCGGGACGCTGCATTTGCCCCATCGGCATCAATCCTCGGTTATCGCCTTCCTGTTGCGTTTCTTCAACAGGGTGGACAGGTCGTCGATGAGTTCTGCCGTACTCGGTGCGCCATCCGCACGCTCCGGGGCGTTCCCTGCCTCGGCGTCGCGTGCCCGCTCACGAGAGGGCAACTGCGACTCGTCCAGGCCGAGGGACAGCTGTTCCCCGGCGAGGTCTATAGCTATCTGGAGGTTGTACGCATAGCGGGACAGACCGTGCTTGTCCACGATACGAAAGCGCCGCGGGCGGGATTGGCCATCCGGTTCCTCGATTTCGGTAATGTGGCAGGCCATGGCCTCGATGGGCTTGCCGGAGAGCTGGATGCCATGAACCGAGTTCAGCATACGGTCGCAGGCACTGACAAAGGACGTCGCCGAAACGGAAGTGATGGGCTTGACGGCGCTGTCTTCCCAACCCGCCTGCTCACAGTGAAACTCACCTACCAGGACCTGATGCGCCTGTGCCAGGTCCACCATGCGCGCGAGCTCGATCGTGACGTCCCCGACAATGTAGCTGAACACCGAGGGATTGACCCCCTCGGCCTGGTACAATTCGTAGTGCCCTCCGATATGGTATCCAGTGCGAATGACGGGAACCGTATTGCCCTTCGAGGCCGCCCGTGCAACCGCATTGTCGGCCACGACAAGCAGCATGAAGACAAACAGATCGCTGTTGCCTTCAGGGCTCTGATCCCGGTTCCAGATATAGTACCCGTCACCCGTTGTAGTGCGGGCAAAGTTGATGTCGATTCCCTTGCCCATCAATTTGCTGCAAGCGGAATTGAGAGAGTAGGAAAGACTGTTTAGCTGGCTTGCCTGCTCGAAAGGTGTGTACAGTGAAAAATCGACGATGTCGAACAGCAGCACCGCCCGGCTGTCCACGTAGCTTATTCCGTAGCGTTTAATCAACTCCTCGACAGCCCCGCCAACCTGTGGCTCTTCACTCAACGCTGTCTTCAGCTTTATGAAGGTGGGCGAGACATCGAGGCGTTCACTTACCGCAAACAGCTCCTCCCGGGTCTTGCGGCGCTCCCCGGAGATGAGATCGCGCACGAATGCCTCGTTGTCCCGACTCTGGTCGTCTGATCTCTCGTTCGTCGACGCGCAGTAGTTGCCGAGAAAATAATGGGGCACGAAGATGACCAGCAGACCGCGCTCATCGGCGCTCCAGCAGAGCACGATATTCTGGCCCATACGCCACTGTTTGCGCAGCGTATTCTCGAGTGACTTGAGATTGCCCCGCTGAACGATACTGATCGCTTCGAAGGCATCTGTTGCGTCGCTGGCCTGATTGTTCCCGCTCGATCCCCGAGCGGAATTCACCGGATGACCCTGGTCGTCCATGTACTTGTGCCCCCCTCCACCCCGCCTGCCGGCAGGTGCCGCTGCACATCTGACAGCATTATAATGGCCCGGGGGCTGTAGAGCCACGCTCCCGACGCCGCCCGGAGAAGGGGTACGCGGCGATTGTGGGCGCTCGTGGAGGTCAATGTTCATGTCATACCGTACTCTTGTATCCGCTCTGCTCTGGTGCCTGATTCCGTGTCTTTCACTGGTCAGCGCCTGCCAGGGGTACGATTACACGGTGAACGAGCGGGTCGTGTACTCACGCGCCCCACTGCTCAGGGACGTCAGGATTCCCGACCCCGCCCTGCGCGACTGCGTCGAGCAGGTCATCGCGGACCGCTCGGTGACGGACTTCGAACAGCTTGTATCGCTGAACTGCAGCCATGCCGGCATCGAAAGCCTCGACGGCCTCGCCGTATTCAACCAGCTCACGCACCTGCGCCTGTCCTCAAACCGGATCCGCAACCTGGTGGAGCTGCATAAAGTTGCGGAACTGCGCGAGCTCTATCTCGACCACAACCGTGTGGTCGACCCGGTACCACTTTACGTTCTGCCAAATTTGCGCGTGGTGGATCTCTCCGACAACCCCGATCTCCAATGCCCGGACCCGGGGTCGTTTGCAGGGGTCGAGCAGGTCATCCTGCCCGAACACTGCCCACTGCAGGACTCTCTTACACCGTGACCTTCCGGCAGCAGCCGCACGGTCTCGCCCTGCTTTACCTGTTGCGCGCCCTCGGGCGCCTGCCTCTTGGCTTTCTATACATCCTCGCCGGAGCGGGGTACCACATCACCTATCATGTCGCAGGCTATCGCAGGAAAACGGTGCGGGAAAATCTCGCCGGCGCCTTTCCTGCACGAAGCGGGAAAGAGCTCACAGTTCTGGAAAAAAATTTCTACCGCCAGCTCACCGAGGTGGCCGCGGAAATCGTCGCCGCAAGATATATGTCAGCCCGGGAATTTCGGCGCCGCGTAACTCTGGTCAACCCCCAACTGCTCGCCACAGCCAGTGACGACGGCAGCCGCCCGGTCATGATCCTGGCGATTCACCAGGGCAATTGGGAATGGCTGCTGCACGGCGTGGCGCTCGCGACGGGTTGTACCCTCGACCCGGTATACAAGCCGCTGCACAACCGCGGCGCGGATCTGTTTGTAAACGAGGTGCGGGCGCGCTTCGGTGCTCGTCCCATGGCGCGGGGATCGGTTGCGCAAGCGGTACTCAAAAACCGTGACCGGGCCCGATCTGCGGTCCTGCTGGCCGATCAGTCACCCGTGCCCGGCGAGCGCTGTTGCGCGGCGAGTTTTATGGGCATGCCCACCGCATTCCACAGCGGGCCCGCTGGCCTGGCGCGAAGCTCGGGCCTGCCGCTGCTGTTTGCGCGCTGCCGGCGGCGCCGGCGGGGTTATTACGAAGTGGAGTTCCAGCTCCTGGCTCGAGAGCCGGCGCGCGAGTCGGAAGAGACACTGGTCCAGCGGTATGTGGCGGCGGCCGAGGCGGCGATAATCGCCGAACCCCAGAGCTGGCTCTGGAGCAACCGCCGCTGGAAGCGCGCGCCGCCGGCACAGAAAAACCGCGTCAGTCGGTAGTGTCTAAGGGCCCGCGCAAGAATAAGTTCCCGATTTCTCGACCTATCGGGATCGCTTGCGTTGGGTGCGGCCCACTGGAACACGCCAAAAAGCGCACATCCCTGTGCAGGCTCGGGTGGCGACGTCCTGTCGCCACACGGTTCCAGTGGGCCCCACCCAACCCAAGCTCGCGCAACAAATCGAACCTGAGACACTACCCGTCACTCTGGTGCAGTGTCCGGTATCAATGGCATGTTCATACTGGACGCTACATCAGCGACAGCCAGCCAAAGCCGTCCTTTTGATCGGCAAACACCACATCGTCCAGCGAATCCAGCAGCGAAAGCAGGGCGCCTTCGGCGTGTCCGCGACTATTGTTGCTCTCACTGATGTGTGCCACTACCAGATGGTCCAGGCCGCGGTAATCGATGCGGCTCAACAGTTCCACCGCCTGATCGTTGTTGAGGTGCCCCCGGTCCCCGCCCACACGACGTTTCAGGAAATGCGGGTAAGCGCCGGCGAGCAGTGTCGGCAGGTCGTGATTGAACTCGAGCACAAGGCTGCGGCAGGCGCCGAAACTGTCGAGCACGTGGGGCGTAATGCTGCCCAGGTCTGTCAGAATACCGAGGGAACGGCCCTGCCAGTCGATCCGGAACTGACAGGGCTCGGCCGCGTCATGGGGAACCGCCACCGCATACACGCCAAGGTCGCCGACACCGAAACTGTCACCGCAATTGAAGCCATTGAAGGTGTGACTTCCCTCGAGGCGACCACTTCCGCCGGTGCCGTGGGTTGCATGTACGGGGATTGAATAAGCTCGGGACAGCGCCGCCACGCCCCTGACGTGATCGGAGTGTTCGTGAGTGACCAGGATGGCGTCGAGGTCTTCCGGCGAGAGCCCGAGCCGGGCCATACGCCGCGTGGTCTCCCGTACCGAGAAACCGCAATCTATCATCACCAGGGTATCGCCCGCGCGCACCAGAGTCGCATTGCCCTTGCTGCCCGACCCCAGCGAGGCGAACTGCATCAGTCGATGTTGCCCTTGATCAGCTCGAGCAGACCCTGCTCCTGGCGCTTGTCGAAGTCCGGAGTGTCATCCTGTGGCTGGAGCTCGATGGACACGACACCTTTCTCGAGCTCCGTTATTGAAACCAGAAACATTTGCCCCGCCAGGGGGTGCCCGTCTTCGCCCCACAGCCAGTCGAACCAGCCCCCGCCGTCCTCTTCCTCGGGCCCGTTGAAACGCGCGTAATAGATCCCTGCACTGCGGTTGCGATCGGTGATTTCAAAGGTAGATTCCTGCAGCGCTCGAGCCAGGGAGGCCCAGGCGCGGTAGTAGGGAAGTTCCAGGCGAATATAGGTGTTTCCCTCAGGCGATTCCCGCAGGGAAATTTTGCCGCCCGACCTGATGCCCTGCTCGGCAACCATGGACACCGGTGTGGAATCGGCACTGTCCGCGAGATACTGCGCCACGGCGCGCAGCATCTCCTGTGCCTGTTGCGAATCATCGGAACGCTCGGGCCATTCGTCGCTGTTCACGGCCTGGTTCATCTGCAGGACATGCAGTTCACTGGTGCCCCGCTGCACACCCTGCTCCATGCGAAACCGAAACCGGCTGGCCAGCGGCTTGTCCTCGATTGCCAGCCACGCGGTCTCGATTATACCCGCCCGGGCGTCGGCGCGAGCCACCTGCATGCCGGCGGCGGCAATAAAATTGCGCACCTGCGGCCAGACCTGGCCCGGCGCCAGTTCCACCAGCGCCCAGCTCTCGTCGCCGAGTCTCTGTATCCGCACCGTATCGGCGCCGCCGGCGCCGGCGACCAGCGGCGTGGGCCGCGGAACCTCGAATTCTCCCTGCAGTACCACGCCCTCCTCGACGGGCGGCACGACATAGATTTCCTGCAGGGCCGCGCTGTCCTTGTCCTCGGGCACATCCAGTACCGGCAGTTCCGGCGCCTGCTTGTAATCCTCGGATCGATCGCGAAACACGCCATCGTCCCCGAAAATCATGCCGCACCCTCCCGCCAACAGGAGCGCCGCAAAGGGCATCGCCAGACGCAGTACCCGCGCCGTCACGGACGGTCCACTCCGGCCGCCTCGAGGGCCGCCTGCACACGGCTGTGGTAACGCTCGTCGAGGACGGTCATGGGCAACCTGATGCCCGCTTCAATCAGGCCCTGCCTGTGCAGGGCCCACTTTACCGGGATAGGGTTGGCCTCCAGGAACAACGCCTCGTACAGTGGCGCCAGGCGCTGGTCGATGGCCCGCGCGCCATCCCGGTCCCCTGCGATCGCGAGGCGACAAAGTTGAGCGTTCAGCGCGGGCGCCACATTGGCGGTAACCGAGACGCCGCCGTGCCCGCCCGCCAGCATCAACTCCATGGCCGTGGCGTCGTCTCCGGAATAGATGGCAAAATTGTCGCCGCACCGCGCCTTCAGGTCGGGCAGCCGGTCCAGATCACCGGTGGCGTCCTTCAACCCCACGATATTGTCGATCAGAGCCAGTTGCACCACGGTATCGTTAGCCAGATCGACGGCGGTGCGCGCCGGAACGTTGTACAGAATCTGGGGGATCGCGACGGCCTCGGCAAGCGTGCGGAAATGTTCGTACAGGCCGCGCTGGGTGGGCCGGTTATAGTAGGGCGTGACCAGAAGACAGGCATCCGCCCCCGCCTCGGCCGCCGCCGCAGTCAATTCGATGGCTTCGTGCGTGGAGTTGGAGCCAGTCCCCGCGATAACCGGTATGCGCCCCGCGCAGTTTCGAACACAATGGCGAATCACCTCGCAGTGTTCGGGCACTTCAAGGGTCGAACTCTCCCCCGTGGTGCCCGTGACACCAATGCCCGCCGTTCCCGACGCCAGATGCAGCTCCAGCAGCCGGTCCAGCGTGGCCCAGTCGATGGTGCCGTCCGTATGCATCGGGGTAACGAGAGCGACGATGCTGCCGGTGATCATGTGCGGTCTCCACGTGAAATCCCGGGCATGTGCGGGACGTCCGCCGGGGAAGCCCGCCATTATCCATGCCAGCGACAGGATAACAACCTGTAGTCCAGCCTGCATCGCTTTTCGATGCGGGCTAGGATTCCGCGGCGCAGACTCCTAAAATGCAGACCAGTGGTTTCGTCACCGCAGCAGAGTTGGAGGAGACGAGCACATGCTTCCCGGACAATGGATCACCCTTGCGTTCCTGTCCGCCTTCTGCCTCATCGCCAACGCGCAACAGGAACCGCGCATCGATGAGCTGTCCGTTATGGACCGCCGGTTCATGGAGCAGCAACGCGACCTTGTACAAGACATCGCCGAGCGCCACCTCGGCCGCAGTCTGAGCGGCGAGCGCGAGCGCGACATCGCGGTGCTGCAGAAAATTCTCGACGAACGGCTGGTGCGCCCGGACCAGACACGCGAACTGCAGGCGATGGGCGTGATCCTCGGCGACCTGCTGGCAGTGGAGCTGGACATGCACTGGGTGATCTACGAGGACAAAGTGGGCCGCAGCCGGGCGCTGCGCTACCGTGCCACGGACAACTACCTTTTCCCCGTCACCATGATCTCGCGGCGCCGTGAAGCCGGCAGCGACACGCCGGTGGCCGAGATCTACCGCAAGGCCTACGACATCATCGACAGGGTGCGACCGCCGCAGCCATTCTCGGACTGACCGGTATTCCCCCAATCCGCTCCCGTTCCTAGAAGTCCTCCGGGCGCAACATGGCATCGGAACCGCCGTCGACGAAATACACCGAACCACACACGAAATCCGCCTCTTCGCTGAGCAGGAATCGCATAACATTGGCGATCTGGGATGGCTGTGCGGTAGCGCCAAGGGGCACGCTGTCGCCAAATTCCCTGATCGCATCGCCGAATTCCTCGTCGGCCATCACGCGCTCCGTCAGCGGCGTCATGGTGATACCCGGCGCCACCGCATTCATGCGCACGCCCTGCGCCGCGTACTCGACCACATTGCGCCGCATCCACATCGTTACCGCCCGTTTCGAGCCGGCGTAGGCGGTCTGCCCGTCGCGCTGGTCGATGGCGGCGCAGGCAGCCTCTTCATCGCCGCTCAGGCAATCCTGCACGAAGGGGTCGTCAGCGGGGATCATGGGCGCCGAATTGGACGACACAATGAGCACGCTGCCGCCCTTCCTGGCGACGAGGTCGCGCACCCCCATCACGGTATGGATGACCGCAAAATAGTTGACCCGCGCAATCAACGACAGCGGCTTGGCCACCGGCGGCAGACCGGCGCAGGGAATAAAGCCATCGAGCCCTTCCGGCGCTTTGTCCCGGATGCCCTGGACTGCCGTTTCCCTGCCCGCGGGAGTGGACAGGTCAGCCAGGATATCCCCCTCCACAATATCCACCGAGATCACCTTGTGACCGCCGGCGAGCAGCTGTTCCCTCAATTCGGCGCCAATGCCCGTGGCACCCCCGGTCATCGCAAACGTACCCATGGTCGACTACCTCCTTACTGAAAAGAACCCGGACTGATCACAACTGGTGGAGACATTGTCAACCGAACGACTGCCCATCGCCATGCACACCGGGGTCAATTTCGTGTGCATTTTCAGCAACCCAGTTCGACGGGGTCCCCCACGGGTTCCAGCAGTGCCGCGTCCTTCCTGCGCGAATCCCCCACCGCCCGCGATAACGGCAGCAGCCGCAGGGGTTCCTTGAGTTCACTGCGAAAAATGGCATCGTCCGGTGCCACGGGGCGGGCATTGTCCAGCCATCGATCCCACTCATCGGGCGCAAGCAGAACCGGCATCCGCCGGTGCCAGGGCTCGAATTCCGGCGCCGCGGCGGTGGTAACCAGGGTGCAGGACAGCAGGGACTGGTCACCCCTGGACCAGACATCCCACAGTGCGGCGGCCGCCATTGCCGAGCGTGCGTTG
The DNA here is from genome assembly GCA_034521205.1 of Halioglobus sp. Taxonomy (GTDB): domain Bacteria; phylum Pseudomonadota; class Gammaproteobacteria; order Pseudomonadales; family Halieaceae; genus Marimicrobium. The sequence goes on from JAXHMT010000003.1 coordinate 1,097,282, forward strand.
GTCACCAGCCAGGGTTGTTTGCTGCCTTCCCCGGTGCGCCACTCGAGAAAACTGCTCATGGGCACGAGCCCGCGCTGACATCGGAAGGGCTGGCGGAAAGCGGGGCTTTTCGCCAGATTCTCGCAACGGGCATTGAACATGGCGTACTTCTGGTCGACCGCGGGCGCCCAGGATGGCGTAAGCCACCAGCGCGCCGACCGCAGCACTCGCCCGTCCGCTTCTTCCGCAACCAGTGCAATGTCCTCCGTGGGCGCTATGTTGACGCGCCACTGAGGAGCCGCCTCGATACCCAGATCCTGCAGCAATTCGCGCAGGCCGGGGCTGTCGATGACATTGAAGCGACCACACATGGCGGCACTGTGCCGAAAAGCCCGATTGCAGGCAAGGTCGGCGTGCGTACGGTAGTGTCTAGACCGAAAGTTTACGCAAGGGGCAGCGCCGGAGGGCAGGGTTTCGCCGAAACACGCCAAAAAGCGGTACGTGCCTTGTACAGGCTGGGGTAGGCGACCTCCTGTCGCCACACGGTTCCAGTGCGGCCACACCCAACCCCAGGCTCGCGCAACGAATCGAAACTGAGACACTACTGTTCGCGCCGCTGCCTTGCCTGCGCGGTCCGCCGGGAGTACCCTTTGCCCCGATTTTCGTCGGGAGTTCGTCATGAGCGGAAAACCACAGGCTCCAGCAATCGAGGGCTGGCATACCATGGAGGCCAGCCCTCATCTGATCGGCTCACTCTGCAAGTCCTGCGGCAGCTACTTCTTTCCCAAGCAAATGCATTACTGTCGCAACCCGAGCTGCGGTGGCACGGATTTCGAAGAGGTCGAGCTAAGCCGCACCGGCCGGGTCTGGAGCTATACCAACGCCTGCTACAAGCCCCCGGAGCCGTTCGTCGCGAAAGAACCCTTCGAGCCCTACGCCATCGCCGCCGTGGAACTGGAAAAGGAACAGATGGTCGTGCTCGGTCAGGTCGTGGAGGGCATCGGTGTAGAGAGTCTCCGCGTCGGCATGCCGATGGAGCTGGTACTGGAAGCGTTGCACGAGACCAAAGAGGACATCAAGGTTACCTGGAAGTGGCAACCGGTAGCCTGAGAGAGCCCGCCGGCATTATTTCAATCTACAACGTTCAGGAACAGGCCGCGACATTGCCGCGTCTTTGTTCGCGAACCCCTGCGGGCCGGTCGTGTCTCCCTGCCGGTCGCCACCGGGCCTGCATCACCTGAAACACTGCGCTGGAGTTTAAAGATATGTCCAACGAAATCGCCGTTCTCGGTGCCGGGATGCACCCCTGGGGCAAATGGGGCCACAACTTCGTGGAGTACGGTGTGGCCGCCGCGCGCGAAGCTCTGGGCGACGCGCAGGTTCCCTGGCGGGACATCACCTTCGTTTCCGGCGGCGCCACCGTGCGCTGCGGTTATCCCGGCTATGTAGCCGGTGCAACCTTCGCGCAGGCTCTCGGGTGGCAGGGAGCCGAGGTAAACACGTCCTATGCGGCCTGTGCCTCGGGTTCGCAGGCGCTTGCAGCGGCGCGCAACAAGATCCTGTGCGGCGACTGCGACGTCGCGCTGGTCGTCGGCGCGGATACTACGCCGAAAGGGTTTCTGGCCCCCTCCGGCGGGTATCGGCCGGAGGACCCGGATTGGGTGCGGTTTTACCTGGGCATTACCAACCCCACCTACTTTGCCCTGTACGCCCGGCGCCGCATGGACCTGTACGGCGATACGCTGGATGATTTCGCCGCCGTCAAGGTCAAGAACTCGCTGGTCGGCAGCAAGAATCCGCGCGCGCGCTACCGCAAGTGCTTCACCGCCGAGGACGTGGCCGCCTCGGCCGTAGTGGCCGACCCCCTGCGCCTGATGGACATCTGCGCCACCAGCGACGGGGGCGCCGCGCTGGTCGTTTCCAGCCTGGACTACGCCAAAAAGCTCGGCAAGACCGACGCGCCCCGGATCGCCGCGATCTCCACCGTGACCCCGACCTTTGCCAGCGGTGTGGTCGAGATGCCGGACATCGCCACGGACTCGGCGGCGGCGGACGGCGTGGAGGCACGCCCCTACCGCAGCAGCATTCCCCTGAAGGCCTACGAAGAGGCGGGTATCGGGCCACAGGACATCGATCTGGCGGAGGTCTACGATCTGTCCACCGCGCTGGAGCTGGACTGGATCGAGGACCTGCAGCTCGCGCCCCGGGGAGGCGCCGCGGCACTGTTGCGGGCCGGCGACACGGCACTGGGGGGGCGCATTCCCGTCAATACGTCAGGTGGCCTGGCCTGTTTTGGCGAAGCGGTGCCCGCGCAGGCACTGGCCCAGGTCTGCGAACTGACCTGGCAGTTGCGGGGCGAGGCGGGTGACCGGCAAGTGGAAGGTGCGCGGGTCGGCATTACTGCCAACCAGGGGTTGTTCGGCCACGGCAGTTCCGTGATCGTCAAGAAGTAAGTCGCGCTACAGCGCTAGATGTCACGCAGATAGGTCAGTTGGTCATTGACCATGTACAGTCGATGGCGCGGGCCTTGCGCGTCGAGGTCTTCCGTGGCGTAGCCGGCGTCGCCGGCATACAGAAAACAGACACCGTCGGTCACGAAGACCATGCGCGGTGCATAGTAAAAAGGTTCGCGACTGCCGATGTACTCGCGGGCCTGCGCGCAATCGCGGCAGTCGGCAATATCCCCGAGGCTGACGTAGGTCGGCGGCATCAGGCGCAACTCGTGGGCCTCATCGGCGGACTCGGCGATGGCATCCGCCGGCCTGACCCAGCGGTGATACGCGATCTCGCAACCGTCGACACATACCTCCTGGTCTTCTTCCAGGATGGTGAGGAAAAACCAGGTGGCGAAACGGCGCCTGGCGCCCCGGGGTGTGGTCCAGTGGGCAAGATGCACCAGCTGCTCCGGCGACACCACCACGCCGGCCTCCTCGCGCGTTTCGCGGATAGCCGCGTTGACGGCGGCTCCGTACTCGTCCCGGTCAGCGGGATAATCCGCCTCCTCTACCTTGCCGCCGGGAAAGACCCACATGCCTCCCATATGGCTGACAGCCTGGTCACGCTGCACCAGCAACGCTTCCAGACCGGCCTCGCCATCGCGAACCAGCACGACGGTCGCCGAAGGATGCACCGGTTCATCGTCGTTGCTCGTTTCAAACATGGTCTGTATCTCCATCATCGCGCCCTGTCGAAAAAGCCGGTCAGGGAACAATGGCACTTACTTAAGCGTGAATTGGTCTATGTCGTCATTCCCGCGCAGGTGGCGATCCGGCACTCCGGAATCCAGGTGATTCAACGTGTTGTGGTTAGACCCGCTTGCGCGGGGATGACGGCTAAAGCGCATTCCGGTCAGGGAAAGAAGCGACTGATCGTATCGATGACGCACGCGGGGCGCTCGCCCCCCTCGATTTCGATCGTCATGCGCACCACTACCTGCACGCCTCCCTTGACCTCCTCGACGCTCATGATTTGCCCGTGGCCGCGGATGCGGCTGCCAACCGGCACCGCGGCGGGGAAACGCACCTTTTCGCAGCCGTAATTGACGCCCATCGACGTGTTCTGGACCTGCATGAGCTGCGGCAGGAAAAGATTGGCCAGCGAAAGGGTAAGGTAACCGTGGGCGATCGTACTGCCATAGGGGCCCTCCGCGGCCTTTTCGGGATCGACATGGATCCACTGGTGGTCGCCCGTGGCGTCGGCAAACAGGTCGATACGCTTCTGATCGATTTCAACCCAGTCGCTGTAGCCCAGATCCCGACCCGCCGCGTCGAGCAGGGCGGCCGGGCTGTCGAAGATCGCGGTCATGGTTTTCTCCCTGCGAAAAACTGGCCGACACTATAGCATCACGGTCGGGACCCGGCAGGCACAGCGGTTCAAGAATTTTGTAAACACCCGTTTCTCGGTTATGTTTAAAACACAACCGAATCCGCGCTCAGGGAGACTCAAACATGGAAAACCTCGACGTACCCGCACTGGTCAACCAATACGCCATACCCTGGGGCCTGAAAATCCTGATGGCGCTGGTCATATTCTACCTTGGACGCGTGGTCGTCGCGGCCGTGGTCGCGGGGGTCGCAAAACTCCTGCGAAAGCGCAATATGGACGACATACTCGTGGCATTTCTGACCAGCATACTGCAATGGGTATTGCTGCTGTTTGTCATCATCGCCGCCCTCAGCCAACTGGGTATCAATACCACCTCCCTCGTCGCCCTGCTCGGCGCCGCCGGCCTGGCCATTGGCCTTTCGCTGCAGGGCTCATTGTCCAATCTCGCTTCCGGTGTGCTGCTGATCATTTTTCGGCCCTTTACCAAGGGCAATTTTGTCGAGGCGGCGGGCACTGCCGGAGTGATCGAAAACATTGGCCTGTTCACCACGACCATGACCACGCCGGACAACAAGGAGATCATCGTGCCCAATGGCGCCATACTGAGCGACAACATCACCAATTACTCCGCCCGGAATACACGACGAGTGGATATGGTGTTCGGTATTTCCTATGATGACGATCTGCTGAAGGCCAAACAGCTCCTGCAGGGTATCCTGGACGACGACGACCGCGTACTCGCTGATCCGCCACCGGTGATAGTACTGGGGGAATTGGGGGACTCCAGTGTGAATATCCTGGTGCGTCCCTGGGCCAAGTCGGAGGATTACTGGGGCCTGCTCTGGGACACCCAGGAAAAAGTGAAACTGCTCTTCGACGAGTCGGGCATCAATATCCCCTACCCGCAGATGGACGTACATATGGACAAGGGCGGCTAACGCACTTAAACGGGCTCTGCTCCCGTTGAAAATCCCGGAAGCGCGCAACGCGCTCCGGGGATTTTCCTTTCATTACAAGTATTTCACAGTATAAAGGCAGGCTGATGTGGTATAAGTACCGCGTTGTTGCGCCAGCGATTCAGCCCTGTTATCCGGCGGCTGGTCCCGCGCCTGTCGCCATCCCCACAGGTACCCATAGCTGCAGTGGCCTCCACAAAGAAACAGATTTTTCTGTCGATCGTCATGCTCGCGGGTGCCGCGGGGATCACTGCGCTACTGTATCTGAACCGTCCGGCCACGGAGATCAAGGAACCGCAGTATCGGCCCGTCACGGTCGACGTGGCGGAGGTCGTCAAGGAGAATCTGCGCATCCAGGTGCAGGCGCAGGGCACTGTCACAGCACTGCGTGAGTCGTCACTGCTGGCTGAGGTCAAAGGCCGGATTATCGAGGTATCGCCCGCTTTCAATGCAGGCGGCTTCGTTGCCGCCGGCGATCTGCTGCTGCGTATCGATCCGCGCGACTACGAAACCAGTGTGCGACGCGCGCAGGCCGCGGTGAAATCCGCCGAGAGCAATCTGGCCCAGGAAAAGGGACGCTCGGAGGTCGCCCTTCGGGAATGGCAAAACCTGCCCGGCGAAACGCAGCGCAGCGAAGAGGCCAAAGCGCTCTACCTGCGCAAACCCCAGCTGGAATACGCCCAGGCGCAGCTGCTCGCCGCGCAGGCCGACTTGCAGACAGCGCGGGACAACCTGGAGCGAACAATTATCCGATCCCCGTACGACGCTATCATTCGGGCCAAGCACAGCGATCTCGGTCAGTTCGTCTCTCCGGGTACCCCACTGGCGGATATTTTTTCGGTCGATTACGCGGAGGTGCGCCTGCCCATTCCCCAGGGCAAGCTGCAGTACCTGGACCTTCCCGATATGAGGAGCGATAGCGAGGGTCCCGCCATCGACCTCTACACCGATACCGGCGGAGAGGTAAGACACTGGATTGCGCAATTGCATCGCACAGAAGGTGTGTTCGACGAGCGCTCCCGCGTACTGCATGCGGTAGCGCGTATCGAGGATCCTTACGGTCTGCGCGATGCCGCACGGCGGCCACTGCGTATCGGTACCTTTGTCAACGCCGGTATCGAGGGCCGCGAAATCGGCGCCATTGTCTCTCTGCCCCGGTATGTATTGCGCGCGGGAAATTTTGTCTGGGTCGTGGACGAAAAAAACCGCCTGCGCAATCGCCATGTAAAAATCCTGCGTACCGGCGGGGATACTATCTACGTCAGTGACGGCCTCGATGAGGGTGAGCTGGTTTCGCTGACAACGCTCGATAGTTCATATGACAGCGCCGAGGTGCGCATCCAGTCCCGAACACCGACCAACATGATGGACCCGCACGGCGTGCCTCGTCAGCCGGCACCGGCCGGGAGTGAAGCAACCGCAGCGCTGGAGGGCTCCTCCGAAGAGCCGGGCGGTTGATGGAATCCGCGGCCTCTCAAAAAGGCGTCATCGCGTGGTTCGCCCGCAACCCGGTAGCGGCCAATCTGCTGATGCTGATCATCATCGTGGTGGGCCTGGGTTCCGGGTTGCGGATTCAGCGGGCGATGTTCCCCGCCTTCGATATCGAAATCGTACGCATCGATGTTGCCTATCCGGGGGCAGCGCCCGAGGAAGTCGAACAGGGCATCGTGCTCAAAATCGAAGAGGCGATCAACGACGTGGAGGGAATCGACCGGGTGGAATCCGACGCCTACGAATCCTCCGCCACGATTATGGTACATCCCCTGGAGGGGATCGACCTGTCAAAGCTGAAATTGGATATCCAGAACAGGGTCGACGGCATCGCGCATTTCCCTGATGAAGCCGAAGAACCCGTTATCAGCCAGCCGGAATTACTCTTCCCCGCCATTACCGTGCAGCTTTCCGGCAATATAGGCGAACGCAGCATGAAGGCTTTGGCCCAGGAAGTACGGCGGGACTTGCTTACCTACGAAGCTGTCTCCGCGGCCACCGTGGTTGGAGCCCGCGACTACGAGATATCTGTGGAGATATCCGAGTCGTTGTTGCGAGAGTACCACCTGACTCTGGGCGAAGTGGCGAACATTATCTCCACATCTTCCGTCAACCTGCCCGCGGGATCAGTGCGCACTGAAAACGGCGAAATCATGCTGCGCACGGTAGGCCAGGCTTACGTCCAGCAGGATTTCGAAAGTATTGTCCTGAAAACCTGGCCCGATGGCACACGGCTGCTGCTCGGCGACATTGCCACGGTGAACGACGGCTTTGTCGACAGTGCGGGATTTGCCGCTTTTGATGGTGCTTACTCCCTGGGCGTCAATGTATTCGCCATGGGCAAACAGGACATCATTGAAACGGCGGACGCGGTCAAAGCCTACGTCACGGAAAAGTCAGCCGCGCTGCCGGAGGGGGTACGCCTGGACACCTGGTCCGACGCTACCTACTACCTGCAGGGTCGGCTCACCATGATGGTGCAGAATCTGCTGCTGGGCGCCCTTCTCGTATTCCTCATTCTGGCGCTGTTCCTGGAAATCAAGCTCGCCTTCTGGGTGATGCTCGGCATACCGGTGAGCTTTCTCGGCGCCATAGCCCTCATCAGTACCCCGTACATCGACGCCAGCCTGAACATGATCAGCATTTTTGGTTTCATTCTGGTGCTCGGCATCGTGGTGGACGACGCCATCATCATGGGCGAAAGCGCCTATATGGAGCGTGAACACCACGGACATAGCATCGACAGTGTTATCAATGGAGTCTACCGGGTAGCCACGCCCGCCACCTTCGGCGTGCTCACCACCATAGTGGCCTTTCTACCCACTCTTTTTATCGACGGGGTATTCGGCGCGTTTCCCGAGGCCTGTGGTTGGGTCGTTATATTCTGCCTCATATTCTCATTGATCGAATCGAAATGGATTCTTCCGGCCCACCTGGCACACAGCAAACCGACGCACAACCGGCTGCTGCTGGCGATAGACCGACTGCAGGAAGGCGTCAACCGCTGGCTCAGGCGTTTTATTCACGACCGCTACAAACCGTTTATGGAGCACTGTGTGCGCAACCGCTACATGACACTGGCATTTTTTGTCTCGATGCTGGTTTTATGTTCCGGGTTGCTGGCCGGCGGTATCGTGCGAACCGTACTGTCTCCCGACGTGCCTGGTGAATTCCTGACAGTAGAACTGCGCATGAGTGAGGGCATACCCGAGGAACGAACCCTCCAGGCGATCACTGATATCGCACAAGCATTTGAAATAATGGAGGATAACTACCGGCGCGAGACAGGCAGGAATGAAAAACTGCTGGAACACATGGCAGTGTACGGCTTTAACCGCATTAACGGTGCAATTTACGTCGAGCTGACAAAAGAGGACAAGCGCAGCATCTCTACTCGTGAAATCGAACATCGCTGGCGGGAGGAGGTCGGCCATGTGCATGGCGCGGAGGTGTTTTCCATAACCAGCGAGAGTGGCCCCACATTCGGGCCGGAAGTCGCCTTCGATCTCATGCACAACGATATGAACCAGCTCAGGCAGGCGGCTTCAGAGCTTGAGGAGGCCATGGGTCATTACGACGGCCTGTACGATATACGCAATGGTACTGCCGATACGGCCGACGAATTTCATCTGGAAATCCTTCCGGAAGGAGAGTCTCTCGGCCTGACACGTCTCGAGCTGGGAACCCAGGTTCGCCATGCTTTCTATGGCGCCGAAGCACAGCGTATTCAGCGCGGTATCGACGAAATAAAAGTCATGGTGCGTTATCCGCGGGAAGATAGAAGAAACGTCGCCACACTGAGCAATATGCATATACGAACTGCCGACGGCGACGAGGTGCCTTTTGAAACCGTCGCGCGCATTGACGTGCGACAGGGCCTGCTGAAGGCGACACGCATTAATTACCAGCGTGCGGCGGAAGTCACCGCGGAGGCAAACAAGCGGGTGGTAGAGCCCGACAGGGTCATCGCGGATATCGAAAAGCAAATTCTGCCCAAATTGATGAGAAAGTATCCGGGATTGAGCTATGGCATCTCCGGCACCGCGGACGAAGAGGCCAAGATGGCAACCAGCATGGCTATCGGCTTTGCTCTGTCGCTGTTCGGAATCTACGCATTGCTGGCCGTACCGACAAGAAGCTACCTGCAACCACTGATTATTATGGGTGTCATTCCATTCGGTATGATCGGCGCCATCTTCGGACACTGGATAACCGGCCATCCGCTCAGCATGATGTCCCTGATGGGAGTAATAGCCCTGAGCGGCGTGGTAGTCAACGACAGCCTGATTATGGTCGACTTCGTCAACAAGTCCATTGCCGCGGGTGTGGAACGCTATACCGCGGTGGCCGATGCCGGGACGCGGCGCTTCCGCGCCATTCTGTTGACATCGCTTACCACTTTCTTCGGCCTGGTGCCAATGCTTCTCGAGGATACTATCCAGGCACAACAGATGGTTCCCATGGCGATATCTCTCGCCTACGGCATTCTGTTTGCCACTGTCATTACACTACTTTTGATACCCAGCCTGTATATGATCCTGGATGATCTGCAAACCTGGTGGAGGGGGCATAGAGAGCACAGGCAACTGCACTCCGCGAGTACCGAATAGCTGCAGGGGCACCGACTACCGGGGCCTGTTCACACTATCTGAGCTGGCCCTGGAACTCAACGTACCGATGTGCAGGCCAGACACCGCATGTAGAGATGGCGCGGGTCCTGCAGGGCTTCCAGCTCGCCGACGGCCTCACGCAAGGGCGCCATAAGTCCTTGCAGCACGATTCCGCCCCCCATGCCACCGGACCAATCGAGGTGACCCAGGCGATTGGCCAACTGCTTCAGCAGAAGATCGCGCGCCGACAGAGGCAAGTGCACAAAATCGATTCGGTAGTCCTCCAGGCCCGCAAGATTTGCCGCCGCCTCGACAGCGTCATCCAGACTGCCCAAATTGTCGACCAGGCCGGCGGTCCGCGCGTCTTCCGCACTCCAGACCCGGCCTTCCGCCACCGGTTTCACGTCCTGAACGGTCATTCCACGGCCCTGGGCGACCACCTCGAGAAAACGTTGGTAAGCAAATGCGACACCACTGTCTATCGCCTTTTTCAGCGACGGATCGAGCGGTCTGTCCGGACGCAGTGAACCGGCGAGTGTCGTGGTCCCTACACCGTCAGTATGCACACCCAGGCGATCGAGGAGTTCGTCGAATGTCGGAAATGCTGCAAATACGCCGATACTGCCGGTGACAGTTGTGGGGGTCGCCCAGATCTGGTCGGCATCCGCCGCGATATAGTAACCGCCCGAGGCCGCGACGGCACCCATGGACACTACGATCGGCACCCCCAGGTCACGTGCATACAATATTTGCTGGCGGATTATTTCGGAGGCAAACATGCTCCCGCCCCCGCTGTTGATACGCAATACGATTGCCGCCACACCATCCTCTTCGGCCGTATTGCGGATCATGCGGCCCAGGGAATCGCCACCGATGGTTCCGGGAGGCTGTTCCCCCGGCATGATATTCCCCATGGCTGTAATCACCGCTACCCGGTCGCCGTCGGGCGCCGGTAATTTGACAAGACGTTTGCGGGCTGCGTAGCGCTCGAACACGATGGCTTCATACAGACCCTCTTTATTCTCGGCGCCGACGACATCGATCAGATAGTCGTTGGACGAGGTACGGACCATCAGTTTGTCCACCAGATCGGCCACCAGGGCGGTCTCCGCCGCATTCCCGTTTTCGCCTTGCAGCTTGACGGGAAAGTTGTTCACGTAGTCATCGACGGCGCCTGGCTCTAGTTGACGCTGCGCCTCGACCATCGAGGTATACTGGCTCCACAGGTCCCCCAGCCAACGGCCGGTCATCTCTTTTTCAGCCGGCGACATATTGTCGCGCTCCAGCGGTGCCAGTGCGGATTTGTATTCGCCCGCCCGGAATATATGGACATTGACGGAGAGCTTGTCCAGCGCTTCGCGGAAATAGTTGCGGTAACTGCTGTATCCCTCCAAAGCGACACCCCCGAAGGGATGCACGATGATCTCGTCCGCGTGACTGGCCAACAGGTACTGATCCTGCGTGTAGTAGTCACCGACAGCGATAATCGGCTTGCCGCTGTCGCGGAACTTTTCGAGCGCCTCCACGATCTCCTGGGTTTTGCTGATGCCCACATACACCAGGTCATCCAGCTCCATGACCAGCGCGCTGATCGCCGGATCCTCGGCGGCAAAACGGACCGAGTCCAGAACATCCCTGAGCAGGACTTCGTGCTCCCGCGGCGAGGGTGTGCTCAGAATCGCCTGCAACGGGTCGACGAGAGACTTCTGGTCCACGACCGTCCCACTCATGTTCAACAACAGCGCCGCGCGATCGGGCATTGGCGCCGGCGCGGTGCCCCTGAACAAAAAAAACAGAGCGACCAGCAGAACCAGGAACAGCAGGTTGGACAGTGCCAGGCGAATGCGCGTGATGGCGCGCCAGATCGAGGAGAAAATCCGTCGGGGCAGCGACCGTTGACTCATGACTTGCACTCCAGACTACATTGGCTATTCGACACTGGCGTGCCGTTCCCTGACCCGCCAGCGGACAAAAAACATGGCGGATATAAACAGTATCACAACCGCGGTCAGCCCACAGATCACCAGCGGACTGTGAGGCTGTGCAAACAAGCGCTGCACAAGAATCGTAAAATAGCCCAGTGATACGAAGCTCAACCAGATAAAGGTGCGAGGATTGCCTCGGTACATACCGGGGAGGAATACCAAAAGCGGTACCAGCTTGAAAGCCCATATGATGCCGGGCGCACCGTTCAGGCCCGCATCCAGTGTCTGCTGCAATAGCAGGGCGATATAACTCAACCACGCCAAGCTGCCCGCCACCGCGGAACGGCTCACACGGAGCCCCCTGACAAAAGTCGAACTACAGCATATATAACCGACACGGGAATCAATCGCACATTGCGCATCAGCCAATAAGATCGAGGACGTTTTCCGGTGGCCGCCCCAGAACCGCTCGACTGCCCATGACAACGATCGGCCGCTCGATCAGTTTCGGGTGCCGCGCCATCGCCGCCAGGAGTTCCTGTTCGCTCGAGTCCGCACCGAGGCCACTGGCCTTGTAGGCTTCCTCACCACGGCGCACCAGTTGCTGTGCGTCCATACCGAGCCCGGCAAGTAACGCTTTCAGCTGTGCCTCATCGGGAGGTGTCTCCAGGTAGAGTACGATCTCGGGGGCGATGCCGTGCTCCTCGAGCAGTGCGAGCGTCCTGCGTGACTTGGAGCAGCGCGGATTGTGATAGATGGTGACCTCAGCCATGGTAGCCAGCTCCCTTGCGCAGTCAAACCGCGGCAGATTACCGCAATTGAACGCGGGCGTGAACCGCCGTGCCGCCGCCGGTCCACTCGTGCCATAATAGCGGTATGGACAGGCTGAAGCGACTATTTAACGAAGTGTGGCAACGAGTGCGCTATTTTCTGACGCGCTACTCCGTAGACCGTTGCTCGGAAAATGCAGCGGCGCTTACCTACATGAGCCTGTTCGCACTGGTCCCCCTGCTGACTGTGCTCTATACCATGGCGTCCGCGATGCCGGCATTCCAGGGCGCGGAAGCACAGATGCAGGACTTCCTGTTCCGGCATCTGGTGCCAGAGTCCAGCTCTGAAATCGAACAATACCTCGACACGTTCTCGGAACAGGCCCGCAATTTGACCGGCCCGGGTATCGCCTTCGTGCTTATTACCGCCGTACTCATGCTGCGCAATATAGAGACTGCCTTCAACATGATCTGGCGGGCGCGGGAAAATCGCAGCCCCGTCGCCAGTTTTTTGCTGTATTGGGCAATGCTGACGCTGACGCCTGTCACGATTGGCCTGGCACTCGGTATGAGTGCTTATTTCAACGCTTTCGCGGACACAGTGGAGCGTTTCGACTTCATCGGAGCGCAGGCCCTGCTCGCGCAGATCGCGCCGCTGTTATTGAGTACCGCCGGTTTTACCCTGATCTACGCGGCGGTACCCAATTGCCGCGTTCCTTTCAGGCACGCGTTGGGGGGCGCTGTTGTCGCGGCCCTCGCCCTGGGTATCGCCCGCGAAGTTTTTACCGCCCTGGTGGTGCGCTCGAGCATTTCAGCCATATACGGCGCCTTCGCGGCAGTGCCCCTGTTCGTATTCTGGATTTTTCTATCCTGGAATATCGTGCTCATGGGGGGCATCCTGGTACACAGCTTTTCAGCCTACCAGCGCATCACCCAGGCCGGCCGCCCGAATGTACTCAAGGCACTGGATCTGCTCTACCTGTTCTGGCAGAAGCAACAGCGCGGCAAACCGGTTCATGAAAAAGAACTCATGGAAAGCAGGGACAGCTTGCTGCGCGGTGTTGACACGGAATCCTGGAGCGCCCTCCGGGAAATCTTCATGCAGCACAATCTCATCAGCGAGAACGATAACGGCCAGTACCTGTTGGCGCGAGACCTGCACAGCATTCCCCTGTGGCAACTGAAAGAGTGGGTCGACGAGGAACGGCCGCCCGACAACTACCGCCCGGGCAAGGAGCTGGACTGGCAGACCCGCGCCAGGAAGTTGCTGCAGCAGCAACAGACCATTCAACGGGACACGCTGGATATCAACCTGGTGGACCTTTTCACAGCATGAGATACGCATTGTTCCTGAGCGTGGCACTGTGCCTCACGGCCTGCGCCGAGAAAAACACTCCCCCGGCCGAGTACGGGCTGACTGACCTGCGGGGCGAATGGCTTCTGGTCAATTACTGGGCACAGTGGTGTAACCCGTGTATCCAGGAAATCCCCGAACTCAATGCCTTCGACAAGCGGCACAGCGACGTCTCGGTAGTGGGCGTGAACTTCGACGGGGCCAGCGGCGAGGAACTCAGAGAGCAGGAACGACGCCTGGGCGTCGCGTTCCCGACGCTGCAGACCGACCCCGCGGCACAACTGGGTGTCAGACGACCGGCGGTATTGCCCACCACTCTGCTGGTCACTCCAGAGGGCGAGGTGGCCGCCACACTGGTGGGACCGCAGACCGAGGAGTCACTGCAAACTGCGCTGGCCACGGCGCGCGGCGAGACGCGGGAGCCATAAACGGGCGGGCGGGGCAGACAGCGACCTGTGTATGGGCGGTACCGGACATAAAAAGGCCGGCCCGGTGGGCCGGCACACGTAGAAAAGCAGGACCTGGGTGATCCAGTATTGCTACAATGGCGTTTGCGAGACGGGTGTGAAACGCAACAAACCCGTTGATAAGTCTGTGACCCTGTGCAGAAGCGATAGTTCCGACCCAGAGGAAAAACACACTCCGAGCCAGGCATGGGACATCGACTGTTGCGGCTAATACTCTCTCGCATGACCGCGCCGCCTGTGACGTGGCGGGCCGCAACCGGCAATCACAACTGAATCGAGCGCCAACCATGAGCAATCTGTATCAGGACAACGCGGAAACCATTGGCGGCACACCGCTGGTGAAAATCAACCGTATATCCGATGGCAATATTTACGCCAAACTGGAGAGCCGCAATCCGGCGATGTCCGTCAAGTGTCGCATCGGCGCGAGTATGGTCGCTGCCGCGGAACGCGATGGTACGCTGCGCAAAGGCATGACTATCGTCGAGCCAACCAGCGGCAACACCGGCATTGCACTGGCCTTTGTCGCCGCCGCCAGGGGTTACGGCTGTATCCTGACCATGCCCAATACCATGAGCCTGGAGCGGCGCATGCTGATGAAAGCGCTGGGCGCCGGGATTGTTCTGACCGACGGCGCCAAAGGTATCCCGGCCGCCATTGAAAAGGCGGAGAGTATCATCGCCTCCGACCCGTCAAAATACTGGGGGCCGCACCAGTTCGAAAATCCCGCCAATCCCGCGATCCATCAGGAAACCACCGGGCCGGAAATCTGGGATGATACCGGCGGCGAGGTCGACATCGTGGTCTCGGGCGTCGGGACCGGCGGCACAATCACAGGCGTGGGCCGCTACCTGAAACAGACCCGCGGCAAGGCGGTACACTGTATCGCCGTGGAACCCGACACCACAACCATGATCACCGCGGCCATGGCGGGCGAAGAGCCAACTCACGGGCCCCACAAGATTCAGGGCATTGGCGCGGGCTTCGTGCCCGAGAACCTGGATCTGTCACTCGTCGACCAGGTCGAACAGGTGTCCAGCGAGGAAGCCATGGAATGGGCCCACCTGCTGATGCAGAAAGAAGGTATCCTCGCGGGAGTTTCATCGGGAGCCGCGATGGCCGTGGCCGATCGCATTTGCCGGCAGGGTGCGCACCGCGGAAAATTGGTTGTCGCCATTCTGCCTGATTCCGGCGAACGTTACCTGAGTTCCGCCCTGTTTGCAGACCGCTTCACCGATAATGAAACGGTACAGGAAGCGATTACCTGAAACGCTTTTTCAGTCGCGCTCAACCATCAGGCGCTGAAGGCGCTCTTTCACCGTCTGCCATTCCTCCTCAATGACGCTGAAATAGACAGAGTCACGCACGTAATTCCCCTGCACGATCATGTGCCGTCGCAAGACTCCCTCCCGTATCGCCCCGATTCGCTCCAGGGCGCGCTGTGAACGCTCGTTGCGCGCATCGGTTTTGAATTCCACACGCACGCAGCCCAACCGCTCGAAGGCGTGGCTGAGCAACAGGAATTTGGTCTCCGTGTTGGCGGCCGTGCGCTGCCACTCCTGGCCCAGCCAGGTCCAGCCGATCTCCAGACCCCGATGTTCGGCGCGGATATTCAGGTAGCGCGTACTGCCGACCACCCTGTTCTTGTGTGTTTCCACGATGGCGAAGGGCAACTGAGCCGTTGTCGTCAGGGCCTCGTCAATCCACTGGCGCGTATCAGCCATGTCGATAAAACAGGCCCGGGGCATATACGCCCAGTCGGCCCCGGCCCGGCCGCGATTATACAAGCCCTGTGCGTGGGCCTGAGACAACGGCTCAAGCCTCACATGGCGGCCCTGCAGGGTAACCGGTGATATATTCAGTGACACGGCACCGCCTGTACCAACGCCGTGCATCGTGCGGGCGCCGCTGGCGACACGGCAGCTGCAACAGTCGCGCTCATGGGATCAGCACCGATGAACCGGACGTGGCACGGGCCTGAAGGTCCTCATGAGCGCGGCGCACGTCGGCAAGGGCGTAGCGCTGGTTGACTTCCACGGCCAACACTCCGCGTTGCAATCGACTGAAAACCGCCTCGGCCGAGCGCCGGAGTTCTTCGGTCGTGGCGGTATAACTCAACAGTGTAGGCCGGGTAATGTAGAGCGAGCCCTTTGCAGCGAGCACCTGCAGATCCAGCGGCGGCGGTGCCCCGGAGGCATTGCCGAAACTCACCATTAATCCTCGCGGGCGCAGGCAATCGAGAGATGTTTCGAAGGTGTCCCTGCCAACACCGTCGTATACCACCGGCACCTTTTCATTGCCGGTAATTTCCAGCACCCGCTCCACGACGTTGTCAGCCGAATAGTTGATGACGTGCCGGAAACCGTGGTCCAGCGCGATACGCCTCTTGTTTTCCGAACCCACCGTCCCGATTACTTGCGCGCCGATACTCGCCGCCCACTGACCAAACAGCAGACCGACTCCGCCGGCCGCCGCGTGAAACAGACAGATTTCACCGCGCTGGAGTGCATAGGTGCGCTGCAACAGATATTCGGTTGTCTGTCCCTTCAACAGGACCGCGGCGGCCTGCTCGAATTCGATACCATCGGGTATTGCGACCAGGCGGTCGGCAGGAAGATTCAGTGCCTCCGCGTAGGACCCAAACCCGGCGGAGCAGTAGGCAACGCGGTCTCCAACCGCCAGCTTCACGCCATCACCCACTGCCTGCACCACACCGGCGCCTTCCAGGCCGATACCTGTGGGCAGCGGCAGCTCGTAGAGGCCGCTGCGGTGGTAGGTATCGATAAAATTCACCCCGATGGCACGATTCTCGACGGTCACCATGCCCGGCCCCGGGAGATCCAGATCCACATCTTCCAGCGCCAGGACCTCGGGGCCGCCGGTCTCGCGCAATATCACCGCCCGCACCATCCACTCACCTCCGCAACGACAGGATCCGGTTGTCGGCAAGCGCCACAGTGTGCAACAACTCCCCTCAGCCGCGCAACGGCGAAGATGGGCAAGGCCGGTGTCCGCGAGCGCGGGCGGGTCTACACGGCGGCTGCAGTTGTCTACAATCGCGGGATGAGACCGAAACACGCCCTCAACCCTCCCCTTATCGAACTGGTAACGCGCCGCGGCAGGCCCATGTGATGCGCGTCTTTTTCGCCCTGGTCCCGGATTCGACAACCGCGATGCGAATTGCCGACTGGCGGGATCTGCACACCTCCTGCGACGGACAGCCCGTCTCGCCCTCGAACTTCCACATTACTCTTGCTTTTGCCGGCGAACTCACCGACCACGCAATCGGGTCGCTATGCGATGCAGTCGAGGAACGAGTGATTCCCTCCGCGCCCGGTCCCTCGCATCTTGTACTGGATAGCGTCGGATACTGGCCACGCCCGGGAATCTTCTGGCTCGGGGCGACAGATTGGCCCGCCGAACTCTCGGGACTGGCGCAAAAGCTGCGCCACCTGGCCGTGACCGCTGGCGCGCGACGGGACCGCAAACGCTTCCTGCCCCATGTCACCCTGTACCGACGGTGCCGGGAAGCGCCGCCGGCGCCGCGAGCAGAGCCGGCCTTTGCCTTCGAGTACGGACAGTTCGCGCTCTGTGAGTCGCGCCAGGGACGCCGGGGCGTCCATTATCACACACTGCAGGAATGGGATCTGACCGGCCACGGGCCATCGGGACCGGTATTTTTCGGTTAGAATACCTACTTCAGCATAGCCAACACCAACAGCGCACACATGACCAATCCACTGCTCGAACGCCACCCCCTGCCGCCCTTTTCGCGCATCAAGCCAAGTCACGCCGAGCCGGCCGTCCGTTCTCTGATCGAACGCAACAAGCAGAAAATTGAGGCATTGCTTGCCGCGACCGATGAATACAATTGGGAAAATCTTTTGTCGCCCATCGAAGAAATGGAGGATGAACTGGACCAGGCCTGGTCATCGGTCTCCCATCTCAACAGCGTCTGCAATTCAGACACGTGGCGCGACGCCTACAACGCCTGCCTTCCACTACTGTCCGGGTATCGCACCTGGAGGGACCAGCACGAGGTGCTTTGCCGCGCGTACCAGTACATCGCCGACAGCGCGGGGTTTGCCACTCTCGATGCGGCCAGGCGCAAGGCTGTCGAAGACGGTCTGCGCGATTTTCGACTCGCCGGCGTGTTCCTGCCTCCAGCGCAGAAGGAACGCTACGCGGAGGTGCGCAGTCGCCTGTCCCAGCTGGCCAGCAAGTTCGGCGAAAACGTTCTGGATGCCACCACTGCATGGTCGAAAGAGGTCACGAGGGAACAGCTGGACGGTCTGCCCGAAAGCGCACTGGCCAACGCCCGCCAGGCAGCCGAGCAGCGCGGCCGTCCCGGCTATCTCATCAATCTTGAATACCCGTCTTGCATGCCGGTGCTCACCTACTGCCACGACCGCGAACTCCGGCGCGAAGTCTACACCGCCTACTGTACCCGCGCCTCCGACCAGGGCCCCCATGCGGGTAAATGGGACAATAGCGGCATCATCGATGAGACGCTGGCACTGCGCCACGAACTCGCGCAACTCCTGGGTTTCGACAATTACGCCGAATTTTCGCTGGCGACCAAGATGGCCGAGAGCACTGCGCAGGTCATGGCATTTTTGCGCCAGTTGGCGGAGCAATGCCAGGCCCCTGGGGAGGAGGAGTGGGGGCGCTGACAGCCTTTGCCAGCAACAGAGACGCTCTGGACCGCCTGGAAGCATGGGACGTCAACTACTACAGCGAACTTCTGAAACAGGAGCGCTATCAGGTTTCCCAGGAGGAGATTCGGCCCTATCTGCCGGTGAACCGGGTATTACCGGGGCTGTTTGAAGTGGCGCGCAGGCTCTACGGTATCGAAGTTGCCGAGGTCCGGGAATTTGACAGCTATCATGACAGTGTACAGCTGTTTGAAATACGCAGGGAGGGCGAGCTCATCGCCATGTTTTACCTGGATCTGTATTCCAGGGCTCACAAGCGCGGCGGGGCCTGGATGAACGATTGTCAAGTAAGGCGCCGGCACGGCGATAGCATACAGATTCCAGTGGCCTGGCTGGTGTGCAACTTCACCCCACCGGTCGGCAATGCTCCGGCGCTACTGACACACACGGAGCTGATCACCCTGTTCCATGAGTTCGGACACGGCCTGCACCACATGCTTACCCGGCAGACTGTGGCCGCTGTATCGGGCATCAACGGCGTCGCCTGGGATGCGGTGGAGCTGCCCAGCCAGTTTCTGGAAAACTGGTGCTGGGAACGGGATGCGCTGTCGTTCATCTCCGCCCACTGTGAAACGGGTGAACCGCTGCCCGATGATCTACTGGAAAAACTGCTCGCCGCTCGCAACTTCCAGGCGGCAATGAACATGCTGAGACAACTCGAATTTTCACTGTTCGACTTTCGCGTGCATCTCGAGTGGGGTTGCGATGGATTCGAGTCTGTACAGGGATTGCTGCAGGAGCTTCGCCGGCAGGTGGCCGTAAACCTACCGCCGTCGTTCAACCGGTTCCAGCACAGTTTCTCGCACATCTTTGCGGGCGGCTACGCAGCGGGCTACTACAGTTACAAATGGGCGGAGGTACTTTCCGCGGACGCGTTCTCCCGGTTCGAGGAAGAAGGTATATTCAACCCCGCAACCGGCGCGGACTTTCGCACCAACATTCTCGAACAAGGTGGCTCCCGGGATGAGATGTCGATGTTTGTCGCATTCCGCGGGCGGCAACCCAGTATAGAGCCGCTGTTACGTCACAGCGGGATTCACTGAATAGTTACGGTCGACTGTCAGCCGATGTCGGGGAATCACACCGCCAGGACGCACAGCCTTTCTGGCCCGGCCCGGAAGAAACGCAAAGTTCGACCTCGCGCAGATCATCTCCGGCACTGTCCGACAGAAGTCTGGCCAGCAGATAGCGGGACAACTCTTCCACCGTTACGTTGCGCAAGGGAAGCACGAGGGTATCGCTGCGCAGAAAGAACATTTCCTCAGCGTTAAAGACCACCCGGTAACAGTTGTCCTCATGCTCGATTTGCTGGTACGGCGATTCCGAGGCCAGCAGCATGTATTCATCGAGTTCTTCACACAGTACCGCCAGGCGGTTCTTGTACACATTGTAATCCGCGGAAAAACCGTTGCTACCCATGGGCGCGACAATGCGGGCGGACACAGAGTAATTGTGACCATGCAGGCGCTCGCGCTCAGTGGCCGAAAAAATTGTAAAGTGCGCCGCGGAAAACTTGTGGCGTTCCTTGTCTATGTACAGGGTGGTCAATTCTTCCATCGCCCTGGGGCCTGTTCACACTATCTGAGCTGGCCCTAGTGTAGCGGAGCGCCGTCGCTCCGTCATGGAGGAAATGGCTGAGACAGGAGCCGGTGCCGGTTATACTGTGGCCTCTTCTGCAATGATTGGTGAAGATAGAAGCATGAAAACAGCGATCATAACAGGCGCCAGTGTCGGGATCGGCAAGTCTTGCGCCGAGGCATTCCTCTCCGACGGCTTCCGGGTTTTCAATCTCGCCCGGCGCAATTGCCCGGTAACCGGCGTCGAGAGTATTTTCTGCGACCTGACCGATCCCTCATCGATCGAGACCGCCTGCGATCAACTGCGCGAGGTCATCGCCAGTTCAGAGGCCGTCGCTCTGGTTCACAATGCCAGCCAGATGCGCAAAGACAGCGCAAACGACTGCACAAGCGACAGCCTGAGAGCCGTGCTCGAAACCAATGTCATCGGCATAAACAGCCTCAATCAGCAATTGCTGCCTCTGCTGCCCGGCGGCTCGAGCGTGCTGTACGTGGGCTCCACCCTGTCGGAAAAAGCGGTCGGCGGCTCGTTCAGCTACGTCGTCAGCAAGCACGCTCAGGCGGGGATAATGCGCGCCACCTGCCAGGATCTCATGGACAGCGGCGTACACACAGCCCTGATCTGTCCCGGCTTCACCGACACCGAAATGCTGCGCACGCACATCGGCACAGACCCGGAGGTCGAAGCCGGTATTGCCGGTATGAACAGCTTCAACCGTCTTATCGAACCGTCCGAGATCGCCGAACTCATTCGCTGGTCACATCACAACCCGGTCATCAATGGCGCCGTACTGCATGCAAATCTCGGCCAGAAGGAAAACTGAGTGTCCGATATCGCGCGGATACTGGCGGAACGTCGCGAGCGCACCTTTCTGGTGCTGGCGGGAGTGTTCCTCTGTGCCATGACGCTCCTGAACGTCATCGGCATCACGCGTTTTGTCCAACTGGGCCCGATGGCGCTGGCGGTTGGTGTTCTACCCTATCCATTGACGTTCCTGTGCACGGACCTGATCTGCGAGTTGTATGGCAAATCCCGGGCCAATTTCCTGGTGACGGTTGGCCTGGGACTGAACGTGTTCATTCTGCTGGTTCTCACGCTGGGCAACGCCCTGCCGGCCGTATCCGCGGACAACATGCCACCCTGGCAGGTCCTGCAGCTGGCGGCGCCCGTGGCACTGCCCAACGGCCAGATAGTGGAGCAGAGTGTCGGGCTGTACCAGTTGATTTACGCTACCACGTCCGGCGCGGTATTCGCATCGATGCTCGCATATATTGCCGCCCAGTACTGCGATGTACAATTGTTTCATTTCTGGAAGCGGGTGACCCGCGGCAAACATCTTTGGATCCGCAACAATTTCAGTACTCTGATGAGCCAGATGGTGGACTCGGTCATGGTCGTCACAGTGACATTCGGTGCCGCATTCCTGCGCGACGAGATCGCGTTTCAGGCTTTATTGATACTGATCGGCAGTAACTATCTGTTCAAGGCCACGGTGGCGCTGCTCGATACCGGCCCGCTGTACCTGGCAGTCTATTACCTGCGCCCATTCCTGGGCCTGAAACCGGGCGAAACCGTCGGGCCCGGGGGCATGGGCTATGTTGCGTAGCAAGCTGCCCGACGTGGGGACGACAATTTTCAGCCGCATGTCGGCCCTGGCCGCAACCCACGGCGCCATCAATTTGTCCCAGGGCTTTCCGGATTTCCCTCCCCCCCAGGGGCTACTGGAGGCGATGGCGCGATGCGTACGCGAAGGCGACAACCAGTACGCGCCCATGCCGGGAGTGCCACGGCTGCGTGAACAGATCGCTGCACAGGTGGCGCGTTATCGCGGCGTCAACTGCGATCCAGACGAAGAAATTACCGTGCTGCCAGGCGCTACAGAGGGAATTTTCTGCGCCGTAATGGCCTGTGTAGGGACCGGCGACGAAGTGGTCGTCCTGGATCCCTGCTACGACAGCTATGAACCCGCTATTGAGCTCGCCGGCGGCCGTGCGGTTCACGTGCCCCTGGCTACTGACGATTTTGCGATCGACTGGGAACACGTAGCCGCGGCCATAACGACCCGCACACGCATGATCATCCTCAATTCGCCCCACAACCCCAGTGGCGCTGCCTGCGCATCCGGCGATCTTGAAGAGCTGCAGCGTCTGGCCGAAAAGCACAACCTGCTAGTGGTCAGTGACGAGGTCTACGAGCATCTGTTGTTCGACGGCAGAGCCCACCACAGCGTGTTGCAGTACCCGGGGCTTCGCGCTCGCAGTTTTGCGTTGTTCTCTTTTGGCAAAACCTACAGCGTGACCGGCTGGAAAACAGGGTACTGTATCGCACCGCCGGCTCTCACCGCCGAGCTGCGCAAGGTACACCAGTTTGTCTGCTTCGTGGCTGTAACGCCCGTGCAAAATGCGATCGCGGACTTCATGGCGGCCGAGCCCGACTATCCGGCCACGCTCGCGCGCCACTACCAGGCCAAGCGGGACCTGTTCTGCGGAGCGTTGACGAACTCGCGATTCGCGCTGAAACCCAGCGCCGGCACCTATTTTCAACTGCTCGATTACAGCGACATCAGCGACGCACCGGACATGCAACTCGCCGAGCAGTGGACGCAGCAGCACGGTGTCGCCGCCATTCCAGTGTCCATTTTCTATCAGCAACCCCCTGGCCAGCATCTGTTGCGCTTTTGCTTCGCCAAGAGCGACGCGGTGCTGCTGGAGGCAGCGGAAAAACTATGCAGAATCTGAATGTGACGCCAGTCCAGTGTGAGCTGGCGTGGGAGAGTCCCGCGGCCAACCGCGCCCGGATAGACGAGATAATCGAGACCCTGGAGACCCCGACCGATTTGATCGTCCTGCCGGAGATGTTCAGCACGGGCTTTTCCATGAACGCGTTGGCAAACGCCGAACAGCCGGGCGGACCCACGGAGCAGTGGCTCAGGCAGATCGCCGGCCGCGAAGACTGCGCCATCACTGGCAGTATCGCCGTGCGCGAGGCAGACGCGGTCTACAATCGCATGCTGTTCGTCACGCCACAGGGCGTCAGCCATTACGACAAACGCCACCTGTTCCGCATGGGCGGAGAACACAAACGTTATGCGGCGGGTTCGCAACGGGTTGTCGTCGAATGGCGAGGCTGGCGCATCAATCTGCAGGTCTGCTACGACCTGCGATTTCCCGTCTTCAGCCGCAATCGGGGCGATTACGACCTGCTTCTATACGTTGCCAACTGGCCGGCGTCGCGCCGGGGCCACTGGCGTGCCCTGCTGCCGGCTCGGGCCGTGGAGAATCTCGCCTGCGTGGTCGGAGTCAATCGTATCGGCAGCGACGCCAACGGGCTGGACTACAGTGGAGACAGCATGGCCATCGCAGCGGATGGGGCGCTGTTGTGGGACGCTCAAAATACCGACGGCGCCGCCAGAGTGGTACTGGACGGCGCCGCCTTGCAAGCTTACAGAAAAGCGTTTCCCTTCCAGCTGGATGCCGACGGCTTCCAGCTGGAATGAGATAGCTATTCCTCGTATTCCACTTCCAGCGTGGCCATCACGCGACGATTCTGGGCACGGCCTTCAGCAGTGTCGTTGGTCGCCACCGGCCGGCTCTCGCCATAGCCTTCCGGCTGCAGCCTGCCGCGAGCAATGCCATAGTTGTCGACCAGCACGTCCACCACCGCCTGGGCACGGCGCTGTGACAGGTCCATATTGTAGCTGTCGTCGCCGATATTGTCGGTGTGGCCTTCCACTTCCACTTGCAGGTCGGAGAAGCGCTGCAGGAACTCCGCCAGTTCCTCCAGGTCATCGAAGTACTGTTCCTGAACATCGGACTTGTCGAACTCGAACAGCACTTTCATCCTGATTGAAGCGACCTTGGTCACCGGCAGTTCGCAACCGTCGGCATCCACACGTGTTCCCGGTGCCGTGCCCGGGCAACGGTCGCGGTCGTCCGGCACCCCATCGCCGTCAGAATCGACCACTTCCCGCACCACCGGGTCCGGATCGACCTTGCCGAGATAGATATTCAGCCCGGCGGTGGTGAGGATATCGGTCTCGCTTTCGTCGAGACTGTGCACCGCCCGTGATTCCAGACGCAGACCCACCCGTCTGCCGAGCATCCAGCGCACGCCCAGGCCGCCGTTGACCGTGGTCTCGACTGTATCGAAGTTGCCGCCGTCAAGGTCGATTTCACCGGCGCCGAATGCCGCGTAGGGCCGCAGGCGGTAGGGCTTGCCAATATAACTGCCCGCGTAATAGAGGACGCCCACCTGCCAGGTCGTCACATCGACGTCGGGGCCGTTGTCCAGGTCGGTTTCATCGTCGGCGAACAGTATTTCCGCCGCCCAGTTGTCGTTGAAAGCCCATTCCAGGCCGACTACCGGGGTCCCGGTATTGTCCACGTCCAGCCCCTGCAGGTCGCGGTCGAAGTACCAGTAGCCGTAACCGGCATTGACGGTAACCGGAATTTCCGCCATTGCACTCTGTGACAGGCCGGCCAGGGCAAGGCAGGCGATTGCAAATGCTGTGGTCAGTTGTTGTTTCATTCTTCGCCTTCTCCACTCATTGAGTTGCGGGTATCCGGCAAGGATAGCACTCATTCAGCGCCTGCAAACACCGATTTTGTGTGAAATTTCCCATTGCGGAGAGGGTCTTTGACCGCTCACCAGCCCAGCGCCCGCCTCACAAACGGAATGGACAGGGAACGCTTTTCCACCATGGAGGCCGTGTCCAGCTGGTCGAGCAGCCCGAGCAACTTTGCGGGATCCCTGGGCGCCCTGTGGACAATATAACGGGCGACCTCCGGTGACAGCTTCAACCCGCGACGCTGGGCGCGAAAACGCAGCACCTCCATTTTTTCCAGGTCATCCAGGCGGTTGAGCTGGAAAACGACCCCCCAGCTCAGCCGCGAGCGCAGGTCGGCCAGGTGCAAGGGCAGAGCCCGCGGAGCGGAATGTGCCGACACGGCCAGTCTGCAGCCTCGCTCGCGCGCCTCGTTCCACAGGTTGAACAGAGCCGTCTCCCAGGCATCATCACCGGCCACGGCATGCAGATCGTCCAGGCAAACCAGCCGCAGCCGGGCCAGATCCCGCAACACTTCCCGCGGCGCGTACTCGCGCAGCTGCGCAAGCGGCAGGTACAGTGCGTCCGCCCCGGCGCTATGGCAACAGGCCTGCAGCAGATGCGATTTGCCGGCGCCAGCGGGCCCACACAGATAGATGCCCGGTTCGCCCGCCGGACCCAACTGCGCCCGCAGGGCATTCAACACCGGTTCCAGGCCGTCGCGGGCGAGAAAATTGTCGAACGTCGCCGCATCGCTCAGCCTGATTTCCAGCGGCAACTGCCGGCGCGGCGGGTCGGAATTCAATGCCGCCACTGATAGCTCAACCGGCCTGGATCGCCGGGAACACGCACAGGCTCGAACTGCTCATTGAGCTCAAAGAGCACCGCCAATTGGGAGGGGGCCGTCCGGGCCCGCAGACGCAACGTCAGTGTGTCGCCCCGAATCTGCTCGACCGTCGTCCTGTCCACCACTTCCAGGTTCTCCAGCCAACTGATGACGGCCGCGTAATCAGCGAAGTCCGTCACACCGCTGATGGTTACCGCGACAGGCACCTGCCCCGATTCGGTGGGCGCAACGGCATACCGGGCAGCCATCTCATCGGCAACGAGTGCCGCGCCCTGACCCAGGTATTCGGCCATTCCGACGGCTTCGACCGAACGGTCCAGACGGTCCCGGGGGGAGAAATAGCTCCAGTCCCCAACCAGCATGCCGTTACTCAGCTGCGTCACCCGGCCCGCCAGTATATGCTGGACATCGTACCGCGAAGATGCGGAGCGCAGGGCAAGGCCGTCCAGCCCCCATGCGTCCTCCGTACTCAGCGCCGTGGTATCGGCCAGGTCGAACAGGGGCATTTGAATCGGTACCCCCCGGCGCGAAAAAGCCTCGTACAATTGAGTCAACGCGTCTCTTTCCGTTTCGCGGTTCACGAAGTGGCGCCCCCCGGATCCATCAGCCACCAGCCAGACCAGCACAACCGGCCGGTTTGCGGTCCACAATGGCTCGCCCGCCCGCATCAGGAGTCCCGCGACATATGAGCGGTCAAATTCGAAGCGCGCGAGGAGCTTCTCTCCCGTGGACTCCGCGGACTCCGCGCGCTCGAAGGCGTAGGTCAATACCTGGCTGCGCGCTCCCGCCAGGGCATCTGCAATGGTGGCATTCTGCAGAACACGTTCAGAGCCCGATACCTTGACGAGCACGTCCTCCAGCGCCGCGCGCGCGCCGTCGGCAAGGGCGCGATCACTCTGGCCGGCAACAGGGACGCGCGCACTGTAGAGATCGCGCACGACCGCGGCCGCCGCGCTGTCGCCAAACAGCAGCAGAATTGCACATACAATTGCCGGGAAGTGACGGGCCAATCAGGTCTCCAGGTGCGCGTCAGCCGCCGGCGCATTGTAGCAGCAGCCGGCCGGCACCGACACGTCGCCCGCGCGCAAGGTCGTGTCTCAGCCTGGATTTCTACTGCCCGATCGAGGATCGGCTCGGGGTTCGGGTGTGGCCCACTGGGAGCGTGTGGCGACAGGAGAGCCTGCCCCTCTTTTCAGGGCACGTCGCCACCCGAGCCTGGCCAGGGACGGCCGCTTTTTGGCGTGTTCCAGTGGGCCACATCCAACTCAAGCGATCTCGATAGGATAGAAATCCAACTTCAGCCACCAGCGCGGGCAAATGCCCGGTGCGTGACGGCGACAGCCGCGCTAGAATGGCGGCCGCAACACCTCTTCACCCTCCCGACCAACAGGAACGGCCCGATGAGCGACGACAGTGCCAGGCCCGGCCTCAGTTACAGGGACGCCGGCGTAAACATCGACGCCGGCAACGCCCTGGTCGAGCGTATCCGGGACGTCGCCCGGCGCACTGCGCGACCGGAAGTCCTCGGGTCTCTCGGCGGCTTCGGCGCTCTCTGCGAGATCCCCGCCGGGTACCGCCAGCCGGTACTTGTATCCGGCACGGACGGCGTCGGCACAAAACTCCGCCTGGCGATGGCGCTCGGAGTGCACGAGACGATCGGCATCGACCTGGTGGCAATGTGCGTCAACGATCTGGTTGTGGTGGGAGCCGAACCCCTGTTCTTTCTCGATTACTACGCCACGGGGGCCCTCGATGTGGAAACCGCCGCCGCCGTGGTGACGGGTATCGGGCGCGGCTGCGAACTGGCCGGCTGCGCGCTGGTCGGTGGCGAGACCGCTGAAATGCCCGGCATGTACGAAGGCGGGGACTACGACCTGGCCGGCTTCTGTGTCGGCGTCGTCGAGAAATCCGAAATCATCGACGGCAGCCGCGTCAGGGAGGGCGACGTCCTGCTGGGCCTGGCGAGCAGCGGCCCTCACTCCAACGGCTACTCGTTGATCCGCAAGATCCTGGAAGTCAGCGGGGCCGACCTCGATCGGCCCCACGGCGACACATCTCTGGGCGCGGCACTGCTGGCACCCACCACGATATACGTCAGGGACCTGCTGCGGCTTAAGCGTGAGCTGGACATCAAAGCCCTGTCCCATATTACCGGCGGCGGCCTGCTGGAGAACCTCCCGCGGGTACTGCCGCCGGGCCTCGGCGCGCGCATCGATACTGGCAGTTGGGACTGGCCACCCCTGTTCCGCTGGCTGCAGTCACAGGGCGGTGTACAAACTCGCGAGATGTACCGCACCTTCAATTGCGGCGTGGGCATGGTTGTGTGCGTGGCGCCCGAAGACGAGCGCAGAGCGCTGGACTGCCTGGCGCAAGCCGGACAAACCGCATGGCGCATCGGTGACATCGCGGCCGGGGGCGACCCCGTCGAATTGAGGCCATGAGCCGCGCCGGTCTGGCGATTCTCATTTCCGGCCGCGGCTCCAACATGCAGGCGATCATCGACGCCTGTGATCGCGGTGAACTGGATGCCCGGGTCGCCGTGGTCATCGGCAACAATCCCGGAGCCGCGGGTCTGGAAAGGGCCGCCGAGGCGGGCATCCCCACACACTGCGTCGATCACCGCCAGTTTGCCACGCGCGAGGATTTCGACAGGGCCGTGCTGGATGAACTGGCTCCCTACGACATAGAGCTGGCTCTTCTCGCAGGATTCATGCGTATCCTCACTCCGGTATTCATCGAGCCGTTGGCCGGCCGGCTGCTGAACATTCATCCGTCACTGCTGCCCCGCTACAGGGGCCTGGATACGCACCAGCGCGCCATCGACGCCGGCGATCGGGAGGCCGGCGTGACGGTCCACTTCGTCACGCCGGAACTGGACGGCGGACCACCCGTGCTGCAGGCGCGTGTGCCGATCCTGTCGGGCGACACGGCCGCCACCCTCGCCGACCGGGTCATCGAAAAAGAGCACGTCATTTATCCCCTGGCGGTGCGCTGGCACATTCAGGGGCGTCTGGCGCTGCGCGGGGACGGGGCTTACCTCGACGGCGAGTTAATTCCCCCCACCGGCATTCAGTACACGGAAGATCTGCGCTAATCGCCCCACTGCAAAAGGCGCGTTCCTTGCCCTGGCGACATTGCTGCGCCCTTAGGGCCCGCGCAAGCGGGGATCCATTCCACCGGCGCTTCGTTCGCAGGTTACTGGACCCCCGCTTGCGCGGGGGTGACGATGGTAGAGTGCGGCGGTGACGACGGTAGAGCGCGGGGGTGACGCTTTGCCGTGACTACGAGGCGCCTGGGAGGGTGACGCTTTTCTGACTCAGGCCCTGGGGAGGGTGACGCCTTTCTGACCCTGGTATTTGCCGCCGCGGTCCTTGTAACTGACCTCGCACACCTCGTCTGACTCGAAAAACAGCATCTGGGCGACGCCCTCGTTGGCGTAGATTTTCGCCGGCAGCGAGGTCGTGTTGGAGAATTCCAGGGTCACATGCCCCTCCCACTCGGGCTCCAGTGGGGTCACGTTGACGATAATACCGCAGCGGGCGTAGGTCGATTTGCCCAGGCAGATCGTGAGTACATTGCGCGGTATGCGGAAATATTCGACGGTGCCGGCCAGGGCAAAGGAATTGGGGGGGATGACACACACCTCTGCCGTCACGTCGACAAAACTGCCCTCATCGAAGCCCTTGGGGTCCACCGTCGCCGAATTGATATTGGTAAATACCTTGAACACGTTTGAACAGCGCACGTCATAGCCGTAGCTGGACGTGCCGTACGAGATCAGTCTACGCTCCCCCTGATAGCGAACCTGTTCCGGCTCGAAGGGTTCGATCATGCCGTGCTCGCGCGCCATGCGGCGTATCCACTTGTCGGATTTGATGCTCACTAATCGTCCGATATGGAAATGTCGGGAAACTGGCGCACGGCGTCATCGCCTTTTTCGGCAAGGGCTCGCTGGATCGCATCGGCTGCCCCCAGAAAGAGCGCGGCCTCTTCGGATTCTGGCGCGGCAACCAGGGTGGGCCGACCGGAATCCGTCTGTTCGCGGATGGACAGGGACAGTGGCAAACTTGCCAGCAGCGGCACCCCGTAATCGCGCGGCGATGCGCTCTCCCCCTGCTGCACCGAAGATGTGTTCGCGGTGACCGCAGGCACTGCACACATGCACGGCCATGTTCTCGATAATACCCAGCACCGGCACATCCACCTTGCGGAACATCTCGATGCCCTTCCGCGCGTCCAGCAGCGCGATATCCTGCGGCGTCGTGACGATCACCGCGCCGGACACCTTCGCCTTCTGCGACAGGGTGAGCTGGATATCGCCGGTGCCCGGCGGCATATCAATGATCAGATAGTCGAGTTCGCCCCAGAGCGTCTGCTCCAACAGTTGCGTCAGCGCTCCCCCCGCCATGGGGCCGCGCCACACCATCGGCGTGCGCTCGTCGGCGAGATAGCCCATCGACATGGTCGCCAGGCCGTGGGCCATCACGGGCAACAGCCACTTGCCGTCCTTCTGGTCGGGGCGCACCTCGGGAGCAATGCCGAGCATGACCTGCTGGCTGGGTCCGTAGATATCGGCGTCCAGGAGCCCGACCCGGGCGCCTCGCGCGCTGAGCGCCAGAGCCAGATTGACCGACGCGGTCGACTTGCCGACGCCCCCCTTGCCGGAGGCCACGGCGACGATATGTCCGATTTTCTTCATGGGCTTCCCGATTTGCGCCCCGAACGGGGCCCGGCTGTGGCGTCGCGCACTCGCGGAGTCGCCCGCGTTGCCGCGTCGCCGGTTGTCGAGGCGACAGTATAGGGGCATGCCGCGCGTTCAACAACGCCGGCCCGCCAGCGGTAGCGGCTCATTTTGGAAGTTTCGCCGGAGATGCGCGTCAGAAGGGTATGCTCTCCCTGGAACACGTGCGGCGAAAAGCGGCCGTCCCTGGCCGAGGCTCGGCCAGCGATCGTCGCTGTCGCCGCGCGTGTTCCAGGGAGAGCATACCCTTCTGGCGCTCCGACTGCGGCGAAAATTCCGAAATGAGCCACTACCATCGCCCGACAGCTGATGAAAAACCCGGCAAAAAAGCTATAGTGACGCCCCTTTTTGCAAGCGAACGCACTACCATGGCAGATACCCCGCCGCGCAAAATTCTGGTGACCAGCGCGCTGCCGTACGCCAACGGATCGCTGCATCTGGGGCACCTGCTGGAGCAGGTGCAGACCGATATATGGGTCAGGTTCCAGAAATCCCGCGGCCACGACTGCCTCTACGTCTGCGCCGACGACGCCCACGGCACCGCAATCATGCTGACCGCCGAAAAGCATGGCATCAGCCCGGAAGAACAGATTGCGACAGTGCACCGGGAGCACGAGCGGGACAGCGCCGGCTTTCTGATCGGCTTTGACAATTTCCACACCACGCATTCCGCCGAGAATCGACACTGGAGTGAGGAAATCTACCGGAGACTGGCGGATAACGGCCATATTGCCAGCCGCGCCATCACCCAGGCCTTCGATCCCGAGAAAAACCTTTTCCTCAGCGACCGCTTTATCAAGGGCGGCTGCCCGAGCTGCGGCGCCGAGGATCAATACGGCGACAACTGCGAAGTGTGCGGCGCCACCTACAGTCCGATGGAATTGCACAACCCCGTTTCCGTTCTTTCCGGCGCGCGGCCGGTCGAGAAGGAATCGACCCACTTTTTCTTCAGGCTGCCCGAATTCACCGATATGCTGCACCGGTGGCTCGACTCCGACACCCTGCAGAGCCAGGTCGCGAACAAACTGCGCGAGTGGCTGCAGGCCGGCCTGCAGGAGTGGGATATCACCCGGGACGCTCCCTATTTCGGCTTCGAAATTCCCGGCGAACCCGGCAAATACTTCTACGTCTGGCTGGACGCACCCATCGGCTATATCGCCAGTTTCCAGAACTACTGCGACCGCACCGGCCACCCCTTCGACGAATACTGGCAGCGCGGCACGGACACGGAACTCTACCATTTCATCGGCAAGGACATTATCAACTTTCACGGGCTGTTCTGGCCAGCCATGCTGGATTCTGCGGGGCTAAGGGCGCCGACCGCCATATTCGTCCACGGCTTTCTCACCGTGAACGGCACCAAAATGTCCAAGAGCCGCGGGACCTTTATCAAGGCAAGCACTTACCTGGAACACCTGGAGGCGGAGTATCTGCGCTACTATTTCGCGGCCAAGCTCGGCAGCTCCGTGGACGACATCGACCTCAACCTGGAAGACTTCGTCAAGCGGGTCAATGCAGATGTCGTCGGCAAGGTTGTGAATATCGCGAGCCGCTGTGCCGGTTTCCTGCACAAGGGCTTCGACAATGTACTCGCGGCCGACTGCGCGGAGCCCGAACTCGTGCACGCCTTTATGCAGCGCGGCGAAGGTATCGCCGACCTCTACGAGCGACGCGAATTCAACAAGGTGATCCGCGAGATCGTGGCACTGGCGGATCGCGCCAACCAGTACATCGATGAACACAAGCCCTGGGTGCTTGCCAAACAATCGGGCAACGAACAGCAGGTGCAGGACATTTGCAGCGTCGGTATCAATCTGTTCCGGGTGCTGATGACCTACCTGAAACCCGTCCTGCCCGCCATGGCGGCCAGGGCCGAAACCTTCCTCGACTGCTCGCTCGACTGGACGGCGCTGGATGGACCACTGACAGGCCACAGGCTGAACAGGTTTCAGCCTCTGTTGACGCGCATCGATCCGGCACGTGTGGAAGCCATGATCGAGGCGAGCAGGAAAGATCCATCCGAGTAAACCACGACGTAAAATGCATTTCGGGGTATCGGAGGGCATGGTCCTGGCAGCCGGGCCGGGTGGTGACGAACTCTATTTGCTCGAACCTGATCAGGGCGCCCGGCCCCGGCGTGCAGGTCAGGGAGGCGACGATTGACGGACGCGCGGTGCGGTACCCGGATGGCCTCTGCGCTCGAGGGTGAGGCGCCTCAACAGGTAACTACCGATTATGTGACGACTCACGCACTACCCGACCCGCCGGACCGCTGACAGTGCCGGGGCTCCATGGTAGACTAATGGTCGTTAGTCTTGGATTTTAGCTAATGATGGTGAGGGCAAGCGCCAGAATAGCGGCCTGACGCGCCGATACTCCGTGCCCTCCATCAGCGTGCGCAGTGAGAGACACCATGCTTGCAGACTACTCTGTGCTGTTGATCGGCGCCATCCTGGTCAACAACTTCGTGCTCGTACAGTTCCTGGGGCTGTGCCCCTTCATGGGTGTTTCCAACAAACTGGAGACCGCCATGGGTATGTCCATGGCAACGACCTTCGTGCTTACTCTCGCCTCCGCCTGCAGCAATCTCACCTATCATTTCCTGTTGCAACCGCTGGGCCTCGAATATCTCAAGACCATTGCGTTCATCCTCGTCATAGCCGTCGTGGTGCAGTTCACCGAGATGGTAGTGCGCAAAAGCAGTCCACTTCTGTACCGGGTGCTGGGCGTCTACCTGCCATTGATTACCACGAACTGTGCGGTGCTGGGCGTGGCGCTGCTCAATATCAACAAGGACCACAGCTTCATGCAGGCCCTGTTCTACGGGTTTGGCGCCGCAGTGGGCTTTTCGCTGGTACTGGTG
This sequence comes from Halioglobus sp., assembly GCA_034521205.1. Taxonomy (GTDB): domain Bacteria; phylum Pseudomonadota; class Gammaproteobacteria; order Pseudomonadales; family Halieaceae; genus Marimicrobium. The sequence continues at coordinate 1,130,446 of JAXHMT010000003.1, forward strand.
CTGTTCGCGGCCATGCGTGAGCGACTGGCGGTGGCGGATGTACCGCAGCCCTTCAGGGGGGCCGCTATCGGTATGATCACCGCGGGCCTCATGTCCCTGGGGTTCATGGGCTTCGCCGGGCTGGTGTGATAAACCGTGGTCGAGTGGTTGTCACAGTATCCCCTGCTCGCCGCCCTGCTCGCCCTGGCGGGGCTGGCCGCCGTGTTCGGCGCGCTGCTGGGCTTTGCCGCTATTCGGTTCAAAACCGAAGGCAATCCCGTCGTCGACCAGATCAATGCCATATTGCCACAGACCCAGTGTGGCCAGTGCGGCTTTCCCGGCTGTAAGCCCTACGCGGAGGCCATTGCCGAAGGGGAGGCGATCAACAAATGCCCTCCCGGCGGCGAGGCCGGCATCCAGGAGCTCGCCGACCTGCTCGATCTGGAGGTGATCCCGCTGGACGAGGAACACGGCGACGAAGACCCGCGCCCCGCGGTGGCATTCATCCGCGAGGATGAATGCATCGGCTGCACCAAGTGTATCCAGGCCTGTCCCGTGGACGCGATTCTCGGCGCGCCCAAACAGATGCACACCGTGATCGCCAGTGAGTGCACCGGCTGTGACCTCTGTGTCGAGCCCTGCCCGGTCGACTGCATCGACATGATTCGGGAGCCGGAATCCCTGCAGAACTGGCACTGGTGGCTGCCCGACCCGGTGGGACACCAGGTTGAGGTCATTGCCACCGACGGCGCCGAAAACAGCGCTTCCCGGGATCGCGCGGCATGAGAAAAACCCACGGTTTCCACGGCGGCATCCATCCACCGGAAAACAAACACCAATCGGTTGCGACGCCGATCGCCGACGCCGGTATTCCGCCGCAGCTTACCGTACCGCTGTCGCAGCATATCGGCGCCCCCGCGCAGCCGTTGGTGTCTATCGGCGATCACGTACTGAAAGGCCAGGTGATCGCCGAGCCCCGCGGACTGGTCAGTGTACCCAAACACGCGCCCAGTTCCGGTACCGTCCTGGCCATCGAGGACCGGCTGGTTCCACACCCGTCCGGCCACCTCGCGCCCTGCATCGTGATAGAGACTGACGGCAGGGACGAATGGATTGAACACAGCGGCACATCCGCCGGCGGTACCCCCGATGGCGGTACCCCCGATTTCACGGACATGAGCAAAGCGGAGTTGGTCGAACGCATCCGCAACGCGGGTATCGCCGGGATGGGCGGCGCGGGCTTTCCCAGCGCGGTCAAACTCACGCTCCAACCACACGTCACCATCGACACCCTGATCATCAACGGCACCGAATGCGAGCCCTACATCACCGCCGACGACATGCTGATGCGCGAGCGGCCCGGGCAGATCATCGGAGGTGCAAAGATCCTGCGGCATCTCATTGAACCGCGAGAGACCCTGATAGGCGTCGAGGACAACAAGCCGGAAGGCATTGCCGCCCTGCGCGCCGCCGCCGAGGGCACGGGTATCGAGGTCGTGAGCTTTCCCACCAGAGTATCCGTCCGGCGGCGAGAAACAACTGATCGAAATCCTCACTGGCAAGCAGGTACCGAGCGGCGGACTGCCCTCGGCTATCGGCGTCGTCTGCCAGAATCTCGGCAGCGCGGCGGCGGTGTACGAGGCGATCGTGGACGGCCGCCCGCTGATCTCGCGGGTGACGACTGTTACGGGCGAGAGCGTGCGACACCCGCAGAATTTCCAGGTCCTGATCGGCACGCCGATGCGCTACCTGCTGCAACGCGCCGGTTACGAACCCGAGCGCAATAACCGTCTCATCATGGGCGGGCCGATGATGGGTTTTACCGTGCCCGACCCGGACGTGCCGGTCGTCAAGACAACCAACTGCCTGCTCGCACCCACGGAAGAGGAATTGCCGACGCCACCACCGGCACAGGCTTGTATACGCTGCGGGATGTGTGCCGAGGCCTGCCCCGCGAGCCTGTTGCCGCAACAGATGTTCTGGTTCGCCCAGGGCAAGGAATACGAAAAACTCGAGCAGCACAACCTGTTCGACTGCATCGAGTGCGGCGCCTGCTCGTACGTCTGTCCGAGCAATATACCGCTGGTCCAGTACTACCGGGCGTCCAAGGCGGAAATTCTGCAGCAGCGCCGCGATCACCAGAAAGCGGAACATTCCCGGGAACGATTCGAAGCGCGCCAGCGTCGCCTCGAACGGGAGGAACGCGAGAAGGAGGAGAAACGGGCGGCACGCAAAAAGGCGGCCCAGGCCAGGGCCCGTGACTCGGACGGCGGGGAGGACCCCGTTCAGGCGGCGATCGAGCGCGCCAGGGCGAAAAAGGCCGCCCGGCAATCGGATGAACAGGCGCAGCCAAGCCCCGATGAGAAAGCGCGAGCCGACCTGCAGAAACTGGAGCAGCGCCTGCAGGCTTCCCGGCAGAAACTCGAGCAAAGCCGCCAGGTCGGTGAGGCGGACAAGGTGATCGAGGCGCTCGAGGCAACGGTGGAACGCCTTTCCGCCAAGGTCGAGGACGCGCGCGGACAGCTCGGCACCGAGGAACGTGCCTGATGGCCCTGATCCGTATTACCTCACCCCACGCCCACGCCCCCATCACCACACAACGCGTTATGCTGACGGTACTGGCGGCCACCCTGCCCGGTATCGCGGTGCTGACCTGGTTCTTCGGCTTCGGCACCCTGGTAAACATACTCTGGGGCTGTGTACTGGCCCTGGCCTTCGAGGCGCTGGCGCTCACATTGCGCCGGCGGCCCCTGGGCTTCTATCTCAAGGACGGCAGCGCCCTGGTTACCGCCTTCCTGTTATGTGTCGCACTGCCACCCTACTCGCCCTGGTGGCTCATCGCTGTCGGGATCGCCAGCGCCATTCTGCTGGGCAAACACTTTTACGGCGGCCTCGGTTACAACCCCTTCAATCCCGCCATGGTGGGCTACGTCATCCTGCTGATTTCCTTTCCGGTACAGATGACAACATGGGCTCCCCCGCGCGGGCTCGGCGAGGACGTACCGGGTTTTCTGGAGGCGCTGCGTGCGTGTTTTCTGCCAGGCGTATTCGATGGTGCGACAATGGCCACGCCTCTGGACGTCATGCGCCAGAACAGCAGCTTGCTGATAGAAGACTTGTGGCGACAAAACGCCCAGTTCGGCCGCTGGGCCGGCGTCGGCTGGGAATGGGTCAACCTCGCCTTTCTCGGCGGTGGCCTGTGGCTGCTTTATCGCCGTGTATTCACCTGGCACGCGCCCGTGGCCATGCTCGCCAGCCTCGCCCTGCTGGCCGCGATTTTTTACGATGGCGGGAGTTCCGCCAGTGGCGGCTCGCCGCTGTTTCACCTGTTGAGCGGGGCGACAATGTTCGGCGCTTTTTTCATTGTTACCGACCCGGTCACATCGGCAGTGTCGGTGCGCGGTCGGCTGGTGTACGGCGCGCTCATCGGAGTCCTCCTCTATACGATTCGAGTGCGCGGCAATTACCCCGACGCGATCGCCTTTGCGGTATTGATCATGAATTTCGCGGCGCCATTCATTGACCACTACACGCAGCCGCGCACCTACGGCCATTCCCGCGCCGGAGGAGGAAACTGACATGCTGCGCCAATCCATCACGCGCAACAGCCTGCTGCTCGGCCTCTTCGCCCTCTGCACAACCATGGTAATCGTCAGCACGAAGTTGGTGACCGAGGACGATATCGCACGGCAACGTCGCATGGCGGAAGAGAAAGCGTTGCTGGAGATCGTTCCCCGGGACCGCCACGACAACTCCATGCTGGAAGATACCCGGCCCGTCGGCCCCGAAGCCAGAGGTCTTAACCTGCGCGAGGAAAAGCAGATCTATATCGCGCGGCGCGATAAAGAGGTGGTCGCCGTGATCATCCCGGCGGTGGCTCCCGACGGCTACACCGGCGCGATCAACATGATCGTCGGCGTCAATCGCGATGGCAGCGTCGCGGGTGTCCGCGTGCTGAATCACCGGGAAACTCCGGGCCTGGGTGACAAGGTGGAACTGCGCAAGTCCGATTGGGTGCTGGACTTCGAGGGCCATACCCTGTCGGATCCGCCCCCGAAGGGCTGGGCTGTCAGGAAAGACGGCGGCGTGTTCGACCAGTTTACCGGAGCGACCATTACACCGCGTGCGGTTGTGGCGGCGGTCGAACGGGCTCTACAATTCGCCAGGGACAACCGCGCACGGCTGTTCGAGTTACCGGGAAACACCCCCGCACAAGGAAAATCCTGATGGCGGACGCCAACTACAGCGAATTGACGCTGAACGGCCTGTGGAAAAACAACCCGGCTATTGTGCAGTTACTGGGGCTGTGCCCCCTACTCGCCGTCACGGGTACAGTGGTCAATGCCATCGGCCTCGGGCTGGCGACCATCATGGTCCTGATCTGCTCGAACACGGCGGTATCCCTCATCCGGAACATTGTCTCGGACGCGGTGCGCCTGCCCGCCTTCGTCATGATTATCGCCTCCGCGGTCACCTGCATCGAGCTGCTGATGCAGGCCTTTGCCTATGAACTCTACCAGATACTGGGCATCTTCCTGCCCCTGATTACAACAAACTGCACGATTCTCGGCCGCGCCGACGGCTTCGCGGCCAGGAACCGGCTCGCGCCGGCGTTTTACGACGGCCTGATCATGGGCCTGGGATTCGCCGCCGTGCTGGTACTATTGGGTGGTTTGCGCGAGCTGTTCGGCACCGGCGTGTTGTTTGCCAATATGGACCTGCTCTTCGGCCCCGCCGCGGCATCGTGGCGCATCGTGGTGTTCGAGAATTACCAGCCGTTCCTGCTGGCCATTCTGCCGCCCGGCGCATTCATCTTTACGGGCCTCATTATCGTGCTGAAAAACATTATCGACGACCGCATCAAGAAATATCAGGACGCGATGAAGGCAAAGCCGGTGAAGGGATCCAAGCGGGTGCGAGTGACAGGCACGATATCCTAGGAGCCCTGTCTCACCGATTCGGCACTTGGTATACCGCAACGCCTTTTGACGGCGTGTGCGATGCCTATTGGGCTTCTCGCCGAGAATTCCAAATATTGGTGAGATAGGGCGGCTAGCCGGTCACCACCGTCAGGGTATCCAGTATCTCATCGACCGCCGCATCGTCCATGCCGCGATTCTCCTCGTCACAGCTGTAGGTGATGTAAAGCAGCATACCGCCGCGCGCCACATACCACTCGCGCAGCGCCGCGCCCTCCTCCGCACATCGACCGGTTAGTCCGGCAAAATCTCCCGGGGATACACCTTGCCAGGTCGCGGCGGACGGAGACTCCCGCCGCGCGATATTCTCCACTTCCGATGCATCGAATTCCCCGGAGGCCCTGTGCAGCGTGCTGATCTGGATGCAGCCCACGCCGTCCCGATCGCCGATCAGTATGCTCTCGTCCTCGGACTCGGCCCACCATTCCGGCGGCACGGCGACGGTCCACCATTCGGTCTCCAGTACATTCATTACCCGTTCACCCTGTATTTTCCTGCAACCGCCTGGACATCAGCAGGGCGTCCTCCCTGCCGTCCGGAGTTTGGTAGTAGTCCACGCGCCGGCCATCGAGGACAAAGTCCTCGGATTCGTACAGCGCCCTGGCCGCTACATTTGACATACGCACTTCCAGCAGACACCGCTGCGCGCCACGGTGATGCATATCCTCACACGCCGCGCGCAGCAGGGCTCGGCCGATGCCGCGGCCCCGCCGGGACTCCGCGACCCCCATGTTTTCGATCGTGCCCTCACCCGGCGCCAGGGAATACACCACAAAACCGTCGATGCAGCCCGCGCTGCCAGGAGCAATGAAACAGGCGGGAGTGTCACGGTCACCGTCGGCACAGGCCGCCCGGATGCGGCTTTGCGGCCAGGGCGTGGCTTGAACAAGCCGATCCAGGTCCGCCACGAGAAAAGCGTCAGCGGGCCGCGCCCGCCTGATCGAAGGGTTCACTTGTTGCGCGAGACACCGCGAAGGCGCTGCAGGTCGGCCCAGGCCCGACGTTTCAGTTCCGGACGCGCCAGCATCTGTGCCGTGCTTACCGTGGCCACAACCGGCGCGTCCAGTGTCTCGGTGCCGACCCGGGATTGGCACGCTTCCCCCAGCAGGACGATACCATCACAGCCGCCGCGCTGCAGACGCCGCTCCAGAAACGCCGTGAGACTGGCTTTCGCCGCGGCCTCGCTGTTGTCCAGTTGTCGGTTGTTGTGCACGGGCCAGTCAAAATGGGATATCTCGGCTTCCGGTGGCCCGGCGCCGCCGGCAAATGCCAGTGCGTGGGCCATCGCCCGCACCAGTTGCACCTGTTCGGACGCCACAGGCCTGCCCTCCAGATCCTCCAGCCAGAGCCATCGGCCGGCGAATATCACCGCCAGATTCAGGCGACATGCGGCCGCCGGGACGGCGGATACCGGTTCCCGGGCGGGGCCCGCCTCGCCGTCTGCCATGTCATCGAGGACCGGCGCCGGTGGAGGTGGCACCCCGGGGCTGTCGCGGAGTAGCGCATCGCGATGAACCCGCGACTCAGCGCCCGCGTTTGCGACAGGAGCACCGGTCGCCCCTATGTACCGCGACGGCAAGGCACCGGGAGGCTGGCGGCGCGGGACATAAATGTCGATGCCCATGGCCTCGAGGTAGGCGTGTCGACCAACTCCCCTCACGTTAAATTTTCCACTGGGCGTCACAAAAATCCCAGTCTAGTCGCCCGCTCGTCCGGCGCGCAACCACTCGACATGTGACTACTCGACATGCGACTACACCCAGCGCCAGCCGTGGCGATTGAAGAATTTGACGGCGGAACCGGCAAACCAGGCGATGTGGCGCCCTCCCTTGCGCGCCGCATAACCGCCGCGATGCACTATCCGGACCCCCGGGTGGTACAGCGCCCGGCCGTGGCGGCGCAGGCGCAACGACAGGTCGAAATCCTCGAAATAGAGAAAATACCGCTCGTCGAATCCCCCCACCTCGCGCAACAGTGCACTGGGCGCCATCATGAAACAACCGCCGGCAAGCTCCACTTCTACCGGCTGACGCTCACCGCAGGTCGCGCGCATCTCGTAACGGTCGAGCCGCGCCCGGAACAGTCGCCGTATGGCGGGGGGCGCGAAGCCGCGCAGCAACAATACCAATACCGAAGGGTAGCGCTTGCACAGATACTCCCGCTGTCCCGCCGGTCCGCGCACGCCGGGGCTCAGCAGGGCGATATCCGCCTGGCTGGCAAAAATCGCGAGCGCCCGGGACAGTGCCTCCTCCGCCAGCTCCACATCGGGATTGAGCACGAGATGATAGTCGCTCTCCAGCGCCGTGATGACCGCGTTGTGCCCCGCCCCGAATCCCCGATTCTCGTTCAGGGGCCGGTATACCAGCGAACACGAATCGTCCTGGACACGTCGCTGCAACCAGGCCTCCAGTTCGCTCCGGTAGCCGGGCGCCGACGCGTTGTCAACGAGATACACCGTGACCCGGTGCGCCCGGCCAGCCTCTATCGCGGCGCGGGCAGCGCGCTCGAGACTTTCCATCGTCACGCGCAGATTCGCCAGCGAACTGTTGTGCAGGACGATGGAGACCGAGAGATGAGCGGGGGTCGCTGGCATCGGCCGATGGTAGCAGCTGGTCGAAACCTGGCAAGATATTCGCCGTGGCGCGGGCGGCGCCGGTAACGGTCAACGACGCCAGTCGGTGAACATTCGGGCCGCGGGCACCGGGTGACCCCACAAGCTTTCAGGCCAGTGTGAAAAATTACAAAAAGGCGCTATCGCCATGTAATTTATAGAGATTGCCCACGGCCACATGGTAAGCTGTAACTAAAGCACATAATTCAACGGTTGACTCTGTTGGCAAAGGTCGCAGAATCAGCGAAGGGCTTTGTAAAACATAAAGACTCGCTTTGCAGCGGGCAACAGGGGATAACAATGAGCATCAGGGGCGCTACTCTATTCAGCCGTGCGGCTGCAGTAATTGCTATCGTGTTTGGCATCACCGCTTGCGGGGGCGGTGGCGGGAGCGACGCCGGGTTCTTGCCGGATCGCCCGGTGACACTGAACCTGTCCCTGTTCGATCCCGACGGCAATGCCACCACTAATGTATCCGCGACAAAGCCCGGCACGCTTGAAGTCCGCATTCCGACTGGCAACAACCAGGGCGTGTTGGTTTCGGCCCAGACCACCATCGGCACTCTGAGCTCCCGGAACAGGAACGGCCCTGACGGATGATCGGGGTATCGCCACGTTTCAGCTGGAAGCGAGCGACGAACGCGGCGCCGGTACGGTCAACGCGACCGCCTCGGTCGACGGACAAACGGTCACCGGCAGTTTTGACTTTCAGGTCGGCGAAACCGGTTTCCGCCTGGGCTTTTTCGATGACGACGGCATGTTCGTCGAGAACGCCGTCAAGATCGAACCCGAGACCACTCTCTCCTCTGGAGGCAGCGCGCAGCTATCGGTGACTGTGGTGGATGCGGAAGGCAACCTGGTCACTTCCGCCGAGGAAGTCGTATTCAACAGCGGCTGCATCACAGTGGGCCAGTCGAGCATCAATCCCGAGAGTCCAGTCACAACCCTCAACTCGACAGCGTCGACACTGTATACCGCACAAAACTGCTCTGGCCAGGACGATATTACCGCGAACCTGGTGGGCACGAACGCGCAGGCGTTCGGCAGCCTGAGCGTGGCGCCCGCAAGTGCCAACTCGATAGCCTTTGTCAGCGCCGAGCCGCAACTCATCGTCCTGCGCGGTACCGGCGGGCAGAATCGGGTGGAGACATCCGAGGTGATATTCCAGGTTAACGACGGCATAGGCCAGCCCCTGCAGGGCGTTCCCGTGCAATTTGCACTGAGCACGGACGTCGGTGGCATCAGCCTCAACACGACTTCGGGCCTTACCAACGGCGAGGGCCAGGTGAGGGTGATTGTTGCCTCCGGTGACGTCGCCACCACCGTGCGTGTGATCGCCACCGTCAGTATTGGTGGCGGCGAACCCATCTCAACCGTTTCGGACCTGTTGACAGTGACCACCGGCCTTCCCGACCAGAACTCGATCAGCCTCTCCGTCTCGGATACTTTCGTGGTGGAAGATGGCATGCGCGTCGATGGCATTACCCGCAGCCTTAACGTTGCCCTGGCCGACAAGTTCAACAACCCCGTGGTCGACGGCACCGCCGCGGTATTCACCACCGAGTACGGCGCGATAGTGGGCTCCTGCACGACGACCGGCGGCACCTGTTCCGTTGAGTGGCGATCCCAGGAGCCGCGCTTCCCACACTGACCGGCGACGATTTCGTCAGGACAATCGACGACCCGAACTACAATTGTCCCAGCCACAACGGCAACCGGGGACCCTGCCCTGACGATCTGGGCCCTGTCCGCGGGGGGCGCTCCACCATTATGGTACACGCCCTGGGAGAAGAGTCCTTTATCGACCGCAACGGCAACGGCATCCTGGACCAGGACGAGGCGGACCTGTTTGACAACCTGCCGGAGGCATTCGTCGACCACAATGAGGATGGCGTCTATACCCCTACTGTTCCGGAATGTATGGCAAATCCACAGGGCTCCCTGCGCTGCATCGCCGGCCAGGAAGAGATTTTTGTCGACCAGAACTCAAACGGCCAATACGATCTCAACGACAGTCCCGCCGTTTATAATGGCCTGCTGTGTCCTCCGGAAGGGGACGGCGTATGGTGCAGCCGCGAACTGGTCCAGGTTTTCGACGATATCGTAGTTACTCTCTCCGATGCCCCCGCCTGGGATATTATCCTGTTGCGCGGCAGCAGCGTGGTGACTACGACGGATCACCTTTTTAATCACGTGGCACTGATCTCCGATCGTTTCAACAACCCCCCCCCCGGTGGTTCCACCGTGACTGTCAGCACCACTGGTGACTGTACCCTGCTATCGGAGCCCTCCTTCACGGTTCCAAACATCGGCAGTACCGGCGCCTACGCCATACCTGTGCAAACCAACCTTCCGGAAGACCCCAGATCCTGATCCCCGGGATACTGCGCATCCGCCTGGACGCCGTTGACGGGACCAGCTTCACGAGAGAATTCGCCTGCGAAGCGCGAGCGCCGGTGGATCCCTGCGACGGGCTCAGTCCCCTTCCCCCGGAGTGTGTGGACCCGAACAACCCCTGATTCAGGCCACGCCCGAAAAGCCGCGACGCGCAAGTGTTGCGGCCTTTTTATGCACGCGGTATTCCGGCTGGTTTACGCACACCGTACTCCGGCTGGCTGTTGTCGGCAATCCCGGGCGACACCCGGCGCGCGATTTCCAGGCACTCGACTAGCTCGATCCGCCAACCGTGCTATGCTCCCCGGCATAAAGGGGAATAAACTCTGGCGGTGGCCATGCGAGCACTCCCGGGCAACATTCACATCACGATCAGACTCACCGTAGTCACTGTTTTCGTCGTCGCGACGATTCTCACCGTCGGCCTGGCGAGCGCCCTGCAGTACTACACCGGCCAATCCATTGCCCGGGACACGGCGGCGAAATAGTATGCCAGCGCGGCGTCCAGCGTTGCCCTGGAAGTGCGCAAGACCGGGCAGGTCAACGCCAACGTCATCGCTCTGCTGGCAGCCAATCCCTTGCTGCGGGACACTTCCCGCAAGTCCGACCTGCTGGCCCTGTTTACCGGTGTTCTGGCAAAGAACCCGCTGTACTACGGCATCTACCTGGGCACGGGAGACGATGGCGGCCGGCTCGGACTTCGTGGGTGACAACGCAAACGCCGAGTACGGCGATATCTACTGGTTTAACGGTGAGGGTGAAATCCCGGCCTCGAGTGCGAACGTCTACGGACGCCAGTCAGCGGGTGCAGGACACTCGCACTGACCGGTCGGGATCAGAGAGGTGCTGCCGACGACAGCGCACAGGCCAGAATCGTGAGGAGGCACAGCTCACCGAATCCACCGCGAACGGCGAATCCTACCTCGCCTACGCGACCCGTGTCGGTAGCGGTAGCGACCCGGTCTACATGGGCATCCTGTCCCCGCCCGATGCAGTCTTCATCCCGGTACTGGAAAACAAGATCGACCGTGAAAGCTTTGAACTGCTTATCCGCGAAAAAGTTTACCTGCGGTACGCCCGGTCGTTTCTGCCTTCGGACCAGATCGATGAGGTGGACGAGGCCAGATACCTAACAGGCAGTTGAAAATTACCTACGAGTCCGTTGCGGCGTAATATCGGCCAAGCCTGGCGCCGGCATTCGCCGGCGCCAGCGTTAACGCCTAGAAGTTGTAGCGCACTTCCGCGCCGTAATGACGACCCTTGGCCAGGGGCGAGAAAGTGCCGCCCCAGGGTACAACACCGCCCAGGTCGGGAGGCAGCTGGGTGTCGCCGCCGTGCTTCACTTCGTCCAGCAGGTTTCGTCCGTACAGGGAGAAGATCCAGTGGCCGTCGTTGGAGTAGAGATCGATGCCGGCGTCGACCACATCCTGGTCCAGAATGAAGCCGAGGTTGCTGTCGGTAAAAGCCGTCTCGTCGCGGTAAGCGTAGCTTACCCGCGTGGTCATGTAACCCCAGCTGCCGATATTCAGGTCATGGTTGAGAGCGACGCTGTAGGTCCACTCGGGAGCGCGCGGCAGATCGAGATCCTCGTCCCGGCCATCGACAACACCGTCCTCGTTCAGATCCACGACAACCTCCTCGTACTCGGCATCGATATAGCCCAGAGTCGCCGTGGCCAGCAGGTTTTCGGTGATGGAGTACGCCGCATCGATCTCGAAACCGAGAATTTCCGCATCAGCCGTGTTCTGGATGAGCTGGATGACCCCTATCGGGCCGGCCTTGTTGACCTCGCGCTGCATGTCCTCGATCTGGTTGTAGAACAGCGCGGCGTTCAGCTTGCCGCGGCCGAAGGTCGACTTGTAGCCGATCTCGAAGTTGTCCACCTGCTCCTGGTCGAAGGGCCCCGGCACGTCCTCCGGGTCCGTGGACGTATTGCGCAGATTGTAGCCCCCGGAGCGGAAACCCCTTGTCCAGTGGCCGTACATCCTGGCGTTATCGCTCAGGTGATAGGTCGCACCGATCTTCGGCGCCCAGCTGTCCCAGTCCTCGTCATCGACAAAATCGATATTACAGGTACCGGCGATGACGCTGCAGGGCATATCCTGACTGGGAGGCAGGGTGGCGACCTCCGCGGATTTCTCTTCGTAGGAATAGCGGATACCCAGGTTGAGAGTCCACAAATCCGTCAGGTCGTAATCCACGGCGCCGAATACACCATAGGTCTCGATGTCCAGGTTGCCGCCGCCGTGGAAGGTTGGCGAAGCGGCAGCGACTACCACCCAGGTCATGATGCCACCCAGTTCGCGGTTTTCGTCGTAGTTGATTTCATTCTCGAAGTAATACAGGCCGGCCGTGACGTTGGCCCGCTCGTTGAACACCCCGTTGTAGCGCAACTCGTTGCTGAACTGCTCCGTCTGGTTCGCCGCGGGGGCGTGAAACAGCCACACGGGCTGGCCGTCGATGTCCGCCCGGGATTCGCCGTCGCCCTCGCGCCAGCCGAAAATATTCGTGACAGTGCCCTGGCCGAAATCCACATCCCAGTTGGTGATAAAGGTCAGCGAATCCGATTCACTGTCCTGGAAGCCGACTTCGTCGTAGGCGACGTCGAAGCTGTCGCGATCGGGGATCGAAAAGCCGTTCGGCTCGAACTGCAGCGGGTCTATGCCGCTGCCATTGGTGTGGCTCTGGGCCACTGGTCCATCCCCCTCGATATCGGTGTACTGATAGATGAGGGTAAACGCCAGGGTGTCTGTCGGCGCCCACTCCAGGGTGGGGCGCACCATGAACTGCTCGATTGCGCCCACATCTTCGCCGGTGAACTTGTTCTCCACCCAGCCCTGATCGTCGTTGTAGTAAAGCACCAGGCGCGCACCGAAATCATCGGTGACGGGGCCGCCGACAGCACCCATATAATACCTGTTCCAGCCCCCGTCATCGGTCGTGTCCGCCGCCGCCTTGACGCTGGCGTCGAATTCGTCGCCGGGCCTTTTCGTGTTGAGCAGTACCGCGCCGCCGGTCACGTTGCGTCCGAACAGGATACCCTGCGGACCGCGCAGCACCTCGATGCTCTCCAGGTCGAAGGTGTCGAATATGACGCCGACATTGTTGCCGAGAAAGACCTGGTTGATGAACACGCCGACGGTGGGGTCGATACCCGGAATGGAACTGTTGATGCCGAGGCCGCGAATAGAGAAGTTCGCCGTACCCCTGGCGGTGCCGATGTCGTCCAGTACTACATTGGGCAGGCCGGTGGACAGGCTGAACAGGTCCCGCACCTTCAGTGCCTGGATCTGGTCCGAGTTGAACGCACTGATCGACAGGGGAACTTCCTGAGCGCCCTCCTCGCGTTTTCGGGCGGTTACAACCACTTCCTCCAGGAGCGCGGAAGTGCGCCCCTGCTGTTGTGCCTGTACGGGAACACTGGTCAGTGCGACGGCGGCACAGGCCACGGCCAGGGGTGCGCGAGCGGTGAGAATGTTGCGGTGCGTGAGAGATTTCATGCGGAGCCTACCTCTTTTTGATTATTACTGATTATATGAATGGGTGAATGCTGTCAGCATAGCACCCATCCTGATTTGTTACGCTACTATGAAACAATGTGTTTTTGGGAGTAAGTATGAATTTAGTGAAAATTCCCATTGCACAGGCCTGGAACTCATCCACTGTTTTGCCCCGCCCTCGCGCAGGACATGATGGCACCGGAATCCCCTGACAGGCTGCTGAAAAATGGCGCCGGAGCCTCCTGGCCCGCCGCGATCAGGGCGCGGCAGCGCCTGCCTGACCCTGGACCCATCGCGACGGCGCGCAACCGAACCAGCGCCGGAAGGCGCGTCGAAATGCCGCGGCATCACTGAACCCCAGATGCGAGGCCGCTTCCGCGACGCCATAACCGCCATGCTCCAGCAGGTTCAGCGCCTGTTCCCGCAGGCATTGGGCCCTGAGCTGCCCAAACGCCGTGCCCGATCGGCGCAACCGGTGGCGAAATGTTGACAGCGGCATACCGAGGCTGTGGGCCAACGCTTTTTGCGAGGGAACGCCGTCTCCCCGACGGACCGAAGCGTCGAGGATAGCGGCGACCTGTCCCGCCAGATCGGCGACACCCTGACTGAACACCGCGCAGGGATAAACCTCGAAAAACTCCTCGAATTCGTCTATTCGCCGCACCACCGGCAGCGCCCCGACAGCCGCGGGAAAATGCAGTGCATAGGTGCTCCCGCCGGCGAGCACAGGCGCATTGAACAATTTCAGAAAAGGCAGGATATCGTCCCGTTCAATGGGGCCAATCCGCACCTGCTCGAGGCGCAGGTCAACACCGGCCAGCCATTGGAACAACTGCAAGAAAGCAAACAGGCCCGTGATATCGCACAACTGACTGGCGCTCGTGGTTTCGGCGCGCAGTGAATCCAGCGTGAAAACCAGCTCTGCCTCACTCTGGTGCAGGCCAATTGCACCCGCCCGGGGATGCAGCGCCTTCGTATAAGACGCGCAAAGAGCCATCGCCTGGCCCACATCCGGCGCTGTTAACGCGCAGCGACACATCAGCTCGACCTCGATGCGCGTCATGTGTTGCCGCCCGGAGCCCGCGGCGACACTGGCTTCCAGCAGCTGCACTACCTCCAGGTACCAGTACGTAAATGCCACGGGTGAGGCCGGAGGCCGTCCCGGCAGAGCGATTCCCCACCGGCGCATCTCTCCCTGCAGCAAATCCACCAGCGGATCCAGCGACTGCGGCGCGCCCGGGGCAAACCGCGGATCCGCCGCCACCGCCTCGCGGTTTAATGCTGTGCTCGTGTCATGTGGGTATTCTAGCGTAATTTTGACATTTCTGTACTGAATCTTTGACATTTTTGACCTGCCCACCCGAACGGACCCGACGTATGCTGGCGTCCATAGTGGATATCGGGCGAAATCGCCGCGCCAGCTCATACCAGCGACCGCCATAAAGGGTGTCATCGAAACCCGGGCCGCCGCGGGGCAACCCGCAATGTACCTGCGCAACCGCTGTGCGAACGCATAGTCGAGGGACCAGAAATGGCAGAACCCACGCTCAGAATCGCCGTTATCGGGGCCGGCATGGCCGGTATCCTGGCGGGGATCAAACTGCAGGCCGCCGGGCGGCGAAATTTCGTCATTTACGAAAAAGCCGACCGCATCGGCGGAACCTGGCGGGAAAATACGTACCCCGGCCTGACCTGTGACGTACCCTCCCACCACTACACCTATTCCTTCGAGCGCAATCCCGACTGGAGCCGGCATCTGCCGCCGGGGTCGGAAATACAGGCCTATTTCGAACGGACCTGTGAGAAGTACGGCGTCTATCCCTACATACGGTTCAACGAGGAACTGGAGGAGGCCAGCTACCGGGAAGGCCGCTGGCACCTGCGCATGAAGAGCGGACTGACCGACACCGCCGACGTCGTTATCGCGGCCACCGGTGTGCTGCACCACCCGCGAATGCCGCAAATAGAGGGGGCCGAATCCTTCGCGGGGAAATTGTTCCACAGCTCGCGCTGGGACCACGGCATCGATCTGGATGACAAGCGTATCGGCGTGATCGGCAATGGCTCGACCGGCGTCCAGATTATCTCCGCGCTGTCGGGAAAAGTCCGGCACATCACCCATTTTCAGCGTACAGCCCAGTGGATTATGCCGGTCCACAACGGCTACTTCAGTGACGAGGACCGCGCGCGCTTCAGGGAAGATCCAGCGGCGCTGGAGGAGGCCATGGACACCAGTGCGTACCAGGCGGGCGTCGAGGGCTACTCCCAGATTATTACCGGCGAGGACGGCGAAGGGGCGAGATTCTTTATCGATTCGTGCCGGGACAACCTCGAACAGAATGTGAGGGACCCGGTTCTCAGGGAACAACTCCGTCCCGACCACAAACCGCTGTGCAAACGGCTGGTTTTTTCACCCGACTACTACGAGGCGATCCAGCGGCCCGGTGCCGCACTGGTCACGGCGGGTATCGAGCGCATCGAACCGGAAGGAATACGCACTCAGGACGGAGAACTGCACGAACTGGATGTCATCGTCTACGCCACCGGCTTCCACGCGCATTCGTTCATGCGACCCGCACGCGTCCATGGCGACGGTACGAACCTCGAAGATTTCTGGGCGATTCGACCCAGGGCCTACCTTGCGGTGACAATGCCGGGTTTTCCGAACTTTTTTATGCTCAATGGACCCAACGGGCCCGTCGGAAACTTTTCACTTATCGATATCGCGGAGCACCAGTGGGGTTATATCGATCAGCTCATCGAAAGACTCGAGAATGGCGACTGCACGGAGATCGAACCATCGCGGGAAGTCTTCGAGCGCTTCGAGGAGGAGCGCATCGCCGCCGCGAAAAAAACTGTCTGGTACACCGGTGGATGCAAGAGCTGGTATCTGGACGCCCAGGGCATTCCCTCGAGCTGGCCCTGGAGCTTCCAGCGTTTCGTCGAGCAAATGTCGGAGCCGAGGTGGGACGCTTTCGGGTTGTCGCCTCCCGCCATTGCCAGGTCTGCCTGAGTCCTGCGCGCCCGATCAGTCTGTCATCGCCATGCGCTGCAGTTGTGCCGCGTAGTACCAGGGGAAGCCTAACAGTTCGCGCATTTTCTGCGCAGGGACCGGCTTGCTGAATAAATAGCCGCGCATGCTGCGCACGCCCCTGTCAGCAAGGAAGCGGTATTCACCGGGTGTCTCCACCCCCTCCGCCACAAGTTGCAGATCAAAGCCCTGCGCGAGCGCAATCACCGCCGCAACCAGCCTGGCTGATTCCTTTCCCTTGTCGCAGCCCGACACGAAACTGCGATCAATCTTTACTTCCTTGAGGTCATAGCGCTCCAGGGCCGCCAGCGGCGCGCCCGCAGTGCCGAAATTCTCCAGCGACAGATAGACGCCCAATTGCCCCAGTTCTTCCAGAATACGCGCAGCCGCGGGATTGCCTGGAGCCAACACGGCTTCGGAAAGCCCGAGTTCCAGGCACTCGGGTGGTAAATCCGATTGCGCCAGCGCTGCGCCAACACGTTCCACTATCCGCGTGGGCAACTCCCGCGCCGAGACATTTACCGCTACCCGTGGCAGGTTCAAGCCCTCGGCGCGAAATGTCTGCAACTGACGACAGGCTTCCGTAATAACCCAGTCTCCCAGATCACCTATCAGGCCCGTTTCCTCGGCAACTGGAATAAACCGATAGGGAGGGATCATGCCAAGTTCCGGGTGCTCCCAGCGCAGGAACGCTTCCGCTCCCGAGATCGAGCCGTCGAAAGTATCTACCTGGGGCTGATAGTGAAGAGATAGTTGTCCCCGCTCAATGGCCCTGTGCAATTCTGCAGCGAGCCTGAAATCATCGACAGCAGACTCCTCCATCGCCTCGTTGAAAAATCGGTAATCGGTGCCAGTTTCACGGCTTTCACGCATGGCGGTCGCTGCGGCGCGCAGCAGCTCATCCACTTCTTCTCCATCTTCGGGCGCCACTGCAATACCGATCGACACAGTAATCACGACATCCTGGCCCTCCTCGGAGATGGGCTGCGACAACGTATGAGCGATTCGCTCCGCCACCGGCCGGACAGATTCAGCTTCATCGGATTGGGAGAGCAACAGGCCAAACTCGTCGCCGCCCAGCCGGGCGATATCGACCACCAGATCAGAGTCATCCCTATCCGATACTGCATGAGCATGACCCACGCATCCGCGCAACCGCTCCGCCACCTGTGACAGCACAAGATCACCCAGACGATGACCCAGTGACTCATTGACGCGCCAGAAATTGTTCAGGTTAACAACCAACAGTGCCAGGGATTTACCATTGCGCCGTTGTAGCCGCAATCGTTCCCTGCAGCGCTGGGTAAAGAAATCCCGGTTGGGGAGCCCTGTCAGACTGTCGTAATTGGACGCCTGTTGCAGGCGATCCTCCACGGCGCTGATTTCCTGCGCTGCCTTCTCCAGCTCGCTCTCGCGTTGTGATAACTCCGTCGCGCTCTTGTCGACCTCCATTGAAAGCAGCTTGCTGCTCGCGTCCACCTCTTGCTTGTGCCGTTGGAGGCTTTCGATGAGATCGTTGATGGCGGCGACAAGCTCTCCAAATTGGCCCGAAGCCCTGGTCCGCAAACGGCCAGCAAGTCCCTCTACGCGAATACGCTGTGCAAGTTCACGAACATCATCCACCTGACCCCAGAACTTCTGAACCATGTACAAGACAGCAAAAGCCAGCAGTCCGAGAGGAGCGAGAGCGATCGCCAGGACGGGCCAGGTGTCGGCCAAAACCGCACGGGAAAGTTCCTTACCACTTTGGCCCAGGGCCAGAAAACCGACCACCACCTGACTGCGGTTGCCAGCGCGGGTGGCCGCGTCGCTGGCAACCACCGGCACGGTGGCAAAGACGGCAGGCTGTTCACCGAGCAGGGACGACCAGTAAGACGGCGATCTTGTGACCCCGTCGGTACCCTCACCAACCAGCACAAGTTCCAGAATGCTTGCCTCTCTCCGCAATTGTGTCAGTTGCGGTATTTTATCGATGTCCGAATCCGGCGACTGGAACGAAACCAGACGTCGCCCTGCGCTATCGAAAGCCGCAATAGCTTCCACAAGATCGGTTTCAAAGAGCGGTTGCAGTATTCCTTTCAGGGAATCCGGCTCGCGCCCCCGAATGCTCATCGCCAGACTCGGGTGGCCGACTGTTACTGAATTCGCTGTATTGGCAAGCGCTTGCACACGTAAATCAAAAGCACTCCCACCGACCAAATGGAATAGAAGAACCGCTATGAGCACCGCGGTTGCGGCGAATAACAGGCAAAGTTTCGCGGTCAGGTTCATTGCTGGCTACTCATTCCAGGCCAGCAGACCCATCACTCCCCGCGGCGAAGTTAGCGCCAGGCATTTTCTGCATTGACCTCTGGGATCCACGGAGTTATCGATAATTTGCTAACACTATAGAACTTTTCCGCGTTAGATGGCGACGAATGTGTAGAATATCCGAGAAAATCCCGATTTTTTGCCAATATGACACCACTTGGCGATTGTATGCGGATCTCCGCTCACTTCCTGAGAATTCTCTCTTGAGTTGGTCAGTTTGGCGAGAGTCTGCTCCGTTAGCCGGATGACCTACTTTGGGTCGCGGGCGTTGCCCGCGATCCCTGCGGGACGCCTGCGGCGCCCCCTTGCCGTTCAGCTGCGCTGAACAGGCGCGGTCACATGGCAACCTTCGGTTGCGTCGGGACGGGACAGTGAGGCACCGCGATCCAATACACAAAAGGGCCACCCATGCCGTGGCGAGAGCGTGCTCCTCCAGCCGGATGACCTACTACTGGCCGCAAGCTCCGCTTGCGGTCCTGCGGACGCCTGCGGCGCCAGCTCCCCGCACCTGCGGTGCAGGGTCGCTCACATGGCAACCTTCGGTTGCGTCGGGACGGGACAGTGAGGCACCGCGATCCGATACACAAAAGGGCCACCCCTGCGGGTGGCCCTTTTGTGTATTGGAGCCTGGCGATGACCTACTCTCACATGGGGAGACCCCACACTACCATCGGCGATGCACCGTTTCACTACTGAGTTCGGAATGGAATCAGGTGGTTCCAGTGCTCCATGGTCGCCAGGCAAACAGGCATGAAGAGCGCGGCGATAAAACCGCTGTGCGCTCCTCAAATAAGGGGCAGATCAAGCTGTCTGTTCCTGGGTTGTCAGTCAACACCATGACCGCCACAACATCCGGGGTCGCAAATAACCCGGGTTATATGGTCAAGCCTCACGGGCAATTAGTACTGGTTAGCTCAACGCCTTACAACGCTTACACACCCAGCCTATCAACCTTGTCGTCTTCAAGGGCCCTTCAGGGGGATCAAGTCCCCAGGGAGAACTCATCTTGGGAGAGGCTTCCCGCTTAGATGCTTTCAGCGGTTATCCTGTCCGAACATAGCTACCGGGCAGTGCCACTGGCGTGACAACCCGAACACCAGAGGTTCGTCCACTCCGGTCCTCTCGTACTAGGAGCAGCTTCCCTCAATTCTCCAACGCCCACGGCAGATAGGGACCGAACTGTCTCACGACGTTCTAAACCCAGCTCGCGTACCACTTTAAATGGCGAACAGCCATACCCTTGGGACCGGCTTCAGCCCCAGGATGTGATGAGCCGACATCGAGGTGCCAAACACCGCCGTCGATGTGAACTCTTGGGCGGTATCAGCCTGTTATCCCCGGAGTACCTTTTATCCGTTGAGCGACGGCCCTTCCATTCAGAACCGCCGGATCACTAAGACCTACTTTCGTACCTGCTCGTCTTGTCAGACTCGCAGTCAAGCGCGCTTGTGCCTTTACACTAACCTCATGATTTCCGACCATGATTAGCGCACCTTCGTGCTCCTCCGTTACTCTTTGGGAGGAGACCGCCCCAGTCAAACTACCCACCACACACTGTCCTCGATCCGGATAACGGACCTGAGTTAGAACCCCAACATTACCAGGCTGGTATTTCAAGGACGGCTCCACATGCGCTGGCGCGCACGCTTCAAAGCCTCCCAGCTATCCTACACAAATAAGGTCAGAGTCCCGTGTGAAGCTGTAGTAAAGGTTCACGGGGTCTTTCCGTCTAGCCGCGGGTACACTGCATCTTAACAGCAATTTCAATTTCACTGAGTCCCGGGTGGAGACAGTGTGGCCATCGTTACGCCATTCGTGCAGGTCGGAACTTACCCGACAAGGAATTTCGCTACCTTAGGACCGTTATAGTTACGGCCGCCGTTTACCGGGGCTTCGATCAAGAGCTTCTCCCAAAGGGATAACCCCATCAATTAACCTTCCGGCACCGGGCAGGCGTCACACCCTATACGTCCACTTGCGTGTTTGCAGAGTGCTATGTTTTTAATAAACAGTCGCAGCCACCTGGTCACTTCGACCGACCTCAGCTTACGGGGTAAACCCTTCACCAAAGCCGGCGTACCTTCTCCCGAAGTTACGGTACCATTTTGCCTAGTTCCTTCACCCGAGTTCTCTCAAGCGCCTTGGTATTCTCTACCTGATCACCTGTGTCGGTTTACAGTACGGTTCCTCACTACCTGATGCTTAGAGGCTTTTCCTGGAAGTCTGGCATCAACCACTTCACCCGCGGGTCTCCCCTTGGGCTCGTCATCAGCTCTCGGCCTTATGACAACCCGGATTTACCTAAGTCATCAGCCTACTGCCTTAAACGCGGACAACCAACGCCGCGCTGGCCTAGCCTTCTCCGTCCCCCCATCGCAATAGTGAGAAGTGCAGGAATGTTAACCCGCTTCCCATCGACTACGCATTTCTGCCTCGCCTTAGGGGCCGACTCACCCTGTCCCGATTAGCGTTGGACAGGAAACCTTGATCTTCCGGCGGGGAGGTTTTTCACCCCCCTTATCGTTACTCATGTCAGCATTCGCACTTCTGATACCTCCAGCAAGCCTCCCGGCTCACCTTCAACAGCCTACAGAACGCTCCTCTACCGTGCAGAAGACAGAGGACAGAAGACTGAAAACAGATGAAAAGCCCGGGGTTCAACCCCAGTTCTTGTGCAAGCCCGACAGCATCTTCGCAATATCCTGGTAATCCTTGCGCCAGGTATACCACTGCTTATCGTTAATATAGCCAAGATCCAGACAGTATCTCAGCCACACTCGCATCTCATCCGCAGAACCAATCGCCATCACTAAAAAACGCTTGAACTCTCGGTTTCGATATGCGCTGCTTGCCATAGCCTTCGGCTATGTTTGCACAGATGCCCTTGCTGGCCCTGCGCATCTGGTCCGCCAGACCTCTCTGTTGCTCGTGAACCGGAAAGCTCAAGCTCGCCTCATGTATCTGCAAAGATACCCGATACGCCTTCTTGAACACCTCCAGATCCTCAAAGCTCGAGATCGCTCTGACCGACCGTTCGTCGCTTTTCATCTGTCCTCTGTCCTCTGTACTCTGTCCTCTGCACCCGCAGCTTCGGTTACCGGTTTAGCCCCGTTACATCTTCCGCGCAGGCCGACTCGACTAGTGAGCTATTACGCTTTCTTTAAAGGATGGCTGCTTCTAAGCCAACCTCCTAGCTGTCTTCGCCTTCCCACATCGTTTCCCACTTAACCGGTATTGGGGACCTTAGCTGGCGGTCTGGGTTGTTGCCCTCTCGACGACGGACGTTAGCACCCGCCGTCTGCCTGCCGTGATTGTACTCCTGGGTATTCGGAGTTTGCATGGGGTTGGTAAGTCGGGATGACCCCCTAGCCCAAACAGTGCTCTACCCCCAGGGTAAGACACGACGCTCTACCTAAATAGCTTTCGAGGAGAACCAGCTATCTCCTGGCTTGATTAGCCTTTCACTCCGATCCACAGCTCATCCCCCCATTTTTCAACATAGGTGGGTTCGGGCCTCCAGTCAGTGTTACCTAACCTTCACCCTGGCCATGGATAGATCGCCCGGTTTCGGGTCTATTGCCTGCAACTAAAGCGCCCTGTTAAGACTCGGTTTCCCTACGCCTACCCTACGCGGTTAAGCTCGCTACAAACAATAAGTCGCTGACCCATTATACAAAAGGTACGCCGTCACTCCGTCACTCAATAAGCTCGTTATTGAGTGGCTCCGTTCAGAAGACAGATGACTGATGACTGATGACAGAAAACCAACGTCAGAAACCCGACCTCTCTGCTCTCGACTTTTCGGCCTCCGTTCTCTGTCTTCTGTTCCTCGCAGCCACTCAATCGCAAAGCGATTGAGTGGCGAAGCTCCGACTGCTTGTACGTACACGGTTTCAGGTTCTATTTCACTCCCCTCTCCGGGGTTCTTTTCGCCTTTCCCTCACGGTACTGGTTCACTATCGGTCAGTCAGGAGTATTTAGCCTTGGAGGATGGGCCCCCCGTCTTCAGTCAGGATATCTCGTGTCCCGACCTACTTGTCGCAAGCTCAGTACCACAAAACGGCTTTCGTGTACGGGGCTATCACCCTCTATCGCCGGACTTTCCAGACCGTTCCACTAACCGTCTCGCTATCACTTGCAGGCTACTCCCCGGTCGCTCGCCGCTACTGGGGGAATCTCAATTGATTTCTGTTCCTGCGGGTACTTAGATGTTTCAGTTCCCCGCGTTCGCCTCCACAACCTATGTATTCAGTTGTGAATACCTGGCTTGCACCAGGTGGGTTTCCCCATTCGGACATTCCCGGATCAAAGGTCGGTTGCCACCTCCCCGAGACTTATCGCAGGCTCCTACGTCCTTCATCGCCTCTGACTGCCAAGGCATCCACCGTATACGCTTTGTCGCTTGACCATATAACCGGGGTTATCTGATCGTCGACCGCACCCGGCCCCCTCATGCAACAGGCCAGGCGCCACGGCACCCCCCAAACCTCGGGAAGTGCCCGCCGGATGTTGTGACGCTTAAGTCACAGTGTTTATTACAACTCTCTGTGGCAACGGGGAATTGAAACCCGTCGCCACGGAACAATTTATCCTCGAACCGCATACCTCACACACATCAACCACCTGCGCATGCTGCATGTCAGTCCAAAGACTCAGCTTGATCTACCTTGTTAAAGAACTTTCCGGTCGCCAGAACCAGAACGAAACACATCACCATGCGCTTCGGTCTGATACCGGTGTGCAGAAGCCGTCAACAGCACCCTCCAGGCACTGAACTGGTAGGCCTGGGCAGACTTGAACTGCCGACCTCACCCTTATCAGGGGTGCGCTCTAACCAACTGAGCTACAGGCCTGTTGCCATCGCGTGAAGAGCTACGTGCCCTCGGGATCGAACCGCTAGTCCTCTGTCCTGCGTGCCTCAGAATGGCAGGCGCTATGCTCAGCATCGAGCTGCAGACCTCCTGTCAGATGACTGGCTCCAGCCGCTCAGATCCTCAGCTGCGCTAAACTGCCTGCTCAACCTCGCCAGGACTCAATCCAAAGTCAAGCAGCGGCACTCTACCTCAAGTCCCCTGACTTCCGCTTACCGTACGATGAAGACAAATGTGTGGACACTTACCAGACCGTGCCACGTTTCGCTTAAGGAGGTGATCCAGCCCCAGGTTCCCCTAGGGCTACCTTGTTACGACTTCACCCCAGTCATGAATCACTCCGTGGTGATCGCCCTCCCGAAGGTTAGGCTAACCACTTCTGGAGCAACCCACTCCCATGGTGTGACGGGCGGTGTGTACAAGGCCCGGGAACGTATTCACCGTGACATGCTGATTCACGATTACTAGCGATTCCGACTTCACGGAGTCGAGTTGCAGACTCCGATCCGGACTACGAAACGTTTTGTGGGATTCGCTCCAGCTCGCGCCTTCGCCGCCCTTTGTACGTTCCATTGTAGCACGTGTGTAGCCCAGGCCGTAAGGGCCATGATGACTTGACGTCATCCCCACCTTCCTCCGGTTTGTCACCGGCAGTCTCCTTAGAGTTCCCGACCGAATCGCTGGCAACTAAGGACAAGGGTTGCGCTCGTTACGGGACTTAACCCAACATCTCACGACACGAGCTGACGACAGCCATGCAGCACCTGTCACTGCGCTCCCGAAGGCACCAATCCATCTCTGGAAAGTTCGCAGGATGTCAAGGCCTGGTAAGGTTCTTCGCGTTGCATCGAATTAAACCACATGCTCCACCGCTTGTGCGGGCCCCCGTCAATTCATTTGAGTTTTAACCTTGCGGCCGTACTCCCCAGGCGGTCTACTTAGTGCGTTAGCTGCGCCACCAGGGACTCAAGTTTCCCAACGGCTAGTAGACATCGTTTACGGCGTGGACTACCAGGGTATCTAATCCTGTTTGCTCCCCACGCTTTCGCACCTCAGCGTCAGTATCGAGCCAGGAGGCCGCCTTCGCCACTGGTATTCCTCCACATATCTACGCATTTCACCGCTACACGTGGAATTCTACCTCCCTCTCTCGTACTCCAGTCGGCCAGTATCGGGTGCAGTTCCCAGGTTGAGCCCGGGGCTTTCACATCCGACTTAACAAACCGCCTACGCGCGCTTTACGCCCAGTAATTCCGATTAACGCTCGCACCCTCCGTATTACCGCGGCTGCTGGCACGGAGTTAGCCGGTGCTTCTTCTGTGGGTAACGTCAACTACCGGCGCTATTAACACCGGGCATTTCCTCCCCACTGAAAGTGCTTTACAACCCTAGGGCCTTCTTCACACACGCGGCATGGCTGCGTCAGGCTTTCGCCCATTGCGCAATATTCCCCACTGCTGCCTCCCGTAGGAGTCCGGGCCGTGTCTCAGTCCCGGTGTGGCTGATCATCCTCTCAGACCAGCTATGGATCGTCGCCTTGGTAGGCCTTTACCCCACCAACAAGCTAATCCAACGCAGGCTCATCCAATAGCGATAGCTTATCAATAGAGGCCACCTTTACCCCGCAGGGCATATGCGGTATTAGCTCGAGTTTCCCCGAGTTGTCCCCCACTATTGGGTAGATTCCTACGCGTTACTCACCCGTCCGCCGCTCTACTCAGACCCGAAGGTCCTTTCGCGCTCGACTTGCATGTGTTAGGCCTGCCGCCAGCGTTCAATCTGAGCCATGATCAAACTCTTCAGTTCAATCTTTTAACGTTCCGTCAACCCGCAGCACCCCGCCAATAGCGAAAGAGCGAACCCTTCCCCTACCGGCAACGGCGCCGCGGACTCACCGAACGGGCCGGTTACGTGGAAAACCCCACTTCACCGGCCAAATCTCGGCCCAGATACAACTCAGAATCAATGTTCTAAAAACGAATCAATGAGTCACTTGTCGTACCTGGATAATCGTGACATCCAGCCCAACAAGTGCCCACACATCTGTCTTCATCGGTTTGTTAATCAGCTCACCGCGCCGCACGGGCACGGTGTCTCCGTCGGGGACTGCCCCGACCGAGGAGGCGCATTATACGCCTGGACTTGCGCCCTGCAAGAACTTTACAGAAAAATTTTACTCGCGCGCGGGTCAACCGGAAAAGCCTGCCAGCGAGGGGCCCGCCACGTGACCGGGACTGTCAACTTGAGTGACGTTTACGCCACCTCATCAACTGCATGAACGGGCCGGACAACGCATAGGTCAGGGAGGCCGCGAGGATGACGCTCGGCGGATCGACGGTTACCAGACCGAATACAAGCACCATACCAATCACTACCACGAAGGGTACGCGGCGACGAAAATCCAGGCCCTTGAAGCTCCAATAGGGAAAGTTGGCGATCATCAGAATGCCGATGACGGCGGTCAGTATTCCCGCCAGCACGGAAATTTCCGGCGGGATCCGGTCGCCGACCCAGCCGAGATCATGGCACACCCAGACCGTGGCGGCGATGATCGCGGCCGCCGCGGGGCTTGCGAGCCCCGTAAAGTAGTGGTTGTCCGCGGTCTCGACCCTGGTATTGAACCGCGCGAGTCTCAGCGCTGCACAGGCGACGTAGACAAAAGCCGCGCTCCAGCCGAACTTGCCCAGATCCCCCAGGGCCCAGCTGAACATGACCAGGGCGGGCGCCACGCCGAAGGACACCATGTCAGACAGGCTGTCGTATTCGACCCCGAACTTGCTGGACGTGTTGGTCAGGCGAGCCACGCGCCCATCGAGGCCATCGAAAACCATGGCAAAAAGGATAGCGATAGCGGCACTCTCGAAATCGTCGCGCATGGCGGCGATCACCGCATAGAAACCCGCAAATAGCGCACCTGTCGTGAAGAGATTGGGCAGCAGGTACACTCCGCGGCGGCGCACAGTGCGCCCGTTTTCAGAGACCTCCTCCTCGTACTCGTCGACCAGCAGGTCCAGACCGGGCGTCACACTGCCGGTTCGGTCAGAGGTCTCATCTCCGGCTGTTTCCCCCGAGGGCCCGGCGGCACCCTTTTTTTCCACTTTCCGCTCCCGCATGCGTCAGTCGTCCGATGGTATCAGAGAGCCTTCCCGTAGGTCTGCCCCGCCACGTCCCAAAGGGCGCGGACACAGGGGCTGGCAAGGCGCTTCGACAGTGTACAGAGGCCGATGGTCAACGGCGGCAGCGACGGCTCCACAGGCAGCCGGCTGACACGGTCTCTCATGCCGCTCGCCTCCGCTACCAGTTGCGGCGCAACCCCGATGCCCAGTCCCAATCCCACCATGGCGACAATGGCCTCGTGGCCGGCGACCTGCGCGTATATCTGCGGTCGCACACCCCGCTCCGCCAACCAATGGTCCAGCATTTCCTTGGTTGCGCCGCGCTCCGGCACAATGAACGGGACCTGCTGCCAATCGACGCGCTGCCCGCTGCGGCCCGCACTCATGGCCAGGTCCCGCACCGCACAGTCCGCCGCCGGCGCCCAGAAGCGCAGAGGCGACTGACGCAGCGGCAGGAATGCCAGGCCCGCCGGCAACCGGTGCGGCCGCCCGCTGACCGCCATGTCGTCCTGCCCATCGAACACCCTGCGTATACCGTCCGCCTGGTCACCCGTATGCAGCATGATTTCCACCGCCGGGTACGCACCCCGGAATGCCTCCAGGACGGGCGCGAGCACACTATAGGAGGCGGTGACGGAACAAAACAGGCTGATCTCTCCGGCGACGTCTCCCCTGCTGTCCAGGCGGCGGCGCAACTGGTGCCACTGCGCCAGCGCGCCGCGCGCGTATTCGCGAAACTCACGGCCCGCGCCGGTAAGTCGCACGCGCCGCCTGTCCCGTTCCAGCAAGGGTTGGCCCACCTCCTCCTCGAGACGCCTGACCGTGCGGCTGACCGCAGACACACTCAGGTGCAGGCGTTCGGCGCTGCGGCTGAAGCTCAGTGTCTCGGCCACGGACAGGAATACCTGCAGCGACCTGGTTTCCATGCCTCCCCCATTCGCAAAGGCGTTTTTGTATTGCTGATACTGCAATACTGTATTCAGTATATAGCGTTTTACGCAAGTCTCCCGATCGCGTATCGTACCCACCCAAACCGGCCAGACGAGGATCGTTGGGATGCCACAGAACTACTTCAATTCCCTGCCGCTGCGGTTGCAGCTCGAAGAACTCGGGAAATGCCGCTTCATGGCGCGCTCGGAATTCGCCGACGGCGTGGCAAAGCTGAAGGGGAAAAAGCTGGTCATCGTCGGTTGCGGCGCCCAGGGGCTCAACCAGGGCCTCAACCTGCGCGACAGCGGCCTCGACGTCTCCTATGCCCTGCGCGAGGCCGCCATCAAGGAGCAGCGCCAGTCCTGGAAGAACGCCAGCGAAAACGGCTTTGCGGTCGGCACCTACCAGGATCTGATTCCCGGGGCCGACGTGGTGCTGAACCTGACACGCCGGACAAGCAGCACAGCGACGTTATCACCACCATCATGCCATTGATGAAACAGGGGGCCTGCCTGGACTACGCCCACGGTTTCAACCTCGTCGAGGAAGGCATGCAGATCCGCGATGACATCACCGTGGTGATGATGTGCCCCAAGTGCCCGGGCACCGAGGTGCGCGAGGAATACAAGCGCGGCTTCGGCGTGCCCACGCTGATCGCCGTCCACAGGGAAAACGATCCCAATGGCGATGGCCTGGAAATCGCCAAAGCGCTGGCGGCGGGGACCGGCGCTCACCGGGCCGGCGTGCTGGAGTCCTCACCGGTCGCCGAGGTGAAATCCGACCTGATGGGCGAGCAGACAATTCTCTGCGGCATGCTGCAGACCGGCTCCCTGCTGTGCTACGACAAGATGGTGGAGAAGGGAATCGAGCCGGGTTATGCCTCGAAACTGATCCAGTACGGTTGGGAAACCATTACCGAAGGACTCAAGCACGGCGGCATCACCAACATGATGGACCGCCTGGCCAATCCGGGAAAGATTCGCGCATTCCACCTCGCCCGGGAACTGAAGGAAACCCTGCAACCGCTGTACGAAAAGCATCTGGACAATATCATGTCCGGGGATTTTTCCCGCACCATGATGGCGGACTGGGCCAACGACGACGCCGACCTGCTCAAATGGCGGGCCGCCACCGCCGAGACACCCTTCGAGCAGTCCGAGAACACCAGCGCGGATATTACGGAGCAGGAGTACTACGATCACGGCATTCTCATGGTCGCCATGATCAAGGCGGGCGTGGAGCTCGCCTTCGACACCATGGTCAGCGCCGGCATCAAGGAGGAGTCGGCCTACTACGAATCGCTCCACGAGACGCCGCTGATCGCGAACACCATCGCGCGCAAGAAACTCTACGAAATGAACGTCGTGATTTCGCGACACGGCCGAATACGGCTGCTACCTGTTCGATCACGCCTGCCGCCCATTGCTGGCCGACTTCATGAGTCGTGTCGACAAGGACGTTATTGGCGAGGGCATCGCCGGCGACAACGGCGTCGACAACCAGGAACTGATCGCTGTCAACGAGGCTATCCGCACTCATCCCGTGGAGATCATCGGCAAGACCCTGCGCGGTTACATGACCGCCATGAAGCGGGTCTTGTAGCTAGACTTTGAACCGGCTGTGCGCGGACAGTCCCGCGGGTGGGACATTGACAAGCCACGCGTTCATAAACTGAGTACCTTTTCTCCGCGGGAGATGCCGGCCACACCGGAGCGCACGACCTCCAGCACATCCGCTTCGGCCATCGCCGCCACAAAGGCGTCCAGCTTGTCGGAGGTGCCGGTGAGCTGGATCGTGTAGACATGGGGACCCACGTCCACGATCTGCCCCCGGAAAATATCCGTGGTGCGCTTGACCTCGTCCCTCTGGTTTCCCGTGGCACGGACCTTGATAAGCATCATATCGCGCTCGACGTGGGCCCCCTCGGTGAGGTCCACCAGCTTGACCACGTCGACCAGCTTGTTCAACTGCTTGGTGATATGCTCGATGCGCAAGTCGTCGCCAATGGTGGTCAGCGTCAGGCGCGACAGTGTCGGGTCATCGGTCGGCGCGACGTTCAAGGTCTCGATATTGTAGCCGCGCTGGGAAAACAGGCCGACCACCCTGGACAGCGCGCCGGGTTCGTTTTCCATCAGAATAGAAATGATCCGGCGCATGTCAGGTCCTCTCGTTCTTGCTCAGCCACATGTCTTTCATCGCCCCGTTGGGAGCGATGTGCATCGGATACACATGCTCCTTGGGATCGACAAATATATCCAGGAACACGAGCCGGTCCTTCATGGCGAAGGCCTCCTCCATTACCCGGTCAAGATCCTCGAGCTTCTGTACCTCGAATCCGACGTGGCCGTAGGATTCCGCCAGCTTGACGAAGTCCGGCAATGAGTCCTCATAGGTGCTCATGGCGTAGCGGCTCTCGTATTGCATGTCCTGCCACTGTTTCACCATGCCCAGATAGTTGTTGCGCAGGTTGACGATTTTTATGGGGAGCTTGTACTGGGTGCAGGTGGAAAGCTCCTGAATATTCATCTGGATGCTGCCCTCACCGGTGACGCAGGCGACCTCCGTATCCGGGAAAGCCAGCTTTACGCCCATCGCCGCGGGCAGACCGAAACCCATGGTTCCCAGCCCCCCGGAATTGATCCAGCGGCGCGGCTTGTCGAAGGGATAGTACTGGGCGGCGAACATCTGGTGCTGGCCGACATCGGAGGTGACGAAAGCTTCGCCGCCGGTGACCCGGTAGAGGCTTTCAATGACCTGCTGCGGCATGATGTGTTCGCTCTGCCCATAGCGACGCCCGGTGAACAAACCGTGTGCCTCGCGCCACTCCTCGATCTGCTCCCACCAGCGACCCAACGCCTCGGGATCGGGCAGATTGGCGTCTTTTTCACGCAGGGCGGCGACCTGGGCCCGCAGTTCCATCAGCACCGACGCAACCGGCCCGACAATCGGAATGTCGGCCATCACCGTCTTGGAAATGGAGGCCGGGTCAATGTCCACATGGATCACTTTCGCGCTCGGGCAGAACTTGTCGACCGTGTTGGTGACCCGGTCGTCGAAGCGCACGCCTATCGCCAGGATGCAGTCGCTGTAATGCATGGCCATGTTGGCTTCATAGAACCCGTGCATGCCCAGCATGCCGAGAAACTGCCGATCACTGCCGGGATAACCTCCCAGTCCCATCAAGGTATTGGTCACCGGGAAATTGAGCTCGCGGGCAAGCTGGGTCAACTGTTCGGAGCCCTCGCCCAGAATGACCCCGCCACCGCTGTAAATAATAGGGCGCTTCGCCGACAACAACATGCGCGCGGCTTTCTTGATCTGCCCCGTATGGCCGCGCTGGGCCGGCGAATAGGACCGCATCTTGATCTGCCGCGGGTAATCGTACTCGAACTTGGCGTCCGGCCGGGTGTAATCCTTGGGGATATCGATCACCACGGGGCCGGGACGGCCGGTCGAGGCAATCTGGAAGGCCTTCTTGATCACGGAGGGCAGTTCTTCGGTCGCGCCGACCATGAAGCTGTGTTTCACGATAGGGCGCGAAATGCCGATCATATCGGTTTCCTGAAAGGCGTCCTCGCCGATGAGGTGGCTGGCCACCTGTCCCGAGAAAACAACCAGCGGAATGGAATCCATGTAAGCGGTGGCAATACCGGTAATGGCGTTGGTTGCGCCCGGTCCGGAGGTTACCAGCACGACGCCGGGCTTGCCCGTGGCCCGCGCATAGCCGTCCGCGGCATGCGTCGCTGCCTGCTCGTGGCGCACCAGGATATGTGGCACCTTGCAGTCCTTGAACAGGGCATCGTAGATGTGCAGAACCGCGCCACCCGGGTAGCCGAAGATGTACTCGACACCTTCGTCCTCCAGGGCGCGGGCAATCATTTCACCGCCAGACAACAACTCCACAACGTTTCTCCAACACACTTCGTCCCCGGTATGTCTGAGTCACCGGAGCATTCCAGAATAATGTGGACGTTGCGATGCGGGCGCCAAAGACCGGCTTCCGCTGTGCCACGCCACCCCTTGCAAACTCGATACACTGCCCGCGAAGACCAACCCCCGGAATCGCTCCTTGGGGGAACTACGATCACGAACAGCCCGTGTATCGGTCACCCTGCGGGGTAGCGCAGTGTCTGGCCCCAATCCGGCCGGTACGGTCCGGACTGGTTACGGGACTCGCAAGCAGCCGCGCCAAATAATCGCATCGACGCAGTAAGCCAGAGGCCGAGGGTACTCGACGTTAGCCATTACCGGTTGCAAGACCCTGCCATTTTCCTCCACTGAAAAACAATGTCAACCACGGAGCTGTGCTGGTATTGGACCAGTCTGAAATTTTGCCAGGTTTTCCGGGCCTGTTTCCCAGGCTGACCCACTATTGCCACGTTACGCCGATTGCCTCGGACCCTGTTGTGGGGTACTTTTGATACCATAAGCACAGCAAATGGGGGAACGGGGCCATGAAACAGGCGGTACGAATACTGGCATTGCTCTGGATTTCCTCAATCCTGGCACTGGGCGGTCTTTACAGCAACGCTGCAGAAGTACTTTATCGCTGGGTGGACGATCGGGGTAATCCGGTTCACAGCGACCGCCCCCCGCCGGAGGGGACCGACTACGAGGTTATCTCGACGGAATCGAAATTCGTGCGTCCCGTCGACGCCGGGCAGGGCGCCGTTCCCAGGGAAGTCGAGCCGCGGGTGGGCAATGAGTTCGAACCGGTCGATAAGGCGGCACAAGAGCCGAAGAAGAATCCGGAATTTTGCCAGAGAGCCAGGGACAATCTGGAGGCACTGAACACGAGGCCACGCTTGCGGGTCCGCGACGACGAGACGGGCGAGTACAAGTTCCTCAACGAAGAGGAAAAAGAGCAGCGCCGCCAGCAAGCCCGCGAGGCGATAGAGTTCTACTGCGAATAGTGACTGTCACTGGTCTGTGGCAAACCGACATGCAATAAAGAGGGGTATTGCACTTGAAAGATAGACGGATACGCCTGGCGGGGGCAACACTGGTGGCGGGTCTGGCACTCCTGGCCAGTCAGAGTATGGCCCAGAACCACCACTATCGCTGGACGGACGAACAGGGTGAAACAGTCTACAGCGACCGCCCCCCGCCCGCCGGTGTGGACTACGAGATCGTATCGAGTACATCGAGCTTTTCGCGAGCCGTCAAATCTCGCCAGGACGCGCTGGCCACGGAGCCAGCTGCCGGGGCGGAGGATGCAGGCGCGGCCGGCGCGCCAGCGGATCAACAGGCCCGGGAAAAAGCGACAGCGGAGTTCTGCGCCAAGGCGCGGGCCAACCTGGAAACGCTCAATGGTTCGGCGCGCATCGTGATTCGCACCGAGACCGGCGAGACGCGCGCGCTGAGCGAGGAAGAGATCGAGGAGCAGAAGCGCACAACCCAGTCACAGATCACTACTTACTGCGAGTGAGCGCCGCCTGAGCCTGTCGCGGCAACGGTCGTGCGGCCGGGCGCGACGACTCACGGTCACCGAAACCCTCTTCAGACTGACCCACTACCACGCCAACCCCGCACGGTATCAGGCGGCGTCCAGCGCCGCGGCACTGAACACGGGCTGGTCGCCCTCAAGGTCCGCGCGGATCACCTGCCCCGGCTGAAACTCCCCGGCCAACAGACGCTGGGCCAGGGGGTTTTCCAGTTCTTGCTGGATGGCGCGCTTCAGGGGCCGGGCGCCGTACACCGGGTCGAAGCCCGTTGCGACAAGGCGGTCCATGAAGGCGTCGCTGATTTCCAGCTGCATCTCGCTGTCCGCGAGGCGATCCTGCAGCGCGCGCAGCTGAATGGCCGCGATTCCGCGAATCTGCTCCCGTGCCAGTGGGTGAAACACCACCGTCTCGTCGACGCGGTTGATAAACTCGGGGCGGAAATGCGTGCCGACCACCTCCATCACGGCGGCTTTCATGGCGTCGTAATTGTCCTCGCCGGCCATCTCCTGGATCAGATGGGAGCCCAGGTTTGAGGTCATGACGATCACCGTGTTGCGAAAATCCACGGTACGGCCCTGACCGTCGGTCAACCGGCCGTCCTCGAGAACCTGCAGGAGCACATTGAACACGTCCGCGTGTGCTTTCTCTACCTCGTCCAGAAGCAGCAGGGAATACGGACGCCGCCGCACGGCCTCGGTGAGATAGCCGCCCTCCTCGTAGCCGACATAGCCCGGAGGAGCGCCGATGAGCCGGGCTACGGAGTGCTTTTCCATGAATTCGGACATGTCGACCCGCACCATGGCGTCCTCGCTGTCGAACAGGAAATCCGCCAGGGCCTTGCACAACTCGGTCTTGCCCACACCTGTGGGGCCGAGGAACAGGAAAGATCCATTGGGCCGTTTGGGATCGCTGAGGCCGGCACGGGAGCGGCGGACGGCGTTGGACACGGCGGCAATAGCCTCGTCCTGGCCGATGACCCGCTGGTGCAGGGCCTCCTCCATACGCAACAGCTTGTCCCGATCGCCCTCCATCATTTTGGAAACCGGGATGCCGGTCCAGCGCGAGACAACCTCCGCGATTTCCTCGTCGGTAACCTTGTTGCGCAGCAGTTGGGTCTCCTCGACCTCGCTCTCTTCGGCTGTTGCCAGCTGTTTTTCCAGTTCCGGAATACGGCCGTATTGCAGTTCCGACATGCGCGTAAGGTCCCCCGTCCTGCGGGCGGCTTCCAGTTCCTGCCGGACTTGCTCGAGTTCACTCTTGATATCGGCGGCCCCCTGTACGGATGCCTTTTCGGCCTTCCAGATCTCTTCCAGGTCCGCGTACTCCCGCTCGACCCGCTCAATCTCCTCATCGAGGCGCTCGAGCTGCTTCAGGGCCGCCGCGTCGGCATCCTTCTTCACCGCTTCGCGCTCGATCTTGAGCTGGATCAGACGGCGCTCCAGCTTGTCCATGGCCTCGGGTTTCGAATCGATCTCCATGCGAATACGGCTGGCAGCCTCATCCACCAGGTCGATCGCCTTGTCCGGCAGCTGCCGGTCGGTAATGTACCGCTGCGACAGGCGCGCGGCGGCAATGATCGCGCTGTCGGTGATATTCACGCCGTGATGGACCTCGTAGCGCTCCTTGAGTCCGCGCAGGATGGCGATGGTATCTTCCTCGGTGGGCTCGTCCACGAGCACCTTCTGGAAGCGCCGCTCCAGGGCGGCGTCCTTCTCCACGTGCTGTCGGTATTCGTCCAGGGTAGTGGCGCCCACACAGTGCAACTCGCCGCGGGCCAGCGCGGGCTTGAGCATGTTGCCCGCGTCCATCGAGCCTTCGGCCTTGCCCGCGCCCACCATGGTGTGCAGCTCGTCGATGAACAGGATGATGCGTCCCTCCTGCTTGCCGAGCTCGTTAAGCACCGCCTTGAGGCGCTCCTCAAAGTCGCCCCGGAATTTCGCACCCGCCAGCAACGCGCCCAGATCGAGCGACAATACACGCTTGTCGCGCATCGTTTCGGGGACCTCGCCGTTGACCACGCGCTGCGCGAGACCCTCGATAATCGCCGTCTTGCCCACGCCGGGCTCACCGATCAATACCGGGATTGTTCTTGGTGCGGCGCTGCAATACCTGAATAGTGCGGCGAATCTCGTCGTCCCGCCCGATGACCGGATCGAGTTTGCCCTGCTCGGCGCGCTCCGTCAGGTCGATGGTGTACTTTTCAAGCGCCTGGCGGGACTCCTCCGCCTCGGGGTTGTCCACCGCCTCGCCGCCGCGCACCGACTCAATGGCCCCTTTGAGGCCCTCTTCGCTGACGCCGTGGGATTTGAGCAGTTTGCCGGCCGTATCATTGCCCTGCAGCATGGCCAGCAGCACCAGTTCACTGGAAATATAGCTGTCTCCGCCCTGCTGGGCGAGCTTGTCGGTCAGATTGAGCACCCGGATGAGATCGTTGGACAGGTGAATGTCGCCCCCCGCCCCACTCACTGTCGGCAGCGCTTCGACCGCCCCGCGAGCAGCTTCGATCAATCCGGAAACATCCGCCCCCGACTTTTGCAGCAGCGGACGACAGGCCCCGCCCTGCTGCTCGAGCAGTGCGCTCAACAGATGCACCGGTTCGACAAAGTTGTGATCTTTGCCCAGGGCCAGGGATTGGGCGTCAGCCAGTGCACCCTGCAGCTGGTTGGTCAGTTTGTCCATTCGCATACGACATTCTCCTCGGTGACCGCCCGCAACGGGGGCGACACAAACAACATGCCTCTATACATGGGGGCCCCATGGCCCCGCTTCAAGTGTGGGATTATCGCTGCCCGCCCGGCAGCCGGGGCCGGATGACGCTGGCCATACGCCCGGTAACGCCGTCCCGGCGGTAGGAAAAAAACAGCTCCGACTGCCGATATGTGCAAAAATTGCCGCCGAACACCTGACGTACGCCCGCCAGTGCCAGCCGCGCACGGGCGAGCGCGTACAGATCGGCAAAAAAATGCCCGGGGCGCGCCGCACCGGGGGTAAAACAGCGGTCGATGGACGCCCGGCCCGCCCCGGGCCGGGCCAGAAATGCAGCGCGAACTTCGGGGCCGACCTCGAAACTGGACGCCCCGATAGCCGGGCCCAACCAGGCCAGCAGATGGCGCGGGTCTATATCCATTGCGGCGATTGTCGCCTCCAGAACGCCGGCCGCCAGCCCGCGCCAACCGGCGTGCGCGGCGGCGACCACCTCACCACCCCCGCCACACAGCAGTACAGGCAGGCAATCGGCGGTCAGCACGGCGCATGCCACCGAGGGATTCCTGCTCCACGCGGCGTCGGCCTCGACCGGGATGCCAACGGCGCACGCAGCGGGCGCCGCTTCCACAACCCGGGTGCCATGCACCTGGGTGAGCCAGAACACGGCGGTGTCGGGTTCCAGCTCACGCCGCAGCAGCCCACGATTGGCATTCACTGCACTGGCGCTGTCTCCCACGTGCAACGCCAGGTTCAGGCTGTCAAACGGTGCCGCACTGACCCCTCCGCGGCGCGTGGTACAAAAAGCGCGCACCCCGCCCGGGGCCGGCCACCGGGGCTCAACGAGGGTCAGCATCGCCGATCGGTGCCGGGTCGTCCCGGGCTAGCAGCGCTATCAGACCGCTCATGTCGTCGGGTAGAGGACAGTCGAACGCGACCGGCTCACCGCTGGCGGGATGCAACAAGCCGAGCCGGCGTGCATGCAGCGCCTGCCGCCCGAATCCCCGCAACGCCTCGGTCAGAGCAGCGGAGGCTCGCCGCGGTATGCGCGGCCTGCCGCCGTAAACGGGATCACCTACCAGGGGATGCCTCCGGTGCGCCAGATGCACGCGAATCTGATGGGTGCGGCCGGTCTCGAGGCTCACCCCGATCGCGGTATGGTGCCCGAAACGCCGCTCTATACGGTAGTGCGTGATCGCGGGCCTGCCGCCGGATTCGAGCACGGCCATCTGCTTGCGCTGGCGCGGATGACGCCCTATGGGCGCATCGACCGTGCCGCCGCCTGTCATGGCGCCGACACACACGGCGCAGTATTCCCGTCGCACCGTGCGCGCCTGCAATTGCGCCACCAGCTCGCGGTGCGCCCGCAGGCTCCTGGCCACCGCCATGATACCGGAGGTGTCTCTATCCAGCCGGTGTACAAGGCCGGCGCGCGGCAATTGCGCCAATCCCGGATCGTGGGCCAGCAGCGCGTTGACGAGGGTGCCATCGGCGTGTCCCGCGGCGGGGTGAACCACCAGCCCGGCCGGTTTGTCCAGGACCAGCAGGTCATCGTCCTCGTGGATGATGCGCAGCTCGATGTCCTGTGGCTGCCAGGATACTTCCCGCTCGAGTCGCGCACTGACCACAAGACGATCCCCGGCGCGGACCGTGTCCCGCGGCCGACCACTTTTGCCATCGACCAGCAGTGAGCCCTCGCGAATCCACGTCTGCAGTCGGGATCGCGAATAGGCGGAAAACAGCGTCGCGGCCGCGAGGTCCAACCTGGTCCCATGCAGTTCCTCGGGGACCTCCGCACTGAGCTCGACTCTCTCGGGCATTGATCGTCCTGTTTATGCACCCGTCATGCTGTGTTTAAATACCGCCTCGACAAACTCGCGCCGGCTGCGATGGTAGCACGCCCGCGCGTCCCGGACCGGTACACACCTTGAGAACACTGCTTGTCATCTTTATGGGCCTCGTCCTGATCGGTTGTTCCGGCAACGATCAGTTACCGGATATATCCAGCGATGCGGGTGAGCAGCAAATATACCAGGAGGCCCAGCGCTACTTGCGCAGCGGCAACTACGATCTGGCCGTGCGCAGCCTCCAGTTACTGGAATCCCGTTACCCTTTCGGCAAGTATGCGGTACAGGCGCAGCTGGAGCTGATCTACGCGCACTATAGCGCCTATGAGCACGAGGCGGCGGTCGAGGCGGCGGACCGTTTCATCAGGCTGCATCCGCGGCATCCCAACGTGGATTACGCCTATTACATGAAAGGCCTGTCCGCTTATACGGGCAATGAGGATGTGTTCAACCGCTTTCTTCCCATTGACCCCACCAGGCGTGACACCAGCCAGGCCAGGGAGGCATTCGCGGAATTCGCACAGCTGATCTCGCGCTACCCGGGCAGCCCCTATGCCGCGGATGCCAGGGCGCGCATGGTATCCCTGCGCAACCTGCTGGCGAGACATGAAATCAATGTTGCGAACTATTACCTGCGCAGGAGCGCCTATCTGGCTGCCGCCAACCGCGGCCGCTATGTGGTGGAAAATTACCAGCGCACGCCCGCCGTCGCCGACGGGCTGGCGATCATGGCGCAGTCCTATGCCCGCCTCGGCCTGGACGATCTCGCCCGGGATGCCATCGAGGTGCTGGCAATGAACTTTCCGGACCACCCCACTATCGACAAGAACGGCGAGTTCGACAGTGTCTATACGCTGGAGGGCCAGGAGCGCTCCTGGATCAACAGACTGTCGTTCGGCCTGTTCGATCCGCCGCGCCCGCCCCAGTTTGATCACCGTCCCGCACTGGACTGACCCCGGCACCAGCAGGCCGGGGGCATCGTCAGTCCCCCAGCTTCCAGGCCGACGTGATCGGATAGCGGCGATCGCGGCCGAATCCGCGCCGTGTGATCCGCACCCCGACCGGCGCCTGACGGCGCTTGTATTCGTTGAGGTCCACAAGGCGCAACACCTTGTGCACCTGATCCGGATCCTGACCGGCATCGACGATGGCCTGGGCGCTGTAATCCTCCTCGATATACAGTTCAAGGATTCTGTCCAGCACATCGTAGGGTGGGAGGCTGTCTTCGTCCCGCTGGTCGGGCCGCAGCTCAGCGGAGGGCGGGCGCTCGATCACCCGCTCGGGGATACAGGGACCCAGTGAATTGCGATAGCGGCACAATTCGTATACCAGTGTTTTCGGCACATCCTTGAGTACGTCGAAACCGCCGGCCATATCCCCGTAGAGGGTAGAATAACCGACCGCCAGTTCGCTCTTGTTGCCGGTGGTCAGCACCAGACATCCCTTTTTGTTGGATATGGACATAAGCAGCACACCGCGACACCGGGCCTGCAGGTTTTCTTCAGTGGTATCCGGTTCAGTGCCGGCGAACATCTGCGCCAGGCTGTGCATGAACGCATCGTAGATCGGCTCGATCGAGATCACCGAGTGTTTCACCCCGAGAATCTCCGACTGCTCCGCCGCGTCTTCGACGCTCATTTGCGCGGTATAGCGAAAAGGCATCATCACCGCTTCGACACACTCGGCGCCCAGGGCCGCCTCGGCCACCGCAAGGGTCAGCGCCGAATCCACGCCGCCCGATAGACCCAGAACAACACCCTTGAAGCCATTTTTTTGTACATAATCCCGCGTGCCCAACACGAGTGCGCGCCAGACAGCCTCCAGTTCACCGAGTGGCGGAGCCGTCTCGAGTCCGGCTATCGCACCCTTATCCACATGGCATTGCAGCCAGTACTCGCCCTCCTCGAAGTTGGGCGCGGCGCCACTGACGGCGCCGGTGGCATCGACCGCGAAGGAGCCGCCGTCGAACACCAGTTCATCCTGCCCGCCGACCTGATTGACATAGATCACCGGGATACCCGCATCCCGCGCACGCGCTCCCACGGTTTCCCAACGCTCGTCGCGTTTGCCCAGGTGATAAGGCGACGAATTGATATTCAACAATACCTCGGCACCAGCCGCCACGGCCTGTGCGGCGGGGCCCTCCTCCCAGATATCCTCGCAGATACTCAGGCCGACACGCACACCCTCAATGGACACAACACACGGCGAGTCACCCGCAGCGAAGTAGCGCACCTCGTCAAATACCTGGTAGTTCGGCAGGTACTGTTTGCGGTATTCAGCAATTACCTCGCCGCGGTGCAAAACGCCCGCTGCGTTATACAAACGACCACTCTCCCGGCGCGGATAGCCGACCACCGCATAGGCATCACCCTCCATGGCTGCACAGATGGTGGAGAGAGATCGCTCCACCCTCCGGTCAATGCTCGAACGCAGCAACAAGTCCTCCGGCGGGTACCCGCACAGCGTGAGCTCCGGAAAGACCACCACCGGCGCCACGGATGCCCGTTGCGCCCGCTCAATGGTCGTAATGACCTTGTGCGCATTGCCCTCGAAATCCCCGACAAGGGTATTCATCTGGGCCATCAGGATGTTCAGCGTTCTCATGAAGATATCGGCCTGGCGAGTCAGACCGTTATTTTCCGGAAAAGCACCGCCTATAGCCAGACCGAAGCCGGGGAATTGCCCCGCCCGAGGGTGCGCGATCATTTGGGGCAGAGGCCTGTTACACTACAATAGAGACGTAAAGGCAGCGACAGGCAAGCGCACGGTGAACCGCCCAGCCATCCTCACACAACCAGCGGCTCAGGTGTCCGGCTCGCAGAATCTCGCGCTCTT
The DNA here is from genome assembly GCA_034521205.1 of Halioglobus sp. Taxonomy (GTDB): domain Bacteria; phylum Pseudomonadota; class Gammaproteobacteria; order Pseudomonadales; family Halieaceae; genus Marimicrobium. Next base: position 1,170,999 of record JAXHMT010000003.1, read on the forward strand.
TCGGGTCTATGTCGGCTACCGTTCCCTGCTTTCCATCGTATTGCTTATCATGCTGGTAAGTCCCAACACGCGGGAACTGGTGGGCTCGCTCAATCCAGCGCTTTACACGACGGTCGCACTGGCCTATCTCGCCACCAGCATTCCACTGGTCGGATCACTATCCACCCGGCTCAGCGAGAGTCAGAACCTGATGTTGGCGGTGTTCCTCGTGGACATCGCCGCCATTACAGTACTGGCCGACAGCAGCGGGGGAATGATCAGCGGGCTCCCGGTACTGATGGTAATCACCGTCGCCGCCAGTGCCGTGCTGATCACCAATCGAACACTCGCTACCCTGATCGCCGCCCTCAGTGTGCTGGCGATTCTGATGGATACCGTGTGGCTGATCCTGCGCGATGTCCTGGACATCGGCTCACTGTTTCCGGCAGGCATTCTCGGACTGCTGATTTTTGGGGTGTCCCTGATCGTACAACCCATCGCGAGTCGTCTGGGCCGCGCCGAAGAACTGGCGCGTAACAGAGCCAGTGACCTGTATTCCCTGCAGCGACTCAACGAACAGATTGTGCAGCATATGGATACGGGGATCCTGCTGGTGGACAGCGGAGGCAGGGTTCGCATCATGAATAAAGCCGCGAGTGTATTGCTCGTTCCGGACAGGCCGCTGGCTTTCGAACAGGGGCGACAGCTGGCGGACTATTCACACGAACTGGCTTACCAGTTCGAGCACTGGAAAAATACCGGTACGCACCGCGCCAAACCGTTCACGGTTACCGAGGGTGCACCGCCGGTTATCGCGCATTTCAGGGAGCTGCAGCCCCACGCGAACAGGGAGGCGCTCGTTTTCGTCGAGGATTACACACCGGTCACCCAGTATGCACAGTCATTAAAACTGAGTTCACTGGGCCGCCTCACAGCGAGCATCGCGCATGAGATTCGCAATCCCCTGGGTGCTATCAGTCACGCAGCTCAATTGCTGCACGAATCGCAGGATCTGAGTCCAGCGGATCAGCGCATGGCCGAAATCATCCAGAACCACTGCGGGAGAGTCAACCAGATTATCGAAAGCGTCATGCAGATATCCCGGCGGGAACCGCCGAAGCCGGAATATCTGCAGCTGGCCCCCTGGCTGACCGGTTTTGTCCGCGACTACCTCAACGATTTACATCGCCCCGCCGAGGTTACTATCGAGTGTGATTACAATGAACTTCTCATCGAATTTGATCCCGAGAATCTGCAGCGTGTTATCGCCAACCTGCTGGACAATGCCCTGCGCCACAGCAAATTGGGCTCAGGCAGCGAATCGGCTCGAATAGAAGTCGTTCTCGATCCCGCCACACAGCAATGTCACCTGGACGTCATCGATGCCGGCCCTGGTGTGCCGCCCTCGGAGCAACCAAAACTGTTTGAACCATTTTTTACCACACATGCCGAAGGCAGCGGCATGGGACTTTATCTATGCAAGGAATTGTGCGAAATCAATAACGCGTCCATAAGTTATCGAACTGGCAGTAGCGGCGAGAGCTGTTTCCGGATTTCCATGAATCAGCGGGCATTGTAAATGAGCCAGAGTGTTTTGATAGTCGACGACGAACCGGATATTCTCGAACTGCTGAGTATTACCCTCAGTCGCATGGGTTTGAAGACTCACAGCGCAGCGAGTCTTGGCGAAGCGATGGACGTGCTGTCCCGCGTGAAACCGGACCTCTGCCTGACGGACATGCGCCTGCCCGATGGCAACGGTATCAGCCTCGTGGAACACATTCAGCAGGAGTTCTCGCATATTCCGGTTGCCATGATTACCGCCCACGGCAGCGTCGAAACAGCCATTTCGGCCCTCAAGGCGGGAGCATTCGACTTCGTCAGCAAGCCGATTGAGTTGGAAGACCTGCGCAGGCTCGTCAGTTCCGCTCTGCAACTGGAGGGAGACAGCAGTCGCGCCGAGCATGCAGTGGATCGTGAAATGATCGGCAATGCTCCGGCGGTCCAGACATTGCGCCGGCAGATATCCAAGCTGGCGCGCAGCCAGGCGCCGGTCCATATTCACGGCGAATCGGGGTCGGGCAAAGAGGTCGTGGCCCGGCTGATCCACAATCACGGGCCCCGTGCTTCGGGCGCCTTTGTCGCCGTAAACTGCGGCGCGATTCCCCCGGACCTCATGGAGAGCGAGCTTTTCGGTCACGTCAAAGGCAGCTTTACCGGCGCCACTCAGAATAAACTCGGTCTTTTCCAGGCGGCAAACGGCGGCACGCTGTTTCTGGACGAGGTCGCCGACCTGCCTCTCCAGATGCAGGTGAAATTGCTGCGGGCCATTCAGGAGAAGGCCGTGCGTCCGGTGGGGGCCTCCGAGGAAGAGAACACCGATATTCGCCTGCTCAGCGCGACACACAAGGATCTCGCCCAGGAGGTGGAATCCGGCCGGTTTCGCCAGGACCTTTACTACCGGATCAACGTGATCGACCTGATGGTTCCCAGTCTGCGCGAACGACTGGATGACCTACCTGCATTGACCGAAAATATCCTGCAGAGAATCGGCTCGCAGGAGGGTAAATCGAGGCCTCGACTCGATGATTCAGCGCTGGGGGCACTGCGCAAGTACAGTTTCCCGGGGAACGTACGTGAACTGGAAAACATGCTGGAAAGGGCACTGGCACTGTCCGACGGCGAAGTGATCACCGCCGGGGACCTGAGCTTTCCCGGCTCATCCGAATCTCCACCGGTGCCGGCTCCTGAACATAGCCGGGGCGCGTCAAGCGGTAACCCGGCAAAGGAGGCGTTCGGGAATATGGAGGCCTATCTGGAGGATATCGAACGGGACATCATCAGCGCCGCGCTGGAAGAGTCCCGCTGGAACAAGACCGCCACGGCAAAACTGCTGGGGATCAGCTTCAGGAGCCTCAGGTACCGTCTGAAAAAGCTCGGCCTGGATGAATAAGTTGAGCGCCGTGACCATAAGATGTGATTGGCACATGACGATTACCAGCATTCTCCGGCATCGTGGCCCGTGGCGGTCTTGCGACCCTGGGAGGAAAGGCCGAGGCGGCCACAACGATGATCCGCCGCCTGGTCGTATTGGGGATTCCCGTGCAGAACGAAGCCGGCGCCCTGCTGACTGAGACTGATCAGATAGATGCGCTCCGCGGCGGAGGCCGGCAGGCGATTGCCCTCGCTGTCCAGCGCATAGGGGCTCCCGGGCAAGCCGAGATCGGCAAGGCTGTCGGCATATCGCTTGTGATCGCCGAAATACTGCTCCTGGCGCGCGACAACCTCCAGCAATTCCATACGCACCAGCGCGCGCCGCATTTCGAATACCGGTTCCCTGTACGCGGGAAGGGCAACGTATAACAGTACAGCGGCCACGGTGATTGCGATCAGCAGTTCGATCAGGCTGAAGCCGTTTTTTTGCATAGCGCGTAACCTGGAAATCTTACGGGTCTACAGTGGATCGTAGCCGGGTTCACGCCAGAACACGGCCCGCGGGTCACCGGCGGTGAGCGGCACTGCAACACCGAGTACCAGGTTTGCGCTGCCGAGCTTTGCCCCGGCTCCATCCAGCGCCACCGCCACCTCGAAAACGCGCGCCGGCCGCGGCGGTGGATCGGGGTCGCCGTCCGCCCGCAAATCGATCTCGACGGGATATTCCCTGGTTACGCGCACTTCCAGCGCCACACCCTGCGGGATTGTGGTGTGTACCGGATCGGGAAGGTCCTCGTAGTCACAGTCGGCCAGCATTGTGTCGGAGAGACAATTGCTGTGACCAACAGGCTCGAGGAGTCTGAAATTGTCGCGGTCGGCGGCAATCTCCAGCGCGATGGCCCGCGCGTTTTGCAGCGCCTGCTGATACAACAGGTCATTGCCCGCCATGTGAAACTGCAAGCTTGCCGTCTCAATTGCGGTTGCCGAAACCATGGCCAGCAACAGGGTAAATACCAGCGTGAGCGGAAGCACTGTCCCCCGGCTGCCTCCCGCCGCCCTGAACATTCCAGCCATCTTCATCAGGGGGTGCGCCAGTGACGCGTACCGGCCACATTGCTCAGGGGTGTCGACGAACTGAAGACTCTGCGCAGGAACGGGTCCTCGGCGGCGGGCACGAGACGAGAGCCAAGACGGTAGGACCTGGTATCGGAATAGCCCGGTATCGGCGCCGGACTGCGAATCAGCAGATAGATATTCGCAGTCACCGCCCGCCGCAGGTCACCGGGCGCGGGGGCCTGCCGGTAGCGGTTGGCAATACCGTCACCGTCGGTATCAATCCCGAATTCCAGCTGCATGTTCTCGACCCCTTCGACCAGGCACCGGGTCGTCATGGCATTGCCCGCCAGCACCTCCATGCACAGGCTCGGTAATTTGTCGCCAGGTGTATTGGAATAGCGCCGTATAAAGAAAATCCTGGTGCTGGCTTCCCAAAGGCTGAGAAGCGGGTCGCTCAGGAGGGGGTCCGTGAGATCCCGGGGTTGATGTGGCTCCCAACCGGGATCAGCGCCCGCGCGCAGGCGCAGATACCAGGTTTCCACACTGCCCGGAGTGAGAACGGGGGAGGGCTGGCCACGGCGCATGCTCGCGTCGGCAAACGTGCGCTTCACCGCCAGCAGATCGGTTCCGGGACGCACCAATGCACCGGACACGCAGGTATAGACCACGCCATCGACGCCCCGCGGGACCTGGTTGCCACTGTGATCGTTCACCAGCCCGACGGGATCGCCCGGCTCGAGTGCCCAGTCGCCCGCCGCGCAATCGGTACCTGTTGACCGGGGAGCCAGCGCAGCAAGGGAACGCAATCCACCGTAGAAGCCGGCCATGGCCAGTTCGCGGCGCAGCAGTTGCACCGCGTAACGACCGTTTTCCTGAACGCGAGCGACCTGATCCTCGTAAACATAGTGCCGTTTGCTGCCGAGGTAGGCCGCTACCACGCCGCCGCTGAGCATTACTCCCAGAAGCATCGCCACCAGCAGTTCCACCAGTGACAGCCCGCGCTGGCGGACTGCGCCCCGTGGCAATTCCCCGACGGCAGTCACGGCATGCTTCCCACATAGGCGGAGACCACCACCTGACGTCGCAACAGATTGTTGCCCGGCAGGCCGGCCGGCGTATCGTAGAGCCCCGGAACATGGCGGCCACAGGTGGATTCAGTGGGTTCGCGAGCCGCGGCAAGGCCGCGCCAGCTCAACGACACGGAGACCTTCGCGCCACTTTGCAGGATACAGGCCCGCGGCGCGACAAGGCCGCCCGCATTCAGGCCCGCCTCCTGTTCCGCCGCGCCCAGCAACGCGGACTCCCAGCGCCATAGATCGAACAACACCAGTTGCGCCGGCGTACATTCCGCGACCGTACAGTCAGCTGGCGGCTGTGGCCGCAGGTTCATCCGATCGCCCAGGTTGCTCACCTGGTACGCGCTGGCCCGCGCAGGATTGGCGCGGATATGCGCGAGCATTTCCGCCGCCATCGCGGTGGCCATGGACCGCTGATGAGCCTCAAAGCCCGCCCGCTTCCCGGCCAGTTGCGTGGACAACAGCCCCACCATACCGACACTGAACAACAGCAGTGCCAGCAGAAACTCGATCATCCCTGTTCCCCGGACAGGGCCCTCGACACCCCACGGAGCCATGACGGTCAGCCGGTTGGCCTGTGACGGGTTCACCATCAGGGCGACTCCGGGCAGGTGCCCCAGTCACGGGCCAGGCGCGCCCTGCCGACAATATTCAGCACAATGCTGCGCGGCTCGGCGGGGCCGACATCGGGCGGACAGAGCTGTAATGTCAGGTTGCGATGTGCGGAACCGTCGGGCAGGTAGTTGATCAGCATTGATGCCGCCCTGGTACCGCGGCGATTGGTAACCTGATATCCCGCCGGCAGTCCCTCGAACACGCGCAGCATCGCGTCAGTATCTGCCTGCACCGCAGCGTCTTTTCCCGCGTTGGTGAATACGATCCAGCCGTCGGCATAGGTGCCATCACAGACCGCATTCCCCGTCCGCGCCATGGCTGACGGACAGAGACTGACCGCAATGTTGCGCATGATCGACTCGGACCTGGCCAGGTTGATGGCGCTGAACAGGCGTTTCGAGTCTCGTTCCAGACGATTGTCCAATACGGTCGCGCGCAGGGCCGGGGCACTACTCGCCAACACGATCGCGGCGATGCTCATTACGACCAGCAGTTCGACAAGACTGAGCCCACTGTTCGGGGCGCGATTCGACATTCTGTCCACGGTTCACCTCCCAGCGAGGACAGCATAGGCGCACCGCGCTGCTTTACAAGCGACTGGCGGGTTTTGATAGAAGTGGAACGAAAATGCAGGCGCGGTAGCGGCCGGCCCTGGTCGCCCTAAATATTCCGGGCGTCTATGCGCAATTCCTGGGGAAGTGAAAAAGTGACATTTTCGGGGCGGCCCGTGACTTCCTCCGCTCCGCTGGCGCCGAGGGCACAGAGCCCGTCGAGTACTTCCTGTACCAGCAGTTCGGGCGCGGAAGCGCCAGCAGTGACTCCGATGCGGGCTTTTCCCTCAAGCCACGCGGGATCGATATCCTCTGCCGCGTCCAGCAGATGCGCCTCCGCACCCATGCGCTCCGCCAGTTCCCGCAGCCGGTTGGAATTGGAACTGCTCGGAGAACCGACCACGAGCACCAGGTCACACCGGGCGGCGAGCTGCTTCACCGCATCCTGGCGGTTCTGTGTCGCATAACAGATATCGTCCTTGCGCGGCCCCTGGATGTTCGGAAAGCGCGCCCGCAATGTGTCGATGACACGGGCCGTATCGTCCATCGAAAGCGTCGTCTGAGTCACATAGGAAAGATTCTCGGGGTCTTTCACCTGCAGTGCAGCCGCCTGCTCCTCGTTCTCCACGAGGTAGATTCCACCGCCGCGACTGCTGTCGTACTGGCCCATGGTGCCCTCCACCTCCGGGTGCCCGGCATGACCGATCAGTACGCACTCCCGTCCCTGCAGGCTGTAGTTGGCCACCTCGACGTGGACCTTCGTGACCAGCGGGCAGGTCGCATCGAACACCTTCAACAACCGCTTGCCCGCCTCGCGGCGCACAGCCTGGGAAACGCCATGAGCACTGAAAATGACGATACTGTCGTCCGGCACCTCGTGCAGCTGATCGACGAAAATTGCACCGCGCTCACGCAGATCCTCGACCACGAAGCGATTGTGCACCACCTCGTGGCGAACGTAGATAGGCGCGCCGAAGACTTCCAGCGCCCGGTTGACGATATCGATCGCGCGGTCAACGCCAGCGCAGAAACCGCGCGGGTTTGCCAGTTTGATTTCCATTGCCATAACGTTACTACCAGTCGCGGCGACTCCACAACAGCGAGCGCTGTCAGTGGATATCCACCGGCTCTACTCGATGTACGAGTACGTCAAACAGTATGGTACGGCCCGATAGGGGATGATTAAAGTCTATCGTGACCTCTGTGTCATCGAAGGATACCACGACGCCGGGGAGCTCCCCCCCCGCGGCGTCGGCAAAAGAGTATACCAGACCGGCCTCGAGATTATTTTCCTCAAACCGCTCGCGCGGTACCAGCTGGATGTTGTTGTCGTTGGGCTGACCGAAGGCGTCTTCCGGCGGTACGGAAAACAGTTGCCGTTCGCCGGCGGACATGCCGATCAAGCGGCGTTCAAAACCGGGCAGCAGACTGCCGTCGCCGACCACAAAATCCACCGGCTCGTCACCGAAATTGGTATCCACCTCGGAACCGTCTTCCAGACTGAGTGAAAAATTCAGATAGACCCGAGTGCCCTCGCCGACGGTAACCTGATTCATGGCTGTCCTCGCGCCTCTCCGGCGTCTTCCGAACCGGCAGGGCCCGTGAAACTGTCCAGCAACATGCATGCCGCGCCCACTGTAATCGCCGAGTCGGCAAGATTGAAGGCCGGAAAATAATAGTTGCGATAGTGCACGGAAATAAAGTCGATGACATAACCCAGGGTCACCCTGTCCCAGAGGTTGCCCAGTGCCCCGCCGAGGATCAGCGCGAGACTCACCGCCAGCAGCCGGTGGCCCCGGGGCATCAGATAGAGCCAGACGGCAATCGCCAGGCTGATAACGGATGCTACCGCGGTGAAGAAGTAGCGCTGCCAACCGCCGGCATCGCTCAGGAAACTGAATGCGGCGCCCGTGTTGTGCTGCAGCGTCAGGTTGAACCAGGAAAAGACCCGCAGCGGCTGCCCGTACTCCAGCGCCTGGGTGGCGAGACCCTTGGTAAACTGGTCGAGCCACACCAGCGCAAGGGCCAGGGTGTACCACCACAGCGATTGCAGACCATTACGCAAAACGCCGCTGCTCTCCCGCGCCATCGATATTCTCCACACAACGCGCGCACAGACCGGGGTGCGCATCCATGCTGCCGACCTCGGGCCGGCGGTGCCAGCAGCGTTCACACTTGTCGCCTTCCGCGGCACTCACACGCAGTCGCAGACCCTCGACCCCGCCGCGCACGGCGTCTTCGCCGGCGCTCTCCAGGGATTCGAGTCGGGCGCTGGAGGTGATAAGCACGAAGCGCAATTCGTCCTCCAGCGCGCCCAGCAACTCAAGCAGTGCGTCGTCGCAGTAGAGCGTTACCGCGGCATCGAGTGAACCGCGCAACTTGCCGGCCGCGCGCTGTGCCTCCATTTCCCTGTTGACAGCCGAGCGGACATCGAGGACCCGCTGCCAGTATTCGGGGCCCATCCGGTCGTCCCGGGGCTGGCTGTGAAGCCCGCCGTACCACTGCGCGAGCATTACCGACTGCTCGCGCTCACCGGGCAGGTTTTCCCATATCTCCTCAGCGGTAAAGCTCAGGATGGGAGCGATCCACCGCACCAGGGCCTCCCCGATGTGGTACATGGCTGTCTGGGCGGACCGGCGCGGCAACCCCTCCGCCGGGGTGGTGTACAGCCGATCCTTGATAACGTCGAGGTAAAAGCCGCCGAGATCGTTGGCGCAGAAATTGTGCAGTTTGTGGTAGATCAGGTGGACATTGTATCCGCGATAAGCGCCCAGGATTTGCTGCTGCAGGCGCGCGGCGCGGTCTACCGCCCATCGGTCCAGGGGCAACATCCCGTCAAAGTCCACCGCGTTCACAGCGGGATCGAAACCGTGCAGATTGCCCAGCAGAAACCGCGCCGTGTTGCGGATTCGCCGATAGGAATCGGCCATGCGCGCAATGATTTCGTCGCTGACCGCCAACTCCCCGCGGTAGTCAGTGGCCGCGACCCAGAGCCGGAGCACGTCCGCGCCCAGCTCGTTCATAACCTTGACCGGGGCGACGACATTGCCGAGCGACTTGGACATTTTGCGCCCTTCGCTGTCCACGGTGAACCCGTGGGTGAGCACCGTGCGGTAGGGCGCGCTGTCGTCCATTGCCACGGCTGTCAACAGCGAAGACTGAAACCAGCCACGGTGCTGATCGGAGCCCTCCAGATAGAGGTCCGCGGGCACGTCGAGCTCTGCGCGCCGGCGCAACACACAGGCGTGCGTGACACCCGAATCGAACCAGACATCCAGCGTGTCGGTCACCATGTCGTAGTGCGGCGCGTCATCGCCGAGCAGCTCCGCGGGTTCGAGGTCAAACCAGACGTCGATACCGCCCTGTTCCATACGCCCGGCCACCACCTCTATCAATTCCGCGGTGCGCGGGTGCAGATCCCCGCTTTGCGTGTGCACAAACAGGGGGATGGGTACGCCCCAGGTGCGCTGGCGGGATACACACCAGTCCGGACGCTCGGCCAGCATGCTGTCCATCCGGGCCCTGCCCCATTCGGGCACCCAATCGACATCCTCCACCACTTCCTGCGCCCTGCGCAGCAGCCCGTTCTGGTGCATACTCACGAACCACTGCGGCGTCGCCCGGAAAATCAGCGGTGTCTTGTGCCGCCAGCAGTGAGGATAGGCATGGTTGTACTTCTCACAATGCAGCAGGACACCGCGCTCCCCGAGCAGTTCGACAATGCCATCGTTCGCCTTGAGCACGTGCTGACCGGCGAAGAACTCCGTATCCGGCAGATAAACCCCGTTGCCGTCCACCGGGTTGACCACCTCGATGCCGTAGTCCCGGGCGACCTCGAAATCGTCCTGCCCGTGAGCGGGCGCGGTGTGCACGGCACCTGTTCCCGCTTCGGTGGTAACGTGCCGACCGAGGATCACCGGCACCTCCCGCCGCAGGTAGCAGTGATGCAATTTCTGGTGTTCCAGCGCGCCCCCGGCGCAGCGCCCCAGAACCTTCACCCCATCGAGCCCGAAACGCGCGGCGCAAGTGGCGGCGAGCTCCTCTGCCACCAGCAGTGCCCTGCCGGCCCCCTCGATGAGCACATAATCGAGTTCAGGATGCAGACAGACCGCCATATTCGCCGGCAGGGTCCACGGGGTCGTGGTCCATATGGGCACGGCGATTTCCCCGCGCCATTCCGATCCACAGGCCGCGGCAAAAGCGGTGGAATCCACCGCGGGGAATGCCACATCGATGGCGGGGGATGTCTTGTCGCCGTACTCGACCTCGGCTTCCGCCAGCGCTGAGCCGCAATCGATGCACCAGTGAACCGGTTTGAAGCCCTTGTGCAAGTGGCCCTTTTCGACGATACGGCCGAACGCGCGCACGATATCCGCCTCGAACTGGAAATCCATGGTCAGGTAGGGCCGTTGCCAGTCGCCCAGCACGCCCATGCGGATAAAATCCCTGCGCTGTCCGTCGACCTGCTGTGCGGCGTAATCCCGGCACTTCTGGCGAAACTCCGCCGCGCTGATCTTCACCCCCGGCTTGCCGACCTTTTTCTCCACGTTGAGTTCGATGGGCAATCCGTGACAGTCCCACCCCGGCACATAGGGCGCGTCGAACCCGTCCAGGGTTTTTGATCGCACGACGATGTCCTTGAGGATCTTGTTCACCGCGTGGCCGATATGTAACTCGCCATTGGCGTAGGGCGGCCCGTCATGCAGGATGAATTTAGGCCGTCCGGCGCAGGCGTCGCGCAGCTTGCCGTAGAGATCCATCTCTTCCCACTGCTGTAACCGCTCCGGTTCGCGCCGGGCCAGACTCGCCTTCATCGGGAAAGCGGTGCTGGGCAGGTTCAGTGTTTCCTTGTAGTCACTCATGGCTCAATGTCCGGCGGCAGCATTGAACCAACGCCGCGTCTGTTCCATGTCGCGCGCGATGTTCTCGCGCAGTTCCTCGACCGAATCGAATTTTTGTTCCTCGCGCAGCTTATGCAAAAACGTGACTTCGATGCGCCTGCCGTAAAGATCGATCTGCCGGTCGAGCACATGCACTTCCAGATTGGCCTTGATGCTGTCGTTCACCGTGGGACGAACGCCCACATTGGCCACGCCGGGAGCCCCCTCCAGTCCGGCGCCACTGACCCGGACCACATAGACACCGGAAAGCGGCGCCCGCAGGCGCCTCAGTTCGATGTTGGCGGTCGGCGTGCCCATCTCGTGTCCGAGCTGCCGGCCGTAGATCACGCGGCCCGACATGCTGTAAGGCCGCCCCAACAATTCCTCGGCAGTGGCGAAGTCGGCCTTCTCCAGTGCCCGGCGAATACGCGTGCTGCTCACCCGCTCGCCGCGAACGGTAACTGTCGGCGTGGAAACCGCTTCATAGCCGTAGCGTCTCCCCTGCTCAGCAATAAAATCGATATCTCCCTGCCTGTCCGCGCCGAACCTGAAATCGTCTCCCAACACAACGTAACGCACGCCCAGACCGGCAATGAAAATCTCGTCCACGAACCGCTGCGCGCTCATACGGCGCAATTGCCGATCGAAGCGAATGCGCAGCAGACGATGTACCCCGAGCGCTTCCAGCGCGCGGAATTTCTCGGCGAAACTCATGATCCGTGCCGGCGCCTCTACCGGTGAAAGGTATTCCCGCGGCAGGGGCTCGAACACCATGATCATCGACGGCAGATCCAGCTCGGCCGACTTTTCCAGCAGGTGCCCGATGACCGCCTGATGGCCGAGGTGCACCCCGTCAAAAGCCCCGATCGTCGCGACACAGCCGTGATGCCTTGGGCGCAGATTGTGCAACCCGCGAATCAGTTCCATGCAGTGATGCAGCCAGGCCGAACCAAACGGCGCAGTATAGCGAACTTGGGGGCCCCAGCCTATGCCGCGAGGGACCAGTTTCAGTGTGGATCAGCGGAGTGAAACCGGGTTGGGCATGGCCCACTGGAACCGCGCGGCGCCGGGAGGCCGCCGTCCACGGAGCCTATTCATGGAGGGACGCTTATTGGCGTGTTCCGGCGGGCCGTACCCAACCCATGGGTACAACTCAGGCAATAGTGTGGGGCGCTGCGAGCTTACCGTTGGTAGGGTGTGCGCAGATGCCGCGGCCGGGTTCCCAATACCAGGTGCGTCACCAGATAGACCGCCACACCCAGGCCACAGGCCAGGCTCATTTCCCAGAGGCGCCGCTGCCACGTCCAGTCCAGCCAGACGGCCGCGTCCGGCACCAGCGCCCACACGCACACGCACATGATCGCGGTGGCAAGCAGCAGACGAAGCCCGTGTCGGCCCCATCCCGGCTGTATCCGGTAAACCTCTCCGGCGCAGCAATCCGCGCAGCAGGAGTCCGGCGTTCAGGTAGGCCGCCAGGCTCGTCGCCAGCGCCAGACCCAAATGGCCGATGTTCCACAGGTACATCAGCGGCAGCACGAACGCCAGATTCATGACCATGTTGGCCACCATCGCCACGATGCCGATTTTAACCGGCGTCTTCGTATCCTTGCGGGCGTAGTACCCCGGAGCCAGGACCTTGACCAGCATAAAGGCGACGAGGCCGAGACTATACGCCCGCAAACTGAGCGCCGACATCTGCACGTCCCCGGGGGTCAACGCGCCGTTCTGAAACAGCGTAATCAGGATCGGTTCGGCCAGCAGAATCAGGGCCGCGGCGGACGGCACACCGATCAGCAATACCATGCGCAGGGCCCAGTCCAGCGTCACGCTGAAATCCGAGTCCCGGGCGGCGGCGCGGTGCGCGGACAAATTCGGCAGGATCACCGTGGCGATCGCGATGCCGAAGATACCGAGCGGCAGCTCCGCGAGCCTGTCCGAATAGTACAGCCAGGAGACACTGCCCGTGGGCAGAAACGAGGCCAGCACGGTATCGAGCAGCAGGTTTATCTGGCTGACCGACACGCCGAACAGCGCCGGCACCATCAGCACCAGTATACGGCGCACCCCCGGATCGCCGCTGTCCCAGACCGGCCGCGGTACCAGATCCAGCCGATACAGGGAGGGAATCTGGAACAGCAACTGCACAACGCCGGCCAGCAGCACCCCCCACGCCAGCGCGAATACCGGCTGCTCGAACCAGGCGGCGGCCACCAGGGCGGCGAAAATCAGCGACAGGTTAAGGAAGATGGGCGTGAACGCCGGCACCGCGAACATTCCATAACTGTTGAGAATCGCGCCGCAAAAACCGGTCATCGAAATCAGCATCAGGTAGGGAAAGGTGATGCGGATCAATTCGGCCGTCAGCTCGAATTTCTGCGGTTGGCTGACAAAACCCGGCGCGAACACAGCGGCCACCAGCGGCGCCGCCAGCACTGCCAGAAGTGTCACCAGCAGCAGGCTGCCCCCGAGCATCCCCGCAACCCGGTCGACGAGGGCTTTGGTTGCCGCGGTACTGCCCGCCGCCTTGTAATCCGCCAGCACGGGAACAAAAGCCTGCGAAAACGCGCCCTCGGCAAAAAGCCGGCGCAGGAAGTTGGGAATCTTGAAAGCGATGAAAAATGCGTCGGCGGCCGGTCCGGCGCCGAATGCCGCGGCAATGGCAATATCGCGCAACAAACCGAACACCCGCGACAGCGTGGTCATCGCACCCACAAGCGCGCTGGAACGCAAAAGCCCGGGCTCGGACTTCACGGCAACCGCGTTTTCGCCGGCAGACATCGGTTGGGAGGTGTCCTCAGCACCAGCGCTCGCGCAGCGCCGTACCGTGTATCTGCAACCACTGCAGCGCGATCAGCGTGTGACCGTTGGGTACACAATCCCGCGCCAGCAATTCGAGGGCCTCGCCGCGAGGTACTTCATGCACCAGAATATCCTCGCCCTCCTCGTCGAGCCCCCGCACTTTCCCGACCGCGGCGTTCACCGCCCGCGCGCAATACAGCCTCACCTGCTCGCTGCAGGCGCCCGGGCTGGGAAACACCGTGGCAATCGGCAGCAGCTCCGCCAACTCGCAGCCGGCCTCCTCCGCGGCTTCCCGATGCGCCACGCTGTCATCGGTCTCGCCCGCCTCAACCACACCGGCGATCAGCTCCAGCATCCACGGGCTGTCGTCGCCGCGCATGGCGCCGGGACGAAACTGTTCAATCAGTATCAGGCTGTCGGAATCGGGATCGTAGGGCAGGACACCGACGGCATCGCCGCGCTCGAACACCTCCCGTGTTACCGGGTCATTCCAGCCGCCGGAAAAGCGCCGGTACTGCAACTTCAGCCGCCGCACCGCGTAATGCCCGGACCAGGCGGTGGCGTCTTCCAGTATTCTCACATCCTGGGCACCAAATCTCAGCTGCAGAGGCATCAGAAGCGGCCCGCCGTATACCAGTTGACATCCCGGGCGGAGCGATCGACCTGATCGACGACGTCCAGGATGAGGGCGAACAGGGCCATGCGCACGAGGACGCCGTTGTCGGTCTGCCGAAAGATGGCCAGGTTCGGATTGTCGTTGAGGTCGTCGTCCAGTTCGCGGGCGTTGGTGCGCGAATCCCGCGGCAGCGGATGCATGATCACGGTATTGGGCTCACAGTGTCGCGTGTAGATGTTCTGGTTGAGTCGAAAGCGGCCCCGGTAAAGATCCGCCTCCTCCCGTGTGTCGAATCGCTCCTCCTGAAGTCGCGTGGAGTAGACGATGTCCACATGGGCGATACTGTCCTCCAGACGCTCCGACTCAAGTACCTCATGTCCCGTGGCACGCAGCGCATCGACGATATCCTCGGGCATGCGCAGCGCCTCCGGCGAGACCAGCACCACCTGGACGCCCGCGAACAGGCAGAGCAACCTGCACAGCGAGTGCACGGTACGCCCGTAGCGCAGATCCCCCACCATGGCGATGCGCAAATGGTCGAGGGACCCGCCGCGGGCGGCCATTTCGCTGCGAATGGTGTACAGGTCCAGCAGAGCCTGGGTGGGATGCTCATTGCTGCCGTCGCCGCCATTGATGACGGGTACACGACTGGCGGCCGCAAATTCCGCGACCGAACCCTCACCCGGGTGGCGCATGGCGATCACATCGGAGTAGCCGCTGAGCACCCGGGCGGTGTCGTACAGCGATTCGCCCTTGGCGATGGCCGAATTCTCGAAGCCAGTGGTCTCCCGGACTTCGCCCCCGAGAAGGTTGAAGGCGCTGCCGAAACTGACGCGGGTCCGCGTACTGGGTTCAAAAAACATGGAGCCGAGAATGGCGCCGTGCAGAACATCGGTCATCTTCTCGCGGTGCGCGTAGGGCGCCATGCGATCCGCGACCGAGAAAATACGTTCGACGTCGTCCCGTTCAAACTGCTGGATGGAAAGAATATGGCTACCGGCAAACTGCACGCTGGCTGGCTCCTGGGCCGTCGGAAGGGGGTGCCTCGCTGGCGCACATTATAAAGCCGGGGCCCGGGCCTGCCCATGTGCGTAATACCGTGAATTTACCCCGCCTCAGGCGAGCAGCTCGTCTCCATAGGTCAACAACTGCTCCACGACGGCCCTCTCCTCCGCACTGAAGTCAGAGGCCGCCTGCAAAGCCTCCAACTCGGCGAGAAACTCGTCCATGCAGATACTGGCCCCGGCAGCCGGATCGGTAAGCCGCTGAAACCGGTATTCTTCCCAGCGAACGCGCTCGTCGGTGCCGAGCGTATCGGGGAAATTGCGCGCCCGGTACCGGAACAACATCTCGGGCAAACGACCGTCCTCGAAAACCCAGCTACCGGAAGCCAGCTCCCGGGGGCTCGCGGCGCGCACCATCTCCATGGTGCGCTTGTCCGCATCGGAGAAGAAACCGCCCCGGTAGAGCATCAGGTCGGGATCGGTGATTTCCTCGCCCTCCGGCCGTGCGGCAATTGCCGCCAGTCTGCGCGCAAAACCAACAGCGTCCTGTTCACGCTGCTGACGCAGTGCCGCCAGGTGCCGGCGGCAGGCATCACCGTCAATACCGAGGCGGTCGGCAGTCGCCTTATCCGCCATCTTCGGCGTCAACAGCACCGGGCAGCGATTGATATGCACCGATTTCAGTCCCGGCCGGACACTGCCCTCGGCCAGATCCTCGGTACGTGTGTACAGCAACTGACGGATTTCCTCGGCACCCAGCTCCATCAGCGGCGCGGGATCGACACTGAGATCGTAACAGATGATCTCGTTGCGGTTGACGGGGTGCTGCGCCAGCGGCGCGATCAGTGCGGTGTAGTGCCGCTGCGCACCAAACATGCCCGATACATGCAAGACGGGTTTCATTTCCGACACATCCAGTTGGGCCAGTGCCGACTGCTTGTCGCGATGGCTCAGCAGGTATTCGTAGAGTCGGGGCTGCCGTTCCCGCACCAGCCTGGCCAACTCGAGGGTCGCATGTACGTCCGACAGGGCATCGTGGGCCTGTGTATGTGTGATGCCGTTGGCTGCCGCCAGGTCCTCGAGCCGAAAGCTCGGCGAGCCGTCCTCGCGCAGGGGCCACTCAATCCCCTCGGGGCGCAGTGCGCTGGCGGTGCGCATCATATCGATAATGTCCCAGCGGGAATTGCCGTTCTGCCATTCGCGCGCGTAGGGATCGTAAAAATTCCTGTACAGGGTATGGCGGGTGACCTCGTCGTCGAACCGCAGGGAGTTGTAGCCCACACCGCAGGTGCCGGGACGAGCCAGTTCGCGATGGAGGGCCGCCGTAAACTCGCATTCACGCACGCCTTCCTGCCGGGCTCGCTGCGGTGTGATGCCGGTGACAAGGCAGGCCTGTGGTTGGGGCAGGAAATCGTTCGCGGGACGGCAAAACACCACGAGCGGCTCACCGATGATATTCAGCTCTGCATCGGTGCGAATGCCGGCAAACTGGGCCGGGCGGTCGCGGGCGGGGTCGGCCCCGAATGTCTCGTAGTCGTGCCAGTAAAACGTTGTGGCATCTTTAGACAATGTCCAGGGCCTGCTCTTCTATTTTCGCCCGCCAGATCCGCGGACCGATTTCGTGTACCGAATTGCCTCGCGCATCGACGGCCACACTGACCGGCATGTCTTTTACTTCGAATTCGTAGATGGCTTCCATGCCCAGTTCCTCGAAGGCGACGACGCGCGCCGAGGTAATGGCCTTTGACACGAGGTAGGCCGCTCCTCCCACCGCCATGAGATAGACCGCGCCATGCTTTTTGATCGCCTCTATGCCTGAAGGGCCGCGCTCCGCCTTGCCGATCATGCCCAGCAGCCCGGTGTGCTCGAGTATGAATTCGGTGAATTTGTCCATGCGCGTGCTCGTCGTCGGGCCGGCCGGGCCGACCACCTCGTCCCCCACCGGATCCACCGGACCCACGTAGTAGATGAAACGGCCGCGCAGATCGACCGAGGGGGGCAGACCCGCGCCGCTCTCGATCAGTTCGACCATTTTCTTGTGGGCCGCGTCACGCCCCGTCAGCATCTTTCCGGACAGGAGCAAAGTTTCGCCGGGCTGCCAGCGGGCGGCCTCCTCGGGCGTCACCGTATCGAGGTCTACACGGCGCACATCCTCACCGGCCTCCCAGGTAATATCGGGCCAGTCGTCGATATCCGGCGGTGTCTGCAGGGCGGGCCCGGAACCGTCCAGGACAAAGTGCGCGTGGCGCGTGGCGGCGCAGTTCGGGATCATGGCCACCGGCAGCGAGGCGGCGTGGGTGGGATAATCCCTGATCTTCACATCCAGCACCGTCGTCAACCCGCCCAGGCCCTGGGCGCCGATGCCCAATCTGTTCACCCCCTCCATGATCTCCAGCCGCAGTTCCTCAATGCGATTCGACGGGCCGCGCGCGCGCAGCTCGTGGATATCGATGGGATCCATCAGCGACTCCTTTGCCAGTACCGCGGCCTTTTCCGCGGTGCCGCCGATACCGATGCCGAGCATGCCCGGCGGACACCAGCCAGCACCCATGGTGGGCACGGTCCTGACCACCCAGTCCACGATACTGTCCGAGGGATTGAGCATGACCATTTTCGACTTGTTTTCCGAGCCGCCGCCCTTGGCGGCGACCTGCACCTCCAGGACGTCGCCCTCCACGACCTCCATGTGGATCACCGCCGGCGTGTTGTCGCGGGTATTGGTGCGTGAGCCGGCCGGGTCGCGCAGAATCGATGCCCTGAGTACGTTGTCCGGATGGGTGTAGGCCCGGCGCACCCCCTCGTTGATCATGTCGCTGACGGACATGTCGGCCTCCCAGCGCACGTCCATGCCGATCTTCAGGAACACCGTCACAATGCCGGTATCCTGGCAGATCGGGCGGTGCCCCTGGGCGCACATGCGCGAGTTGATCAGGATCTGCGCCATCGCGTCCCGCGCGGCGGGGTTTTGCTCGCGCTGCCAGGCTTCGTGCACCGCCGTTATGAAATCGAGGGGATGGTAGTAGGAGATAAACTGCAGCGCGTCGGCAACACTGTCGATCAGGTCATCCTGGCGTATGAGGGTCATGGGTCTTCCTCGTCGGGCGCGCAAAAACGGGCGCTATTATACACGGCCGACCCACCGCTGGCAGTCGGACCTGCTGCAACGCACTGGCTCAGTTTGAAAATATGCCCGGAGCGCCACAAGGGTCTGCTTTAGCTGGTGGAACCGTGCGGCGCCAGGAAGACGGCGGCTAGGGCGACGTCTGCAGGGCCTGTATCGAAGCCTGCAACTGACTCAGGGTGGTGTTGACCTGGCGGCGAAAGGCATTGATCGAGTCCACCCACTCCTCGTTGCCCGCCACGCGCTTGCCCAGGCTGGCCAGCTCCAGTTCGATGCGATTGACGGCGTCCGCCAGCCGCTCGACCTCCGCCTGGTTGGATTTGGCGCTCGCCATCAACCGCGACAGGTCGCCGGCGACGCTCTTGAGTTTGGCGATATCGGTCGAGGCGCTGGCCAGTTCACCCTCCATGGACGACAGGCTGGAGCGCATACTGTCGATGCTTTGGGCGTGTTCCGCGGTACTCGCCTCGAGTTCGCTGAGCCGCGCCTTGGAGCGCTTCCAGACATTGTCCCAGAGTTTGCGCACCTCAGAATCCAGTTCCCTGATCCTGGCCGCCTGCGCCGCCGCGCTCTGGTTCATGCCCTCATCCGTATCCGACAACCGCGCTTCCAGGTCACCGATGCGCTCCACATGGTCCGCCATGCGCTCCCGCGTCTGCTCCAGTTCCTCCTGCAACTGCCACGCCCAGGCACAGGCGACCGCGGCAACCACCAGCGCCAGCGTGAGGAACAGGCGCGCCAGTACACTGCCGCCGCCCCCCGAACCCGACGGCGGCGGCGCGCCGTGGCGACGCTCCGGGTGCCTCCGACCCCTGCGCTCGCCACGCTCGGGCTCGTCGTCGCGGCCGGGCACGATGGAGGGGATATGGTCCAGGTCGTCTTGGGGCATGCAATTTTCCGGTGACCGCGTCGATAGCGACCATTATACATCGGCGAGCTTCGCACAAAATCGACAAAGCCGGGGCGACCCCGGCTTTGCAACTTCGTGTTTTGACTAGAGAAAGGCGAGCAGCGCCCAGACCACCACGGTCAGGCCGATACTGCTGTGGATAACCCCTTTCACGCTGGTCATCGGGCCGGTCTTGCCGAACAGGCCGTTGGCTCCCAGAGCCAGGATGAGCAGCAAACAGAGCCAGAAACCGAGCCCCTCCGCACCGCTGCGATAGGCAGGTGTTTGGAAGCCAGCATCCCGAACAGCATCGGACCGGAAAGCAGCGTATTGGTCCGCGAGGCCAGGCCGGCCTTGGCCGCGCTGGCGGCACTGTCACCCTCTTTCAGGCCGATAACCACCTGCTGCTTGGGCCAGATGATAAGCCAGACGTTGAGGAACATCAGTATGCCGGCCAGCGCGCCAACCCAGATCACCGGCATTCCGGCAATATTATTGTGCGCACCAATCGGCGTAGAGCAGATACAAACCGGTCAGGAAAGTGAACATCGCGCCCCAGCGGAACCACCACAGGGCCCGGGGAGCCAGTTTCTTGACGGCGTCGGCCTTGGCGTCGGCCTCGGCTTCCTTGAAATACTCGGTCTGCACGAAGTTGAAGTAGTAGAGCATGCCTATCCAGGTGATACCGAACAGGACGTGTGCCCAGCGGAAAATAAAGTCGATTGCGGCTTCCATAGCTTGCTCCCTTGTTGTCGGAAGTGAATACCACCTTATTGTACATAAAAATCACAAACAAAAAGCCCCACCGTAAGGCAGGGCTTTTTGAGCTTGCGTCATGGCGACCTTACATCATGCCGCCCATGCCACCCATGCCGCCCATACCGCCCATATCGGGCATGGCGGGCGCGCCGTCCTTGTCTTCCGGTGAGTCGGCGATCATGACCTCGGTGGTAATCATCAGGCCCGCTACGGAACCCGCGGCCTGCAGGGCAGCCCGGGTGACTTTCGCCGGATCGAGGATACCCATTTCGATCATGTCTCCATATTCACCAGTGGACGCGTTGTAACCGAAGTTACCCTTCTCCTGGCGCACCTTGTCGAGCACGACAGAGGGCTCGTCGCCGGAGTTCTCCACGATCAGACGCAGCGGCCACTCCATGGCGCGCAGCGCCGCGGCGATGCCGTGATTCTGGTCTTCGTTGTCGCCTTTCAGGCCCTTGATGGCGTCCACGACACGCACCAGGGTGACGCCACCACCGGCGACCACGCCTTCCTCCACCGCGGCACGCGTGGCGTGCAGGGCGTCCTCGACGCGCGCCTTTTTCTCCTTCATTTCGATCTCGGTGGCCGCGCCGACCCGGATGACCGCGACCCCGCCGGCCAGCTTGGCGACGCGCTCCTGCAGCTTCTCGCGGTCGTAGTCCGACGAGGTGTTCTCGATCTGTACCCGGATCTCCTTGACGCGGGCCTCGATGGCGGCGTTATCGCCCGCACCGTCGACGATCGTGGTGTTGTCCTTGTCCATGGTCACGCGCTTGGCGCTGCCCAGGTGCTCCAGGGTGGCGGACTCCAGATCCAGGCCCACTTCCTCGGAGATCACCGTACCGCCGGTGAGGGTGGCGATATCCTGCAGCATCGCCTTGCGGCGATCGCCAAAGCCCGGCGCCTTGCAGGCCCCCACCTTGACGATACCGCGCATGTTGTTGACCACCAGCGTGGCCAGCGCCTCGCCCTCGACATCCTCGGCCACGATGACCAGCGGGCGCGAGGCCTTGGCGACCTGCTCCAGCAGCGGCAGGAGCTCGCGGATGTTGGAGATCTTCTTGTCGACCAGCAGGATGTAAGGGGTCTTCCTGCTCGGCGCTCATGTTGTCCTGATTGTTGATGAAATAGGGCGACAGATAGCCGCGGTCGAACTGCATGCCCTCCACGACATCCAGTTCATTCTCCAGGCCGGAGCCCTCCTCCACGGTGATGACCCCTTCCTTGCCGACTTTGTCCATCGCGTCGGAAATGAGTTCGCCGACGTTGGCGTCCGCGTTGGCGGAAATCGTGCCCACCTGGGAAATGGCCTTGCTGTCCTCACAGGGGATGGACATCTTTTCGATCTGCTCCACCGCGGCGATAATCGCCTTGTCGATGCCGCGCTTGAGGTCCATCGGATTGACGCCGGCGGCCACTGACTTGAGGCCCTCGTTGAGTATGGACTGGGCCAGTACCGTGGCGGTCGTGGTGCCGTCGCCGGCCGACTCGGAAGCCTGGGACGCGACCTCTTTCACCATTTGCGCGCCCATGTTCTCGAACTTGTTTTCCAGTTCGATTTCCTTGGCCACGGATACACCGTCCTTGGTCACGGTCGGCGCACCGAAGGACTTTTCCAGGATGACATTG
Source organism: Halioglobus sp. (assembly GCA_034521205.1). Taxonomy (GTDB): domain Bacteria; phylum Pseudomonadota; class Gammaproteobacteria; order Pseudomonadales; family Halieaceae; genus Marimicrobium. The sequence goes on from JAXHMT010000003.1 coordinate 1,192,910, forward strand.
CGGCCCTTGGGGCCCAGGGTTGCCTTGACGGCATCCGCCAGGACATTCACGCCCTTCAGCATTTGCGACCGGGCGTAGTCGCCGAAATATACGTCTTTAGCTGCCATGATCTTGTTCCTTTACTCTGTGTAAGGTTTGACTCTGTATAAGGTTTGGTTTGCGGGCCCGCCGTTATTCAACAACGGCGTAAATTTCACTCTCGCCCATGATGATCAGTTCCTCACCATCGATCTCGATCGTGTTGCTGCCGGCATACTGGCCGAACACCACCTTGTCCCCGACCTTGACAGCCAGCGGACGGGTCTCGCCGTTGTCCAGGGGCTTGCCATCGCCCGCGGCGACCACCTCCCCCTGATTGGGCTTTTCCTTGGCGGAGCCGGGCAGGACAATACCCCCCGCAGTGGTTTCTTCCTCTTCTTTGCGACGAATGACCACACGGTCATACAGCGGACGGATCTTCATCTCTGTGTATCTCCAAACTTGTCGACGTTATAAAAACCCCCGGAAGGGGACTTAACTCGCTGTATTGGGGCGCGAAATGCAATTTCAAGCCTCAATTGGCACTCTTTTTAAGAGAGTGCTAATTCTAGACGCGAATGGACGCCCGTCAAGGCCCCCGAAGCATTGGGAACAAGTCGAGAAGCGACTGTTTTATTGCGAAATTACAAGCAGTTACCGATCATCATCGTCGTCGAGGCGGCGGTAACTACCCTCCAGGGTCTCGCGGCTGCGTGTATCGCGACCCGGGTCGTAGCGCTCGGGTGGCGGCCCGAACAGCCACCGCACCACGCGCCGGCGCAGCGGTCCGAGTATGACGACAATGGCGGCAACGTCGGTCAGCACGCCCGGAAACATCAGCAACAGCCCGGCGACGCCCAGCGCCATATCATCCAGCAGCAACTGCTCGCCCAATACGCCGGTGCGCTGGGACTGGCGCAGGTGTTCGAATATTCCCCTGCCCTGGCGCCTGAGCAGGGCCATTCCCAGCAACAGCGTGACAAGGACGTAGCCGAGCGCCGTCAGCGCACTGGTTTCGATCCCCAGCTGGATCAGGGTGAACAGCTCCAGCCACGGCAGGAGCAGCAGAATCAGTCGCATACAAGATCTCCGGGCTGCCAGTATGCGGCCCGCGGGCCAGAATTCAAGCTAAGCTCCTCCCGGGTAGTGGCTCACTTTGAAAATACGCCCAGAGCGCCAGAAGGGTATGCTCTCCCTGGAACACGCCAAAAGCGGCGAGCAGAGAGGCGCAGCTCTTCCTGGCCAGGTCGGCCGGCGACCTGGCCGAAGGGCAGGCCGCTGTTGCTGCGCGTGTTCCAGGGAGAGCATACCCTTCTGGCGCTCAATGCCGGCGATAATTCAGATGAGCCACTACCCGCCGCGGCCGAATGAGCCATACTCGACAGAAGCAAGGGTGAAGGAGTTCACGGACCTGTACGACACAGACCCCGATCAGCGTATCTGGCAGGTCGTGGCGGCCATTCCCGCCGGCCGCGTCAGCACTTATGGCGCGGTGGCCTCCATGGCGGGCCTGCCCCGCGGCGCACGGCGCGTGGGCAAGGCCCTGCGCGCCCTGCCTCCGGACACCCGCATCCCATGGCACCGGGTCATCAATGCCCGGGGCAGGATCTCGCTGCCCCCCGCCTCCGCGGCGGGCAGGTTACAGCGCGAACGCCTTGAGAAGGAGGGGCTGGAGTTCGGCGCTGGCGGCGCCGTCGACCTGAACCGCTTCGGCTGGGGCCGGGACCGGCCGTGACCGCGGCGCCGCTGCCCTGGCCGATTCACGCATCGGGCGTGCAGTGGGCGTATGGCGTGCAGGCTCAGAGTCTGCGCTTGCGCCAGCGGTGTATCTTCGCCGCTTCCGTGGGAACATGGCCCAGATAACTGAACGAGCTTTGGGTGATGATATTGCGGTCGCCCCTGATCGCTTCGTACTGATCCCGGTAGCGTTCGAGCTGGGCGTTGCGCTGTTCCGTACTGATATTCGTCGTGGTACCACCGTGGACCTGATGGAAGCAGCCCTCACCGATCAACTGCACCGGTGTTGTTCGCGGGTGATCGACCGCGCGCTTGAAAATATCGGAATTGATGAACCCGCCACCGGGAAAATCGAAGCGCTCGTCCGCTCCCCCCAATTCCTCGAACAATGTCCGCGGCATGAAAAAGCAGTTGGATTCGAACAATCGGTTCAGCCAGTTGATATTTTCGCCTTCGTTGCGGAGCGGCGAGCCGATCTCGAAGAGCCGATAGCCGTCATCGGGCCACCCGATCCTGCGCAACAGACCGTCCTCGACCTCCTGATCGTAACCCTCTTCAATCGAAATATTCTGTGCGTCGGGGCCCAGCCAGAAATACCGTGTCGCCACTACCGGATTCTCGAACGCCGCGAATGCCGCCAGCGCGAGACGAAAAACACCGGGCGTGAGTATGTGAGCACCGTCGATCATCACACATACCAACTCTCCTCGCGCCTCTGCCAGGGCAGTGTTGATAGCCGCCGCCGGCGACGGTTGCGGATCGGCGACGTCAACCATTCGCACAGGCACATCGACATGCGACCAGGTCGATGGATCCAGCGGCACCGGTGACCCGTTGTCCGTCAGCAGTACTTCGTAATCGAGATCCGGGATATCCTGCTGGTAGGTACGGGACAGCCCCTGCAGGGTCCGCGGAATCTCCCGGGCCATGTTGTAACAGATGAGCAGAACCGAAAGCTTCATACCGCTGTTTTTCCCTATGGTCACTGCCGGGTCGATAACCGGACAGTGAGCCGTGATGGTGTAGAGGCAACCCTTTTCGGGCCGCCGGTTGTCAATCCGGGAGCTTGCCCGCCGCGCGCGCCTTGCGCCGCTCCCGCGCTGTGATGTTGGACGCCGGTGTGCGCATGTGCCCCATGTGATAAATGGGCACGTCGGCGATCAGGTCATCACTGCCTCGGATCTCGCGATAATTGCGCCGATAGCTCTCCAGCGTGTCATCCCGCTCTCCACCCTGTGAATTGGTGGTAATGCCGCCATGCAATTGATGGAAACTGCCTTCCCCGATAATTTGCAGCAGGGTCGCTCCGGGAGCTTCGGCGGCTCGCTTGTATATATCCATGTTGACAAATCCGCCCCCGGGCAAATCAAAGCGCTCATCCGCGCCGCCCAGTTCTTCAAAAAGCGACCTGCGCAGAAACAGGCAGTTGGTTTCACCGATTCGGTTCAACCAGGCCACCAGCATCGCTCCCTGGCGCAAGGGAGTACCTATTTCAAAAAGCCGATAGCCATCGTCGGGCCAGTCGATGCGTTCGAGCAACTCGTCTTCTGCCTGTTTGTCGTATCCCTGTGACACCGAGATTGTCTGCTCGTCCGGACCCAGGTAAAAATAGCGGATCGCCACGACGGGGTTGTCAAAACCCCGGTAAGCCGCCAACGCGATGTTGAACACCCCGGGCGTGAGCAGATGGGCCGCATCGCACATATAACAGATTATTTCGCCCCTGGCCTGGGCCAGCCCGAGATTGATCGCGGGCGTCGGGGAAGCTGTTGCATGCTCGACCCGGATCAGCCGCACGGGCACATCGATATCCTCCCAACTGGCGGGATCCGGCGGTACCGGCGAGCCGTTATCGACCAGCAAGACCTCGTAGTCCAGTTCCCGGGCGCCCTCCTGATAGTCCCGGGAGAGAGACTGCAGTGTTCGAGGCAGCTCCCGCGCCATGTCGTGGCAGACGAGAAGAACGGTCAGTTTCATCGGCAGCCCAGAGAAGTTCGTGCCGGGCGCGAAGCCCGTTTTTGGCATTATCGGATTCGTTCTTATACTAGTGAAAATACTTTGCGGATGATAGTCGCGCCGACGACGGGTCGTGACCCGGTTCTAAAAACGTGCACACAGTATCAGAAGTGTATGACACCGCCGTTCGACTCGTTCATTGATATCACTTACACTTTTCGGTCGTGCGGAACATTGGGGCGTTCACCATGAATGCAGTCGAGATCACCCCGGGCGGGCTCGAAACCCGGGATATCAAAAGCGATAATGAGTCGATGGCGGCGCGTATCGAGGCCTACCGGGACCGCCAGGCCGACGACCGCCCGGACCTGATCGTCCCCCCGGAGCGCAGGCGCCCTCCGGTGAGCCCCATATTCCCGAGGTCGCTGCCGATGAGCTGACCCTCGATGTCCTGCGCTCGGCCGTTGAGCGCCACGGCTCGCTGATCGTGCGGGAAATGTTTCCTCGCGGGCACAATGGAAGCCCTGATACCGACCATCGACCGGGTGCTGGACGCCTGCGAAAACAGCACTCGCGGAAATCCGGCGCCGCTGGATACCTATTACAACCCGCCCGACAACCTCGTCAGTATCATGCCCAACAAGCAAAAGGAGTTGGGTAACACCCGCAATTTCCACCGGGACTCGGGGTCCGCGATGTGCGTGGAAGCTCCGAGCGTCGCCGAGGCATTGCTGGAGTGGTACGCGGCCCACGGACTCAGGAAGTTGATGCAGGGTTATCTGGGCGAAAAGCCCTGCCTTACGGTGAAAAAGTGGGTGTTGCGGCGCTCCGCTCTGCCGGTTGCGGAGGCGGGCTGGCACCAGGACGGCGCCTTCATGGGCACCAATATCAACAGCCTCAACATGTGGATTCCGCTAAATCGCTGCGGTGGCGATACCGGCGCTCCCGGCATGGACGTGCTGCCATTGCGGCTGACCGACATTGCCTCCGCCGAAGGCGCGCAGTTTGACTGGTCTGTCAGCTCCAACGAAGTCACGAGCAAATCCGGCACCACCACATTGACAAGCCCCGTTTTCAATCCCGGCGATGCCTTTTTCTTCGATCATTTTTTCCTGCACAGGACACAGTACGGCGTCGACTTCAGTGAGCTCAGGTACGCCATCGAAACCTGGTTCTTTGGCGAAACCAGCTTTCCCAAGAACCAGATCCCCCTGGCGTGGTGATTATTGACCTGCGATACAAAGCGTCGTCTGAGGCGTGTCGGCGGCAAACCGCCCGCGACATCAGGCGGGCGAGTGCTCCTGCTTGCGACGGGCCAGTACCATACTGAAAGCCAGCTCCTGCTCGTAAGCCTCGTCGACATGATCCGGCGGCAGTTCGTGCAGGGCAGGATTCCAGGGCACCTCCACGTAATTCTTGTCGCGCCAGTAGTACTTGAGCTCGTCCGACTGCCAGTCGGCGTAAATCTCCTCCCAGCTTACCCGCTCGAAATGGGGCTTGAGACACCCCTCGGTCAGAGCTTCGCCCTCGAGTTGGTAGCGAAAATCAACGGACAAACGCATGCGCTCCGGGTTGTGATTTTCCATGGCCTTGTGCACCGTCAGGGCCGGGAACAACACCAGATCGCCGAGCCTGAAATCGGCACCTACCCAGCGCAAGTTGGAAAATTCCTCGGGCAGCACGGCGCGCCTGTTGCCGGCGCCCAGGTGAAAGCGCAACGGCAGCACACCGTATTGGTGCGAGCCCTCCAGCACAGCGAGGGAACCGTCTTTCACGCTGCAATCGGCCAGCGGCATCCACGCGGCCGTCAGGTTGGGTGTGCCCTGGTTGTTGGGGTAATCCTGGTGCGGGGGGGTGGAAAGCTCCGGACTGTCCGGAAAAACCAGACGTACGATGCTCAAGGGGTGCGGAAAGGCCGAATCCCCCAGCGCCTTGCGCATCACTTCCATCACGTGCGGCTCGTGCGCCAGGCTGTGCAATGCCTCCAGCTTGACGATCTTGTCGTGGGCCCGGAAGAATCGCGGCTGGCCCTCACGGCGGGGGCGTCCGCGAGCGATGGCCTTCATGCGTTCTTCTCCGTCTGCAATCCACCCCTGATCCGCCAGTATGCGAGTGATCTGGTCGCGCAGTTCGGTCAGGCGCTCCACCGGCACGACGCTCCGGAAAAACAGGTAGCCGTCCGTGGCCAGCCGTTCGCGCAGGGCAGCCACATTGTCCAGCAGTTGATTGGCCTCGAACATGGGTTCCGGCACAATTCGCTCGGCGATCTTCTCAAAGCCCTCGGCACGCAACTCGATGAGCCTTTGCATCAGTGCCTCGTCACCGCTCGCCCGCGCGATTTTCTGCAAGCGTGCAATACCGGTCTCGTAGTCACCCCCTTCAATCAGGGCTTCCGCCTGCTGCACTGCCTCGGGGTCATAGGACAGGGTGACATTGTCCGACGGCGGTGATGAATCCCCGGTCATACCGTTATCCTCCGGAATATTTTCTCTCGCTCACAAACCGTTCAGCCCTCGGCGGCCTGCTGCTTCAATTTGCCGTCACCTCCCAGTTTCTTGCCTTTGCGACGCTCCCGCACCAGAGTCGCCTGACGGCGCGCTTCGAGGTACACCCCAGCATGGACATAGAACTGGCGCAGACGCTTTTCGGTTTCCTCGTCGCCGGAGAACATCATGTCCAGCAGCGGATGCGACTCACGCTCGCCGCCGGGCTTGCGCAGCACACCCAGGCCGTACCCGTGGTTGAACTTGAACGTTTCCTCGTGCTCCCGCTCCAGATCCTCAAAAAACCTCCACACACCAAAATCCTTGATCTTCGCCATCACATCGTGAAAGAGCATGATACCCCCGGGTTTTAGCTTGGGATACCAGTTGTTGAAATCCTCCTGGACGGCCTCGTAGGTATGCAGGCCGTCGATATGGAGCAGATCGATCGAATCGTCATTGAAATGCTGCAGGGCGTCATTGAAAAACATCCGCAGCAGGTAGGTCATACCCCTGTAGTGATCCCTGGCGTGTTCCGCACAGTCTTCATAGATGGAATCGTCGGTAGGCGTCGCGTGCGCTCATCCCCCTCCCAGCAGTCGATACCGTAGGCGACGCCGTCGATATCGTTTTCCACCATTGACTGACAGAAAGTAAAGAAGGAAAGGCCGTTGTAGACACCCAGCTCCACGATGAGCTTCGGACGAACCGCAGCGACAAGATCATAGGCAAAGCAAATGTGGTCAATCCAGGTGCTGAAGACCACCCGCTTGGGCTCGAACCGCTGTATCGACGGCGGGAAGTAAATACCAGTTTCCATAAGATCCTATCAACCTCTCGGTTCAGTAGAACTTAGGCCAAAGCTTGTTGCGCTTCGGCGTGAACGCCCAATCGTTCCAGCTTCCTGTCCGCGGAAATCTGCACGAACCGGAGGGCGGGGTCCGAAAGTTCGCCCAGGTATAACGGGTCAGTCTCCGGGCTCTCGAATTTCTTGCCGCGAATCTGCCTGTACTGCTCCATAATCTCGTCGATGAAGCGCTCGCGCGCTTCTGCGTCTTCCCCGCCAGTCGTGACACCGCCGTGAAACTGGTGGAAAGTGCCCTCACCGTGCAGGAATATGTGCGTTGCCCCCGGATACTCACAGGCACGCACGTACAGATCCAGGTTAACCACACCGCCGCCACGCTTGTCAAAGCGGGGATCGTAACCGCCGAGATCATTCCACATCGTGCGCGGCATACTGATGCAGTTGCTCTCACTGTGAGGAAGATAGAATCCCGGGGCACAGGAGCCGCTGAAACACGCTATATCGAACAGCCTATAGCCGTTTTCCGGCCAGTTGATCGAGCGCATCAACTCGCGCTCCCGCTCGATGGTATAACCACTACTCACCGACTTCTGCTGCAGCTCGAAGCCCAGGTGATAACCGGGTACGGTTACCACCGAACGCTCACAAAGGCGGTGACCCAGGATCGTGTTCTTGATGACGCCGGGTGTGACCACACGCGCCCCATCGATCATGACGCAGACATTCCTGCCCCGTGCCTTCTTGATCCCGCAATTGATGGCGTAGATGGGCGTTGGCAGCGTTTCCCGGCGAAGATGATAGGAAAAATTCCCGGGCAGTGTATCGATGAACTCGCGCGACATGTTGTTTGCGGACTCATTCTCCACAATGAGAACTTCATAGTCCGCGGGGCTGACGCCAATCTGGTAGTCTGCCAACAGCGATCGCACGGTATTTTCCGCCTGTGCCGGCATGTCGTAGACAACCAGCACGATACTGACAATCGGCCTGCAATGGGGGGTACTTTTACCCGGCAAAAGTTTCGCGATACGTTGTTTGAGTCTGTTTGCCATTGAATAGGGGTCAGAGGCTGATTCGTTTCAGCTTTCGGTGCAGACGCCAGACCTTCCACGGCAGCCTGCGGCCGGCGCTCGAGTTGTGCCTTAGATCGGGACTGTAGAACTTCTCTTCCGTATCGGGCTGGGCTCAGACCCAGATAGTCGACAACCCTGCTGATTTTCTCGTCCAGGACCCGTTCGGCATTGTCAAAATTCAGCATAGGAAAGGGCTTTTTCTTGTACTCACGATAGAGGATTGTGTTGTACAGATACCAAAGCTCCATACAATCTTCCCACGATTTGGGCTCGCGTTTGTCGAGGGAGGCGGCCACCGCATTGGGGTGGCGGAATATACCCACGAACTCGATGTCCGGAAACAGTGCTTTCCAGCCCTCGAGCGCCAGCAATGCGCGCGGGTCCTTGAACCCGAACACGGGCTCGGGACTGTACTGCGCGAGCAGTTCCCTGGCCCGCGCAACATGAGCCTCACTCCACACGATGGAGTCGGGCGGATCGTCCCAGGCACCGCCGTTGTGCCGGAGGATATCATCGTGCAGGTCAACGATGTTCTGGTTCTCCCGATTACCCCGCCGGTTGTGCTTGTTCCAGGTGTGATGCTCGCCGAGGAAGAGCCCCGCATCCTGCAAGGACCCCGTGAGAAAGCTGGTGCCGCTGCGATGCATCCCCAGAATACCCACGATGCGCTCGGGTACCCGGAGGCTGACTTCATCGACCGTCGCTTCCCCGACGCTGGCTTCATTGAGATCGTGCATCTGACCAAACTCTGGTTATCGTCACTGTACCCGATCAGGGGGACAACACACGCTATCATCACCCAATACGGTTTGCCATGGCAACCGCGTTTGTGGGCGATATCCGTGATAGAGCGCCCAAATTTGCGGGCGCGAGACGACTCCAGCCGGTTGGCCGGCGCCGCCTCCCGCCCTTCTCACGGCAGGGCAGCGACCAAACCGGCTACTTTCCCACAATATCGTGCAGTGGGCGTTGTGACAGCGACCGTTTGATCGTGCGCTGTACCTTGAAGGGCACCATCGCGAGCAGGCGGGAGCCGAGCGGGCGGAGAGAGAAATGCCAGATACGCTTCAGCAATAATTCAGAACGCGACAATTTCTGGCCCTGTGCAAAGAGATTGCGGTCCAGGTTGCGCAAAAGGGTGTGATCCAGGTGTGCCGGTTTTGTCGGTACAGCGTGCAGATAACAAGCTTCATAGAAATCCGTGTCCAGAGGCATGTTGTCGTTCTGCTGAATCGTATCGCCGGCGGGCAGTTCTTCGCCCTCGACAACCTCGAGCCAAAATTCGCGCAGTTTGGCTGTTGACTGGTCCCAGTCGATTACGGCGGAGTGCGGCCGCCCCCGAATCCGCTCCGCAAAGGCGCCGATGTCGGGCACTACCACGGGCAGGCCGAGCCGCAGCGCGATACTCAGGGTGTAGCTATAGGTCTCCGGCCAGCGTGCCGGAAACCACACGACGTCGGGGTCGACAGCCGCGACCAGGTCGTGCACATCCCTGTTGTCATAGGGTCCATGGAACATGACATGGGAACACAGGCGTCTGTAGGCATATCCGAGCAGGTGAAACTCTATGGGATCCGACGCCAGACTGGCCGCCACCTCGTCCAGGACATCCGCGCCTTTCTCCCTGCTCAAGGCCCCCAGAACCAGCACGCGCAAGGGCCGCCGCCCTGCGTAGCGCCATTCCGGTTCGGGGTACGCGCCCGTTACTGTACAACCCGGGTGGCGCACAATTACCGGGTTACACACCTCAAAGAAGCTGGTGAAGCGGCGGCAGACATCGCGCGACGGGAAAATCACACGCGATGCTCCCTGCACGAGTATGGACTGGTTTTTCCTCCATTCCGCGGCATCCACGCCGGGCGGCAGAGGCCGGTGGCCCGCGCAGCGACGGTCAAAGTCCCCGGCTTGCTCCGGGACAAAGCGTCCGCTCTTGTCCGTCAGCGTCGGGTTGCCGTTGATCAGGTAGTAGTCGTGCACCGTCAGGTCGTATTCGCATTCCAGATCCCGCGCCAGCCCCCACAACCGCGGAGGCAGCCCCATGGTATGGTGAAAATGCACGCGACCGATGCCCAGTCCACGCAGCAAGTCGACGAGTTTTGTATATTCCCTGCCAATGGTGAAAAAGAGCCCGTCCTTCAACCGCTGGTTGCGGTCGTAACAGGAAAGCCGGACTGTCTCCCCGTCCTTGTCCGGCATCAACAGAAGGAAAAGTGCCCGATCGCCGAACAACTGCGCCAGTTCATCGACGTGCTGCTGGGCTCCACCACCCAGTTTGTGGGTAATCAGGAGTATCTTCGGCTTTTTCTGGGAGGCAAACAGTCGCAGCCATGCCCGCACGCGCAGCACCCTGGCCGGATCGTCGGCAATAAATCGCTGGATGTCGCCGTGATAGCGCGGGTATTTCCTGTCCAGGACATCCAGCGCCCGCGCCAGCCGCGGACTGTACTCCTCGCCAAAGCTGACACCTCCGCGGTGGTAGACATAACAATTGGCCAGATGCATATTCTGCCAACCGGCAAAAGCGGCGCGCTGACACCAGTCGTTTTCCTCGCCATAGCCGCGGCCAAACGCCTCCAGATCGAAATAGCCGACCTCGTCGAGACAATCGCGGCGCAGGAACATGCAACAACCCACCCCGGTGGGAATCCGGATCATGTCAGTCGAGGTAAACTCCGCTGCGAATTGCGCATCGATCTGCTCCAGTGAAAGATCGAAGGGCAACCGGTTGTCCTCGCATATATTGGGAAAACTGCAGACCGTGGCGTTGTTGGAAAACGGTGTCACCGAGGCAATGCGTTCCCCACCATAGGCCGCCTCGCGCAGACGTTCCAGCCAGGAGCCCGCGACCTCCACATCGCTGTTGAGCAGGGCCACGTCGCGCTGGCGGTCATAGGCCATGCCGATATTCACCGAGGCAACGAACCCGAGGTTTTCACTATTCTCGATCAGCACGAACTCGGGCGTTTCGCGGGCAAGGCTGCGCAGATAGTCCGTTATCATCGCATCCGGCGAGCAATCGTTGACGACCAGTACGCGCGCCCAATCGGGATCGATGGTACCCAGCACAGACGTCAGGCACGCCACCGTCTCGCGATAGCCGTCGTAGACGGGCACTACGACGTCAATGTGTCTCATATTTCCACATGGCGCGGAAAAGATAGCCCATGACAGGCATGGTAAACATATTTTGCAGGTGCCGGTCCCGCTCCTGCAAACGCTGTACGGTTCGATTCAATTCCGAGATGGCATCCATGGCTTTGGCAAGGTCCGCATCGCGTTCATCGAGTGTGGCCAGCGCGTGAGAATGCTCTGCCCCCAGACGCGCAATGTCCTCGTCGCGGATATTGATGGTAGCGAGCGCAGAGGAATGTGACTCGCCAATGCGTGACAGGTCCCTGCCCCGCTCAACCAGACGATGCGAAAATTCACTGAGCGTCTGTTCACAGTCGTAGGACTGATCGATCAGCTCGACAAGCCGTTCCAGATCCGCACCGGAACTGCTGGCGCACAGCGATGCACTCTCATCTGCCGTCGCAACCTGATGTTGCAGGCCGGAGTCCACAGCGCGTGCGAGACGCCGGGCATCGATTTCCAGAGGCACCGAATCGGCGAGATGACGCAGTGTTTGCAAGGGATTTTCCAACAAATTGCGATACCCGATATACAGAGTCCGGTCCGGAACAGCGGCTTGCAGAGCTTCAGAATACAAAGCGTGCAGGCGCAGTCCGTAGCCGACAGGAAAAGCATCACGTTGCCGCAGGGAGCGGGCCACCTCCAGCGGATCCCGCTCGACCACGCAAACCTCGAACGGCAGTTGCAGATCACGACACAGGGCCATCCAGAACGGCAGGGTCAGACACAGCCGCGGGTCCTTGACTGCCTCGACGGGGCCATCGCCAAAGCCCTGCAGGAGTATCTCTCTGGCCCGCTGACGGCAGGCATCGAAACTCGTTGCCCGCCAGTCCACGCCCAAATGAAGTCGGGTCACCGAATACCAATCGGCACCGGCCGACTGAAGGAGCTCATCATTGATGGCGACTACATCGGCCGACTCCCAGAAACCCTCGTTGTTCACCCCGGGCATTGCCTCGAGCAGATTCCGGCCAAAGCTGGCGCCACAGGCGTGCAGGGCCGAACACAGGGCCGAGGTGCCGGACCTGTGCATACCAACCACGAACAAGAGTTGCCTGCCGCCCATTATGCCCTATGCCTGCTTCCAACCGCCTGTTGCCGCGCAATCATAGCACGGTGCCGACAGTCGGCCGAAACCGGGGCCTGCCCGCTTGCCGAAGCCGTCGCGCCTGTTCCCGCGTCGCCCCGGGGTTGTCCGATCGCGCTGTATTTCCGCCGCAGAGGCCCTGTGGTTAAATGGCCGCAACAAGACCCGGTTGGTCCGCGCGCCATGCAGGACCACACCGCAAAAGGCGGAATGCACCCGGCGCCTTGATCAATCTCAGTGAGACGCGCGAATGACAACAGACTCTGCACCCCATCCGGTCCTTGTCGTTATCCCGGTCTACGGCAATATCGAGGCCACACGGCGCTGTCTGGATTCCCTGTCCGCCAGCGATCTGCCGGACCATGTGTCGGTACTGCTTATTGACGACCACAGTCCCGACGAGTCCCTCAGCGCCCTGTGCCGGGATATCGCACGGCGCGATAGCTATGAACTTCTCGTCAACGAGCAAAACCTCGGCTTTGTCGCCTCGGCCAATCGGGGCTTTGAATTCAAGGGTGGTGCGGACGTCCTGCTGCTCAACAGCGACACCGTTGTAACAGGCGACTGGATAAGCCGGTTGCAGGCGTGCGCCTACCGTCGCGACAACATCGGCACCGTCACACCGTTCACCAACAACGGTACGATCTGCTCGTATCCCGTATTCAACACCAGCAACCCGCTGCCCGACCAATGGACCGCCGCCGAGCTCGACGGGCTTTTTGCCACGGCCAATGAAGGACTGTTCTGCGAAGTCCCGACCGCGGTGGGATTCTGTATGTACATCAAGCGCGCCTGCCTGGACGATACCGGGACTCGTTCGACGCCGAGCGCTTCGGACAGGGCTACGGCGAGGAATGCGATTTCTGTCTCAGGGCCAGCCGCCACGGCTGGACGCACGCGGTCGCGGCCGATGTTTTCGTATTCCATGAGGGCGCCGCGAGTTTCGCCGGCGAATCCGATGAGCGCAAACGCGCCGCCGACAAGGTTATCGAGACAATACACCCGCAATACCATGAACTGGTGGAGGAGTTTCTGAGACGGGACCCGTTGCGGGAGTATCGCGACCGTGTCGATGCGGCGCGTCTGGCGAAAAAACCCGACGACTGCATGAATGTTCTCGATGAGCACCATCGCCATGCGCGACTACTGCGGGAAAAACTGTCCGGGGAACTTGCGGAAACTCGGAAGCTGGCCGATGCCTACCGCCGGGAATTCGAGCAGGAACGCGCTCAAGGTAAGACTCTCGAGCGCCTCCTCAATGAATGTCGCGCCAGCTTCGAGGCGACAGACCGGGCACTGACGGAGGCCCGGGCGGTTGTCGATGATCTGAACGAAACTGTCGTACCGTTGCGGCATGAAAATCTGGAGGTCAGGCAACAGCTACAAGAACAACAGATGCGCTGTGCGAGTCTCAGCGACCACATCCGGAACATGGAACAGAGCCGATCGTGGCGCTACACGGCCTGGTTGCGCCGTAAATAGGGGCTAAGCTTCCCGGCAATTCTCCTTGCACAGGGTGACCCGGCCCAGCAGCCAGTCGACCTGAATCTGTACTGTCATGCCGGCCGGGTGACTGACATCGACGTAGCCGCCACTGGAAGCGCCGTCGGCGAAAAACCGGATAACGCCCGAGCCGTCGCGATTCAGCTCCCGGCTGCCGAGCACCTGCAGCTCGAGGCTGTCCGGCAGCGCACGCACCTCATCGCCGCGGGTGAGCTTCCTCGCCCGCGGATCGATCAGTACATCCTGATACTCCCCCGTGCGAATGGCGCTGATGCGCGCTCCATTCAACTCGGCGACAATATCGCTTACCGCACCCCGGTACTGGGCGGACTGGTACAGGCGCTGCATGGCGGGGGCGCTGACACCCAGCACCAGGGCGGCGATCGCAATAACGGCCAGTAGCTCCAGCAGCGTAAAGCCGCGGGCGCGCGGCGAGGCGAACCGCCCTCGCGGCCGATGACAAGGGCTACCAGTTGCCGACGTCGGAATCTTCACCCTCGCCGCCCTCGACGCCATCCTGGCCCAGTGAGTAGATGTCGATCTCGGCGTGATCGCCGGGGTAGGCGTACTGGTATTCCTGCTTCCAGGGGTCGAGGGGAACACCCGACTTGAGGTACGGGCCGTTCCAGCCGTCGGCATCGCCGGGCTTTTCCACCAGGGCCTGCAGTCCCTGGCTATTGGAGGGATAACGGCCCACGTCCAGTTTGTACATTTCCGTGGCCTGTTCGAGATCCTTGATTTGCAGGCGCGCGGTCTTGGTCTTGGCGCCGCCCAGTTGATTGAGCACATTCGGCCCGACCAGGCCGGCCAGCAGGCCCAGAATGACGAGGACGACCAGCAGCTCGATCAGGGTAAAGCCGGCCACCCAGTGACCGTGCCGCGGTTTTCTACTGTCTGACTGCATGCGAACTCCCATTCAATGCCTGCTATTAGCGGTACCGGACCCGGCCTCGCGCGAACCACCCGGGCCGTTCAGATCGCCAGGTTGTTCACCGACATGATACCCATCAATATGGCAATGATGATGAGGGCGATAATAGCCGCCATGGTCAGAATCAACACCGGTTCCAGCACGGTCAGGCCGCGCTTCACGCCCGCCTGGACCTCTTCGTCATAGATCTCGGCCAATTCTGTCATCATCTGGTCGAGACTGCCAGATTCCTCCCCGACGCGGGCCATCTGCACCATCAACGGCGAGAACACCCCCGCGTCGTCGAGCGCAACGGAAACGCGCTGGCCGCGCTTGACGGCGGGCTCCAGTACACTCAGCGCTTCCCTGATATGGGTGTTGCCCACCGTGTCGACCGCGATACTGATAGCCTGCAGCAGGGAGACGCCGTTGCCCAGCAGGGTTCCCACCGTGCGCGCAAACCTGGCCACTTCGTACTTGAACACGACAGTCCCCAGCACCGGGACGTCGAGCAGGCCGCGATCGAAGCGGGCGCGCCCGTCGGGACTGTTCAGCCAGTTGCGCACGACAAGGACTGCTGCCGCCACTACCGCCAGCAGCAGCCAGCCGTAACGCCCCAGGAAATCCCCCGCGGCGAGAACGCCCCTGGTCAGCAGGGGCAGGGCATCCCCCATGTCATTGAACAGCGTTTCGAATTGCGGCACCACAAACCCCAGCATCGCCGCCACCGACACGATGGCAACCGCGAGCAGGATCGCCGGGTAGATAAGGGCCGATATGACACTGGAGCGCACCGCCCTGGCGTTGGTCAGGTACTCGGTGAGACGGGCCAGGACCACGTCGAGGCGACCGCTGGCCTCCCCGGAGCGCACCATATTGACATAGAAATTGCTGAACTCCCGCGGGTAGGCGGCGAGCGCCTGGCTCAGGCCCTTGCCCGACTTTACATGACCGAGCAGATCTTCCAGTAACAACTTCAGACGCTCATGGGCGGCCATGGTGATCATGACTCGCAGGGCCCGGTCAATCGGCAGCCCGGCGCGCAGCAGCACCGCCAGTTCGCGCGTCATCGCCAGCACATCCTCCGCCCGGGCGGCACCCCGACCACTGTCGCTCGTGCCGGGCCGGGCGCCCTCCTGCGCCGGTTGCAGGCTCAGCAGTGTAAAGCCCTGGGCGCGCAATTCGCGGGAAGCCAGTTCGATCCGGTCCGCCATGATGGTACCGTCGACGGCTTTACCCTGGTGAGTGATCGCCTTGTAACTGAAACTGGCCACCCGCTAAACCTGTGTCTCCAGATCGACGACCGCCCCGGCAGCGCCGGACAGGCTGTCCTCGTCCTGCTGGTCCAGCGTCACCCGCAGAACCTCCTCCACCGAAGTAATGCCCGCGGCCACCTTTCTCAGGCCGTCCTCGAACAGGGTATACATGCCGTGCTGGCGCGCCAGCGCGTGCAGCGTGGTTGCATCCGCACCCTTGATAATCGCCTCGTGCATGGCGCCATCCAGCACGAACAGTTCGTGGATACCGGTTCGGCCACTGTAGCCGGTGTGCTTGCAGGCATCGCAGCCAACGGCCTCGTAGACGGAATCCTGCGGGCTGCTCAAGAAGCGCCGCAGCCCGTGGCCGTCCAGTACTTCCCTGGATGGCTGCACGGGCGCACAGCATTGTTGACACAACTTGCGCACCAGCCTCTGGGCCAGAACACCATTGACCGAGGAGGTGATGAGAAAGCGTTCTATACCCATGTCCTCCAGGCGCGTGATGGCCGCGGCCGCGGTATTGGTGTGCAGCGTCGACAACACCAGATGCCCGGTCAGAGCCGACTGGACGCCGATCTGCGCCGTCTCGCCGTCGCGCATCTCGCCGATCATGATGATATCCGGGTCCTGGCGCAGGATGGAGCGCAGCGCGCGGGCAAAATCCAGGTCTATCTGCGGCTTGACCTGAATCTGGTTGACGCCGCGCAACTGATATTCCACCGGGTCTTCCACGGTGATGATCTTGCGCGACTCGGCATCCATGGAAGACAGCGCCGCGTACAGGGTGGTGGTCTTGCCGGAGCCGGTGGGGCCGGTCAGCAGCAGGACGCCGTGCGGGCGGGCCAGCAATTCCTGGAATTTTTTCAGTGTGTCTTCATGAAACCCCATGGCGCTCAGGCTGAGGCGAATACTCTGGCGGTCGAGGACACGCATCACGATACTCTCGCCGTGCACGGTGGGTATCGTCGATACCCGCAGGTCGAGTTCGTGCCCCTTCACCCGAATCATGATGCGGCCGTCCTGCGGCAGGCGCTGCTCGGCGATATTGAGGTTGGCCAGCAACTTTATGCGCGAGGCAATAGCCGGCGCGTGGCTCGCCTGCGGCGGGTCGGGTACTTCCTGGATGACGCCGTCGACCCGATAGCGCAGGTGCAGACCGTCGTCGAAGGGTTCGATATGGATATCCGAAGCACCCATGTCCAGCGAGCGATGAATGATCTGGTTGACCAGCCGGATGATCGGCGCCTCGCTGGCGAGATCCTTGAGGTGCTCTATAAACTCCTGATCGTCCGCATAGAGGTCCGCCGAATCATCGACCTCCTCCTCCTCGCTGGACGCCGAGTGCTTCTGCAGGGCGACAAGGATATCCGACTCGAGGCCCAGCTGAAGCGTGACCGACCGCTCCAGCGCCAGATGCAGGGCCTTGCCCAGAAACTCGTCCTGGGGCACCACCGCGGCGAACACCGCCCTGTCGGGCGACACCGCGATGGGAACCACGGAGTTGGACAGCATGAAGTCCAGCGACAGCCCGGGCACGACGACAGGTTCCTCGGGGTAATCCGCCTGGGCAATCAGTGGTATCTCGAGTATCTCGGACAGAGCCTCCGCGACATCCGTCTCGGAAACCAGTCCCAGTTTCACCAGCAGCTGCCCGAACAGTCCGCCCATCTCCGCCCGGGCCACCAGCGCCCGCTCTACGTCCCGCGGCGTGATCTTGCCCTTTTCGATCAGGTATTCGCCAAGTTTCATGCCGCGCTCGGTGTTCCGGGTGTCTCTCTGTCAGGCAGGGTGCCCGCGCGACCGCCAACGGGCGGTGACGCGGGCCGATGTTCAAAACGCTCCACGGCAGTCAGTGTAACACTAATGAGAGGGGGCGAAATCCCACAAATACGACCTCAACCCCGAATGCCACGTACTTTTAGGCCGTCACCCGCGGGGGATCCATCAACGACAATGGGTTGAAACCGATGGATCCCCGCCTGCGCGGGGATGACGGCCCGGAGTAAACGCGGGGATGACGGCCCGGAGTAAACGCGGGGATGACGGCCCGGAGTGGACGCGGGGATGACGGCCCGGAGTGGACGCGGGGATGACGGCCCGGAGTGGACGCGGGGATGACGGCCCGGCGTGGACGCGGGGATGACGGCCGGAGATCAGACGTGGGGATGACGGCCTCGTCGAGAAGCTGAAGGAAGAGGGACCAGTCTGGATAACGCGGGGATGAGCCCGGAGTAAACGCGGGGATGACGGCCCGGAGTAAACGCGGGGATGACGGCATTGAGTAAACGCGGGGATGACGGCATTGAGTAAGCGGCATTGGACTCAGGCCTTCACGAGATAGCCGGAGGGAGCGAAGGTGAAGCCGAATTTCTTCTCGCGCTGCGTATCCCGCGTATAGTCCTCGGGGTAGCGCCGGAAATACTCCTGAAGAGCCTCAGAGGGTCCCTCGCCCCAACCGGGCAACACCGGATTGCCGTTGATATTGCCGTCTTCGTACCAACGACGTAATCCCCACTGTCTACAACTGTTCGTACCAGGTCGAGTTCCGCCAGTACATGGGCCCTGGTGTGATCGGCTGTCGAGAATGAAAAACGCGGGGCCGGGCCGATCGGCCCGCAGGTCGCGAATGACACGGGCCACGAGGGGTCGGCGAGAGGACGCCTCGAGCAGTACAATCGACGGATCCTCGCGCACCGGTTGCAGCAACCTCGCCGTGGGTGATATCGACGGACAGCACCCGCAGGTCGGGATTTCACCGCCCGGCCGATCACGCTGAAAAACAGCGCCGAACCGCCAAAGCGCGTGCCGAATTCTACAACCAGCCCGGGCTTCAGCTCGGCGAGAATTTCCTGATAGTTCCACATATCCGACACGGACTTGTTGGTGACAACACCCAGAAATTGCACATCCTCCCAGATTTCATCTGTCGTAATACCACTTGCGGTATTCCTCCGGAGGATAGTATTCAGTCATAAGGTATCGGCTCTTGCCCCGGCATTATTGACACAGCGCTCCCACATACGGGTGGTAGTGTCCCGTATAAACGGCTGAAACAGAACTCGCCAGAATATCTGTCATTTAGAAAGGCGGACACTACACTAGGAAAGATGGCTCAGACGCCGCAGCACGCGGTGCAGGCCGAGGCGCATGCCGACGCGCCGATACGCCGTTGCCAGCTTGCGGAATACGCGCCACGCAATGGAGTGGTGAATGGCGTCCAGCTCGTGCCGCATCACATCGACCACCTCTTCCTGTGGCGACTGCGGTTCGCCCTGTTTTGCCCGACGGCGGTACCAGGCCTGGTAACCGCCGTCGGCGGCACAGTCAAACGGGTCCGGAAACGTCTGCGCCAATTCCTCGCGATAGCGATATAACAGGCGCTGGGCGGGCTTGATCCGCTCGCCATTTGAATAAAAGTCGTAAACGCAGGGGACTGAACCGAGCTCCCGCTGGCCCATGGCATCGCACTGCGCCAGATACCACGCCCGCAGCTCACCCAGGAGTGGATTGGCATCTCCGTAGACCTCCATCATCACTTTCAACGCGCCGCTGTCCAGTCCCGAAAAGTGGTAGAAGCACAGTGGTTCGCCATTGACGCGAATGCCGGTCTCCCAGGTCGCCTTCGAGTCGGCGCTGATTCAGATTCCAGGTGGAGACGTTGAACTGCGGCCCCCGGAACTATGCCCAGATCGGGGAAAAACGCCGGTGCGAGATCGATCCATTTCTGATCGGTAAAAAGGCCCTGGCCGCGATCGTCGTAACAGAAGTCCCGGAGCCGGTCATTCCACCAGTTGACGAAACGCATGCCCTCGGGGCAGCGCCTGACGGCGAGGAATGCCCAGATTGAAGACGCCGTGTTTGAGGCTGCTGACCTCGTTGTCGAGGATCAGCGGAGTGACTCGTCTCCGGCTCTGTCTGGTGCGGGGTGAGCAGCAGGCTGTGCCGCTCCAGCATGCGGTCGATTTCGTCGAGGTCCGAGAACAGGACCACGTCCGGATCCAGAAAGACCACCCTGTCGGCGTCCGAGCGGCGAAATATTTCCAGAAAGCCCAGTCCCTTGACCGCGGTGCACAACTCCACCACGTTGTGCTGATAAATCCATGCCGCGCGATTCTCTACAGGCAGCTCGTCGAGCCGGATCAGCTCATCGAAATCTTCGCCGGAAAGATCGAAGCCGGGCGGTGGACGGTCGCACAGCAGCAGATGAAACCGCGCACCGGGCACATACTGCTTCACCGAAGCGCGCCAGCACCCTGGCCTTGGGGATGTAATTGCTGGTGATGCTGGTAAAGATTTGCATGAACTGGTGCCGTGTCCGGTAAACCCGCTCTGGTTCAACGTACCAGCCAGGGCGTCTGGCGCGCCTTGTTGCGCAGGCGCAAGCAGGATACCAAAACCGCCCGCCGATTTCCTGCTCCCAGCCTTCTCCAATGAGACATGAGCCTGGAGCGATGGGCTGATTCCAGGGAGAGATGAGCCTGAAGCAGGGGCCTGGAGTTTGGGATCATAGGAGGATGATCGTGAAACTCCATACCCAGGGACTCCAGACCCTCGACCAACTTCAGGCCTTTATAGACGGCAGTCAAGCACTGGATCTTGAGATCCAGAATCGCCAGCAGTCGTACCGCTTCATCAGCGAGACCCTGCGGCATTTCCACTACCTCCGCTGCACGCGCGCAGAAAAGGGCTCTTGCGGCGCTACATGATCAAGGTCACCGGTCTGTCCCGGCGCCCAGGTCGCCCGCCTGATCCAACAGCAGCGGCGTACCGGTCGCCTCCATGATCGCCGCGGACCCCCCGCAAAGCCCTTCCGGCGGCGCTTTACCGATGCCGATATCCGGCTCCTCGCCGAGCTCGACACCCTCCACGGCACCCTGTCCGGCAATGCCACGCGCAAGCTCTGTGAGCGCGCCTGGCGGCTTTTCGGCGATACCCGCTACGAACGACTGGCCACCGTGTCCCACGGGCACCTGTACAACCTCAGGCGCTCCACCACCTACCAGCGCCGACGGCGGGGCTTTGACAAGACCCGACCCGCGCCAGGTCAATATCGCCGAGCGCCGACCGCCCCGACCCGACGGGCGGGCCGGCTTTCTGCGGGTCGACTCCGTGCATCAAGGCGACCAGGACGGTACCAAGGGGCTCTACCACATCAACCTGGTCGACGAGGAGGTCCAGTTCCAGTATATCGGCTCTGTAGCGCAGCTCTCCGAGCGGTATCTGGTGCCGCTGCTGGAAGACCTGATCGCCGCCTTCCCGTTCGTTGTACGAGGCGTACACGCCGACAATGGCTCCGAGTACATCAACCACCGGGTGGCCAACCTGCTCCAGAAGCTGAACGTGGAGGAATTCACCAAGTCGCGCGCCCGGCGCACCAATGACAACGCGCTCGTGGAAAGCAAGAACGGGGCGGTGATCCGCAAGCACCTCGGCTACGCCCACATCCCGGCACGTTTCGCCGAGCAGGTGAACGCCTTTAACCGCGACGTACTCTCGCCCTACCTGAACTACCATCGACCGTGCTTTTCCCGAGAATCGTCGAGGACGACAAGGGCCGACGTCGCAAGCAGTATCGCTATGAGGACATGATGACACCCTATGAAAAGCTCAAAACGCTACCAAGCGCAGCAGACTCACTTCGCCCCGGCATCACCTTCGAAGCGCTGGATGCAATCGCCATGGCAATCAGTGACAATGAGGCTGCCCGGCAACTCAACGACGCCCGGCAAACACTTTTCCAAACCATCAACGGATCTCAAACAACAGCTGCTTGACAGGCTCACTCGATACCACTGCTCAGGCTCATTTCACTATTGGATAGGACCCTCCCTCGCCGGGGTAGTGGCTCCCGATGGGGTCAGGTACCGCGCCGGGCAAGTATGTCGGCCATCGAGCGCAATACCCGCCGGGCGCCGCGGGCCGCCCAGCGCGGCAGTGCTGGCGTCCTGCTCGAGCTTGCGCTCGTACTGCGCGAGAAATTCCTGCAGCGCCTGCCGATAGGGCCGGTGCGGATTGATAATGAGGGCCTGTTGGCCGCTATCCGGCGTGCCGACGGCATAGGGATTGCGGTAGCTGCGCCGGGGCAGATGATAGCGCAGCAGCGGGATATACGGCGTTGCGGGGGCCAGCGCGGCGTACTCCCGCACCATGGAGCGCGCCGACCGGGCTCCCGCTGCGCGACCCTGCCAGCCACATCCGCCACTTCCTGCCGGTTTGCGTCGAGCGCCCGGAGCCTCGACACCAGTACTTCGGGATCGGCTCCACCAGCCATCCTCCAGCGACGCCGTCCTCGATGCGCTCTTCCAGTGCGCCGATACGCGACGCCATCACAGGGATGCCGGCAGCCCACAGTTCGCTGAGGGTATAGCTGAAGGATTCGGGCACCGTCGACAGCTGCAGGCCCAGGTGGGGCCCACCTCCCGCAACAGATTGCCCAGTTCGCCGCTGTCATAATGCGCCACGACGGTCACTCCCGGCAGGAACCGGAAAGCGTCGCCGCTCTCCCCCGTCCCCAACAGCCAGATTTGGGCAAATTTCGCGATCCGGCCGCAGGCCGCGGCCAGGATAGCGCCGCCCTTTTCCGGGGGCTGGCCCAGCACCATGATTTTCAGCGGACCTTCACTGGCCGATACGTCTGCGCCGACGGGTGTACGATGCCGTACCAAAGCGGCCAGCAGACCCTCATCCAGTCCGTGGGGCACCACATGAATCGGCTTGTCGCGCAGGCGCGGTTCCAGTGCCCGATAACGCTCCACCACGGACATACTGGGTGCGACCAGCGCAACCGAATCCCTTGGCCGACCTGTTCGGCCAGCAGTTGCCATCGCGACCAGTGGTCATCGGTATCGAAGTGAAAGTAGGCGTTTTTCGGATTGTTCTCGAAGCAGGACCGCAGCCGCTCGGGCCCGCAGGATTGACAGGGGCTATCGTAGGTCGCGTACAGGGCGGGACAAAGGGGAAGAACTCGTGCATCACGACCGTGGTGGGCAGCGGCGTCTGCAGCAGATCCAGCGTGTGGCCGATCAGCGACGACACGACGAGTGATTCCACATTGAACTGCTGCACCAGTTCTTCCAGAATTCCGCGATACTCGAGGCTTCCGCGCTGACCGAAAGTACCGGCTTACAGAGTGCCCAGGTCCTGAGCGGCACGTCCATCCGGGCCGAGCGGTACAGGCAATGCTCTGGCCAAGGCGTCGAGCTGATCGATTTCTCAGCACCAGGTGCTGATGCGTGGAATCGGCAGCGACACAATCCTCCATCCAGCGGGCCAGGCCGCCGCCCCAGCTGCTGCCAGGGACCTGGAATGGCAGGCAGTTCGCGCAATTCCGCGGGAGCCTCCCGCGCTCGCCAAGCTCGGACAGGGCATGGCGCAAGCCGGCTATCGGCGAGCGGTCCAGAAAGGCATCCCGGTAGGGCCGGGCAGGAACTCCAGCCCCGTGTCGCAGTTCGTGTGAAAATCGTCGATATAGAGTCCGTCCGGTGGCGATGAGGTCCTCGCCGCGGCGGCGCAACCCCGCCACCAGTTGCTCATCGTTCGCGCAGCCGCGGCGGCCTTAGCCCAGTAGTCGCCCTGCAGGCAGCTTTGCAGCATGAAAGGCACGGGGAACTCCGCGCCCGCGGCATAATCATTCAACCACTGGTCCATTTCGTCCACGGACAGGCCTGGCGGCCGGCGCCGCTTGAACAGCACCGACAGGACGGGATGGCGCACGCACAGAGGCGCCACGGCCGCCGCCCCGCTGCGCTGGGCCGCCGCGACCAGCCGTGCATCCCAGTGAGCGGGCACGCGACAGCCCGCCAGCAAAAAGACCACCGGCTCCTCGGACATGGCGAAACAGGAAAGCAGGTCCGTCCAGTGTGAGTAGTTATCGGGCGTATCGGTCAGGGCGTAGTGAACGGGCAGGGTGACAGCGCGAAGCGTTTCGCGGACAGCCGGATGGTCGACCGCCAGGACCTCGATATGCCCGGAAACCGAGCGGGCCCGGACATCTTCCAGGGTGCCGGCCAGGCCGCCGGCGGTGTCCGGTGTCGCGACCAGCACAATGCGCCAGGAATCACGCAGCTTCTCCGACAGATTCACAGGGAGCCCGTTCGTCGTGGTCATGGGCGAAACCGTTCATCGGTATTCATGCCTTCGCGGCACCGCCGGCGCCGGCCGCGCGCGCCGCAAAGCGCAGAATATAAACCCAGGCCTTCAACAGGTAGCGCTTGAATCTGCCGTGCTTGGTTCCGCCACGAATCCTCGCATTGAACCGCCGGGCCAGGTCCGCGAATACGGCGAACGGCGCCTGCGGCGAAATCGCCACCAGCCCCGTGGCGACGTCCCGCCGGGTGGGCCTCATACCACGCCTTGTAGCAATCGCGCCCGGAGACGGCAAAAGGGTTGGAAAGGCACGCTGCAGATCGACGCGCTGGCGATAGAGCAGCCGCTGTCCCGCGCTCGATGGGCTCGCCGTTGCTGAAAAATGGTACTTGGCGGGGAGCGCACCCGACTACTGGCCGTGCCGCTTGCATCTGGCCACATACCATTCGCGCAATTCATGGAGGACCGGGCTCCCGTGCCAGCGCTGCAACATGGTGACTGGTTGCCACCGTCCAAGCCGGAGAATGGTAAAAGCCCAGCGGCTCACCGTTGATGCGGATACCCTCGGCCAATGAACCGGGTGGCCTTGCGATTGGCAATATTCCAGGTGGCGACGTTAAAGGCGGGAGACCGGAGAATTTTCACATCGTCAAAGAAGCAGGGGGCGAGATTCACCCATTTTGGTTCGTGAACAACCCCCGGGCAGATCGTCGCTACAATACTTCAGCAATCGCCGCGACCACCACTGGGCAAAGCGGCGGCCCTCCGGTTCGTTGCTGACCTACAAAGCCGAGATTGAACACGCCGGTGACAGCAGGGTGGCCACCTCGGTTGTCCAGGATACCCATATCGGTGGAGTCGGGATCCGTCAGGTGCGGCGTCAGCAGCACACTGCTACCGGCCAGCTCCTGCTCCAGCTCGCCGAGCCGCCCGAATACGACGATGTCCGGATCGAAGTAGAACACCCGATCCGCCTCCAGCTCATTGAAGAGGTACTGCAGGGCGGGCCCCTTCACGGCGGTACACAGCTCGACCACGGTGTGCCCGAATACCCAGCCCGCGAGATCCGGTGCGCAACTGGAGACCCTCGACGAATATGAGGCTGTCGAACGGTTCCACGGACAGATCGAAGCCCACCGGGGTGTTATCGCACAGCACGACGTGGAACACGGCGCGGGGCTCCGCGCGCTCGACGGATTCCGCCAGTACCCGCGCCTTGGGCAGGAGTCTCGGTGATGCTGGTGTAGACGTGGTGTCACCTGCGCATCTGACCGATTCGGCGCCCGGTACCCCGGAACGCCCTTCGTTATCGGTGCACATGCCGATTGGACACTTGATATTCCCCGAGCGTCTTTTGTCGCCCTGTGCAATGCCCGGGAACGTACACAATCCCTGGCAACTCGGTGGATTCGCCGCTCCACCCCCCGGGCGCCTCAGCCGCAGTGTAGCATTATCGTTCCACGCCCAGGTGTTGTTGACCCGCCAGAGCCGGTCCGTACGTTCCTTCGAGGTGTTCCATACACTGTCGCTGTTGTTCCAGAACGCCGGTCAGTCTCATCGGCCCATCGAGACCACTGGGCTTCCCGGTCCCACTCCTGACGGGACCTTCCCTGGTTTTTCCGACAACACCTCCAGCCAGGATCGCGCCGCCGGCTGTGCCGGAGGCGGCGGGGAACTGCCGCAGGAAAATCGGGGGGTCCCGTCGCGAACGGTATGACCTCGTGGGGCTGCTCTTCATAGCTGCTCCATTCGACGTCGAATCCAGCCACGGCTGCCATTGAACTGATGAGTTCCGGATGATAGAAGCGCACGTGCTCGGGATCACGCCAGAAACCAGCAACTGTGCGCGTATCGATTCGGGATCGGGAAAGACCAGGACGACGACTCCTCCCGGCGCGACAGACGCATAGAGCAGTCGCACCAGCTCCTCCACGCCCTCGATGGGCAGATGCTCGACAAAGTGGGAGCAATATATGCCGTCAAACTGCGGTTCATGTTCCTGCTGCCGCTTTCGCAGATAGGCCAACGCATCGTCGTCAACGATCGCCAGGCCCAACCCACGGCCTGGACTCTGCCACCACCGGGTCGCGTTCGACTCCCGCCGCCTCGATGCCTTCACGCCTGAGGCAGTCGAGAAAAATACCCGCTCCACATGCAAGGTCCAGTACCCTTCGGCAATCGTACTAACGGCGGATACACCACCCTGCTGCATGCGCCAGAGCAGCGGGTGATCCTCCGATATAAAATCATAAGTACTGTAACTGAAGTTTTGCCGGGCGGCGATAATTCTTCCATTCCCGCCAAACAATCCGGCAGGGCGTCCGCGCCGTCATAACCGGCCCGGCTCGACGACTTCCTTCACCGCGGGCGGTATGAAATCAGCCACGACGTAGCGGCACCGCCGCAGGGTATCGAAAAGCCACATCCGGCTGGGGGCATCGAGTTCTCGGCGTATCCTGCTCGGCTGGAACAACGAACACGCAGGCGATTCCCAGGCGTGTTGGCCGATCTCCTCGGGAGCAGAGTCGACGGTACAGCCCCACAGGCCGCTCTGCGACCAGGACGGCAGGCATCTCCCGAACGAGCGCCGCGGCAACCGGACGGGTTCAGCGCTTGCTGGGTAAAGCCTCCCACCAGGGCGCGACTGGCGACAACCACATCGAAACGCTGAACGCCGGGCTCGACGCCGGTTTCCCTGTGCGGTGAACACCGGCTCCTTGAACTCATCCGCGAAGCGGTATTCCAGGCGCAAGTCAGTGCGGCAACGCGGCGCGGCACCCTGTTCGCTGACGACCCACGACCCGGCCGTTCATTCCCGCTGAGTGCGGCGCTTTCACCGCACCGATGCCAGTCGCTCAAAACCAGGGGCGAGCCCTGCATACCATCACAGGAACGGCAGGTTCAGTCGGCTCCATCCCGGGATTCTGAGTACTTTTTTTGCAATGCATCGAGTAGCGCTTGGTCAATACGAATATCTTCGGAAGAACGCAGCTTGATAATCTTGTCCTGCCAGTAGCTGATTCGTTAATTTTCTTCCGGTCGCGACTCGGGATAATGCGCCCCTTCACCTCCTCAAAGGGAATGGGCCCCGCCGCCTTGCGGTCGTCAAGTCAGGTTTATGTGGTAGCCGTGTTTGGTTTTTCCGGGCGGCCTGACCTCTCCCGGCTGGGCGAGAGAAAACGCCGCCTCTTCAAAAGACTCTACCATTTTACCCCGCTGAAAAATACCCCAGATTTCCGCCTTGTTCCGCCGAGCCGTCCTCGGAGTACTCCTTCGCCAGCGCGACGAAATCCTCGCCCTCCTGCACACGCCGATGACAACTCGTCCGCGAGCGCCTTCGCCTCCTCCGGTGATCGCCCGTCGGTCTTCACGAGAATATGGAAGCGGAAATGGTTTCAGGGCGGCGGTAGCGCGCGGGCGAGGCTGGGTCGAGCTTCCAGCGCCGTGGTCTCCCAGTCGACGTCCTCCAGCGCGTCCTGCAGATAGGCGTAGCGATACGCCCTTCCATCAAGCGCCGCTGATAGGCCAGATTCCGCCGACCACTTGGCCTGCTCTTCATCAAAACCGGGAGAGTCGTCTGGCCTCGTCACGCCAGTACCCGGATCAGATAGATGCTTTCCGCCATCTTGCGAAAGATGTCCGGGTTGGCCAGTACCTCTGACGCTCCTTCGGGACTCTGCGGCAGACTCTCCGCTATGTAGCGCTCTATATCTTCCACCGTAACCACTGACTTCCGGGGAAGCTGGCGCGCGGAAGGAATTCGGGAGAAAGTGTGTCCCCAGCCAGTGCCAGACAAACCATCGGGATAAAGCGCGCAAACGACTAACAATGTCGTCGACGTTCGTGACATGGCGTGTCCTCAAGTTCAATAAAAGAGCGCCAAACGACCGTTTGGCGCCAGCTTTAGGCCAGCTTACCCAGACTATTGAATGCCCGGCATCATGCTTCGACGGGAATGCGTCGGAAGTTTAGGGTTTGACCGTTAGTCTGGAAAGTCAACTCTGCGATTGCAATCCACACCACTACACGTTGTCAGCATCTGGTAGTTGATACTGTGATACGATATGCGTTAGGTCTCAAGCGTGCACTCCCACAGGTCGGGCGGAAGCCTGCTGACCAGCGCAGCGTGCGCGCCAGTGGTCCCTTCCGCGCGGCAACGGCTGAAACACTCCGTCCTGGAGCGGCGGCCCGTTCGGGCACTCCGAAAACCAGATCTGGGTACTCGCCAAGATCAGCACCAGCCAAACCTCCCGCCACGACGACCCCGAAAGGCGGGATTTTGGGTTGTTACAAACCGCTGCGAGGCCACCCCCGAGCCGCCTAGCTGATACGATCGATCGTAGAGGGGCTGCTCCCCAGTCAGCGATCGGATCTATCAAACTCGCGTTGCTGGGCAAGTCGCCGCAATTGCCTGCATCGGGCGGCGGTTGTTGCATTCTCGCACGGTATGGTCGTATCGTTCGGATTGTTGGGACATTCATCCACAGGCCCGTCATCGCAAGGTACGGTCGTATAGGATTGTCGGGACATTAGTCCACAGGCCCATTCATCACAAGGTACAGTCGTATCGTTCGGGTTGTTCGGGCGCTCATCCTGAGGTGGCCGACCCGTGGTGGTCATCAATCATTGCCATTATCGATGTCGCAATGCTGAGGGACGCATACGTTCATAGCTAATAGTTGTACCATTCAACACAACTCGCCGCCAGAGACCGAGGATGACGGTGTCATGCCCAGACATGCCATCAACGCCGGCACAAATAATTTCCTACGCATTGTCATTCACACTCCTCCAGCGTCTCCGGTCTCATCCAGAAGATACTACGATAACTTGATGCGATCGGCAACAAACACTTACTCGGTAATTTTACCTTCCTGCTTACTATTTTCTGCGACCTTTTACGTTTTACCTCGCAATCTTTGCCACTATATTTTCACCTACCCTTCACTCACCCCGCATCTAATGGTATCAGGTTCAGACCGCCGTCAAATGCAGCTGCTACATGAAAAGCCGATAAATAGTGGCGGGTTCAGCTCCATGCTACTTCCCTCACTACTACTGAAGAATGCGGATACTGAAGATCGCGGATCTGCGCAGTTACGCAGGAAGATGGCGAGTAGTGCGGCACGACTATGTCAGCAATAAAAGCGCGGCTGCTTTCGACAGCCGCGCTTCTGCCAGTCGTTGAGGGTCGATGCGTGACCACGTCAATGCACCACCAACCGCGCTCCCCAAGCCTGTCTTTTCCTCAGGAGCCATTTCTACCTTGCCGGATCCATCGCAGGCCGGCGGATACGGAACTGCCTGGTCGCCTTGCGAGTGACGTTGCCGACATAGTTGGACAACAACCCGTACGACGTCACCGTTGACGTACTTGTGTACGGCAGAAGCCGATCGCGGGCAAGCCTGACGAAGCCCACAGCTGACAGGCCCGCCACTGGACCATCAACATCGAGCGGCGGTCGCTCCGGGTTAGCCGGACCTGCCGTTTGTTCGTCGAAATTCCATCGTCAGCCAGCCGTCGACGAAGCCGTCGCCCAGGTTCACGTCCGTCGCGATCAGAGAGGACAGTACATCGCTGCCCGCGAAGGTCAGGGTATTGACCTCGTAGCAGAGCAGCCCTCAACTCGCACCAGGACGCCGGCGGCAGAGAAGTCCAGGTCCTCTTCGGTCAGGCTTCCAACTGCTTTTCTTCCCTGTCCGAGAATGTTTCTCGCATCAAAGAACTCGCAGGCCTGCGCGCGCTTCCTGGTCGTATTCTGTCCGTGAAGGGGGCCACTTGCCGGGGAGGTGTTGACAAATTCCCGCTTGGTCGGAAAGTTTGACAACCCAGTCGGTTCCCGCGTCAATGGCGGGCTCCAGCACGTAATCGTTGCTGATCGGTGTCGTGCATGAACAAGTGCGCTAACAGGCTCTCATACCACCCCCCGTCGGACCGCCGGGCGGTCGCTAAAAGCGAACCCCTCAACATCAATCGGCCCCGTCGATAATAGCAAACCGCGGAGCGGCAGACACCTAAACCCGGGTAGTGGAGCCCGGGATCGCGGTGTGGGATGATATCGTCGGCATTGAAGTTGTCCAGCGCAAGGGCGTCAGTACGTCGCATCCGTGCCCTCGTCGACGTTGATGACTCACACCGTAGCCGTACAGCCCACCCGTCGGCGGCTGCAGACCGTCAGTGTTAGCGCCGCCAGTTCTCCAAGCACCGCCCAGATCCCATGAGGCTTCGAAGCGCCCGCAGTTGGACGGCGTATTACTGCCTGTGTCTTTGCCGAACCCGTGCGTCGACAAAGGTCCGCCCAGTCCTCCTGAGCCACTGTTGGTCACCACGCCCATCTCGATGATCTCGACGTACCCTTCCCGCGGTAGCAGGGCCAGAGCCGTTGACCAACGGATTCGGGTCTACGGCATTTGAAGCGCTCCGCCTGCGATCAGCCCCTGGCCTGAATCAAAACTCCGTCGCTCAGCGTACAGAGTCTAGCCGGAAAGGGATCAGTGTCGCCATCGGGAAACGGCATTGGGAACCGTGCAAGTGTTGTCGGCCGACACGATGGCCGCACCCAGATCGTACCGGGTCAGCCGCCGGGGTCAGGCGGTAATCGTGGCCGACCAGTGGTCTTCCGCGGCGAGAGGTAGAGGCTGAAGTCGAGAACCTCTTCGCTGTTGCGCGACTCGAGGAAGCGCACCTTGACCGCCGTTGGCCTGGCCGGTGGTGTTTCACCAGCCTGAACGTACGTGTCCTGCCCCCATTCGATGAATCGAAGGGGTAAGAGTAGTAAACCTCGCCCAGACCATCGTTACTAACACGCACGGCGGCTGCGCGCCGCTCAATACTCGCGGCCATTGCAGCGAGGACTGCTACGGGAAGTACTTTCTTCATGTTTGTTACTCCTAGGTTTAACAAATATATCGTTGTTGCAAGTTAATCAAAGCTGCATACAGTAAGGCGTAAGTATGCCCCCAAACCTTACCCCTGTCTACCGTCCGCCTGCAAAAACGTGGCCAGGGAGGTGATCTAACACATACATTACGAGGCGAAAATTAGCATACGGCCCCTATTGGGGCGTCAACTTCGATATCCCAACTATGCCAAATAGTTGCGTTCTTGGAGCCGCCTCGCCACCGCGACAGCGCCTTCCATAATCCGATTGAAATCAGCAGAAACAGCATCTCCTATCGTCGTCAAAATAGCCAATTCCCGGGCGTGTGCCGCGTCGTACCCTGGGAAAGGGTGCGGCGGGGCGTCCGCGTATAACCCGAGTGGGAATCATCACGTACAATCCACCACCGCCCCTTTGATGTCGACCCACCTGTAGCTGTCGCAGCTCGGCGCACATCAGCGCCTGCTTTCCGTGCAAGCCCGGTATTCGAGCGAGAAGGTCACCTCGCAAGGCCGTTTCCGCACGGGCATTCGACGGTCTCACACTTCCGCCTTCGTCCCAGCGCGCGGCGCCCTGCGACCCGCGCATGACACGACTCCGACGGTGGCGTAGCTGCGGTAGCCCGGGCGAGGCATAGCTGGTAGGCCGCCCTCAGGTCGCCGTCCAGCAGCGCATCCGCCCAGGCCTGGGCCCGCTCGCGCACTACCTCCTCCGCCGGGCGGTCGGTGCCCAGCCCCGCGCAGCCCGAGAGCAGCGCGGCAAGGGCCAGCCCGCAGCCGGCGATCGGTTTGCACAGTGCCTCGTTTCATGATTTCATCCCCTGTTGTCCATTCGGCCTCGGCCGCCCCGGGAAACCTCGGCGTCAGCGCTCCCGGAAGCCTCGGCATCGTCGCTCACGGCAGCTCCGGACTTCGGCCGGGCGCGGCTCATCGGTGTCATCCTGCTGCAGCAGGAAGGCGGAGGTATCGGAGATATCGATCAGGTCCAGCCCGCGCATCTGGCGGCGCATCTCCCGGCTCACATTGCGCAGGTCCGAGTCGTTGAAAATCACCCGCGGCGTAATAATGACTATCAGTTCCGTGCGCGAACCCTCGGTCGTCTTGGCGCCGAACAGCGCGCCGATCACCGGCAGCTCATGCAGGAACGGCACGCCGCTGGAACCCTGGCTCTTGTTTTCGCGAATCAGGCCGCCGAGCACGATGGATTCGGAGCTGCGCACGGCGACCCGGCTCGGTGACGCTGCGCTCGAGGAAGGTGCGCGTACGCCCTCTCCTCCACCGGCCCGACATCGGTGACACTCTGCTCGATATCCATCACAACCATGCCCCCGGCATTGACCGACGGGTGACGGACAGTTGCACACCGGTGTCGCGAAACTGAATAGAGCTGCGTGTGCCGACATCCGTCGTTGTCGATCCGGTGTTGACCGGCACTTGATCCCCCACCTGGATATTCGCCGTCTGGTTGTCCGAGCACCATCACCGAGGGCGAGGAGATCGACATCGAGCAGGTTGTCCGAGGCCAGGGCATCGAGCACCGCCTTTACCTGACCGCTGCCGTTGATGACCGAGTAGGCGAATCCCGGTACGTTGGGCGCAATGGAGCCGTCGTTGATCAGTTGGCCGACACCCTCGTTACCGCTGCCGACGCCGCCGTCGAAAGTCCACTCCAGGCCGTAGCGCAGGCTGTCGGTCAGCGTCACCTCGATAATGCTGGCCTCGATGATCACCTGGGTCGCCGGAACGTCCAGGCGCTCCAGGGCCGGCCCGATCTCTCCGGTATTCCCTGCCGGTGGCGTAAATCAGCAGCCCGTTGTTTTCGTCGTCGGCAACCACGCGAATATCGCCGACGCTGAAGGTCTGGCCGCCTCCCTGACCCTGACGCGCGCCGCCGCGTGCAGCGCCACCGCTTTCCGAGCCGCCGCCGCTCACGGTTTCCGGTGTAAAGCCGGGGGCCACCCCGCCGCCGGCGCCGCCGCGGCCGCCGGCACCGCCGGAACCCGCGAATATCGTGCTCAGCATGCTCGCCAGGTGCGCGGCATTGGTATTCTGCACGGGATACACGTGCAGCCGCGGTTCAAGTAGGCGTCGGGTTCCCGATCCAGTCGCTCGATCCACTTGCCGATGCGGTCGAGGTAGTGCGCCCGCGGGGTCACTACCAGAATACTGTTCAGGCGCTCCACGGGATAACCAGCCGCACCATGCTGCCGATGCCTGCGATGCCGCCGGCGTCCTGCTCCCCAGCCCTGTCTTGCCGAGGACGTCGCCCAGCGCCGCCTCGAGATCCTCGATCGAGGTGTGCTCCACCGGGAAGATGCCCACCGACATGCCCTCGAGCAGATCCACATCGAAGGTCTCGATGATCTCCTGCCAGCCCTCCAGTTGCGCCCTGGTGCCCGCGAGCATCAGGATGTTGCGCAAATCGTCGACCCGCACGAACGCGTCCTCCTCCGCGAGCGGACGCAGGATTTCCGCCATGTTGGAGGCGCCGATGTACTGCAACGGCACGACGATGGTGCTGTAGCCGACGGCGTCTGAGGCCGATGCGGTCAGCCCGGGCCGCAGTCTGCGCACTTCGCCGGAGGCGCTGATAAAGAACCGGCCCTCCTTGTCCCGAATCATCAGCGCCTTGTTGGCCTTGAGCAGCGACTCCGAGGATGCCCAGCAGCTGATCCCGGGGCACCGGCGTCCGGGTGCGCAGGGTCACCTGCCCGTTGATCGGGTGTTCGACGATGTAATCCAGTTCGAGAATGTCGCCCATGATGGCGTGGACGACTTCGGTCAGCGGCGCCGCTGCCGGAAATTCAGGCTCACGGCATCGCCGTAGAGGCGCACGGGGGGCTGTGCAGAGGGCTTCCGGAAAACTCTCATCGGTGCCGTGGTAAAGCGTCGGCTCGGCGGGCTGGTGGGGCTCCAGATCCTCCGGTTGTTCCTCCTCGGGCAGTGCCGGCAGGTCCCTTCCCCGATCCGTGCGCGGCGGCGACGTTCGTCTCGGCGGGAACGCCGTCCCCGGAGGGGTCCGGGCGCTGCTCCATCGCCGTACAGCTCCGCCAGAAGCAGTAGCGCGCCCAGGACCATGCAGGACAGCTTAGGCCAGATGTCGCAAGCTTCAATCGCCCCCGTTGTTGGATTTTCTGCGTTCCGGAGCCGCCGCCGCGCGGTGCTGCTCTCGAGTCTGGCCGGCTTTGGCCGCGGCGGGAAGCGCGTGTTCGAGCTCAAGCATGCGCAGCTCGGCGCCCTTCTCGAAAAGTTGCGCGATCGGTGTGCTGAACATTGTGAATTGTCCAGGCCATCGACCGAATCATTGAGCTCGCAGTCGGCGCTGTCTTCTTCCGTCGACACAATAATGCCCGATTTGGACCCCGCCGCATACACTCCCAGCAGTTTGAGGTTCTCGATGGCGGAGTCGTGCGACTTCGGGCTCGGGCTCCGGTTCCGGCGAAGATGCGCTGGGCTGCGCCGGAACAAAGGCCTGGCGACCCGGCCAGAACAACGGCCTGGCAACGAGCTCCGGCGTTTGGCCTTCGCTGACATCGGGGCGGTAACCGGGTGGCTCGATATTCAGCGCCGATGCCGCCGGAGCGATGGGTCCGGCTCGGACAGCAGCAGCAGCCGGGCGCCGCTCCAGACCAGTTGCAGCAGCAGAATCGCCCGTCAACACCAGAGCGATACCGCGCAACCGCGACTCGACGGCGTTTCTCCATTCGCGCCACCCGCTCAACACCAAATCACTATGCCGCATCACTCGTGGGCCCTTGAGCGCGAACAGCTTCAACCGGGCGCGTCACTCGCCGCGGATCCGTGTCGGGATTGTCCTGCGCGGAGGATCGCCGGGAGCGGCTGCCGCTCGGGCGTGAACCTGGCGGACTCGACAAAAATCAGGGGGCGCATCATCTCCAGTTCAGCGAGCGCTTCATCGAGGGCGTTGATATTGCCCTCGGCGGTAATATTCAGCGTCAATTGATCGTAACCCTCGGCACGGCGCGTGGTCAGTACCTGGCTGCCGGTTACCGACATGCCGGCAGCCGCCATTAACCCGCGGACATCCTGCTGCATGGTGGCGGCGATAGTGGCGCTGTCCCGACCCGGCGGATACGCCACATCGCGCACGACATTGCGGGCCATGGCACTGGCGGCCTCCAGTTCGTCGGCATGCTCGAGCATTCCCGACAGACGCGCAGTTCTGGGCTGAATGCCCTCGATCTCGTCTGCAAACTGCTGGCGCATGGACCAGAAATGGACGATGGCGCCGAGCACCAGCAGCGCAACAAGGCCCAGGGTTCCCCCACCACGATGGTCTGCCGGTCGGCTCTCCGGGCGAACCTCATTGCGCCTGCGCCTCCGGCGCCAGGGTCAGATCGAGCACGAATCGCTCGAGGCCGGAGCGCACCTTCTGGAATGCGGCCGGCGCCTCGCACATGCGCATAGGCCGGGTGGTCGAGCAACTGCTGCATGACCGCCGAAGCATTCGCTGCCTGACCCTCGATGCGCAGCGACGTTCCCCGCAGGTCGGCCGAAGAAACCCACGTGTCATTGCCGAGAACCCTGGCGAGCCGCCGGAGTTCGCGGTGCACCGAGGGGTATTCCGCCATGAATTGCTCAGCCGTGTCGATCATTGACGCGGGTCTCGGCCAGATCCTCACGCAGGCCGACCGCTTCCGCGGCGGCCCGCTGCACGCGGGTCTGCGTCTCGCGAACCTGCTGCAACTCCAGGTACTTGGCCCCCGCCGCGATCATCGACAGCAGCACCGGAACGAGCAGGCAGTAGCCCAGCATGCCCAGCATGCGACCCAGCCGTCTGCGATTGCGCGGGCCCTGCCGGCTTCGCCGAACCCACGGAGCATGATCAGGTGGTCGCCCGCACGAGCCCACACCTCGTAGGCTTCGCGTTCGTGCGAGTCGAATTTCTCCGCGATGTACGCCATCACCGCGCTGCGCGAGCTGATGACGAGCTGGACTTCGATGTCCGCCTCCGACCAGGGCCACAATCTGGTAGCCGTAACAGGTATCCGATTCCGGGAAGGGACTGCTGGCCCTGACCTCCAGTGCTGACGGCGGCGTCGAGCTGCCGCCTCCGCGGCCCGCGGTAACTGAATGGTTCGCAACAGCGCGAGGCGATCCGGGAGCAGGACGGCCTCGGCCAGCGATTCGGCAGTGGCGGGAGCCGGCACGATCCTGCCCGCCTGCAGATACTGGTGTCCGCCGTCCTCGAGATGCATCGAGGACGGGCTCGTCGATGGCCGGGAATACCGGCGAGCGGTTACCCCACAGAAACTCCGACCAACCCGCACGCACGTAGTACACGATGCCGCGCAGGTCGTAGCCGAACAGGCGCCAAGGCCGACTAGAATCCAGCACCGGCATCCCCTTCGGGCTGTCCCACGACCCGCGCCCAACGACCGCACCGGCTCGGAGCGGAAGAAACGCCAGGGAAGGCCGTCCCGGCCATCGCGGCCGGCGCTCCACCCAGCGGCGGCGCAGAAAGCGGTCGGCCCCGGGACCCACCACCGCGTCCGACCCGGTAGACCTCGGAAAGGCTGCTCGCTCTGCTGGAAGGACGTATCGATTCCCGCCGGCGCGATACCGTCAGGGCTACTCTTCCGATCCCGAGCTCTGAACCAGTTGCCGGGCCTGCTGCTCGTCCAGGTCACCGAGCGCCCTGGAGCACCGGATGCGGGCGCCGACCTCCAGTCGACGCCGGACTGGCCGCGCTGACCGACGTACACGGCGTCCCGCACCGAGTCAAACACGCGCCTGTCCAGACCCGGCACCAACAGCAGATCCTCCATCCGCTTCGAGACCGGTGCGTCGGCGCAGTCCGACGCCCCCCTGGTCTGGGCTTGTGACCGTCCCCGCCGCCGATATCCCCGAATGGCGCCCTCCCGGCGAGCGCCACTGTACCACATTGAACGCGAGTTCCCGTGCCCTGCCTTCCTCGACCCCTCCACCGAGGCGAAGAGTCGGGCCAGCAGGTCCTCCGTCGCGCGGTTGAGGTCGATCAGCTCGTCACGGGCAGAAGCTTCACGCTTATGTGAAGGCCGCCGCGCCGATACTCCACTGCAAATGGTACCGACGGATCGAACAATCTCGCGTTCGCGCAACAGCATATCGGCCAGCGCGAGCTGGATGGCGCCGTCTCCCGCGGCCTCCGCTTTGGCCCGGGACGCGTGGAGCTGCGTCAGCTTGATATCCACCCGGGCCTGCATGGCGATGGCGCCCACCAGCAGCGACATGGCCGCCAGAAACCAGACCAGAACCGCCAGCGCCACACCGCGCTGCCGGCAATGACTCCGGGGCAGGCCCGAATGGCTTACTCCGGTATGAATGGTGATCGTGCCATGGGCTAACGCAGGTTCATATCCGCCCCGTTGAGGCGGATGACCAGTTCGGGCCAGTAGCGGTCACGGGCGCGGATATTGAGGCGCAGCGCTACCGGGTTGCGCCGGTACCCCGGCCACTCGTCTTCCCAGTCGCCCTCGAAACCGCCCAGATAGCCCACCGAAAATTCCTGCACATCATCGATCAGGACCCGGGGTTTCAACTCGCCCCACTCTACCGCCGAGCGCGTCGCGGTCAGTAGGGATGCCAGCGCAGTTCGAAGCCTGTCCTCCACCCGGGCCAGATGCATGCATGAGCGCCGCCGAGGTCCGCGCCGGCCACGAAGGGCGCGACCCAATACACCTGCCGGGAATCGCCGACAAAATAGGTGCCGTGCCCGCCGTCGGCACCCGCCGCGTCGCCGGGGCTGCCCAGGCGCACCACGGGCATTGCCATGGACAGGCTGTTGCGCAGAAATTCACTGACACCGCGAATACGTCGACCCGCCCGGTCACCTGCTCCAGGGTCGACTGCGTGTTGCCCAGGGTGCGCATGGCCGCGACGATCGCCAGCATCATCATGGAGAACAGGGTGAGGGCGACCACCATCTCGACGAGCGTAAAGCCGCGGGCCGGCCCTCATTGTCTTTCCTCGCGCCCGGCAACCACCGAGTCCAGCTCGACCGCCCGTTCCCGGTCGCCGTCAGACCAGCGCACGGCAACGCTGATGCGCTGTAACTGGCCCTCGGACAGGGGCAGTTCATCCGCCAGAGGGATCGGCTCGGCCCGCACCTCCCAGCGAAAATCGCCCTCCGTCTCGCCCGTCTCGCTCAGACCTTCCAGGGGCACGACCTGATTGACAGCGAGCAGCGACACGCGCCAGTTCCACCCCGTAGACCATTTCGTCCACGCTGACGGTGCGGGTCGCGCCGCCGGCCACCTGGTACATGGCCGCGAGAGACATCGCCAGAATCGGCGTATCGCCACCAGCATTTCCAGCAGGCTGAAACCGCCGGAGGCGGCGCGTGATATGTGCGTGGGAGTTGTCACCGCTCTGTCGCCCGCATTCTTCCAAGACCAGAAGCTGTCGGACCCGGAAGCCCGACAGCCCGCTGGCGCACAGCATAAGCCCGGGCGGGTGCGCGGGCCAGCCCCTTGGCGGGCGCGTTGGTCACAACTGCACTTGTCCGGTTTTCGCAGTCCGCTTGTGATCGGGCCTTGTGGTTCGAACCGCGCAGCGGGTTACGCCGCCTGTTGTCCGCTCGCCGGCGCCCTCAGGCCACCTCGAACAGGCCCGCGGCGCCCATCCCCCCGCCGATGCACATGGTTACGACCACGTACCTGACTCCCCTGCGGCGCGCCCTCCAGCAGCGCGTGGCCGACCATGCGCGCGCCGCTCATGCCGAAGGGATGGCCGATGGAGATGGCGCCGCCGTTGACGTTCAGCCTGTCGTTGTCGATGCCCAGCCGGTCGCGGCAATAGACAACCTGGCAGGCGAACGCCTCGTTCAGTTCCCACAGGCCGATATCGTCGACCAGACAGCCCGTGGCGCTCCAGCAATCAGCGGTACGGCAAACACGGGCCCGATACCCATTTCGTCGGAACTGCAACCGGCCACCGCGGTGCCGCGATAGTAGCCCAGCGGCGACAGACCTTTTCTGGCGGCCAGTTGCGCTTCCATCACCACGCAGGCCGCGGCGCCATCGGAGAGCTGGGAGGCATTGCCCGCCGTGATGAACCTGCCTTCCTTGACAACCAGCCCGTCACTGAAAACCGGTTCCAGCACGGCCAGGTCTTCCAGGGTGGTGGCGGGGCGGTTGCATTCGTCGCGATCGACGACCGCGTCCTCGTGTGTCGTTTCCTTTGTCTCCTTGTCGTACACCGCCCGGGTCGTCTGCATCGGCCACGATCTCGTCGTCGAACAAACCCGCCTCCTGGGCGGCCGCCGTGCGCTGCTGGCTCTGCAGGGCGTAGGCGTCCTGCACCTCGCGGCTGATGTCGTAGCGGTCGGCCACCACCTCCGCCGTCTCCAGCATCGCCATATAGGCCGTCGGGTCGATGGCCGTCACGGTACGGGAGATGTTCCGGTAGCTGTTCTTGTGCTTGTTTTGCACCAGGGAGATGGACTCCACGCCGCCGGCCACGGCAATGTCGTATTCGTTGCACATGATGCTCTTGGCCGCGGTGGCGATGGACATCAGTCCCGACGAGCACTGGCGCTCGATGGACATGCCGGCGACAGTTTCGGGCAGGCCGCCGGCGATGGCGCTGAGCCGGCCGATATTGTAGGCCTGCGTGCCCTGCTGCGCGGCGGCGCCCATGATGCAGTCGTCGACTTCCGCCGGGTCGAGCTGCGCCCGCGCCACCGCGGCGCGCACCACGTGCCCGCCCATCGCCGGTGCTTCCGTGTCGTTGAAGCCGCCGCGAAAGGACTTGGCCAGACCGGTGCGGGCGGTGGATACGATGACTGCGTCTCTCATGACTTTTCTCCGTAGTTAAGCGCGGCCTGATGGTTTCGCGGGATACAGCGGACGCCTGACGGTACGCTCCTGCTGCTCATGTTCAGCTCCGTTGGCTGGAAACCGAAATCACCTCGCCCGGTCATATAGCTCGAGTAGTCAGACGCCAGGAACACCATGACGTTCGCCACTTCCCAGGCCTCCGCCGCGCGGCCGTAGGCCTCCTTCGACTCCAGTTCCTGCAGCAGCTCCTCCGAGGCGGACTTGCGCAGCATGGGGTGCAGCACGATCGACGGCGCGACGGCGTTGATGCGCACGTCGAACTCCACGGCCTCCAGGGCAGCGCAGCGGGTCAGCGCCATGACGCCCGCCTTGGCCGCCGCGTAATGGCTCTGCTCCTGCTGGGCGCGCCAGCCGAGTACCGAGGCGTTATTGACGATCACCCCGCCCCGCCCCCGATCGCGCATGACGCGCAGCATATGGCGGGTCATGCGCATGGTGCCGTTGAGGGTCACGTCGATCACCCGGTGCCACTCCTCGTCCTCCATGTCCACCAGCGCACGCGTCGTGCCGAGGCCCGCGTTGTTGATGAGGATATCGACGCCGCCCAGTTTGTCTTCCGCGAAATGAATCAGTCCCTGTACATCGTCCTCCGCCGCGACATTGGCGATCCTGCCGTAAACCTCCGCCAGGCCCGTCTCCGCCCTGCAGCTTTTCCACCGCCGATTGCAGGCGCTTTTCGTGAATATCGCTGATCACGATGGCCCGCGCCCCCTCCTCCACGGCGCGGGTGGCGGCGGCAAAGCCGATGCCCGCCCCCGCGGCGGCGGTCACCAGCACGGACTTGCCCCGCAGCAGGTCGTG
This sequence comes from Halioglobus sp., assembly GCA_034521205.1. Classification (GTDB taxonomy): domain Bacteria; phylum Pseudomonadota; class Gammaproteobacteria; order Pseudomonadales; family Halieaceae; genus Marimicrobium. Next base: position 1,233,482 of record JAXHMT010000003.1, read on the forward strand.
GCCGTTCACGTATTCGGGCGATTTGAGACTCATGGCTGTCAACTCCTGTTACTGGGCCGTCTTTGCCCGCGGCTCCTTGGGCATCCCCAGACCCCGCTCGGCGATGATGTTGCGCTGAATCTGGTTGGTTCCGGCATAGATGGTGTCGGAGCGCACAAACAGATACATCGATTGCAGCCGGCTCAGCACATAGGGCGGCTCCTCGAGGATTTCGCCCTCGGGGCCCATCACGTCGATGGCCAGCTCGCCGAGACTGCGGTGCCAGGTCGCCCAGTACAGCTTGTAGATCAGCGCCTCCCTGCCCAGGGAGCCGTCGCTGCTGTTCTGGCCCGAGAGCATGCGCATGGCGTTGTAGCGCATGATCTTCAGTTCGGCGTGGGCTCTGCGCGATGCGCTGGCGTATCGCGGGATCCCGCGCCGCGCCGTTGCGCCGCGCCAACCGCACCACGGCGTCGAATTCGTTCTGGAACTGCATCTGCTGGCCGAGAGTGGAGACACCGCGCTCGAATCCCAGCAGGCCCATGGCCACTTTCCAGCCATCGCCGGGAGCGCCGACGATATCGCCGGCGCCGCACTCGGCTCCCTCGAAAAACACCTCGTTGAACTCCGAGGTGCCGGTCAACTGCTCGATGGGCCGCACGTCGATGCCGGGCTGGTCCATTTCCAGAAGAAAGAAACCCAGGCCCTTGTGGGCCTCGGAGTCAGGGTCCGTGCGGGCTATTATGAAAATGTAGTCCGCCTCGTGGGCCAGGGAAGTCCACACTTTCTGGCCGTCGATGATCCACTTGTCGCGCCCCTCGTCGAAGCGCGCTTTTGTCCGGATATTGGCCAGGTCGGAACCCGCCGCGGGTTCGGAAGTAACCCTGGCACCACAGGTCCCGGCCCGCCACGATGCCGGGCAGGTACTTGCGCTGCTGCGCCTCGGTACCGAAGGCGATGATGGTCGGGCCGGCCAGGCCCTCGCCGATATGGCCGACACGGCCCGGCCCGCCCGCCCGCGCGTATTCCTCGAAAAAAATCACCTGCTGCTCGATGGAACAGCCGCGCCCGCCGTGTTCCTCCGGCCAGCCGACACAGGTCCAGCCGCCCTCGGCGAGCTTGCGTTCCCAGGCCTTGCGTTCCCCGGGATAGGCGTGTTCATCGCCCGGGCCGCCCCGGTAGCGCAGTTTTTCAAACTCACCCGTCAGGTTGTCCCGCAGCCAGTCGGCGACCTCGGCGCGGAACCGCTCTTCGTCGGGACTGAAACTCAGCTTCATCGGCTCACTCCCCGCCGTCCAGCAGCATGGCAGCCAGGCGCTCGCGATGGGCGGCGCCCGCGCCGAGCAAAAGCTCCGAAGACTTGGCGCGCTTGAAGTACAGGTGCACGTCGTACTCCCAGGTAAAACCGACACCGCCGTGCAACTGCAGGGCGTCGCCGGCCACCGCGAAACAGGCGTCGGAACAGTAGGACTTGGCCACACTGGCGGCTTCGGCCAGTTCTCCGCCGAGGGAACCGCCCGACAGCGCCTCCTGGGCGATGCAGGCCGCGTAGTAGGCCGCCGAGCGCCCCACTTCGACGCGCAGCATCATGTCGGCGGCCTTGTGTTTCACGGCCTGGAAGCCCGCGATCCTGCGATTGAACTGTACGCGCTCATCCGTATAGGCGACGGTCATGTCGAGCAACTGCTGGCTCACACCCACCTGTTCCGCCGCCAGCGCCACCGCGGCGAGATCGACAATGGTTGCCAACGCCTCCCCGCCGCCATCGGCCTCGCCCAGCACCGCATCGCCGGCCACGCGCACATCGCGCAGCGCAACCGCCGCCTGCTTGCGCGTCTGGTCCATGGTCGGCAGCCACTGGCGCGTCACGCCGGCGGCGTCCGACTCCACGAGGAACAGGCCGATTCCCTCGTCGCCGCTGCTGCCCCGCGCGCGCGCCGCGACGATCAGAAGGTCGGCGGTATGGCCGTCGATGACATAGCGGTAGTCGCCGTCGAGCACGTAGTCGTCGCCGTCGCGCCGCCACGTCGCGGTCACGCAATCCGCATCCCAGCGGCGATCGCCGCCGTTGAATGCGAGGGTGGCGGTCAGCTCTCCGGCGCTCAGCGCGCCCAGCCAGTGCCTGTTCTGTTTCTCGCTGCCCGCCACCAGCTGGGCGTTGCCCGCCATGCACACCGTCGCGAAAAAGGGCGAACACAGCAGGTAGCGGCCCATCTGCTCCATGGTCGCGGCGATCTCCACATAGCCCAGGCCCATGCCGCCGAAGGCCTCCGGGATATGCATCCCCTGCCAGTACATCTCGGTGCAGATGCGCCGCCACAGCGCGGGATCGTAGCCCCGCTCTGTCGCCATGGCCTCGCGCACGGCGGCACTGCCGGAAACATCGGCCAGGAAGGCGGCCGCGGTGTCGCGGATCATCTCCTGCTCTTCGGTAAAGGCGAACTCCATAGATACTCCGGACAGGGTCCTGAATCAGGTACCCCAGACTTTCTGGGGCGGAACTTCCTTCGCCATCAGGCCGTCGATGACTTCGCCCAGTTCCTCGGGCGCCCAGGGTGCGTCGCGGTCGACACCCTCGGTGGTGCGCCAGCCGTCGCAGATACAGATGCGACCGCCCTCGGCCTCGAATACCCGGCCGGTAACATGCGCCGCCTCCGGCGAGGCCAGCCACGCCAGCAGGTTGGACACGTTTTCCGGCGCAAAGCGGTCGAAGCTGCCGTCATCCGGCTTTTTCATCCGCTCGGCCATTTCCGGCACCGCCGTGGTCATGCCGGTGCGCGCGGAGGGTGCCACGGCGTTGGCGGTGATGCCGTAGCGGCCCAGCTCGGCGGCCTGATTGAGGGTGAGGGCGGCGATACCGGCTTTCGCGGCGGCGTAATTGGACTGGCCGATGGAACCCTGCAGGCCGGCGCCGGATGTCGTGTTGATGATGCGCGCATCCACCGGCACACCCTCCTTGGACTGGCCGCGCCAGTAGTGCACGGCATGGGAAGAGATACAGAAGTGGCCCTTGAGATGCACCGCCATGATGGCGTCCCACTCCTCCTCGGTCATGGAGGCGAACATGCGGTCGCGGTTGATGCCGGCGTTGTTCAGTACGATGTGCAGGTCGCCGAAACTGTCGAGGGCCTGCTTTACCGCGTTGAGGCTGTCGTCGTAGTTGGTGATATCGGACTGATTGACCACTGCACGGCCGCCGTTCGCGACGATCTCGTCGACGACGGCCTGCGCCGCCTCGGTGTTGATGTCGTTGACCACCACCGCGCAGCCCTCGCCGGCGAACACTCGCGCATGGGCCGCGCCGAGGCCGCCGCCGGCGCCGGTGATGATCGCTACTCTGCTTTCCAGTATTCCGCTCATTGTTGGTCTCCCTTTTTACTGCTGAACTTCAGATCGTCTTGTCTTCACGGTCTGTTCGGTTCCACTCACGCAGCGGGCGGGAGCAGGTGCCCATCCGGACACGCAAACACGCCATCCATGGCAGCTCGACTTCGGCCATCCCTGGCCTCAGACGGTCCGGCTGGGCACCTGCTCCCGCCCGCTGCTGCTTCTTCGCTAACTACATGATTCCAGAGGTTCTGACGATCTTTAAGCAGCGAACACAAGCCATGCGTAGCGCGCGGCCTGCCGGCAGGGCCGGGGGCACCGGCGCCGGACCGTCGGCCGCCATGGACGGCGGCCGTCGAGCGCACAGGGACGTGCTTGTAGCGTGTCCGGCGCCGGTGCCCCCGGTCCTGCCGGCATACCATTCCAGCCCTCTGTGTTCATACCGTTCATTCCAGTCCTCTGCCGGTATATCGTTGATTCCAGCCCCCTGCCGGCATACCGTTAAAGGCTGTCTCAAACAACGTTCTCTCACGCACAACGCCCACTTACAGCCGCTCGATGATCGTCACGTTCGCCTGGCCGCCGCCCTCGCACATGGTCTGCAGGCCGTAGCGGCCGCCGCTGCGCTCCAGTTCGTGCAGCAGGGTCGTCATCAGCTTGGTGCCCGTCGCGCCCAGCGGGTGGCCCAGCGCGATGGCGCCGCCGTTGACGTTGGTTTTCTCGAGCGGGTAGCCGGTATCCGCCAGCCACGCCATGGGCACGGAGGCGAAGGCCTCGTTGATCTCCACGAGGTCGATGTCGTCGAGTTTCATGCCGGACTTCTTCATGGCGTACTCGGTGGCGGGGATCGGTGCCGTCAGCATCCAGATCGGATCGGCGCCGCGCACGCTCATATGCACCACGCGCGCCCGCGGCGTCAGGTTGTAGCGCTTCAGGGCTTCTTCCGAAACCAGCAGCATGGCGGAGGCGCCGTCGCAGGTCTGGCTGGACACGGCGGCGGTGATGGTGCCGCCCTCCGCCAGGGCTCCAGGTCCGCCATCGCCTCCATGGAGGTGTTGCGCGGTGTCTCGTCCATGTCGACGCCGTTGAGTGGCGCCACTTCCCGATCGAACCGCCCCTCCTCGATCGCCTTGAGGGCGAGTGTGTGGGAGCGCAGCGCAAACTCTTCCATCTGTTCGCGGGAAAAGCCCCACTTGTCCGCGATCATTTGCGCCGACGTAAACTGGGACGGCGGCGTGGCGCCGTAGCGGGCGACCCACCCCTGACTGCCGGAAAAGGGATCGGGAAACCCATCGGCTGGGCGGCCACCATCGACGCGGAAATGGGTATCTGCGTCATGGTCTGCACGCCGCCGGCAACCACCACGTCGTTGACGCCGGAGAGAATCGCCTGGGCGGCGAAATGCACCGCCTGCTGGGACGACCCGCACTGGCGGTCTATGGTGGTGCCGGGCACCACGTCCGAAAGCCCGGCGGCGAGCCAGCAGGTGCGCGCGATATCGCCGGCCAGGGGGCCGATGGTGTCGAGGCAGCCGAACATGACATCGTCGTACTCCTCCTGCGGTATGTCGTTGCGGTCCACCAGCGTCTTTATTACGTGGGCGCCCAGGTCCGCCCCGTGAACATCCGACAATCCGCCCTTGCGCCGCCCGGTGGGAGAGCGCACCGCGTCTACTATGTATGCATCTGTCATATGTCTTCAGCCTCTTTTGTCAATCGTATGTAATGAGGAACCAATGGGGTCAGGATCAATGGGGTCAGAGTCCTTTGTTCGTTCATACCAATGGGGTCAGAGTCCTTTTCTCTGTCCGTAGCGCCGGTATCCAGCAAAGGACAAAAAAAGGACTCTGACCCCATTGCATCTCATTAGACCGTCATCCCCGCGCATAGCGGGGATCTATTAACCACAACACGTTGAATCACCTGGACTCCCGCCTGCGCGGGAATGACCACATGACCAATTCACGCTCAGTTGAGTTCCCCATTGAAGGCACTACATTGACTCCCATGATCGACCCATTGGTCCCTTGACCGCCTGATTGATCAAAACGTCGCGCCGGCGCCCAGCGCGGCACCTTCTGCAAATATCGCGCCGGGCCACGCGCGCCTTGTGAAAGCCCGCGTCGCCCCAGGTGTTGGCCAGCGCCCAGGCCCGCTTCATGAAAATATGCAAATCGACCTCCCAGGTGTAGCCCATGGCGCCGTGCGCCTGAATACTGTTTTTGGCGGCCAGTCCGGCCGCCTCGCAGGCCGCCAGCTTGGCGTGCGACACCGCCTGAGCGGCGATATCCCGGCCTTGGGCGAGCTCACAGGCCGCGCGGTATACCGGCGCCCTGGCGTATTCCAGCCGCACCGCCACGTCGGCCATGTGGTGTTTCACCGCCTGGAAACTGCCGATGGGCACACCGAACTGGTGGCGCTCGGCAGTGTAGTCCACGGACATATCCAGCATTCTCCGGGCGAGTCCGAGCGCCTGGGCGGCACAGCCCAGCGCGCCCCGGTTCAGCGCCGCTTCCGCCAGCTCGGCGGCCTGTGAACCGGTCGCCACCGACGTCCCAGGCGCATCGTCCAGCGCTACCGCATACAGTCGGCGCGACGGGTCCACGGAGGGGTTGTGGCGCAGTTCGACCTCGTCCCGACCGACCGCGACAATCGCGTCGCCGCGCTGCAACAGTAGCAGGTCGGCGACGTGCGCATCCTCAACCAGAAGATTCCGCTCGAGTCCGACCGCGACCCTGGCGCTCGCCGGCGGCCACGCGAGGCAACCACTCGGCGGCCAGTTCCCCGCCGATAGCCGTCATCAGAGGGACCGCGACCAGCGCGGTGTGCACCAGGGGCTCGGGCAGCGCGACATAGCCGCACTCCTCGGCCAGCAGCACGAAATCCTCCTCGCTCATGCCCAGCCCGCCGTGCGCCTCGGGCACGCGTGATGCCGGGTCAGCCCGAGCTCGGCGAGCTGTGCGCCAGAGCGCGTCATCGCGGCCGCTGTCCGTCTCCCAGCCCGCGCGAATCGCGCTCGGCGGTCACCTCGTTGACCAGGAAATCGTGCACCGATTCCTGAACAACAGTTGATCTTCGTTAAACGTGAAATCCACTAAATGGCCTCTCCGGGCATTTCTGGTCATCAGCGCGGCATCCCCAGCATCCGCTCGGCGATGATATTGCGCTGTACCTCGTTGGTCCCGGCGTAGATCGGGCCGCGACTGGGCGAACAGCCAGCCGCCGAGCCAGTTGCCGACACCGGTGGCGTCGGGCGCGTGAGGCAGCAGTTCCGCCCGGGCGCCCGAGAATGCTCATCGCCGTGGCGTGCATGCGCTGGTCGAGCTCGGACCAGAAAATCTTGTTGGTGGAGGACTCCGCGCCGATCTTGCCGCCCTGGTCCAGCCGGCAGGCGGTCCGGTAGGTCGCCAGGCAGTAGCTCTCCGCGTCGAGATAGGCCCCGATCACGGCATCCTGCACCGCCGGGTCGCGGTCGCGCCGAGTCGCGATTGGCGGTGTACAGCTCCACCAGCCGGCGCGCGGTCTCCTGAAAACGCGCCGGCGAGCGCAGCATGAGCCCGCGTTCGAAACCGGCGGTGGCCATGGCCACGCGCCAGCCCGCCCCCTCCTCGCCGAGGCGGTTGTCGACGGCGACTGCCACATTGTCGAAGAAGATTTCGGCAAAGCCGGGCAGGCCGTCCAGTTGCGGGATCGGCCGCACGGTGATGCCGGGAGAATCCAGCGGCACGAGGATGAACGTCAACCCGCGATGGCGCTCGGATTCCGGGTCCGTGCGGAACATGCCGAAGCACCAGTCCGCCCACACCGCGCGCGTCGACCAGGTCTTCTGGCCGTTGATAATGTACCTGTCGCCCTCGAGCCGGGCGCTGGAGCGGATGGCGGCCATATCGGAGCCGGCGTTCGGGCTCGGACCAGCTCTGGGCCCAGATCTCCTCGCCGGTGGCCATCTTCGGCAGAAAACGCGACTTCTGCGCCTCCGTGCCGTATTCCATCAGTGTCGGGCCGAGCAGGAAGATGCCGTTCTGGTTGACCCGCAGGGGCGCCCGCGCGCGGTAGTACTCCTCCTCGAAGATCAGCCATTCGATGAGGTTGCAGCCGCGGCCGCCGAGTTCCTCCGGCCAGGTGACCATGCCCCAGCGGCCCTCGTTGAGCTTCGCCTCCCAGGCCCGGTGTTGGCGAAACCCTCCTCGGTATCAAAACTCTGCAGGGGTTCGGCGGGCACGTTGGCGGCGAGCCAGGTCCCGACTTCCTCGCGGAAAGCGCGCTGTCTGTCGGTGTAGGTCAGATCCATGGTCGGGTCAGCTCCAGTGGCGATTCAGGCGGCCGGGATTGAGGGCCGCTGGATCCCCGCTTTCGCGGGGATGACGGCATGAACCATCAAGGGAATGGCGGCGCGAACCACCAAGGCCATGGCGGCGCGAACCATCAAGGCCATGGCGGCGCGAACCATCAAGGGAATGGCGGCACGAACTACAAAGGGGATGACGGCACGAATCACGCAGGAATTGCCGATACGAGTCGCGGAGATGACGGCACGGCCCCGAGGCATGACAGTGCAGGTAGCGCTGATGACCAATTGCGATTTTGCCGTCCCCCCCGCGCAGGCGGCAGTCCGGCGCACCGAGGATCCATGAATTCCGCCATCGCATGCGCGAGGGCTGGATTCCAGTGCGCCACCGGCCCGACGCGCGCGCGAGAAAGGCCGCGAGATTCCACAGTCGAACTTCGCATCGCGTTTCTCCACAAAAGCGTCCCGCGATTCACGGGAATCGTCCATGGTGTAGGCTTCGAACGTGAAGCCCTGCTCCCAGCGGCACCTGTCCTCGAGTACCGCCGTCCTCGATCCCCGTTAGGGCCTCTTTCGCCAGTTGCACCATCGCCGGCGACTTCTCCGCGATTTTCGCGGCGATCTCGCGCGCCGCGGGCAGCAACTGCTCCAGCGGCACAACCCGCTCCACCGCGCCGAGTCGATACGCCTCCGCGGCGTCGATAAATTCCCCGGTGAAGTACATGTAGCGCACCTTCTGCACGGGGAACATGCGCTGCAAGGTGGGCGCCGCCGCCCATCGCGCCGCGGTCGATCCTCGGGTACGCCGAAGCGCGCGCAGTCGGAGCAGAGGATGATCGTCGGCCGCGCCCGCCATGCCGATGCCGCCGCCGACACGAACTGCGACGCGATAATCACCGGCTTCGGGTTGCGGTGTATCGCGCGGAAGGTTGCGTAGTTGCCGCGGTTGACGTCGACGATGCGTTCGGGGTGCGCCGCCAGTTCCTTGATGTCGACGCCGGCGCAGAAACCCTTGCCGGCGGCGCCGATGATAATGACCCGCACCGAGTCGTCGGCGCCGAGGGCGTCGATTTCCGCGGCGATCGCGAACCAGCCGGCGCTGTCGAAGGCGTTGACCGGCGGATGGTCGAGGATCATCTCGGCGATGCCGTTCTCTATGCTGGTGCTGAATGGTTTGGCCATCGTTCTCGTCTGCCGTTGGTCAGTTGCTGTTCATTAACAAGCTGTCTCGTTCGCGTTGTGCCGAGGTCCAGCGATGCTCCAACCAGATCGCCGCTGCCTCGACTGTTGCACGTCCTGCGCCCGGCCAGCGCGGCACGGCCTGCTCCGATGCCGCGCTGTACCAGCGCAGCCTGGCGCAGTCTGGCACGGCCTGCTTCGATGCCGCGCTGTCTGCCCAGCGCTGCCTGGCCAGTCTGGTACGGCCTGCTTCGATGCCGCGCTGTCCGGAGTGCGCAGTGTGCAAAACACGCCGTGAATACGTACCGTGTGGCTACGATCCTGCCGCGCGATCCCTGCGCCGTGCGGTTCTGCACCGCGCTCTGGACCGCGCCGACTGCTCAAGGCCCGCCCGGGCTCGATCCGGGGTCGCGCGCGTTGCCAGTTCTTCGAGTCGCTGCTCCGCTTCCGCCACGATGCCGTCGATGAGCTCCCGGCAACTTACCAGTTCGTCGATCACACCCGCTACCTGGCCCAGAGGGCAGCACGCCGTGCGCCGGCTCTCCCTCCACCATCGCCTTCTGGATGATCATCGGCGCGTTGGCGGACATGATCGCCTGGGCGGTGGTCATGTCGTCGTCGCGGCTCATCGCCAGGGCGGATTTCATCAGGTCGAGCACGCCGGCGCCGGTATGCCTGCGAAAGGCCAGACCGTTGCGCAGCGCGATCAACAGTTTTTCCAGGGGCCCGGCTTTTTCCAGCTCGAGCAGCAGTTCGTTCCTGATCATGCGCTGGGGCAGACCGTCCATCGCCCGGGAAACGACAATCTCGCCGGGATTGCCGCAGTCGATGTAGCGCTGCAGCGTCGCGCGCGGCACCGGACTCTCCTCGGTCATGAGGAAGCGCGTGCCCATGGCGATGCCCTCGGCGCCCCAGGCCAGGGCCGCGACCAGGCCGCGGCCGTCCTTGAAGCCGCCCGCCGCCACGACCGGCACCCGGTCGCCGACCGCGTCGACCACCTGCGGGATCAGCAGCGTGGTGGGCACGGCGCCGGTATGGCCGCCGCCCTCGCCGCCCTGCACCGTCACTGCGTCGGCACCGAGTTCCACCGCCTTCAGCGCGTGCTTGGGCAGGCCGACGGTCGGGCATGCAGACGACCCCGGCATCCTTCAGTTTGCGGATCATGTCCGCCCCGGAGAGCGCGAATAGCTGACCGCGCGCACGCCGTGTTTGATCACCAGATCCACGATGTCCGCCGCGTTGGGCTGGTACATGTGGAAGTTGACGCCAAAGGGTCTGTCGGTCAGTTCCTTCACCCGCAGAATATCGCGCTCGATCTCGTCCGCCGGGATGGTGGCGCCGGCGAGAAAGCCGAAGCCGCCAGCGTTGCAGCTGCCCGCCACGAGGCGCGGGTCGGCGACCCAGCCCATGGCGGTCTGCACGATGGGGTAGCGGCAGCCGAGCAGTTCAGTGAGTCGTGTGTCCAGCATGGTCAGCCGCGGCCTCCGGAGGATCGTTCCGCCGGGAGACCGAACCCCCGGCGGGTTGTCCGCGATCTGCGCCGCCCGCTGGTTGTGCGGATCGAGGGCGGCGATGATGTCGAGCTGTTCCCGCGTCGGCGCTGCGGTGGTCGGCACCTCGCCGTCGATATGAACGGGAAACCCCGTGTTTTCCTGTACCTGATCGACGCTAACGCCCGGGTGCAGGGAGACCAGCCGCATCTGGTGCCGCGGCCCGGCGAAATCCATGACGCACAGGTCGGTCACCACCAGCCGGATATCGATGTCGTCCAGGCTGTGGCCCTTGGGCAGACGCGCGGGGTTGTAGCCGATGGAGGAGACGAAGTCGCACTCGCCCTCCAGAAACACCCGCGTGTTGTGCCCGGGTACGAAGAAACTGTTGGGGTGGGAGATGGAATTGCCGGGGAAACCGCGGGCGCCGAGCATCATGACCTTGGGCCGTTCGTAGGTGCCGCCCAGGGCCGACGTGTTGGACTGGCCGAAACGGTCGATCTGGGTCGGGCCCAGCATCGGCGTGCCGGCGGCCGCTCCAGACATTGTCGAAGATGCGCGAAAAGCCCATCCAGGTCTCGGTGGCCGGCACAAAGTCGTCGGGCCGCTTACCCAGGGGATTGGGTTCGCTGAGCAGCCAGGCTTCCGAATCGGTCATCATCAGATCCGGGTTGCCGGTTTTCATGGCCAGGCTCGCCGCCAGCCGCGGAATGACGCCGATGCCGGTGGCGAGCACCTCGCCGTCGCTTTCGAAGGCCTTGCTGGCCGCGACGATGCAGAGTTCGGCCAGGGTGTAGTCAGTCGCTGCAGTCATTGATCGCGTTCTCCGGACATCTCAGTAGGTGGGCAGTTCGATGGCGCGGATCGCATCCAGGCCGCCGACCTTTTGCTGGTACTCTTCCTCGGAAGCCCCCAGGAACTGTTCGAAATAGCCCTGGATACCGCCCTCCTCTTTCGCCGAGGCCGCGTAGGTCTTGAAATGCGGTACGTCGAAACCGTACAGGGGGCTGCAGGAGGTCGGGTGCGCGCCGCCGGGTATGGGTACCACGCCGCTGGTCTGGGCCCGTTCCCAGAACACCAGCCGGGCCCGGTCCGGGGCGTGAAAATAATCGGTGTCGACCAGTTCGTCGCAGGAGACGTAGGTCCTGTCGGCGGCGCGGGCGAACCAGTCGTCCATGTAGTGATCCGGCCCGGCGATCTGGCACACGCCGCGGGCGTCGGCGCGGTCCACATGGATGAGGGACGCATCCAGCTTCAGGGCCGGCATGGCGACCCACTCCTTGTCGTCGTAGGGACTGTCGATCACCTTGATCCCGGGATTTTTTGCGATGATGTCGGTGCCCAGGCCGACTTCTGTGGGGATAAAGGGCACACCCCAGGCGGCGGCGCGCAGGCCCAGCAGCATCATGCCCTCGTCGATTTCGGACACATCGATGGCGCCGGACTGCCGCGCCTGCCGGAAGCGTGGTTCCAGGGGAATGAAGTCCAGGAGACGAACGCGAAGACCACCTTTTTCACCCGGCCGGCGGCGCACAGCATGCCGACGTCGGCGCCGCCGTAGGACACGAGGGTCAGGTCCCGAAGATCGGACCGCAGTATCTCCCGCACGAGCGCCATGGGTTTGCGCCGCGGACCCCAGCCGCCGATGCCCAGGGTCATGCCGTCTTGCAACTGCGCCACGACCTCTGCCGCGGTCATCTGTTTGTCCATCAGGTCTTCCTTCTCTAGCTGACTATACGCGCCATGCGGTAGTCGTGTTTGACGAAATTGACCCCGAGCGTGCTCTGGGTGCCGCGCACCCGTCGATCAGGCTGATCCGCCGGTGCACGAACTCCGCCAGGTGTTCGGCGTTGCGCACCATGGTGATCGCCAGGATATCCGCGCGGCCCAGCATCACGCCGACAAAGCCCAGTTCGGGAATCCCCGCGAGTTCGTCGGCAACGGCCCGGGTCTGGTCGGCGCGCTCGACCTCGATCCAGATATAGGCCAGCGCGGCGTCGCGAAACCGGTCGATATTGGTCACCGCCGTAATGCGAATCTGCTTCTCCCGCTGCATCCGCTTGACGCGGGCGCGCACCGTGCCCTCGGTAACACCCAGCTCCTCGGCGATTTCGCGGTTGCTGACCCGCGCGTCCCGCCCGAGGCGCTCGACGATCGCGAGGTCGGAGCTGTCCAGCCTACGCCGCATGAAATGGCACCCAGTCCGGCTGGTTCTTGAGCACGTCCAGCGCCAGCGCCGGCGTCAGGCGGCGCACGCCCTGCAGGGCCCCCAGCTTGTCCGTGATCAGCTCGCTCAGATCGGAGCGGTCGCGGGCCACCACCAGTATCTCGATATCCTGGGAGCCCACCACGACATTGACGGAAAACACCTGCGGTATCGCCGCCAGTTCCCTGGCCACCTGTTCCGGGGAACGGCCCTCCACCTGAACACCGATGGCCAGCAGCATGCCGAAACCCGCCGCTTCGCTGTCGGTAACCGCCACGACCCGCATGGTGTCGGACTCCTCCATGCGCCGCACGCGGGCGCGTACCGTGTTCTCGGCGATAGCCAGCTCGCGGGCCGATGGCGCGATAGGGCATGCGCCCGTCACGTCGCAACAGCGCAATGATTGCCTGGTCGGTGTCGTCCAGATCGATGACCTTCGATCCTTGCGTGGCGGCAAACTGGTTCACCGGGCTCGCCCCGGCCATCACCGCCAGTGCGTTCTTGTCCACCTTGCCGCCGGCGTTGATGGGCAATTCGTCGAGAACACCACCGAGCGGGCGCCCTTGTAGTTGGCCATTTGGTCCCGCGACCAGTCGATCACCGCCGCCTCGTCGACGTCGGCCCCGGCATCGCGTACCAGATAGGCCCGCGCCACCTCGCCCAGGCGCTCGTCGGGCACGCCGATCACCGCCGCCCGGGCGATACCCGGCATGTCGCAGAGCAGGTTCTCGATTTCCGCGGATAGCAGTTGAAGCCGCCGACAATGAACATCTCCTTCAGGCGCCCCGTGATACGCACGTAGCCGTCCTCGTCCATGACGCCGATATCGCCGGTTTTCAACCAGCCGTCGGCGGTGACGGCCCCGTCGTCGCCCGCGGGTTGTCGAATATTCCTGCATGACATTGAAACCGCGGCACCAGATCTCACCGTCTGTGCCCGGCGCACCGAGTTGCCTTCCAGATCGACAATTTTGACTTCGACGCCATCCATGGCGCGCCCGGAAGTGTGGGAAATAATTCGGCGCTGTCCTCGGGCCGGCAGATGGTGACCACGCCGCAGCTCTCGGTGAGCCCGTAGCCGGTGACGACCACCTCGAAGCCCAGGTCCTCGCGCATCCGTCGCACCAGTTCCACCGGCACCGGGGCCGCGCCGGTCACCGCCAGGCGCAGGCTGGAAAGGTCGTACTTGTCGCGCTCGGGGTGGGCCAGCAGGGACTGGTAGATCGTCGGGGGGCCGGGAATCATGGAAATCCGTTCGCGCTCGATCTGCGCCAGCACCGCGTCCAGGTCGAAGTTCTGCACCGGCAGGATGCGCGCGCCGCGAATGATCGCCGCCAGCCAACCCGCCTTGTAGCCGAAGGAATGGAAGAAGGGATTGATAATGAGGTAGTTGTCGTCGGCGCGACAGGCCGATGGTGCGCGCTCCAGGTCTCGAATGGTCGCGGATGTTCTGGCCGTGGGCGGTGACCACGCCCTTGGGCAGGCCCGTGGTGCCCGAAGTGAACATGATGTCCAGGGTGTCGTCCGGCGTCAGGGCATCCGCCCTGTCTTGCGCCTGTGCCTCCGCCACGCTCTCGCCGGCGGCGAAGTCCTCCCACGACTCGGCAGCCATCGGCAGTGCCGCTCAACAGGACCGTGCGCTCCAGCGCCGGCACGCTCTGCTCCGCCAGCAGTTCGGGATAGCGCGTGCCGAGGAAATCACCCACGGTAAACAGCATGCGGGCGCCGCTGCTGTTGAGCACATAGGCCGCCTCGGGGCCCTTGAACCGCGTGTTCAGCGGGACCAGCACACCGCCGGCGCTCTGGGCGCCGAGGGCGGCGAGGATCCACTGATACAGGTTGGGCGCCCAGATGGCGATGCGGTCGCCCCTGTCGATACCCGCGGCGATGAAAGCGCGGGCCGCGCGCAGGCGCCGGGCGTCGAGTTCCGCGTAGGTGAGCTCGACGGGGCCGTCGGTGATGGCGACGCGCTCAGCGTGCTCGGCGGCCGCCTCGGCGACGACCTGGGGCAGGGTTCGGGCCCTGTAGGCATCTTCCGGCATGGCGACACACTTCCCCGTGATTCAGAAGAGCTGGTATCTTAGTCGGTAATTTTTCGCATGGGAAGCGTTTTTCGTAGATTTTATATCTTTTTGCTACGAATATTGCATGCAGACCACCCGATCCCCGCAGCATAGCCCGGTATTTCGGACGTCTGCGAAAGCGGTCACGATAAAACGGAATGAGCGGTCACGTTGGTGCGGAATACGCAGGCGTCGCGTGTTTTCCATTGGATTGTTCATGGTAACCGCCAGATTCCCTGTTACCGAGCTTCCTTGCCATGCCAGATACGCAGAATGTACAGGTCGCCCTCCAGGACAACATACCTGACCACGTAATCACTGACGATCAGATCACGGGTCCCGGCTGCCCCCTCTACTGGCACACCCATCTCGGGCTGATCAACAAGGCGACCGATGGACGTCAACAGACGCTGGCTTATGCGCATGGCAGCACCGGGATTCTTGTCGGCAATGAATTCACGCAGGCGCACTAAATCCCTCTGCGCGCTGTGCGTGAACATCAATCTCATAGTTCAGGAGGAGCTTTTTCGTCGTCGCGACCCAGGTTTCCAACCAGTCGATGATGTCTGCGGACTCGATAACGCGGCCTGCCCGGATATCGGCAAGCGCTTCACGAGTGTCTTCCACTATCCGCGCTTTACGCTCCTCTTTAACGAGATATTCTCTCACTGCATCATTGATGATCCAGCCCTTGGACCTCCGCAGCTTTTTGGCGGTAGCATCGAGCTCGGCCAGAAGTTCATCCGGCATGCGAACACTTGTCGTACCCATTATGCCCCACCTCTTTAATACTATGTATTGCCTTGCATTATAAGCTGCGTTGGCAAGGCCCTCAATGGTTGTGATTACCGCGTGCCGGAGGTAAACAGGGTGTCCTCCGGCGTCAGGACATCCGCCCTGCTTTGCGCTTCCGTCTCAGCCACGCTGTCAACGCCGGCGAGGATCCACTGATAAACATTGGGCGCTCAAATGGCGATGCGGTCACCCTTGCCGATGCCCGCGGCGATGATGGCGCGGGCCGCGCGCAGGTTGGGTATCGAGGTCCGTGCAGGTGAACTCGACGTGGCCGTGGATGATGGCGAAGCGATCGCCCGGCAAATCAGCCCCTGGATAAAAAGTACAGACAGCGGCCCGTCTGTTACCGCGACCAAGCCCTCACTACTTGCGCCTCGAAGCAAGCATGGATACTCTATGCCCGTAAATTATTTACGGGCGCCCCGTATGAAAACCACGATTGAATTGCCCGATCGACTTGTCAAACAGGCCCGGCAGGTGGCCCGGGCCGAAGGTGCGACGCTTCGCGCACTGGTTGAAGAGGGGCTGCAGCACGCGCTGCGCGTGCGACTGCAGCGGGAAAAGACAGGCCTTGACTTCCCCAGCTACGGAGGCAGTGGCCTGACCGAGGCTTTTCGCGATGCGGATTGGACGCAAGTCCGCGATGAGGTCTATCGCGGCCGCGGCGCATGATTGCGGTCGATACCAACATCCTGGTATACGCACACCGACCGGAAATGCCGTTCCATGACCGCGCTCGCGAAGTGCTGGATGAAGCCTTGAAAAAACCGGAACCGCTTGCCGTGCCCTGGCCGTGCCTGCACGAATTTCTCGCGATCGTCACCCACCCGCGCATCTTTCATGACCCGACACCGACCGAGATCGCACTGGATGCGCTCGGCAGGCTGCGGCAGTCGCTGCACGGCGGATTGCTCGGCGAAGGTGACGGTTACTTCGAGGCACTCGACAGCCTGGCACGACCCGCTCGATTGCAGGGACCCATCATTCACGACGCACGCCTCGCGGCAATCTGCCACTACCACGGCGTGCGCGAACTGTGGTCCGCCGATCGCGATTTTTCACGCTTCGCTGCCGTCCGGGTCAGGAACCCCTTACTCTGAACAGTCGCATGTTCGGTACGTCCACTACTTTATTCCTGGTGAAAGTCATTCAGCGTGCGCCGCGCACCAGTCGGCCCGGCAGTTCGCCGGTGCGCTGGTCGTGGTCGATCGTCGGTATGCCGCTGACAAAAGTCGCCACGTAACCCTCGGCGCGCCTGTACCAGGCGCCCGGCCCCGCCGGGGAGATCGTGGAGCTGTTCCGGGCGCTTGAGGTGCAGGCGTTCGAGGTCGATGAGGTTGCAGTCGGCTTTTTTCCCCGGCACCAGCGTGCCGCGGTCATTGCGGTGGTGACGCCGCGCCAGCGGGATACGCATACAAGACAAGTATAAAGAAATATATCAAGCAGGCTGCCATGGCGATTTTCGGTAGCAACGCTGAAGTGCGCCTGTCTGGTTCCCGCCTGGATGGACCCTTGTCGGCTGGCGATGTAAATCTTTTCCCGGTATGTTGTTTGCCACCAAAACAATCCGTCGAAAATAATTAGAGCTGTACCCGGCGAAGGTGGCTCGTCTGTCGCGCTATCGAAGTCACAGCCGCGTCATCATCCGACAACGCCGCCGTCTACAGCATACCGCGTGGCCGCTGGCAACCCGCGGCAGCAAGGCCTTAATGAACTGCGAGACCTGATCCCGCGACCCGGTAAGCCAGCAGCAGATTGCCCGGCAGCTGGCCAAACATGCTGTAGCCCGAGGAGCACGTACAACCAGCCGTCGGCGACAATCTGACCGCCGACATCAATCGCGCCACCGTGGCCCTCGAGCCCGTTGCCGGCAGTGATCGGTACAGCGGTGGCGGTCTGCCACAGCACTTCACCTGTCGCCAGGTCGAAGGCCCGCACCCGGCCGTCGAGGCCGGCGCTGAAAGCCAGCTCCGGGGTGACCGTGGCGGCGGCGGAGAGTCCGTAGTAGAACGAGCACCGATACTGTTCTTCCAGTGGCTGGCCGCCACCGGCGCGGACCTGGGCCAGGCCCACCAGCGGCCGGTGTTCGTCGGGGAAATCGCAGCCGCGGCTGACCGGGTGCTGCCACTGCAGGGTGCCGCTGGTAATATCCAGGGCATAAAGCCCGGGCCGCGGCTATAGCCGGGATGTCCCGCTCCGGATCCGCGATCGGTACCACCAGGCGCGTGCCGGAGAGGCCCATGCCGCCAGTGGATACCGCCGTTGCTGGTGCCCTGGCTGATGCGCCTCGACCAGATCCGCTCTCCCGCGGCGCTCGCCGGATCCGGGTTCAAGGCGTGTAACTCCCCCGATTTCTGCCCCGCCAGCAACAGCTGGCCGCCCTCCGGCAGGTCGGCGATGATCACCGAGGCGCCAAAGTCGAAGTCCCGCCCCGGCTGCTGCGGACAGTTGGCGCCATCATTCTGGCAGGCGGCATTCCAGACGTCATCGGCGGTGGCCTGGAAAATCCAGGCCGGCTCGCCACTGTCCAGGTCGAGGGCGACGATAGCGTCGCGTGGTGCCGGTGGCGGGGCGGGACAGATTCTGGCCGGTACCGATATAGAGCCGGTTGCGGGCGGCGTCGATGGCGGGCGTGGTCCACACCACTGCGCCCGAAGGCCCATACCATTCCACCCCGTCCGCGTTCTTGCCCTGGAGGGTTGCAGCGGGCGTCGCGTGCCACTCCCACAGGGGCTCGCCGGATGTGGCATCCAGCGCCAGTAGCGCGCCGTGGGAGCGGCAGCAGGGATAGTCCGGGCTGCCCGCCAACGCGACTTCGTAGGAGGATACCGGTACATACAGGCGGTCATCGTGGAAGCTGATGGAGCCGGTGACTACCGAGGTGTCGAACACCCGGGCCGAGCCCTGCCAGACCGTTTCCAGGGTCTCGGGGTCCAGGGCGAACAGGTTGGCGAGGGAGTCCGCGAACACCAGCAGGCGGCGGCCGTCCGCCAGCTCGGCGACGGTGATCGACGAGCGTACACCGGCCAATATTTCCGCGTGCCTGCGCACGCAGCCGGTTTCGCGGTCCAGCGCATAGAGCATGCCGGCTCGGTCGCCCAGGTAAAGGGTGTCGCCGATAATGGCGGGCTGGGAGCGCATGTCCGTGACTCGCGGCAGGGCGAGACTCCAGGCGAGTTCCAGAGAGCCGATGTTGTCGCGGTCGATGCCTGCCTCCGCGTTGTTCAGGAAGCGTCGGTTGTCCGGCCCGAGACCCCAGTGGCCAACCCGCACCGTTTGCTCGCTGTCGTCGATTTCGGTACACACACTCTCCGCTATCCATCGTACACCCCCTCGGCGGAATCGGTCAGGTAGAGCGCGATCAACCCCCGCTGTTGCTTGCTCAGGTGGGCCGCCATGGACTGCATCTTGCCGAACTCGAGGGACACCATGATGCCCTCCCGCGAAAGCTTGCCCAGAGCCTGGCGGGTGGGCGCCTTCATCGCCGGATTGGCGTGGCAGTCGGCACAGTGCTGTCGATACAGGCGGCCGCCGAGGTAAGCCAGCGGCAGCTTGTCGGCGTGGCGCATGGCCAGGGTTTCGACGGTTCGCGCCGGGTGTTGAAAAAACCCCTCGCTGCCCAGCCACGCCGCGAGGCCGGCGATCAGTAGCAGTATCACCAGCAGTAGTTTTTTCATTGCACGAGTCCGAAAGCGTAGAGGTAGTCGCCAGTGCCACGATTGACCATGTGGTGCCCACCGGCATGACCTGCCATTGCCACTACTCCGCCAGTGGCGTGAGACGCAGCAGCGTCGGCACGCCGCCCTCGGTCTGCCAGGTGGGGAAGTGGGAGTTGCTGGTGTAGATCGCGCCGCTGTCCTCGGCCACCTCGATATCCCGGGTAAAGAAGCGCTGCCGGGCATTGGAACACGCGCCAGCGCTCGCTGACAATGTCGAAGCTCATGATGGTGTCCGACTGGTTGCCGTTGACCCACACCACGCCCCGATCCCGGTCGACGTTGAGCGCGTAGGGGACTTCGTTGAGCACCGGCAGCGGGTAGTCGGTGAAGGTGGCGGTGGCCGGATCATACTTCACCAGCAGTGAGTCCTGGAAGGCCACGATCCACAGGTTGCCATGCGCGTCTGCCCGCAGCCGCCGTGGTCCCTCATAGGGGAAGTCGATCATGGTGACCTCGTCGGTAACGGGGTCGATCATCGCCAGGTCGTTGGCATAGAGCCGCGCTACCCAGACCCGGCCGTCCGGCGCCACATCGATGCCATAGGGCATCGGCAGGCCGGTACCCTCCCGGTCCGGCGCCGGTTGGGGGCGGAGCTCCGGATCCATCCAGAAGATGAACGGCAGCGACTTCAGTACCAGCCACTCGCGGAGGCTGCGGGCCGGCAGGTCATAGATCGTGAACTCGCCGCTGTCGCGGTCGAAGCGCGCCACCTGGGAGGACAGGGCCAGGGTAAACCAGACCCGGTCCTGGTCATCGGTGCGGATGGTGTGGGGGTAGTAGCCCCTGTCCATCTCGTGAATGGTGAAGGCCTTGGTCTCGGGGTTGAATTCCAGTAGTGCCTGCTGCATGGACGGGGTAATGAAAATGTTGCCGTCGCGCTTCGAATAGGCGAAGGAGTGCACGCCCATGGTGTTGTCCATCTTCGGGAACACGGTGAAGCGGTTGCCGAGAATGCCGCCAACAGTGTCACCCTCACGGTGTGGCACCTTGTACACAGTGTAGTCACCGGTTTCCGGGTCGACCTCGTAAATGCGGTCGAAGAGATTGTCACCGACATAGACCAGGCCGTTGGGGTGCAGCAGGAAGTCGTGCATCTGCGAGAAGCCGTCGCCAATCGGCCACTCGGTCATCTCGTAGTCCGCGAGGTAGGGCTCCCAGGGCCGCGGTTCCGGTACCTGCTGCGGGTTTTCCCGCAGTTCACGCAACTCCGCCTGCAGCAGCTCTGCAATGCGCTGGTGATCCTCTGCCGGCAGGCGCGCACCGTAACTGTTCATGCGCTCGAACACGCTGAGCCACTGCTCCACCGTGCGCTCGTTGCGCATGAAGGGCGAGGCCTGCTGGTGGCAGAAGGCGCAGTTGAGCTGGAAGGTTTTCTTCAGCTCGGCGTCGCCGCCGAAGCGCAGCTGTGACAGCCAGACGTTGGAGGGGAAGCTGCGCGATGTACTGTTCCCGGGACATGGGTTGGAGGATCACCTCGATGGGCTCCTCCGTGACACCAGTGATCTTCAGGGTCCCGTCGACGAAACCCTGGGCGCGCACGCGGATACCGTGACCCTTCAGGCGCTGCTCGAAACTGACCCGGCCAGTGCTATCGGTGAAGCGGGTCAGCGTCACGGCAGCGCGATTGGTGACGCCGTGGTGGATAACCCATGTCACCGAGTTCGGGTTCCGGTACCGTCAGGGGGCGGGCGGTAATCATGGCGGGGGTGACGGGTTCGCCGGCGGGATTTTTAACTGTAAAAGTCAGCGCGTGAGAGACGCTGGAGGCCAGCAGGAGCAGTGTCAGCGGAATTTTTTTTATCGTCATTTTTTATAGTCCATTCCGGGATCACAGTCTGACCGAGAGCCTGACGGGACGCTTCGAGCACCTGCATCTGCAACACTCAACTCTCAATGAGACGTATACAGCATTTGGGTATATTGAAACGAGCCCTGATTCAGGTTATCAAAAAGTCATCGACTGTGCGCGTTCCGTCTGCCAGCGCTCGAGTTTTTCGAGAATCGGGGCCGGCGCGTAGATCGCGGGATTGGAGTGTTGACTGTAGCCCTCCTCCTGTTCAAGTTCCCTGGACCCGTGCCGGCGGCGGGTTCGAAAGCGTGATAAAAATCCGGTTCCTGCTGCAGGGCGTCCTGGAAATAGGCACGCCCGGTCCCAGGTGGTGCGGCTATTGATCAGGCTCAGCGAACGGCCGGCTGTGTCGAAGTTGCGCGCGAACAGGTCTTCGACGAACTCGACTTCGCGCCGAAAGACTTCCTGGGAGCCATCGCCGGCGATCGCGAGCAGGTACAGATCGATTGCGTCGGGCCGGTTCGGCTCGATCGCATCCAGCGCTGCATCGAGTAGTCGATGCTGGTTGTAGAGCACGGCCTCGACGGCTGCCGGCGCGGTTGACGGCGGTGGAAACGGGCCAGCAGGTCGAGTAATTCCGGTTCCAGCCTGTCAACCGATTTCCGCAGCGCTTCCCTGCCCTGCATCTGCGGATCGAGCCATGCCTGCAGGCAGCCGTCGTCCAGGACCAGCGGCATTCTCGGATGGATCTCGGCCGAGTGTTCCCTTGCGGGTTCGGTGACGATCGCGCAGCAGGCTCGGTCGTCCGGATTGACGACCCGGATGCCGGCCATGAAGATCGGCTCCCGGTCGTTTCGGGCGAAGAACCAGGGTTGTTTGCCTTTATCCGTCGTAACTGAAACGGAAAGCTCAGCAGCCACTGTCGCACCGGCTGCTCGGGAAACACCTCGTCTTGGTGCTCGGGTAGGCGCTCCCGGCGCTTCAATAACCCCTCCGGTGGTGGCGGCAGTTAGCCCGCACGTCGCACTACCACGTGCTATCATAATGTGATAGCATATTCGCCGTGAACAGCACCCATCGCAAGACTCTGGCCGCTATTCTAGGCGCGTCTACAACTTCGACCATGGAGTGGCGTCGAATAGAAGCGCTATTCGTAGCGCTGGGGGCGCAGACGATTGAGGGCAGTGGGTCTCGAGTCCGGTTTGAACTGAATGGGGTAGTGGCCACTTTTCATAGGCCACATCCTCATAAGGAAGCAAAGCCCTATCAGGTCAGGGGTGCTAAAGAGTTTCTCTCCGAGCAGGAGTACAATTATGAATATTAATGAATTACAAGAGTTATTCGGCCCGCATTGAATACAGCGATGAAGATCAGTGCTTTATCGGCCATATTGCCGGAATTCGGGATGTAGTTGGATTTCACGGTGATTCTGTCAAAGAACTCAAGGCTGCATTTGAAGAGGCGGTTGAGGATTATGTTGCCACTTGTGAGAAGTTAAAGCGTGCCCCACAGCGCCCGTATTCAGGCAAAGTGATGTTGCGCATATTGATCCGGCAATTCATGCAAGGGCCGCAATTCGGGCGGAGGCTGAAGGAAAAAGTTTAAATGCCTGGGCGCAGGATGCATTACAACGAGCAATTTCATCGCAATAATTGACCAGCCTAACAATCCGTTACGCAATGACCGTTCTTCCGCTACGTTGCAGCTCCACAAAGGCACTCGAGCACGGGCGTTAATGTCCGCTGCTGGCAGAACTCAGCCGCAATCCCGAGAATGGCTGGTCCTTTCTGGGACTCGCCCGGGCCCTCGCAGCACATAATCATGCCCAGGGCTGTGCCGTTAGCGGACCCTATCAATTCCTACCCTATTCGCTTCGGGGGTATTTATGGGGACATTTCGGGCGCTCAGCATTTCAAATGAATCAAACTTTGCGAACAGGGTCGGGGTAGCGAGCCACCTGCTCATCCGCGGTGAGCAGCACAATTCCCTCAGACTCTCGCCTGCGCGACCAGAATCCGGTCGAATGGATCTTTGTGCAGCAGCGGTAGATGGCTCAGAGCAAGCGCATGCTGCGACGTGACCGGCAGTTCAAGGTACCCGTTTTCCACCAGCCCGCCGGCGCAGAAGATGCGGTTCCACCCGGAAATCCGCACGCCCCAGACTGTTTTTGATGACGACTTCCCAGAGACTGGCTGCGCTGAAATACAGCTTGTTGGCGCTATCCTCGATCAATGTCGTCGCCTCCGCCGACAGATACTGAGGATCTGACGCAGCCCACAACAACAAATGCGTATCCAGTAGCAGGTTCACGCTAGCCACCGAACATGTGGGCGATTGCTTCCTCCCCCATACGGTCGAAGTCATCGGGAATCGTGAACTGACCGGCCAGGAAGCCAGTCCGCTTTTTCTCGCCCTCTACCGGGCTGTCGATCGCCGTGACCCGCGCCACTGGCTTCCCGGCCCGCGCGATAATGACCGGCTCTCCCCTGGCGGCCTTGTCCACCAACTGCGACAGCCGGGTTTTGGCCTCGTGCATGTTGAAGATTTCCATTGACCGCCTCCTTCAAGCTTAGCTAAGCGGGCTTAGTTTAGTATAGCCAGAGACATAATGCACCATCCTGCAATTCAGGGGACAGGCAGAATTCAGGGGACATTAGACGAATTCATAAATCGAGCCAGCTTGGCTCCATCGCACAGATGGCGAGACTGCCGGCAGCGGAACCGGACTCTCGGTGCTCATCTCATGCTCGACGATCTGCCAGTAGAGCTCGGCCTGTTGCCGTCCGGAAAGATGCGTCGCCCCGATGACTTCCAATGCCTTGTCGCTATGGCCAGCTTCGATGAGTCCACCGACAATATCACCTGACTGGCTGGACCGCGCCATGCGCCAGGAGGCTATCGATTCAAGTGACCGGCCGCGTCCCGCACGTGTTTGTTGCCGGTCGAACTTAACGGGTATGCTCTCGGCCAGGCCGCGCTGCGGCAACCCCCGCAACGGAGAAACGCGATGGATCCCATGCTTGCACTGATCGGAGTTGCCAAGCTCTTCTTCGGTCTGATTGTCGGCGTTGTCGGCATTACCCTTGCCGCCCGGCTGGTCAAGCGCTTCAGCGGTTTTGACAGCATTGACGCACAGTTGCGCAACGGCAATGTGGCGGTGGGCATTGCTTTGGCCGGTGCGATCGTCGCCATGGGTATTCTGGTGCGCCATGCCGTATCCGGCACCTTCGGCGCGCTGGACCTGCTACTGACCCGCGCCGATCACATCGCCGAGATGGGGTGGATCATCGTTTACGCCCTGGTTCACGTGACCGCCGCCCTGGCCGTCGGCGCGGGCGTGCTGGTGCTGGGTATTCGCAGCTTCGTGCGGCTTACGCCCAGTGTGGATGAAGTGGCCGAGATTCGGCAAGGTAACGTGGCCGGCGCCCTCGTGCTCGCGGCGATGCTTGTCGTACTGGCGCTGCTTGCCCAACAGGGGGTGAGACCATGCTCGACGCCCTGTTGCCGCTACCCACATTGGGCCGGGACATGGTTGCACCCGGTTGATTGAACTGGTGAGAACGCTTGTCACGCTGCTTGCCATCGTGATGATGGCGATTATCTTCATGGGCGATATTGGTACAGCCGACCCCGTTGACCTGGGCGTCGCTGTCTACCCGCCGGGGAGCACCGCGACGCCGGCCACCCGACACGCGTGGCGCGTGGATCGGCGGGGCGCCGAATATGGCGTGGGCTACTTCCATGACGTGGCCGCGATGGCGGCGCTGAAAGCCGACCATGTCAGGCATGCGCGGGAGAATCGTTTCAAGCGCCTTGTGAATGACCGGTTTACCTGGCGTTCACCGCCCGGATGCGCAGGTCGTGAGTGGGAGTGTATCTACAGGCGCGTATACCGTCGCAGCACACCCGATCTCGAACCCCTGCTGAACCGCTTCGAGGCATACGCCAGAGCTGAACAATGGACGAGCGCGGAGATCGCCAGGTGGCTGCTGGCTTTTGTGCAGCAGATCGAATACCGCCTGCCCAGGGAATACGCTTTTGGCCTATTGCCCCCAGCCCTGGTGGCATCGCAATCCTGGGGCGATTGCGATTCCAAATCCTTGCTGCTGATTCATTTTTTGGATCGCTTCGGCATCGAGTCGGTGTTGCTGGTGTCCGAGGTGCACAGCCATGCCCTCGTGGGCATCGATGTGCCGACCAGCGGCGACGGGTTTCGACATCGGGGGCGCCGCTATGCCTGGGCGGAGACTACCGCGCAGCACGCACCCCGGGTTGGATTCACCCCGAGTTGAAGCTGCCCGATGACTGGCGCGTGGTTCGCGTGCGGTGACGCCAGGAGTCAGCGTCGGAGACGCCCGCGGAAACCACGCTCAAAGGGGCTAAGATTCGGCACCATGCCGTGCCGGTTAACAGCAACACAACACTCGCTCAAGTGGCCAGGGCCTGACAGGGATTTAGAATTCAGCAGCCTGGCGGCAACAAACGGATTTCCTCTTCGAGGATCGATCGTCAAATCATATAACGCAACGTCAGCAAGTCCCGGGACGTTAACATCATAGTTAATATTTTTAACTCCATTTTCCACGGTGGCCACTCCGTCATCGATATAAATCTCAACTGGGCTGCGGTTCACTGTATCGTGTAGCGGTGCTCCTTCAAATTGCGATTCCGGGGCGATCCCTGCGAGGTCCAATACCGTGGCCGCGATATCGAGGAGACTGACCTCCTCAAACACATCTACCGGAGGATAATTGGGGTTACCTGGAGAACTGATAAGTAGAGGAACCCTGGTAGCTTGTTCCCAGAATGTCATTTTCCTCCAATGAAATTTTTCCCCCAAGTGATACCCGTGATCTGACCATAGTATGACATCGGTATTGGCCGCATAGCCGTTGTCTTGCAATGCGGCCAATACCTGACCGACCATCGCGTCCGAATGCGAAAATCGCAGCGAGGTAGGCCCGAGTGTACTCAATTTCTTTGCCCGCATTGAATACAGCCTGGTACTGGTTGAAACCCGTGATCCCGAATGTCGGCGCATCGGCGAGTTCCACACCTTTCTCCGGCACATCGTCCAGGTCTCCCGGGATGGCGACCGGTGCAACCACCTGCCCGATGGGGTATAAATCATAGTAGGTCTGATGCACTCGCCAGGGTACGTGAGGTTGATAAAATCCCAGAGCCAGAAAGAAAGGCTTGCCATCCATGCCCGCTTGGGAATCTGCATAACCAGTTAGAAAATCAACACCCCAAGTCGCGACATGCTGGTCCGGGTGTACTTCGTTGGGGTCCAGCACTTCAGGACTAAAAAAGGTATTGTCGGGACCAGGCACCCAGGGTTCCGAGAATCCCGATGAATCTATGGGCGGGCCGACAGTATCCATCGCTCCGGTCTTTGGGGATGAAATACCTTCCCAGCGGCGGCAGACTGATAACCATTCGCACTCATCACCTCTGGTATCGTGGTGAAGCCCGGATCATCATATAAAGCGAAAAATTCAGCGCTTATGAGATCAAAAGGTGCACCGGTAAGTCCGTGAGTCGCGGGGCTCAACCCAAACATGACGGAGGCTCTTGACCCCACACACTTCGGCGTCGTGGTATAGGCGTTGCGATAGCGCACTGAATCTGCTGCAAGCGCGTCTATATTGGGAGTGTGCACGCTGTGGCCGTGGATATCCTGCCCAGCATGTCCTCCCCCAGCATAGTTGACCCAATTTCTGAGATCGTCAACCACGATGAATAAAATGTTTCGAGTGGGTGTTTGCGCGCCCGCCGGTCCGGCGAACAGTAGCGCCAGGGTCAGCAGAGGGAGAATACACTTCGGTGGACTCGGCAATAGCATAATCGCTCCAGCACTATCTACTTTAAGTACAATTATGCGTACAACCGACCGCACACACGGCTTTTAGCAAAAATCGTGCCATAGCGTAGCCCTTTGAATTAGCTAGAAAATTAATTTCTTGGAGTGTGGCACTGTAAAAAAATTCGACGCTTTGCGCCCGCGCGCTGCGCGGGGAACGTGGAGTTGTTGTCGCTTTGGGCTAACCTGAGCGGCTGTGTTGCAGAAAGACGTCCTGCCATCACGGCAACCAAGCCCTCCCTCGGCGGAAGCGCACTTTACTCGACCGCATCCGAGCGGCAGAGGAGAGATCAAGCGCCGTTACTGACCCTTCTCGACCAGGGGCGCACACCAGGTTGCCCTCGGACTCAGCGGGCCTGGAACTCGAAATCCCTGAATGTCTCCCGCAGCTCCATCTTCTGGATCTTGCCGGTGGCGGTGTGGGGCAGTTCGTCGACGAACTCCACCGCGTCCGGCACCCACCATTTGGCAATCCTGCCTTCGAACCAGGCGAGCATCTCCTCGGCGGTCAGATCCTCGCCGCCGGCGGCGCGCACCACGATCAGCAGCGGGCGCTCGCTCCACTTCGGGTGGTCGCGCCCGATCACCGCCGCCTCGGCGACCTTGGGGTGATCCGTGGCGATGTTCTCCACCTCGATGGAGGAGATCCATTCGCCGCCGGACTTGATCACGTCCTTGGTGCGGTCGGTGATGGCCATGTAGCCGTCGGGGTCGATCGTGGCGACGTCGCCGGTTTCGAACCAGCCTTCCTCGGCGTGGGCGTCCGACCCTTCGAGTTTGAAATAGCTCGAACACACCCAGGGGCCGCGCACCTTGAGCGAGCCATAGGCTTCGCCGTCCCAGGGCAGTTCCTCGCCGGCGTCGTCCACGATCTTCATTTCGACACCGAAAATCGGCCGCCCCGCCTTGAGCCTGAGCTTTGCGAACTCCTCCTCGCTGTACTGATCGCGCGCGCCCGCGCTCGCATTGACCGTCCCCAGCGGGCTCATTTCCGTCATGCCCCAGCCGACGCGGGTTTCGACGCCGTAGTCGTCCATGTCTTCCATGATGGACAACGGACAGGCAGCGCCGCCGACGATGATGCGGCGCAGGGAGTCCACCCGTTCGCCGGCACTCCTGAGGTGGGCGAGCAGGCCGAGCCAGACCGTCGGCACCCCCGCCGACAAGGTCACCTGCTCCTCGTTGATCAGCTGTGCCAGCGTCGCGCCGTCGCCCATCTTGTTGCCCGGAAAGACCAGTTTGGCGCCCGCCATGGGACAGGCATAGGGGTTGCCCCAGGCATTGACGTGAAACATGGGAACGATGGGCAACACCACATCGTTGCGGGAAATACCCAGCGCGTCCGGCATCATGGTGGCGTAGGCGTGCAGCATGGTCGAGCGGTGCGAGTACAGCACGCCCTTCGGGTTGCCGGTCGTGCCCGATGTGTAACACAGCGCGCAGGCTTCGTTCTCGTCGAGCTGCGGCCAGGCGAAAGCCGCCGAGCCCGCCGCGACCAGCGTCTCGTAACACACGGCGTTGGGCAAAGAGGTCTCGGGCATGTGCGCCTCGTCGGTCAGCACGACCCAGCCCTTCACGTCGGGACACTCGGCCGCCAGGCTCTCGGCCAGCGGCACGAAGTCCGGATCGACGAACACGTAGCGGTCCTCGGCGTGGTTGATGATGTAGACGAGCTGATCCTTGAACAGGCGGGGATTGATGGTATGGCAGACATAACCGCTGCAGGACGCCGCGTAATAGGCTTCGAAATGGCGATAATCGTTCCAGGCCAGTGTGCCGATGCGCGCGCCGCGCTCCAGTCCCCACTCGGCCATGCCCCCGGCGAGCCGGCGGGCGCGCGCGAAGGCCTCGCGGTAGGTATAGCGATGGCGCGGGTTGTCCGCGGTGATGGAAACGATCTCTGTGTCGCCGTTGACCCGCTCCGCGTGTGTCGCGATCGACGCGATCGACAGCGGCATATCCATCATCAGTCCGTTCATTGTCACCTCGCTTGCCGGTGCCGGATACCGGCACTTCGATTATTCTCCGGGCGCTGTCGACGCTGCCCGAGTCAGCTTCAGTTGCCCGCCCCGCACAGCTCCCAACGCTCGTCCTGCCCGCTCTGCGCGGCGCGCTTCTCCTGCCGCAGCTTGATGAGATGGGCACTGAGCGACAGTTTCGCCATCTTGTGCAGGCTCGTGTCCACATCGTCGTACACGACCTGCACCAGTTCGTCCACCGTGCCGCGGCCGAGTTTGCGCAGGCCTTCGACGACCTTCCCCTCCCGTTCCAGGCGGTGATTGACCAGCCAATCCACTACCGCTTCGGGCTGCGGCATCAACTCGCCGTGACCCGGCGCGATATATTGCAGAGGATAGTCCAACAGAAGCCGCAGGGACTCGATGTAGGCCTTCATATCGCCGCTCGGCGGGATGATGACCACCGTGGAGCCATTCATGATGTGGTCCCCGGCAAACATGACGCCCTCTTCCTCCAGAAAGAAGCAGAAATGGTTACCGACGTGGCCCGGCGTGTGCACGGCGCGCAGGTTGAACTCGTCAGTGGCCAGTACGTGGTCGTGCCACAACTCGGTGGTGGGTGCGAAGGTGTCATCCTGGAACATATCGTCCGGCGGTGCGCCGCCCAGTACCTGCGCTCCCGTGGCCTCGGCGACAGCCCGCCAGGCCGGCGAATGGTCGGGATGGGTGTGTGTGCACACAATCCAGCGAATCCTGTCTCCCGCCGCGTCGAGAATCGCGTCGATGTGGGAGTTCTCGGCCGGGCCGGGATCGAGCAGCGCGACGGCGTCACTGCCGATCAGGTAGGTATTGGTACCCGGGCCGGTCATCACCCCGGGATTGGGCGCGACGATGCGCCGGATGCGCTCCGTGAGCCGAAAGGGCACGCCGTGTTCCAACATGGGCTACACCAGATTATGGATGGGAACATCGGGATCGACGTCCGCGTCGTAATCGACGCCGTCGACCTCGAAACCGAACAACTGCAGGAACTCGCGCTTGTAGCCGTCGAAGTCCGACAATTGACGCAGGTTGTCGGTGTCGATGTCCTGCCACAACGCCGCGACCGCTTCCTGCACCTGCGGGTTCAGCTCTTTCGCGTCCGCGCGCAGCCGTCCCTCCTCGTCCAGCTGTGGCGATTCGTTTAACAGCGAGTCGCGAAAAAGTCGGTCGATCTGCTCGATACAGCCCTCGTACTCGCCCCGCTCGGTCATCACCTTTCGCAACAGGGAAAGATAAATCGGCATGGCGGGTATCGCCGCGCTGGCCTGCGTCACCACCGCCTGCAGCACGGACACACGGGCGTCGCCGTCTTTGGCGGCCAGGCGCTTGCGGATATCGACCACACGCTTGTCCAGATCTTGTTTCGCAGCGCCGATCGTGCCGTGCCAGTAGATGTCCCAGGTCAGCTTGTCGCCGATATAGGTGTAGGCCGTGGTTTTCGCGCCCTCGGCCAGCACGCCGGCCTCATCCAGCGCCTCGATCCACATCTGCCAGTCCTCGCCGCCCATGACGGCCACGGTATTGTCGATTTCCTCCTGTGTGGCCGCCTCGATATGAAAATCCTGCACCTCGCCCTTGTCGGTATTGACGCCTTTTTGCACGGTATCGCCGCCGATGGGCTTGAGGGTGGAGGTAAATACCTCGCCCGTGACGGGATGCTGGCGCCGCGGCGCCGCGAGACTGTAGATCACCAGGTCAACCTGGCCGAGGTCCGCGCGGATCGTGTCGATGGCCTTGCGCTTGATTTCATCGGAAAAGGCGTCGCCGTTGATGCTTTTGGCGTAGAGCCCGTCCTCCTCGGCGAAGCGGTGAAACGCCGCGGAGTTGTACCAGCCGGCGCTGCCCGGCTTCTTTTCGGAGCCCGGCTTCTCGAAAAAAATACCCAGAGTAGAGGCGCCACAGCCGGTGGCGGCGGTGATACGCGAGGCGAGCCCATAACCGGTGGAGGCACCGATCACCAGCACACGCTGCGGCCCGCCCTCGATTCCGCCCCGCGATCTGATGTACTCGATCTGCCGTTTCACGTTGGCCTCGCACCCCACCGGATGGGTGGTGATACAGAGAAAACCGCGTACGCGTGGTTTGATAATCATTCGCTGTCTGTTCCTGCGGGCAGGGCTGAAACCGCGACGCCGGGTCGGGCCGCGAGCGCCCGCGCAGTGTAGCATAGCGTCCACTGGCAGAGACAAGCGCGTGAAGCTGGCCACTGCTTCCAATTGAAGCAATGGGTTGAGCTTGGGGCACGTACTAATCCAGGCGGTCTCCATAGGAAAATTCTGAGCTGCACTTCCGGGATCCGGGTAATGACTCAATTTGAAAAACATGCCCGGAGCGTCACAGGAGTATGCTCCCGCTGGAACCGTGCGCCGACAGGACGTCGCCACCCGTAGCCTGGCCATGGATGGCGACGCTTTTTGGCGTGTTCCAGCGGGAGCATATTCCTGTGACGCGGTAGCCGGGTATAATTCCAAATTGAGCCACTACCAGCCTCCGCCGCCGCTTGTGTTCGTCGCACGCATCCAGTTCAATGGCAGGCTCCGAGAGACATCCACAGCAGCGCAATGCCCGACTCACCCCTGCGCCATCGCACCTCCGCCGAATGGACGGCAGTAGTCATGGCGGACTTCGACAGCTTCCTGCAGGACCACGCCGCCGCCGAAAAAAAGGCTTCCGGCATGGCCCTGTCGATGCTCTCCCACTACCCGGACCGCGTGGCACTGGTGGCGGCAATGGCCGATCTGGCGGTCGAGGAACTGACCCATTACCGCGAGGTGGTGAAGTGGCTTCACCGCCGCGGCCTGGTCACCGCCGCCGACAGCAAGGACCCCTACGTCGCCGCGTTTCGCCAATCCATCCGGCGCGGCCGCGAGGCGTACCTGCTGGACAGGTTATTGACTGCGAGCATTATCGAGGCGCGCGGCGCCGAGCGTTTCGCGCTGGTGGCCGATGCGCTCGACCCGGGCCCACTGCAGCGCTTCTACCAGTCGATCGCCCGTTCCGAAGAGCGCCACTTCGAACTGTTTCTGGATCTCGCCAACACCTATAGCGATCGCGGCAGTGTCGCCGCGCGCTGGGACGAGCTGCTCGATATCGAAGCCGACATCGCCGCCCGCCAGCCGCTGCGGCCGGCGCTGCACTAGATATGCGCGACGCTGTCGCAATGCAGCGCTACCTGCAACGCCACGCCGAAGCATCGCTGCCGGATTGCCCCGCCGGCAGCGGCCGCTGGAGCCAGGTGCTGGTCATACCCGCTTATCGGGAATCGATACAGTTGCTCGATGAACTGTCCCGCCTGCCCGCCCGCGGCGCCCGGACGCTGGTCATCCTGGTACTGAATCGTCCCGATTGGGATACCGATGCGGCGGCCAACGAGCCACTGCGGGAAGCACTGCATGGGCGCCGACAGTGTGCGGGCAGCGACGGCGATTCACAGGTTCTGCCCGTCGGCGCAACGACCGACCTCTACCTGCACGACATGGAAACGCTCGTCGGCCCGCTGCCGAAGGCCCACGGCGTGGGCCTGGCGCGCAAGACCGGCTGTGATATCGCCCTGCGCTGGCGGGCCGCCGGCGCCATCGACAGTGACTGGATCTGCTGCACCGACGCCGATGCGCGCCTGCCCTCCAGCTACTTCGAGCAACTCGCCGGCGCACCGCCTACGGCTTCGGCCTGTGTTTTTCCCTTTCGCCATATACCGGCGGGCCGACAACGGATCGACGACGCCACCGCCCTGTACGAGTTGCGCCTGCACCACTACGTACTGGGACTGGAATACGCCGGATCACCCTACGCCTGGCACAGCCTGGGCAGCAGTCTGGCAGTGCGCGCACAGGCCTACGCCCACTGCCGCGGCTTTCCGCGCCGCTCCGGCGCGGAGGACTTCTACCTGTTGAACAAACTGGCCAAGTTGGGCGATATCGCTCGGTTGCGCGGCGATTGCGTGCAGATTGCCTCGCGTCCATCGCGCCGTGTGCCTTTCGGCACGGGGCCCGCGGTACAGGCGATCGCCGCGACCGGAGAATCAGAGGCCCGGCACGCCGCGCTGTTCTATCACCCCGACACGTTTACAGCCCTGCGTGCCGTGCTTTGTGCCACAGCGCAGACGGCATCGGATCACAATACAGGGCTGCGGGAACAGTTGGCCGAACAGGACCTCGCACCCGGCCTGCTCCGGGCGACCCGCGACGTGCTGCGCGCACTGGACATCGACAACGCCCTGGCGCATTGCCACCGGCAACGGTCGACCGGCGCGGGCTTCCTGCGCCACTTCCACCAGTGGTTCGACGGCTTTCGCACACTGAAGTTTATCCACGGGCTACGCGATGCCGGCTGGCCGAACCAGCCCCTGTCCGCGCTGCAGACGATGCAGCCGATGCTCTGGCCGTCCGCGGAACCATTCACTGTTGAGGTGTTGCGCGCCGCGATCGCCCGGCACTGGGGCTGGCGGAACTGAGCGGCACGAACCCGCGCGTCAGCCGGACCGGTGTCCCGGCGCATTGGTGATCCACACCGTCTGATAGGGCCGCAACTCCATCTGGCGCTCGGCGGTGCCGAGCTCTGTATCGCTCAGCAGGTCGACCCACACCTGGGCGTCGATGAGGTTGATATCCGCGATATTGACCGGCTGCGGCTGCGGCGAGATATTGCTGATGCAGAAAATGCTCTGGCGGCGGTCCATGCTCTGCCGCCAGTAGCCGAATATCGCGCCGCCAAGATGCAGGGTGAACTGGGTTGCATTGGGATGGAAAGCGGCCTGCTGCCCGCGAATGCGCA
Organism: Halioglobus sp.; assembly: GCA_034521205.1. GTDB lineage: Bacteria > Pseudomonadota > Gammaproteobacteria > Pseudomonadales > Halieaceae > Marimicrobium. The sequence goes on from JAXHMT010000003.1 coordinate 1,266,951, forward strand.
GCAACTGCTTCATGCGCTCGAAAACGAGTCGGTGCCTGGAGTCTTTCAGGGAAAGTTCGTGTTCGACCTGCACATAATCCCACTGGTGCCGATTGATCGAACGAAAATGCCCCGTGTTCTCGACACGGGCCAGGTCATTGCGCGTGCCGAGAAGGCTGTGCACATAGAGCCCCGGGATACCCTCCATGCCCAGCATGATCGCATGGGCACATATAAATCGTTCCAGCCCCCGGTTATCGGGACCCTCGAGCGTTCCACCCAGTGCGTCGAACAGCGAAATGTTGATCTCGTAGGGCCGGCTCTCGCCACTCTCCAGCGCCCGGTAGGAGACGTGACCACCAAAGCCCTCCATGGTCTCGATCAGACTGCTCAGTTCCGCGTCGGTGAGCAGCCCCTCGGCCGGACGCAAACCGATACCGTCGTGTGACGCGATAAAATTGAAATAGGTTGTGCCGTTCTGCGCCGGCGGCATGCTCATCATCCACTGCTTCAGATAGGCGCAGTCGCCACTGATGAGCGTATACAGCAACAGCGGAGGCAGTGAAAAGTTATAGACACAGTGGGCCTCGTTGCCGTTGCCGAAATAGGCCAGATTTTCGCGGTTGGGTATGTTCGTCTCCGTGATCAGCAGGGCGTCCGAGCGCGCCTGTTCGACCAGCGTGCGCAGGAGGCGCACGATCTCGTGGGTCTCCTCCAGATTCAGGCAACTGGTGCCCGGCTCCTTCCACAGGAAGGCCACCGCGTCGAGGCGGAACATGCGCACGCCCATGTCCAGATAGTGGCGGATGATCGACACGAACTGCAGCAACACCTCGGGATTGCGAAAATCGAAGTCGACCTGGTCCGGGCTGAAGGTGCACCAGACATAGACCGGCCCCTCGTCGGAATGCACCATGCGCAACAGCGGCGACGTGCGGGGCCGGATCACCGCGCTCAGGTCCGTTTCCGGATCAACCGTGAAGAAAAAGTCCTTACCCGGCGACCGACCGCGAAGGAAATTCTCGAACCACAGGCTGCGACTGGAGCAATGGTTGATGACCAGGTCCGCCATCAGATCGTAATCGGCCGCAATGGCGGCGATATCCGACCAGCCTCCCAGCGCCTCGTTGACACTCGAGTAATCGAGCACCGCGAAGCCGTCGTCGGAACTCCAGGGATAGAAGGGCAGAATATGCACACCCGTCAACAGCCCCTCGCTATGGTTATCGAGAAATGACTTCAGGGTCTGCAGGGGTTTGTCGTCGAGGCGCAGAAACGTATCGCCGTATGTAATGACAATAGTGTCCCGCTCGCTCCAGTGATTGACATGGCGCGGCCGCGGCGGCGCCCGGGGATCCAGATCCAGCGCCGCCAACAGGCGATCCGCCAGTCCCTCCAGGTCACACTGCAGCGGGTTGCTGCGGTAAATGAGATCGATGTGCTGCTGTACGCGTGCCCGCAGCGGAATTTCATCGGTCACGCGCCGTGCCCCTAAGCCGATGCGAATTCCGCGTGGTCTTCCTCCACCGCCTCGAGCAGTCGGTCCAGAATGTCCGGTACCGCACTCATGACCCGATTCCAACTGGGCATGAAGGGTCGTTCGTGGGGCCGATCGAGGAAAGCCTCACCCGCTTTCATAATATTCTCCGCAAACATCTCCACGGCCTGTTCCTCCTTGTGAATATCGAGGCTCAGGCCGTTCATGACGGCATCGTTGTGATAGGTTTCAATAAAATCGAGACCAATACGATAGTACGTTGCCTTGAGGGTACGAAAGATCTCGGAGTTGAGCGTCACGCCGCGTGTCGCAAGTTTGCGGAACAGAGCCTTGGCGATGTCGATGGACATTCTCGACAGGCCACCTGAATCATCGTCCGCCGACAGCTCCTGGTGTTTGTGATCGTAGGTGTCGGCGATATCCGCCTGGCACAACCGGTTGTTCGAGTAATTGCGATACATTTCGGACAGCACGCCGATTTCCAACCCCCAGTCGCTGGGTATCAGTATGTCGTTCAGAACATCGCGCCTGAATGAAAACTCGCCGGCCAGCGGGTAGCGAAAGCTGTCCATGAATTCGAGATACTCCATATCTCCCAGCGTCTTTTTCAGGGCGCGCAACAGCGGCGTGACCAGCAGGCGTGAGACCCTGCCGTTGATCCTCCCGTCGGCGACCCGGGCATAGTAACCCTTGCAAAATTCGTAATTGAAACGGGGGTGAGCGACCGGATAGATCAGGCGCGCCAGCAGGGAGCGCTCGTAGGTGACGATATCGCAGTCGTGCAGGGCGACCGATTCCGCGCGCCCCGATGCCAGGGTATATCCCATGCAGTACCACACGTTGCGCCCCTTGCCCTGTTCGCGGGGCGCGAGATCCAGCGCTTTCAGCTCCGCGTCGAGCCGTTGCAGCCTCGGGCCGTCGTGCCAGAGCACGCGATGGCGCTGGGGCAACCTGTCGAAAAACGCAATGGCTTCGCTGAAATTCTCCCGGTCCGCCCTGTCCAGTCCGATCACGATTTCCGCCAGGTAGGGCACCCGGACCAGCTCGTCGATTATGCGCGGCAGCGCGACTCCTTCCAGCTCCGAAAACAGGGAGGGCAGTATCAGGGCCATGGGACGGCTGCGGGAATACTCCACAAGTTCCGCTTCCAGTTCTTCCACCGGACGCCGCGACAGGTTGTGCAGCGTGGTGACTATGCCATTCTGGTAGAAATCGCCCATGCGTTGATCTCAGGTTTTTAAAGTAGTGGCGGTTCCCTGCAGCCAGCGGGCGACTCCCTCCGCCCAGCCCGCGGGCCCGTAGTCGGTGCTGCACATTACCCCCTCGTCCCGCGCCAATCGGGGGAAGTCGTGAACGGGCGAGCGCACCAACAGCGCGGTACCGGCGGCCTCGAGCATCGCTATATCGTTGTCGCCGTCACCCACCGCCAGGTCCTGGATTGTACGATCGGGGTATTCCCGTTGAAAAGCACCGCGCAGCCATTTCAGAGCCCGCCCCTTGTCACAGTCTCCGGACACCGACAGGAATCTGCCGCCCTCCAGTACCGATGCACCGCGCGCGCGCAGACGTTCCAGGAACATCTGTTTGCGCTGTTCACTGCCCAGCCACTTCACCGGTTCGCTGTACTCACGGGCATTGGCATCGGCCGCGGCGGCGGCACTCAGTCCGGTCATTGCCATGACCCCGGTCGACCCGGCACTGCTGAAACAGTCGAACTCATCCGCAAATTCCCCGCGCAAACCGGCGAGAACCTCCAGCCATTGATGTCGCGGAGCACTCCAGGCCTTCACCCAGAAGCCGTCGCGCTCTTCGACGGAGGGCGGCCGTACACGGAAAAAACCGACGGGGATGAACGCCGCGGCGCCGTTCTCGGCGATAAACGGCCCATGCAGGTCCAGTTTCTCGCGCAGGCGTTCGACTTCCGCACGGGTTTTGCTGCTGGCCGGAATCACGGGCACCCCGCGCCGCGCCAGACGGCGCAACTGGGGCAGTGCATCCCGGTAATCGTAGCTGTGGTGATCGAGCAGGGATCCGTCCAGGTCGGTAAACACCAGCAATAGAGTTCCCATGATCAACCTTTTCCGGTCCCGATTATGGTGCTGATACTGCCCGGCGCACCATGTCAGGGCATAACCCGAACCGCCCGGCCCGTGGCCGCCCGGGCCTGTGCAACGCACTACTCATGTGCCAACCATCATGCACCAACTGTGCCATATCGCTGGTTCGGGGTGGTATCCATCCCGTTCGCACCGAGGGCGCCAACCGCGGTAGCGCCCCGGCGCCAGGCGCAGGCGTCGCGCCCGGGCCGGACCCGCTACATCATTATGCGACGGATATCGCTGAGCAATGCCACCACGCGCGTGAGGAAACGACCGCCGTCGCCGCCGTTGACCACTCGGTGGTCGTAGGACAGCGCCAGGGGCAACAGGGTACGCGGTGCGAACTGCTTGCCGTCCCACACCGGGCGAACCTCGGCGCGGGAGATACCGAGAATCCCCACCTCCGGCGTATTGATAACAGGTGTGAAGCCACTGCCGCCGATACGCCCGAGACTGGAGACAGTAAAGGTACCGCCCTGCATTTCGGCCGGTTTCAACTTGCGATCCCGCGCCTTCGCCGCCAGAGCCACCACCTCCTCCGCCAGTTCCCAGACGGACTTGCGGTCCACATCGCGAATCACCGGCACCATCAGACCAGCGGGCGTGTCGACGGCCATGCCGATATGGCGGTAGTCCTTGGACACAAGTTGTTCGCCGCCAGCCGCCAGGGAACTATTCAGCCGGGGGTTATCCTGCAAGGCCACCGCACAGGCCTTGAGCACAAACGGCAGCGGCGATAGCTTCGTACCGCGCTCCTCGGCCTCGGCCTGCAGCTCACGGCGAAACGCCTCCAGTTCGGTGATGTCCGCCGCGTCGAATTGCGTGACATGGGGCACGTTCAGCCAACTGCGGTGCATGTTCGCCGCCGTCAGCTTGTCCAGCCGGCTGCGTTGTGAGACCTCGATGTCACCGAATTCGCCAAAGTCCTGCTCGGGCACCTCGGGTACGACGCCGGCTGGCGCGCCGGCACCTTCGAACCGCTGTCGAACGAAGTCCTGCAAATCCTCCTTCAGGACACGGCCGTGAGGACCCGAACCACTGACCTGCGCCAGAGGCACACCGAGTTCCCGCGCCAGCTTGCGCACCGCTGGGCCGGCATGGACGTCCGCTCGACGCAGACAGCGGTTGCAGTCTTCCGCTGCAGTCTTTTTCGTGGTGACCTCGCTCTCTGACCGCGTCCCGGGACGCGGCCTTGTCCACTGCCGGTGTCTTCGCCCATTGCGGCGCGCAGTCGGCTTTGCTCGCTCTCGCTCATCCGTTTGCCGTTGCCGACTTCTTCCTCGCCGCTCCCGGCCTGCATCGTCGTCACTCTCTCCGCGCGTCGTCGCCGGTCCTCTCCGCCGCGTTCCTGCGCGTGCTCTCGCGGGTCGTCCTCCGTGCCGGTGTCATCTGCGCCCGCCGCGGGCATCTTCGCCGCGTTTCTGTGAATCCTTCCGGCTCTCGTCGCCGGCCAGCTTTTGCCTCGACGCCCTGTCCGGGCGCCTGACCGGACGCCGCTTCTTCGCTGTCCTTGCCTTCCTCTGCCTTCGTGTCGCCCTTCTCTGCCTTGGTGGCGTCCTCCTGCTTGGCGCGCCTTCTCCTTCCTCTGGTCGCTCTGCCCGGCATCATCGGCATCACCGGCCACCTCGATTTTGGCTACCGGCGCTCCCTCGACAAGTTCGTCGCCCTCCGACACCAGCATTTCGACTACTTTGCCGGCGACGGTTGACGGAATCTCCATGGAGGCCTTGTCCGACTCGAGAAGGACCAGCCCGTCGTCGACCTGTACCTCGTCGCCCACCTGCACCAGCAGCTCTATGACTTCCGCGCCCTCAGCACCTCCGATATCGGGGACGTTGACCTGTTCTATCGACACAGTGGTACTCCTGTACTCAGAGCGTGAAGGGGTCGGGTCGATCCGGATCGATGCCCAGATCGCGAATTGCCTCGGCTACGCGGGACTGCTCGAGCAGTCCCTCGTCGCACAGCGCCTTCAAAGCCGCGACGACGACATATTCGCGGCTGACCTCGAAAAATGTCCGCAGTTTCCCGCGGGTGTCCGAACGGCCGAATCCATCGGTGCCGAGCACCGTATAACTGCCGGGCACGAACTCCCGCAACTGATCCGCGTACAGCTTCACATAATCGGTCGCCGCGACCACGGGCCCGCCTGCATCCTGCAACAGACCGGTCATATAGGGCACGCGCGGCTCTTCCCCGGGATGGAGCGTATTCCATCGCTGCGCGGATTTGCCCTCCCGGTACAGTTCGTTGGCACTCGTCAGGCTCCATACATCGGCGGCGACCTGGTATTCGTTCTCCAGAATATCGGCGGCGGCCTCGACTTCGCGCAGAATCGTGCCGCCGCCAATAAGCTGGACATGCAGCTCGACCACCATTTTCGAACGGCGCAAGCGGTACAGGCCTTTGACAATGCCCTCCTGTACACCCTGTGGCATTTCGGGCTGCACGTAATTCTCGTTCATCGTGGTGATGTAGAAGAACTTGTTTTCGCCTTCGTGGAACATGCGGCGCAACCCGTCCTGAATAATCACCGCCAATTCATAGGCATAACACGGGTCGTAACTCACACAGTTGGGGATGTTGGCGGCCAGCACCAGGCTGTGGCCATCCTGGTGCTGCAGCCCCTCGCCGTTCAGTGTCGTGCGCCCGGCCGTCGCGCCGATGAGAAAACCACGCGCCTGGCTGTCACCCGAGGCCCACGCCAGATCACCGATGCGCTGGAAACCGAACATGGAATAAAAAATGTAGAAGGGCACCATCGGGTAGTCGCTGGTGCTGTAGGAGGTGGCGGCGGCGAGCCACGCCGAAAAAGCGCCCGCCTCGTTGATACCCTCCTGCAGAATCTGTCCCTCGATATCCTCCTTGTAGAACATGATCTGCCCGGCATCGTGGGGGGTGTAGCGCTGGCCGACCGAGGAATAGATACCGAGCTGGCGGAACAGGCCCTCCATGCCGAAGGTGCGCGCTTCGTCCGGCACAATGGGCACGACGCGCTCACCGAGCGTATCTTCCTTGACCAGACTCGACAGAATGCGCACGAAGGCCATGGTGGTCGATATCGCGCGCTTGCCACTGCCCTCCAGGACCTTGTCAAAGGCGGAGAGTTCGGGCACATCCAGGGTCTGCATGCGACTGCGCCGTACCGGTATAAACCCCCCGAGTTCCTTGCGCCGTTCGCGCATATAACGCATTTCGGGGCTGTCCTGCGGTGGGCGGTAGTAGGGCACATCATCGAGTTCATCGTCACTGATGGGCACAGCAAACCTGTCGCGGAACGCCTTCAGGCTGTCCGTGTCGAGTTTTTTCAGGGCGTGGGTTTCGTTGTTGGCTTCGCCGGCCTCGCCGGTACCGTAGCCCTTTACGGTCATTGCCAGGATTACCGTCGGGTGCTCGCTTTCCTCCACCGCCTTGGCGTAGGCGGCGTAGACCTTGTAGGGGTCGTGACCTCCCCGGTTGAGGTACATGATCTCTTCGTCCGACAGGTCTTCCACCAGCTCGAGCAGCTCGGGGTACTTGCCGAAAAAATGTTCCCGCGTATAGGCACCGCCATTGTATTTGTAATTCTGCAGCTCGCCGTCACAAACCTCATCCATGCGTTTTTGCAGCAACCCGGTCTCGTCGCGCTCCAGCAGCGGATCCCACAGGCGCCCCCAGATAACCTTGAGTACATTCCACCCCGCGCCGTGAAAAACCCCTTCGAGTTCCTGGATAATCTTGCCGTTGCCGCGCACCGGGCCATCGAGACGCTGCAGGTTGCAGTTCACCACGAAAATGAGATTACCGAGCCGCTCGCGACCGGCGAGGGAGATGGCTCCGAGGGACTCCGGCTCATCGCATTCGCCATCGCCGACAAAACACCAGACATTGCGGTCGCCGTGGTCCAGCAGACCGCGGTCCTGCTGATACTTCATCACCCGCGCCTGATAAATCGCCTGTATCGGCCCCAAACCCATCGACACGGTCGGAAACTGCCAGTAGTCGGGCATCAACCAGGGATGCGGGTAGGAGGACAGCCCCTTGCCATCCACTTCACGTCGAAAGTTGTCCAGGTATTCCTCGGAGATGCGCCCCTCCAGGTAGGAGCGGGCATACATACCCGGTGCACTGTGCCCCTGATAGAAGATCAGGTCGCCGGGATGACCGTTGTCGGTGCCGCGAAAGAAATGATTGTAGCCGACGTCATAGAGCGTGGCGCTGGAGGAAAAACTCGATATATGCCCGCCGAGCCCGTCGTCGTTGTCATTGGCGCGCATCACCATGGCCAGTGCGTTCCAGCGCACGATGGAACGGATGCGCCGTTCCATGAACAGATCGCCGGGCATGCTCTTTTCTTCGGCGGGCGGTATGGTGTTGGAAAATGGCGTGGTGATGGCGGAGGGCAGGCGCAGGCGGGATTTGATGGCGTGTTTGGCAACCTCCATCAGCAGGAACGAGGCCCGCTCGGCGCCGACGTTCCTGACAACGCCATCCAGCGCGTCCAGCCATTCCCGGGTTTCCTGCGGATCTGTATCTTCCTTCATCGGAACCTCTACCTCTTACCTCTGGTGTATCGGCCTGGCGGGAGACACGGACCCCCGGCATTTTAATTCTATTTTGGAACTAAATGTGGTGGGGCCAGTGTCAGAGCCTCGAGCCCATGGCTCTCTGTCCTGCCTGGCCGACAAACTGACGGGGAATGGCTGGCGCATGCGGCCGATCATAGCGCAGCCCTGCGCAACCGTCCATTATAGTTCCTATATAGAACTCATATGCGTCCATTGCGCGCGGCCGCTCTTCGCGACATTCAGGGCAGGCGATAAACCGCATGACCCCGCTTTATTTCCGCCGCCGAACGGACGACACGGCCCGGCGTGTCGGGCACCTCGTCCCAACGTCCGGGCGCGATCACCCGCAGCGAGTGGCGCCGGCGCTCGAACACTCGATCGAAATAGGCCCGCCAGTCCTCCAGGCTCATCTGCTGCAGGGACTCGGCCAACGCCTCGCGCCCGTCAAAATCCCACTGCCGGCGATTGATGGACGACCAGTAGAAGCCGGCCCGCTCCTGCAGATTCTTGTCCGGTCGCAGGATCTCGCTCAACAGCGCCGTCTTGTGCCTGGCGAATGTTGCCCGATCAAGCGCCGCCGGCAAGGCGTCCAGGAAGGTCTCGATCGCAGCCGTCACCCCCACCGCATCCCGTCGCGGCGACTGCACGAGCATGACCAGGCCGGGTACGCCGCGCTGCGGCCAGTTGAATGCACTGACCACGTAACCGAGTTGCTGTTCCGTACGCAACTGCTGGAAAAAATCCGACTTCATAATCTGTGCGGTCAAGGCCGTCGCGGCCCGGTCGTGCCAGGTATCCCCCGCGCCCTGCAGGTACCAGGCAACCAGGGAGTCATCGTGGGGCACATCCACCACGTACTGGAGTTCCTCTCCCGGGGCCAGACGAACAATTTCCACCCCCGGCTGCTCCGGCGCGGCATCGCCGGAGACAACGCTGTCGAGCATCCGGGCGACCCGCTCCGGGACCCCTGGCGTGTAATTGCCGTAGACCATGACTTCGGCCGTGGCGCTGTCCCGAAAATTTTGCGCATGGGACATCAGGGTATCCAGATCCGCCTCTTCCAGCGCCGCTATCAAAGCCTCCTCCGGCCACTCCCCGTGCCGCAGTGCCTGTCGCAGATCATCCATCACCTGGCTGCTGGGGCGCTTGGCCGCGGTATTGCCCAGCGCTCTGATCATATCCCGGCGCAAATCCTCAAAGCGCTGTTTGTCGAAATCGGGCTCACGCACCACTTCGAGCAGCCGGTCCAGCAACAGGAGCTGCTTGTCGTTGTACCCCGACAGGCGCAGCGTGATGCCCCGGGGCTGTTGGTGAAAACTGAACCCCATGCCGGCGAGTTGTGCCGGGTAGGAAAATGCTTTCACGTCGTCGGACAGAACGCTGGTGTACAGTGCGGTGAGGGCAGCCTGTTCAGGTGTCTGATCGACTCCGGCGGAGCGGAAGTTGATGTACAGGGCGCCCTTGGGCACCCGGAACTCGTCGTCGGGCATATACCAGATTCGCTGGCGTTCGCTTTCCAGAGCCACCCGGGGGTGCTCGGGCAATGGATCGGGCAGCTCGACCAGGGAAACATCCTCGGCGATAAACTCGTTGGGTGACGGCAGGTCCAGCTCAGCCGCGGCGGAATCGCCGCGATCCGGCTTGAGGGTCGCCACATCCAGTCGCGTACGGGCATAGGGCACCTGGTAGTGATCCGATACCGTATCGGTCTCGACACTCTGGTCATTCAGCAGCACGAAGGCGTTGTCCGGGCGCAGGTATCCGAGCAACTCCTCCAGCATCCCGGCGTCGTAATCCTCCATCATGTACGGTCCGCGCAGCACATCCCGGGGTGCGTAGTGCTGCATCCCGGAAGCCAGGGCCGTGACGTAGCTGGAGGGGTTGCCGGGCTCGCGAAAGCGAAAACTCAACTCGGCCAGTCGGGCCTGTTCGTCGTAGAGCCAGCTCTTGGGCCCCTCGTCGCGCAGCATCTCCAGGTAGGTGAACAGCAGCTCGAGTACCCTCTCGTGTTTCTCCACACCCTTGTCGGTCAGCGAGATACTGATCCCGAACAGGGACCCGCCGCGCCAGCCCAGCGCCGGCCCGGCACCGAGACCCGATGCCAGCCCCTCGGCCTTGAGCCGAGCCAGCAGGCTGCCCTCGCCCTCGTGGCCTACCAGATTGCCCACGTAGGCCACGGGCTTGGCCCGGTAGTCATCGCGGTAATCCGGAACGGGAAAGGACACTTCCAGCTGTTTGAGCGTCGCCAGAGGTTGCGCCTGCACATACATGGGCAGGCTGTCGCGCGGAAAAAACGGGACGTCAACAGGCTCCCGGTCGACCGCTTTGTTCTGAACCCGGCTGAACATCGGCCGGACAAGCGCCTCCAGTTCGTCCAGGGATTCATTCCCCAACACCGCCAGACGCATGATATTGGCCGAGTAGTATTTGTCGTAAAACCGCAACAACTCGCTGCGCACCGTGGAATCTTCCCGGTCCGCCAGTGTCTCCAGATTGCCGACGGCGAACTGGCTGTAGGGATGGGCCGGATTCATCACTTCCTGCAGCACGTCCAGGTTGCGCCGGCCGTCGCTTTTCAATCCCATCTGGTACTCGGCCTCGACGGCCTGCTTTTCACGGCCGACGTACTCGGCATCAAAGCGCGGCGCGATAAAGAACTGCGCGAATCGATCCAGCGCTTCGGGCAGGAAATCGGCATTGATGTCGAAAAAATAGTTGGTGTGGTCGAAGCTGGTGTAGGCGTTGCGATGCCCGCCGTGCTCCGTGATGTACCGCTCGTACTCGGCGGGGTCGGGATACTTGTCAGTGCCGAGAAACAGCATGTGTTCCAGGAAGTGTGCGAGACCGCCGCGCCCCGGCGGATTGTCGCCGCTGCCGACCATGACCGCCATGGCCGCGGCGGCCTTGGGCGATTCGGGCGCGGAGATCAGGAGCACCTGAAGTTCATTGTCCAGGGTCAGCAGCCGATAGCTGTATTTGTCGTTGGGGCTCTTGACCGGCTGCACCTCCCCCTCCGGAGTGATTGCGCAGGCCAGTAACGTGACAGAGGCGAGCAGGCAGGTGAGGAGGCGCACTCCCCGCGTGGAAAACAGTATCGACATCGATTACTCCGTCATATCGGCTGACGCGGCGGTAGCATCGCCGCTATCGGTGACCTCGGGCCGGGATTGTGGCCAGGCGTTGAGTATCGCCTTGATCAGCGTCGCCAGTGGAATGGCAAAGAATACGCCCCAGAACCCCCAGATTCCGCCAAAAAACAGCACTGCCAGGATAATTGCCACAGGGTGCAGATTGACCGCTTCCGAAAACAACAGTGGCACCAGCACGTTGCCATCCAGGGTCTGGATCACAAGGTAGACCGCCAACACCCAGTAAAATTCACTCCCCAGGCCCCACTGGAAGAATGCGACGATGACCACGGGCACCGTGACCAGCACGGCCCCTATGTAGGGAATGATTACCGAGAGTCCCACCACAAGCGCGAGCAGCGCGGCGTAATTGAGACCCAGCCAGACAAAAGCGAAATACGACACCGAACCGACGATGAGGACTTCCAGGGCCTTGCCGCGGGCGTAGTTGGCGACCTGCTCATCCATTTCGCGCCAGATCTGCTGCAGCAACGGGCGCCGCGTGGGCAGGAAACTGCTCAGGAAAGCGAGTATCTTTTCGCTGTCCTTGAGGAAAAAGAACACCAGCATCGGTATGAGGATCAGGTAGACCAGGGCGCCGAGAATACTGGGAATCGAGGCCAGCGTGCGCGTGAAAAGCTGCTGTCCGAGGCCGGCCAGCTCTGACTGCATGGCGCCGACAATGTCGCTCAGCTGTTGCGCGGAAACGATTTGAGGGTAGCGCTCGGGCAGCACACCCAGGAAGTGTTTGGCCTGATCCAGCATGCGCGGCGCCTCCGCCGCCAGGCTCATGAGCTGGCGCCACACCAGCGGCATCAGGCCCAGGGTGACCCCGAAGAAGATGCCCATGAATACCAGATAGGAGATGGTCACGCCGCACCAGTTCGGCAAGCCGTAAGCGCGCAGCCGCTGCGCCAGCCCCTGTGCCAGATAGGCGAGGACGACGGCAGCCAGTACTGGCGCCAGAATGTCGCCGATTGTCATCAGCAGCACCAGGGCGACCGCCAGTAACACCAGCAGGAGGATCGACTCCTCCTCGAAAAAGTACCGCCGGTACCACTTTTCGAAAATTTCCAGCATCAGTTGCCCTGATTCCGCGGTTTCGCTTCAGCTTTTCTGCAACAGATAGCTAAAGACCCCCTCGCGCTCTTCCGAGGCCAGAAGTCGATGCCCCGATTGCTGCGCGAACACCTGAAAATCGCGAACGGAGCCACTGTCCGTGGCCAGCACACGGACACGCTGGCCCGTCTGCACCGCGTTCAGGGCCCGTTTGGCCCGCAACAACGGCATCGGGCATTCCAGTCCGGTCGCATCGACCTCGACAATATCCTGCTCAACCATCCGGTCACTTCATTTTCTCCTGAAAGCCCCAGTATACGGACAGCGCGGCACAGTTGCTGAACTTTCGTCCCCCGGATCGTTCCAAACCGAGCAAATTCACATGTCGCGCCATGGGACCCATGCAGTACAATGTCGCGATACCACGCTGTCAATCACCGGTGCTGTCTGTGTTCACTCTACGGGGGCTGGCAGTCGAGGTTCGGCGCAGAATCCCCGCCCTCGCACTGTCGATCATAATCTGTTCAACCGCATTTGCGAACACGGGCGAACTGAAGCTGCCCGATCTGGGCGAATCCAGTACCAGCGTGTTCTCCACGGAATTTGAACACGACCTGGGCAGGGCCTGGCTGCGCGCCTTTCGCAGCCGAGTACCGACCGTTAACGACCCACTCATGTTCGATTACCTGGAAAACCTGACCTATCGCCTGGTCACACACAGCAATCTGCAGGACCGACGCATAGAACTGGTGGTTGTCGACAACCCCAACATCAATGCCTTCGCGGTGCCCGGCGGCGTGATCGGCGTACACAACGGCCTGTTCCTCTGGGCCCAGACAGAGGATGAAATGGCCACGGTCCTGGCCCACGAGATTGCGCACCTGAGCCAGCGGCACTTTTCCCGCGGCGTGGAGTTTCAAAGGAAGCAACAACCCCTGACACTGGCCGCGATGCTGGCCAGTCTTGTGATCATGGCCACCGCCGGCGGCGATGCCGGCCTCGCCGCCCTGTCGGCGACTCAGGCCGCCGCGCAGGACTCGGCGCTGCGCTACAGCCGCTCCAACGAGCAGGAAGCGGATCGCGTGGCGATGAAGACGATCGTTGACGCCGGACTGGACCCCCACGCGGCACCGGCAATGTTCGAGCGTATGCTGCGCGCGTCCCGCTACTCCAGTGCCAACCGTATCCCGGAATTCCTGCGTTCCCACCCTCTCTCGGAGAGCCGTATCGCGGATACGCGCAACCGCGCCAGGCAATACCCCAAGAAGATCAGGTCGGTGAGCCTCAGCTATCAGTTAATGCGTGCGCGCGCCACCCTGCAGCTCGCCGACACACCCGAGGAAGCCGTGCAGAAATTTCGCGGGGAACTCAAGGGCGATACACAGTCGCGGGAGGCAGCCAACTACGGACTTGCGTTGGCCTTGACCGAAGCCGGCAGGCCCGATGAAGCGAGCCTCGCTCTGGACGATATCTGGTCACAACGCCCCGACCGGATCGAGTACATTCTGGCGGACGCCGCGATCGACATGGCACGCAACAAACCCGGGCTCGCCGCCGAGAAGCTGGCCGACAAACTGGAGGTTTCGCCCGGCAACCACCCCCTGACCATGGCCTATGCACGCGCGCTCATGCAGAACCAGCAGTCACACATCGCCGAGGAAGTTCTCCTGGCACAGAGCAAGCGCCGTCCCAATGATCCGGGACTCTGGTACCTTCTCGCCGAGGTGCAGGGACTGGCGGGCAATATAACCGGGCTGCATCAGTCCCGGGCCGAGTACTTCATCCTCAACGGCGACCTCGATCGGGCCCAGAAACAGCTGCACTATGCCCTTGAGCGGGCACAGGGAGAATACACGGATGCCGCGCGCATCAAGGCGCGACTGGGGGATATCGCACGACTGCGCGAGAGGATGGAAGAACTTTAGTCGGGGCAGCGGTCGTGCCCGCAGGACCCTCAGGCGTTGCCGACCACGGGGGCATCGAGCTGAGCGGCGAAGTCCAGCATGCGACGCAGGGGTACCATGGCCCGTTCGGCCAGTTCGGGATCGACGAAAATTTCGTTGTGCTCCTGTTCGAATACCACCGCCAATGCCTCGAGATCGTTCATCGCCATCCAGGGGCAATGGGCGCAGCTGCGGCATGTCGCGCCCTGACCCGCGGTCGGGGCGATAATGAACTCCTTGCCGGGGTTTAACTGCTGCATTTTGTAGAAGATGCCCTCGTCGGTGGCCACGATGAACTGTTTATTGTCCATCTCCGTCGCCGCGCGAATGAGCTGGGTGGTCGATCCCACCCGGTCGGCCATGTCGATGACTTCAGCGGGCGACTCGGGATGCACCAGCACCGCGGCATCGGGATAGACCTTTTTCAGATCGGCAATGCCCCGGGCCTTGAACTCCTCGTGCACGATGCAGGCACCCTCCCACATGATCATGTCCGCACCGGTCTGTGCCTGCACATAGTTACCCAGATGCTTGTCCGGCGCCCACAGAATCTTCTCGCCCTGCTCATCCAGATATTCGGCAAGATCCAGGGCGATGCTGGACGTGACCACCCAGTCCGCCCGCGCCTTGACCGCGGCGGAGGTATTCGCGTAGACCACAACCTGGCGGTCGGGATGCGCGTCGCAAAAAGCCGAGAATTCCTCAATGGGGCAACCGAGGTCGAGCGAACACGTGGCCTCCAGAGTCGGCATCAGTACCCGTTTTTCCGGATTCAGGATCTTGGCCGTCTCGCCCATGAATTTCACGCCCGCAACGACCAGGGTCGAGGCGGGATGTTCGTGGCCGAAGCGCGCCATTTCCAGAGAATCCGATACGCAGCCGCCGGTTTCCTCGGCCAGTGACTGTATCGCCGCGGCGGTATAATAGTGGGCCACCAGCACAGCGTTTTCACGCTCCAGCAGACCGGCAATGCGGTCCTTCAGGGCGCGTTCCTCAGCGGGCGTGAGCTGTTTCTGCTCGGCTTGATCCAGGTGCAACTGGACCTGTTGCCGTATGCTTTGCAGTTTGTCTGTAGCGATGGTCATAAGACGTCAGAAGGGCACGCATAAAGCCGACATTTTAACACAGATTGGCGGCCGCGGTGTTCTCCACTATCCTTCTATTCTCTACACCAACCTCTTTTCAAGGACCTGCAGGATGCCTCCATACGACTATGTAAAAACCCGCCGCGAAGATGTCTCTCCGATCAAGGACAGCCAGGTACCATTCGTGCGCTTTGTGCTGCGTTGGGTTACACGCTTGAACGTCGCCGTGTTTCGCGCCAGCAACGGGCGGCTGATGAACAAGTTTATCGGCGGCTATCCGGTCTGCGTCGTTACCACCAGGGGAGCAAAAACCGGCAAGACCCGACGCATTGCCCTGATCCACCTGCCCTATGGCGAAAACAAGCTGTTGGTCGCCTCGCAGGGCGGGATGCCGAAGCATCCGGTGTGGTACTACAACGTGAAGGCCAATCCCGAAGTGCAGATCATGGTCGGCGGCGAGGAAAAGACATATATCGCCAGACAGGTAAGCGATGAAGAAAAGGCGACGCTGTGGCCACACCTGACCTCGCTGTATCCCGACTTCGACCAGTACCAGGCGCGCACGGATCGCAACATTCCGGTATTCATGTGTGAGCCGAAAGATACCTGATCATCTCGGGGGCGCAGGGGATCGGAGAGACCGGGCCTCGCATCCCGGGCAAGCGGTTCGCGCCGGGACGGCCCGGCTCAGTCGTCCAGCCAGCCCGGCCAGTCGCTGGACAGGCGTCCACTCCAGATTGGAGCGCGTCGCTCCGCATAGGCCATGCCGCCCTCCACCGCGTCGGGCAGACTCATCGAGTGATTGAGCGCACGCGTCTCGAGGTCGGCGAGATCGCGCAGATCCATGTCAAGCCCGCGCCAGAGCAGCCGCTTGTGCATTGCCACCGCGAGAGGGGCGCAGTCGGCCGCGATTTCCCCGGCGATGCGCAAAGCGCTGTCCAGAACCCCGGCAGCGGGCATGCTGCGCCGCGCCAGGCCCCACTCGACCGCTTCGGCGCCGCTCAGCCGCGGCGCCCGGACCAGAAGTTCGAAGGCGCGTTCGAACCCGACCAGACGCGGCAACACATACTCCATGGCAAAATCCGTCACCACACCGCGACGCGACTGCAGGAAGCCGTACTTTCCCTCGTCGGCAAGAATCCGCATATCGCACTGCACCGCCAGGCCCAGGCCGACGCCCACCGCATGACCGTTACAGGCGGCAATCACGGGCTTGCGCACCTCCCAGGCCTGTGTGCTCAATGGGCAGGAGTTGATGGTCCCGGTCTGGGCGGCGCCGTCGAAAGTCTCGCCACCCGCGCTCATATCGGCGCCGGTGCAGAACGCAGCTCCGCTTCCCGTCACCACAACCGCGCGGACATCGTCGTCCTCGTCGCAGCGCCGGTAGGCCTGGCCGAGATCATCGAGCATGCCCTGGGACATGGTATTGTAGGCATCGGGGCGATTGAGTGTTATCAGCGCGACGCCCTCGTCGAGCTCAAATAGTAACTCGTCATCCATAAGTGATATCACGACGGCAAAGAATTTCGTCCCATAGCCTAATGCAGTAACGATAAAGGCCAATGACGGCCCGGGCCAGATATGAATAGCACGTTTGACGACCAGGCGCGGGACCCCTCGCGTACACGCCCCGGGCCGGGCTGCAATTGCCGCGGGGCGGACATTGGTAATTTTCGATAAACAAATACTAGAATTTCTGTGAGTTATTCCGTATAACTTCATGTAAATTAAAAGAATAAACCCCCAATAACTGTTTCAGAGGCGGGGGCCCCAGCGGCGGTCGGCGCCTCGCCTGCTCGCTGAGATGCGTTCGGTCACCCAGGAACGATAAGTGGAACAACACACGGTACTGATTATTTCCGAGGACAAGCGGGATCATCTGATCCTGTCGGCCTGCCTGGAACGCGCCCAGCCGCCCCGCTTTCGCCTGGCGTCCTCCGAATCCTTCGAGCGCCCCCTGGAGGCGCTGCTCGACCCCATGATCGACGCCGTCATCATGGCCTATGGCCCGGAAACCGAATACATGCTGCGCCTGGCCAGCAAGCACGAGGCGGCCGCGCCGCTGATATTGCTTCTGGACAGCGAGAACGAGACCGTTATAGCGCAATTGAAAGAACTGGGTGCCCAGGACTATCTGGTACGCGGGCAATTGCA
Organism: Halioglobus sp.; assembly: GCA_034521205.1. Taxonomy (GTDB): domain Bacteria; phylum Pseudomonadota; class Gammaproteobacteria; order Pseudomonadales; family Halieaceae; genus Marimicrobium. The sequence goes on from JAXHMT010000003.1 coordinate 1,284,443, forward strand.
GGACGGCCTCGTGCATCGGGTCCTCGACTACAGTATCCAGTTGAAGCAGGCGCGCGAAAAAATCCAGAAGCTGTCCAACCGCGATCCGCTGACCGGCGCATTGAATCGCGTGGGTTTCAGGGCTCACCTGGAGCGGGCGATGGGGCGCTCCGAGCGCTACGGCTTCAATACGGCGCTGCTGTATATCAATATCGACCAGTTCGCCAATATCAACGATCACTACGGCGAGGCGGACGGGGACATCATGATCCGGTCGATCTGCCGGCGCCTCACCAACAAGATGCGCAGTACTGACAGCATTGCCCGGCTCGGCGGCGACGAATTCGCGGTAGTGCTTGAAGATATCAGCTCGGCGCAGGCGGTGGAGCAGATCGCGGAAAAGATGCTCAAATCCATTTCCGCACCGATGATCCTGAGCGACCAGCAGGTCGCTGTGGAGGCGAGTATCGGCGCGGCGATCTATCCCGATGACGGCACTGAATTTTCGGACCTGGTAGAGCACGCACGCAGCGCCATGCAGCAGGCCAAGAGCATCCAGGGCGGGCGCTTTATCCGCTATTCCGACAAGCTGACATTCGATGTCGCCGGCGACAATTCGCTCGCCTCGCAATTGCGCAGCGCGGTGCGCAAGAATCAGTTCGAGTTGCACTATCAGCCACGCGTCGACCTGCCGACGGGACAACTCGTCGGACTGGAGGCGCTACTGCGCTGGAATCATCCGGAGCGAGGGCTTATCACTCCCGCAGAGTTCCTGTCCGCCTGCGAGGACATGGGGCTGATGAAAACCATTGGTTATCAGGTGATACAGCATGCCTGCAACGCACAGGCCTGGTTGTCGGAACAGCGTATGCAGCACGTCGATGTCGCGGTCAATATTTCCTTCTCACAGATACAGGACGACCGTTTTGTCTACATTGTGAAAGACATCATCCATCGCAGTGGTGCCGACGCCTCACGCCTTGAATTCGAGATGACCGAGTCCACCATTTTGAAAAGTCCGGGTGCAATAAAGGAGCGCATGGACGAACTGCGCGAACTGGGTATTTCCTTTTCACTGGATGATTTTGGCACCGGTTTCTCGCAACTGTCCCACCTGACGGAACTACCCATCTCCGCACTCAAGATCGACGCCTGCTTCGTGCGTGAATTGCCGCAAAACGAACATCAGGGTGCGGTTTGCGCCATGATTATCGAAATGGGGCGCCGGCTGGGGATGCTGGTTGTGGCCGAGGGTGCGGAGACTCATGAACAGATCGAGTTTCTCAAGGAGCAACAGTGTCCCCAGGTGCAGGGTTTTTACTACAGCCCGGCCATCCCGCTGCAGCAATTACCCCGCTTCGTACAGGAGCAGGGTTTGAAACGCCGCGAACCACTACTCTCATGAAACGCGGATACTCGCCTGAAACCCAGCTACTCTTCTGAAACGCACCTACTCCGCTGAAACGCTGCTACGGCGCGGCCCGGGCGCCCCGCGACACTCTCTACACCAGCTCTACCAGGCCACCCGGTTACGACCGGCCTTTTTGGCTTTGTAGAGCATCCGGTCCGCCTCGCGCATCACGGACTGGGGATCGGGGTCATCGTCACTGCGTGCCGCGATGCCGGCGCTGATCGTCACCGACACCTGATCGCCTCCAAGGGGCGTCGCGCCACGGCGTCGACTGCCCTGTCTGGCCCGCTTTGGTCGCAAACTGCTGTCCCGCAGGGACATCCGGTAATCGGCAATCTCCTCGCGTATCTGCTCAATGAACTCGGCGCACTCCTCCACGGAGCGACGCGGAAACACCACGCAGAATTCCTCCCCGCCATAACGATACGCGGTACCACCTCGCACCCGGCGCATACGCGATGCTACCAGCCGCAGCACCTGGTCACCCACATCGTGCCCATAGGTATCATTGAAGCGCTTGAAATGGTCCACGTCGAGCATGGCGATGGCATAGTTGCGGCCAAGCGTTTTCAGCCGGTCATTCAGTGCCCGGCGCCCCGGAATGCCGGTAAGGTCGTCCCGGTAAGCCATAGCGTACGAACTGCGCAGCAGCCCCCATACAAGGCACAGCGAAGCCGCGGTACCCATCGCAATGGAAATGGACTCATAGTGCAGGAGAGCCAACATCAGGTACAGGGCCACCAGCGAGCCGAGAAGCGCTGCATCGGACTCTTCATTGCGCAGTACCAGCCGGCCCACACCAACCAGGGTAACCAGCCCGACCAACAGACTCGCCCCGAACGACATGACGTAGCCTTCCATCGGCCAGGGCCCATAATAGGCGGCGGCGGACGGATTGAAATGCGCCAGCCAGGGGCCCAGATAGACCGCCAGCACACCGATTACGAGAAAACCGATCGAGAACACCAGACCATGCGGGTTCAACACGCCACGCTCCGGCAACAAAAAGAGATACAGGGACAGCACAGGCAGAGCGAGGCTGAGTGACAAATACATGCGCGCCGCGGCATGATCGCTGAGACTGATCTGCAGCTCCCCCTGGACGGACCAGTAAAAGACGGCTACACCCAGCGCCGCCAGCAGGAAACGGCACCGATTGAATTGATAGGCCATCACCGCCGACAACAAGCACAGAAGGTAGGGAAGATTGCTGGCAATGACCTGCGCGTCGTCGCCCACCGAGGCAACGAAACTCCGGCTCAGAAACGCTGTGCCAACTAGCGCCGTCGGCAGCAATAACCCGGCCAGTGCCGCGGGATTCATTGGTATGGAGACCCCGTACTTTTCAAACTGGAGTGATGTTGCCGAACTGTGCCTGCCCGGGACTACAACTTCCGGTGTTCTTATTCCCACTAGGCTTTATATGGCAGTAATGATAGCCTAGAAAAGTGTTTGAATTATAATGTGCAACAGCTGATGTCCACGACCGACCCAATCCAGCACCAGGCGAAAATCCTGGTGTGTGACGACGACCAGAACGTGCGGCTGCTCACCCGTCAGTGCCTGGAAGCGGAAGGCATGGCGGTCATCGAAGCGACAGATGGCCTGGACGCCATCGACAAGTTTGTGCGGGAACGACCGGACCTCGTATTTCTGGACGTGGAGATGCCGGGCATGACGGGCCTGGAAGCATGCCAGCGCATCCGGCAGATGCCCCAGGGGGAAGCGGTTCCCATCATGATCGTCACGGGTTCTGACGACCGCAAGTCCATCGACCAGGGCTTCGAGGCCGGCGCGACTCAGTACAAGACGAAACCGGTCAACTGGTCTCTGCTCGGACGTGACGTGCAGTATATGCTGCGCGCCAGTAACGCTTTCAATGCTTTGAAGCGCCAGGAAGATCGCCTCAGGTATCTCGCCTACTACGACCCGTTGACCAGCCTTCCCAACCGCCGCAGCTTCAACGAACAATTGAACCGCATAATCAAACGCGCCCAGCGACACGAGCGCTCAGCGGCATTATTGTTTATCGACCTCGATCACTTCAAGCGCATCAACGACTCCATCGGCCATGCCCGCGGCGACAGATTGCTGGTGGAGATCGCCAAACGCCTCACCATGGAGCTGCGCGAAGACGACGCGATCAATTACTTTTCCGAAACAAATGCCGTGGATCTTGCGGAGGACGGACGTGCCACGGAGATCGCCAGGCTTGGGGGCGACGAATTTACCGTCGTGCTCTCCGACGTCGCCGACCTCGTTGACATCGAAAAAGTCGCGAGGCGCATCCTGGACAGCTTGTCCCGTCCGGTTGCGCTGCAGTCGCACAATCCTGTGGTAACCCCGAGCATCGGCATTGCGCTGTATCCGCAGGACGGCACCGATGCCGACACCCTGGTGCGCAACGCAGACACGGCGATGTATGTCGCGAAAGCCGAGGGCCGCGCCTGCTTCCGTTTTTACAATGAGGAAATGAATGCTCGGGCCGTTGAACAGCTCAAGATGGAGGAAGAGCTGCGCGACGCCATGCGCAATCACGAGCTCGAATTGCGCTACCAGCCGCAGATCGATTCCAATACCGGCGAAGTCGTCAGCATGGAAGCGCTGGTCCGCTGGAAGCATCCCACCCGCGGCATGGTGTCACCGGTGGAATTTATTCCCGTTGCCGAAAGCACGGGGCAGATTATCGAACTCGGCGAATGGGTGATGGCCGAGGTGGCTCGCAACTGTCTTTACTGGGATGAGCTCGGGCTGAAATCCTTCCGCGTGTGCGTGAATATTTCGCCCCTGCAGTTCAACCAACGGAATCTACCCGAGTGGGTGGCTCAATTTCTCGATCAGTCAGGGCTGCCTCCGGAGCGTTTGGAACTGGAGCTGACCGAAAGCGCGATCATGACGGACGCGGAAACGAACATCGCTCGACTGTGCGAACTCAAGGCCCTCGGTGTCGACCTCGCGGTCGATGACTTCGGTACGGGTTATTCCTCGCTGAGTTACCTGAAACGCTTCCCGATCGACACGCTGAAGATCGACCAGAGCTTCGTGTCGGACCTCGATACCCCCGACGGCGCGGCAATAGTGGACGCCATTCTCGCCTTGGCAAATACGCTCAACTTGCGGGTTATCGCCGAGGGTATTGAAAACGAACGCCACCTCTCCTATCTGGTGCGCAATCACTGCGACCTGCTGCAGGGCTTTTATTTCTCCCGGCCGCTCTATCCGGAAGATGTACCCGCAATGCTGGAGGAAAATTTCTCCCAGCAAATAAAAAAGGTAGTCGGGAGCCAGCTCAAAAAAGTGGTTGACTACTAGTCCCTCGCACTGATGAAGCAGAACGCGATCACGGTCTTCCAGTGGGTCATTTCCCTCCTGCTGTGTACCGCCACTCAAGCAATTGCCGAACGTCCCCTGCACGTTCTGCTGCAGGGAGATTCATCCGCACGCATCGCCGAACTGGTCGAAACTGTCGGGGGCAGCGTGACACACAACCTGCATATCATCGATGCGGTCGGAGCCAGGATGACGCGCGAGCAACTGGACGCCATTCTGAAATCTGACGCAGTCGCGAAATACATGGACGACCTCGCGGAATACAGCCCGCCGGAAGAAAAGCCGGACCCGTGCCGTGTACGGGGTCATATAGAGCTCATTATGGAACCGACCCGCATCGTGTGGCGCCTGTACAACAAACAGGACAGCCCGGCCACCTGGAAACAGCTGAAACTGGCCTGGCCCGAAAAAATGGGCCAAATCGACGCAATCAGTATCGGCGGCGAGCCGCTGGAGCCAGATCTCTACTCGGAACAGGGCAACGGGACACTACGCATTGATTTTGCTGATAAACACGCACCTTCGGTCGTGCACCGCGCCGACCTCGTCGTGCGGTTCCGTAACGTTGCCTTGCCACCACAGCCTCTCACGTTGCGCCAGCGGGATTTTGATATCAGCGCACAGTTCAACAAAGGAGATTGCAGCACCGACCTGGTACCGGGCTACCAGCACAATCACCACGACTACTACTACAACACTGTCGCCGGCGTAGAGCCGCTGCACCTGCAGGGCGTGCGGGGCCAGGGTATTACCGTGGCGGTCGTCGATTCGGGCCTGTGGGAACACCCCGCGCTGATGAAGAATACAGAGGGGAAAGACCGGGTTCTGGCCAGATACGACGCCATCGGCGATACCCAGGGCCATGAGGTGGTCGACGAGAGCGGCCACGGCACTCATATGAGCAGCATCATCGCCCACAGCGGCCCGACAATACGTGAAGGTAAAGCAGCAGGCAGCTTCAAGGGCGTCGCCCCGGACGCCAACCTGGTGGCTGTGAAGATTCTGGATCGAGCGGGGCAGGCGCAGTTACTGGACATCGTCCGGGCCATCCAGTGGGTTGTGGACAATCGCGAAAAGTACGCCATCCGTGTCCTTAATCTTTCGTTTTCACAGCAACCGCGCTGGTACTACTGGGAAGACCCGGTCAACCAGGCGGTCATGCGCGCCTGGGACGCGGGAATCGTGGTCATCGTGGCGGCGGGCAACGAGGGCCCGGACCCGATGACCGTGGGCTCGCCCGGCAATCTGCCCTATGTGATCACTGTCGGGGCGGTTACGGACTCCTGGACCCCCGAGACGCGCGACGACGATTACATCCCGGACTTCTCCTCCCGCGGCCCGACACCCAGCGGCCATGTCAAACCGGATATCGTGGCCCTGGGCGGGCACATGACCGGCCTGATTCATCCTGATTCCCAACTGGCCACGGATCAACCGGAAGACCTCCTGGCATCGGGGGAGTACGTCTCCACGGGCTCCTCCCAGGCCGCGGCCCTGGTCTCAGGCATCGCCGCGCTGCTCCTGCAGCTCGAACCCGACCTGACACCGGACGACATCAAATGCAAGCTGACTTCCAGCGCGGAACCGGCGATCAATCGCGATGGCAGACTCGCCTATAGCCCGTTTCAGCAAGGCTTCGGATACGTCACTGCCAGCCGCGCAGTCATTCTCGGAGAAACCGGTTGCGGCAACTCCGATCTCGACCTGCACGCCGACATGTCCGGCGATGATCATTATTTCGGACCCGCCCTCTTCGACGAAAAGGGCAATGCCCGCCTGCCCGGCTTCGAGGACCTCGTCGCCACCCAGGCCAGCGCCAAAGGCATGAGCGATACCCGCAAATGGGGAGTAAAAGAGCACGTCGAGCGCATGGATGGCAAGCTTACGAAAGCCACCCCCCTCGACGAACTGCCCTTCGACTGGCGGGGCCTGTATCTTCTGGAAAAAGCCACCATCGAGCGACTGGCCAGGGGCGCGCCACGGAAACCCGATACTGATCAATAAATAACCAGCCTGGCCGCTCCTGCCCCGTAAGGGTCAGTCAGTTTCTCCCCTCGGTAGCCAATATATCGTTCAATTGCGTCACGCACTCAGCGGCGCCACTCGCAGGTCCACTCGCAGGTAATGCCTCCTCCTCCCCCGGTGGCCTGCCACTTACCCAAAAATGGGTACAGCCGCAGCTATCATTTATGCCCCCCAACATCTATAACGTTAGTCAAGCATCAAATTCGAAGAATGCGAACACAGCCCTGAACAGGGTTCCGTTAGGAGAATCCGGTCACATAACAGGCCGGGCGCATTAACTCAAGAAGGCAGGATTTATTATGAAAACGATCAAAAAGTTAAGTCTCGCTAGCTTTGCTAGCGTCGCAGTGATCGCGCTGGCACCCGCAATGAGTGTCGCCGATTCCCAGAAACAAGCCGCTACCAACGGCGACTCCGGCAACCTGGTGCACCGTGTAAGCCATACCCTGGCCAATACCCAGCAGTACACCGGGAATGTGGCTTCCGGCTACAAGTGGGGCGAGGACTCAAAGCTTCGCGCACCCAAGCCTGCCGTGGCGGACGTCGAGGCTAAGCAGGTCCGCAGTGGGTTTAAGTGGGGTGAGGCTTTGACGCCTGAGCAGTCAGGCAACAAGTGGGGCCGCAGGGACTTCGCTGAACAGTCAGGCAACAAGTGGGGCCGCAGGGACTTCTCTGAACAGTCAGGCAACAAGTGGGGCCGCAGGGACTTCTCTGAACAGTCAGGCAACAAGTGGGGCCGCAGGGACTTCTCTGAACAGTCAGGCAACAAGTGGGGCCGCAGGGACTTCTCTGAACAGTCAGGCAACAAGTGGGGCCGCAGGGACTTCTCTGAACAGTCAGGCAACAAGTGGGGCCGCAGGGACTTCTCTGAACAGTCAGGCAACAAGTGGGGCCGCAGGGACTTCTCTGAACAGTCAGGCAACAAGTGGGGCCGCAGGGACTTCTCTGAACAGTCAGGCAACAAGTGGGGCCGCAGGGACTTCTCTGAACAGTCAGGCAACAAGTGGGGCCGTAGATAGGCCCGCCACTAAAAACCCAAAAAACTTTTCACAACAAGAACACCTCCAGGCTGGGTCGCCTTCTCCAGCCTGGAGTTTTTTGTCTTAAGCAAGCGTAAATTGGATGGCTAGCAGCTATTAAATAAATCAATTAAACTCTGAGCGTAATAGTATCTAAGTCAAGACGCTCTCAATTATGAAAATCTGGGTTATCCTTACAGCCTTTTTGCTTACCCAGAACCCTTTCACAGCTTACGCTGAAAGTGTACCAGTTGATCTTCTCCTCAACCCAACCGTTTTCTCAGACAAGTTAACACAACAAAGTGTCTGGCATACTTTCCAAGACAGCCACGGCGCGTTATGGTTTTTAACCCAAGAGGGCCTTAACAGATATATAGGTCACGAACTAGAAAATTATACACATGTTCCTAGCAATCCTAGCTCGCTTCCTGCAAATACCGTTACAGGTATCACTGAGGACCAAAACGGAGCTATTTGGATTTCTACATTAGGTGGAGGACTGGCGAAATACAATTCCACATCTAATTCCTTTGAGGCAATATCAGCAGACCCCAATAACAAAGATACACCGTATTCAAATGAAATTCACTCCGTTTATACTGACTCTCGCGGGACAATCTGGCTCGGTTACAAGAATGGATTCAGTACCTTTTCTCCAATCGAGCAAAGCTTCCATCACTTTATCTCTGGAAATTCTGACCTTCCGTACATGGGGGAAATTTATGGGTTCACAGAGACTGGCGACGGGAAAATTTGGGCGACAACACATACCGAGGGACTTTTAGAGATCGACCCTGCACAAGGATACATTCGTTCACATTCGCACAACCCTGATGACCCTAATTCAATCGTACCAGGTCGCTTATATCGATTAATCACCGACAATGACAATAATATATGGATAGCTTCAGAAAATAGTGGCGTTAGCAAATTTGATCCAAATACAGGCGACTCAGTCAATTTCACACATTCGCCGAATGATATCCAATCCCTATCTTCCAACAAAACAACCGATGTATTCCAAGACGCGCATGGAGATATATGGGTTGCTACGGCAGAAGGAATAAATCTTTTTAATTCTACAACCGGGAAATTTCATAGGTATTCGACCCACAATACCAATATTACAGACGACTGGACCCTAAGCATTTATCAAACCAAAGAGGATATGTATTGGGTAGGCACTAGAAGCGGGCTAGCCTCTGGTTCAAGAGCTCAGTTTAAAAAATACAATCGGGCCACTCACAACTTATCCGGGCAATCTGTTAATGCTTTCGCAGAAACAGATGATGGTAGTTTTTGGGTAGGGACTGACGACGGATTAAATAGGTTACGGCCTAATAAGGAATATTTTGAATGGGTCAATGAATCCACTGAGCCTTCTATATCCAGTTCCATTGTAATGAGTTTGTACCACGATAATGGCATTCTGTGGATAGGCACCTTTGACGGGGGGCTCAATAAATTGGATTTGGACTCTAACGAGGTTACGGTATTCCGACACAATCCACTAGACAAAAATAGCATCGGCTCTGATGGAATAACCTCCATACTTCGCGTTTCCTCCGGCAAGTTACTTATCGGAACCTACGGGGGCGGGTTGTCATTATATAATGAGGAATCTAATACATTTACAAATCTAACATCAAACCGAGCTGACTCTAACACAATAAGCAACGACATGGTGCTTGCCATATATCAAGATAGTGATGGCACCATTTGGATAGGAACAGAAAACGGTCTAAATCTTTTTTTACCGAAATCCCATGACTTTCGGAGATTTATTTCCAAGCAAGATACCTCTAATAGTTTACCCAGCAATATCATATTGACCTTTCAAGAAGATAGACAAGGAACTCTCTGGATAGGCACTAGCGGTGGCGGACTCGCAAAATGGAATAGAAAAAACAGATCGCAGCTAGAACCCAACTTTACACGAATATCCGAGCTTGTACCATTCCCCAGCGCGAGCATTTATGGCATTCAACAAGACCGAGATGGATGGCTTTGGCTGTCCCACAACAGAGGACTAACACGCCTAGATCCACAAACTTTGGAGGCCCATCAATATGGCGTAAAAGATGGGCTACAGGCTCCCGAATTCAATCTAGGAGCGTCATTTAAGTCATCGTCAAACGTTCTTTATTTTGGTGGTATCGCTGGATTCAATGCTATTGACCCAGATCGCGTGACTTTCCAAAGAGTACCTCCAAAAGTAGCTATTTCCGAAATCAAGATCATGAACCAACGCCGCCAATTCGACACTGCCTATCATAACTTAAACACTATTAGTCTGGGATACGAAGACCGCATGCTCTCAGTTGAATTCTTTGCGGCAGATTATTCCAATCCTGACCAATTGAACTATGCTTACATGTTGGAAGGTATTAACCCCGACTGGGTCATATCTCCTGACTCACGAACCGCGTCGTTCACCACTCTCCCTCCTGGCAACTACAACTTGAAGCTGGCCGCTGCCAGTCCCGACGGCACCTGGAACTGGGACGCACGGAGTATACCCATTGTGGTCGCTCCTCCGCCATGGCGAAGCCTACCAGCTTATGCTCTCTATGCAGTATTTGCCATTTCTCTCGTTGCATACTATTTCTACAGACAGCGACGCAAGGCGCAAGCATCTCTCGAAATTCAGCGTGAACTCGAATCACGAGTCAAGGAGCGGACACAGGACCTGGTGGAAGCGCGAAAGGTAGCCGAAGAAGCCACTCGGGCGAAATCTGACTTCCTTGCCACTATGAGCCACGAAATTCGTACGCCTATGCACGGCATTATCGGTATGACGGAGTTGCTTCTGCATACCAACCTTAGTGGTCAGCAACGTCAGTTTGCCACCGCCGCTCATAACAGTGGTGAGTCCCTGCTGAGCCTTATTAATGAAATTCTGGACTTTTCTAAAGCGGAAGCGTCCAAGGTAGAGCTGGAAGAGGTTGAATTCAATATCGTCGAGCTCATTGACGATATATGTTACCTACAGGGAGAACCCGCGAGCAGGAAAGGCCTCGACCTCAATAATATCTGCGACCCGGACTCACCAGAAATCTTGATTGGAGATCCCACCAAGATACGACAAGTGGTAATGAATCTGGTTAGCAATTCAATAAAGTTTACTCAACATGGCAACGTCAACGTGCGTGTTAAGTCCAAATTCAGTCAAGCCACGCCGGACAAGGCTATTGTTCACATATGCGTTGAAGATGACGGTATCGGAATGGATACAGCCACACAGGAAAAGGTTTTTGAACCTTTTACACAGGCCGATACAAGTACAACACGTGAATACGGGGGAACCGGGCTCGGGCTCTCGATCTCCAGGCACTATATTACGCTTATGGGTGGCGATATCAGCGTCCAGTCAGAGCAAGCAAAGGGTACCAAAATTACTATAATGATCCCGCTCATTGTTTCCTCCGCCAATACTCAACGCAGCGTAGGTTTTGACTCGCTTGTAGCGCGGGTTTTTTCAACAAACACAGCTACGTTCGAGATGATTGAAAACCACCTGAAGCGACTGGGAATCACTACCGCCAGAATAACTGAACAAGATCTCAGTAAGTCGCTTGATTACAATAATGATGTTGTCTTGATCGACTATCGTAAGGGCGAACTGGAACCCCGCACCCTACAGTTATTGCCAGAGCTTAAAGCTGCCCTATGTGTCGCGTTGACTCCTCTCGATGGAAAACTACCAGCTGAATTCGCTAAAGAATGGTCCCGACTTACAAAACCAATTACTAACAAGGCCCTCCAGGATGTATTTTCCAAACCGTCGGGGTTTCAAATACAACATAGTAGCAACACCTCAGACGCGAAAGGCCCTCCTTCCAAGGGGTCCGCATGCCGCATACTGGTTGCGGAGGACGTTGAAACAAACCAGCGAATTATTGAGGAGATGCTACATCTGCTCGGATACGAGGTCGATATAGCAAATAATGGACAAGATGCGGTGGACCAATACAAATCTGGTGGTCACGCTCTTTTGTTCATGGACTGCCAGATGCCTATTCTGGATGGATATCAAGCAACAAGGGAAATACGTGCGCATGAACATGAAAACGGGCTGCCGCCTACGCCCATAATTGCTCTTACCGCTGGTAGCGATGATGAAGATAAGGAGCGTTGCAAAAAGGCGGGCATGAACGACTACATCAAGAAACCCTTCTCAATATCCGATATCAAGTTACATATCGCATCTATCCTGCCTCCAATTGATCTTTCGGCGGAGGACAACAGACCGACTTGGGGTACCGATGAAGCGAACCGCCAGAATGCCGATCCCATTATTACAGCCCAGGATGGCAATAATACGTCTGATATTTTCAACCTATCAGCCATTAATAGTATCAGGGAAGTTGAAAACCAGACCGGACGACCTCTCCTTCCGGCTCTCTTTGACGGATATAAAAATCAGATGGTGGAGAAGCTCACAGAACTCGAACAAAACTACGAAAAACAAGACTGTGAAGCACTTTATCGAACCGCTCACGCGATTAAGTCGATGAGTGCGAATATTGGTGCTGAACAAATAAGAATTATCAGTGCAGAACTGGAGCAACGTGGTAGACATGGCAGTATGGAGGAAATGGATACGAATTTAAAAGATCTACGCATTGCTTATAACGAATTTCTAAAAGAATTCAGTGTGATTTACGTGGATTCATAGCATGGATTCCACCGAGAACGGACTGTTTGGACATGCCACTTTTCATTATTATGTTTTTAGTCCTTTCAAAGGATTTTAGTATCGCGCATGTCAAACAATAAGAGTCATTGCTTTTTGAATCTACTCACTTTAAAATTTCCTAGGCCGGTTTTTCAGCTTCGTTCAATATTTTACACGCTTCTTTTCAACGCTAGTTTTTGCTTTTCGGGAGAATTTACAATCTCTCATGCAAATATTCCTGCCGAACTTAGGATCCCCGCCGTCACGCAAATACACAAAAGTAATAATGGTTACCTTTGGATTGGTACTCAAAGCGGTCTTTATCTCTCTAGGGGTAAACACTTAGAAATATTTACCTCTGATAGTACAGATCCTTACTGGATACCAGACTCACATATCACAGATATCGATGAGAGTAGAGATGGCGACGTTTACATTTCTACTCTCGGTGGAGGATTATTAAAGTGGCGACATCAAGGTAACAAGCTACAGATAGTTGATGATTTTTCGCAGATGGGTCAAGCATTTCTGACGGAAATACTCAGTTCTAACCAAGGTAGTTTATGGCTCATCAAGGGCGACCTTATTTTGAGATATTTTCCTAACACTCAAAAAACTTCAAGCTGGGTACTCAGCCATTTAACAGGGATTAATGGAGATATTCCGAGCTCGTTAGTTAAAACTGACGATGGGCGCTTTATTATCGGTCATACAAATTCGTACTCAGTTTGGGAAGGCAATGACGAGTCGCTAAAAACAACATTGCTCCAGGATCGTCAACAACTAAGGAGAATTTCCAGATCACTGCTCTAATGTCTCTTTCTAATAGTAGCGTTTTGATGGGAACTGATGCTGGATCCATCGCAATCATAGACATTGACACAGGCTCTATTATCGCGCATCAGCAGATTGGATCTGAACATCTTTTGATCACTGATTTCAAAGTGCATCGCCAAGGTATCCTAGTTGGTACAGATCAAGGCCTATTTATTGCAAAGAAGGATCTTTCGTCATTTTCAGAAATAAGTCATTCGGGGACAGGTCTAATATCAAAAGACATCTACAGTATTCATGATAACGGTGACTATCTACTCATAGGCACGAAGAGCGGCATCGATATTCTAACGTATTCACCATTTAAGTTGATAAACGAAACCAATAACGGAGTCAATGACGAAGTACTAGATTTTGCCGAGGACCCTAGTGGCAACATCTGGATTGGTACTTACAACGGTCTATTTATTCTTGATAGGAAAAGTGACGTACATGAGAGAGTAGCGGACTCTATAAACTACGATCGGAGCTCTCGATTGTTTGATCAAAGAGTTACCGCTGTCGCTTCGATAGAAGAAACAATATGGATCGGATTTTTTGATGGGGGGATACTTTCATTAGATTCTAGCGATCTATCTAGCGGGAATCAGCAAAGGTTTTTACCCGGAACAGGAATTGTAGACATCCTAACTGATGATGAAGACGGCAGTATCTGGGTTGCTTCGTTTAGAAAAGGCTTATTTAGAATTCATGAGAACTCGGTCACCAGCTTTCGAGATAGCGGTCAACTTGATGAAAAAAGTATCGCTTATCTTTATCCACTAGCTTCTTCAGATATTCTAATAGGCTGCTTATATTCGACCTACATCTACGATAAAACTAAAGATACTTTTAAACTTCTACCATTCAATTTTGACAGAGGTGGTTCTCGACCCATTATTTATTCCGCAAAGGAGTTAAAGTCTGGAGATATATGGTTCGGCACAAAAGATAACGGTTTTTTCGTATGGAAACATAGTGATCGCACTACTGACGATATCAGCCTATCTAGGGTTGCCTCTGCAAAGCACACGGAGAATCTAACAATCTACGGAATCCAACAAGACAAAGCAGGTGACATCTGGTTGTCCACAAATAAAGGAATCGTCAAACTAGATTCAGATGGTAATTTTATCCGGCGGTTCACCATGGCCGACGGTCTTCAGGGCATGGATTTTACATTTAACTCTTCGTTCCAGAGTTCGGACGGTCGCATCTTCTTCGGCGGGCCGGGTGGCTACAATGTCTTCAGGCCTGAGGAGGTCTCCACACAGGTAGACCCGCCAAAGACCAGGCTCACTTCAGTGCGTTTTACCAGCGATTCCCTGGATAACATTTTCTTGACAGGCGATTCTTCAACAGTCCGTCTGACGCATAAAGACAAATTTGTCACCTTTGAATTCAGCATTATGGAATTTGTAAATACCGGCGATAGCCAATTTCGGTACATGCTTGAAAATTACGACGCAGACTGGATAGACAACGGTAACAGCCATAAAGCCACCTATACCAACCTGCCCACCGGGGATTACAATTTTCGGGTGCAGGGTATGAATTCGGCCGGAATTTGGGATGTCAGGGGAGACTCTATTGCTTTAAGCGTTCTTCCGCCGCCCTGGTTGAGCAGCTGGGCCTATGCAGTGTATTTAATGGCCTTCTGTTTGTTCACATGGGCGGCGCACCGTGTTTATCATAGCTATGTCGTCGAGCGCAGGGCTGCTGAGCTTGCCCAGGAAATGTTTGAGGCTGAAGAGCACGCCGAGGATGACAGGCAGGAACAGATTGAATACCAGGACGAGCTGATCCACTCCGCTTACCAGCACAAGCTGGACACGCTGAACCTTCTCAATACATTTGTCTTCGAAGAAGATGAAAGCCAATCAGGTTCTCTCTCCGAGCGTGGATTGAGCGGCGCGCGCAAGCGAATCCACATACTTATCATTCTGGAAAATCACATTTACTACCAACCGGACGGGCCCGCAGCAGACCTGCATTCTTTCGTCGACGCTATTACTCCAAAGCTCCTTGAAAACAGCCCTGTCGATCCAGATACGGTAGTAATCATTAACGGTATACCTGAGTCACTGATTCCCACAGCGATCGCCTCTCCCCTGGCTATCATCATCTACGAATTGCTGGAAAACTGTGTTCAGCACGCATTCGATCCGGACTCACCTGCCAACTATATTATTCTCAATCTTGAGAAAGGGGCCTGTAAGGGAACCTCACTGTCCCGTCATACCCTGACAATCAACGATGATGGCATCGGCGCGCCAGCCGAAATACTTCAGATGACCGATCCTGGCTCCGGCCTGTATGTAGTGCAGGCTATTGTACGCCAGCTCGAAGGCCATATCGAACTTTCCAGCGAGCAGGGCACCAGAATCGTCGTGTCCCTTGTAGAGCCGGAGTAGAATCTGGTCCAGTCGCAAAATCTGGTCACTCGGCCGGTTCCGATGATACATTGATACTGCTTGGGTCGGCTTCCATAAGGCAGCCCCTTGGCCTGGACTGTGATGAGAATGAACATAGCGGAAGTAAGCGAAATCAGGCTGCAGGCATTTGGCCAGATCTGCCGCCTGGTTATCGACAATAGTGACGGGCAGGCGGATGCCCTGCACTCGATCTGTAGTGAGGAGCTACAGCGTCTGGAAGATAAATTCAGTTTTTTTCAACCTGAAAGCCTTATTAGCCGGATAAATGATTGCGCAGGCACTGGCGCATTTGTGCCTCTGGACGCCGAAGCCGGCAGCCTGTTCGACTTTGTCAGCGCGCTCTGGGCAAAGAGCAACCATCTCTTTGACCCGACAACGCAAGTTCTGCAAAACTGTTACGCAAGTGACGGCCGTCTGCGCGCTTCTGTCGACCAGCTACAGCGCATGGTGAAGCTGGTCGGAATGGACAATCTCGAGCGCACGGCAGAGGGTGTTCACCTGTCTCGCAAGGGCATGCAGATCGACCTCGACAATTGCATCCGGCCCTACGCGGTAGACTGCCTGCGAAAAATTCTTTTGCGCGAAGGCGTATCACACGCACTGGTAGAAATGCGTCAGGATTTTGCGACCATCGGCAAGCGACCAGGTGGCGACAACTGGTTGGTCGGTGTTCGACTTCCCAGGCAATCCAGCGTCACGATCTCGCGGCTCAAGTTGAACAATATGAGTTTCTCTATCCGCGGCGACTTTGAACGGGCTATCCTTATTGAGGGCGAACGCTATGGTCGGGCATTAAGTCCTGTAGACGGACAACCGATCCCCGGATTGCTCAGTATCGGTGTAACGGCGGAAAGCTGCCTGGCTGCGTGCAGCGCGGCGAGTATAGCCCGCCTGAAAACCGAAGCCTCAGCGATTAAATGGCTGGATAGTCTGGGGTTGCCCTGGATCGCAGTCGATCGCAGCCTGCAATGCCACGGCGCCCTCGCCCCAGGTTAATGATGCGTCGACCTAATGGTTCTTGAATCGCGGTTTTCGTTTTTCGCGCTGTGCTGCAAGGCCCTCCTGCAGATCTGTCGATTCCAGACAGCGCGCTGATAGTTCTGCCGCGGTGCTGAAGTCGATTCCCCCGCTTGCGGCCTGCCCAAGAATGCGCTTCATCGCCTGTACCGCCAGTGGCCCCAATTCCGCGATATTCTCCGCAAACGCCTGAACGACTCGCTCGAATTCTTCCGCCGGCACCAGGCGGTCGAGAAATCCGATTTCCTGCATAGAACCAGAATCGAACTCTTCGGCGGCCATTAGCACCCGGCGCGTCACACGCACGCCCAGGCATTCCACAAGGCGCTGAATCCCCGCTGCGGGATAACATAAACCAAACGCCGCAGCGGGTACGCGCATGCGCGATCCTTCTACCCCAATACGAAAATCACAGCTGGCGGCCAGTTCGACGCCGCCCCCGAACACATTGCCGTTCAGTGCACAGATCGTCGGCACCCGCGTTGACGCCAACAACCCCGTCATCCGCTGAAAGGCATCCTCTTTCATTTGCCCTGCCCCGAGCTCGCGCAGGGAGGCTCCCGCACAAAACGTCTTGTTGCCGGCGCCGGTGACTATGAGAACTCTCACCTCGTCGTCGGTAGAGATAGCTTCGAGATATCGGGTAATAATATCGAGTTGTTCCCCGCCCAGCGAGTTGTGGACCTCCGGACAGTTCAGCAGCAACCGGCCCACGTGGCCCTTGCGACTGTAGACAATGGAATCGGACATGAGCGGTCTATGGCCTGAAAACCGGGTTAGTTTGTCACAACACAGCGATTGTCGCCAGCTCGCCACATTGCCGCGGAGCCCTCAGAGAGCTTAGTATACGCGACGAAATGGAGGGCAATGATGGGCCAGCGATGCGGTTGGTGCGGCGACGATCCGCTCTACGTCGCGTACCACGATGAAGAATGGGGCGTACCGGTTCGCGACGATCACAGATTGTTTGAATTCCTGGTGCTGGAGGGTGCGCAGGCGGGTCTTTCCTGGATCACCATTTTGCGAAAACGGGAGGGATATCGCGTACTGTTCGACGATTTCGACCCGGAAACGGTTGCGCGTTACAGCGACGACCACCTCGATAGATTACTCGAGGACGCGCGAATCGTGCGCAACCGGCGCAAAGTCTATGGCACGCGACAGAACGCCCGCGCCTTTCTGGAAGTACAGGAGGAGTTTGGCAGCTTTTGCAACTACATCTGGGATTTTGTCGACGGCCGTCCCGTGCAGAACCAGTGGCGAAGCCTGGCCGAGGTCCCCGCTACCAGCCCCGTCTCCGATAAGCTCAGCAAAGACATGAAGTCACGCGGTTTCACGTTCATCGGCTCGACGGTTATGTACGCCCACATGCAGGCCACCGGCATGGTCAACGATCATATCACGACCTGTTTTCGTCATCGGGAGTGCAGCGTGCTCGGATGAATCGCCCGTCAGGAGTATCGGTGCTAGAATTATGCGCCGACGACGAGTACGCCTTTTGCCACCAACTTCCGTGGAACAGCTTCCCTCTGCCAGCCGCACCGTCTGGCGGCTGGCGTGGCCCAATATCATCTCCAACCTGCTGTTCACAACCGTAGGCTTCCTGCATATCAAGATCGTTGCCCAGCTGGGTACGAATGCAGTCGCAGCGGTGACAACCGGCCACCGCGTGTTTTTTCTCGTACAGGCTATTCTGATGGGTGTCTCCGTCGCGGCGACCGCGATGATCGCCCGTGCCTGGGGAGCCCGGCAGTTTGCACGGGCGGAGACAATCACCTGGACGGCCCTGTCACTCGCCGTGGGGCTGGCGGCAATTGTCAGTGTACCGGTGGTGCTTGCACCCGAGGCCATCGCGGGCCTGTTTGGTCTCGATGCGCGGACAACGGCCATGGCCGGCCGCTTTATTTTCTGGCTGGGCCTGTTTAACGTGTTCACCGCCATTAGCATGATGCTGGCCACCGCCCTGCGCGCGATCGGCGACGTTATCACGCCACTGTGGTTTCTGGCCTGCAGCTCGGTACTGAATGTCGTGTGCGCCTGGCTGCTTGCCTATGGCATCGGCCCATTGCCGCAACTCGGCGTGACGGGGATCTCCCTGGGCGGTAGTGCGGGCGCCTCATTGGTTACCTCTATGTTCCTGCTGGTCTGGTGGCGGGGTCATTTCAAACTCAAGGCGATAAAACGCGTCGGGATACACATTCCGACCGCCCGTCAACTGATAGATATCGGAGCGCCCGCTGTTATCGAGCAGGGCGTCATCCAACTGGCCTTTTTGGGCTTTTTCATGATCGTCGCGCAATACGGCACCGAGCCCTTCGCTGCCTACGGCATTGGTATCAGCCTGGTGGCTTTCTCCATTGTCATCGGCTTCGGCTTTGGCATCGCCACTGCCACCCTCGTAGGTCAACAACTCGGCGCGGGAAAACCCGATCGGGCGATTCTGGTAACATCGAGGTCCCTGCGCATGGCACTACTGGCCATGACCTTTCTCTCCATTGTACTGGCGAGTTTTGCCGAGTCACTCGCCCACTTCATGATCGACGACCAGGAAGTCATCGAGCTGACGGTCATTTTTATCTACGTCATAGCGATAGCCCAGCCCCTGATGGCTTTTGAATTTACGCTCAGCGGTGCCCTGCGTGGCGCGGGGGATACCAGGGCACCACTGATTGCCACCTTCTGCGGCATCATTTTTGGTCGGCTGATACCGGCACTGGTGTGCTTGTGGCTGGATTTACCGGTGCAATATGTGTTCGCCGTGATGTTACTGGACTACGCCATAAAGACCACTCTGCTACTGCGCCGCTTCCGCTCGCGCAAATGGCTCGATATCAGCTTCGAACCTGCAGACTCCAATAGATCCAGACATCTATAGACAGCGACAAATAAAATACTTAAAGTTGAAATTATCGAACAGAAAGTAGGTCACGGCGCCCACGCCCATCCGCCTTTAAATGTCTGCAGAAAACCTGTCAGGTCGCGGCGAACAGTCCTCGCCCTTCAATCGCTCGGCGCAGCACCAGGCCAAGCGAGCGGCTATCCTGTCGGAGGCGGCAAGACTCTTTAACCACAAGGGTTCCCGCGCCACCACTTTGCGCGATATCGCCGAAACTCTCGGTCTCAGCAAAACCAGCCTCTACTACTACGTGAGCACCAAAGAGGAGTTGATCTACCAGTGCTACGTGGCGGCGCTGCGGCATCATGACAGGGTACTGGACGATATCGAGAGTGCACACAGCGAGCCACTGCAGCGGTTTTCGGCGTTTATCATGCGTCACTTTGAGGACTGGCAGGCAGCACAGGCCGGCAGGGCGCCCCATATAGCTGCACTGCTTGAGATCGCGGCGCTCAAGGCACCGCATAGACAGGAGGTTGAGGCGCAATATATTGCTATTTTCAAACGTCTGCGTGAATTTGTCCGCCACGGGATAGCCGGTGGCAGCATTCGGCCTGTCGAACCGACCTCGACCATACTGGCAGTACTGGGATCCCTCGACTGGACGTTTTCCTGGTTGCGCACAATACCGACTGAAAATGTCGGGGCAACCGCCGACGCAGCGTTGGACTTGTTCACCCACGGATTATTCGCCGGTCCGGGCAGTTACCAGCCCGCTAAACTGGTGCAACCTCCCATCACGGACACTGCCATGCCCGGCTTCAATCGGGGGAACAGAACCGGCTGAAAAAGGAAGCCTTCTTCAAGACCGGCACCTGGTATTTCAACAAAAAGGGCTTTATCGGCACCTCGCTCGACGAAATAGCGGAGCACCTCAACGTATCCAAGGGAGCGTTTTACTACCACATCAGGAACAAAGAGGACCTGCTGCTCAATTGTTACAAACGTTCGCTCGACGTTACCGACGAGATCAACCGCCAGGTGGGCTCGATGGAGGCTCCGGGGCTGCAAAAGGCCGAGTTGGCATGTCGTGCGATGTTTTACGTACAGAATTCAAGGACAGGCCCACTGATTCGCTACAACTCCATCACCGCCCTGCCTGTCAGCTATCGGCGCGGTGTCCTTGCGCGTACCGAACACGCGAATCAGCGCTTCGGTCAGTTTCTCGCGGCGGGAATGGAAGACGGCAGTGTCAGGCCGATCGACATCTTCGTCGCACAGCAACTCATTGCCGGGGCCATCAATGCCGCCATGGACATCGATTTGTGGCGCAAAATCGATGATCTCGATAGCGCCGCCATCGACTATTTCGACGTTTTTTTAAACGGCCTGCTACCGCGAGGACAGGCCCAGGAAACCCACTAACGGGAGTCTCTCCGTGCCCACCGATCTGGACAAACTGCTCACCTATCTGGAAGTTGAGCCCCTGGACGACTACTGCTTTGTCGGCAACAGCCCCTCACATCCCCCGCGAATTTTTGGCGGCCAGGTGCTCGCACAGGCGCTGAATGCTGCCGGCAGAACCGTCGGCGACGACCTGCTGGCCCACTCGATGCACGCGTATTTTTTGCGGCCCGGCGATCCCCGGGTGCAGATAAGCTATGAAGTAGACCCGATCCGCGACGGGCGCAGTTTCAGCACACGGCGGGTTGTGGCCAGACAGAACAACACAGCCATCTTTAACAGCGCGGTTTCTTTTCACCGGGAGGAGCCGGGACTTTCACACCAGGCCCAGGCTCCGCAGGTCGACCCTCCCGAGACACTCGAGTCGGATTACGAGTACTGGCGCCGTCTCGCGGCGCTCCATCCCGGCGACATCGATGCGCCCACACGACACCCGATCGAGCGCAAGGCGGTCAATCGGCGCGATGTCCTGCAACCCGACCGCCGCGCGCCACTGCAGCATGTCTGGGTTCGCGGTCTTGGAGATCTCGGTGAAGATCCGCTCAGACACCAGACACTTTTGGCCTACATGTCAGACTTCGGACTTCTGGGCACAGCCCTCTACCCGCACGACTACTCGGCATTCGACAGGACAGTGCAATCCGCCAGCCTTGATCATGCCCTGTGGTTTCATCGCCCTTTTCGAGCCGATGACTACCTGCTCTATAGCCTCGACAGTCCAAGCGCCGAAGCGGCCCGCGGCTTCAGCCGCGGCAGTTTCTATACCCGTAATGGCGTACTGGTTGCCTCCAGTGCACAGGAATGCTTGTTGCGAACGCCGGCAGGCGGCAAGCGCGACGTCTCAAACTAATTCACCACGGTTTGCATCTGCGCCCCGAGTGCGACGAGATGCAAGTCGGTGCCAGCATGCCGCAAGTGGGTAATCGAACCATTATCGGGCCAGAAGCACAGCGTTTCCGCGCTCTCAAGAATCGTCCCGACCACGGCGTTGATAATGAGAAAGTGTGTAAACACGACTGCCGGTGCAGTCATTGCCTTCGAACCGGGCCAGCGCATTGTCCCGCCAGGCCAACACCCCGGGACTTTGATCCCGCCAGCGCTGGCCCATGAATGCCCGCAACCACTCCCGGCGCTGCGACACCGGAACGGGTGCGGGAATTTCGCTGAACGCCGGGTCTATTCTCGCCGGCCTCGACAACAGGTCGGCCAATGGTTGTGCTGTTTCGCGCGCGCGGGCCATGGGGCTGGTGAACAGTTGTGTTCCGGGCGCGACACGCGACTGCAGTTCCCGGGCGGCGGCCAGAGCCTGCTGTCGCCCCCTGTCGCTGAGGCCGGGGTCGGCGGACTGACCCCAGCCCGCCGCCGCCTCGCCGTGCCTGACCAGAAATATATCCACGGCTACCGATAAGAGACCAGGTTTTCTCCGCACCCGGCGCCCGCCAACCGCAGGAAAGAGCAGTCATTGAAATACGAAAGCGAGACGCGGGACCCGCTGTAGAACAACCGGGAAACCGAGCAGTTCATCATCGGCTCATACAGCTGATAAGTCTGCTCAGCTCCCAACCCGAGAACGTGAGCGACAATCGTGGCGATCGTGCCGCCGGAACTGAAAATGGCAAGGCTCTTACCGCTGCCCTGTGACCGCATCACATCGGACAGCGCGTCGCGGACACCGCGGGAATAATCGGCCCAGCTCTGCACCCTGTCGTCGCTGCAGGCCGGCGATACCCAGTAATTGAACACGGCATCAATCAGTTTCTGGTAATCCTTGCTGCTGGTAACTCCCCTGTCCACCAGCTCCCGGACCGCGGCGTTGTTCTCCATCACCTCCGGCAACAAGACACGAATCTGCGCATCGTTGTCGATTTCGTTGAACCGCGCGTCGACGTGCAGCGGTACCTCACCGGACTGGCCGAGCAGTGTCAGGCGCGCAGTTTCGCGCTGACGCTTCAGGTCGCCACTGTAGGCAGCGTCCAGCCGTATACCGCAGTCGCGAAAATACTCTCCCAGAATCTGTGACTGGCGTCGGCCCAGCCCGGACAGTTCGTCATAATCGTCGGCGCCAAACGACGCCTGCCCGTGACGCACCAGATAAATCGTCGCCATCAGGCGGTCTCTGTGAGTTCCACCGGCTGCCGGCTGAAACGCAGCTCACGGCGATAGGGGAAGAAATCCTCGACGTAGCCGCTGTGAATCTTTTCCTGCAATCCCTTCCAGAAAGAGACTTCGTAGATATCACTGTGAAGCTGATCAAAAACTTTGCGAGCCCGTTGGTTGCCGGAAAAAAACAGCGAAAATTCCTCGGGAAAAATATCATTTGGCCCGACACTGTACCAGGGGGTACTGGCCATCTCCTCGGCCTCGCTGCGCGGCGCGGGTATTTCGCGGAAGTTGCAGTCGGTCAACGGTACGATCTCATCGTAGTCGTAGAACACGACACGGCCGTGGCGTGTCACCCCAAAATTTTTCAACAGCATGTCGCCGGGGAATATATTTGCCGCCGCCAGCTGCTTGATCGCGTTACCGTACTCATCCATTACATCGTGAACCTGCGCATCGCTGGCGTTGCGCAGATAGAGATTCAGCGGTGTCATGCGCCGCTCTACATACAAGTGCTTTATAACCACTGCTTTACCGTGTTCCTCGACCAAAGAGGGCGCCACCGCGTGCAGTTCATCCATGACCTCCTCGGAAAACCGGTCGCGTGCGAAGGCCAGGTTCTTGAACTCCTGGGTATCGGCCATGCGACCGGCGCGATCCCAGCGTTTGACGAGAGCGTACTTGGCCATCACCTGCTCCCGGGTCATGTCCTTGGGCGGTGTAAATCTGTCCTTGATAACCTTGAACACAAAATCGTAGGAGGGCATGGTAAAGACCAGCATGACCATTCCCTTGATGCCGGGGGCGATAATGAATTTATCGGTCGTGCTCTGCATGTGCCGAAATGCGCAACGGTGGTAGTACGTCTTGCCGTGCTTGTTGTAGCCCATGGCGCTGTAGATTTCCGAAATGGGCTTTGCGGGCATGAGCTGCTGCAGGAAAAGCACGTATTGCGACGGAATGCTCGCGTCCACGAAAAAGTAGGTGCGCGTGAAACTGAACAGCACGCTGACCATGTCCGAGCCAAACAGGATGGTGTCCACGTACACCGCGCCCGCTTCATTGTGCAGGATCGGCAGGACAAAGGGCATGGACCTGCCCCCCGAGTAAATACGCCCGACGACATAGGCACCCTTGTTGCGGAAAAAGTGGTGTTCCAGCACATGGAACTCGGTGTCGTCGCCGTCCAGGTCAAAGCGTGAGGCGAGATTAGTTGTTTATCGCTTCACGAATGCAGACGATGTCGCGCTGCATATCTTCATAGGGGACGGAAAACGCATAGTCCGCCAACATTCGCTCCAGCAGCTCATCCAGCTGGCCATCGAGCCGATACGTACGGTAGACCTTGCTCACGTCCGACGGCGGCATGTCACCGAGGGGCGAGAACACAAATGCGTATTCGTTGCGAATCTTGCGGTGCTTGAACACCGCGCAGTACACGGAGTTAAAAAACGTCTCGGCTATTTCGAAGTTGTTGTGGCCTTCTATCAGTTCCGAGTAGCGGTCGCGTGCCTCGCGCCAGAAATCGAGCTCGCGCAGCTCGTCGCCCGCGATGACCTGCACGTACTCGATGACTTTCGCCGTGTTGGCCTTGTAAAGGTCGATGCGCTGGATTGACGCAGCCCTGATGCCCAGCCAATCGGCGTTTTCAAAACGCGACTTGGCCGCCAGCGTAACATTCTGGAACTCCGCGAAGTAAGACTCAAAGCCATTGAGAATAGTGCGTACAAAGCGCTCGAGCTTTTCCACCGGCAGTGCCTGAACCTCTCTCAACCGCGCGCGTATCGACAGACTAGCAGAAATAGCTCCCCATGTTGTGTGCTGATCAGCCTGTCTGCCAAACGTGTCACAGCATTTCCCTGGCGATCAACTCCATGACATCGGGCTCCGCGGCGCTGAGCAGCATCGACCCCACCTGGCCGCGTTTGCCGGCCTCTTTCCAGGGCGCCAGGCGCTCCACGATGCGCTCCCTGGGTCCGATGAGCGAGATCTCGTCGAGCAATTCGTTGGGAACCAGTGCGGCTGCCTCGTCTTTCTTGCCTTCCAGGTAAAGATCCTGAATACGCGTGGCCACATCGCCGTACCCGAGCCGGGTCGCATAATCTGTATAGAAGTTCTTGCCCTTGGCGCCCATGCCGCCGATGTAAAGCGCCAGCCATGGGCGCAGTGCCTCGAAAGCCGCGTCGAGGTCGTCATTCGCCGCGACCATCACGAAGGGGGCGATATCGAAGTTGTCCAGGCTCTTGCCGTTACCCGCCTTTGCGAACCCTTTCTCCAGGTGCTCACCCAGAATCTCGTACTTGTTGGGGTCCATCCACACCGGAAACACCCCGTCGGCCACCTCGCCGGCGCAGCGCAGTCCGGCGGGAGTGATAGAGGCCGTATAAATGGGGATATCCGGTGCCGCCTCGAGTATGGATTTCAGGGGCTTGCCAAGACCCGTCGTGCCCTCGCCCGTTTTGGGCAGCTGGTAGACCTCGCCGTCGAACTCCACCGGACCCTCGCGCTCCATGATAGCGCGCATGATCTTGATGTACTCGCGCGTGCGTGTAACCGGTTTGCCGTAGGGCACGCCGTGCCAGCCCTCGACAACCTGCGGACCTGATGCCCCGAGACCGACGATAAAGCGGCCACCGGACAACTGATTCAGCGACATGCTGGTCATGGCACACATGGCGGGTGTGCGGGCGGGCATTTGCATGATGGCCGTACCCACACGGATCTTCTCCGTCCGCGCCAGCACCCACGTCGCCAGCGAAACAGCATCATTGCCGTACGCCTCCGCCGTCCAGACCGAGTCGAAGCCCAGTGATTCCGCCTGGTGGATGAGGTCGAGGGGGATATGAATGTTTTTGCCGGAATAGCCCAGCAGGATGCCCAGTTTCATAGTGTGTCTCCCGTCGTACAGGACAGTATGTTCAGTAAAGCAAGCTGTAGAGTTTGCGCTGATACTCTACCGCCAGCGGATCGCCCTTGCCGAGGGCCGCTATGGTATCGAGCAAGGCTTGCCTGGTGGCCCCGTCGCCATGCTCCAGATCGACGCGCAATATCGACAAAAGCGCCTCCATCGCCTCCCGGTGCTGACCCGAGTTCGTGTACTGCACGGCCAATTGATGGCGCAGGTCCAGATCGTCGGGACTGGCTTCAAGCTTCTTCTCCAGCGCCTCGATTTCCGGCGATTTGGCCGCCTGGCGACGAATCTCCAGCTGAGCGCGCACCTGTTCAAAGGCGGCATCCTGATCAGCCAGTCGCACGTCGCCCAGAACCGCCTCCGCCTCGTCCAGGCGCATGGATTCCACCAGCGCGGTGGCGTAGGCGATCGTGATATCGTGCCGTTTACCCGATTCCTCCCAGGCTCGCTTGAGAGGGGCCAGCGCCTCCCGGTGCTCGCCCCGCTCCATCGCGTCCAGGCCCTCCTGTAGCCAGGTGTCCCAGGGTTTCGGCAGGTACTTCTCCAGCATAGCGCGTATCTGCGGCTCTGCCTGGGCGCCGACAAACCCGTCGACGGGCTGGCCACCCTGCACAACCATGACGGTCGGCAGGCTGCGCACGCCGAACTGCTGGGCGATCATCGCCTGTTCGTCGGCATTGACCTTGGCAAGCAGGAAAGCCCCCTGATATTCGTTGGCGATTTTCTCAAGGATGGGCATCAGCACCTTGCAGGGCTCGCACCAGTCGGCCCAGAAGTCGACCACGACGGGACGCTTGTGGGATTCCTCAATCAGCAACGCCGCCGCGTTGCGTTCATCGATATGGACTATGTTGTCGTTCAATGTCGTTTCTCGCTGTTCGATTCGTGAATCCCGCGGATTTTACCGGCATCCCGGACG
This sequence comes from Halioglobus sp., assembly GCA_034521205.1. Classification (GTDB taxonomy): domain Bacteria; phylum Pseudomonadota; class Gammaproteobacteria; order Pseudomonadales; family Halieaceae; genus Marimicrobium. The sequence goes on from JAXHMT010000003.1 coordinate 1,311,380, forward strand.
CCGTATTCGATCACTTGAGGCCCAGTACATCCTGCATGTCGTAAAGCCCGGCCTCGCGCCCGACAACCCAACCCGCGGCGCGCACCGCGCCGCGGGCGAATGCCATACGGCTCGAGGCACGGTGGGTTATCTCCACGCGCTCGCCCTCGGCGGCGAACGTCACCGTATGGTCGCCGACAACATCGCCGGCGCGGACCGTCGCGAAACCGATTGTGGCGCGCTCCCGGGGACCCGTCTGGCCCTGCCTGCCGTACACGGCGACTTTGTCCAGATCGCGACCCAGGGCATCGGCTACCACCTGACCGAGGCTCAGGGCCGTGCCCGAGGGCGCATCGATCTTGTGCCGATGATGGGCCTCGTACACCTCGATATCGACGTCATCGCCCAGCACGCGGGCCGCCATATCCACCAGCTTGAAGCACAGGTTGACCCCGGTGCTGAAATTGGACGCCTTGCAGATCGGGATGCGCGCCGCGGCGCTATCGATCTCGGCATTTTCCTCGCGACTGAAGCCGGTGGTGCCGATGACCATGGCCACGCCGTGGTCGATACACGGCCCGAGGTTGGCCAGCGTGGCCGCGGGGACAGAGAAATCGATCAACACGTCGATATCAGCCATCACTCCGGCACTGTCTCCGACCACCCGGACACCGTGCACGCCCAGGCCACTCAGCTCTCCCGCATCTGCTCCGATCAGGCTGCTGTCGGGGTGCTCGACCGCGCCGGCCAGCGCAACATCGCTTCCGGCGAGGTCAATGGCCTCGACCAGTGCCCGGCCCATGCGACCGGCGGCGCCGGTGATGCCGACCCGGATCGTCATAGTTTCATGTCTTCAAAAAATTTCTTCACACCCTCGAACCAACTGGTCTGGCGCGGGGAGTGCGACTTGCTGCCATTGCCGAGGGTATCCCGGAACTCTTCCAGCAGTTCCTTCTGCTTCCTGGTCAGTTTGACAGGCGTCTCCACGACTGCCCGGCACAGCAGGTCACCGACAGACCCGCCGCGAACCGGCTGCACACCCTTGCCGCGCAGGCGAAACAACTTGCCGGTCTGGGTCTCCGGCGGAATCTTGAGATTGACCCGGCCATCCAGCGTCGGCACTTCCATCTCTCCTCCCAGTGCGGCATCGGCGAAATTAATGGGCACTTCACAGTACAGATTCTTGCCGTCGCGCTCAAAAATCGGATGCTGGCGCACCGCTATCTGAACGTAGAGGTCGCCGGAGGGGCCGCCATCCGGCCCCGCCTCCCCCTCGCCGGACAGCCGGATGCGATCCCCCGTGTCCACACCGGGAGGCACCTTGACCGACAGGGTCTTTGATTTTTCCACACGGCCCTGACCGCGACAGGTTGCACAGGGATCGTCGATCGATTTCCCGCGACCACGGCAATTGGGACAGGTTTGCTGGACCTGGAAAAAGCCCTGTTGCATGCGCACCTGGCCGGCGCCGCCACAGGTCCCGCAGGTTGTGGGGGCGCTGCCCGGGCGGGCGCCGGAACCATCGCAGGTATCGCAGGTGCTCAGGCTCGGTACCCGAATCTCCACACTGGTGCCGCGGACGGCATCCTCGAGCGATATATCCAGAGTATAGCGCAGGTCCGCGCCGCGCTGCGGACCGCCGCGACCGCGGCCCCCACCGAATATGTCGCCGAAAACATCGCCGAAAATATCCGAGAAGTTGGCGCCGGAAAACCCGCCGCCAGCCCCCATGCCGGCATCGACCCCGGCATGACCGAACTGGTCGTAGGCGGCGCGTTTTTCCCGATCCGTCAGGACGTCGTAGGCTTCGGTGGCCTCCTTGAACTTGGCATCGGCGTCGGGATCGTCGGGGTTGCGGTCCGGGTGGAATTTCATCGCCACACGGCGGTAGGCTTTCTTGATCTCCCCGTCGTCGGCGCCCTTGGGTACGCCGAGCACTTCGTAGTAATCGCGTTTGGACATAGACCGCGTTCTTATTCCAGTTCCGTTTCTCGCAAACAACGGCGCGGGCATTTGCAACCCGCGCCATCTCTCTCACCATCAATACCCAGGCCGGGGCCGACTGTCACCAGACCGCCGCCTGACGGCCAGTGGTGACCCCGGCCACGGCGACAGGCGTCACTTCTTGTCGTCGTCGACCTCTTCGAACTCGGCGTCGACAACATCGTCCGCCTTGGCGCCGGACTCCTGGCCGCCGCCGGTATCACCGCCGCCGGATGCGGCTTCACCCTGTTCCGCCTGGGCCTGATACATCTTCTGGGCCACCGATCCGGTCGCCTCGGTCAGTTTGTTGGCGGCAGTATCGATGGCATCCTTGTCGTCGCCCTTGACGGCTTCTTCCGCCTCGGAGATGGCCGCCTCGATAGCGGTCTTCTCCTCTTCGGTCGCCTGCTCGCCGGCTTCCTCGAGAGTTTTCCTGGCGGCGTGAATCAGCCCGTCGCAGGTATTGCGTGCGGTAACAAGCTCCTCGAACTTCCGGTCCGCCTCGGCGTTGGACTCCGCATCCGAGACCATTTTTTCAATCTCGTCCTCGGTCAGGCCGCTGGAGGCCGTAATGCGGATCGACTGCTCCTTGCCGGTGGCCTTGTCCTGCGCGGAGACGTTCAGAATGCCATTGGCGTCCAGATCGAAGGTAACCTCGATCTGCGGCATGCCCCGCGGCGACGGCGGAATGTCCGCCAGGTCAAAGCGGCCCAGGGATTTGTTCTGGGCGGCCTGCTTGCGCTCGCCCTGCACCACGTGGACCGTGACCGCGGTCTGGTTGTCCTCGGCCGTGGAGAAAATCTGCGACTTTTTCGTCGGGATTGTCGTGTTCTTCTCGATCAGGGGCGTAGCCACACCGCCCATGGTCTCGATACCCAGGGTCAGCGGGGTCACATCGAGAAGCAGGACATCCTTGACGTCGCCGGCCAGCACCGCGCCCTGGAGGGCGGCACCCACGGCCACGGCCTCGTCCGGGTTCACGTCCCTGCGCGGCTCCTTGCCGAAGTGGTCCGCCACGGCCTTCTGTACCATCGGCATCCGGGTCTGGCCACCGACCAGGATCACGTCGTTGATCTCGGAGGGGGACAGACCGGCATCCTGCAGGGCAATCTTCACCGGCTCCATGGAGCGGGTGATCAGATCCTCCACCAGCGATTCCAGCTTGCTGCGGCTCAGTTTTACCACCAGGTGCTTTGGCCCGGAGGCGTCGGCCGTAATATAGGGCAGGTTCACCTCTGTCTGCTGGGAGCTGGAGAGCTCGATCTTGGCTTTTTCGGCAGCTTCCTTCAGGCGCTGCAGCGCCAGCGGATCGTTGTGCAGGTCGATGCCGCTCTCCTTCTTGAACTGCTCGGCCAGGTACTCGATCAGCCGCAGGTCGAAGTCCTCGCCGCCGAGGAAGGTGTCACCGTTGGTGGACAGCACCTCGAACTGATGCTCGCCGTCGACCTCGGCAATCTCGATAATGGAAATATCGAAGGTGCCGCCGCCGAGGTCATAAACGGCCACGGTGTGGTCGCCCTTGGCCTTGTCCATGCCGTAGGCGAGCGCCGCCGCGGTGGGCTCGTTGATAATACGCTTGACCTCGAGCCCGGCGATCTTGCCGGCGTCCTTGGTGGCCTGACGCTGGGAGTCGTTAAAGTAGGCGGGCACCGTGATCACCGCTTCGGTGACCGTCTCGCCGAGGTACTCCTCGGCCGTCCTTTTCATCTTGCGCAAAATCTCGGCAGAGACCTGCGGGGGCGCCATTTTCTCGCCCTTGACCTCGACCCAGGCATCGCCGTTGTCCGCCTTGGTGATCTTGTAGGGCACCATCTTGATGTCCTTCTGGACGACATCGTCCTCGAAGCGGCGCCCGATCAGCCGCTTGACCGCGTAGACCGTGTTGTGCGGATTGGTCACGGCCTGCCGCTTGGCGCTCTGGCCGACGAGAATCTCGCCCTCGTCGGTGTAGCCGACAATGGAAGGCGTCGTGCGGTCGCCCTCGGCGTTCTCGATGACCTTGGGCTTGCCCCCCTCCATCACCGCTACGCAGGAGTTGGTGGTACCCAGGTCGATTCCTATGATCTTACCCATTGTCAGTCTCCAATTGCTGTGGGCGGCAGTTGCCGCCGCTTGCGTTCGTTGTTCCTTTACTCGATGTTCTCTATATGGACCCTGTTCGGTTCAATTCAACCCCTGCCAGGCCCGCCCGTGTGCCTTCAGTGAAACCCGCGCATCCCTCTTTTACACACGTTCCCGGCGAAAATGCCGGTAAATGCACACGGCGGATGCTTGCGCGGCGGCGAGGGCAGAACCGTCACACATCACTTGCTCTTGCTCACCATCACCATCGCCGGCCGCACCAGGCGCCCGTTGAGGGTATAACCGCGCTGTACGACCGAAATGACGGTGTTGGGCTCGACCTCGTCGTTCTCCACCACGCTCATGGCCTGGTGCAGATTGGGGTCGAAGGGCTCGCCCTCCGGGTCCACCACCTCGATATTGAATTTGCCGAGGGCGTCGAGAAAGCTCTTCAGTGTCAGCTCCACCCCTTCGGCGATGGGCTGCACCGCCGCGTCTTCGCCGGATGCGGCCTGTAGCGCCCGTTCGAGATTGTCCACCACCGGCAGCAACTCAGCGGTGAAGCGCTCGAGCGCGAATTTGCGCGCCTTTTCGACGTCCTGCTCGGCGCGGCGAGCGACATTCTGGGCATCGGCCTGGGCCCGCAGGGCCGCATCCCTGGCCTCGGCGGCTTCCTTCTGCAAGCGCTCGACCTGCTGTTCCGGCGTCTCCCCGCCAGACTCCTCCGGCACACCGCCTTCACCCGGTTCTGGCTCCGGCTCGACGGGCTCCGCGACGTCCGCCTGCGCCTGCCCGGGATCGACCCCCGGGTTGTGCTGGTTGTCACTGTCCGGGGCCTGCTCTCCAGACCGGGTCTGCTTCTCTCCTTTGGCCACACTCGTACTCCGTATACTGGCACTGAACAAAGTCCCCGCGGTTCACGGCGAGGCACCCCTCTTGTCGCATATGGGGGCACGGGAGCGCACTTCAAGGGAATGGCGCGCCGGGAACAGTGCCCCGGGGACCGCTCTGGAGCGCCTCAGGCGGAGAGAGCCGAGCTGAGCATCCTTGCGGTCACATCGACAATCGGAATCACCCGCTCATAGGCCATGCGGGTCGGTCCGATCACGCCCAGCACACCCAGCGTGGCCGAGCCGTGGCCGTAGGGGGCGGTGATGACGCTGAAATCGCCGAACACCTCATAGCCCGCCTCCTCGCCGATAAAAATCTGCACGCCGCGGGCACGGCTGGAACGCTCCAGCAAATGCAGCAAATCCTTTTTGCGCTCGAAGGTATCGAACAGTTCGCGCAGTTTCAGCATCTCCTCGGCGGTGACATTGCCCAACAGCCGGGTTTCGCCGGCCACCACGTACTCATCGCCCGATTCTTCCTGATCAAACGCCCGATTGGCCAGATCCAGCGCATCCTCAAGGTAGCGGTCGATACGGCTGCGCGCCTCGCGCATTTCACTGAGTATTTCCTCCTGCACCTGGCGCAGGGGTCGCCCGGCAAAACGCTGGTTGACCAGCGCCGCCGCCCGCCGCAGCTGGGTCTCCGAGAATGGCCTGTGCGTGTGAATGATGCGATTCTGGACCTCGCGCTCATTGACGACCAGAATGACCAGCACCCGATCGCCCGACAAGGGCAGAAACTCGACCTGACGCAGTTGCTGCGCGTCCTGTCGCGGCACCGTGACCAGCCCCGCCTGCGAGGTTATCGACGACAGCAGGGATGAGGTGGACTGGACGAGCTCCTGGGAGGATTTGTCCGGATCGAGCGTCGCCCGCAACACCGCCATGGCACCCGCGTCCAGTGGCTGCACCTGCAACAGGGAATCCACGAACAAGCGGTAACCCCTGGCCGTGGGCACGCGCCCGGCGGAAGTATGGGGTGAGCGGAGGTAGCCGCGCTCCTCCAGATCGGACATGATATTGCGGATGGTGGCGGCACTGACCGGCAGGCCGGCCGATTCGCGCAGTGTACGCGAGCCCACGGGCTGACCATCGCGTATATAGTGTTCGACGAGCGTTTTCAGCAGGATGCCGGCGCGCTCCGACACTTCGCCGGCTGTCTTTGACGTTCCGCTATCGGCCATAACTGTTTTTTATCACAGCGCCAGCAAAATACAATATCGTCGTCAGGGGGCCGGCGACGACCAATAATGCGGTTCAGCGGCGCCCAGGCCGACGAACAATCGCACAAAACAGGCGAAAACTGCCATGCTAAGCCAGCTCAGCATCAGCAACTACACCATCGTAGCGCACCTGGACATCGAGCTAGCGGGCGGCATGACGGTCATTACCGGCGAAACGGGCGCCGGCAAATCCATCATGATCGACGCCCTCGGCCTGTGCCTGGGCGACCGGGCCGACCCCAAAGCCGTCCGCCCGGGCAGCGAGCGCGCGGAAATCACCGCGGTATTCGACATCGCCAGCGTACCCGGGGCCCGCGACTGGCTCAGCGAGCGCGATCTGCATACCGGCGACGAACTGCTTCTGCGCCGGGTCGTGACACGGGAGGGTCGCAGCCGGGCATATATCAATGGCACGGTCTCCACACTGCAGGACTGCGCGGATCTGGGCGCCCTGCTGATCGATATCCACGGCCAGCACGCACACCAGTCCCTGCTGCGCAGGGCGGTGCAGCGGGAATTGCTCGACGGGTACGCCGGCCATCTGCCGCTGGCGCGACAAGTAGCGCAGCGGGCGTGGGACTGGCAGCATTGCCGGCGCGAACTGGAGCTACTCACCGGCGCCCGCGAAGAACACGGGGCGCAGCTGCAACTGCTCACCTACCAGGTCGAGGAGCTGGACAACCTGGCCCTGGCGGACGGCGAACTCGCCGCCCTGGAAACCGATCGGAAATTACTCGCCAACGCCGAGGAAATCCTGCGTACCGCACATCGGGCGAGGGAATTGTGCGAGGAACAGGAAACCGGCGTGCGCCAGTCACTGCAGTTGCTGGGCGACGACAACCATGACACGGCGGCGGCACGCGAAGCCCGTGAACTACTCGATTCAGCCGCTATTCAGCTCAACGAGGCGCGCGGCGAGATTCAGCGTCACATTGACAGCGTGGAACTCGACCCGGAGCGGCTGACACAGGTGCAATCGCGGCTGGAACAGATCTACGATATCGCGCGTAAACAGCGGGTTATGCCCGAGCAACTCCGGGAGCGTCAAACAGAGCTCCACGGTGAGCTGGAAACACTGCGCGGCGATACGAGACGCGTGGAGGAACTGGAGAACGAACTGGCGAAGCTGGCCGCCGCCTGGCGGCGGGACGCGAAAAAACTCGGCAACCAGCGTCGCGCGGCGGCTGACAAACTGGCCGCACAGGTGTCGGCGCAGCTCGACTCACTGGCCATGGAGCAATGCGAGCTGGCACTGGCGCTGAAACCACTGCCCGAAGAGGCGCCAAACCCCCAGGGGCTCGAGGAAGTCGAGATTCTCATCACCACCAATCCGGGTGCGCCGGCCCAGCCGCTGGGAAAAATTGCCTCCGGCGGGGAGTTGTCGCGGATCAGTCTGGCCATACAGGTCGTCACCGCCAGTACCGGCACGGTGCCGAGCATGGTATTCGATGAAGTGGATGCGGGCATCGGCGGGGCGGTGGCCGAGGTCGTGGGCAAATTACTGCGGGAGCTGGCCTCATCCGCCCAGGTGCTGTGCGTCACCCACCTGCCCCAGGTCGCCGCCCAGGGCCAGCATCACCTGCAGGTCACCCGCACCGGCGATGAGACATCGGTGCAGGCGCGGCTGCGTGCGCTGGCCGGCGAGGACAAGGTACAGGAAATCGCGCGCATGCTGGGCGGCGTCAGGATTACTGAACAGACCCTGGCTCACGCCCGCGAGATGCTGGGTGGCTGATCGGTACTCGGCGCCGGATCGCGCTATTGTGCTCTGGCTATGGGAACAGCGGGCCCCGGTCCGCTCGGAACCGGGCGCGCGGGAGCACTACTTTTTGCGCACGTACAGTACCAGCGAGTGGTCGATGAGCTCGAAGCCGTGTTCCTCGGCGATTTCACGCTGGCGCTGCTCTATTACAGCGTCGTTGAATTCCACGACCTCGCCGGTGGACTCACAGATCATATGATCGTGATGCTCGCCCTGCGCCAGTTCAAACACGGAATGGCCGCCTTCAAAATTGTGGCGCACCACCAGCTTGGCGCTCTCGAACTGGGTGAGAACGCGGTATACCGTCGCCAGGCCCACTTCCTCACCGGCGTCGCGCAGAGCATCGTAGACGTCCTCGGCGCTCATGTGCTCGCCGCTGTCTTCGGTGGACTCCAGTATTTGCAGGATCTTGACGCGGGGAAGCGTGACTTTCAGCCCCGCCTTGCGCAGCTCCTGGTTGTGCTCAGCCATAGCTCCGGGGGTTCTCTGTGCAGTACAGTCACTGTATGATGCCACCCCATCGAGGCAAGTGGAAGTTTTAACGCATGCGCGTTCTGTGCCTGGCCCTGTTGGCGGCCTGCCTTGGCGGCTGCGGGTTCGTTGGTTTCCCCGGCGTGTACAAGATCGACGTCGAACAGGGCAACATCGTCACGCAGGAAATGGTCGACCAGCTGCGGCCCGGCATGAGCCGGCGGCAGGTCCGCTTCATCCTCGGTACACCGCTGCTGCAGGACACCTTCAATCGCGAAAGATGGGACTACCCCTACGCAAAGCGCAACGGCCAACAGGTACTCAGCGAGTCGCGCCTGACCGTATACTTCGACAACGATGCCCTGGTCGACGTCACGGGCGATCACCTGCCGCCGTGGGAAGAGCCGGGCGCCACAGACGGCGCGGGACCAGACACCCGATCCGGCGACGGCTGACGCATCCGCATGCCCCGGCGGCGTGCCGCCTCGACCACGGGGCCAGAACACACGGCGCGGCGGCCGGGGCCGGCGAGAGGAGTACTGGCATTCCAGCATGAACACGGTCCACGTCAACAGTTTGCACACCTTCCAGATGGATATTGTCCACGGCTGCCAGCTGCGCTGCGTGGGCTGTCCGAACTCGACCATCATGGACAAGGTCAGGCGTATCAGCCTGGATGATTTCAGTGCCTGCCTGGCGAACGTGGACGTCGCCCACGTAAAGTACTTCCGCCTGTTCAACTTCGGCGAGCCCCTGCTGCACACCGATCTCACGGGCATCTTCAAGGTCATTGCCGCCCAGCCCTGGACGGCCGAGGAGACAGAGATCTCCACCAATGCCCAGTGGTGTGACTGGGAAGACCTGGAAAGCGCCCTTGCACTCGGCGTACTGGACAGGCTGGTGGTGAGCTGCGACGGCGACGGTACACCACAGCAGTACGAACGGTTGCGGCCTCCGGGCAAGTGGCACAAGTTGATCGAGTTTCTGGAGCGCGCGGCGGATATCCAGCGGCGGGTTGCCCCGGACCTCAATCTGGTCACCCGCACGATCGTTGAGGATAGCGCCGCCATGCAGCGCTGGAACGACATACTCCTGCCGCGCGGCTGGACCCCGGAATTTCGCGACTGGAAGGTTTTGCCCGAGGCGCAGGAAAACCGCACCGGCCGTCCGCTCAGCGTGCCCCAGGACATCTGCACCTTTGTCGCGCCCTCGGACCAGTTTCAGGAGCAGTATCACGGCGGCCTGTACCAGCTCTACGTGGATGCCCAGGGCACCGTCATCCCGTGCTGCGCCCACCCGAGCGCGGCTGACCTCGGCAACCTGAAACAGTCAAGGGTCAGCGAGCTGATGGTCAACGAGGCCCGCAGGGCGTTTGTACAGCGCCTGGCGACCGACCGCAAAAACGTGCCCGTTTGCAACGAGTGTGAATTCGGGCCACCGGCCGCGCCGGGAAAATCCTTTGGACAATTCAGCCAGGAGCATGACACCAGCGGTGGCAACGATATCGTGCGTACCGTGACCGTCAGCGACTAATCAGGGGCTCGCCGTCGCGAGGCGGCGAGTCAGGCAGACGGCGCTCACTCAATCCTCCTCACCGCCTTCGCGCTTGTTTCGAATCCGGGCGGCCCGCGCCTTGCGGACTTCCTTGGGGTCGGCGATCAGGGGACGGTAGATCTCCACACGATCGCCGCCGTGCAATACATGGGTTGGCGCCACCAGGTTGCCAAAAACCCCGAGCTTCGCATTTTCCAGATCGATGTCCTCGAACCTCTCCGCGATACCCGACTGGCGCGCCGCCTCCAGGGCCGTCGTGCCCGCGGGCACTTCCACCTCGATAATCGCCTGCTTGTGGGGCAACGCATAGGCGACCTCCACTGTCATCGTTTCGTCCACATTCGCTCCCGCATGTTTGGCCGGCATCGCTCATCCGGAGGCCTCTGCGACCTGCAACCGGGGATATTACTGTCTACCACCCAGGGGCCAGCAACCTACCACAAGGGGGCCAGCAACAAGAGGCCGATCGCGGGCGGTACGACGTAGCGCAGCAGCATGCGCCAGAACGCAAAAAAAGCCGGCGATTCACGCTGCAGGTGCTCGCGCAGCAGATCGGGCCGCAGGCGCCAACCGACCAGAATGGCAGTGAGCAACCCTACCAGAGGCAGCAGAAAATCCGTCGACACGGCATCCAATAACTCAAACAGGTTTCGATTGCCATACCAGCTAGGTACCGCGTCCGGGTGCAGGGAAAACACCACCGCCACACCCAGCAACCAGACCACAGTACCCGCCAGCAGCGCAGCCGTCACCCTGTGCATGCGCAGATGCTGCATCAGCGCGGACACACAGGGCTCGAGGATCGCCACGGCCGAGCCGAGGGCGGCCACGACCACCAGCAAAAAGAAAAGCGTGCCATACAGATCGCCCTGCGCGAGGCTGCCGAAGGCGTAGGGCAGACTCACGAACATCAGGCCCGGACCCATGGCGGCTTCCATATTGTTGGCAAAGACGATGGGAAAGATAGCCAGCCCCGCAGCCAGCGCGATCATGGTGTCGAACACGGCTACCGCCACGACTGATCGCCCCACAGGGATGCGGTCCGGGGCATAGGCGCCGTAGCAGATCCCGGTACCGACACCGACCCCCAACGTGTAGAACGCATGTCCCAGCGCAACCAGAGCCGAGTGAGGAGAGAAATCCACCAGGCGGGTGGAAAATAGAAAATCGCCCGCGGCGCGCATATCGCCGTGCTCGAAACCATAGCCGATCAGATAGCCCAACAGCGCCAGCAGGGCGGGCACCGCCAGCCAGACCAGCAGCCCCAGACCGCGCCTGACCCCGATGATCAGCACGCCGGTTGCCGCGGCCAGAAACAGACTCTGCCAGTAGATCTGCCCCCGTGTCCGCTCGAGCAGTTGCAGGAAATGCTCCCCGACCTCTACCGCGGGCAAAGCGGAGAATGCCCCCAGGTACATGGAGTGCGCATAAGCCAGGGCCCAACCGCCCACGACGGCATAAAAGGCGAGAATCAGCATACCGGTGACGCAGGCGAGCGCTCCCACCAGCATCCAGCCTCGGGAGCGCCCGGAGCGATCGGCGGCGAGGCGGATCGACACCACGGGGCCCGCCCTGCCCTGGTGGCCCAGCACGACCTCGGCGATCATCAGCGGCACTGCGATCAGAAAGAGGCATGCTATGTAGGCGACAATAAACGGGCCGCCGCCGTGCTCGCCGCTGAGATAGGAAAAGCGCCACAGGTTACCCAACCCCACCGCGGAGGCCGACAACGCAAGTATGAAAGTGGTGCGCGAGCGCCACTGCACCACTCTCCAATGAGCCGCCGTGCTCATAGCCTGATCATCCTGATAATCGAGAACGCAGATTGCACCAACCGCCCCGGGCGTAAAAGGGAAAGATTCACGTACCGGCAGCAGGTACCGGATCGGGTGACGTATAATGCGCGCCATGGCGAAAACGAAACCAAAAACCGGGGGCAATGTGATCGCCCGCAACAAGCGGGCGGGATTCGACTATGAGTTGCTGGAGTCCTTCGAGGCCGGCGTCGCACTGGAAGGGTGGGAGGTCAAGAGCCTGCGCATGGGCAAGGCCAACCTGGGGGACTCCTATGTGCTGATGAAAGACGGCGAGGCCTGGCTGCTGGGGGCGAGTATACAACCGCTGGACACCGCCTCCACACACATCGCCACAGACCCCACGCGCACCCGCAAACTGCTGCTGAACAAACGGGAACTGGCGAAGATTCTCGCGGCGACCGCGCAAAAAGGACAGACCTGCGTCTGCACCCAGCTCTACTGGAAAAAGCATCTGGTGAAAGCGCGCATCGCGCTGGCCGTCGGCAAGAAGTCCCACGACAAACGCGACACCCAGAAGAAACGCGACTGGAACCTGCAGAAACAGCGGATACTGCGGCAAAATGTGAAACAGTGAACCTGCGGCGGCCGCACACCGGGATGATGGACCAGCGGCGCTTTGTGGTATACTTGTGTGTCACACATGGGGGCGATACGGATTCGACGCCGGTAACGAAGCCTTCTGGTGCATGCCGTGATGGCAGCCAATCACGTTAATCCAAAGCTGCAAACTGATAGTTGCCAACGACGACAACTACGCTCTAGCGGCCTAAACCCCGCTAGCGGTCTTTAGCAAGGTGCCAGTACCGCGCTACTGACTGTCATACAGAACTGGATCGCAGCGAGGCTCGCTCCGGGCCGAGCTGTTAAACCAATCACGGAGCTCGCCAATCACGTCCTGACCGTTGGGCTGTGTGCGGCTAAATCAATAAACGGAAACTAAGCATGTAGAGCCAAAGGCAGAGTGCTGGCGGACGCGGGTTCAATTCCCGCCGCCTCCACCAGTTTTTCTTAATTAATTCAATTAGTTACTATATTTAAGGCCGCTTAAGATGCGGCCTTTTCTTACTCGCTGATTCCGAATGTGATTTCCATTTGAGGATTGCACCTCGGTGAAGGGCAGGCGATTGCTAACGATGGGGACGAGCTCGGAAGGGGGCGAGGGCACGCTGCCATGGCGCGAAAAATGCATATACTGTCCGGACTTTCCTCCGAATTTCTCTCCGCACAGTGGTAACCTAACCGACGATCGCATACGGTCACCGTTCATGGGATTGGGGAGGTTCGTTGTGAAGTCATCACATCAGTGGTTGCTGGCGATGCTGATCTGCGCGCTGGCATCGACCGCCCTTGCCGCGCGCGGCCGAACCTGTTGTTGATCACAGTTGATGATATGAATGCAGATTCTGTCGGTGCGTTCGGTGCGGCGGTGGCAGGTGCAACGCCGCATATCGATACCCTGGCAGCTGCAGGGTTGCGCTTTGACATGGCCCATGTGCAGGTCGCCAACTGCATGCCCTCGCGCAATGTCATGTGGTCGGGCCGCTATCCCCACAGCAGCGGTATCGAAGGGTTCAAGTCATTGCCGAAAGTGGACTACTCACGCTTGGCCAATTGCTCGGGGCAGGCCGGTTATCTCACCGCCATACGGCATAAGTTAAAAGATTCCTCACCCACCCGGGAACCTCACTGGGAACTGGTGCTCGATAATCTTCCCGAGGCAGGCCGGTTACATCGCAAAGATGCCGCTTCTTATGGTCTGTCTACCGCCGCCGCCATTCGTGCGGCAAACCGCGCCGACAAGCCATTTGCCGTCCTGATCAACATCGCCGACCCACATGTGCCGTTCTACGGGTACAACAAGCAGGGTGAGGCGATCAATGATCCGCACGTGCCCTCGCGTGTATTTGCGCCGCGAGAAATCCCGGTGCCCGGTTTCCTGCCGGACGATGCCGCGGTACGGGAGGAACTGTCTCATTACTATAATTCCGTACGGCGGGCCGATGACGCGGTCGGTGCCGTGTTGCGCGCACTCGATGCGTCGGGACAGGCCGAGCACACGTTGGTCCTGTTTCTGGCGGACCACGGCATGCCCCTGCCTTTCGCCAAGACGCAGCTGTACCACCACAGCACGCGCACTCCGCTGATCGTGCGCTGGCCGGGCGTAACGGCACCCGGGTCTGTCGACACCCGGGCATATGGTGTCGGCAGCGGATTTGTTGCCGACACTGCTGGAGATTGTCGGCCGCCCTCTGCCCGGCGGCCTGCAGGGCCGGTCTCTTCACCGCTATTGCGCGGTGAGCGCCAGGATGGCCGGGAGCACGTATTCAAGCAGTATACCGAGAACTCCGGGGGCCAGCGTCGCCCCATGCGCGCGGTGCAGACGCCGCGCTATCTGTACATTTTCAATCCCTGGTCGGACGGCAAGCGCAGGCAGCACTCCGCAACTGCCAATACGCACACCTGGCGGCGCATGGTCGAGCTCGCGCGCCAGGATGCGGCGGTAGCAGCGCGCGTTCACCTGCTTCGGCACCGGGTCCCGGAAGAGTTTTACGACGTGGTCTCGGATCCGGACTGCCGAGTCAATCTCATCGATGATCCGGCACTACGCGAGGAGATGCGACGTGCTGCGCGCCGAGCTCGCCGCCTGGATGGCAGCCACCGATGATCCGGCCCACGATGTGTTCCTGGCCCGCGACGACCCGGCTGCGCGAGACCGGTTTATGCGTGCACAGGCACAGATCGAACGGGACTGGCGCCTCTGGCGGCGGGCGATACGCAAAGCAATGCGCGCGCCTCGGACCCAGGAGCCTGAGGCCGCGTCAGAATCAAGATAGGGCGCGATCACTCTTTCTGGAATCAGTTGAAAGTACAGCGATTTACCCCTGTGCAGCCCACTCTCACGGCGAGGCCGGTGACACCCCGGTCCCGGCGCGTCAGGCATCGCCCAGCAGGCCCTGTAGCCAGGCGGAAATATCCGTGATTTCTTGCGGGCACACTGCGTGCGCCATGGGATAGGTTTTGTAGCGTGGCGCGTAACCCTTCTCCCGCAGTATGGCCACGGTCTGCTGGCCCAGCGATTCCGGGGCCATGGAGTCCTGTGTGCCATGAAAGACATGGATCGGCAGATCGCGATTGGCGGGATGCGGTTGCACCTTGTTGCCGGCGGGAGAAAGCTCAGACAGCACCATCAGCCCCGCCAGTTTTCGGGGTGAGTCAGCGCCGTGTGCAGCGCAACCGTGCCCCCTGGAAAAACCGGCCAACACGACACGCTCCGCGGGAATACCGCGCTGGTGCTCCCGCCCGATCAGCGCCCGTGTCGCCTTTACAGACTGCTGCAACTGCTGCGCATCGGCGGCGTTGTCCAGATCCATGCCACGAATATCGAACCACGCGGGCATGACCATGCCGCCGTTGATGGTGACGGGAATCGAGGGCGCGTGCGGAAAGACGAATCGCACCGCCAACGCCTTCGGTAACCGCAACTCGGGTACGATCGGCTCGAAGTCGTGGCCATCGGCCCCCAGGCCGTGCAGCCAGATCACAGCCGCATCGGCCGGTGCGTCCGGTTCTATTTCCACGCAGGGCAGGTAGTCCATGTCGGTCAACTCTTCTTCGGGGTGTACTGAAAAAACCGGCTCATTGGCCCTGATCGGATGATGCCCAAATTGTCGGTACTCCGCCAGAAGGGCGGACTTTCTCGACGCATAATAACAGCTCTCAGGCCACCGGCATCCGCGCGGCGCGCCACCGGGCATCCCCAGCATGGCCTGTCTGAACGTAATCGCGCTTTGAAGTCGCGGACGCTTAAAGGCTCGCGGAGCGGATCGAGCACTGTCAGGAACCGAAACCGGTGGAAGACCCGTGGATGGCTGGTGACCCGCAGAAACTCGTAGCAGATACTCCAGGTCGAAAAATACCGGTGCCGGCTGACGGCGCCAGCGTTCGAGTCGCTCACGACACACCTCATGGTACGGAGAATCCCGATCGGCGGCGTAGATCAGGACGTTCGTATCGACGATGAACACTTAGCGGTCTTCCATGACCTCATACAACTGATCCCGGTCAGCTACGTTAACGCGCATGCCACCGCTCTTCATGGTCGGCAGCTCGGGCAACGGCCCGGGCTCCCCGGTTTCCTCGACCAGTATCCGGCGCAGACCGGCCTCCACCAGCTCCGCCATGGGCTTGCCCTGGCGAGCCGCTCCTCCTTTAAACGCCGCATAACAGTATCGTCGATGTTCAATGTGGTTTTCATATGGCTAACCATATTCGAAATATGGTTATATGGCAAACTGCCGAGCCATCAGTGGCACTTTATAAGCTATTGATTTGCAGGGCGATGTGATTGTCGCCACCTCCGCCAAATTTAAAAGGGCTCACCCGCGAGAGATACACCCGCGTAGCGGTTTCACGTGTCGCACTGCGCGACCGGGCGGCGGAGCATTGCGACGCCGACCCAAAGAACCCGAGTCATTCCCGTCAGCGGGGGACCTCTTCCGCCATCCGGTCGCCATGCCACGTCCTGCGCATCACGGCGCAAACTCGAACGGATTGATCATTTCGATGCCGCAGTTCTCAAAGTCGAGGACATTCCGGGTAGAGGTGGCCCCAGGATCAGGGAACCCATTAGCATTTTTTTCACTCGTTGATTACGCCACTGTTGGTGCGAGTTTTCGTGGTATCCGGGCTATACTGGAGACTAACAGATAATACTGGCCGGTGAGGAGCCGATCGGCACGCGAGAAGTCTGCTGTCTCCGCGTCCGTCTGGTTTGCCGGTAGGTGGCATTATGCAAGCTCGCGCCAGGTCGTTCATTCGCCATCCTGTTGACATCCCCATCCAGGTCAGGGCCCGCCGCGGTCGCAACCGCAAAGAAGACCTGCGTAACCTGGAGCGTCGGTGGCCTGGCTTTCACGGCCGACCAAGCCTACCAGCCCGAGGATGAGGTATCCGTTCAGGTGCAATGTGGTGACTGTCGGATGAGAGCGGACGGTCGGGTTACTCTGGTGCGAGCAAAGCAACGATCACTATGAAATAGGCATCGCCTTTGTCAACCCGGCGGACGCTTATCGCGTGCGCATGGTGGAGCAGATCTGTCACATCGAGCAATACCGGCAGGATGTCCTGCCGTCAAGAAGGACGCGATCTTTCGGTAGACCAGGCCGCACAGGAATGGATTGAGCGTTGCGCCCGGCCATTTCGCCCAGGAGGGCTGGACGCCGGAACAATAGGCATCTGCCCCGTAATCAGCGTACCCACCCCTTCGTCGGTAGAAATCTCCAGTAGCGTGGCATGGGCCACCCGTCCGTCAATGATGTGAGCACTGGTCACACCCGCGCTTACGGCACTGAGGGCACAGCGAATCTTGGGCAACATGCCGCCGTGGATGGTGCCATCTTCAATGAGTGCGTTGACCTGAACAGTGCTGAGACCGGTCGACACCGGCCCGTTTTATCCTGGAGGCCGGCCACATTGTTAAGCAGAATGAGCTTCTCCGCCCTGAGCTCTTCGGCCACTCTACCGGCTACCAGGTCGGCGTTGATATTATAGGCTGTACCGTCGTCACCTACGCCAATGGGGGCGATGACCGGGATCACGTCACTTACGGGTGAGCATGTCGATCACCTCGCTGTTGACCTGGGCCACCTCCCACATGCCCCACATCAATGATCTCCGATGGCGCGACCTCCGGCGAGGCGGATGCCACGCTGAGCATGCACGCCCGGATCAGGTTCGCATCCTTGACTGGGACCACACTGAGAGAAGGTGCTAGCATGCGATGGCATTGCTTCCACGCTGTAGCGATCGCCAGGTTGCAGCTGCACGCCTTGAGCCCATCGACGGCGCGTGGGGTATGCACTCGTTCACGGAACCAAGGCCTTATACCTGGAGGTCATTGATCGCGCCGCGGCAACCGGGTTGCAGACCGTTATCCAAAGCAGCCGGACGGCGTACTCAAAACCTGCAGAGCTTGTGCAATGCACAATCCAGGCTGCTTGTGCCTGCTATTCCATGTAACCATCGAGGCCCTGACACAGCGATGTGGCCAAAGACACAGCTTCGCGCCGTTGCCAGGTGTACTCCCGATCATTGGCCTGCAGCCAGTAATAGTGCCAGCAGTGCGGCTGCTTCGAGCTCACCCTTTTGTCGGCCAATCTCGGTGCGTCCTGTCGGTGTCCCGGGCCGCGAACGGCACGGGAAAGGTTGGCAGCACCGAGTATCTTTGCCGCCTCGGTGGGCGTCGCAACCGGTCGCCCATGGCGCTCGGCCACGGCAACCGCTTCCCTGACCAGCTCGACGTTGGTGGGCGTACGGTCGCCGGAATAGGGCTCGAGGCCGACCTGCACGTGACCGCCGCGTTTGATGGCCTCTTCAGCCAGGCCACAGCCGACACAGTCCTCGCCGAAGCTCGATACCAGCCAGGGAATGTCGAAACCTTCCAGCATACCCAGGTAGGCCGCGAGGCTCGCCGCCGTCGGGGGCAGCCCGAAGGGCAGGTGGTCGGCGGCGAAGTAGAGCTTGATCATACTGCCCGGCGGCAGGCAGTCCTGGCGCAGGTAGGCGAGAATGAACTTGAGAAAGCCGGGTTCGAAGATCGAGATGGAAAGGCCGATGTTCAACTCCCGGCAGGTCTCTACGTAATAGCGCGAGTCCCGCGTGTCGTTGCGGTAGAGATAGGTACTGGGCGCAAACAGCCCGTTCTCGTCCAGCAGTGACGCATTGAAGGTGCCGGGATCGCAGAGCCCCTGGGCGATCAGACCCTCGCGGGCGAGGTCCACTACATGTCTGTAGCGCGTCTCCACCGGCACGCCCTCCTGGCCCACGGGCATGGTTGGGGTGAGGATTGCATCGGGACGGCGACGCAGAAGTTCACGCCAGGGCCGGGCGTAGCGCTCCGTATCCAGCTCACCGCTGCCGCCGATGATGGATTCGTCCGTATGGTTGTGAATGAGGGCGGCCGGCCTCCATGCACGCGATGGCGTTCGCGATGATCTCCTCGTCGCTGTAGGGCACGGCGGGATTCGAGTTCCTGCTGGCCGAGCCGTTGAGTGAGGCCTCGATGATCAGAGGCGTCGATGCGGGCGCACTGTTCATTGTTTTCGGGTTCCCGGAAGGTCAGTTGAGTTCGGTGCCGGCCCATCGCGTTATGCCGACGCCGGAGGTCGATTGTCGGGCGTTCCACTGCGTCGTCACCGCAGATCATCGCATCGAGCATCATGCGCGGGGGCGCCGCGCACGTGTCGAGAATGTTCGGGGAGGAAAATTCCCGTACAGAGTCCATTGAATCAGAGCGGAACATTGCCGATGATACCGACTCCGGCGTCGGGATAGTATCTGGTTATGGTCGGGGAAAATTTCCATTTCGACCGCGAGTCGCTCGATGCGAGTACGTTGCGATTTCGCCCGCTCGTGGGCGGTGAGCCCGCGAGCGGGCGGCGGCTGTTGAACCTGTGGCGGGAGAGCGCACCGTTTCGCGAGGCGTTCACCGCGAACCTGGCCGATGTCCCCTTTCGCGCCTTTCGCTGGGAGACGCCCGCGCTGGACGCCGGCCGGCTCGCGCGGCGCGGATCGAGATTCTGAAAGCCCTTACGAATCTTCCCGAGGGGCCGCCGTCCGGAGAGTTTCACGGCAGTATCCGGGTGGCCAGCCCGCCCCACGATGAGCAGCTGGCCGCCAGGCCGGCTGATGAAATGCCTGAGTATCTTGTGCCGGGGACCGAGCCGCAGGACAAAGGAGAATGAAGATGTTCAACAAGGCCCTCGTCGGCGTCGATCAGGCGCCGGCTGAAGCCCACCATCGAGCGCTTGTCCGGCGGATCGAACATCTACCGGACGCGATTTCCACCGCTGGCAAAATCGTTGAGCCACGTACCGGGAGAAATCACTGAAGCTCGCTCCGGCGGATTATTGAGCAGTAAAAGATCGCCGGTGACCAGAATGCTCCCCGGGTATACATTCAATAGCGCCCAAAGGTGTTCGTCACCCGGATCGGGCGCGGGAGAGCCCGCCTTCGACTCTCGCCATATGGCGTTGGCCGTCAATTCAACAAGTAGCTGATCAACCTGGGCGTCTGTCAAACCGTGAAGCCGGGTGAGCTTCGGCCTCAACAACACCGACCGGTACTCATCGAGAAGCGCCGGCGACAACAGAAAGATCAGCGTCCCCGACAACATCGCGTCCAGTACCAATGCAACCGGGCTCTGGCCCGCCCCCGTGATCAAGCCGGCGACCACCACGTACGTGTCCACGACGAAGACCTGTGGGCTCATCGCTTGCGGGCGTCGCGTGTCTCCTCGACGGCCAACCCCAACGCAGCGTCCGGATCGAGCTGCGCGCGCTCGCGCACCTGTTCGACCAACGCACGGGCGCTTGCCCGATCCTGTATGCCGCGCAGGCGCAGGCTCTCCTCGATGATTGAAGTGATGGAGCGCCCCTGCCGCGCCGCCGTTTCCTTCAGCGCACGATGCAGATTGTTATCGAGAGTAATGGTCAATCGGCTCATTCAAGGTGTTCCACGGACTGTGTTCGTGAAATACTAACACAAAAACACCAAAACACCATCTCACCCATGCACACTTGGAGGACATCCCGATCCCGGCGCGTCAGGGCACCGCCCAGCAGGCCCTGCAGCCAGGCGGAAATATCCGTGATTTCCTGCGGGCACACTGCGTGCGCCATGGGATAGGTTTTGTAGCGTGGCGCGTAACCCTTCTCCCGCAGTATGGCCACGGTCTGCTGGCCCAGCGATTCCGGGGCCATGGAGTCCTGTGTGCCATGAAAGACATGGATCGGCAGATCGCGATTGGCGGGATGCGGTTGCACCTTGTTGCCGGCGGGAAAAAAGCTCGACAGCACCATCAGCCCCGCCAGTTTTTCGGGGTGAGTCAGCGCCGTGTGCAGCGCAACCGTGCCCCCTGGGAAAAACCGGCCAACACGACACGCTCCGCGGGAATACCGCGCTGGTGCTCCCGCCCGATCAGCGCCCGTGTCGCCTTTACAGACTGCTGCAACTGCTGTTCATCGGCGGCGTTGTCCAGATCCATGCTGCGCGACCGCTTCGCCCCCGGCAACCATTCCTGCGGTAACCATTGGCCCGCGCAATGAGGCGGAGCCCATATCGACGGGGGCGATCGAAGGACGGATATCCGTCTCCAACAACCCCATCACAGACCCGTCCCGCACCTCAACCCATAAAAATCTGTCCTTCCGGATAGCGCACTCGCGGCGGAACACGGGTGGCCAGGAAAAGACCCAGGGCCAGCGGCCCGACGCGACCGATGAACATCAGCACGATGATCACCGCGCGGCCGAAACCGTCGAGCTCCCCGGTCGCGCCCAGCGACAGCCCGACGGTGCCGAAGGCCGAAGCGGTCTCGAACAGCAGGACCAGAAACGGCTGGTCCTGGGTCAGCGTCAGGACGAAGGTGGCGGTCATGACCAGGATCAGGCTCAATGAAATGAGCGCCAGCACCTTCATCACTTCGTCGGCGCCGAGACTCCGTCCGAATGCGACCGGGCGCGCACGCCGGCGAAAATAGGCCACGGTTGCCAGCAGCATCACGACGAACGTCGTGACCTTGATGCCCCCGGCTGTCGACGTGGAGCCACCGCCGATCAGCATCAGCAGGATAAACATCAGCGCACTGCTGTCATCGATGGCGGCGATGTCGATGGTGGTGAAGCCGGCGCTTCGCGTGGTCAGCGCCTGGAAGAAGCTGGCCATGAGCTTCTCGCCGGCGCCGGCAAACCGCCCCAGGGTGCCCGGATTGTTCCACTCGATGACCGCGAAGGTTGTCACCGACCACAGCACCAGCCCGGCGGTGCCGGCGAGCATCAGCTTGGTGTGCAGCGACAGTCGGTTCCAGCGCCGCGTATAGTGCAGATCGGTGAGCACGCTGAAGCCGAGACCGCCGACGACGAACAACAGCGGCACCACCGCATTGACGATCGGACTGTCGGCCCAGCGCGCGAAATTGTCGGAAAAAAGCACGAAGCCGGCATTGTTGAAGGCCGAGACGGCATGGAAAACCGACTGCCACAACCCCTCGCGCCAACCGAATTCCGGCACGAAGACCAGGGCCAGCAGCAACGCGCCGGCCAGCTCCAGCAGCAACACCACGCGCAGGATCATCAATGCCATGTAAATCAGATCCGACATGGAAGTCTGATGCAATTCGTCGCGCAGGAACACTTTGTGCTGCAGGCTGACCGGCAGGCCCAGCATGCACAGCACCAGTACCGCGAAGGTGACAATGCCCAGCCCGCCGAGCTGGAACAACACAAGGATTATCGCCTCGCCGAACAGTGTGAACTGCGCGCCGGTGTCCACCACGACCAGCCCGGTGATGGTCACCGCCGAAGTGGCTGTGAAGACCGCCTCGGACCAGCCGATGGGTTCGTGGGTGGCCGCCGGCAACATCAGCAATCCCGTACCGAGCGCGATCAGCAGCAGGTAGATCAGCGCCAGGACCGCGGTCGGCGGCAGTCGGATGGCGCGTGTGGAAAACAGGGTAGTCATCGTATCTTTGGCGATGCGGGCCCGGGCGGCGTTCGCATCGGGATGTCAGAGGCTGTCGCCAAAATCCCGGAGCTGGGTCGCGCCGGCCGATCAGCAGCAGTTTGTCGTCGGCCTCGAGAATGGTCCCGGCGCCATTGGGTTCGAGCCGCTCGGAACCGCGCATGATCCCCAGGCAGCCGAGATCGGGGTGCACATCCAGTTTGAGCCGGTCCAGTCCCTCGCCGTGCAGTTTGTCCGGCACGCGCAGATCGACGATGTAATAGCCGTTACCCAGACTCAGGTAGTCCCGCAGCAGCGGGTTGTGCAGCATTTGCGCAACGTGCTGGCCCACGTCCTGTTCGGGATGAATCACACGGTCGGCCCCGAGCTTGGACAGGATGCGGTGGTGCGTACGGCTCAGCGCCTTGACCCAGACTGTCTTCACCCCCAGCAGTTTGACGTTCATCGTGCTCAGTACGCTGGCCTCGAGATCCTCGCCCATTGATATCACCGCCACATCGTAGTCGCCCACACCGGCCTGGCGCAGGGCCTCTTCGTCGCGACAATCGGCAATGACCGCCTCGGACAGTGTATCGGCTACCGCGTTGACGTGTTCTTCCACCGAATCGATGCCGAGCACGTGGTTGCCAAAAGCGGACAGATCGGTGGCGATCGTGCGCCCGAAAGTTCCCAATCCGATAACAACGAAATTGCGTTTTCCTCGGCCACGCGTGCCTCCTGTCGGACCTCAACAACTTGTAGTGCACCGCACGGAAAGTGCAACCGGCACAGCGCGACCGGCTCACCCGTCGTACCGTTTCCGGGTAGCGGACAGACTCCGGCGCCAGTGACCGGGCAACGGCAGTATAGACCAGCTGTTAAGTAATCTGCAGTCACCGGGCACCGGGACTCGTCGCCAGGTGATCGACCGGCAGCCCATGCAGGGTCGTCGTGATACACAATAATGGCCCGCGACCGGAACCGCACCCTGGACCACGGGTGCCGTAAGCGCCACACAGCCCGTTGTGCCGGCGGTAAATACCGGAATTGCTGCACATTTATGACACCGGTGCATTGACCAGATCCCCCGTGGCTGATAACCGTGAACAGAGTCAGGACCACAGAGTACAAGCCGTGAATAATGTTCCGCCTCCCGGACACAACGGCAAGCGCTGGTTGCCGTGGCTGTTTTTCGCGGCTGGTTCTCGCCGCGGGCACCACTTCCACGTGGATTTACTGGGAACAGTCGCAGCGCCAGGCCCGCGTCGCCCTCGAATCGCTCTTTCACGGCGAGAGTCGAACGGGTGCAGGCGACCATCGTCCGAGCAGCTGCACAACTACCAGGTTGTGATGCGCGGCATCCAGGGTTTCTTCCACGGTTCCGAGCGTGTCTACTACGAGGAATTTGCCTCCTATATCCCGTCCCTGAATCTCACCCGGGCACTGCAGGGTGTACAGGCCGTCGCGTTTGCGATGCCGGTGGCGGCCGGGGAACTGGCGAGTCATGTCGAACAGATCCGCGCGGAATTGCCGCTTCCCTACCGGGTTCACCCGCCGGGTGACCGGGAGGAGTTCGCGCTCATCGGCGTATATCGACCCCCTCGACGAAGCCAATATCCAGGCACTGGGTTTCGATATTTTCAGCAACCCAGTAGCGCGCAGAGCCGCCGAGGAGGCCAGGGACGCCGGCCAGATCGTTATCACCGAACCGCTCGCGCTGGCGCAGGATGAGTCAGGCGGTGCGCCGACGTCCTTTGTCATGTATCTGCCCGTCTACAACGACGCTCCCGGGCTCGATACGGTCGCCGAGCGCCGCCGGGCGCTGGTGGGCTGGGTGGACGTGCCCTTTCGCATGCGCGACCTGATGGCCCACCTGTCGGCGGCCCTGAACCCCGGCATCGATATCGAAATCCACGATAGCGGCCTGGCCGGCGAGGCCGGCCTGCTGTACCGGACCGACGCCGTCTCGCATCGACAGAGAGCCGCGGCGGGGGAACTGCAGACCGAATTCGCCGATCGACGTGGGGACCCGCCAGTGGCGCCTGCTGCTCAGCAGTACACCCCGATTTCGGGAGAATACGGCGTTGGTGGGGGGCTCCTCCCTGGTTGCCCTCTCAGGCATCGCCCTCAGTGTGGCTCTGGCACTGCTGGTGCTTCTCGTCGCCATCAGCCGGGACAAGAGCCGGCGCCGCGCCGACCGCATGGCCGGCCTCTATCTACGCCCTCAGTCAGGTCAATCAGGCCATTGTCCGCATGGACGAAGATCAGGGAGCTGTTCCCGCTGGTCTGCCGCATGGCGGTCGACTACGGCGGCATGGCCATGGCCTGGATCCGGACAACTCGAACCGCAATCGGGACATCCTGCCCGTCGCGAGCCACGGTGAAGGCGAGGACGCCCTGCAAAGGGTGACAGCGTCCTCGCTGCCCGACCGGAAAGAGGGCCAGGGGCCGACCGGGACAGCGCTGCGCGAGAACCGCGCCGTCATCGTCAATGACTTCATGCGGGAGACGGGCACCATTCACTGGCACAAGGAGGTCAGGCGCCTGGGCTGGCGTGCGGCGGCCGTTTTCCCGCTGCTGCGCAACGGCCAGCCATTTGCCGTGTTCTCCGTCTACCACCGCAGACCCGGCGCCTTCGATGACGAGGCTATCAATCTATTGCGGGAACTGAGTGCCGATATCAGTTTCGCGCTGGACAATTTCGTACCGGGAAGAACAGCGGCGGGCCTATGAGCAGGCCCTGGCGGAGAGCGAGGCGCGCCTGTCCACGATCCTGGACAACGTCGGGGCCTGTATCTACCTCAAGGACACCGATGGTTGCTATACCTATGTGAACCAGGAGGTGCTCGATCTTTGGGGTGTGACCAGGAAGAAGTCATCGGGCACGATGATACGCCCTTCTTCGATGCGCGCACGATCGCCCGCCTGAGGGCCAATGACGATCGGGTCTTGCGCCACGGCCAGATCGTGCAGGCAGAGGAGACCGATACCGTCAAGGCCACCGGTAAAACGCGCACCTACTGGTCGATGAAAATTCCGCTGCGGGATGCGCACGGGGACATTTACGCGCTGTGCGGCATCTCCACGGACGTCACCGAGAAGAAAACCAGCCAGGAAAGGCTTCACTATCTGAGCAATTACGACGAATTGACCGGACTGCCCAACCGGACAATGTTGCAGGAAAGAGCACGTATCGCCCTGGCCCTGGCCAAGGCGGCGGATCACCCCGTGGCGCTTTTGTACATTGATCTGGACCGCTTCAAACTGGTCAACGATTCCCTCGGGCACAGTGCGGGCGATCGCATGATCAAGGAGCTGTCCCGTCGCCTCACGGCTTTCCTGCACCTCGATGCCACTCTCAGCAGGGCCGGCGGCGACGAGTTCTATCTGTTATTGCCGGGGATGGAACGGGACGCGGTGTTAAATATTGCCGGGCAGATCCTGGAGATCATCGCACGCCCGGTGGCTATCGACGGTCAGCAATTGACTCTCTCCGCCAGCATCGGGGCGGCCTCTACCCCGAACACGGGGGCAACCTGGAGGAGCTTGTACAGTGTGCCGACACCGCCCTGGCGCAGGCCAAGAGCAAGGGCCGCAACCGGATCGAGATATTGACGGACCTCATGCGCGCCCGAGCCAGAAAGACGCTGTCGGTAGAGAGCGAACTGCGCGAAGCCCTGCAGCAGGGTCAGCTATTGCTGCACTATCAGCCCCAAATTGACATGCGCGACGGGCGGGTGACCGGTATCGAGGCCCTGATCCGCTGGCAGCACCCGCGGGAAGGTCTGATCCTGCCGGGCCACTTCATTCCGGTGGCGGAAGGAGCAGTCTGATCGTGGATATCGGCACCTGGGTACTGAACGCGGCCGCGCAACAGCAGGCCCTGTGGCGGGACCAGGGGGCGATGCAGGTGCCGGTCGCCGTCAATCTGTCGGTTGTGCAACTGTATCGTGACGATTTCAGCGGCACGGTGGAGGCCATCCTGCGCGATAACGGGTTGCCTCCCGAGGCGCTGGAACTGGAGATCACCGAGAGCGTGGCCATGGAACACTCTGCCCACACAATGGCGACTCTCGGCCAGTTGCAGGCCCTGGGTGTACGCCTGGCGATTGACGATTTCGGCACCGGTTACTCATCCCTGAGCTATCTGAAACGCTTTCCGATGTACAAACTCAAGATCGACAAATCCTTTGTGGACGGGCTGGCGCATAGCGCCGAAGATCAGGCCATCGTGATGGCCATCATCGGAATCGCAAAGGGGCTGGGTTTCATAACCGTCGCCGAGGGCGTGGAAACCCGCGAGCAGTGGGAGTTTTTACGCACTCACGGCTGTGACGAGTACCAGGGCTACTATTTCAGCAAACCGGCTTCCGCCGACGACATCGGCACCCTGCTGCAGGGTTCGCACGAGGGCTCGGCAAACAAATCGCGCCCCGCTCGCGAGTGAATACGGTTCCCAGGTGTCCGGTGATCGAGGCACTGATATCATGATCGCGTCGGTGGCCGTGTATCTCGCGTGCCGCCGTGGCCGAAATCGCCGGCTGTTTCGCCTTCTGGGCCTGGTTGCGCCTGGACAAATCGCCGCTGTGGCTCGTTCCCGGCATGCTCAGTCTGGCGACCTTTGCCTTTTTGCTCACCCGTATAGACAGCGCCTTTGCCGGCCGAACGTACGCCGCTTACGGCGGCGTCTATATTGTTTCCTCGCTGCTGTGGTTGTGGGTCGTGGAAAACAAGATGCCCGATCGGTGGGATGTTCTCGGCGGCACCGTTTGCTTGCTCGGCGCCGCCATCATCCTGTGGGGGCCGCGGCCGGCCTGAGTCGCCACTGGCGGCCGGGACCCATGATGGTTGATAATTCCCGCGGCGGATTTCTTCGGGCCGGAAAACCAGAATGCGACGGTACCGGGCATCGCGCCCAGGCGCGGACGACGAGGCCCCTATGACAGAACAGCATTACGACTACATCATCGTGGGCGCCGGTTCCGCCGGCTGCGTACTGGCAAACCGCCTCAGCGAATCCGGTCGTCACTCGGTTCTGCTGCTGGAGACCGGCGGCAGCGACCGCAGCATTTTCATCCGCATGCCCACGGCGCTGTCCATCCCCATGAACACCGGCAAGTACGCCTGGCAACTGGAAACCGAGCCGGAGCCGTACCTGGACAACCGGCGCGTCTATTGTCCCCAGGGCAAGGTATTGGGCGGCTCCTCCTCCATCAACGGCATGGTTTACGTGCGCGGCCACGCCCGCGATTTCGACCAGTGGCAGCGCGAAGGCGCCGACGGCTGGGACTACCGCCATGTGTTGCCCTACTTCAGGAAGGCGGAAACCTGGGCCTTCGGCGGCGATGCCTACCGCGGCGACAGCGGACCCCTCGCCGTCAACAACGGCAACAACATGCACAACCCCCTGTACAGAGCATTTATCCGCGCCGGCGAGGAAGCCGGTTATCCCGTGACCGACGACTACAACGGGGCACGGCAGGAAGGGTTCGGCGCCATGCACATGACGGTCGGGAACGGCGTGCGCTGTTCCACCGCCATTGCCTACCTGCGACCGGCCCGGGGGCGCCCGAACCTGACGGTACGCACCGGGGCCCTCGTGCACAGAGTCTTGCTGCAAGGCGGACGGGCCGTCGGTGTGCGCTACCAGCGCCGCGGGGCAATTCACGAAGTGCGGGCATCGGGTGAGGTGATACTGTGCGCGGGCGCCCTCGGCTCGCCCCACCTGCTGGAACTTTCCGGCATCGGCAGGCCCGAGGTGCTGCAGCGGGCGGGTATCGCGGTCGAGCACGAACTGCCGGGTGTCGGCGAGAACCTGCACGATCACCTGGAGTTCTTTTTCCAGTTCCGCTGCACGCAGCCCCTGTCACTCAACCGCAAGCTTACGTGGTGGCACAAGCTCGCGATCGGCGCGCGCTGGGTACTGCGCAGGGACGGACTCGGCGCCACCAACCACTTCGAATCCTGCGGCTTTATCCGGTCCAGGGCCGGCGTTGAATGGCCCGACCTGCAGTACCATTTTCTGCCGGCGGCCATGCGCTACGACGGCCGGGAGGCCTTCGACGGCGACGGTTTCCAGGTGCATATCGGTCACAACAAGCCCGCGAGCCGCGGCTGTGTCCACTCCCGCTCCGCCGACCCGGCGCAGGCGCCGTCCATACGCTTCAACTACCTGCAACAGGAAGCGGACAGGGAGGGCTTTCGCGCCTGCGTGCGCCTGACCCGCGAGATCATCCACCAGCCGGCGCTCGACGCCTTTCGCGGCGAGGAAATCAAACCCGGCATCGACGTGCAAACCGACGAACAGATCGACGCCTTCGTGCGCCGGGAAGCCGAGAGCGCCTACCACCCCTGCTCCTCCTGCAGAATGGGCACGGACGCACTGGCCGTGGTGGACCCGCAAACCCGGGTGCACGGCCTCGAAGGCCTGCGGGTGGTGGATTCCTCCATCTTTCCCTTCATCACCAACGGCAATCTCAACGCGCCGACCATCATGGTGGCGGAACGGGCCGCCGACCTGATCCTGGGCAGGGAACTCCTGCCGCCGTCCGGCGCACCGGTCCTCATGGACGAGCACTGGCAGACCCGCCAGCGGCCCGGCCAACCCGCCCGGTCCGCGGCCGAATAACCGGCGACCGGCTGGTCATCATGGCGCTCTGGCTATCGACGGGACTCATCTTCACCTTCGCCGCGATCGCGCTGGTCCTGTACAAATGGTGGGACGTGCAATGCATCGGCGTGACGCCGGTGCGCACATTCACCTTCATCGCGATCCTGTTCACCTCGGGCCTGGACGTCGGACTGATCATGTTCCCGCTCACCGAATTCGGCGGCTACGCGGACCTTGAGGCGAGCCCGGAGTACGGGTTCGCCAACCCCCTGGCCATCGAATTCGGCTTCTGGGCCTTTCTGATCTGGAGTTTCTACTTTCTCACCTGCTTTTACTTCTGCATTATCGAACCGCGGGTGCGGTTCTTCGAAATCACGGCGGTAAAGGTGGTCAACAACGCAGTCATCATCGGCACCTGTGCCTTCACTGCCTACCTGCTGCTGGTCAACCTGCCCTGGTACCTGCCGCAGCTCGGTGACGGCGAAACGGTGATCCCCGTGTTCTACGGCATCGTGTTCACCGCGATCGCGCTGGCCGTTTACTCCAGCAGCAAATTAAAGTACGTGCGTATACTCAGCCTGAGTTCCAGCTGGCTGTTCATCGGGCTGATCGGCGCGATGTGGTGGCGGGCCTTTCTCGCGGGCGAAGGCAGCCCAGGGGACTTTTTCGGTACCGCGGGACTGATCGGCGATTACTTCGCCAACCTCCACCGATTTCTGCTGCCGATAAACGATTACCACGCGTTCTATCTGTTCTGGTGGTTTTCCTGGAGCATCATGATCGGACAGTTCACCGCCCGTTTCGTCAGCGGTATCCGCACATGGCAGTTGCTGATCGCCATGCTGGTCGTGCCCTCCCTCGCCATCGGCACCTGGTTCACCGTGCTTTACCACCACCACGCCGAAGCACTGCATATCTCCGGCTTCATCAATCTCGCCATGATCAGCGTGGGCGTGCTGATGGTGGTCAATTCACTGGATTCGCTGATCCGGCTGTACACAGATAATCTCGGTCTTGGCGTGAAGCGCTTCGGCCGCATGAAGTACTTTCTGGGCAATCTGGGATCGTTGTGCGCGCTGACTCTGCTGTTCCAGCTGGACTTTCTGCGCATCCAGTGGATCGGGGCGCTGGTGATCGGGATCTATTTCGCGTGTTTCGCCTACATCGCGCGACGGAAACTCGCCGAGGTCGCGGCCATTCGATCGGCGCCGGCGGAGAACGTGCTGGATTTCTCGCGCATCGACCTGGCCGGTTGAATCCGTCGTGCCCTCCTCGATTGGCGCGGCGTCGGACGGGGCCTTGCCACAGCATCTCTGAGGCGCCTTCATCCATACGCGGGAAACAGTTTTCAGGGGACGAAGATCAGCAACCGGGCGCCGTATCACAGGCCAGTCCGATACCATCACCGTCCATATCAATCTGGTCGGCGTTGGCGACGCCGGGGCAGTTGTCCTGTTCGTCGGCCACTCCGTCGCCGTCGCCGTCGGCGGCGGCCCCCTGCAATTCGCTAATCGCGGCGCCGGCGTCCAGGCGCGAAAAACCCAGGCCATTGCGGCTGTCGATCACGGTGTCGCCGGTCGCGCTCAGCAGGGACTGGATGTCTACGACAGACATCGCCGGTTCCTGCGCCCGGATCAGTGCAAAGGTGCCCGCCACATGGGGCGTGGCCATGGACGTTCCCCACCAGGTGGCGTAGCCGCCGCCCGGGACAGCAGCGGTAATACCCCCGCCGGGGGCCAGCAGGTCGAGAAAGTAGGCGCTGTTGGAAAATCCGTGCACCTCGTCGGCCATATCGCTGACGCTGCCGACAGTCACGGCGGTGGAAACGCACCCGGGCGAGCCGATCGCATTGGTCAGGCCTTCGTTGCCGGAAGCGACCACGGTCGCCACGCCCAGCGCCGCCAGATCGTCCATGGCCGCCTTGAAGAAGGAACCATCGCAGGGTTCGCTGAACTGGCCCCCGCCAAGGCTGAGATTGGCCGCGGCGATGGTGTGGGTGGCGGTCAGTGATTCCACGTGCTCCAATCCCGCCATGATGTCCGAGTCGTAGGCGAGCACACATTCGACAACGTCGTTGCCGTCACCCGGATCGGGGTCACACAGTGACTGGTCCTGGAAGCGCGAGAATACCTGGATGGCGATAATATCTGCGCCCGGCGCCATCCCGGGGCGCAGCGCGTCCTGCCCCGCCGCGATAGAGGCGACGTGTGTGCCGTGGTCGCACAGGCCCGCGCAGGGTTGTGCCGCACCGCCACCGACCTGGGAATCGAGACCGTTGGGACACAGTGTGGTGGAATTGAACTCCGGGAAGGTCGTGGAAAAACAGGCTTCCTCCACGATCCGGGACCCGAAGGCCGGGTGATTGGCGTCCACCCCGGTATCGAGCACGGCGATCGCCGTACCGGCGCCGGTATAACCCTGGCTGTGGGCGGTGTCGGCGCCGATCAGCGCCAGCGATTCCTGCAGGAGCGGCCGGTTCAGGCGATCTTCCCGCACATGTTCGAACAGCCCGCTGTCCAGCAGGCGGTCCAGTTGCTCCCGGTCCAGGGAATACACCTGCACCGGGCGTTGTCGCAGGGTGCGCAGTGGCTCGATACCGCGCTCACTGGCAAAGCGCGCCGCCCTGTCCAGTGCCCGCTGGCGCCGCAGGACGGGAACACCGGGAGCATCCTGCCGCACACGCGCCAGAACGCGCACGCGTCCGGTTTCCGCGGCACGTTCCGCAAGATGCTGGTATTGCGGTGCAACCGCCTTGCGCGCAACCCCCTGGGGAGAAAGCGCCGACGCACCCGCGGCAGAGAGCATGAGCAGCGTGAGGCACAGACAGGCGAGCCGTCGCGTGGAATAAAGCATGGCGATAACCTCCCTCGGACGCCGGCGAGACCCAGCTTGCGCTCCGCTAAAAACTCGCTCTACGGAATGATTCTGCCACAGTATTATAATAAATGGTAATTTCTTTTATCAAAATGTGAACTGATTATGAATATCTTGGCTCGGTGTGCACACAACGCACAAACATGACCAGCACAAGCGACCGGCAAATGTGGCGGATCACTTTGCAGCCGGCACCCGGACAGCGCCTGCCCTTCGCGTTCCGGGGCTGAGTAGGCGGGCTGTGGCGATGGCCGGTCGTCTCTGCAATAATCCCGCTGACTCCCGGTATTCCGAGCCCACTCCTTGAGCCACACCACCAAACCCTTCCGCTTCGGCGTCAACGTTCCGCAAATCGACGTCGTCCGCGAGTTGTCCGATGCCGCCCGTGAGGCGGAAGATCTGGGCTACGAGGTGTTCAGCTGTCCCGACCACCTGAATTTCCCCAACACGCCGCTGGAGCCCATGGCGGCACTGGCCTGGGCGGGGGCGGTCACCGCGACGATCGAGCTGCAGCCGCTGGTGCTGGCCAACGATTTCCGTTACCCGGCGCTGCTGGCAAAGCAGGCCGCCACTCTCGACCTGCTGTCCGGGGGCCGGTTTGCCCTGGGCCTGGGGGCGGGCTGGTTCGGCCCCGATTTTCAGGCGACAGACATTCCGTTTCACCGGCCCGGGGTGCGCATCGCGCGGCTGGAAGAAGCCATCGATATTATCCGCGGACTCCATCGCGGCGAGCCCTTCGACTATCAGGGCAATCATTTCACCATCGCCGGAATGACGGGAACACCCCGGCCGGTGCGCGAGCCGATACCGCTGATGATCGGCGCCTCCGGCCCGAAGATGCTGGGGCTGGCGACGCGCCGGGCCGACACGGTCGCCCTCACCCTCGGCCTGCCCATCGGCATGGCAAAACCCGACAGCCCCAAACCCTACGCCGAGATCACCGACCGCAAGGTGCAATGGCTTCGCGACGCGGCGGGCGACCAACTCCCCGCACTGGAAATACAGACCACGGTCTTCGGCGGCGGCATAACCGGGGGCGATACCGGCCCCCTGCTGGCGCCTCTCGGGGACATGTTGAGGGTGCCGGTTTCCGAGTTTGATGACTGCCCTCACGTACTCGCCGGCCCGCTGGAGCATTGCGTGGAAACCGTGAAGTGCTGGCGCGAGCGCTGGGGCATCAGCTACGTCACGCTGCCAGGCCAGATGATGCGCGAGATGGCGCCACTCGTCGCCGCGTTGCGAGGCCGGTGAACCCGTGCTCGCCGCGGCAGTCCAAGTTGCCATATCCCCCGGTGTTCCCTACAGTTCCAGCATGATGCCAATCCACATACCCCGGTTGCTGGCGACTCTGGTCCTCGCACTGTGCTGCCTGGGACCGAACACGCTGGCGGCCTACGAAATCTCCAGTTCCGCCCGGGTCAACGAAGACGGCACCCTGCGCATCAGGGGCAAGACCATCCACCTGTACGGTATCCACATTCCCGAACTCGATCGCACCTGCGACACAAACCGCCGCCCACCCGTCTGCGGCTCGCGGGCGTCCATCGCGCTGGACTTCAGGATCGACGGCTTTGTGCGCTGTGAGCTGCTTGAGGAGAACAAGGACGGCAGCTATATCGGCCGCTGCCGGGTCGACGCCACCCATTTCGATGAAGGCGAGGACCTGAGCGCCTACCTGCTGGAGCGGGGTTGGGCGGTGGCCCTGCCCGACGCGCCGGTGGAATACCAGGCCCTGGAAAAGATCGCCCGCTCAAGGGGCCTGGGGCACTGGGGCTTTCCCGTCGATCGCATCCAGCGCCGGTAGGCCGTAGGGCGCAGGCACGGCCCAGGCGTGAAAGAACCAGCGAAATACCGGCAAACGACGGTTGTAACTAAACAAACTGCGTCCATACCGACTGTGGCAATCAGACTGGATTGGCAGTGGCCATCGGCGTCTGCAAGCGTGTACTGGTCAGACGCAGTGACGCCCGGGAGATTATCTGAAACGAAAAAGGCAGCCCACGCGTGCGGGCTGCCTTTCAGAGTGAAGTGACCGGGAGAATCAGGCGCGCCGGCCGGCAACAACCCGCAGACCGAACAGGCCCGACAGCACCAGCAGCAGCGTCGCCGGCACCGGGATATCCCTGGTGATCTGGCTGAAACGCTGCTCGAAGCTGGTCAGGCTGGCCATGCTGGGGCCGTCAGACGTGTCGAAGAACAGCGCGATATTGTCCCCCACAACTACCGTATCGTTCGGGGCAATATTGCTCGACTCGGACAGATTGTCCGCAAACAGCGTGTCGCTGAATACCTCCATCGGTCCACCCAGCAGATCCATCGGTTGGCTGTCAAAGGCCTCCTTGAGGACCGTCACGAAGGCATCCGAGCCGGTCGCGGCTGGCATGCGCCACCAGCCGAGTATGCCATTGATCCAGGTGCGCGGTGTCGGTCGCTGTTCACCGTGTAGGCGAAAAACAGGTCCATGAAATCAGAGGTGTCCGGCGCTTCCGGACCGATCCGCAAACTCGGGACCGAATTGGAAATTCAACCCGTAGGCATTGCCCGCGGTGCCGTCGCCGATACCGGTAACGTCGATCGCCGACAGGTCGATCGGGTCGCTCAGCTCGGGATTGATCGGGTCGCCCAGCAGCGTGAAGCTATCGAACCGCTTGTCGCCGATCTCGATGCTCTGTCCCTCCAACAGATCCGTCAGCGGCACCGCCTGCGCCTGCGCCGCCCCGAGGGCCAGCGCCAGCGCCGCGCACAATCCGCGCGTCAGTCTGAACGAGTGTGTTTGTCATAGTGACTTCTCCTTTAAGTACTGGCACTTTCAATAAGTAGACTGCAGCTTTCAATCGGTCAACGGTTAATCCGGAATCGCCTGCGTGCCGAGTTCCTGCAGGCAGGCCTTGAAATCCCGGCGCGTGATCCACGCCGTCCGAAGTGGAGATTGCCGCCGTTGAGAGCCGGAATCGACCTCGGTGCCGCGGAAGATGGCGATCATCCAGACATCCATGCGGCTGATGACGCCGTCGTCGTCGCCGTCACAGGCCGCCAGGCCGCCACCACCGCCGGACTGCTGCCAGATCTTCTCCGCCTGCGCGCTTATGTTGTTGCCGGCAGTGGCGACGACTCGGGTGTCGGTGCCGGTGTTGGTGCCCGTGTAGCAGAACTCGATAGTACCCTGGGCGTCTGTGGAGCCAAATCCGCTGTCGGTGTTGGCGCCGCTGACCGTGAAGTTCACCAGGATGCCCTGCAGTGGGTCGCTGTCCTGGTCGAGGGTCGTCGCGGTGACGCAGTGCTCGGTGTTGACCGGGTTGGTCGCCGTCGCGGGACTCGGTTGCACCTTGACCAGTTCCCGCCACCTCGCCCAGGGCCAGGCCGCCCGGGATAGCTCGTAGGAGTCGGCAGTGGCAAAGCCGTAGACGGTGATGCCGAAGGGCAAGGGCCCATCGACCGTGTGGCTGCCCACACTCACATCGACCTGCGCGCCGGAAAAGCCGCTGGCGCCGATCGGCGAGAAATCCCCGGCCGGGATGGGCACACCGTCAACCGTGATGGAACCGACGGCGGCGTTCGGCGCCACGACGTCGACGAAGTCGATCACGCATCCCCGTGGCCGGCGTGCTGACCGTGCAACCGGCGAGGAACTGCTCCGAAGGCGGCACGACCACCTGGAAGGGGTCGGAGGTGACACCGTCGAAGCTGGTGCCGTTGGAGTACTGGGTCAGGAGAACCGGCTTGTCCGCGTTGACCGTACTGGGCGACGTGAGAGACCGTCTCGAAAATCTTCACCGGCGTTCAGTGTCGCCAGCGGTGAGCGCCGTTGATGGCCACCGACGTATTGTCCTCGGAGGCCAGCACCCGGAAGGTGTCGCCACCGATACGGGTGGCCAGCGGGGAAGGTGACGAAGGGACTGGCCCCAGGTCGTGGTCGGGGGCAGCTGCTCGACGAGGTGGTCGCCAGGCAAGTATCTCCGCGCGGGAACATCGGCGCACTGGTGGCCGCCGAAAGACGGCGATCGGATCGATCGGCGGTGATCGTGCGTGCCGGTGAGGTCGGCGGCGGCGAGATTTGCGTTGCTGCGCAACTGGTAGGTGTCGCCCCGGTCCAGTGGTGATGTTGTAGGGTACGCCCGGCGAGCCCTCGCATCCGGCGGTGTCGGTCGGTGTGGTGGTGACGGTGGTATGCGTGGGCGGTCGCCGGCAATGCCGAATTGCTGTCGTGCACCGATGACAGTGGTCGCGGTTCTCGTAAGCCCTGATTGATGTAGGTCGTTCCGAGAAGTACCGGTGGGGGCAGGCCGAGGAAGGCGTCAGGCCGGAAGCACCGCGCTGGTTGAGCCCGTAGACGGTGACTTCGTCGTCGGCGGTGACGAAGACGCCGTGGTCGTTGATCGGTGTCGAGGGTGGTCTTCTTCAGCACGACCGGCAGGGGCACCGTCGTCGCCGTGCCCGGGGTGACGGAGAAGGGCGCCGAGAAGCCGATGCCGGGTATATCGACCAGAGCCGGAGGTGGCGATGTCGCCGGTGATGAACAGGCTCAAGGCGTCGGGTCGGCCAGAGAGGTTCTCATTGAACATGAGAATGAACTCGGTGCCCTTGCTGCTGCGGCTGCTGGGCCACGGCCGATCCCGCGGCCAGCACGGCGGCGGCAAACAGGCCCAGGATCCATCGGGACAGTGCAGTTGCTCTCAAAAACGTTGACATGGTGGTTTCCCCAGGTTGCGATGCAGTCAGCCAAAACGCTCTTCGCCCCGAATCTTTGTTTTGTCCCGGACCAATTCAATCCTTTCCGGCGCTTTGCTCAACGCCAGCGCCTTATGTTCTTACAGCCTGTCGTTCTTACTGGTCACTTGTGTGTCCGCACTTGCAATGTTCAGACCAGTTTGGGCCTTTAGCGCGTAGATGATCGATCCTTACGGACTAAAAAATCCGTGAGCTAAACTCAGTATTTAGTCGTGTTGTAAAAATTCCTGACGCCGATTGGCGATCTCCCGCGGTGATCTCGCGCCCCGGCTGGCGCGCGCGACGCGGCTCGTCCGCGTGCGGCCGTGCTGCGGCGGGCCGCTTTGCCCAGTCGCGCGTGTATACTCCCGGGATGGGATCCGCGAACCAAAGGTGGTGGGCGCTGCCCCTTCCGCCCTCTATAATCATTGCTGCATTATCGCCTCGCCTCACAACGACAGGGGAACGTCATGAGCATCATCACAAGAATATTCGCAAGCGTCGCGCTGGCGCTGGCCCTGGGCGGCTGCGCCGCGGACAGTGCACAGGATCACCTGCAAAGCGCCCGCGAGCACCTGGCCGCCGGCGATGAAAGAGCCGCCATCCTGGAACTGAAGAACGCGCTGCAGAAGGACCAGAACCTGGGAGAGGCCCGCTGGCTGCTGGGCAGCACGTATCTGGCCGCCGGCGACGCAGCGGCCGCCGCCAAGGAGCTGCAGCGCGCCCTGTG
Source organism: Halioglobus sp. (assembly GCA_034521205.1). Classification (GTDB taxonomy): domain Bacteria; phylum Pseudomonadota; class Gammaproteobacteria; order Pseudomonadales; family Halieaceae; genus Marimicrobium. Next base: position 1,348,538 of record JAXHMT010000003.1, read on the forward strand.
GCTGGATTGGGACCGCAACGAGGTGGTGCCCGCCTACGCCTCCGCCCTGGTCGCCGCCGGCGACCACGCCGAGGCGATCAAGCTGCCGGAAGAGGGGTTGACGGATGCGGCGATGGCAAAGCTCTACGCACAGAAGGCGCTGGCAAGACTCGCCCTGGGGGAAAATTCCGACGCACGCGAACTCATCGACACGGCCCTGGCGATTGAGCCGGGCAACAGTACCGCCCTTCTGGCCCGGGCGCAGCTCCAGCTCAACCTGGGGGAGCTGGAATCCGCCGCCGCGTCCCTGAACACACTGATCGAGCGCGCGCCCGACAACCCGGCAGCCTGGTTCGCCATGGGGGAACTGCGCGGCATGCGCAGGGATGTGGACGCCGCCGCGGAGGCCTACGACAAAGTGCTGGAACTGGACCCGGGCAACCTGCAGGCGCTGCGCAAGCGCACCATGCTCGCCCTGGACCAGGGCGACGTGCAGACAGCCCGCCAGGGCGCCCGGCAGCTACTGCGCGCCGAGCCGAAAGACCCCGGCGCCAATCTGGTCATGGGGGTGGTGGAACTGCAGAACCAGCGCTATGCGGAGGCGATCAAACACCTTAACCGCGCCGATCCCATCATGGAGCAGTATCCGCTGCTGGCATTCTTCCTGGGCAGCGCGCATCTGGCACAGGGCAACCTCGAGCAGGCCGACAGCTACGCGTCGCGGTTTTACGCTATCGCGCCGGGCAGCGTGCGCGGCCGCAAACTGCTGGCCTCGGTACGCCTGCAACAGGAAAATTACCCGGCTGTCGACGACTTGCTGCGCCCGGTCATCGAACAGCAGCCCGAGGACGTCGGCGCCCTGAAACTGATGGCCAACGGTCTGATTCATCAGGGCCAGACCGAGGAGGGCATCACGCTGCTGGCCCGGGTCGCACAGCTGGAACCCGACTCCGCCGAGGCGCAAATCGGCCTCGGTGCGGGCCTGCTGCTCGGCGGCAAGGCGGGGGACGCCGAGCTGCACATCGAGACGGCGCTGGAACTGCAGCCCGAGTACCGCCAGGCGGACCTGCTGCTGGTGCTCAGTCACGTGCAGCGGGCAAACTACGAGGCAGCCCTGGAAAAAGCCGGGGAATTTGCGCAGCGCAACCCGGACGATACCACATCGCAGAACCTGATCGCCTGGATCCACGCCCGGTCGGGCGATATGGAGGCGGCGGAGCAGGCCTACCGGCAGGCGCTGCAGATCGATCCGGGAGACCCCGGCGCAAATCACTCGCTGGCCCAACTGGCGTTGCAGGAGGGCGATCTCGATGCCGCCGCCGCGCACTACGAAACCATTCTGCGCCATCATCCGGACAACCTGCCCGCGCAATTGCAGCTGGCCCTGGTGGACGCCCGCCGCGGCGACGATGCCGCGGTGGTGGCGCGCCTCGAGGCCGCACGGGAGGATCACCCGGCCGCCCTTGAGCCGCGCCTCCTGCTCGGCCGCCACTACCTCAGTCAGGGCAGACCGGACAAGGTTTCCACCGCATTCGTCGGTCTCAGCGAGGCCCAGCGCCAGGATCCGGCGGTATTGCAGCTCACGGCGCTGGCACAGCTCGGCGAGCGGGACCACAGCCAGGCGCTGTTCACGCTGGAGCAACTCACTGCCAGCGAACCGGACAGCGCACCCTACCACTATCTGACTGCGATGGCCGCGGCGGGCAGCGGCGATATCCCGAAAGCGGAACGGGAACTCGACCGCGCGCTGGAACTGAACCCCGATCACAAAGGCGCGCGCCTGGCGCGGGCTAAGCTGATGTTGCGGCTGGGTCGGCACGAGGCGTTTCGCGAGGAGCTCGACGTGTTGAAGGAGGAACTGCCGGACAATGTCGACGTCATGCTTATGCAGGCCGCCGCGGCAACACAGGCGGAGGACCCGCGGGCCGGCGTGGCTTTTGCCCGGCGCGCCTTCGAGACATCGCCGATGACCGGGACCGTGCTGGCCCTGGGCGGCTACCATAGGGAGGCCGGCGATCTGCCCGCCGCGCGTACACTGTACCGGGACTGGCTGGAGAAAATCCCGACTGACATAGCCGTGCGGCTGAAACTGGCGGAAGACCTGATGGTGGCGGGAGAGGAAGCCACCGGCGCCTACCGGCAGACCCTGCAACGGGAACCGGACAACGTCGTCGCACTGAACAACCTGGCGTGGTTGCTGCGGGAAAAAGCGCCCGATGAGGCCCTGGAGTACGCGCGGCGCGCCGGCGAACTCGCGCCGGACAATGCGTCCACGCTGGATACTCTGGCGGTGGTGGAGTATCTGAACGGCAACCTGGAGCAGGCGCGCCGCAGTATCCGCCGCGCTCTGGAGTCGGACCCGGATCACCCCAGCCTGCTGTATCACAAGGCGATGATTGCCAACGCCGCCGGCGCCACCGACGAGGCCCGCGACACCCTGCGCAAATTGCTTCAGGCCGAGAAGAACTTTCCCGAGGAAGCCGAAGCAGAGGCCCTGCTGGCCGCCCTGGGCGATTGACCCGTCCAGCGCGCTGGACGGGTTGCGGGACGGTGCGCCATCGCCTATAAAGGCGGCTCACGAAACTGCCGGGCCAATAACATGCGCATACTGCTCGCAACGGTTCTTCTCACCCTCACCGGTATCGCCGCGGCGGCGGAGCGGCAACTGCTATGGGGGGACACGCACGTACATACCACCTTTTCCTCCGACGCCTACGTCACCCAGAACCTGAGTGCGGGCCCGGACACCGCCTTTCGCTACGCCAGGGGATTGCCGGTCATTCACCCCTACCACGGGGCGCGGGTACGTATCGGCACGCCGCTGGATTTTCTCGTGGTATCGGATCACGCCGAATTTCTCGGCCAGATCCGCAATATCCACCGCAATGGCGTGGATACCTCCGACCTTGGGCCATGGGATACGATCAAGGCTCACGTCGCCGCCTGGATACTGCGGCGCGCCATCGACTCCGGCGACGGCCGCGAGGCATTCAGGCGTGTGCTGCCCGACCCCGCCCTGACACCCGAGGAGGACGCCCGTGCCAGCAGCCTCGAGAACAGCGATCTGGGTTTGCTGCCGATGCCGCCGCAGATCGAAATCGACACCTGGCGCACCATCACCGACACCGCCGAGTCCTACAACGAGCCCGGCACCTTTACCGCATTGATCGGTTGGGAATGGAGCTCCATTCCCGGCGGCGCCAACCTGCACCGGGTCGTGATTACCGACAGCGACGCGGCGACGGCGCAACAATACGACCCTTTCGGGCTGGACGACAGCCCCTATCCCGAGGACCTGTGGGCCTGGCTGGAGCAAACCAGCGACGCCACCGGCGCCGATTTCACCGCCATTCCCCACAATTCGAACATCTCCAAGGGTTACATGTTTCCCGACACCACCAACCTGCGCGGCGAGCCCCTCACCGGGGATTACATCGCGGCGCGCGCAAAATGGGAACGCGTGGCGGAGATCACGCAGATCAAGGGTGATTCGGAAACACACCCGAAATTCTCGCCGAATGACCCATTCGCGGATTTCGAGAACTACCCTTTCTACATTCAGCGCCACTGGACGGAATACCGGCCGCAGCGGGGCGATTTCTTGCGCCCGACGCTAAAACGCGGCCTGGAGATAGAAAGCCGGCTGGGTCGCAACCCCTACAGGCTGGGGGTGATCGGCTCGACGGATTCGCACACGGCGCTGGCCTCCGCCGAGGAAGACAATTTCCACGGCAAACTGGCGACCGATTCGATTCCCGAGAACAAACAGCGCACCTTTTCCGAGGGCGAGCCCAGCGCCAGCGGCTGGGCTATGTCGGCCTCGGGCCTGGCCGCGGTATGGTCGCGCAGCAACACGCGGGCGGATATCCTGGCGGCACTGAAACGGCGCGAGGTCTACGCCACCACCGGCCCGCGCATCGCCGTACAGTTTTACGGCGGCACGGGCTTTGTTCCCGAGGATCTGGCCACCGCCGACCTGCACGCCAGGGCGACCCGGCTCGGCGTGCCGATGGGCGGCCAGCTAGAGGGACCCGACACCCCCTCGTTCATCGTGATTGCGGCCAGGGACCCGGTCGGCGCGAACCTCGATCGCATCCAGATCGTCAAGGGCTGGCTGGGGCCGGACGGAGAGGCCCGGGAGCAGGTATTCGACGTGGCCTGGTCAGAAGGCCGCGCGAGGGGTCCCGACGGCGACCTGCCCCCGGTCGGCGATACGGTGGACCGGCGCACCGGCGAGGTGCGCAACAGCATCGGCGAAGCCCAGCTCAGCGCCGTGTGGACGGACCCCAGGTTCGATCCCGGCCAACCGGCGTTCTACTACGCGCGCGTGCTGCAGATACCCACCGCCCGCCACTCGCTGCTGGACGCCATCGCGCTGGGTATGGACAGCGCGGGGGAGCATCCGGACACGATCCAGGAACGGGCGTATACATCTCCGATCTGGTACCGCCCATAGCATTCGGGTGTCGCGCACCGCGTCAGTCGGCTGTCGGTTTAAAGGCGAGTATCACGGAATTGGGTGTGGCGAGCTGACAGCCGAAGCGCGCCAGGGGATACGCTGCAACCACTTCGCGACCGTCGCGCGCGAGGTCCCCGCGACGCGCAGCTCGATCATATCGAGGCGGTCGAGGAAGCGGTCGAAGCCGCGCTCGCGCAATGCGTCGCGCAGGCTGTAGTAGGTAAACCAGTTGACCGCGGGATATTTGGCGTAGTTGGCGATCTCCGGCCGGGTGGTCACCGCCAGGCGCTCGTAACGCCGCTTCACCGGTGCCGGATACCAACTGTACAGGGGCAGATTGAATTCATCCTGCGTCGGACACAGAGTGTTCGTGGTACTCAGGTACAGCACACCACCCGGGCGCAAAACCCGGGACGCCTCGTCCAGCACACCCTGCCAATCGGCCACGTGTTCGAGCAGTTCCGGCACCACACAGACATCGCAGGTGGCATCCTGCACCGGGATATCGGTGGCGCTGCAATTGATGAAATCGACATCCAGCCCTTCCTCGGCTGCACGCCGTCTGCCCACCTCCAGCAGATCCGCGCTCAGGTCCACGCAGGTCGCCCGGTGTCCGTCGCGGGCGAACATGCGGGACAGGGTACCGGCGCCGCCCCCGACATCCAGCATGTCGAAGGGGCCGTCGCGGCCGGCCGCGGCCATGGCGCGCAGGATGAGATCCTCGAGCCGCTCGAAGCGACCGATGGTTTCCTCCGACTGGCTCTGGGCCTCGTAGTACTCCAGAAAGCGCTTGTCGGTCGACGTATCGAAGCTGGCACCCGCCTTGTCCGCCTGACCTGTATTTTCACTGCCCATGGGGCCCGGTCTCCGACTGTCGTGCGCCTACTCGTGAGCTGCTGCACATGCGATGGGGTTTCGAGTCTAGAGCAGCCACTACGGGCGCGCAACCTGCAGCGCGTCTCGACAGTGTCTGACTGAGTTTGAGTTTTTGCCAGGTGTACGGCGTCAGGCCATGTTTTTCAAACCGAGCCACTATCCGCGTCTCGCTTCGCACGATCCGGCGGAACGATGTATGCCAGGTTGCCGAGCGAGGCCGATTCATGCCAATATATTTCCATCTGGCCCGCCGCGCCAGGTGGTTGCCCGAGCAATGTTCTCGCCCTGGATGTCAATGCTGACGGCTCAATGGAGTTTCTGGTTCTGAATGGCAAGGGCAAACGACGCGGATTCGTACAGCTGATCGGACTGCGGCAGCAGTCGTCCCCGAACAACTGAGCACCCGCGTGTCGTTGTATCTTTTCCTACTCCGCCCCCGTACTGCGGCTCCACACTCCTGTGGAAACTGCTGTCCACTTCGCGGAATGTGTCCTCGCTGCCGTCGGAGGGCCAGTTTCTGCCAGAACTGAAGGCGGTAATGCGCGAAGCTCCCTGGAAGCGCGAACAGCACCTGCCCTGGCCGCGGATCAAGGCGGTGTGGGAATCTCACTGGGATCTGTCCAGGCCGGTACTGCTGGAGAAGAGCCCCCCCAACCTGATTCGAACGCGAGATATCGTCGCACATTTTCAGCCGGTAAAATTCGTCATCATGGTGCGCAACCCCTACGCACATGCCGAGGGCCTGATGCGGCGCAATGGCTGGACGGTGTCGCGCGCCGCCAACTTCGCCATGATGTGCCTGCGTACACAGCTCGACAATGCCCGTACGCTCGACGATGCGCTGGTCGTCACTTACGAGACCCTGGTCGCGGAACCGGCCGCCGCCGCCGGGCGGCTCTCACAGTTCCTGCCCGAACTCGGCCCGCTGGATTACACCGCGAATTTCGAGGTGCATTCAGTGGACGGTACGCTCGAGCGGCCGATCACCGATCTCAACGCGAAAAAAATCGCCGCGTTGCCCGCGTCCACGCTGACCGGGCTCAACGAGGTGTTCACTGCGCGGCGCGACATCCTCGCCGCCTGGGGTTACGAATTGATCTCCGCTCCCGCATAACTGGTCGATCATTTTGAACAGTAGCCGGAATTGTCGCGTCCGCTGCAGGGCGGCAACCCGGAAGCTATACTCTCCGGACGTCCACCAATCCAGGAATCGCAGCCACAATGAAAATCAATCAACCTCTCACCTGGCTGGCACTCGCAACCGCCGTAGCGACCACAGCCTGCAGCGACTCCAGCGACGCACCGGCGCAGCCGCTGCTGGACCGCTACGAACTGAGCAGCCCCGACAGCGTACCGGAGGGCGTGGCTTTCGATCCGGTCGATCGCGCCTTCTATGCGACCAGTCTCCAGGGGGGCAGTATCACGCGCATCGCCGCGGACGGTACCGAATCCCTGTTCCGGCCGGCGGATGATCGCGCCAGGATCGGCGGCGCCAAGGTGGACCCCGCCGCGCGCCGGCTGTGGGTATGCGCAACACAGGTGGACGGCCTGGACGACCGCGTTTGGGTGTTCGACCTGGATACCGGTGGGCTTGTATTGGAGTTTTTTCTCGGCGCGCTGAGCACGGGCGGCTCCTGCAACGACCTCGCCCTGGACGACAGCGGCGCGGCCTTCGTCACCGACCCCGCCAACCCGTTCATTTATCGCCTCGATCCCGACAGTGGCGAAGGCACAGTCTTTGCGAGTGACCCGCTGTTTGCCGACGCCAGCGGGGCGGGCCTGGGCCTGAACGGTATCGCCGTGAGCGCCGACGGCAGCGCCCTGATTGTCGCCAGGTTTTTCCCCGCGGCGTTGCTGCGCGTGAATCTCCCGGACGGGGACGTTGTGACGCCTGTTGCACTGTCCGGCGACGACTTGCCCGCTCCGGACGGACTGGCTGTGCTGGATGGCGATGTCTACGCGGTATCCGGGGAGGCGGTGAGCCGAGTGCGCCCCAATACCGACGGCACGGCGGCGACGGTCACGACAGTACCCCAGATCAGCGGGCTGTCCACAGCCACCGTCGCCGAAGGCGCCCTCTATGTCATCAAGAGCGACGTGGTCAACTTCGTGCTGGGCCGGCCGCTGAACCCGCCCTTCGAGATTTTCCGCGTGGACCTGGAGGCCTTTGACGACTAGCGACCGGTGAGTGCGGGTGGGTTTGAATGATCAGTAAACGGATACCACACGGGCTGAGTATGGCCCCGTGTTCACCCAATGGAGTCAAACTGAGCCGCTAACCGCCGATCGACCCGGCGCGCTGTTCGGAACGCTCCCACATACGCAGGTAGCCTTCGGCGGAGCGGAACAGGGGCTCCAGCTCCTCGTCGCTGACGCCGTCGCGGCGCACGTCCTCGATCAACTCCGCGACCAGGCCCAGATGCACCATGCCCTCGGTGTTGAAATCGAGGACACGGTTGCCGACACGCGGCCGCTGCAGCGTGACATCGCCGGCATAGGAAGTGAAAGGGTAGGTAATGCCCGCGTCCGTCTGCGGTGCGTCGCAGCCGCTGCGCTCGCCAAAGCGCGGCCCGGGGGCGCCGGCGAAGCCGTTGAAGTCAAAGCCGAAGCCCTCCGCCGGAAAGCCGCCGGCGTCACCGATCGACTGGATGCGCGCCTGAAAGCCGTCATCCATGGTCGCCGGCGTATCGGGATCGCGGCAGCGCCCCAGATTGCTCTTGGAGATCCCGCCCAACTCGTAGAGCACGCCATTGAAATTGCGCCCGTGGGTGCCCGCCGCCGGATAGTCGAACTCCTGCAGTATCTCGAACGCGCGCTTGTAACCCTTGCGCGGCAGGTGGTCCACCTCGATGATCATGCCGCGCTTCATCATCTCCACCATCAGAAATTCGCCGAGCTGGGTCAGCCCGTGATTCTGGCAGTATTCGCCCTCGAGTCGCCCGCCGGCGAACAGCCCGAGGTGGGGAAACAGCGCGCCGATGGGATCGGCGTCGAAACCGCTCATGTCGATCGGCGGCGGCGAGTCGTAGACCTCGCGAGGCATGTTCAGGTTGGCGAAGTTCACACCGCCGTCATCGAAACCTCCATTGAACGTGAGGAATTCATCGGGGCAGAGCACGAAATTTGAAAAGTGCCCGGTGTGGCCGAAGTTGCCAATGTCGCTGACACGACGATCGCCGTCACCGGCGGAGAACGCGTTGTCGAATTTGTGTACCGGAAACAGGGCCCGCACGCCCATATCGTAGTACTGGTCGAGTTTCGCCACCACATCCGCCTCGGTGCAGCGTTCGAATTCGCCGAAGGGCACGAGAAAGCAGTCGAACAGGTCCGACGTTTCTATACCCAATACCACCGCCAGGTTGCCCCCCCGAATCTGTTCCCGGGCCTGCTCGGGACTGAACACAATGCGAAACCAGCCTTCGCCGGGGCCGCCCGACAGGGCATCGATATAGCGTTCCATGGCATAGGTCGCCTCGATAATGCGATCGACCGCAACCATGTCGTTGCAACTGTGTCGCAGGGGCTGCGTGCCGATGCCCACCGCCAGCTGGCACAGTACCTGATTGGTGGTGGCGTGCTGCACCAGCAACCGCATGCCCGCCTTGTAGGCCCGCTCGATCCACCGGTAATACTGCACCTGGTGCGTGGCACTGCCCGGCGCATCGGGCCAGTCGGTGAATTCGGGATAGCCCTCGGTGCGGTGGTCGTCCTCCGTCAGTTCGCCGGTCACAAACAGCGGCAGCAGATCGGTAAAGTCACCGAGACCGTCGTTGAAGGCGAATCCGATGAAATCCCTGCGCCCTCCCTCGCCGTGGGTGAGATCGCAGTCGGGCAGGGCGTGCTCCACACCCAGCGGATGAAACGGCGCGCCGTGGAAGGCCCCGCCCCCGCCGAAGGCCAGATTGGTGAACAGATGGGCGTGGGTTTCCACAAAGCCGAACACGTCGCCGTCCTCGAATTCCGTCACCGCGATCTCACCTTCCGCATCCACCGTGAGCTCGGGAAATTCCGCGCAGCGGGTCTCGGGTACGAATTCCAGGGCCGCGGCGCTCGCCTCCGGTGCCAGCGAGCCATCCGCGGCGATGTAATTGCCCGACTTGATATGCTGCAACAGGAACCGGCTGTCCGGCGCCGCCTCCAGCAGCCACTCGCCCTCGGATTGCATACGGTCCTCGACGATCACCTCGCCGTCGACGAGGCGCGTGTCGGAGGCCAGAGTCGACACGGCCAACAGCTGCTCGCCGTCGGAGACCAGGAAGTTCTCATCCTGCGTGTACAGCAGGTACCTGCCCAGATCCGAGGGGCGCAACAGGAAGCGATCCGCCTCGTCCGGATCGGCTGCAACAGCAGATGCAATAGAGTCGCCCACAATACCGGAGAGCGGCTCGTCGGCCGGGGCCACGACCGGCGCGTCGATAAAGTTCGCGCCGCCATCCACCGAAATCGCGAAGCAACCATTGGCCACGGCAAAAACGGCGTTCTCGTCCGGCGGCAACAATCCACCTGCGACGCTGTCGCTGCCGTCGCTGCAGCCGTTGATAAAAATCGCGAGGCAACCCGCCAGTGTCAGTCTTTGCCAGAAATGTCGCATACCGTCCATCACCGTTATGTTATTGATGGACAGCATAGCGCGGTTGCCGCAGATAGCCAGTGTTACGCGCCGGTCCCGGGGAGGCCGGATTTGGTTACACTGGCCGCAGGAGGGAACCGCATGAATCAGACCGACGCGACATTCGCGCTCGCCGCCCCCGCGGTATTCGATGGCGAGACCATGCTGGCCGAGCACTGCGTGGTGGTGCGCGACGATGTCATCGAGGAGGTTCTGCCGCTTGTCGACTGCCCCGACGGCGTGCCACTGGCCCGGCTGGACTCGGGCACGCTGGCGCCGGGGTTCATCGATCTGCAGGTCAACGGCGGCGGCGATCACCTGTTCAACAACACGCCCACCGCGGAAACCCTGCATATCATGCACCGCGCCCACCGCAGCCGCGGCACCACGGCGCTGCTGCCGACCCTTGTCAGCGATACGCGGGCGGTGAGCGAAGCAGCGGTCGCGGCGGTGACTGAAGCGCGCAATCAGGGTTTGGAGGGCATCCTCGGCATACATCTGGAAGGACCTTTCCTCGCCGGGAGCAAGCACGGCGCTCACGATACGGACAAACTGCGCGCACCCGACCCCGCGGACCTGGATTGGCTGTGCGGCCTCGCCGGCTTTCCCGTGATCCTCACACTGGCCCCGGAATGCGTCGCGCCACACCAACTGGCGCGCCTTGCCGCCAGCGGCCTGCACCTGTGTGCCGGACACACCGATGCCAGCTACGAACAAATGGCGGCGGCGGTGGGCAACGGTCTGGGCGGCGTGACCCACCTGTACAATGCCATGAGCCCGTTGCAGGCACGTCAACCGGGCGCCGTCGGCGCGGCACTGACGATCGATGCGCTCTGGGCGGGCATCATCGCCGACGGCCACCACGTGCACGCGGCGGCAATTCGCCTGGCACTGGCTGCCAAACCGGCGGGAAAACTGATTCTGGTCAGCGATGCCATGGCCGGTGTCGGCGGACATCGCGCCGACTTCGAACTCTACGGCGAGGTCGTCCGCGAGCGCGAAGGCCGCCTCGTGAACGCCGAGGGCAACCTCGCGGGCAGCGCGATCGGGCTGATCGACGCCGTGGCCCACATGCACAACCGCATCGGCCTGCCCCTCGGAGAGGCCCTGCGCATGGCATCCCTGTATCCGGCGGTCATCCTCGGTCTCGACCATGTGCGCGGCCGCCTGCGGCCGGGCTTTCGGGCCGACATGGTGCATTTCGACGAGGATCTTGCGGTACGGCACACCTGGGTCGGGGGCGGGCAGGCCCGGCACGGCGGGGAGGAACCGTGATACAGGCGGTACTGCGGCGCCCGCCGGGATTTCGGCATCACAACCATCGCTGCAGCAGACCGTGTACATCGACGCGCGCTTCCAGCCGCGTCGCCAGCATGAACATACCGCCCAGCTTGCGGTGGAAAAACACGGCGTCCGACGGCGGCGTGTGCCAGAATTCCCGATAGCGGGTAATTTCCTCCCCGAGCTGCGAAATTCTGCCGGCGAGATTGGAGCCCGCGAAATCGTAGGGGCCCTCGGTGCGCAACGGTTCCAGCGCCAGCTGAAAGACGTCGAGCATCAGTTCCCGGTACACGCTGCCCGGTTCGCCGATGGCATAGCCCAGGCGCTGCGCCGCCGCGGCCACCCGGTGATCGTCGCCGGCGACCGCCGCGGCCGCCAGCTTGCGGTAGTTGTTGACGAAGGCCGCCTTGAAACGGCGCGTGGCACCGAAATCCAGCAGCACGATTTCCCCGGTATCGGGACGGTAGCGGTAATTGGCGAAGTTCGGGTCCGTCTGCACCAGGCGCAGCTCGAACAACTCCAGCAGCATCAGTTCGATGAGCGCCGACATCACCCGGTCGCGCTCCACGCGCGGCCTGTCTGCCACGGTATCGATGGGGCTGGCGTCGACCCAGGTCATCGCCAGTGCGGTCCGGTGTGTCAGCTCCGGCAAGACCTGCGGCAGCACGAAACGCTCGTCGTCGGCGAGCGCCTCGCCAAACGCCTGCAGGTACTTCGCCTCCTTGAGGTAGTCCGCCTCGTCGTGCAACTGGCGTTTGGCGTCTTCCAGCAGGGGCTGGATGTCCAGGCCCGGCGGCATCAGGCCGGATAGTCGCAACAGGCTGGCGATATTGTCCACGTCGCTGTCGATACTCTGCGCCACGCCCGGGTACTGCAGTTTCAGGACAATTTCACGGCCGTCCGGCGCTAGCGTCCGGTGCACCTGGCCGATGGAGGCGGCCGCGATGGGCTTCATCTCGAAACGGTAAAAAAGGGATTCCCACTCCTCGCCGTACACATCGCACATCACCGCGTGCAATTGCTCGGGAGGCATGTAGCGGGCGTCCTCGCGCAAGCGAGCGAGCACGTCGGCCAACTCCCTGGGCAGGAAGTCCCCGGTATCCATGGACAGCATCTGGCCCACCTTCATGGCCGCGCCGCGCATGGTCGCCAGTTGGTCCGCCACCCGCCGCGCATTGCCCGGGGTGAGGAGCAGATCCCTGGCCGTGGGGCGCCGGCCGGAGCGGAGCTGGCGCCCGCCCTCGGCGATCATGCCACCGGCGATACCACCCGCCATACGCGCCATGCGCGCGAAGCGGCTGCTGCGCGTTGCCGGAATCGCCTCATGGCGATCATCCTTATCGCGTCGCGCCATCGGCTTCCCTGTCACGCCAGCGGTCGATGTGGGCCTGCGCCATGGCGTGGGCGTTGAACTGGGCATCCAGCACGGCGATAAAATTGTAGAGTCCGCTCAGTTTGCGCGCGATCAGGGCGAAGTCCCGCGAGGGCGTGGTGAAATGTCGGCTGGCGGCGGACAGGGCGGCCTTCTTGCCGACGCGCCGCATAAGCCCGGACGTGCCCCAGCAATACCGACCCTCGTCACTCAGGTACTGGGAGGGCAGCCGGTCCGGGGGGCGCAGCGGCTCCAGCAACTGCAGGCAGAAATCGGCGAACAGGCGTCTGCCCTCCTCGCTGGCATCGGGCCGCAGGCAACCGAGTCCGACCAGGCTTTCGGTCAACGCGGGGATATCCTCGCGCATCCCCGCGTCGATGGCGCGGCGCAGGTTATACAGGAAATCCGGGGAGGGCTCGAGCACGGAACCGAAGTCCAGCAACACCAGTTCGTCGTCGCCGGACCGTCGCCGTCGGTCGTCCAGGCGCAACAGGTAGTTGCCGAAATTGGGATCGGTCTGCAGCACGCCCCACTCATAGAGTTCGAGAAAAAACAGTTCGAGCATGGCGCTCGCCAGTGCGTTGCGCCGTTCCAGGGACAATCGCGACACGTCCGGATCGGCAACGGAATACCCCTCCATGAACTCCATGGCCAGCACCGTGTCCGTGCAGTAGCGCCGGAACAGGCGAGGCACCCGGTAGGGCACGTCGCGATCACTTATCCCTTCAGCCAGTTCGGCCATGCGCTCGGTCAGGCGGGCCTCGCGCGCGTAATCGATTTCGTTGTGCAGGTGGCCGCGCATGGCCCGCAGCCAGTCGTCCACGTCGCGGCCGGTGCTGACCCAGCGCGCCAGCCGCAACATTCGTACGACGGCATCGAAATCCGCATCGATGACCTGCCTCAGTCCGGGATATTGCAGCTTCAGGCAAATCCACTCCCCGGTGTCGCGTATCCTGGCCAGATGCACCTGTGCGAGGGACGCCGCGGCGAAGGCCTCTGTATCGAACTCCAGTTCATCGAAGCGCGCGCCCAGGCTGTCGCGCACCGCGGACTCCAGGGCATCCCAGTGCAGCGGCTCGGTCTGGTCCGACAGATCGCGCAGCGCGTCCACCAGGACCGCCGGCAGGTAGTGCTCCCCGAACAGGGCCAGCATCTGCCCGATCTTGATATAGGTGCCCTTGAGACGGCCCAGCTCGCGTACGAAGCGCCGCGCCTCGTGCCGGGCCAGGGCGGAACCCTTGTAGTCATCTCCGCCGCCGGTCATGCGCTGCACGGCGGAGTCAACCGCGAGCGCGCTGCCGGCGCGGATGCCGGCGAGTGAGACAGCCAGGTTGCGGGGCACGAATCCGCCTTTGAGGCCTCCGCGTTTTTTGCTCATCGGGTAAGGTATCCGGAAACAGTATGTGCGCCATTCTAATCGATCGGCGCGCACGACCCCAGCGCGCGGCGCGACAGCGCCGCCCCGGGCAGGTTCCGCTAGATCGGCACCCGCCGAGTGGCTTCTACGGCGCAGACTCCTGGTCCAGCAGCAGGTGCGCGAGCCGCTTGCGATGGTGCAGCGGATCGGCGAACTGCTGTCTGCTCCACTGCGCGCGGCGGATGTACAGCTGGGCATCGCACTCCCAGGTAAAGCCCATCGCTCCGTGGAACTGCACGGCGCGATCGCCGGCATAGACGAGCGCCTGACTGGCCTGCACCTTGGCCATGCGGCAGGCGATTTCCGCATCCCGGTCCAGGCTGTTCTCATCCACCAGCGTCGCGGCGTGATAGATGAAAGAGCGCGCGGAATCCATCTCCAGCAGTATGTCCACGGTCGGGTGCTTGAGGGCCTGGTACGAGCCGATGAGCCGGCCGAACTGCTTGCGGGTCTTGAGGTACTCGACCACGGTATCGAGGCATGCGGCGGTACTGCCCGTCGCTTCGGCCGCGACCAGCAGCGCGCCGATCAGGCGCGCGTCGCGCAGGGCGGCCGCAACCGCCGGACCGGCGATCACGTCCTCGGGCTCCAGTTGAACGCCGCTAAAGTCCACGTCGGCGGAACGTTTGGTCAGATCGATGAGCGTGTTGGCCCGCAGTGCGGTATCACCGAGAAGCGAGGTGCGCACCACGGCCAGAGCGAGTTCTCCCCGGTATTGCACGGGAACGACCAAAAGGCCAGCGGCGGCCGCGTCGGGCACGAATTTCTTCCCCCCACGCAGCACCAACTCCTCGTTCAGCTCCACACCGACCGATTCGTCGCCCCAGTCGCCGTTCTCCAGCCACGTCACGCTGGCGGCGGTACCGGCGGCGATATCCGCCAGCCAGGCCTCGGCGCGGTCCGCGCCGGCGCCGCGCAAAAGCAACTGCGCCGCCACGGAAGTGCTGAGCAGGGGCGAGGCAACCATCGAGCGGCCCATGGCCTCCATGACCGGGACCAGTGCGGATGCCCCGAGGGCCGAACCGCCGCAGGATTCCGGCAGGCCGATGCCGGTCCAGCCCAATCCGACCATCTCCTTCCAGAGGCCGGCATCGAAACCCGCTTCGGTTTCCAGCAGCTCCCGCGCCGCCGCCACCGGCGACCGGTCGCGGCAGAAATCCCGCGCGACATCGAGCAGCATCGCCTGTTCCGCGCTGAGCTGCAATTGTGTATTTCCGGGCACAGACATAACGCCCCCTACTTCGGCAGGCCGAGCACATGCTCGGCGACAATATTGGCCTGCACCTGGCTGGTGCCGCCGCCAATGGTGGCGGAGAAACTGTTGAGATAGGCGCGCTGCCAGAAGCCGCCCTGACGCGCCGCTTCATCGCCCACGTACAGCGCACCCTCGGCACCCTGCAGTTCCAGCGCCAGCAGCCGCATGCGCCGCGCGATCTCCGACAGGCGCAATTTGCTCGACAATTGCAAAGAGCCCGGATAGTCCGTATTCAGCGGGCCGATCCCCGCACGTCTGGCGCCCAGCAACAGGGCCTTTTCCTCCATGATGGCCTGCACCAGCCGATCGCGGACAAGTGCATCGCGCAGCACGGGTTCGCCGTCGCGTTGTACGCCCCGCAGATCCTCCACCATGTCGTCCACGGAGGCATGCACCATGGCCAACCCTCCCGCGGCTCCCGCTTCGGCGCCGCGCTCGTACTGCAGGGTCTGCATGGCGATTTTCCAGCCCTGCCCCTCCTCGCCCATCAGGCTCTGCGCGGGAATGCGCGCGTCTGTGAAAAACGTCTCGGTAAAACCGTATTCGCCGGTGAGCTTGCGGATGGGCCGCGTCTCCACGCCGGGCACGTCCATGGGCGCCAGAAAGAAGGACAGGCCGTCGTACTTGCGCGGTGCCTCGGGGTTGGTACGCGCCAGCAGAATCATATACCTGGCGAAATTTCCCATGGTGGTCCAGATCTTCTGGCCGTTGATCACGTATTCGTCGCCGTCGCGTACCGCACGGGTCTGCGCATTGCCCAGGTCCGAGCCGTGCTCCGGCTCGGAAAATCCCTGGCACCACACATCCTCCCCGGTAAGGATACCCTTGAGATACCTGGCTTTGGCTTCCTCGGTGCCGATGTCATTGATCAGCGGCCCCGCCCAGCCGAGGCCAATGACATTGAAGCAGATGGGCACCCGGTGCCTGCGCATTTCCTGGTCGGCAATGCTCTGGAAAACCGGGTCGACACCCCCGCCGCCGTACTCTTGCGGCCAGCCCATCCCCAGATAACCCGCGGACCAGACCTTGTGCTGCCACTCGCGCAGAAACTCCAGCTGCCGCTCATCGCCGACTTCCATGAAGGTCTGGGGCAGCAGGAACCCCGGATCGGGCGGCTTGTTGGCCTCCATCCAGGCCGAGACCTCCGCGCGAAACTCCGCAAGTTCTGGCTCCGTTACACTCATCTGCTTACTCCGGGAGGGTTAATGTGAGGGGTTCGCCCTGTTCATCGGCGCGCCTGAACGCCGGCCGTTCCATCAGGCGCGCCAGATACGCCGCGGTCTGCGGCTGGTAGCGCTCGTCGAACTTCATCGCGCGGCCGAGATAAAGCGCATAGGCGACGGCGATGTCGGCGATCGTGAAGCGCCCGTCCACCAGATAGTCGTGGCTTTCGAGATGGCGGTCGAGTCGGCGCAAACGGGCGATGAACCACTTCGCGTAGTCGTCCGCCACCGCCTGTTTCTCGGGGGTGGGCTCCAGAAAATAGTAGCGCATGGAGATTGTCTGCGGGAACGTCAGCGTCGCGTCCGCGTGATGCAGCCAGTTCAGGTACGCGCCGTACTCCGGGTGCGCCGGCTCCAGGCCGAAATCAAAGCGCCGGTAACGATCGACAAGGTACTGGCAGATAGCGGAGGACTCGGTCATCCCGGTCTCGCCGTCGACGAAGTACGGCACCGTGCCCAGGCTGTTGATTTCGAGGTACTCGCGTTGAAATACGCGCGGGGGAAAAGGCAGTATTTCCACCTCGTAGTCCAGGCCGAGTTCCTCCAGCGCCCACAATACACGCAGGGAACGGGCGCCGGCGCAATGCCAGAGCTTCACCGCTACAATCCGTACTGGCGGGATGCCAGGTCGCGCATGATTTCCTCGGAACCGCCGCCGATGGCATTGACGCGCACCTCGCGATAGATGCGCTCGACCCGACTGCCGCGCATGTAGCCGATTCCCCCCAGAATCTGCATGGCTTCGCGGGCGCAAAACTCCATCGTCTCGCTGGCCTGGACCTTGAGGAGAGCGATATCACCCGGATCCGGGTGGCCCGCTTCGAAGCATTCGTAGCAGGCCCGGATATAGGCCTGCGTCGCGTTGAGCTTTTGTTTCATCTGCGCGATTTTATGGCGGATGACCTGGTGGTCGGCAAGGCGCTTGCCGAAAGTATTGCGCTCCCGCGCCCACGCCACCGCCTCCTCCAGGCACACCCGGCCAAGGGCTTCCATTGCCGCGGCCATGAACATGCGCTCACTGTTGAAGTTGGTCATGATAACGAGAAAGCCCTTGTTTTCCTCGCCGATCAGGTTGCCGGCGGGCACGCGCACGTTGTCGTAATAGAGCGTGGCGGTATCGGAAGCCCACCAGCCCTGTTTTTTATCCAGGGGGGTGCGGCTGAATCCCTCGGCGTCGGTGGGGACCAGCAGCATCGACACACCCCTGGCCCCCTCCCCTCCGGTGCGCACGGCGGTGGATATCCAGTTGGCGCGCATGCCGCCGGTGATATAGGTCTTGGAGCCGTTGACGATGTAATGGTCGCCATCGCGCACCGCGCTCGTGGCGAGCTGGGCGACGTCCGAGCCGGCGCCGGGTTCGGTGATACCCAGGGCGATGTGTTTCTCACCCGCCAGGACCGGCGGCGGCAACCAGGTTCTTGAGCGCGTCCGAGCCCCAGTTGAGCACGGGCGGCAACCCGATGCCGTGTACCATCAGGCTGGCCGGAATACCGCCGGCGCCGATTCGCGCCAACTCCTCGTTGGCGATCCAGTGATGCCAGGAATCGATGCCATCGCTGATCCCGCCATACTGCTCGGGATAACCCAGGCCCAGCAGGCCGACGGCGGCCGCCTTGGGCCACAGTTCAATGGGGATATGGCCGGCTTCGTCCCAGTCCCCGGCGTGGGGCATGATTTCGGATTCGACGAATTTGCGCAGCTGGGTGCGCCAGGCGTGGTGTTCCTCGCGCAGGTGCGGATTGGGCAGCCTGGCGCTGTCAAAGTCCAGTGACATGGCGCTAACTCGCGGATCGGGGTGAGCCGGCTATGTTAATCGAGTCGGGGAGCGTGCGCATGGGTTTTCGCGCCACGGGCGTGGCCAACCGCGCCGGAGTCGCGCCGACACCAGCGCTAAAAGACTGCCCCGTATTCCGCCGGCATCGACACACGGGGGCGGTTATCACGGAGCCGTTCATCACTGGGCCGGTCATCACGGGGCCATTCATCACGGGGCCATTTATCACGGGGATGTGTCCCGGGACTCCGGCAACCACCCCATGGCTTCGAGGTGATGCCCCAGCCGGTTGTGGCCCACGTTTTCGTGACACTCGACACAACTGTAATCGTCGGGATCGTCGAAATAGCGACCGTGGGCTCGCGCGGCCATGCGGTTGCTTTGTGTCTGTTCCTGCAGGTACAGATGGCAGTCCAGGCAGCCGGAATCGTAAACATACTCCGCGCGCCGCTCCCGGTTGCCATGCCAGTCGATATCGTGAGGGTCCTTGAGCAGTTCCATGACGGGATCGACGACGCCGTGCACTCCCTTCATCCAGAGATAGTGCAGCGAGTTGTCGTGCGGGAGGTGGCAATCGCTGCAAGTGGCCCTCCAGCCCGCTTCGTTGTTGCCGCCGTGCATCGACTCCCGGTAGGCGGCCGCCATGGGCGCCAGTGAGTGACAGCCGCTGCAGAATTCGTGATCTGCCGTCCTGTGTACCACGGTATCGATCGTCGCCCATCCCGCTGTCGCGATGATGCCAACTCCGGCGACCAGGCCCAGTACTGTCAGCGCGCGATTTCCGAATCGTTTCACAGTGGCGGCTCCCCCGTCTGCTTTCCTGGCTCTGTGCCCGGAATTCCTGCCGGCGGGCGGGGGAATGACCCCCCGTCCTGAACAGTGCAATCGTCAGAAAACTATACCAGAGACTGTGACCGGCACAATGCGTGGATGCACCGGTATACACCGAGGGGACCTCTGTTCACTATTTGCCTGACCCGAATCAAGAATCGATACTCGCCACGCTTGCCCCGAACAGGTTATCTTTGCCGGTCGGGCCGGATCGCTCCGGGGAAAACCCCGGTCAACCTTTTGGGAAATGCATGATAGACATAAGAGTGTGGGGACGTGCACTGGATCGCATGCCCAAACTGTCCCCGACCGAGTGGGGCGACCTCGATCCCGTGGCCAAGTGGCTCATCGCCTGTCGAGCTTCCGTGCTGTTCATGACCTTCACCGCCGCTGTCCTCGGCGGACTCATGGCCTGGCGCGCTGGTGCCTTTCACCCCGACCTGTGGTTCGCGGCGGTCGTGGGCCTCCTGTTCGCCCACGCCACCAACAACCTGCTCAACGATTACATCGACTCGCGGCGCGGCATCGACCGGGAAAACTACTACCGCAACCAGTACGGCGTGCATGTTCTGGAAGACGGGCTGATGAGCGAACAGCAGTTCTGGCGCTACCTCGGCGTTACGGCTCTGGTGGCGCTGGCGCTGGGCGGCTGGCTGATCACACAGCGCGGCGGAATCACGCTGAACCTGGCCCTGGCGGGCGCGTTCTTTGTGGTGTTTTACACCTGGCCGTTGAAGTATTACGGGCTGGGGGAGCCGGCGGTGCTGCTAGTCTGGGGCCCGCTGATGGTCGGCGGCACCTACTACGTTACAACGGGCACCTGGGACTGGCTCGTCATACTGCTCAGCCTCGTTTTCGCGCTGGGTCCGACCACGGTGCTATTCGGCAAACACACCGACAAGCTCGAGGCGGACAGGGCCAAAGGGGTCAATACGCTGCCGGTGATCATCGGCGAAAGCCGATCGCGCCACTGGGTGCTGGCCATGATCGCGAGCCAGTACCTGCTCTGCGGCGGGCTGGTCTTGTCCGGCGCCTTCGGCTGGCCGCTGTTGCTGGTGTTCGCCGGCCTGCCGGCGCTGCCGCGACTTTTCGATGTCTACGGATCGCCCAGGCCGCGAACAATGCCACCGGACTATCCCGGCGATATCTGGCCCCTGTGGTTCTCCGCCCACGCATTTCGTCACACGCGGCGTTTTACCTCGCTATTTTTGGCCGGCGTGTTGCTGGATACCCTGTTGCGCTGAGTCAACCGTGCCGACAATGCGCAGCGCCCCACCGGCCGAAGTCGGGAACAGAGTCTCGATCAGGCAAATTTGATGCAGATCAAGTACCCCGGTAACGCGTCGGTCACCCCGCTGGCACAAAGTGCTCTATTGCACAATACTGGGCACAGGGGCCATGCTATCGGGAAGGCATAACAACGGTCCTCACAGGACCATGACGGGAGTCGGCTGAATCGTGCGGGAAAAATGGCTGTATGCTCTGTTGCTGACTCTCGGCCTGTCATTGTCTGGCTCCGGTGCCGTTGCCGCCGATGAACCCGGCTGCCTCGACTGCCACAACGACCCCGCTTCCACCGCCCACGCCGTTTTCGATACCGTTCACCGTTCGCTCAACGGCGGCGGCGCGGCCGCCTGCACCGCCTGCCACGGCGCCAGTGAGGAACACGACCGCAGGGGCATGCGGGCGCCCCCCGATGTGAGCTTCGGCCCACGCTGGGCTTCCGCGCCGGAGCAGCGCAACAATAGCTGCCTCGGTTGCCACGAGGCGGGCGACCAACTGCTGTGGGCGGGCAGTGCCCACGAGGAAGAGAACATCACCTGCGACAACTGCCACAAGGCCCACCGCAGGGCCGATCTCGCCCTCGATCACAGCGCCGCCGAGCGGCAGTGCCTGAGCTGCCATACGGCTGTTCGCGCGCAACTGCAGCTGCCGTCCCGACATCCCGTCGCGGAGGGCAAGACCGCCTGCAGCGATTGTCACAATCCCCACGGGGGTCTCGGCGACAGCGCGCTGCGCGAGGTCACCCTCAACGACAACTGCCTCGGCTGTCATCAGGAATTTCGCGGGCCTTTCCTGTGGGAACACCCGCCGGTCGCCGAGGACTGTGCGCTGTGCCATCGCCCCCACGGCTCGGTGCATCCACGACTGCTGACAACCCGCGGGCCCGCATTGTGCCAGCAGTGCCATGCGGCGGCCTTCCATCCGAGTATTCCGGTCGGCGCCGAGGGACTGCCGGGCGCAAGCCCGAACCGGAATCTGCTGGGCAAGAACTGCCTGAACTGCCACGGACGGGTTCACGGCTCCAACCACCCCTCGGGGGCGCGCCTGACACGATGAACAGCCGCGAGCGCAAATCGATGCAACTTTGCGCCCTGTTGAGCGCGCTCTGCTGGGCAACACCGGGTGCGGCGCAGGAGGTCGAGACAGAACCGGGCTCCCTCTACGCGCCCCTGCAACTGCAGCTGGGAACACCGGCGGTGCACGAGCGGGACGCCTACAGCGGGCGCCTGCAGATCGGCGGGGCCTATACCGACGACAGCAACCACATGTTCGGTCAGTACAACGGTCTGGAAGACGAGGGATTGACCCTTATCGGCGACCTGCAGTGGCAGGACTTCAACCGGCCCGAGGACTACTGGCAGGTATCGCTGGCGGATATGGGCCTGGCCACGCGCGAGGGCCGTATCACCTGGGGCAGGCCCGGTCGCATCGGCCTGACCCTCGCGTTCGACTCACAGCAACAGGTGCGCAACGACAGCGGCCGCACACCCTTTAGCGGTGACTATCAGCAGACGCTGCCGCAAGACTGGGCCGGCGGCATCGATACCTCCGACTTTGCCAGTCTGGCGTCGTCGCTGCGGGGATTCGACCGCAAAATCAACCGCGACGAAATATCCCTGGCCTTCGACGCCAGGCTGGCGGGCAACTGGCGCCTCAGCAGCCACCTGTCCCATCAGGAAAGAACAGGAGACAGCGACATCGGCGCCGGCATCTACATCAACGCCGCCTCGGCGGACGCGGTCCTGCTGCGCGCGCCCGTGGACTACGCGACCACGGAACTGGACCTGGGACTGGCCTGGGAGGGGACCCGGCTGCACCTGGACGGGCTGGTGGCCTACTCGGATTTCGACAACGACGAAAATCTGCTCACCTGGCAGAATCCCTACGCGTCGTTCGGCGACGGTGTGAGCTACCCGCAGGGCACCGGCGGACTGGGACTGGCGCCCGACAACGAACAACTCAGCGGGCGCCTGACCGGGCACTATCTGTTTTCACAGACCGCGAGGCTGCAGTTCGACGGCAGTTATGCGCTCACGTCCCAGAATCAGCGGTTCCCGGACTATACAGTCAACCCGGCCCTGGCCGCGCCCGAACCCCTGCCCCGAGCGGACCTGGACGGCGAGGTGGCAGCCAGCACCTTGAACGGCA
The DNA here is from genome assembly GCA_034521205.1 of Halioglobus sp. GTDB lineage: Bacteria > Pseudomonadota > Gammaproteobacteria > Pseudomonadales > Halieaceae > Marimicrobium. The sequence continues at coordinate 1,371,046 of JAXHMT010000003.1, forward strand.
AGCTCCTGCTCAGACCCTGGAAAAAGTTACGCGCCGAGCTGTACTACAAACTTCGCGACCGCGACTACGACGTACCCCGGAACGGCTACCAGTACGTGCGCGGCGACGGCGCCGATCAGCCGGGACCGGCCTTCAGGGTATTCAATACCGCCCACGATTTGACCTCGCGGACGGCCGGCATCGAGGCCAGCTACCGCCTGCCCCTGCGCAGCAGGTTGAGCGCGGAGTACGCCTACGAGGAGGTGGAGCGTGACAACGCCGCCGTGGACCGGACGGAGGAGGACCGCTACCGGCTGGAATACCGGATCCAGCCCTGGACGGGTTTCAGCGCGCGGGTCGATCTGCTTTTTGCCGACCGCGCGGCCGATACGTATCAGTGGGATCAATCCTTTTTTGCACTGCTCGACACCGGGCTGATCAATGCCACCCCCGACTCCCAGCGGTTCAACAACCATCCCGACCTGTTCCAGCACCACCTCGCCAATCGCGAGCGTCTGGCAGGCACGCTGAATCTGAACTATCTGCCCGGCGACCGCTGGAATCTCGACCTCAACCTGTCGTGGCGCTACGACGACTACGACCAGTCCGTCCTGGGCCTGACCGAATCCGAGTGGATCGGCGGTCACTTCAATATCTATTACGCCGCCTCTGAACGCCTGTCCGCCAATGTGTACGCCGCCTACGACCGCTACGACGGCAACCAGCGCAGTCGGGCCTTTCGCGGCGGCCAGGAGAAAAACGCTTTCGAAATTTTCCCACCGCTGCCCCAGGCCAGTGATCCCGCCCGGGACTGGGAACTGGATGCCGAGGACCACACCGTCACACTCGGGGTGAACCTTGTATGGCAGGCCTCGGAGGACGTGGAGTTAGAACTGGACTACAGCTTCGCCGACACCCGCGCCGAGCAGGAACTGCGCACGCAAGCGGGCGCCGGCACATTCACCACCGACCTGCCCGACGTGGATACCCTGCTGCACCATGTGCGGGCCGGCGGTACCTGGCACGTCACACGGGATGTGTCATTGCAGGTGGATTACCGGTACTACAACTACGAATCCGACGATTGGGCCTGGGAAAATGTGCAGGCGGACACACTGGACAAGGTCCTGACCTTCGGCCAGGACAATCCGGACGAGGCTATTCATTACGTGGGCATCTCGGCGATCTATCGCTGGCAGTAGAGCCCGGGAGAGAGGAAAGTGATGCTGACACTTATGCGCAACTGGTTACTTGCTGGCCTGGTCGCCCTGCTCGTCGCGTGCAGCGGCGGAGGCGGCGGCGACAGCGCCCCCGGGGTCGAGCCCGGCCCACCCGCACCTGGCCCCGTGCCACCTCCTCCACCGGAGTTTCCCGGAGCCAATTTCGCGCCCTACGCAGAGGCAGAGGAGTTATTCGCGACGATCACGCGGGTGCAGTTGAACGATAACCACCAGGCGGTCGTCGATTTCCAGCTCACCGATGGCGACAACGTGCCGATTACCGATCTGGCGTCAGACAACATACGCTTCACGATCGCCAAGCTCGCGGCCAGTCCCCTGGGAAACCTCACCGGTCATTGGCAGTCCTACGTCAACCGGATCGAGGAACCCGGCGTGGGTCCCGGCACACAGTCCAGGCTCCAGGCCACCGCCGAGCGGGACGGTGAGCTGGTCAACAACGACGACGGCACCTATGTCTACACCTTCGCCACCGATCTCGCCGATCTGTCACAGGATGTCCTGGATCAGGCGGCGACGGAGGGGCTGGACCTGTCATTCGAGCCCGACCGCACACACCGCGTGGCCATTCAGTTCGACGGCTCCATGGACACCGCCAATCCGACCTTCGACTGGGTGCCCGCCACCGGCGCCGTGGCCAGCTTCACCCGCGACATCGCCGCAACCGAAAACTGCAACCGCTGTCACGATCCGCTGGCCATCCACGGCGGCAACCGGCGCGAGGTCGAGTACTGTGTCACCTGCCACAATCCCGGCTCCACCGACGCCAACAGCGGCAATACGGTGGACATGAAAGTCATGGTGCACAAGATTCACAGGGGCCGGAACCTGCCCAGCGTGCAGGCGGGAGGCGAATACGCGATCTACGGCTTCCGTGACAGCAAGCACGACTACTCGGACCTGGGATATCCCCAGGACATTCGCAACTGCGTAAACTGCCATGTCGGTACCTCCACGGTCGGTGAGCGGGAGGATCTCGTCGTTACATCCCAGGGTGACAACTGGGCCGAAGTGTCCAGCCGCGCCGCCTGCGGCAGTTGTCATGAAGACGTCGTCTTCGAGGAACACAAGGGCGGCCAGACGGACGATTCGCAGTGCGCCCAGTGTCACGGACCCGGGGAGACCTTCGGGGTGCGCAACAGCCACCGGATGCTGGCGCGTGAAGCCCGGGACATGTTCCTGGCCGAGATACTGGACGTCAGTAACAGCATGCCGGGACAGGCACCGATAGTCAGCTTCAAAGTGAGCAACCCTCTCACGGATGAGCCCTACGATATCCTCAACGATCCGGAATTCACTGGAGAGGGCGCGCGCCTGGCGGTGGGCATCGCCTGGAATACACTGGACTTCACCAACACCGGCAACGGCGCCAACAACGCGAGCCAGGTACAGGCCAACGCGCTCAGCAGTGCCATGCCGAATGGCGACGGAAGTTTCTCGGTGAGCATGCCACTGGCTCTGCCGGATGGCAGTGACAGCCCCTTCATGCCCGCGACAGGCAGCGGCGTCGCGGCGGTGGAGGGCCATCCGGTGGTCGCAATTGAGGGGGAACCCGCGGAAATACCGGTCGGAGATGCCACCCGTTTCTTTTCCATCGACGAACCCGATGGCCTCCCGGTACCGCGACGCCAGTCCGTGGCGCTGGACAACTGCCTGTCGTGCCACTCCACCCTGGTGCTGCACGGCAACAATCGCGCCGACAATATCGACAGCTGCGTCAGCTGCCACAACCCGCGCAACACGGACAAACGCGTGCGCGAAGTCGCCCTCGACCCGCCGACGGACGGCAAGGACGAAGAGTCCATCGACTTCAAAACCATGATTCACGGCATCCACGCTCCCGCGATCCGTGAAATGCCGTTGGAAATCGTCGGTTTCGGGGGTTTCAGTACACACCGGTATACCGAAGAGGAAGTCCACTACCCGGGAGATCTGGCCAACTGCACCGCCTGCCACACGCAGGACGGCTTCCGGCTGCCATTGAACGCGGGCGTACTGGGCACAACGACAGATACAGGCGCCGATCCGGCCGACCCCGCAGACGATACCGTGACCACCCCGGTCACGGCGGTGTGCGCAAGCTGCCACGACGGCGCGGAAGCCGGCGCCCATATGGTGGCCCAGGGCGGAAGCTTTGCGACGTCGCAGGCGGCGATCGACGACGGCACCGTCATCGAGACCTGCAATACCTGCCATGGTTCCGGGCGCAGCGCGGATGTGGCGGTACTGCACCGGCTGCGCTAGAAATCCGCGGTCGCCCCGGCAACCTCGCCTCGCGGGCATTCCCCAGGCCCGCGAGCTCCAGACCGTTGCTCCTGTCGCACAGGCGGTGAGCGACTTTTGTCGATCTTCACCGGGACAGGGCACTTGGCATCATGCAAGTCGCCCCTTATATTGAGTCCACCATGCGTTATACCGGCACCGCCAATTTCGATCACGAGCAGGCACCGCGGACCGGGGTGCTCATTACCAACCTGGGAACACCGGAAGCGCCGGACACCCGATCGCTCAAAACCTACCTGCGCGAATTCCTCTGGGACCCGCGCGTGGTGGAAGTCCCGCGCCCGCTGTGGTGGCTCATCCTGCACGGCATTATTCTGAATATCCGGCCGGCCCGCTCCGCGGCGGCGTACCGCTCGGTATGGACCGAGGCGGGTTCGCCGCTGATGGTACACACGCGCGCCCAGTGCAACGCCCTCCAGGCGGTGCTCGGCAATGACATCATCGTCGATTTCGCCATGCGCTACGGCAGGCCCGCCATACCGGAAGTATTGCAGTCGATGCTGGATCGCGGTGTACGCCAACTGCTGGTGCTGCCGCTATATCCGCAGTACAGCGGCGCGACCACCGCGTCGACCTTCGACAAACTGGCCGGTGACTTCACCCGGCGGCGCTGGCTGCCTGAGCTGCGCTTTGTCACGCATTACCACGACCACCCCGCCTATGTGACGGCCCTGGCCGCGAGCATCCGCCACTATCGACAGGACCATGGCGGCGCCGATCTGCTGTTGTTTTCCTACCACGGTGTTCCCCGCCGCTACCTGGACGAGGGCGACCCCTATCACTGTGAGTGCCTGAAGACGTCGCGTCTGGTGGCTGAAGAACTGGGCCTGGCGGAAAGTGATTACCGCGTCAGTTTCCAGTCGCGCTTCGGCAGGGAGGAATGGCTCAAACCCTACACCGATGAGGTGCTCAAATCTCTCCCGGGCGAAGGAGTCCGCTCGGTGCAGGTGGTCTGCCCCGGATTTGCCTCGGATTGCCTGGAAACACTCGAGGAAATCGGTGTGGAGAACAAAGAGTACTTCCTTCGCGCCGGCGGCGAACGCTACGAATACATACCCTGCCTGAACAGCTCCCCCGACCATATCGACGCCCTGGCGACCATCGCGAGGGAGGCCATGGGCAACTGGGTCGGAACGGCGCAAGCTGACTGACCGCCACTGCACCGCCGCGCGGGGCGTTGCTACTTCGTGAGCAGCTCGACCATCGCCCGCAACTCCTCGTCGGACAGCTCGAGATTGTCCTTGTGGCGCTTGATTTCGGCATCCCTGGCTACCTCAAGTATCTCCTCGACCGACATGCCCTGCCAGTCGGCGGCGGGCTCGTGACAATCGAGGCAGAGAGACGGCTCCCCGGCGGCCGGCGTTCCGGCGGCCGGCTCCCCGGCTAACGCGTATTGGCCCGCGCCCGCGAAAGCCACAAGAGATAAGCACGCAACAGTTTTTTTCATGACAGACTCCATTCGGTTACGGGTGAATCATGCACGATCGGGGTCGACAGTTGAAGTCCTGCAACGGCGACTTCCGCTGGTGATGCAACAGCCAACCCACGGCCCCCTCGGAACACCTCGGTAGAGTGTAAACCCGGACTATCGGCCCCGTGGCCGTGCAGACCCGGCGGCTCGACACTTCCCATCGCGTAAGCCAGAGCAATGCCCAGAAGAAAAGCCAGGGTGAGCTTGGTGCGGTCGTGGCTGTGGAAATGCACCTCCGGCAGCAAATCGCTCAGGGCGATACAGATAAAGGTACCCGCGGCGAATGCCAGGCTGGCGGCGACAATCCGGCTGCTTTCGGTCGCCAGATCGACCCCAAAATAAAACAGCAGAGCGCCCAGTGGACACAGGAGTGCGAACGAGAGATTGGCGACACGCTGCGCACCAATGCTCCAGCCACCGGCCCGCATCACGGTCACAATAGACATGGCATCCAGTGGCTTGTGCAGCAGGATCGCCAGAAAGACACCAATGCCCAGGAATCCGCCACTGGACGACGAGCCATGCATCACTGCTCCCAGTGCCACGCCGTCGATCAAAGTGTGCAGTCCCAGGCCCAGAGCGATGCCGGCCCAGCTGAGACTGTGGACGGAGCCGTTATCGTCGTGCGGATGGTGCGAATCGTGCGCCCCGCCGTGTTCGTGGCTGAAATCGTGCTGGTGGAAGTGAAAAAGGCGCAGCAGCAGCAGCATCGCAATGAGGCCGGCCATCAGCCATGTGACGGAGAAATCCACCGCTCCGCGATCATTCAGTAGCACGACACTGTGCGGCAAAAGGTGGAAGAAGGCGACACCGAGCATGAGGCCCGAGACCAGGCTCATGGCAATCTGGGTGCCGGTATGCGTCATGTTTACCCGCGAGGGCAACAAGCCGCCCGCGACGGAAACGCCGGCGATGGCGGCACAGTAGATGGCGAGCAGGAGTGTGGGGGATGCGCTCATCCTTGATTTGGGCCGCCGCAATGGAGGGGCGCCATTATTCCACAATCCCCCGGGCATGCAATCGCGGCTCCCGCGCTACAGGAGCCGCCAATTGTCCACTATCGGCCGGCGCGGCATTGACAGTCAAACTAATGGTCATTAGTTTAGACGTTCCCGAGGAGGAGCAACCCATGTCGATCTACGAAGTCATCGAATCAACCGATTCCCGCCGCCACCTGCAAATGCGCAGCCCCGTCACACTGGAGCCGACCGGCGAGCTGATCTGCGCCAATGACGAGGATGTGGCGCTGGCCATTGGCGCGGCGCGCGAAGCCCAGCGGGAGTGGGCTAAAACGAGCATGAAGGAGCGGGCCGCCGTACTCGAGCGCGCCCTGCGCATTGTCATCCGGCGCCAGGACGACATTATCGACACAGTGGTCAACGAGACGGGCAAGGCGCGTACCGACGCCATGAGCATGGAAGTGTTCTCCGTCGCCGACCAGCTCTGTTACTACGCCAAAAACGCCGAAAAATTTCTCAAGCCCCGCAAGCGCAGGATCCACGGCATGCTGGGCCTGATGAAACAGTTGCGTATCGTCTACAAGCCCCTCGGCGTGATCGGCCTCATCACTCCCTGGAACGGCCCCTTCGTGCTGGTCATGAATCAGGCGGCCCAGGCGATCATGGCGGGCAATGCGGTAGTCGCCAAGGGCTCGGAAGTCACCCCCTACTCCGCGAAACTGGCGGAAGAGATATTTCGCGAAGCGGGTCTGCCCGAGGGTGTTCTGCAGGTTCTATTCGGCGACGGACAGACCGGCGCCGCGATCGTGAACGGGGGGGTGGACAAGGTGTCCTTCACCGGTTCAGTGGCCACCGGGCGCAAAGTCGCCGAGTCCTGCGCGCGGCAGCTTATACCCTGCACGCTGGAATTGGGCGGCAACGACGCCATGATCGTCTGCGCCGACGCCGACCTCGATCGCGCCGCCGACGGCGCATGGGTGGGCTCGTGCATGAATACCGGCCACTATTGCTGCGGCACGGAGCGCATCTATGTGGTCGAGGAAGTCTACGACGAATTTCTGCAGAGAGTCCTGGAAAAAGGCAAAAACCTGCGCCAGGGCCAGCAATACGGCTGGGACGAGGATATCGGCGCCGTATTCTGGGACCGGCAGATGTCGATCATCGAGGCCCACGTCGAAGACGCCCGCGCCAAGGGCGCCGTGATTCACACGGGCGGCCGGCGCAACCCGGACCTGCCGGGCCTCTACTACGAGCCGACGGTGATAACGGACGTGGACAACAGCATGGATATCATGGTGCTGGAAACCTTCGGCCCCGTACTCTGCATCCAGAAGGTCGAGGATGAGGAGGAAGCGCTGCGACTGGCCAACGACTCGGAGTTTGGCCTCAACGGCAACGTCTGGACCAAGGACAAGGAAAAGGGCTACCGCCTGGCGGCGGCCATCGATACCGGCGCCTGCAGCGTCAACGACATGGCGCTCAGCTACGGTATACCCGCGGCACCCTTCGGCGGCCGGAAAAATTCCGGTATCGGCCAGGTCAATGGTAAAAAAGGCCTGCGCGGCTACACGCACGAGATGTCCATCGTCATCGACCGCTTCGGCGGCAAGCTGCAGACCGGCTATCCCTACAGCGCCAAGAGCGCCGAGGGAATGAAAAAGCTGATGGAATTCCTGTGGGTGAAAACACCGCTGGGCAAATGGCTCAGTTGACGGGTGGGACGCTCACCTGGCGGACATGCCCGGCGCGTCAGCAGGTATGGAGCCGATGGCTACAGCGGTCTTCAGACCAGAATCAGGTTGTCGCGGTGGATCAGCTCCTCGTCCGCCAGGTAACCGAGTATGGCCTCGATCTGCGCCGACGGTGAACCCATAATCCGTCGGGTCTCTGCCGCGCTGTAGTTGACCAGCCCGCGGGCGATCTCGCGGCCGTTCCCGTCCCGGCAGGAGACCAGGTCACCGCGCGAGAAATCGCCGGCGACGGCGCTCACACCGACCGGCAAGAGGCTGCGGCCGGACTCGCGCAGCACGCGTACCGCCCCCTCGTCGAGCTCCACACTACCGGCTATCCTGACCATGCCCGCCAGCCACTGCTTGCGCGCGGCCTGGGGCTGCTTGCCGGTGCGCAGCCAGGTGCCCAGCTCTTTCCCGGCGGCAATACACGCCAGGACATCCGGCTCCCGGCCCGGGGCGATTACCGTCTCGGTGCCGGAACGCGCCGCCAGGCGCGCCGCCCGCAACTTCGTGATCATGCCTCCACGGCCGAGCGCGCCCCCCTCCCCCGCCATCGTGTCCAGGGCCGGATCGTGCACTTCGCACTGGGTCACAAGTTCCGCCTGCGGATTGCGCCGGGGGTCCTGCCGGTACAGACCCCGCTGGTCGGTAAGGAGCACCAGTGCGTCCGCGTCGATAAGGTTGGCGACCAGCGCGGCCAGCGTATCGTTGTCGCCAAAGCGGATTTCGTCGGTGACGACCGTGTCATTCTCGTTGATCACCGGAACCACACCGAGGCGCAAAAGGGTGTGCAATGTGGCCCTTGCGTTGAGGTAGCGGTCGCGCGCGATCACATCGTCATTGCCCAGAAGTATCTGCGCGGTGGCTATTCCGTGATCCCTGAATACGGTCTCGTAGCTCTGTATCAGCACCGACTGGCCGACGGCGGCAGCGGCCTGCAGGTCGTGCACGAGGTGCGGGCGCTTTTTCCAGCCGAGGCGCACAATACCGGCGGCGATGGAGCCACTGGATACCAGCACCACCTGGTTGCCTTTGTCCCGAAGCCGCACCAGTTGCGCCACCAGCGCGCGGATCATGTCCATATCCAGGCCGCGCCCGTCATCGGTCAACAGGGCACTGCCGATTTTCACGACCCAACGCCGCGCCGCGGCCAGTTCAGAACGTTTTTGCATGTCGGTTCCTGGTGGGTGGGTGGGGGGTGACATGACACTAGTGCCGGTATTCGACCTCGACATCCAGGTCATCTTCCCCGGCATCGGCTTTGTCCGGTGCGCCGGCCCGCCGCGCGTCGCGCAACTGCTCGATACGCTCGCGGGCCTCCCGCTGCATTTGCCCAAGCATTTCCTGTTCCCGGGCCGCCACCTGCGAATCCGCCCGCTCCTCAGCCCACAATTGTTCCAACCGGGCCATCAGATCGACGCAGAGCGCACTGGTACCCCGCCGGCTGATCGCGGCCACTTCATATACGGGGCCCTGCCAGTCCAGCTTTTGCAGGACGTGGCTGCGGCACTGCTGCAGGACTTCTCCGTCCAGCAGGTCGCACTTGTTCAGCACCAACCACCGCTCGCGCCGGGCCAGCGTCGGACTGAACCGCTCCAGTTCGCGGGCGATGGTCAGAGCGGCCTGCGCGGGGTCGCTCCCGTCCAACGGGGCGACATCGACAATATGCAGCAGGATCCGGGCGCGCGTCAGGTGCTTCAGAAAGCGGATACCCAGCCCGGAGCCGTCGGATGCACCCTCGATCAGGCCCGGAATATCGGCCATCACAAAGCTGCGATGGGCTTCCACTTGCACAATGCCCAGGTTGGGCACGAGGGTGGTGAACGGATAGTCCGCCACTTTCGGTTTTGCCGCGGACACCGCACGGATAAGCGTCGATTTACCCGCGTTGGGCAAACCCAGCAGCCCGACATCAGCCAGCAATTTCAACTCCAGCTTGAGGTTGCGCACCTCCCCGTCGGTGCCGTCCGTGGTCTGGCGCGGCGTGCGATTGGTGCTCGATTTGAAGCGCGTGTTGCCGAGGCCATGATAGCCGCCCTTGGCCACCACCAGCCGGTCGCCGGTCGCGGCGAGGTCCCCGAGAACCTCTCCGGTATCCTCATCCAGTACCGTGGTGCCCACCGGGACCTTCAACACCAGGTCCTCGCCGCTGGCGCCGGTGCAGTTCCGGCCCCGACCGGGTTCCCCGTTGGCGGCGCGGTAGCTGCGTTTGAACCGGTAGTCCACCATGGTGTTCATTGCATCGTCGGCCGCCATGACAACGCTGCCGCCATCGCCGCCATCGCCGCCGTCCGGACCACCTTTGGCAATGTATTTTTCACGGCGAAAGCTCAGGCAACCGTCGCCGCCCTTGCCCGCCTGCACCCTGATGGTCGCTTCGTCTACAAACTTCATGGCTCAGATTCTAACCCGCCGTATTGATGCAGTCCCGTCGAGTCGCACACTTCAGGCCCGCCTCCGCATTGACCGTGCGTGCCCCCCACAAATGAAAAAGCCCCGTCAACTGACGAGGCTTTTCCGACGGTCTTACCGGTGCACGATGTCGTCAGGCACTCACCACCTGTATATATTTGCGCTTCCTGGGCCCTCTGACCACGAACTCCACCACGCCGTCAGCGGTGGCGAACAGGGTGTGATCCTTACCAATGCCGACGTTCTCGCCGGGATGAAAGCGTGTGCCCCTCTGACGCACGATGATATTGCCCGCCCGGACGGCTTGCCCGCCGAAGCACTTTACACCGAGTCGCTTGCTGACCGAATCGCGCCCGTTCCGGGTACTGCCCCCGGCCTTCTTGTGTGCCATTGTCGATATCCTCCCTCAGGCCGAAATGCCGGTGATCTTGACTTCGGTATACCACTGGCGGTGGCCGGTTTCCTTGCGGTGGTGCTTGCGGCGATTGAACTTTACAATTTTCACCTTGCCCAGCCGGCCGTGCGCGACCACCTCGGCGGTGACTTTGGCACCGTCGACCAATGGCGTGCCGATCACAATGTCATCCTGGCCACCGATCATCAGAACCCGGTCGAAATCCACCGTTTCGCCGGTGGGGACTTCAATTTTTTCGAGTTTGAGCGTCTCGCCCTCGCTTACGCGATGTTGCTTGCCTCCGCTCTCGATAACTGCGTACATTGATTACTCCGTTCAGTTAGCCTGCTCGCGGTTGGTGGTATTCCTCACATGGAGGGGCAGAGCCAGGCACAGACAGTGCCGGGACGGCGCCGACCCCAACAGGGCGCACTCATCCCGGAGGGCGGCGATTGTACGCAAATCAGCCATGCTCGACAAGGCCCATTTTTTTCTGAAACACGAGACACGTTAGCACCTCTCCAACTACCACCTCCGAAGGGAGCCACCGGGCCGCGCGCTTGACAGCCCCGATGGGGCGGCCTAGCATGCCCGGGCACTAGCCATACCCCTGCCTCTATGCAAGACATTCTCGCCGTCGTCAGCCGCGAATTTGAGCTCGTCAACGAGCTCATCGTGGAACAACTGGACTCGGACGTGGCGATGGTGGAAAACGTCGGTCACTACATTGTCGATTCCGGTGGAAAACGCCTGCGACCGCTGCTGGCATTGTTGACCGGCCGGGCGCTGGGAGAATGTTCCGAAGCACATATCCGGTTTGCCGCAACCATCGAATTTATCCACACCGCGACCCTGCTGCACGACGACGTCGTCGACATCTCGAGTTTGCGCCGTGGACGGCCCACCGCCAATGCCGAATTCGGCAATGCGCCATCCGTGTTGGTGGGCGACTTCCTCTATACACGGGCATTCCAGTTGATGGTGCAGATCGGCGATCTTGAGGTGCTGCGCCACATGGCGGACGTCACCAACACGATTGCCGAAGGAGAAGTACTGCAGCTCTCCCGGGCGGGCAGCGCCGACATCACGGAAGCGCAGTACGTCGACGTTATAACCCGCAAAACGGCCATACTCTTCGCCGCCGCATGTCGCGGTGCGGGCGCATTGGCAGGCGCCCCGCAGGATATGTGCCGCAAACTGCACGAATTCGGCCTCAATCTGGGGATCGCTTTCCAGATGGTGGACGACGTGCTGGACTACGATGGCGACCCCGGCGCCATGGGCAAGAACGTCGGCGATGATCTGACGGAAGGCAAGGCGACCCTGCCTTTGATTCATACCATGCAGGTCGGCGACGCCAGGGACAGTGCCCTTGTGCGCGATGCGATAACTGAAAAATCCGCCGACAATCTGGATGCGGTCCTTAGCGCGGTCAAGCGCAACGAAAGTCTGGACTACACGCGCCAGAGTGCCCGACGTTACCACAGCCGGGCGGTGGACATTCTGCAGGCCTTGCCGAGGGGACGTGCCAGGACGGCTCTAAAGAGCCTGGCCGCCCTGTCAGTGGACCGCGACCGCTGAGCTGAAGTCGCCGCTGCGCAGGCCGCCGCACACGCCGCCGATTGCGCGAGAAAAACACAGTTCCTATACTCCTACCTCCATTCAACGTCCGGCAGACAATTTCATGGCAGCGCCTGAACTTCTTTCCGCTTATCCGGCCTACACAGCGCTCCAGTCCCGCGCCCGCAGCGCCACCGGGAACTCCATCGACGGGCTGTTGCATGCGGACGAGCGGCGCGCGCGGGATTTTACTGTTCGTGCCGCGGGGCTGGAGCTCGATTTTTCCAGACACCTGCTGGACCGGGACACGCTGACGGACCTGCTCGCGCTGGCAGACCAGGCCGGCATTCAAAACCGCATTCGGGCCCTGATGAGCCGGGAACACCTCAATAACACCGAAGACCGACCCGCGCTGCACATGCTGTTGCGTGCGCAGAACGCCCGTGGCCTCGATGAGCTGTTTACAGCAGTGCGTGAAACGCGTGAACGTATGCGCCAGCTCGCGTGCGCGGTCAACGACGGCGAGTGGCGCGGTTTCGGTGGTGAGCGCATAACCGATGTCGTCAATATCGGCATCGGCGGCTCGGACCTCGGACCTCGCCTGGTCAGCGAGGCGCTGCGGCCCTTTCAAACCGGTACGCGCTGCCACTATGTCGCCAATGTCGATCCCGCTGATCTGCAGGACGTGCTGCGACCACTGGACGGCCGCACGACCCTGTTTATCATCTGCTCGAAGTCTTTTCGCACGGAAGAAACACTGACCAATGCCCTTGCCGCCCGGGAATGGCTGCTCAATGCGGGCGCGCAACCGCGCGACCTGGAAAACCACTTTCTCGCGGTGACCGCCAATGTAGAAGCAGCAGAGGCATTCGGCATTGCCCGGGGCAACTGCCTGCCGATGTGGGACTGGGTCGGCGGTCGCTACTCCGTCTGGTCGGCGGTGGGTTTGAGCTGCGCTGTAACGCTGGGATGGACGCACTTCGAGCAAGTGTTAGCCGGCGCTCGTGCCATGGATACACATTTTCAGGACAGCGAGCCCGCGGCCAACATGCCCCTGCTTATGTCTCTGCTGGAGATTTGGTACAGCAACTTTCTGGGCGCCGGCAGCCATGCGATTCTGCCCTATTGCCACCACCTGCGTCGCCTGCCGGACTACCTGCAGCAACTCACCATGGAAAGCAATGGCAAGCGGGTCAATACATCGGGCGAGAGCGTGGACTACCCGACCGCGCCGGTACTTTGGGGCGCAGCCGGCACGATGGGGCAGCATTCCTTTTTTCAGCTCCTGCATCAGGGCACCAGACTGTGCCCCGTAGACTTCGTGCTCCCCCTGAAGACACACACCGCACTGGTGGAGCAGCACACCAGGTTAGTGGCCAACTGCCTGGCCCAGGCCCGCGCGCTCATGGTCGGCCGGTCGCGCGATCAGGCGCTGGCCTCCCTGCTGGGACGCGGCATCGAAGCTGATCGCGCCGAACAACTGGCACCGCACCTGGTCATGCCCGGCAACCGCCCCAGCAGTATCCTGAGCATGGAAGCGCTGACTCCAGAGACGCTGGGTGCGCTGCTCGCCCTGTACGAGCATCGCACTTTCTGCAGTGCGCAGCTCTGGGGCGTCAATCCCTTTGACCAGTGGGGCGTGGAACTGGGCAAGGAAATCGGGGAACAGGTACTGGAACGACTCACGGGGGCGCTGCGGAACCGCCTATGGATGCGGCCACCGAGCGTTCTATCGGTGAATGGCTGCGGGAGAAGGAATAGCTCCCCGGGCATACGCTGTTGTACACCGCAGCCTTTTGGGGTGAATCCGGTGCAACCGTCTTTTCCAGATTGCTCTACGCGTCGATCAGCGCCAGCAGCTCGTCGGTTTTTTCGCGCATGAGTCCGGCGTCGCCGCGGCTTTCCACATTGAGCCGCACCACCGGTTCGGTATTGGACATGCGCAGGTTGAAACGCCAGTTGCCCATGGCCATGCTGAGGCCGTCCACCCGTTCAATCGTTTCCGCCGCCCCGGCATAGGCCGCCTCGACCTTTTCGAGTACGGCGGCGGGGTCATCGATGGTGCGGTTTATCTCGCCACTGCACGGGTAGGCGGCCACGCGCTCCGCTACCAGTTCGGACAGTGGCTTGCCGCGCTTGCAGATCAACCCGCTCACGAGCAACCAGGGAATCATCCCGCTGTCGCAGAAGGCGAAATCGCGAAAATAGTGATGCGCGCTCATCTCGCCGCCGTATACCGCATTTTCGAGGCGCATGCGCTCCTTGATAAAAGCGTGTCCCGTCTTGCTCTGTACCGCCTCTCCGCCGAGCGACTCGACTATATCGATGGTATTCCAGACAAGACGCGGGTCGTGCACGATTCGACCCGGCCCCCACTGTTTGAGGAAAGCTTCGGCCAGCAGGCCCACGACATAGTATCCCTCGATGAAGCGGCCCTTTTCGTCAAAGAAAAAGCAGCGGTCGAAATCACCGTCCCACCCCAGGCCCATATCGGCGTCGTGTGCCTGCACAGCCTCAATGGCGGCGGCGCGGTTTTCCTCCAGCAGCGGATTCGGCACGCCATTGGGGAAGTGCCCGTCGGGCTCGTGGTGCAGCTTGATGAACTCAAAGGGCAAATGGGGTTCAAGCAGGTCGACTACCCGCCCGGCGCCGCCGTTACCCGAATCGACTACAATTTTAAGAGGTCTCAGTTCGTCCGGATCGATGTAGGAAAGCAGGTGTTCCACGTAGGCCGCGGACGTGTCGAGCGTGTGCGACTGTCCCGCACGGGCCGCGGCGACAAACTCGTTTTCCTGCGCCAGGCGCTTGATATCCAGCAGGCCGGTATCACCGGAGATAGGACGCGATTCCTCGCGCACGAACTTCATGCCGTTGAAGTCCTTCGGATTGTGGCTGGCGGTTACCACGATACCGCCGTCCATTCCGGCGTGAGACGTCGCGAAGTAGATTTCCTCCGTGCCGCAAAGACCGATATCGTAGACGTCAACGCCCTGCTCCAGCAGGCCCTCGATGAGCGCGCCCTTGATGGCTTCGCTGCTGAGGCGAATATCGTGTCCGACAACGACCTGGCTCGGGCGCACCACATCCGCATAGGCCCTGCCAATGCGCCTGGCGATATCCTCGTTGAGTTGGTCCGGTACGCGGCCGCGCACGTCGTAGGCTTTGAAACAGGTGAGTTCTTGCACAGCGGTTCCGCTCATTTCTGGATGTAGTAGTGGTCGTAAATGAAGTTGGTGGCTTCGACAAAACCGGGCACACTGCCGCAGTCGAACCGCCGCCCCTTGAATCGATAGGCTATGACACAACCCCTGTTGGCCTGTATCTGCAAAGCATCGGTAAGTTGTATCTCTCCACCGGCCCCGGGCTCGGTTTCGCGCAGGATATCGAAAATATCGGGCGTGAGTATGTAGCGGCCGATGATCGCAAGGTTGGAGGGCGCATCTTCCGGGGCGGGCTTTTCAACCATCGCATCGATCCGGTAAACGCCATCCTTGAGACTCTCACCGCGTATCACGCCGTATTTGTGTGTCTCTTCCTGCGGCACTTCCTGTATGGCCACGATCGAACAGCGGAACTGTTTGTAAAGCTCGGCCATCTGCGACAGTACACCGGGGCCATCGTTAATACACAGATCATCAGACAACAGGACGCCGAACGGTTCGTTGCCGATAAGTGGCTCTCCGGTAAGAATCGCATGCCCCAATCCTTTCATCTCGCGCTGTCGTACAGTCGTGAAAACGCCTTTGTCCAGCACTTCGCGTATGCTGGAGAGATACGCTTCCTTCCCGCTGCCCGAGATCTGGTGTTCCAGTTCATAGCTGATATCGAAGTGGTCGGTTATGATGCGTTTGCCGCGGCCGGTAACCATGGCACAGGTCGTCATTCCCGCCTCTATGGCTTCTTCCACCCCGTACTGCACCAGAGGCTTGTTGACGATGGGCAGCATCTCTTTCGGCATGCTCTTGGTGGCAGGCAGAAAACGCGTGCCGTAGCCCGCGACAGGAAACAGACACTTTGTAATCATATCCATTGGCCTCTCCCTACGATCGCACTATTGGCTGCGACCGTAAACGTCCTCAAAACGAACAATATCGTCTTCACCGAGGTAGCTGCCGGACTGGACCTCGATAATTTCCAGGGATATCTGGCCCGGATTGGCCAGTCGGTGTTTGTGACCCAGCGGAATGTAAGTCGATTCGTCTTCACCCAGCATGAACACCTTGTCCTCGCAGGTCACCTCCGCCGTGCCCCTGACCACAATCCAATGTTCCGCCCGGTGATGGTGCATCTGCAGGGATAGTTGTTCACCGGGATTCACGACAATGCGCTTGACCTGAAAGCGCTCCGCGGACACCAGCGATTCATAGGAGCCCCAGGGACGGTAAACGCGTCGGTGCAACGCAGCTTCGGAACGTTGTTGTTCCTTGAGCAAACTCACGATGCGTTTAACGTCCTGCACCTGTTCGCGGTCTGCGACCAGAACCGCATCGGCGGTCTCGACAACGACCAGATTGGATATACCCGTAGCGGCAACCAGCCGCGAATCACTGCGTACATAGCTGCCTGTACAATGATCCAGAATCACGTCGCCCTTGCAGACGTTACCGTCCTCGTCCCGTTCAGCCACTTCCCACAGCGCGGACCAGGCGCCGACGTCGCTCCAGCCACAGTCGAGTGAAACCACTCCGCCGCGTCCGGTCTTTTCCATTACCGCGTAGTCAATACTGTCGGAGGGGCATTGATCGAATGCATCGGCATCCGGACGCACGAAATCCAGGTCGCCGCTCGCCCCGGACATGGCTTCCCGACAACAGGCGAGCATCTCGGGTGCATGGCTTTCCAGTTCCTGCAAATATGCGCGCGCGGAAAACAGGAACATGCCGCTATTCCAGAGGTAGTCGGCGGATTCCACGTATTCAAGCGCGGTAGCGGCGTCGGGTTTCTCGACAAAGCGATCCAGTTCGAAACAGGTCATCACCCAGCGGGGCGCCGCATTTGATATATCCGTAGCCGGTCTCTGGTGCGGTGGGTACCACGCCAAAAGTCATCAGCCGGGCATCCCGGGCCTGTGGAAGCCCCTTGCCCACAGCCTTGACGAAGGCATCGACATCCTGGATCAGGTGGTCCGCCGGCAGTACCAGCAGGACCGCGTCGGCATCCAGGGATTGTGCGTGCAGCGCCGCAAGCGCGACGGCGGGCGCTGTATTGCGCCCCTGCGGTTCCAGGATCAAGCCGCTCGACGGCAGATTCAGTTGCCGCATCTGCTCGGCGACCATGAACCGGTGTTCCTCGTTGCATACCACCATCGGGGCCGCTGCATCGAGACCGGCGGTTCGCTGCAGCGTCTCCTGGAGCATGGAAAGCTCTCCCACCAGCGGCAGAAACTGCTTGGGATGACCCTCGCGAGACACCGGCCAAAGCCTGCTGCCGACACCTCCGGAGAGAAGTACGGGTATTAACATCTGCTTCCCCTGTGTACGGGCGCAAATGGAGTGTCCAGGGCGCCCGTTACGGTATTATGATCGCGAATTACACAGCCTCGACATACTAGCTGAAGGCGATGTCTTTAGCCACCGGGACAGGGCGGCGCGGTCACGGGGCCCCCGGTAATATGCACAGAGTGATGAATACGACACACTGTCAGTGGCCCCTATATCAGTTAGAATATTCCATATTCCACTCGCCACAGCCGCACAAGGAACGGTAACGCGCTATGACTGGCAAGAATTCCTATTCCAGGGAAGAACTGCTCGCCTGCGCCGAAGGTGAACTGTTCGGCCCGGGCAATGCACAATTGCCCACCGGCAATATGCTCATGGTCGACCGGATTTCCCATATCAGCTCGGAAGGGGGGGAGCACGGCAGGGGTGAAATTACCGCCGAGCTGGACATCCGCCCCGATATGTGGTTTTTCCAGTGTCATTTCCCGGGCGATCCGGTAATGCCCGGCTGCCTGGGGCTCGACGCCATGTGGCAACTGCTGGGCTTTTTCCTGGGCTGGCGCGGCAATCCCGGCCGTGGCCGGGCGCTGGGCTGCGGCGAGGTAAAGTTCAGTGGACAGGTATTGCCCACCGCAAAAAAGGTCACTTATCAAATTGATATCAGGCGTGTTATCGAACGCAAGCTGATCATGGGAATCGCGGACGGTTCTCTCCATGTCGACGGCACGGAAATCTACCTGGCCCGGGAGCTTCGCGTCGGGCTGTTCAAAACGACGGAGTCATTCTGAAAACCATGGACAGACGAGTAGTAATTACCGGTTTGGGTATTGTTTCCTGCCTCGGCAACGATGCGGATGCCGTGACCACCTCCCTGTTCGAGGGTCGGTCCGGTATTCGTTTGCGCCAGGAACAGATCGACATCGGCATGCGCTCTCATATCGCGGGGGCACCGGACATCGAGGTCGCCGACCATATCGGCCGCAAGCAATTAAGATTCATGGGCAATGCCGCCGCGTACGCCTATATCGGTCTGCAGCGTGCTATCGAGGACGCGGGCCTCGACGAAGCCGATGTGTCCAACAATCGTACCGGCATCATCGCCGGTTCAGGCGGCGCATCATCCGCCAGCCAGACCGAGGCCTCGGACATCATGCGCGAGCGCGGATTGAAGCGAGTGGGGCCCTATCGCGTGACCCAGACTATGGGCAGTACCGTTTCCGCCTGTCTGGCGACCCCTTTTCATATCAAGGGGATCAACTATTCCATCTCGTCGGCCTGTTCGACGAGCGCCCATTGCATCGGCAGCGCGATGGAGCAGATACAGCTCGGCAAACAGGACGTGGTATTCGCCGGCGGCGGTGAAGAACTCCACTGGTCGCTCAGCTGCCTGTTCGATGCCATGGGCGCACTGTCCAGACAGTTCAATGACAATCCGCAAACAGCCTCCCGTGCGTACGATTCGAAGCGTGACGGGTTCGTGATTGCCGGGGGCGGAGGCATGCTGGTGGTGGAAGAGCTTGAACACGCCAGAGCCCGCGGCGCCAGAATCTATGCCGAACTGGTGGGGTACGGCGCCACCTCCGATGGCCACGACATGGTCGCCCCCTCGGGTGAGGGGGCGGTGCGCTGCATGCAGCAGGCGCTCGGCACGGTCGAAGGCCCCATCGACTATATCAATGCCCATGGAACCAGCACGCCGGCGGGAGATATCCAGGAATTGAAGGCGGTACGGGAAACATTTGCCGGGTCCGAGGCGATTCCCCCGATCAGTTCCACCAAATCCCTCTCCGGCCACTCCCTGGGAGCCGCGGGCGTACAGGAGGCCATCTACTGCCTTTTGATGCAACAGCACAACTTTATCGCGGCGTCCGCCAATATCGAGGAACTGGACGGGGAAGCGACGGGAATGCCGATTGTCCGGGAGCGGGTCGAGGGTGCGGACCTGCGCCAGGTGATGTCGAACAGCTTCGGCTTTGGCGGTACTAACGCATCGCTGGTATTCCGCAAATACGCATCCTGACCGGCGCTATCCGTGTGCGAGCATGTCGAGCAGCATGACCTGGACCTCGTCGCCCTCGGAAATTGTGGTGCCCTCCGGTATCACCGCCAGCGCATTGCTGCGACTGACCGAACTGAGTACGCCGGAACTTTGGTTGGGGTACCTGAAAGCACACAGGCCGTCGGCTTCACTGGCTACCGTTACCCGAAGGTAATCCCGGCGTCGCCCCGGCCGATCCACACGAAAAGCCGCCCGAGCCCGCAAGGAAGGCTGAGAAGGTTCACGGCTGCCCTGCATTTTCATCAGGAAGGGCCGCGCAACCAGGCAAAAAGTCACGAATACCGATGTGGGATTACCCGGCAGACCGATAAAGGGAACATCGCCTATCCGACCAAAGGCGAGCGGTTTCCCGGGTTTAATGGCGAGCCGCCAGAGGTGGATCTGCCCCAGGTCTTCCACCTGACGGCGAACGTGATCCTCTTCACCCACCGAGACACCACCGCTGGTGATGACGCAATCGGCGCGGGCTGCGGCGTTGCGCAATGCATCGGCAATGGCCACCGGATCATCCTGCACGATCCCACAATCGACAAACTCCATGCCGAGATCCAGAATCAGGCCGGCCAGCGTATAGCGGTTCGAATTGAACAACTGTCCGGCATCCGGTAACTGTTGTGTACCGGGCTCGACGAGCTCATCGCCGGTCGCCAGGACACCCACCCGAAGCGGTCGAAAGACCCGGACCTCGGCCACGCCCACCGATGCGAGCAGACCCAGGTCCTGGGGGCGCAACCGCCGGCCCGAAGCAATCACGGTCTCCCCGACGGCGACGTCCTGCCCTCTGGGCCGCACGTTGTCACCCGCCGCCGTGACGTGTTTGACGCGCACAACGCCCTCCTCCTCGAGGCAATTTTCCTGAATCGCCACCGCATCCGCGCCGGGTGGCATGGGTGCGCCCGTGAAAATGCGGGCTGCGGTGCCCGGAGCAAGGGGTTTGCCGACCGCCCCGGCGGGGATCCGCTGAGCAACCCGGAGGGGGCCGTCGGCCTCGGCGGCTCGCAACGCGTAACCGTCCATGGCGCTGTTGTCGGCACCGGGTACGTCAATAACAGCTTTCACATCCTCGGCCAGGATTCGTCCCCGTGCTTCCAATAGCGGCACCGTGTCGACAAGGTCGGTCATCCGGGCGCTGGCCAACATCCGAGCCAGGGCCTCTTCGAGCGGTATTGGAGCGCTCAAGAATGGCGACTCCGGGCAGTCAGTACATTCACGAAATTACACGGCGTGTGCGTACTGTCGAGCTGCTCGCGGATCAGGCCGTTCCAGGCAGTCTTGCAGGCGCCGGTGGAGCCGGGCATACAGAAAATCACAGTATTATTGGCGAAACCCGCAAGGGCCCTGGATTGCACGGTAGAGGAGCCTATCTCCTCGAACGACAGTGCCCGGAATACTTCACCGAAGCCATCGATGGACTTGTCGAACAACGGCATCACCGCTTCGGGCGTGCTGTCCCTGCCGGAAAACCCGGTACCCCCCGTGACCAGTACAGCATCGATATCATCCGCGGCAATCCATGCGGACAATACGGCGCGAATCTGGTAGACATTGTCCCGCACAATGGTCTTGTCACCCACCCGGTGTCCCGCTGCGACAACCGCCTCCGCCAGGAACTGCCCGGATGTATCCCGCGCCTGGTCGCGCGTATCGGAGACGGTCATAACCGCGATGTAAAGTGCCCGGTGACCGTCCTCGCCACTCCCGTCCAATCTAGGCTCCTTCCGACTGCTGCCGGTCATAGTACTGTTTGACAATATCGCCCATGGCACTGCGCCAGGTTATCTGGCGAATGGCAAACGTGTTCAGGATCCTGGTGCAATCGAGCGCCCGGTTCAGCGGCTGGAGCCGCTCCGGCTCCCGCTCGAGCTGGACGGCGGAAGCGCTGACCTCGAAAAACTGCGAGGCGGAGGCCAGCAACGCCTCGGCAAACTCGTAAAAGGTGGCCGTATCTGAACTTCCGTAGTGATAGATACCCCAGGGCTCAATGCCGGTACCGAGCTGATCCAGCAATGCCAGCAGCACCCGGGCGCCGTCCCGTGCCGCTACCGGAGAGCCGCGCAGGTTGTCATCCAGCCTGAGGCTGCCGCCCTCGCGCAGGGGCTCGAGCATCCGGGAGACCAGGTTGGTTCCCGCGTAGGAAAAAACCGGCCCGAGGACGAAGGATCAGATGGCGCTGGCAGGTACCTGCCACCAATTCCTCGGCACGACGCAACAGCGTGCCAATGGACTCTTCGTTATCCGGCTGGTCGTCCTCGCTATAGTGCCGGCCCAGCGCGCCCGAGAACACGCGGGAACTGGAGACGTAGAGATATGCGCTGGCGTTGCGCTGACATGCCTTGGCCACCCAGCGACAGCGCTGCAGATCCAGCTCCTGAATGGGAATTCCGCCGTCGGCGGCCGCTTCAATTCGCAGATCGACAACGATGTCGCACTTGGCCCTGACAACGCTTTTCTTGGCCTGGCGTTCGCTTTTCCACCGGCACGCCGACAGGGTGGATGGCAACATTTCATGGCGCTGCAAAAGATAGTGTCGCTCCAGTAGCGCATGACCCAATGGTGTATCCGATCCCAACAAGAGTGCGCGCACCACCTTCGCTCCACGGCTCAGGCGTCACACTTTGACAGTGCTCTCGCCGCGATCAAAATGGAATATCGTCGTCAAAATTGTCAAAGTCGCCCGGCGGTTGCTGGCCGCCGTCCGCCGCGGTGTTCGTTGCCGCCGCCGCGGCAGCACCGCTGGAGTTGTCCGCCACAGAAGAGTAGCCCTCCTGACCGGCTCCCTGACCGGTCTGCGCGCGGCTGTCGAGCATCTGCATTTCATCGGCGATGATTTCCGTCGTGTAGCGATCCTGGCCATCCTGCCCTTGCCACTTTCGCGTCTGCAGTTTGCCCTCAACGAAAATCCTGGAGCCCTTCTTCAGATACTCCCCGGCGATCTGCGCGAGGCGGTAATTGCCCCGGTCGCGGAACACCACACGGTGCCATTCAGTCCGCTCCTGCTGTTCGCCGGTCTGTTTGTCCCGCCAGGTTTCGCTGGTGGCCAACCTGACGTTCGTCAGAGCGCCGCCATCGGGAAAGAAACGGGTCTCGGGATCGGCGCCCAGATTACCCACCAGAATGACTTTATTTACGCCCCTCGATGCCATTTGAAGTCCTCATTGCCGTCTGGAAAGTGAAACCCTCAGGGAACTCCGGACTATAGCAATCCCCCCCGCCAATTGCGATATCGCCACCGGTCAAAGCCATTCCGATTCGTCCCGCCTCAGGCGTTGGCACGCGGGGGAACATCCTCCAGGGAAACCGGCGCCGGCGGGGCAAGCATGACCCAGAGCCCCCAGATTACCAGAAGCGAGAGGCAGGCAAGGGACAGGCCGGCGCTGCCCAGATGTTGCACGAGCAACCCGCCCAGGGCGCCGCCGCCGAACACACCCAGAAACTGGCAGGTGGAATACACCCCCATCGCGGTGCCTTTGCCGTCCTGGGAGGCGACCTTGCTGACCATGGACGGCAGTGTTGCCTCCAGGTAGTTGAATCCGACAAAAAACAGCCACAGTCCGATGAACAGCAGCGTCCGGGTCGCGCCCAGTCCGAGTATCACCAGCGTCGTGATGAGGGCTGCGATAGCGATGAGGAATGCCTCCCGGGGGCGGCCTGCGCGCTCCGCCAATCGCATCAGGGGGACCATCCCGGCCAGAGACAGCACCAGCGCCGGAAGATAGACCATCCAGTGGTGCGCGCGATCGACTCCCGCGCCATCTTCCAACATGCCCGGCAGCACCAGAAAGGCGCTCACCAGGACGAAATGGAGGCTGAAGATACCAAAATTGAGCCGTGCCAGATCAGGGTCGAGCAGACTGCGGCCTATCATGCCCCGGCGCAGCCCGATCTCCGGTTGCGCACTCTGGCTACCCGGGGGCGCCGGCACCCACAGCAGGAGAACGGCGATCCCCGCCAGCGCGAGGGCGCCGGTGAACCAGAAAACCCCCGCCAACCCCTGCAGCGCCGCGATCGCCGGGCCCAGGACAAGCGCGACCGCGAAGGACAGGCCGATGCTGATACCGACCAGCGCCATGGCCTTGGTGCGTTGTTCCTCCCGCGTCAGGTCCGCCACCAGGGCCATGACGGTGCCCGCGATGGCACCCGCCCCCTGCAGAGTGCGCCCCAGAATGATGCCCCAGACCGAGTCGGCGACAGCGGCGACCACGCTGCCTACCGCAAACAGCAACAGGCCCGCCACAATGACCGGCTTGCGCCCGAGATGGTCCGACAACCAGCCCAGCGGTATCTGCAACAGAGCCTGGGCAAGCCCGTAGACACCCAGGGCAACGCCGATGAGCGTGGCCGTGGCACCCGGCATGTCCGCCGCGTACAGGGCCAGCAGCGGCAGCACCATGAACAACCCCAGCATGCGGAACATGTAGAGGGTGGCCAGCGACGCGACAGAGCGCCGCTCCAGCGCTGTCATTGGAGTCTCGGTAATCACGATACAGTATGCGCGATCTGGGTGTGTGCAAGAAGCGGACTATGGTAACAGTTTCGCCTCGCACCGACATCCGCGGCGCCGGGCGAGTAGTGTCTCAGCTTGGATTTGTGGCGCGAGCTTGGGTTGGGTGTGGTCCATGGAACCGTGTGGCGACAGAAGCGCCCCTCTCTGGGCACGTCGCCACCCGAGTGCACAGGGACGTGCGCTTCGGCGTGTTCCAGTGGACCACACCCAACTCAAGCGATCTTGAACGCTAGAAATCCAAACTGAGCCACTACCGCCGGGCGGTAGTGGCTTACTCTGAAAACAGACCCGGGGCGCTGTCACGAGGAAGAATCAAGACAGATCGTCACCCTGGTCCGTGGCTGCAGCGAGTATTTTTGCCAGCCGACCAACGGAACGCCTATACTGTGTGGTTGCCATTGGACAGCGACCCCCGATACGCCATGGATACCATTCAGGTGCGCGGAGCGCGCACGCACAACCTCAAGAATATCGACCTGGACATCCCGCGGGACAAGCTGGTTGTCATCACCGGGCTGTCCGGCTCCGGGAAGTCCTCCCTCGCGTTCGACACGCTGTACGCGGAGGGACAGCGTCGCTATGTCGAATCCCTGTCCACCTACGCGCGTCAGTTCCTGTCCATGATGGAAAAGCCCGATATGGACCACATAGAGGGCCTGTCACCGGCCATTTCCATCGAACAAAAATCCACGTCCCACAACCCCCGCTCAACCGTGGGCACCATCACCGAAATCTACGACTACCTGCGATTGCTGTTTGCCCGCGTGGGAGAGCCGCGCTGCCCCGACCACGGCCACAGCCTCGAGGCGCAGACCATAAGCCAGATGGTGGACACCGTGCTGGCGCTGCCGGCGGGCAGCCGCTGGATGCTGCTGGCGCCCGTCGTTCGCGATCGCAAGGGTGAGCACCTGCATGTTTTCGAGGAGCTGCGGGCGGCCGGCTTTGTCCGGGCGCGTATCGACGGCATTGTGACCGACCTGGACGACACGCCCGTCCTGGACAAGAAAAAGAAGCATCGTATCGAGGTCGTGGTCGACCGCTTCAAGATACGCGAGGATCTCGCGCTGCGCCTGGCGGAATCCTTTGAAACCGCGCTGGAGTTGGCGGACGGCCTCGTCACGGTCAACCCCATGGACGAAGATGGCGAAGAGATCGGCTTTTCCGCCCGGTTCGCCTGCCCCGAGTGCGGCCATAGTATCGACGCACTGGAACCCCGGATGTTTTCATTCAACAACCCGGCCGGAGCCTGTGCCAGCTGCGACGGATTGGGCGTCACGCAGTATTTCGACGCAGACCGACTGGTTCTGTACCCGGAGGCCAGCCTGGCGGAAGGCGCCGTGCGCGGCTGGGACCGCCGCAATGTCTACTACTTCCACATGTTGACCTCTCTGGCCGAACACTACGGCTTCGATATCGATACTCCATTTGAAAAGCTGAGCAAGAAGCAACAACAGGTCATCCTCTACGGCAGCGGGAAACAGGAGATCGCCTTCTCCTATATCAACGATCGAGGCGACGTATTTCGGCGCACCCATCCATTCGAGGGGATCATCCCCAACCTGGAGCGCCGCTACAGGGACACCGAGTCGCAGTCCGTGCGCGAGGAACTGGCCAAGTTCGTGGCCACCCAGCCGTGCCCCGAGTGCGAGGGCACCCGCCTGCGGCGCGATGCCCGCCATGTCTTTGTCGACGAACGCACCCTTCCCGAGATAACCGCCTTGCCAGTGGGTGACGCCCAGGACTATTTCGACCAGCTCGCCCTGGAAGGCCGCGCCGGCGAGATCGCCGACAAAATCCTCAAGGAGCTGCGCGCACGGTACCGCTTCCTGGTCGATGTGGGACTGAACTATCTAACGCTCAACCGCAGCGCGGAGACCCTTTCGGGCGGCGAAGCGCAACGCATTCGCCTCGCATCGCAGATCGGCGCCGGCCTGGTCGGCGTGATGTACATCCTCGACGAGCCATCCATCGGCCTGCACCAGCGCGACAACGCGCGTTTGCTGGGCACCCTCACACGCCTGCGCGACCTGGGCAACACCGTACTGGTCGTCGAGCACGATGAAGAGGCCATTCGCACCGCGGATCATATTATCGACATCGGCCCGGGAGCGGGTGTACACGGTGGTCGCATCGTCGTCTCGGGGTCCCTTGATGACATCGTCGCCTGTGAAAGCTCGTTGACCGGCGCCTATCTTTCCGGCCGTCGCAGTATCGGAATCCCCGGGCAGCGCACCGCCCGCGACCCCGAGCGTACACTCATTCTTGAAGGCGCCACCGGCAATAACCTGCGCAGTGTCCGGCTCGAACTGCCCCTCGGCCTGTTGACCTGCGTCACCGGCGTCTCCGGTTCCGGCAAATCCACCCTGATCAACAACACGCTTTACCCCATAGCCGCGACCGAGCTGAACGGCGCGACCACTCTCAGCGCCGCGCCCTACGACAGCATCAGCGGGCTGGACCAGATAGACAAGTGCATCGATATCGACCAGAGTCCCATTGGGCGCACACCGCGATCCAATCCGGCGACTTACACCGGGATTTTCACACCGATCAGGGAACTGTTCGCGGGCACCCAGGAAGCGCGCTCGAGGGGTACAAACCCGGCCGGTTCAGCTTCAACGTCAAGGGCGGTCGCTGCGAGGCCTGCCAGGGGGATGGCGTCACCAAGGTCGAAATGCATTTTCTGCCGGACATCTACGTGCCCTGTGACATCTGCAAGGGCAAACGCTATAACCGGGAAACCCTGGAGGTTCGCTACAAGGGCAGGAACATCCACGAGGTACTGGAGATGACGGTAGAGGACGCCCTGGCGTTCTTCGAGCCGGTTCCCGCCATCGCACGCAAACTGCAGACCCTCATGGATGTCGGCCTCTCCTATATCCGCCTGGGGCAGTCGGCCACCACCCTCTCCGGCGGGGAGGCACAGCGCGTGAAACTATCCCGGGAGCTGTCCAAGCGGGACACGGGCAGGACGCTGTACATTCTCGATGAACCCACGACCGGCCTGCACTTCGAGGACATCCGACAACTGCTTTCCGTACTGCACCGCCTGCGCGATCATGGCAACACCGTGGTCATCATCGAGCACAATCTGGATGTCATCAAGACGGCGGACTGGATTATCGACCTCGGCCCCGAAGGCGGCAGCGGCGGCGGCAATATCATCGCGACGGGCACCCCCGAGGACGTGGCCGGGACGCGGGGCTCTTTCACCGGCCGGTTTCTCCAGCCCGTGCTGAAAAAGCGCGGCCGGCGCAAGGCCGCATGAGGGGCGCCCATGGCGCAGACTTTTGCGTACTGCTTGTTGATCTTTGTACCTCAATGCCGTGCGCCTCGTTACCGTAGACGATCCACGGCAGTAGGATAAAACACTCAACTCATGGAATATTCCAAAGGAGTCATGATCAAACTGATATCGCAGGCCGCAAGAGAAACAACCCGCCCCGATTTTCAATCCGCACATCGCTGCTCCGGTCTTTTTATCCCTTGGTAATCACGGCCTGTATCGCCGCAACGGCATGCGCACCGGATGAAGATGCAACGCGTGAGTCCAACGTTAGATCAACCAATGTCCTGGAAACGAAGCCATCGGACGACAAGACGCGGGAAATGGCCAAACTGGGGGTCGCGCCCGAGTATCAAGGCGATCTCGACTCTCTTTCACTGATCAATATTCGCGATGCAACCCTGCAGAGGGTACTACCTCCCATAGACTATCCCTGGGCATTCGAATTTATCAGCGACGATGAAATTCTTCTCACACAGATTTCCGGAAAGTTATCGAAAATTGACTTGAAGACCGGTGAAGCTGTCGTCCTGGGCGGGCTGCCAACGATCGGGTCCGGTTTTACGCAGATCGGCCTGATGGATATAGAGCTTCACCCTGACTACGCAGCCAACCATCGAATCTATTTTTCCTTCGCGAAGCCACATCCGGAATCGTCCCACTATCATGCAACGGAAGTCGCCACCGGCGTAATTGAGGGCGGGGAAATTACACAGCTGGAGATGCTCCTCAACAACAGCGACTTTGGCTGGGCGCCGTCCAATTTTGGCGGGGCCCTCGAATTTGACGATGCAGGGCTCCTTTACATCACTGTTGGCGACAGAGGAGAAGACGTTCTATCCCGGCGGGGAGATCGTCTGGAAGGGAAACTGTTGCGAGTTCATGCAGACGGCTCCATACCCAAAGATAACCCATACATTGATCGCGATGATCATAATCCCAGGCTTTTCGCGATCGGTATAAGGAATGCACAGGGTCTGCACTTCGACTCCCCATCCGGGCTGCTGCTGTCATCGGACCATGGACCGCTGGGAGGCGATGAAATCAATATAATCAGGCCAGGCCTGGACTATGGCTGGCCCACAATCAGCTACGGCGCAAACTATGCAACCACCAGACCCATTGGAGAGGGGACGCACAAGGAGGGACTCGAACAGCCGATCTATTACTTTCTGCCGTCGATCGCAGTCTCGCCCCTGACTGTCTACCGTGGGGAAATGTTTCCCGAGTGGGATGGTGACATTTTGGTGGGAGCCCTTCGTGGACAACACATTGCCAGGCTTGACTTCGACGAGGGGATCGTGCGTTCCCACCAAACCATTCTCCCTGAGGTAGGCGGCCGCATCCGGGACATAAAAGTTGCCGGCGACGGCTCAATCTATATCCTTTCTCAAACTTCCGGTCTGCATCGTTTATACCGCAAGTCGGTGGAGCCTCAAGAGGTCGCTGAAAACCATGAGGAATTGGCTTCCAAAGATCCCATCGATGCTTCGAGCCCAAAAGCTGTCTCATCAGGTCCATCACCCCACCCGGGCAAGAAATACTACGATCTGGTCTGCTCGGGCTGTCACGACTCAGGCGCCTCCGGCTCACCTGTGCTGGGCGATTACGCAGCCTGGAAGCCCATCATGGATCAACCAAGGGCACTCACCAGACAACGAGTATTGAATGGTTACAACGCCATGCCTGAACGGGGTTTGTGTTACACGTGCAGCGACGCCGGGTTGATGGAAATGGTGGACTATATGTTCATGAGAGCTCGGAAGAACGCCCCTTGACTATACAATCCATGCTTCGGGCCTCATGCTCGGGCACTGTATGACAGCCGCGGCATGCGTTCGAGACACTCACCGGCACATCGAATTTACACACCCGAGATTTTCCGTGCGTTGTGCTGAAGAACCTTCGAGGGCGTAGCGCAGCCTGAACACAAATCCCGACCTTCAGATTCAGAATCGACAGAAACCGTACCACACGTCAATTCAAGGAATTACAGATCGTGTCGGCGCTGTAACCGAAATGCCGGGCGTATCTGGTGCCATAGATACGCTCTTTCAATTCCGGAGGAATCCTGACCTTCAACCAATCCTGCATGCTCTTTAAATCAATCGGAAGACCTTTGTCTTCTGAGACATTTGTGTGGCAAAGGCGCAATCGCTGGAGCCCGACAAACTCGGCGATTGAGTCGGACAACTCCAGCAGGTTCTCGTAACGAAGCAGAAGGATAGACAATCCTGGAAGATCTATCTGACCGATTCCACGCTGTCGATCGAAGTCGTGAGAAAAGACATCCACGCCCGTGGCTGGCAGAAAATCTTCATCGAACCACCGCAACGGCAAAAGAAACCGATTAAGCTGACTGAATACCACGTTGGTCGCGTCGCGCAAATCAGCTTCCGCCATTAGCCGGGGCAATGCATCAGCCGAATCAATAGCTTCTCGCGTTTCCATGAGGACATCGAAAAGACAGCTCTGTATCTCGCGAAAGGTTTCCTCGGGTGAAAAACTTCCTGATCCGTCACAGTGATTCTCGTGGTAGCGTTTGAGCAATGTGCTGTAATGGTCGTAATTCTGGGCGAAGTGTGACAAATACCAGCTCAGTGGATCACGCGTTAGCGATATTACACGCGTGGGCGGACCTTCTGAAGCTCCCGATACCAGTTTACGAGACAGTAAAAAGGTTACTTTAAGCTCCTGAAGATAGTCTTCATACATACGGTGGGCGACGCCGTTACTCACGCCGGCACTGGTTAGTATCTCAAGTTTTCCCTGAAGCCGGTGCGGCGAGGCGATGTGAGCTTGCAGCGCCGAGCGACCTTCGCGACGCAGTGCATCAGCGATTGCCGTCGAGGCGACTTTGCCCATCTGAAAAATAAGAATTTCCACCGGGATGACACCCATTGCATCGCACACCCTGTGGAATCTTGATTTGCAGGGACGCGCTGTCTAATTAGTGGTTGAGTGCAACGAACATGCAGAGGGAGCGGCCCTGAAAGCGTATAACCGCCTGTTTTCGGCCCTTACCCGGATTGAGTACGGGGCGAGTCAGCTCAATCCTCATCGCCCTCATAAAACTCGGGCTGAGGACGGCCAATCAGTTCGACGTAGGCCATCGGCGCCTTGTCGCCGGGACGGTAGCCGCATTTCATGATCCGAATGTAGCCTCCCGGGCGCTCCAGAAAGCGCGGGCCCAGCTCATTGAACAATTTGCCCACCGCCGTTTTACTGCGAGTGCGGTTGAACGCGAGTCGCCGATTCGCGACGCTGTCCTGCTTCGCCAGGGTAATCAACGGTTCCGCGTAGGACCGCAGCTCCTTGGCCTTGGGCAATGTCGTCTTTATCAACTCGTGCTCAACCAGTGATACGGCCATGTTACGGAACATGGCCTTGCGGTGCGCGCTGTTGCGGTTCAGTTGCCGTCCACTCTGACGATGACGCATATTTCCGTTCCTGTACTCGGTGCTATCTCAGCAACTAGTGCTCAGCAACTAATGCTCAGCAACTAATGCAATATAATCCGGGGCCGCCTCAGGCGCTCAATACCCGGTCGTCGTTCCTGAGACTGGCAGGCGGCCAGTTATCCAGCCGCATACCCAGCGAAAGTCCGCGCGAAGCCAGAACGTCCTTGATTTCTGTAAGGGACTTCTTGCCCAGGTTCGGTGTTTTCAGCAGCTCAACTTCAGTGCGCTGAACGAGATCGCCGATGTAATAGATGTTCTCCGCCTTCAAACAGTTGGCCGAGCGAACCGTCAACTCGAGGTCGTCCACCGGCCGCAGCAGAACCGGATCGACTTCATCTTCCACCACGTGTGACTCGGATTCACTCTCACTTTCCAGGTCTACAAACACGGCCAATTGCTGTTGCAGTATGGTTGCGGCGCGACGAATAGCCTCTTCCGGATCGATGGTGCCATTGGTCTCAAGATCCAGCACAAGTTTATCGAGGTCTGTACGCTGCTCCACGCGCGCCGATTCAATGACATAGGCGACGCGGCGCACCGGTGAGAAACTGGCATCGAGCTGGAGTTTACCGATCGACCGCGTCTCTTCTTCGGGGTTGAAACGCGAATCAGCGGGCGAATATCCGCGACCAAGTGCCGCCGTCAACCGCATGCTGATCTCGCCGTTGGAATTGAGATGGCAGATCACGTGATCCGGATTGCGGATCTCGATGTCGTGATCGACTGTTATATCGCCGGCGGTAACAACACCGGGTCCCTTTTTGCTCAATGTCAGCTCCGCTTCCTCCTTGCCGCTCAGTACCAGAGCGACGCCCTTCAGGTTGAGGAGGATCTCGATGACGTCTTCCTGCACGCCTTCGATTGCGCTGTACTCGTGCAACACGCCGTCGATTTCCACTTCCGTAATCGCACTGCCTGGCATTGATGACAGCAGTATCCGGCGCAAAGCATTACCCAGTGTATGCCCGAAACCGCGCTCAAGCGGCTCGAGCGTCACCTGCGAGCGGGTGCTGGTTTTTTCCTCGACGTTGATATGACGGGGGGTCAAAAAATCGGTCACTGCACTCTGCATGGGGCACCTGTCCTGTGGGAATTTCCTTACGGATTACTTGGAGTAGAGTTCGACGATCAGGTTTTCATTGATCTCCGAGGAGAGATCCTGCCGGTCGGGCACCGCCTTGTACACGCCCTCGAGCTTTTCGCTATTCACCTCGATCCACTCGGGCTCACCGCGTTGTGCCGCCAGGGCCATTGCGGATTGGACCCGGAGTTGTTTTTTGGCCCTGTCACGCAGAGACACAACGTCTCCGGCCTGAACCTGATAGGAAGGAATGTTTACAACCGAGCCGTTAATCAGAATACACCGGTGGGAAACCAGCTGACGCGCCTCGGCCCTGGTAGAGCCAAAGCCGATCCGATAGACGACATTATCCAGGCGACTCTCCAACAGCTGCAGCAGATTTTCACCGGTTGCACCCTTGCGTCGAGCCGCTTCCTTGTAGTAATTGACAAATTGGCGCTCCAGAATGCCGTAAATACGGCGCACCTTCTGTTTCTCGCGCAACTGAACGCCGTAGTCGGAAAGTCGTCCACGGCGGATGCCCTGCTGGCCGGGAATGCTCTCTACCTTACATTTGGTCTCCAGCGCGCGCACCCCGCTCTTCAGGAGCAGGTCCGTGCCCTCGCGTCGGGAGAGTTTGCATTTGGGTCCAATATATCGAGCCATGAAAATCTAATCCTGCTAGCGTTACACGCGGCGTTTTTTGGGTGGGCGACAGCCATTGTGAGGAATCGGTGTCACATCGGTGATATGGCTGATCTTGTAGCCACATGCGTTGAGTGCGCGCACTGCCGACTCCCTACCGGGACCCGGTCCCTTGACCTGGACATCCAGATTCTTCAAGCCGTACTCGCGAGCCGCTTCGCCGGCCCGCTCCGCGGCCACCTGGGCAGCAAACGGCGTGCTTTTGCGCGATCCACGAAAGCCCGAACCGCCCGCGGTGGCCCAACTGAGCGTGTTTCCCTGACGGTCAGTGATGGTGATGATGGTATTGTTGAAAGACGCGTGTACGTGAGCGATCCCATCGACCACGGTCTTTGTAATCTTCTTGCGAGTGCTCTTGGCACCTGGCTTCGCCATACATTACCCTGCTTCAATATCAACACTGCACTGTGGTGCAGCTACACTAAAAAAGGATTCGCCGGGCAGTTATCTCAATCTACCTGCGAATCGGCTTGCGCGGCCCTTTGCGTGTGCGGGCATTCGTTTTTGTACGCTGCCCCCGAAGCGGGAGACTCCGGCGATGACGCAGACCACGGTTGCAGCCAAGATCCATCAACCGCTTGATATTCATGGAGAACTCACGTCGGAGATCGCCTTCGACCAGCATATCTCCCACCTTGCTCCGCAGGGTATCCATCTCCTGCTCGGTCAACTCGCTGACCTTGACATGCTCCCCGACACCAGCTTCTGTACACAGGCGCTTCGCCTGACTGCGGCCCACGCCAAATATGTAGGTCAGCGCGATAACCGCATGTTTGTTATCCGGAATATTGACGCCGGCGATACGAGCCATTCAAACTCTCCAATCACTTTTCATTTCTGGCCGCCTCATTTCCAGCCGCCCCTTTTGCGATGCAATGCGACCAACCGGGCAGCGGGCGCAAAAGGCGCGGTAGTCTAGCGGCATAGTTGGCAAAAATCAACCACGCGGCCCAACTAACCTTGGCGCTGTTTGTGCCGCGGATCCGTCTTGCAGATCACCCGGACGACGCCGTTGCGTCGTATCACCTTGCAGTTCCTGCAGACTTTCTTAACTGAAGCACGTACCTTCATGATCCTTTCTCCGCAACCGGCGACGGCGTCTAACGCACCCGTCCGCCACCGCCATAAGTCTTCAGATTGGCCTTTTTCATGACCGACTCGTACTGATGGGACATGAGGTGACTCTGCACCTGAGCCATAAAATCCATCACCACTACCACCACGATCAACAATGACGTCCCGCCGAGGTAAAAAGGCACGTTCGCGGTCACAACCAGGAACTGGGGAATAAGGCATACCACCGCGATATAGGCCGAACCGAAGACCGTGAGACGCGTCAGCACACCATCTATATAGTTCGCCGTCTGCTGTCCCGGCCGGATGCCCGGCACAAATGCACCCGACCGCTTCAAATTGTCCGCGACTTCGACCGGATTGAACATCAAAGCGGTGTAAAAGAAGCAGAAAAACACGATGAACACGGTGAACAGCAGGATATTCAAGGGCTGTCCCGGGCCAATTGCGACCGCCAGCTCCTGCAGCCAGTCCGCCGACCCTGCGCTTCCAAACCATTGTGCGATCGAGGCCGGGAACAGAAGAATGCTACTGGCAAAAATAGCCGGTATAACGCCCGCCATGTTCACCTTGAGGGGAAGGTGCGAACTCTGCCCCTGATACATCTTGCGCCCCTGCTGTCGTTTGGCATAGTTGACCGTAATGCGGCGCTGGCCCCGCTCTATATAGATAATGGCAAAAATCATGAACAGCGCCAGCGCCAGAATCCCCAGCAGCAACAGGATGTTCAATTCCCCCTGGCGCGCCTGCTCAAGTGACTGGCCAATGGCTGACGGCAGGCCGGCCACGATGCCGGCAAAAATCAGCAGCGAGATGCCATTACCCACACCCTTCTCGGTAATCTGTTCTCCCAGCCACATCATAAACACCGCGCCCGTTACCAGGGAGGTTATGGCGATCACGAAGAACAACGGCGAAGCATTGTAGGCCATGCCCTGGTTCGCCATACCGACTGTCATCCCGGTGGCCTGGATAAGAGCGAGGACCACCGTGAGGTAACGCGTGTACTGGCTGATTTTGCGGCGCCCTGACTCGCCCTCCTTCTTCAGCTGCTCCAGCTGCGGTGTCACAGCGGACATCAACTGCATAATGATCGAGGCGGAAATGTAGGGCATGATGCCCAGAGCGAGGATACTCATACGCTCCAGGGCACCCCCGGAAAACATGTTGGCGAGCCCCAGAATGGTGCCCTGGTTCTGGTTGAACATCGCCGCGATCTGCTCCGGATCAATGCCGGGCACCGGAATGTGTGTGCCAATCCGGTAGACAAAGAGCGCCAGGAGAACAAAGCGCAGCCGAGTGAATAACTCGCCGAGCCCGGCTCTGTTGACTGAAGGCAGCTGTCCGGTGGCCATCTAGTCCTCTACTTTCCCGCCCGCTTTCTCGATCGCTTCTCTCGCGCCCCTCGTCACGCCGAGGCCCTTGACGGTAACAGCCTTGTTCAGCTCACCGGACAGGAAGACACGCGCTCTTGTCACGTTATCTCTCACCAGATTGGCGGTTTTAAGGGTGGCCAGATCAATAGTTTCCGCATTGACCGAGTTCAGTTCGCCCAGCCGAATTTGCGCCGTCGTGCGGGCGATCCGGGAGGTGAAACCGTACTTCGGCAGTCGCTTCTGCAGCGGCATCTGGCCACCCTCGAAGCCCGGCCGAATCGCACCACCCGAGCGTGATTTCTGTCCCTTGTGGCCGCGTCCGGCTGTTTTCCCGTAGCCACTGCCGATGCCACGGCCGACCCGCTTGGCATCTTTTTTGGCCCCTGGTGCCGGACTCAAGCTGTTCAGTTGCATATTGTCGGTGTCGGACATGGTCTATTCCTCCACTTTGAGCAGGTAACGCACCGTATTGATCATGCCGCGTATGGAGGGCGTATCCTCGACCTCCACGGTATGGCCAATACGGCGCAGCCCGAGTCCCGCAACACAGGCCCGATGATTCCTGCTACGGCCCGAGGTACTCTTGATTTGCGTAACCCTGATTGTCGCTTTAGCCATGGCCATTCAACCTGCCCGTTAGTTCAGAATTTCTTCGACAGTCTTGCCGCGCTTGGCGGCAATTTCATCGGGGGAGTTCATGTCACGCAGGCCGTTGAAAGTTGCCCGCACAACATTTATCGGATTGGTCGAGCCGTAGCATTTTGCCAGCACATCGTGTACACCGGCCAGTTCCAGCACGGCACGCATCGCGCCTCCGGCTATAATCCCCGTACCCTCGGACGCAGGCTGCATATATACCTTGCTCGCCCCGTGGCTGGACTTTACCGGATAGTGAATCGTCCCATTCCTCAATTCGACCTGGATCATATTGCGTCTGGCGGCTTCCATGGCCTTCTGAATGGCAACAGGTACTTCGCGAGCCTTGCCGCGACCAAAGCCGACCTTGCCGTTGCCGTCACCTACCACCGTCAATGCAGTGAAACCAAAGATGCGACCACCTTTGACTACCTTGGCAACGCGGTTTACCTGAACGAGCTTTTCCTGCAGGTCACCTTCCTGTTGCTGCTTCCTCTGATCGTTAAAAGCCATGTTTCAACCCTTAAAGTTCCAACCCGGATTCGCGCGCCGCGTCGGCAAGTGCTTTTACGCGCCCATGATACTTGTACCCACTGCGATCGAAAGCCACCCTTTCGATACCGGCTGCCTTCGCACGATTGGCAACCAATTTGCCTACTTCGGCAGCAGCAGCGATGTTGCCTGTAGCGCCACCACGCAGTTCCTTGTCCAGGGTCGACGCACTGGCCAGGACCCTGTCTCCCGCCGCGGCGAAAACCTGGGCATAGATATGCCGGGGTGTACGATGCACGCTGAGCCGCGCCTGTCCGAGATTGCGCATACGGGCGCGACCACGGCGAGCACGGCGCAATCTGGAATCATTCTTTACACTCATGTCAGATACCTACTTTTTCTTCGCTTCTTTACGGCGGACATATTCGTCCTCGTAGCGAATGCCCTTGCCCTTGTAGGGCTCGGGCGGACGACAGTTGCGAATTTCGGCCGCAGCCTGGCCAACCGCCTGCTTATCAATGCCCCTGAGGACAACCTCTGTCTGACTTGGGCTTTCCGCCGTGACACCCTCCGGCAGCGTATAATCCACCGGATGTGAAAGACCCACTGTCAGGTTGACAGTATTGCCTGATGCCTTTGCCCGATAACCGACGCCGTTCAAAACCAGCTTTCTTTCCCATCCTTCACTGACGCCAATGACCATGTTGTTCACCAGAGCACGTGTCGTTCCGGCAAGCGCTCTGTGCCGTTCACTTTCGTAGCTGCATCTGAGGACACTGTCTTCTTGCTCAACCCTTATGCCGTCATTCAGCGACAATGCCAACTCCCCCTTGCCACCCTTCACGGTGAGTTCACTACCGTCAATTTCAACTTTCACACCACCGGGCAGATGTATCGGATTGGCTGCAACTCTAGACATGGTGACGTACTCTCTTCCTGATAAGTGCAATTAATAGACAGTGCAAAGCACTTCACCGCCGACGCCAGCGGAGCGTGCGGCACGATCCGTCATAACGCCTCGGGAGGTGGAAATAATCGCCACTCCCAGACCGGCCCGTACCGAGGGAAGCTCATCCTTGCCGCTATACCTTCGCAGTCCCGGGCGGCTGAAACGATCGATCTCCGCTATGACAGGCTTGCCGTCAAAGTACTTCAGATCGACAGCAAGGCGGGCTTTACCGCCCTCGTCCAGAGCTTCGTAATCCTCGATATATCCCTCTTCCTTCAATACTTTCGCTACCGCGGTCTTCAATTTTGAACCCGGCATATCAACACGGGCCTTGCCCGCCATTTGGGCGTTGCGAAGGCGCGTCAACATATCTGACAGGGGATCTTGCATACTCATAATCCAGAATTCTCCGTAGCGGAACTTTTCCCTACCAACTTGATTTCACAAGACCCGGTACATCCCCACGCATTGCCGACTCACGCAGCTTGTTACGGCACAGCCCGAACTTGCGGTACACACCATGGGGACGCCCGGTAATCCGGCATCGACGCTGTCGGCGTACAGGACTGGCATCTCTGGGAAGCTTCTGCAGCTTTACCTGCGCCTCCCACTTCTCCTCATCGGACGCCTCTACACTGCTCAGTACCGCCTTGAGGGCAGCACGCTTCTTTGCATACCTTTCCACGGTCTTGATGCGCTTCTTCTCGCGCGCAATCATTGATTTTTTTGCCATATCTATCGTCTCTCAGGCCTTAAGCGGGAAGTTGAAAGCTCGCAGCAAAGCGCGACCTTCATCATCTGTGCGAGCAGTAGTCGTAACGGTTATGTCCAGGCCGCGCAACACATCCACTTTGTCGTATTCAATTTCAGGGAAAATTATCTGCTCCGACACACCCATTGCGAAATTACCCCGGCCGTCGAAGGACTTGGGACTGACTCCCCGGAAATCCCTGATCCTGGGAATTGCGATACTGACAAGTCGCTCCAGGAATTCGTACATGCGATCCGAGCGCAATGTAACCTTGCAGCCGATAGGCCAGCCATCGCGAACCTTGAACCCCGCTATCGATTTGCGCGCCTTGGTTACCACCGGCTTCTGCCCGGCGATCAGTGTCATATCGGAAATCGCGTTCTCGAGTATCTTTTTGTCACCGATAGCTTCGCCCACACCCATGTTCAATGTAATCTTGGTGATCTTCGGTACTTCCATCACGTTCTGCAGCCCCAGTTCATCTTTCAGCCGGGGAGCTATTTCGTTCCAGTATTTCTCTTTCAGATTAGCCATGTCCAATTCCTGAGAACCGTTCAGTCGGCAGTGCCTCAGGCGTCTATCGCCTCACCACTGGACTTGTAAATACGTTGCTTCTGCTCACCGTCAATCCTGAAACCGACCCGATCGGCCTTGTTGGTTTCGGGATTGAATATCGCTACATTCGATACCTGTATTGGTGCTTCCTGTTCGACGATTCCACCCGCCACGCCAGCCTGCGGGTTGGGACGCGTGTGCTTTTTCACGAGATTCACGCCGGATACCACGACTCGGTTATCCCGCAAAACCCTGCGCACCTTGCCGCGCTTGCCCTTGTCCTTGCCCGCCAGGACAACCACTTCGTCATTTCGCCTGATCTTCAACATTGCTCTGCCTCTTTCTGGCCCCCTTTCAAATAACTTCCGGTGCCAGAGAAATGATCTTCATGAACTTTTCACCGCGAAGCTCACGAGTAACAGGGCCGAAAATACGCGTACCAATCGGCGCTTCCTGGTTGTTGAGAAGTACGGCGGCATTGTCATCAAACTTGATAAGTGACCCATCCGTACGCCGTACCCCCTTCCTGGTTCGCACGACTACTGCTGTCATCACCTGCCCTTTCTTGACCTTACCTCTGGGAATCGCCTCCTTGACTGTCACTTTGATAAGATCGCCGACACCGGCATAACGCCGCTTGGAGCCCCCCAATACCTTGATGCACATGACCCGACGCGCACCGCTGTTATCGGCGACGTCCAAATGCGACTGTGTCTGAATCATTTTCTACTCCAATTGCGGCTCTCAACCCTGCCGCGCCTGCTATTGCACCAATAACGGCCTAAACCGGAATGGCGCTCTCTATAATCTCCAGTAGCTTCCAGCTCTTGGTTCTGGAAATCGGGCGGGATTCCGCTACGGTGACAGTGTCACCAACCGAACACTGGTTGCTCTCGTCGTGGGCATGAATCCTGGATGAACGCGTGATGTACTTGCCGTAAACCGGATGCCGCACCCTGCGCTCAACCAGCACGGTGATGGTTTTGTCCATCTTGTTGCTGACAACCTTGCCCATCGCAACTCGTGTGCGCTTCTCAGTACCTGACATATCTAGTTTCCTGCTTTCTCACTGAGTACAGTCTTGACTCTTGCAATATCGCGCTGATTCTGGCGCAACAGGTGGGTCTGGCCGAGCTGACCAGTGGCCTTCTGCATACGCAATTTGAACTGTTCTTCCCGCAAAGTCAGCAACTGCCTGCTCAGATCGTCAGCGGACTTGTCTCGCAATTCACTCGCTTTCATCACATCACCACGCGCTTGACAAAAGTGGTCTCGACGGGAATCTTTGACGCTGCCAACGCAAACGCCTCACGAGCCAGCTCCTCGGAAACGCCCTGCACTTCATAGAGCATCCTTCCGGGCTGCACCTGAGCAACCCAGTATTCGACATTACCCTTGCCTTTGCCCTGACGGACCTCAAGGGGCTTGCCTGTAATTGGCTTGTCCGGGAAGACCCTGATCCAGATTTTTCCACCGCGTTTGATATGCCGGGTCATCGCGCGGCGCGCCGCTTCTATCTGGCGCGCGGTAATACGCCCGCGGCCGGTAGCTTTAAGACCGTACTCGCCGAAACTCACTTTACTGCCGCGAAGTGCAAGGCCGCGGTTGCGACCTTTCTGCATCTTGCGGAACTTTGTACGCTTTGGTTGAAGCATGTTGCGTAACCCTTAATTCGCTGCCGTTCTCTTGGCGGTCTCACCCTGCTTATCGGTGCCGATAATCTCGCCTTTGAATATCCAGACCTTTACACCCAGAATGCCGTAGGTGGTTGCAGCCTCATAAATGGCGTAATCGATATCCGCCCGCAGCGTATGAAGAGGTACACGCCCCTCGCGATACCACTCCGTACGTGCAATCTCTGCACCACCCAGGCGGCCGCTGATCTGTACCCTGATACCCTCGGCACCCTGGCGCATGGCGTTCTGGACAACCCGCTTCATGGCGCGGCGAAACATCACCCGGCGCTCCAGTTGTTGCGCGACATTCTGGGCCACCAGTTTTGCATCGAGATCCGGTTTGCGGATTTCCTCGATGTTGATGTGCACCGGAACACCCATCCGCTGAGTGAGCTTCTGGCGCAACTTGTCGACATCTTCACCCTTCTTTCCTATCACAATACCGGGGCGTGCCGTGTAGATGGTGACCCGGGCAGTCTGCGCCGGACGCTCGATCACGACACGACTTACCGAGGCGTGATCCAGCACTTTCTCAATATATTCCCGCGCCTCGATGTCAGTGATCAGCTGGTTCGCATAGTGCTTGCGATCGGCGTACCAGATCGAGTTATGATCCTTGACAATACCCAGGCGAATACCGGTTGGGTGTACTTTCTGGCCCATTGAATGCTCTCCTAACCCTGGCTTTCGCCGTCGGAAACTTTAACGGTAATGTGACAGCTACGCTTGAGAATGCGATCTGCCCGCCCCTTGGCCCTGGGGCGCAGGCGCTTCAGGGTCATGCCCTCATCCACGAATATTCTGGAAACACGCAGTTCGTCTACGTCGGCACCTTCGTTGTTCTCCGCGTTGGCGATCGCTGAATCCAGCACCTTCTTGACGATATGCGCCGCCTTTTTCGGACTGAATTCCAGCAGATTGAGCGCCTTCTCCACGGACAGGCCACGGACCTGATCCGCAACCAGGCGGGCCTTTTGGGCGGATATCTGCGCACCCTTTAACCTTGCTGCCACTTCCATTCTCAAAACCTCACTCCAGGTCTGCGCCTAGCGCTTCATCTTTTTGTCGACGATATGGCCGCGGAAAGTGCGCGTGACCGCGAACTCGCCCAGTTTGTGGCCGACCATGTCCTCATTGACAAGAATAGGCACATGTTGCCGGCCGTTGTGAACGGCTATCGTCAACCCAACCATATCCGGTGATACCATCGACCGGCGAGACCAGGTCTTGATAGGTCGACGGTCATTGGTCTGGACCGCCGCCTCTACCTTCTTCATTAGATGAAGGTCGATGAAAGGGCCTTTTTTCAGTGAACGCGGCACAGTACTTGTCCTCTTGATCCGTTAGGCATCTGTTGCTCTACTTCTTTCGACGGCGGCGTACCACCAGACGATCAGTACGCTTGTTCTTGCGCGTCTTGTATCCTTTGGTCGGCGTACCCCAGGGACTGACGGGATGGCGGCCGCCCGAGGTCCGTCCCTCGCCACCACCGTGGGGGTGATCGACAGGATTCATCGCGACTCCGCGTACCGTAGGGCGTACGCCACGCCACCGCGCCGCGCCGGCCTTTCCGAGCTTGCGCAGGCTGTGCTCGGAGTTGGAAACTTCCCCCAACGAGGCGCGACAATCGGCCAGCACCTTACGCATCTCGCCCGACCGAAGACGGACCGTGGCGTACAATCCTTCCCGCGCGGCCAACTGCGCGGAAGCTCCGGCGGATCGGGCCAGCTGCGCACCCTTGCCGGGCTTCAGTTCAATGCAGTGCAAGGTGGCCCCTACCGGAATGTTGCGCAAGGGCAGGCAGTTCCCCACCTTGATGGGTGCGGCCGAACCGGACTGCACGACATCGCCCACAGCGAGGCCCTTGGGCGCAATAACATAGCGCCGTTCTCCGTCCGCATAGAGCAACAGGGCAATATGCGCGGTCCGGTTAGGGTCATACTCAAGGCGCTCGACTTTCGCCGGAATACTGTCCTTGGTGCGCTTGAAATCAATAATCCGGTAGTGCTGTTTGTGTCCACCGCCAATATGACGCGTGGTAATACGCCCCTTGTTGTTGCGCCCACCGTTACGAGACTGGTTTTCCAGCAGCGGACTGTGCGGCTCACCCTTGTGCAGCACATTGTTTACCGGCCGCATGGCATGGCGGCGGCCCGGCGAGGTCGGCTTAGCTTTTTTTACGGCCATTGAAAATTCGCTCCCTAGTCCGCCACCGCAAAGTCGATATCCTGACCCTGCTCCAATTTCACATACGCCTTTTTCCAAACAGGCTTGGTGCTGTAACCGTAACGGTTGCGCTTTACTTTCCCCTTTACCTTGAGAGTATTCACGCCGGCCACCTTCACCTTGAACAATTGCTCAACCGATCGCTTGATCTCCAACTTGGTGGCATCCGCCGCGACCTTGAACACATACTGATTGTGATCGTCCCCGACGATAGCGGCCTTCTCGGAAACGTGGGGGCCAACCAGTACCTGAAAGATGCGCTCCTGGTTCATCCCAGCATCTCCTCAAACTTTTTTACCGCGTCGACAGTGACCATAACTTTCTCGTGACCGATCAGGCTGACCGGATCCACACCCTCGACATCGCGCACATCCACACTGCGCAGGTTTCGCGCCGCAAGGTAGAGGTTCTCCTCGACGCCGTCGGAAACGATCAGCACATTGTCCACGCCCAATTCCTCGAGTTGCCTGGCCAGCAGTTTGGTTTTGGGCGCCTCCAGTTCGAGGTTTTCGACAACCATCAGCCGCTCCTGACGCGCCAGTTCGGAGATGATGGAGCGCAGTGCGGCCCGGTACATCTTCCGATTCACCTTTTGCGTGTGATCCTGCGGTTTCGCGGCAAAAGTCACTCCACCGCTGCGCCACAGCGGCGAGCGGATGGTGCCCGCGCGGGCACGACCCGTGCCTTTCTGGCGCCACGGTTTCTTGCCACCACCTCTGACCTCGGCGCGGTTCTTCTGGGCTCTCGTACCCTGACGTGCGCCGGCGAGGTAGGCCGTCACAACCTGATGGACCAGGGCCTCGTTGTATTCTTTCCCGAAAGTGACGTCCGAGACCGATACTGTTCCCGCTTCCGCATTACCCGACTTCAATACATTCAATTCCACGCTGGAGCCCCCCTCAGGTTATGCCTTGACCGCAGGACGTACGATGACGCTGCCGCCAGGCGCGCCCGGTACGGCGCCCTTGATGAGCAAGAGATTTCGCTCAGCGTCCACACGGACCACCACCAGTCCCTGTGTCGTTACATTTGCAGAGCCCATATGACCGGCCATCTTCTTGCCCTTGAAGACGCGCCCGGGCGTCTGGCATTGACCGATCGAGCCGGGGGCCCGGTGCGCCAGGGAGTTGCCATGGGTCGCATCCTGCATGGAAAAATTCCAGCGCCTGATACTGCCCTGAAAGCCCTTGCCCTTGGACCGGCCCGACACATCGACCTTCTGGCCGGACTCGAACCGCTCCACGGTAAGCTCCGTACCAAGGTCGGGCACTTCTTCGGACGATCCCAGGCGGAATTCCCACAAGCCGGTGCCGGCTTCGACCCCCGCCTTGGCGAACTGACCGGCTCGTGCCTTGTTGACTCTCGAGGTTTTGCGGCTGCCCGCTGTAACCTGAATCGCGCGATAGCCGTCGCTATCGATATCTTTGATCTGAGTAACGCGGTTTGGAGTAATCTCCACTACGGTTACTGGAATGGATACGCCGTCTTCGGTAAAGACGCGAGTCATACCGGACTTGCGGCCGACTAAGCCAATAGTCATGTTGTAAACCTCTAAAGTGTACGGGGCTCGACCCTCTATGGCCGCCCCGCAACAACTGGAAGCGGGGCGTTACACACCTGGCGCTTTATTCATCGGCCGGTGTACTCCCGGCTCACGGATGAAAAGGATCCCAGGCAGGTCCCGCTGCGTTCGAAGTCACCCCAGGCTGATCTGAACCTCCACACCGGCCGCCAGATCGAGCTTCATAAGCGCGTCCACCGTCTTCTCTGTGGGCTCGATGATGTCCAGCAACCGTTTGTGCGTGCGAATTTCGTACTGATCTCGCGCATCCTTGTTCACGTGAGGCGACACCAGCACGGTGAACTTCTCCTTCCGGGTAGGAAGCGGGATGGGGCCCCTGACCTGGGCGCCGGTGCGACGCGCGGTTTCGACGATCTCCTCGGTGGATGTATCTATCAACCGGTGATCGAAGGCCTTGAGGCGAATACGAATGCGTTGATTCTGCACCTGGGTAAACTCCAAACACTAAAAAACCAGGGGATCGCGCGGGACCCCCCCGAAAAAGGAACGCGAATTCTAATGACGGCCCCGGCCCCTGTCAAGACGGGCGATGAATTAAACCCCGGCTATGGAAACGGCAAGCCGGTGTGAAAGGGGTATATATTACTTAGCGAATATTTGCCGCCTGTTAAGCACTATTCGCTATAAAGGAATTACTCCGCGCAGTTGAGGCAACGAGTCGCCTCCGGAATCGCCCGCAGTCGTGCCTCACCAATGTCTTCGCCACAGCGCTCGCAGATGCCATACGTGCCATCCTCTATGCGCTCGAGTGCGGCCTGGATCACCTTGATCGAAAGGGCGGTTTCGTTGCCAATGGCATCGACGACCTCGTCGTTCTCACGCTCCTGAGCCTGCTCAGCCGAGTCCCCCGAATGAGACTTCGTAACATCGACCTTGATGCTGGCCAATCGCTTTTGGAGCTCGGCCAGCCGCTCTTCCAATTGCTGTTTCAACGCTTCGTATGCCATTAGCTTATGCACTTCCAATCGATGTCGGCGCGATCTTCCATCCTGTTCCCGCCAAAAACGGATTCACGCTCTACTCGAGAATTTTCGACACCACGCCGGCGCCCACTGTGCGACCGCCCTCGCGAATC
The DNA here is from genome assembly GCA_034521205.1 of Halioglobus sp. Lineage (GTDB taxonomy): Bacteria > Pseudomonadota > Gammaproteobacteria > Pseudomonadales > Halieaceae > Marimicrobium. The sequence goes on from JAXHMT010000003.1 coordinate 1,415,983, forward strand.
GCAAAGCGCAGACCATCTTCCATCGCAATCGGCGCTATCAGCGTCGCCGTCATCTGGATATTGTCGCCAGGCATCACCATCTCCACGCCCTCCGGCAACTCCACCGCTCCCGTCACGTCCGTCGTGCGAAAGTAAAACTGCGGCCGGTAGCCCTTGAAAAACGGCGTGTGGCGACCACCCTCTTCCTTCGACAACACATACACCTCACACTCAAACTTCGTGTGCGGCGTCACACTGCCAGGCTTCGCCAGTACCTGCCCGCGTTCCACCTCGTCGCGTTTCGTGCCGCGCAGAAGAACACCCACATTCTCCCCCGCACGGCCCTCGTCCAGCAGCTTGCGGAACATCTCGACACCCGTACACGTCGTCTTCTGGGTGTCCTTCATGCCCACAATCTCTATATCGTCTCCCACCTTGATCACGCCCCGCTCCACGCGACCCGTCACCACCGTGCCGCGGCCGGAAATCGAGAACACATCCTCCACCGGCATCAAAAACGGCTGGTCAATCGCCCGCTCCGGCTCCGGAATATACTCATCCAGCGCCTCAACCAGCTTCTTCACCGCCGTCGTGCCCAGCTCGTTGTCGTCCTTGCCCTCCAGGGCCATCAGCGCGCTGCCGCAGATGATCGGCGTGTCGTCTCCCGGAAAATCGTACTGGTCCAGCAGCTCGCGAAGCTCCATCTCCACCAGCTCCTTCATCTCCTCGTATTCCTCGGACTCCGCTCCGCCGCAGTCCTCCGCCAGCAGGTCCGCCTTGTTCAGAAACACCACTATGTAAGGCACACCCACCTGGCGCGACAGCAGTATGTGCTCCCGCGTCTGCGGCATCGGACCGTCCGTCGCGCCACACACCAGGATCGCCCCGTCCATCTGCGCCGCACCGGTGATCATGTTCTTCACATAGTCCGCGTGACCCGGGCAGTCCACGTGCGCGTAGTGACGGTTCGGCGAGTCGTACTCCACGTGGGACGTCGCAATCGTGATGCCGCGCGCCTGCTCTTCCGGCGCGTTGTCGATACCTTCGAACGCCACCAGCTCACCGCCCCAGGTCTCCGCGCACACGCGTGTCAGTGCCGCCGTCAGCGTCGTCTTGCCGTGGTCAACGTGACCTATCGTGCCTACGTTGATGTGCGGTTTGGTACGTTCAAATGCTGCTTTTGCCACTTTTTTTAACCTCTGTCATACAGTCGGGAGTTCAGCCGGTTTGATTCTTGGCGATGATTTCTTCGGCGACGCTGTTCGGGGCCTCCGCATATTTGCAGAATTCCATGGTGTAGGTCGCCCTGCCCTGGGTCGCACTGCGCAAGTCGGTCGCGTACCCGAACATCTCCGCCAACGGCACTTCCGCCGTCACCACCTTGCCCGAAGGATTATCCTCCATGCCGCCGATCAGCCCGCGCCGGCGATTGAGGTCGCCCACCACATCGCCCATATTTTCCTCGGGTGTCACGACCTCAACCGCCATGATCGGCTCGAGCAGTACCGCCCCACCCTTTTGGGATAACTGCTTGGTCGCCATGCTGGCGGCGACCTTGAACGCCATCTCGTTCGAGTCCACATCGTGATAGGAGCCGTCGTATAACGTCGCCTTCAACCCGAGCAGCGGATACCCTGCCAGCACACCGTTTTGCATCTGCTCCTCGATGCCTTTCTGCACCGCGGGTATGTATTCCTTGGGTACGACACCACCGACGATTTCATTGACAAACTCCAGACCTTCGGCGCTGGCCTCTTCGCCCGGCTCGTACCTGATCCAGACATGTCCGTACTGCCCCCGGCCACCGGACTGCCGTATGAATTTGCCCTCGATTTCCGTGGTATTGCGGATTGCTTCGCGGTAGGCCACCTGGGGCTGGCCGATATTGGCCTCGACGCTGAATTCGCGTTTCATACGATCGACGAGAATATCCAGGTGCAATTCGCCCATGCCGGAGATAATCGTCTGTCCGGTCTCCTCATCCGTCTTGACGCGAAAGGAGGGGTCTTCCTGTGCCAGTTTGCCCAGTGCAATGCCCATTTTTTCCTGGTCGGCCTTGGATTTCGGCTCCACGGCCACCGATATCACCGGCTCGGGAAACTCCATGCGCTCCAGTACGATAGAGTTGTTGGGATCACAGAGGGTATCCCCGGTGGTGACATCCTTGAGACCCACCGCGGCGGCGATATCGCCCGCCAACACTTCCTTGATCTCTTCCCGGCTGTTGGAGTGCATCTGCACCATGCGCCCGACACGCTCTTTCTTTCCCTCACCGAGTTGAAAACAGCGGTACCGCTCTCCAGCTTCCCGGAATAAACGCGGAAGAAAGTCAGGGTGCCGACATAGGGGTCCGTGGCTATCTTGAAAGCCAGGGCGGCGAAGGGTGCGTCGTCATCCGCCTCACGCGTCTCGACCGTCTTGTCCGCGTCCAGCAGGGTGCCCTCGATAGCCCTCACCTCGGTGGGAGCCGGGAGGTACTCGACCACCGCATCCAGCACCGCCTGCACGCCCTTGTTCTTGAAGGCGCTGCCGCCCAGCACAGGTACGATCTCATTGGCCAGGGTGCGCATGCGAATTCCCTGCTTGATCTCTTCTTCGGAGAGCTCTCCCCCTTCGAGGTACTTTTCCATGAGCTCATCGTTGGCCTCGGCGGCCGCCTCCACCATGAACTCGCGCATCTCCGCGACCTGTTCCTGAAGCTCCGCGGGCACCTCTTCGTACTGAAAAGTCATGCCCTGATTGTCCTCATCCCAGATAATGGACTTGTTCTTGACCAGGTCGATAACACCCCGGAAGTCTTCTTCCGACCCGATCGTCATCTGCAGCGGTACCGCGTTGGCGCCGAGCCGCTCCCTGAGTTGTTTTACAACCCAGTTGAAGTCGGCACCCGCCCGGTCCATCTTGTTGACAAAAACCAGACGCGGCACTTCGTATTTGTTGGCCTGCCGCCATACCGTTTCGGTTTGCGGTTGCACTCCGGAGGAGCCACACAACACCACGACCGCACCATCCAGCACCCGCAGTGAACGCTCCACCTCGATGGTGAAATCGACGTGCCCGGGCGTATCGATGATATTGATGCGATGCTCGTCGAACTGCTTGTCCATCCCCGGCCAGAAGCAGGTTGTGGCGGCAGACGTGATAGTAATACCGCGCTCCTGCTCCTGCGCCATCCAGTCCATGACCGCGGCACCGTCATGCACCTCGCCGAGCTTGTGTGAAAGTCCGGTGTAGTAGAGTACGCGCTCGGTCGTCGTGGTTTTACCGGCATCGACGTGCGCGACGATACCGATATTCCGATATCGTTTGATAGGAGTCTTGCGTGCCACGATTAATTCCCCAATAACAGGTTGCGGGACAACAGTTGAAAAGCGTTTTTCAGATCAAAAACGGTAATGTGAAAAGGCCTTGTTCGCCTCTGCCATGCGGTGCACGTCCTCCCGTTTGCGGACTGCGTTGCCCTTGCCCTGGGAGGCGTCAATAATTTCTCCCGCCAGACGCTGGCGCATGGACTTCTCGCCGCGGGCGCGGGCGAACTCGACCAGCCAGCGCATGGAAAGGGCCACCCGGCGTGCAGGTCGGACCTCCACGGGCACCTGATAGGTCGCGCCACCGACACGGCGGGATTTCACCTCCACCATTGGAGCGATATTTTCCAGCGCCTGGTCAAACGCTTCGATGGGATCCGAATTGAGGCGCTCCCGCACAATATCCAGAGCGCCGTAAACAATACCCTCCGCGACGGACTTTTTCCCGCTGACCATCACGTGATTCATGAATTTCGCCAGGGTTACATTGTCGAACTTCGGATCAGGCAGGATTTCGCGCTTGGCGACTATTCGTCTTCTCGGCATGCTGTTGCCCTTCTCTTCTTCAGGTTATCCGGACACCGACCTGCCGCAACCAGGGAAGGGAAGCAGGGGTCCGGCCTTACTCACGGATTAGTCCGACTGCGCGGACGTTTACTTGGGTCGCTTGGCTCCGTACTTGGATCGCCCATTGCGGCGATCAGCGACACCGGATGTATCCAGACTGCCACGTACGGTGTGGTAGCGCACGCCCGGCAGATCCTTGACACGACCGCCCCGGATCAGCACCACGCTGTGTTCCTGCAGGTTGTGACCTTCACCACCGATATATGAAGATACTTCGTAACCGTTGGTGAGACGGACCCGGCAGACCTTGCGCAGTGCCGAGTTGGGCTTCTTCGGCGTCGTCGTATACACGCGGGTGCAGACGCCCCTGCGTTGCGGGCAACTTTGCAGCGCGGGTACGTCACTTTTCTCGACCCTGCGCTTCCTGGGCTTGCGAACCAACTGGTTTATGGTTGCCATCCGGCTAAAACTCCAAACTGAAATCGTATCCCGGGGCCAGAAACCATGCACCCTGCCGGCGTCCGACGGCAGCACACAGGCATATGCCCCCAGGATGAGGAGGCGGCATTCTATAGAGGCCCCCGAGGGGAGTCAACCCGCGATTCGCCGCCCACTGCGTGAACCGCGGGTTTGACGGGCGTTTACTCCTCGGACGTTTCCTCATTGTCCGCCTGCAATGCTTCCGTGAGGGCCGCTTCGATCTCCTGTGCGGATACCATCGCCTCGGACTGGCTCTCCCGGGCGCGCTTGCGTTCGGCATGGTACGCCAGACCCGTGCCAGCGGGTATCAGGCGGCCGACAACGACATTCTCCTTCAGGCCCCGCAGGTAATCCCGCTTGCCCGTGACGGCTGCTTCCGTAAGGACCCGGGTGGTTTCCTGGAAAGAAGCCGCCGAGATGAAGCTCTCCGTCGCCAGGGAAGCCTTGGTAATACCTAGCAGCTCGCGCTCCGCCGCGGCGGGCACCAGGTCCTGCGACAGCAGCCGCTCGTTCTCCTCCAGAAGCGCGGTGTACTCCACCTGCTCGCCCTTGATCAGGCTGGAGTCGCCCGAGGAGGTAATGACCACCTTGCGCAACATCTGGCGTACGATCACCTCGATATGCTTGTCGTTGATCTTCACCCCCTGCAGGCGGTACACCTCCTGGATTTCGTTGACGATATATTTGGCCAACTCCTCGATACCCTGCAGACGCAGAATATCGTGAGGGTTCGGCGGACCTTCCGACACCACCTCACCCTTGGCGACATGCTCGCCCTCGAACACCGAAAGCTGTCGCCACTTCGGGATCAATGCCTCGTAGTGGTCCGAGCCATCCGGCAGCGTGGTGCCGTCGGTGGGAGTGATCATCAGCCTGCGCTTGCCTTTGGTCTCCTTGCCAAAACTGACTGTCCCCGTGATTTCCGCGAGGATAGCCGGCTCCTTGGGCTTGCGGGCCTCGAACAGGTCGGCAACCCGCGGCAGACCGCCGGTGATATCCTTGGTCTTCGACCCTTCCTGCGGTATCCGCGCAATCACATCACCGGCTTCGATCCTGGCGCCATCCTCGAGGGACACCAGTGCGAGGGGCGGCAGGAAATAGTGAGCCGGGACATTGGTCCCGGCCAGACAGAGCTCCTCGCCGTTGCCGTCCACCAGGCTTATCGACGGTCGGATATCCTTGCCCGCCGCGGGGCGCTCGGCCGACTCCATCACTTCGATATTGGACAGGCCGGTCAACTCATCGGTCTGCCGCTTGATCGTGATCCCCTCCTCCATGCCGCCGAACTTCGCCGTGCCAGCAACCTCGGTGATGATAGGGTGTGTATGCGGATCCCAACTTGCCACGACACTGCCCTGGGTAACTTTCTCGCCATCCTTCACCCTGAGGATCGCACCGTAGGGCAATTTATAGCGTTCGCGTTCACGCCCCACCGAATCCAGTATCGACAGCTCGCCGGACCGGCTCACGGCAACGAGATTGCCGTCGGTGCGTTCCACGGTCTTCAGATTGTGCAGACGCACACTGCCGTCGTTCGTAACCTCGATATTGTCCTGAGCCGTGGCCCGGGATGCCGCACCGCCGATATGGAAGGTACGCATGGTCAACTGGGTACCGGGCTCGCCAATGGACTGTGCCGCGACAACACCTACCGATTCGCCCATATTGATGCGATGGCCACGCGCCAGGTCGCGGCCATAACAGGCAGAACAGATACCGTGGCGCGTTTCACAAGTGATCGGCGACCGCACTTCGATCTCATCGATACCCATGTCCTCCAATCGCTTGATCCACAGCTCATCGAGCATGGTATTGGCGGTGATCGCGATCTCATCCACACTTCCCGGTTTGAGCACATCCTTGGCAACGAGACGTCCGAGTACCCGGTCGCCCAGCGACTCGATGATATCGCCGCCATCAATGACCGGAGTCAACAACAACCCGGAGTCGGTGCCGCAATCCTCCTCGGTAACCACCAGATCCTGGGCGACGTCGACAAGACGCCGGGTCAGGTACCCGGAGTTCGCCGTTTTCAACGCGGTATCCGCCAGGCCCTTGCGCGCACCGTGCGTGGAGATGAAGTACTGCAGTACGTTCAGGCCCTCACGGAAATTGGCGGTAATGGGCGTTTCGATAATCGAGCCGTCGGGTTTGGCCATGAGGCCACGCATACCGGCAAGCTGACGAATCTGGGCCGGCGAGCCCCGCGCTCCCGAATCCGCGTAGATATAGACGGAATTGAAGGAAGTCTGATATTCCTCGACCCCTTCCCGGTTGATCACGGCCTCCTTGGACAAGCCATCCATCATCGACTTGGACACGAGATCGTTGGCGCGGGACCAGATATCGATAACCTTGTTGTATTTCTCGCCGTGGGTAACCAGACCGGCGGCGTACTGCTCCTCGATTTCCTTGACCTCGGCCTCCGCGTGACTGATAAGCGACGTCTTTTGCTCGGGAATCTCGAAATCATTCACGCCTATCGACGCGCCCGAGCGCGTCGAATAATCGTAGCCCATGTACATAAGCTGGTCGGCAAATATTACCGTGGCCTTTAATCCGACCACGCGATAGCACTGGTTAATGATCTTCGAGATGGACTTCTTGGCCATATCCTGGTTGACCATCTCGAATGCTATACCCTCGGGTACGATCTCCCATAGCAACGTACGACCAACCGTCGTGTTCTCTATAAATGTGCGTTCGTTGGTCTCGCCCTCGTCGGTTTTTACTTTCTCCGTAATGCGGACCTTGACCCGCGCCTGAAGGTGCACATGGCCACCTATATAGGCACGGTGCACCTCCGCAACATTGGTGAAACTCATGCCCTCGCCGCGGGCGTTGATACGCTCACGGGTCATGTAATAAAGCCCGAGCACGACATCCTGGGAAGGCACGATGATCGGTTCGCCGCTGGCGGGCGAAAGAATGTTGTTGGTGGACATCATCAGCGCGCGGGCTTCCAGCTGCGCTTCCAGTGTCAGCGGCACATGCACCGCCATCTGGTCACCGTCGAAGTCGGCGTTGTAGGCCGCACAAACCAGCGGGTGCAACTGTATCGCCTTGCCCTCGATAAGCACGGGTTCGAAGGCCTGTATACCCAGGCGGTGCAGCGTCGGTGCGCGATTCAGAAGCACCGGGTGCTCGCGAATCACCTCCGCGAGAATATCCCAGACTTCCGGTGGCTCCCGTTCCACCATCTTCTTGGCCGCCTTGATCGTTGTCGCCAGCCCGCGCGCCTCGAGTTTGCCGAAAATAAACGGCTTGAACAGCTCCAGCGCCATTTTCTTGGGCAGACCACACTGGTGCAGCCTGAGCGTCGGGCCAACCACGATCACCGAACGGCCGGAGTAATCCACCCGCTTGCCGAGCAGGTTCTGGCGGAAGCGCCCCTGCTTGCCCTTGATCATGTCGGCGAGGGACTTTAACGGCCGCTTGTTGGAACCGGTGATCGCGCGGCCCCGGCGGCCATTATCCAGCAAGGCGTCGACTGATTCCTGCAGCATGCGCTTCTCATTGCGCACGATGATATCCGGCGCATTGAGATCCAGCAGCCGCTTCAACCGGTTGTTGCGGTTGATAACGCGACGATACAGGTCATTCAGATCAGAGGTGGCGAACCGTCCTCCGTCCAGCGGCACCAGCGGGCGCAGGTCCGGCGGGAGCACAGGCAGCACGTTCAGTATCATCCACTGAGGCTTGTTGCCTGAATTGGCGAAAGCCTCCATCAACTTGAGCCGTTTGGACAATTTCTTGATCTTGGTCTCGGAATTGGTCGCGGGTATTTCCTCGCGAAGGGTGGCAATCTCCTGCTCCAGATCGATCTGCATCATGAGATCCTGGATCGCCTCGGCCCCCATTTTCGCGGTGAACTCGTCGCCGAATTCCTCCATGGACTCGTAGTACTGCTCATCCGTCAACAGCTGGCCGTGCTCGAGCGTCGTCATGCCGGGGTCGGTCACGACATAGGACTCGAAATACAGGACGCGCTCGATATCGCGCAACGTCATATCAAGCAGCAGGCCGATACGTGAAGGCAGGGACTTGAGAAACCAGATATGCGCCACCGGGCTGGCCAGTTCGATGTGGCCCATGCGCTCCCGGCGCACCTTGGCAAGGGCGACCTCTACGCCGCATTTTTCGCAGATGACTCCGCGGTGCTTCAGCCGTTTGTACTTGCCGCACAGGCACTCGTAGTCTTTCACCGGGCCGAAAACCTTCGCACAGAACAGGCCGTCCCGCTCGGGCTTGAAGGTTCTATAGTTGATGGTCTCCGGCTTCTTGACTTCACCGAATGACCAGGAGCGAATAAGCTCCGGTGATGCGAGACCGATTCGAATTGCATCGAATTCGTCGCTTTCTCCCTGGGACTTCAGCAGGTTGAGTAAGTCTTTCAAAGCTATTCCTCCGCGAGGTTTCTGCTACCGGGCGTCTTGCGCGCACGCCCGGCTTAGGTTCGTTGCGTACTGTATCAGTCGTTCTCCAGCTCTATATCGATACCGAGAGAACGTATCTCCTTCACCAGCACATTGAACGATTCGGGCATACCCGGCTCCATTCGATGATCGCCGTCGACGATGTTCTTGTACATCTTGGTGCGCCCGGCCACGTCATCCGACTTGACGGTCAGCATTTCCTGAAGCGTGTAGGCGGCGCCGTAGGCCTCCAGGGCCCAGACTTCCATTTCGCCGAACCGCTGGCCGCCGAACTGTGCCTTGCCGCCCAGGGGCTGCTGCGTCACCAGGCTGTACGAGCCGGTAGAGCGCGCATGCATTTTGTCATCCACCAGGTGGTTGAGCTTCAGCATATACATGTAGCCGACCGTGACGGGACGGTCGAAAGGTTCACCGCTGCGGCCATCGTACAATGTAAATTGGCCGCTCTCCGGCATGTCCGCAAGTCTCAGCAGCTCCTTGATGGAACCCTCCGCAGCGCCGTCGAACACCGGCGTCGCCATGGGGACGCCATCACCCACGTTTTTCGCCAGCTCCAGCACTTCCGCGTCACTGAGAGATTTCAGGTCCTCCACACGGCCCGCGCCATTGTTGTAGATGGACTCCAGGAACTGGCGCACTTCCGCCACCTTGCGCTGCTCGTGGATCATGGCGTTTATCTTGTCGCCGAGGCCCTTCGACGCCATGCCCAGATGGGTTTCCAGGACCTGTCCCACGTTCATGCGCGAGGGCACACCCAGCGGATTCAGAACAATATCGACCGCTTCGCCATTTTCATCGTGGGGCATATCCTCTATCGGCATGATCACGGATATAACACCCTTGTTCCCGTGACGGCCGGCAATCTTGTCCCCGGGCTGAATACGGCGCTTGATCGCCAGATAGACCTTGACGATTTTCAATACACCCGGCGCGAGGTCGTCTCCGCTCTGCAGCTTGCCCTTCTTGTCCTCGAAGCGCTCTTCCAGCAGCCGGTCCTCTTCTTCCAGCTGTCGTTTGGCGGATGCGATCGCCTCGTTGAGATCAGCATCCGTCATCTTCAACTTGAAATACTGTTCCCGGTCGAGGTCATCCAGAATCGCGGCGGTCAGTGTCGTGCCCTTCGCGAGGCCGCCACCACTGACGGTAGACTTGCCCTTCAGCATGCCCTGAAGCCGCGAGAACGTTGCCTCTTCGAAAATGCGGTATTCCTCCTTGAGGTCCTTGCGATATTCGTCGAGCTGGTGCTTTTCTATCTGCAGCGCACGGGCGTCTTTCTCCAGGCCGTCACGTGTGAAGACCTGAACATCGATTACCGTTCCCTTGGTGCTGGTGGGCACTCGAAGCGATGTATCTTTTACATCCGAAGCCTTCTCACCGAAGATGGCCCGCAGCAGTTTTTCCTCCGGCGTCAGCTGGGTTTCGCCCTTGGGAGTGACCTTGCCTACAAGAATATCGCCAGCCTCCACCTCGGCACCGATGTAAACGATGCCGGACTCGTCGAGCTTGGCAAGGGCACTTTCCCCGACATTGGGAATATCCGCCGATATCTCCTCGGACCCCAACTTGGTGTCGCGGGCAATACAAGTCAGCTCCTGTATATGGATCGTGGTGAAGCGGTCTTCCTTTACCACCTGCTCGGAAACGAGAATAGAATCCTCGAAGTTGTAGCCGTTCCAGGGCATGAAAGCGATGCGCATGTTCTGCCCAAGCGCCAACTCACCCATATCGATCGACGGCCCGTCCGCGAGGATGTCGCCGCGCGCTATAACATCCCCTTCCACCACGATGGGGCGCTGATTGATACATGTATTCTGGTTGGAACGCGTATATTTGGTGAGGTTGTAAATATCAACGGGCGCCTCGTCCACTCCCACGTCTTTGTCGTTTACGCGTATGACAATCCGGCTGGCGTCGGCGGAATCCACGACTCCGCCCCGATCGGCGACCACGCAGACTCCCGAATCCCCCGCTACATGCCGCTCCATACCTGTACCAACCAGCGGTTTTTCCGACACCAGGGTCGGCACCGCCTGGCGCTGCATGTTGGAACCCATGAGGGCGCGGTTCGCGTCATCGTGTTCCAGAAAGGGAATCAACGCCGCGGCCACGGAAACCACCTGCTTGGGCGAGACATCCATGAACCCTACATCGTCCGGGGACTTCACCGTGAACTCATTCATGTAGCGAACATTGATCAGATCGTCTATGAACCTGTTGTTCTTGTCCAGTGGCGCCGAGGCCTGGGCGATTACATGCTCGGACTCATTGATCGCTGACAGGAACTCGATGTCATCCGTCACCTGGCCGTTGACTACCTTGCGGTAGGGACTCTCGAGAAAACCGTATTCGTTGGTACGCGCATACGTGGCCAGCGAATTGATCAGGCCGATATTCGGGCCTTCCGGCGTCTCGATCGGGCAGACACGGCCGTAGTGGGTCGGATGCACATCGCGCACCTCGAAGCCCGCGCGCTCGCGGGTCAGACCGCCCGGGCCCAGCGCCGAGACCCGCCGCTTGTGCGTGACCTCCGACAGCGGGTTGTTCTGGTCCATGAACTGCGATAACTGGCTGGACCCGAAAAACTCCTTGACCGCCGCGGACACCGGTTTGGCATTGATGAGATCCTGGGGCATCAGGCCTTCACTCTCGGCCATGGACAGCCGCTCCTTGACCGCGCGCTCAACACGCACAAGACCGACACGGAACTGGTTTTCCGCCATTTCGCCCACGCTGCGCACGCGGCGATTGCCGAGATGGTCGATATCATCGACCATTCCCTTGCCGTTGCGGATATCGACCAGCGTTTTCAGCACCGCCACGATATCCTCCCGGTCGAGCACACTATTGCCCTCCACGGTATCGCGCCCGAGGCGGCGGTTGAATTTCATGCGTCCGACACCGGAAAGATCGTAACGGTCCGCCGAGAAAAACAGATTCTGGAAAAGGTTTTCCGCGGACTCCTTGGTCGGGGGCTCGCCGGGCCGCATCATGCGGTATATTTCGACCAGTGCCTCGAGTTCGTTCCTCGTGGAATCCAGGCGCAGCGTATCGGATATGTACGGGCCGCAGTCCAGTTCGTTGGTATAGAGGGTCTCAATAGTGTTAACACCGGCTTCCTTGAGCTTGTTGAGAGACTCCTCCGTCAATTCGGTATTGCATTCTATCAATACCTCTCCGGTCTTCTTGTCTACAACGTTTTTGGCCAGGGCCCGACCGTAAAGATACTCCTCCGGGATTTCCAGCTCGGAGATCTTCGACTCCTCCAGTTCGCGAATGTGCCGCGCCGTGATGCGGCGACCCTGTTCCACCACGACCTTGCGGCCCGCCTTGATATCGAAGGAGGCCACGTCACCGCGCAGACGCTCGGGAATCAGCGCCATGGTGTACTCGCCGTTCTTGCTGACGCGAAATGTATTCACGTCATAGAAGATATCGAGAATTTCCTCGGCTTCGTAGCCGAGCGCGCGCAACAGGATCGTGGCGGGCAGCTTGCGCCTGCGGTCGATGCGAACGTACACAAGATCCTTGGGGTCGAATTCGAAGTCCAGCCAGGAACCGCGGTAGGGAATAACCCGCGCTGAATACAGCAGTTTGCCGGACGAATGGGTCTTGCCCTTGTCGTGATCGAAAAAGACCCCGGGCGAACGGTGCAACTGCGACACGATAACCCGCTCGGTACCGTTGATAACGAAGGTGCCATTCTCCGTCATCAGGGGCATCTCCCCCATGTAGACTTCCTGCTCCTTGATATCCTTGATGGTCTTGTTGGAGGATTCCTTGTCATAAATGATAAGCCGCACTTTTACGCGCAGCGAACAGGAATAGGTGACACCTCGCAACTGGCATTCATTGACATCGAAAATCGGCTTGCCGAGGCGATAATCGACATATTCCAATGCGGCGTTACCGCTGTAACTCACGATGGGAAATACGGACTTGAATGCGGCGTGCAGGCCGTAGTCGCCGCGCTCGTCCAGCGGCGTGTCCTGCTGGGTGAACTTGCGATAGGAATCCATTTGAATCGCAAGCAGGTAAGGCACTTCCATCACCTTCGGCAAAGTGCCAAAATCCTTGCGAATACGTTTCTTCTCAGTGTATGAGTATGCCATCTGTACTCCCCGGCTCGATTAGCATGCGACCGTCTGGTTGACGATCAAACAGCCCTCCAGAGGGCTATTACTGGGCGCCCGCCTATCCGGCGCGCGGCCCAAAATCCTTTCTTGCGTGGAACGGGAAAAGGCCGGAGGACTAATCGCCCGCCAGCCTTGCCCGTTTGCGGCCGAAGCCGTCACTGGCGAACTACTTGAGTTCGACAGAACCGCCAGCTTCCTCAAGCTGCTTCTTGATGTCCTCGGCTTCCTCCTTTGGAACACCTTCCTTGACGGGGGAAGGAGCGCCATCGACCAGTCCCTTGGCTTCCTTCAGGCCCAGGCCGGTTACAGCACGCACAACCTTGATGACGTTCACTTTCTTCTCGCCCTGCGCGGTAAGAATAACGTCGAACTCGGTTTGCTCCTCGGCGGCGGCCGCGGCATCACCCGCGGCTGCGGCCGGCGCTGCGGCGACCGCTGCCGCGGCGGTTACGCCGAACTTCTCTTCCATTGCTTCAATGAGCTCGACAATTTCCATAACGCTCATTTCCGCAACTGCATTCAATATATCGTCTTTGGACAGAGCCATGACTCCAATCTCCTGTTTTGCTGATTAAATTCTCACGGACGGCGTCTTACGCCGCCTGTTTCTGATCGCGTACTGCCGCGAGAGTGCGAACCAGTTTGCCGGGCACTTCGTTCATTGTCCGAACCAGCTTGGTCGCCGGCGCCAGCATGACACTCATCAACATTGAGAGTGCCTCCTCGCGCGTCGGCAATTTAGCCAGAACGTCCAGCTGTTCCGCACCCAGTAACTGGCCACCCACCGCCAGCGCCTTGACCTCGAACTCCGCGTTTTCTTTCGCGAAGTCCTTGAAAAGTCGTGCCGCCGCGCCCGGATCCTCCATCGAGAAACCGAACAGGGAAGGACCTTCGAGCGCGTCGTTGACGCACTCGTAATCGGTACCTTGCAGTGCGCGCCTGGCCAGGGTGTTTCGAATGACCCGGAGGGTCACCTGATTGTCGCGCGCCCCCTGGCGCAACGCTGTCATGTCAGCTACCGCGACGCCGCGTGCGTCGGCGAGCACGAGTGACATCGCGCTGATGGCCGTCTCGTTAACTTCAGCTACGATCGCCTTTTTGTCTTCGAGTCCAATTGCCACTGGATTTACTCCTGGTTAACCCGTTGAGGCACCGCCCCATGACGGCGCCACTGTGTTTGGTGAAAACATTCACCATCTGCGCAGGCCATGGCGCCCCGTAAGACGCCGCAATTAAGCCGCCGGTAAAATGACACCGGCACTGGCACCTGCGGTCTTTGATGGCCTTCGGTTCCCAGCCAGACGGGCAACTGCCGCGAGACTTGTCCAAAGACCTCAAAACCCGCCGATTCGAGCCTGTAAGCTGTTATCGGCCTTTACAGGCCCCGTCCGTGGAGCCTTTTGAGGAACGAACCCTTTTGAGGTCCGCCCCGTCAATCCGTGATGTACTACTGTTCCAACGATGCCTGGTCAATTGTGACTCCCGGCCCCATCGTGGTGCTCAAACTCACTTTTTTCACGTAGATACCCTTGGATGCGGCGGGCTTGGCCTTTCTCAGGTCGGCCAACACCGCCTCGAGATTGCCCTTGATCGCCTCGTAGTCGAAGTCGATCTTGCCGATACCACCGTGAATAATTCCGTTCTTGTCGGTTCGATAACGCATCTGGCCCGCTTTGGCGTTCTTGACCGCTGTCTCCACGTCCGGCGTGACCGTACCCGTCTTCGGATTGGGCATCAGACCGCGCGGACCAAGCAGCTGGCCGAGCTGACCGACAACACGCATGGCATCGGGCGAGGCGATGACCACGTCAAAATCCATCATGCCGCCCTTGATCTCCTCGGCCAGGTCTTCCATGCCGACAAAATCGGCGCCGGCGGCCCGGGCCTGCTCTGCGGCATCACCCTGAGTGAACACGGCAACCCGCACATCGGAGCCGGTGCCATGGGGCAGCGTGGTGGCACCACGCACCGCCTGGTCGGATTTCCTGGCTTCGATGCCGAGATTGACCGCCAGTTCGACCGTCTCGCTGAATTTCGCCGTGGCAAGCTCCTTGAGCAATTGCACTGCCTCGTCGAGCGGATACGCCTTCCGTGGATCAACCTTCTCCCGGTAAGTCCGCATGCGTTTGGAGAGTTTTGCCATGTCACACACCCTCCACGTCGATACCGGCCGAGCGCGCGCTGCCGGCGATAGTGCGCACGGCGGCATCCATGTCGGCAGCAGTCAGGTCCGGCCATTTCTGCGTGGCGATTTCTTCCAGATCGGCACGGTTCACCACGCCGACCTTGTCCGTATTGGGACTGCCGGAGCCCTTTTGGACTCCGACCGCCTTGCGCAACAGTACCGAGGCAGGCGGGGTCTTCTTGATAAAGGTGAAAGAGCGGTCGCTGTATACCGTGATAACAACCGGAATCGGCAGCCCGGGCTCGGTGCCCTCGGTTTCGGCGTTGAACGCCTTGCAGAATTCCATGATGTTGACACCGTGCTGACCCAGCGCCGGACCCACCGGAGGGCTCGGGTTCGCCTGGCCGGCCGGCACTTGCAGCTTGATGTAAGCCTGGACTTTCTTGGCCATTGTTCGTCTCCCGGGTTCAAGCGCCGCTTCGACCGCCAGGGTCTACTGGGGCTCCCCATTGTGGCGGACGAGCCGCCCGTTAATTTGCGAGTACCTGCCAGTACATCACCCCTGCCGTCTGCGGGGGCCGGAGATGACAGCAAGCCACGCGCCGGATCAGGCCTTTTCGACCTGACCAAATTCCAGTTCCACCGGAGTGGAACGTCCAAATATCAGAACCGCTACATTGAGACGGCTTTTTTCGTAATTCACTTCCTCGACGACACCGTTGAAGTCGTTGAAAGGCCCGTCAACCACCCGAACCATCTCACCCGGCTCGAACATGGTCTTGGGCCTGGGCGCCTCGACACCGTCCTCGACCCGCTGCAGGATGGCCTGGGCCTCTTTCTCGGTGATCGGAGCGGGCGCCTCCGCCTTGCCGCCGATAAAGCCGAGTACCCGCGGCGTCTCCTTGACCAGATGCCAGGTATCGTCGGCCAGTTCCATCTGCACCAGCACATAACCCGGGAAAAACTTGCGCTCACTGCGACGCTTCTGCCCGCTGCGCATTTCAACGACTTCCTCCGTGGGCACGAGCACCTCTCCAAAACGGTCCTGCATGCCCAGCCGTTCAATCCGCTCCTTCAGACTGGCAGCAACCTTCTTTTCATAGCCCGAATAGGCGTGGACCACGTACCAGCGCATTGCCATCTAATAAACCTTCTACCCGTTATCCAATAAACTTCGACACGAGCCAACTGAGGAATGTGTCCAACCCCCACAAGATCAGCGCCACCACAATCACAAACGCCACCACGATAAGCGTGGTCTGTACCGTTTCCTGCCGTGTCGGCCAGACAACCTTGCGGATCTCGATCCGTGAACCCTTGACGAGAGCCCAGAACGCCGCTCCTCGCGCTGTCTGCAGTGCCACCATGCCGGCGACAATCGCGACAGCAACAATGCCCAGTACGCGGTACAGCAGTGACTGATCGGCATAATAGCTGTTGCCGACCACCGCTGTGGCGACCAGGGCAAAGACAATCAGCCACTTGATCGTGTCGAACCTGCTGGTGGTCGTTTCCACACTCATCAACTCGTTCCTTTCGTCGCGGCGATCACATCCGTTACCCTGACGGGAAAAACGGTCGTTGCCTGAGCCGGAAAAAGGGCCAAGGCCTCACACCACGATTCGCCCTGCCATTGTCTGGCAGGCCAGGAGGGAATCGAACCCCCAACCTGCGGTTTTGGAGACCGCTGCTCTGCCAATTGAGCTACTGGCCTAATCCTTCCACACAGACGACGAAGCCGAACCACTCGAAAGAGCAGTTCGGCTCTGCCGCCTCCTTCGGGAGCCCCGGACCCCACATCTCCCGCCGGCCGGCCGGGAGCGTGGCGCCCTGCTCCACATATTTACCTACTCGAGAATTTTCGACACCACGCCGGCGCCCACTGTGCGACCGCCCTCGCGAATCGCAAAGCGCAGTCCATCTTCCATCGCAATCGGCGCAATCAGCGTCGCCGTCATCTGGATATTGTCGCCAGGCATCACCATCTCCACGCCCTCCGGCAACTCCACCGCTCCCGTCACGTCCGTCGTGCGAAAGTAAAACTGCGGCCGGTAGCCCTTGAAAAACGGCGTGTGGCGACCACCCTCTTCCTTCGACAACACATACACCTCACACTCAAACTTCGTGTGCGGCGTCACACTGCCCGGCTTCGCCAGTACCTGCCCGCGCTCCACCTCGTCGCGTTTCGTGCCGCGCAGAAGAACACCCACATTCTCCCCCGCGCGGCCCTCGTCCAGCAGCTTGCGGAACATCTCGACACCTGTACACGTCGTCTTCTGGGTGTCCTTCATGCCCACAATCTCTATATCGTCTCCCACCTTGACCACGCCGCGCTCCACGCGACCCGTCACCACCGTGCCGCGGCCGGAAATCGAGAACACATCCTCCACCGGCATCAAAAACGGCTGGTCAATCGCCCGCTCCGGCTCCGGAATATACTCATCCAGCGCCTCAACCAGCTTCTTCACCGCCGTCGTGCCCAGCTCGTTATCGTCCTTGCCCTCCAGGGCCATCAGCGCGCTGCCGCAGATGATCGGCGTGTCGTCTCCCGGGAAATCGTACTGGTCCAGCAGCTCGCGAAGCTCCATCTCCACCAGCTCCTTCATCTCCTCGTATTCCTCGGACTCCGCGCCGCCGCAGTCTTCCGCCAGCAGGTCCGCCTTGTTCAGAAACACCACGATATAAGGCACACCCACCTGGCGCGACAGCAGTATGTGCTCCCGCGTCTGCGGCATCGGGCCGTCCGTCGCGCCGCACACCAGAATCGCCCCGTCCATCTGCGCCGCTCCGGTGATCATGTTCTTCACATAGTCCGCGTGACCCGGGCAGTCCACGTGCGCGTAGTGACGGTTCGGCGATGTCGTACTCCACGTGGGACGTCGCAATCGTGATGCCGCGCGCCTGCTCTTCCGGCGCGTTGTCGATACCTTCGAACGCCACCAGATCACCGCCCCAGGTCTCCGCGCACACGCGTGTCAGCGCCGCCGTCAGCGTCGTCTTGCCGTGGTCAACGTGCCCTATCGTGCCTACGTTGATGTGCGGTTTGGTACGTTCAAATGCTGCTTTTGCCATTACGACAATCTCCTGTAACAGACGGCCCGTGCCATATAAATTGAAGAAGTACTACCGTGTCCCATCTCTATAACGTCTGGTTATCACTAAACTGGAGCTCATAACCGGACTTGAACCGGTGACCTCTTCCTTACCAAGGAAGTGCTCTACCGACTGAGCTATATGAGCGCATCCTGTCCACAGTCTGGAGCGGGTAGCGGGAATCGAACCCGCATCATCAGCTTGGAAGGCTGAGGTTCTACCATTGAACTATACCCGCCAATCCTCCACTCGATGCCGCCCGGTACATGTGAGGCTGGCGGGTCACCGGGATGACGCGACCCGCCTGTCGGACTATTCGGACTATTCCGAAAAGTACTGGTTACTTGCTGCGCCGCCCCGGCCTGCGCGGCCCGACCTGATCGCGCGACCCGTTTACATCCTGTCCCGAATCCCTCGCCCCGCACCACTTGAGTCCGACCCGGACCAACTTATTCGTGGTGGAGGGGGGTGGATTCGAACCACCGAAGCTCGCGCGTCAGATTTACAGTCTGATCCCTTTGGCCACTCGGGAACCCCTCCGAAAGGCGGCATATTGTCCTGATGGGTCAACCCATTGTCAACTACAACTCCCTGTAAAATGATCGACTTACCGGGTGGCGGAGGCGTAGCGCTCCCGCAGGAGGTCCTTGCGCACCTTGCCCATGGTGTTCCGGGGCAATTCTTCGGCAAAAAACACCTGCTTCGGCACCTTGAAGCCGGCGGCCCGCGCCCGTACCGCGCTGCCGATATCGTCGCTCGAAAGCTCGCGGCTGCCATCGGGAACGACCACGGCGGCGACGCGCTCGCCATAGTCCCGGTCCGGCAGGCCGATCACCGCCGACTCGAGGACGCCCGGCAGGGCGTCAATTGTCAGCTCAATCTCCTTCGGATAGACGTTCAACCCGCCGCTGATGATCATGTCCTTGGAGCGGCCGACGATGGCAACATAGCCATCCGCCTCGATCACAGCGTTGTCCCCGGTGATAAAAAAACCGTCGTCGGTAAAATCCTCGGCGGTCTTGTCCGGCATGTTCCAGTAACCGGCGAACACATTGGGGCCGCGAACCTGCAGATCGCCCACCTCGCCGGCCGCCAGCGGCGCGTTGTCCGGCCCGCAAACCCGCAGCTCGACCCCGGGCAGCGGCAGCCCGACAGTGCCCGGTCGGCGCTCGCCATCGAGCGGATTGGACGTGTTCATACCGGTCTCGGTCATGCCGTAGCGCTCGAGAATGGCGTGGCCGGTGCGGGCCTCGAAGGCGGCGAAGGTGTCCGGCAGCAGCGGCGCCGAACCGGAAATAAACAGGCGCATCCCGCGGCAGTGGTCGGCGCCGAATCCGGTATCCGCCAACAGCCTGGTGTAAAAGGTCGGCACGCCCATCATGACCGTACAGGCCGGCAGGTGGCGCACGACCGTCTCCACGTCAAAACGCGACAGCCAGCGCATGCTGGCGCCGCTCATCAGCACACAGCCAATCGCCACGAACAACCCGTGGACATGATAGACCGGCAGCGCGTGCAGCAGGCAGTCGTCGGGGCCAAACCCCCAGAGATCGACCAGCGTACGCGCATTCGACACGAGGTTGCCGTGGGTCAGCATGATGCCCTTGGGCCGGCCCGTGGTCCCCGACGAATAGACCAGGGCGGCCAGATCCCCGGCCGTGGTTGCCGCGTTGTCGAATTCGGCAGGGCAGCCGCGGGCACCCTCGACAAGGCTGCCGGAGCCGTCGGCGTCCAGGGTGAGCAGTCGCGGCACACCGGATTCATCGCACAGCGCCTGCAGGGCCTCGCACCGCGCGCTGTCGCAGACGAGCAGGGACGGCGCAGCATCGGACAGGAAGTAACGCACCTCCTCGTCGGTGTAGGCGGTATTCAGCGGATGGTACACCAGTCCCGCGCGCAGCACGCCGAGGAAAAGCCACAGATTCTCCGGCGATTTCTCGACCTGCACGGAGACCCGGTCCCCGGCCCCCAGACCCAGCCCCACAAGGAAATTCGCCACCTGAGCGGACCGCGCCTCGGCGTCCGCGTAGGTGAAGGTGGCGCCGGCATCGGTGGTCAGCAGGGTCGCCGAGGGCGCCGCGAATCGCTCCGCATAGGCCGTGTAGAGGTTGAGGGGCTCGTCAGTTGTCACTGGCACCCTCCTGCTCGAGGTCTGGAAAGTTGGCCCCCTGGACAGGGTAGAACCAGCAGGGCAGAGCCCTTTCGCTGCAAAAGTGTTACCCATGTCAGCGGCGGGCCGCGCAGGCACTAAACTGTCACCCATGTCCCCGGAAAGGACCCGCGAAAAACTGGTGCCGGAGATAGGATTTGAACCTACGACCTTCGCATTACGAATGCGCTGCTCTACCAGCTGAGCTACACCGGCAATTTCGGCCGACCGCGTCTGTCTCCGGGTCGGGGCGGATAGTACCACAGGGCCTTTCCGGCAGGGCCGCTCCGGGCGATGAGCCGCCAAGGGCCCGCGCGCTTCCGGGTCGAAACACGCCCTGCCGCGACAGTCGGGGTGGAACAGACCCCTGGATAAATGGAGCTGGCGAGAGGAATCGAACCCCCGACCGGCTGATTACAAATCAGCTGCTCTACCTACTGAGCTACGCCAGCCTCTAACAGCGGTGGTCATTGCCAGGAGGCTCTCACCGCGAAGGTCGGGAATTCTAGGGGACGGGTATCGCGGGCGCAACTGGTGACTTATCGAAAAATGTCTGGTCGGTCCGGGAGACTGCCGTGCGTTGTCCGATTGGGCCCACGGCTTGCGCCGCGGGCCTTTTCTATGTGCGGGACCACCGCGGTATAGTGTCAACGTCGGCGCGGGGAGTAAGAGCATGAAAGCAGAGATCAAGGGACCCTGGAGCAGGGCGGAGACGGACCGCTTCCTGCGCGACAGCACGATCCCGCTGCGCCTCGCCTGCGTGGGCGCCGACGGCTTCCCGCGGGTCGTGTCCGTGTGGTACCTGTATCGGGATGAATGTTTCCACTGCGTATCACAGCGCACTTCACAGCTCGTGGCGATTCTCCAGAAATCCGATCGCGTGGGATTCGAGGTGGCGCCCAACGAGCCGCCTTATCACGGCGTGCGGGGCCAGGGCATTGCCGACCTGGGTCCCGACCGGGACGGCGAGACACTGACCCGGCTGCTGCATCGCTACCTCGGCGGCACCGAATCCCGCCTCGGTCAGTGGCTGCTGTCGCGCGCCGATGACGAGGTGTTGATTACCATTCGTCCACAGCGCCTGTTCACCTGGGACTACCGCGAGCGCATGCAGTGAGATGACCTGTTGCAGCGGCGGCCCGCGGTTTGGCCTGGTTCGGCGATCACTGTAAACTGCCTGTCACGATTTCGGCACATAGTCGGACCCGGCATGCGGGCGACGCCGGAGCCTATGGCCCGCGCCATGTCGCGGGCCCCGGTCACAATGACTCAAATGAGCATGGCGTCATGGCAGCCCCATCCCTGAACCCTGCGGAATCCTCACTCGGTGACGCCGCGCAGGGCCTGTCCACTTCCGAGGCGCAAAGGCTGCTCTCCGAATACGGTCCGAACAAATTGCCGGACGCGCCGACGCCCGGCGTACTGTCCATTTTCTTCCGACAATTTCTCAGCCCCTTTATTTATATACTTCTGATCGCCGCCGCGGCGTCACTGGCTCTGGATCAGCTCGCCAACGCGGTCTTTATCCTGGGGGTGCTACTGTTGAACGCGGTGATCGGCACCGTGCAGGAGTTTTCCGCGCAACAGTCGGCCGCGGCGCTGCGCAACATGGTACGCGGCGAGGCGCGGGTGATCCGCGACGGCAGTCCGCAGAAAGTCGACATCGAACACCTGGTGCCCGGGGATCTCGTACTGCTGTCGTCCGGCGATAAGGTGCCGGCGGACCTGCGACTGGAGGTCAGCATCAACCTGGCGGTGGATGAATCCATGCTCACCGGTGAGTCCCTGGCGGTCACCAAGAATGCGCGGGCCCGGGTTGCCGAACACGCACCGCCTGTCGGACCGGTTCGACCAGTGTTTCGCCGGGACCATCGTCACCCGGGGGCGGGGGCAGGGCCGGGTCTACGCGACCGCGACTGGACACCGCAGATCGGGCGCATCGCCGGGCATGTGACCGCCGGCGACACCGTCGCCGCCGCTGATGATTCGCATCCAGCGTTTCACCTACCAGGTGGCCGGCGGAATCCTGATTGCAATCCTGATGCTGGTGGGCTTGATGCTCGCGCGCGGCGGCTATGGCGCGGAGGGCATGGCCGCGATGGTGATCGGTCTCGCGGTTTCGACGATCCCCGAAGGGCTGCCGGCGGCACTGACCGTGGCGCTGGCCATCGGCATGCGGCGGATGGCGGCTCGCCAACGTCATTATCCGCAAACTGGTCGCTGTCGAGGCGCTGGGTTCCTGTACCTTCATTTGCTCGGACAAGACCGGCACCCTGACCGTCAATGAACTGACGATCCGCCGGGTGGTCTTGCCCGACGGCACACGCTTCTCGGCCACCGGTGAAGGCGTGGCCCCGGGCGAGGTCGTCAGCGAAACCGACGCCGCCGCCGACGCCGCCGAACGCCGCACTCTGCGCGAACTGTGTGTTACCGGCCTGCTCGCCAACGAAAGCCATCTGGACTATGCCGGCGGCGAGTGGGTGTCCGACGGTGACATCGTCGACGTGGCTTTTCTGGTACTCGGCAAGAAGCTCGGCCTGTCGCTGTCCGAGATCAGGCGCCGTCAGCAGCAGATCGACCTGATCCCCTACGAGTCCGAGCGCGCCTTCAGCGGCAGTCTCAACGAGGCCGGGGGAGAACGCTTCCTGTACGTCAAAGGCAGCCCCGAGAAGGTGCTGTCGATGTGCCGCGCCATGGCGTGCGGCGAGTCGGACAAACCCATTGATCGGCTCGCACTGACCCGGCAGTTCGAATCCCTGGCCGAGCAGGGATACCGAGTCATCGCCCTGGCCCGTCGCCGGGCGAACAGCGACCCGCTGCCCGACCAGCTCGACGGCATGACCTTTCTCGGGATGGTGGGAATGATCGACCCGGTGCGCGCCGAGGCCACGGCGGCAATCAAGCGGTGCCGCGAGGGCGGCATCGAGGTCGCCATGATCACGGGCGACCACCCCGCGACTGCGCGGGCAATCGCGCTCGAGCTCGGCCTCTGCGACGAGGACGATCCGGTCGTCACCGGCGCCATGATCCGGGACCTGCGAGACGATCCCGGCACGCTGGACGAGGTGATCCGCAGGACCCGGGTGTTTGCCCGTATCGAACCCACGCAGAAGGAGCAGATTGTCGACAGTCTGATGCGCGCCGGTCATTTCGTGGCGGTGACCGGCGACGGGGTCAACGACGCGCCGGCCATGCGCCACGCTCACGCCGGCGTCGCCATGGGCAAACGCGGGACCGATGTCGCCAAGGAAACGGCGGACCTTATTATCAGCGACGACAACTTCGCATCGCTGGTCGATGGGATCGAGCAGGGCCGGATCGTATACAACAATATCCGCAAGGTGATCGCCCTTCTGATCGCCACCGGGTTTTCGGCACTGCTGCTATTCTTCCTGACGGTCTTGGCGGGGTTGCCCATGCCCCTGACCGCGGTGCAGCTGCTGTGGCTCAACCTGGTCGCCAACGGCCTGCAGGACGTGGCGCTGGCGTTCGAACCCGGGGAGGGCGGCGAACTCGACCGTGCGCCGCGCAATCCGACAGAGCCGATATTCGAAGCTCATATCATTCAGCATGTGCTGGTCACGGGAAGCGTGATGGGCGTACTCGCTTTCGCGACTTACGCGTACCTGTCTTTTTCCGGCGTGGAAGTCGCCGACGCTCGCAATATGACGCTGATGCTGATGGTACTGTTCGGCAATATCCATGCACTGAGCAGCCGCTCGGAATTGCGCTCGCTCTTCTCGATACGCTTCTTTGCCAATCCATTCCCTGGTCTGCGCGGTACCTTTCGCGCAGGGCGTACGTATCGCCGCGATGTACGTGCCCGGCATCAGCGATATTCTCCGACCTGTCACCCGTTTCGCTGGCGGAATGGGCGGCCCTGCTGGGAGTGGCGCTCTTGCTTCTAATCGCCGAGGAAGCGCACAAGGCCCACCTGCGGCGCCGCGGCCATGCGCACCCTGCAGTGCCTGCACCCGCTTAGCCGGCTGGGGGGAGGCGGTGCGACTTAACCGCGAGCAGTGGAGCGGCCGAACACCCCCGTAACGCGACGCACCAACCACCTGGGCACCGCCCGCCCCGCCACCGTGGCTGCGCGATTGACCGCCCCCGGCACGCGAATCACGTCGCCCCTGAGGCAGGCGCGCGAGCCCTCCGCCGCGACCTCGTCGACGTCGCCGACAACAAATTCCGGTATCCTGTTCAGGCCGGGGCTGTCGCGTTGTGCCGCGCTGACCATATTGGTCGCGGTAATGCCCGGACACAGTGCCGTGACGGTGACGCCGCTACCCCTGAGCTCTTCGGACAGTGCTTCGCTGAGCGACAGGACATAGGCTTTGGTCGCCGCGTAGGTCGCCAGCGACGGCACCGGCTGGAAGGCGGCAACCGAGGCGACATTGAGCACGCGTCCGCCACCGCGCGCCACCATGCCCGGCAGGAAGTGATCGAGCATGCCCGTCAGGCCCGATATATTCAGGTCGATCAGGCGCTGGTGCGCCGTCGCCCCGACGTCGACAAAATTGCCGTGTTCGAGCACACCGGCGTTGTTGACAAGAATATCGATCTCGACGCCCTGCGCGCCAAGCCTGCTCGCCAGGTTCTTCGCCGCGGTGCGCTTCGACAAATCGAGGGGCTCGACCGACACCTCTATCGAATATTGGTCCACCAGCGTTTGCGCCAGATGCTCCAGCTTGTCGCGCGTGCGCGCGACCAGCACAACTGTACCCCCTCGCGGGCAAACAGCGTGGCCAGTGCCTCGCCGATGCCTGGCGCGCACTGATCAGTGCTGTCCGCATTCGATCCGTCCTGCGGAAACGCCTACGCGTTGGGGCGGTGCGCGCTTGAATGCAATCGCGAAAGGGCCCCTATCCGGTTCGACGGGCAGCCCGCGGACTGATCAGGGCGGCGCACGTAATTCCCGGCTTGATCCCTCTTCTGCCTACTGTACTCGATGGCGGCGTCGAGGATCGGCGCAGCGTGAAGACGTCCTTGTTCGCCGTCGCGTGCGGGTCGCCGGATCATCCCGGCCTGGCGATGATGTAGTGCTGTATATGTTCCTCCGGCTCGTTCAGGGACTCCACCTGCCAGCCCGTCCCCTCGACCAGTTCCAGGGCGTGCCGCCGCGAGTAGACCGCGCGCCAGAGCGGTTTGTGAGGCACCCAGTCGATAAAATCCGGCGGCTCGCGCTGCAGGTCTTCCTCGGTCAGCGACGCCGCGATGTTGGGCAGGATCTCATCGATAAAACCGTGGCCTCCCTCGGTGGGCTCGTTGACGAACAGGCTGTAAACCAGCATACCGTCGGGCTTGATGTATCGCCGCAGCACATGCAGCATCGCCGCGTAGTCGTGAGGGCGAGGTGGGTAAAGACCGAGAGCGGAGGGCGATCAGGTCGAAACTGTGTTCTTCCACCGGCAGTCGCGAATCGGGGTCAGCGGCTCGCGGTCGATTGTACATCTCGTTGTGTGTTCCAGCCTGTGAAAGGTGAAGCGCTTGTCGTCGACGTTGGCCTGAAGATAGTCGATCATCTCGGAATAGACATCCAGGCCGACATAGCGACCGACGGGCAGATCGCGATCGAGCATGGCCTGAACCAGCTTGGTGCCGCAGCCCATGTCGAGCACCGAAAGATCCGCCAGGCTGTCCCGCCCGAGATGTCGGCACATCAGCTTGATGAGTCGGTGACCGGATTCGACAGACGCCTGCTCATTGTTGGCCAGGCCACCCCGCCGCGAGTCCGCGGCACCGTGGGTCTCAGGATGGACATAGCTTTAATCCTCTGCCGCGGTAGGGTTCCGCCGGCCACCAAGGTCTACCTGTCGGGCACCGCCCGCCGGGCCGAGCAGTACCGCCCTCTAAAGCTAACGGGCCCGCCGGCATTGTGCAACTGGCCTGAGATCACCCGCCGGTATCGAACGCCACCGCGGCCATGCATTCCAGCCCCTCGAACACCAGATCGGGCGCCCAGGTGCCGCCCCGGTCCAGCAACGCCATCAGGGCCTTGCCGGCACCGCCGCAGAAATACAGGGCGGGAGGCTCCGGGCCGGCCGCGTCCAGGGCCAGTGTCACCGCCCCCGCCTGGGCGAGGGCGATACCGTGTCGCACGGCCTGCGCCGTCGACGTCCCCGGCGTCAGATCATGGTCGATGGATTCGTCAAAACGCACCCGGTCCGTATCCAGTAGCAGAGCGCGCTCCATCAGATCGGGCCCCGGAATGATATAGCCGCCCTCGTGACAGCCCCCGCCGCTGACGATATCGATGGTCAGTGCCGAGCCGGCGTCCACCACGCACACGCGGCCGGTATGCCGCGCCCGGGCGCCGAGCATGGCCAGCCACCGGTCGACGCCCATGCGCGAGGGGTCGCTGTAGCTGTTTTCCAGGTCGCCGGTGCGCGCGGCGGTGCGCGCAAACCAGGGAACGACGTGCCAGTGGTCGGACAGCAGCGCGGCCAGTTCGGCTTCCGCGGCCGGAGCCGCGACACTGGCCACCCAGATGGCCCGCGGCGCGGGCGTCGCCTGCAACAGTACGTCCCGGGATGCGAGGTCCCCCGGCCGATAACGCCCCCGGGCCAGCACGCTGCCCGCCGACACCAGACGCCATTTGGCCGCCGAATTGCCGACGTCGAGCTGCAGGCACGGCTCGCGCGTCGTCATGTCACCTCCCGCAGGGAAATTTCACCGCCATAAATTGCACACTGGCCCGTTGCGGTCTCCAGGCACAGGGCGCCGCGCTCATCCACGCCGCGGGCGGTGCCGGCCATTGTCCTGCCCCCCGTCTCCAGCACCACGGGGGCGCCGGCGAATGCATCCAGACATTGCCAGGCATCACGCCAGGGCGGGAACCCGCTCGTACCGAAGTCGGCCAACAGTGGCAGCAGTTCGTCCAGCAGCGCGGCGAGCAGCGCATTGCGCGCCGGCGGCCGGCCGTCGCTCACTGCGGCGAGGTCCGTCCACCGCTGGTCGATATCGGCGGCCGCGGCTTGCGGCATCGAGACATTGATGCCGACACCGACGATTGCCCGACAGGCACCGGCGGCATCCCCCGACATCTCCAGCAGGATACCGCCGAGCTTGGCGCGATGGTGCAGGATGTCGTTGGGCCACTTCAGTTCGATGCCCTCGATGCCCTGTTGACCCAGCGCCCGGACCACCGCGACCCCGACCGCCAGACTCAAGCCCTCCAGCGCAGTGGCGCCCTGTTCAAAGTCCCAAAGAACCGAGAGGTAGATATTGCGGCCAAAAGGGCTGACCCAGCGCCGGCCGCGCCGGCCCCGGCCCGCGCTCTGCTGCTCCGCGGTCACCACCAGCCCGCCGCCGGCGCCCGCCTCGGCCCTGCGCTGGGCTTCGGCATTGGTGGAATCGACCGTGTCGAGCACCACGAGATCGCCCAGCAGACCGGCCGCGGGCGGCTTCATGAGGCGACGGAGCGCGGCGGTATCCAGCAGGTCGAGTCCCCCGGGAATGCGGTAGCCCCTGCCGCGCACGGATTCCAGCTCCACGCCGGCCTCGCTGGCGAGGCGATTGAGCTGCTTCCAGACCGCCGTGCGACTGACGCCGAGGCCATCCGCCATGTCCTGGCCGGACCGGAACCGGCCGTCGGCGAGCAGGGCGAGAAGTGTCGATCTGGACATGGCGCTGGATCACTCCCGGTCGGGGCAGGGGCGAGGATAATAGCAGATTCCCCCAGCGGGGCCGGGCGGGTGAAAACAGGGCGGCTGCGCCGGCGCGCGACCGCAGACCTGCGTCTACATCTGTACGCGGCGGCCGGTAGTGCGTCAGTTTCAATTACTAAACAAGGGGCCGCACGGGGTGGGTATGGTCTACTGGAACACGCCAAAAGGCGCACGTGCCCGAAAAAGAGGGGCAGGCTCTCCCTGTGCAGGCTCGGCTGGCGACGTGCCCGAAAAAGAGGGGCAGGCTCTCCTGTCGCCAGACGGTTCCAGTAGACCATACCCACCCCGTGCTCACGCATTGATTCAAACTGATGCAGTACCCGGCGGCCTTGAGCATTGATAACGTTTACGTTAACGTCAACATCCGGTTTAAGTAATGTCGATCGGGAATAGCAGCCCTCGCCATGTCGCAAAGGACCTACAACATCTCGGAGCTCGCCGGGGAGTTCGGCGTCACCACCCGCACCATCCGGTTCTACGAGGAAAAAGGCCTGATCGCGCCGCGACGCGAGGGCCGCAGGCGCATCTACTGCCCCGCGGACCGGGTGCGCATCAAACTCATCCTGCGCGGCAGGCGCATCGGCATGACGTTGCAGGAATGCGTCGAGGTCATCGACCTGTACGACCCGTCCACCAACAACGTACAACAGCTACACTCACTACTCGACAGGGTGAACGAACGCCGCAGCAAACTGTTACAGCAGAAAACCGACATCGACGACATGCTCGCCGGCCTCGCGGAAGTGGAAACCCTGGCCAAAGCCGCCCTTGCGGGTGGCGCCCACCGCCAATAAGGAACAAATAGTCGCCGTGAATACAGCGTACCCCAATCTGAATTTCGGTCTCGGCGAGGAGATCGACATGCTGCGCGACGCCGTCTACCAGATGTGCCAGCGGGAGATTGCCCCGCGGGCCGCGGACATAGACCGCAACAACGAGTTTCCCACGGACCTGTGGCGCGTCTTCGGCGACATGGGCCTGCTCGGCATCACCGTCGAGGAGGCCTGTGGCGGCAGTGCCATGGGCTACCTCGCCCACGCAGTGGTGATGGAGGAGATCAGCCGCGCCTCGGCGTCCGTCGGGCTGTCCTACGGCGCGATGTCCAATCTGTGTTTGAACCAGCTGCGCAAGCACGGCAGCGAGGCGCAGAAACAGCGTTACCTGCCCGGACTCTGCAGCGGCGAGGAGGTCGGCGCCCTGGCCATGAGCGAGGCCAACGCCGGCTCGGACGTGGTCAGCATGAAACTGCTGGCGCGGCGCCGTGGCGACCGCTATATCCTCAACGGCACCAAAATGTGGATCACCAACGGCCCGGATGCCCACGTCTACATTATCTACGCCAGGACCGACCCCGAGGCGGGCTCCCGCGGGATCACCGCCTTTATCGTCGAGCGGGATACCCCCGGTTTCTCGCGTTCACCCAAGCTGGACAAACTGGGCATGCGCGGCTCCAATACCTGCGAACTGGTGTTCGAGGACTGCGAGGTGCCCGCGGAGAACGTGCTGCGCGAGCCGGGCGACGGCGTAAAAATCCTGATGTCGGGTCTGGACTACGAGCGCACCGTACTGTCCGGCGGACCCGTCGGCATCATGCAGGCGTGTATCGACGAGGTACTGCCCTATCTGCACACCCGGGTGCAGTTCGGTCAGCCGATCGGTGAGTTTCAGCTCATGCAGGGCAAGCTCGCCGATATGTACGCCGATCTCAACGCCTGCCGCGC
Source organism: Halioglobus sp. (assembly GCA_034521205.1). Taxonomy (GTDB): domain Bacteria; phylum Pseudomonadota; class Gammaproteobacteria; order Pseudomonadales; family Halieaceae; genus Marimicrobium. The sequence goes on from JAXHMT010000003.1 coordinate 1,445,641, forward strand.
CTATCTCTACACGGTGGCCGCCGCCTGCGACCGCGGCGAGGAAACCCGGCAGGACTGCGCCGCGGTGATTCTCTACACCGCGGAAAAAGCCACCCAGATGGCGCTGCAGGCTATCCAGGCGCTGGGCGGCTTCGGCTACACCAACGAGGCCAACACCGGGCGGCTGTTGCGCGATGCCAAGCTCTACGAGATCGGGGCCGGCACTTCGGAAATCCGCCGCATGCTGATCGGCCGCGAACTGTTCAACGCGAGCGCCTGACCGTGGCCGTCCTGCAATCGCGCCTCGATACCCGGGAAGAGACCTTCGAGCACAATCGCGCCCGCATGCGGGGGCTGGTCGACGAGCTCAGGGCCCTGGTGGCCCGCAATCGCCTGGGCGGGGGCGAAAAAGCGCAGCAGCGACACACGGCGCGCGGCAAACTCCTTCCCCGGGAGCGCCTCGATGCCCTGCTCGATCCGGGTTCGCCCTTCCTGGAGCTGTCGCAACTGGCCGCGCATGAGGTATACGACGACCCGGTGCCCGGGGCGGGCATCATCACCGGCATCGGCCGGGTGGCCGGCCGCGAGTGCATGATTTTCGTCAACGATGCCACGGTCAAGGGCGGCACCTACTATCCACTGACGGTAAAAAAGCAGGGCCGCGCCCAGACCATCGCCGAAGAGAACCGGCTGCCCTGCCTCTACCTGGTGGATTCGGGCGGCGCGTTTCTCCCGCTACAGGACGAGGTCTTCCCCGATCACGAGGATTTCGGTCACGCCTTTTACAACCAGGCCCGCATGTCGGCCGCGGGCATTGCCCAGCTTGCCGCGGTGCTGGGTTCCTGTACCGCCGGCGGGGCCTATCTGCCGGCGATGGCGGACGAAGCGATCATCGTGCGCGAGCAGGGCACGATCTTCCTCGGCGGGCCGCCCCTGGTGAAAGCGGCGACCGGCGAGGTCGTCTCGGCGGAAGAGCTGGGGGGCGCCGATGTGCACTGCCGCACCTCCGGGGTCACCGACCACTACGCCAACAACGATCACCACGCGCTGCAGCTGATGCGCCGCGCCGTGGCGCGGCTGAACCGGCTCAAACCCGCCTCCCTGGAGTTGCGTGAAAGCGTCGAGCCCCGCTACCCCCGCGAGGAGCTCTACGGCGTCGATCCCGCAGTGACACCCGCCAGCCCCTACGACGTGCGCGAGGTCATCGCGCGCCTGGTGGACGGCTCCGAGTTCGACGAGTTCAAGGCGCTTTTCGGGGAGACTCTCGTCTGCGGTTTTGCGCGCCTGCACGGCTATCCCGTCGGTATCGTCGCCAACAACGGCATTCTGTTCAGCGAGTCCGCCGATCAAGGGCGCGCACTTCGTCGACGCTCTGTGCCCAGCGCGGCATCCCCCTGGTGTTCCTGCAGAACATCACCGGCTTCATGGTCGGCAAGCAGTACGAGGCCGGCGGCATCGCCCGCCACGGCGCCAAGATGGTACACGCCGTGGCCTGCGCGCGGGTGCCCAAATTCACCGTCATCATCGGCGGCTCATTCGGCGCCGGCAACTACGCCATGTGCGGCCGCGCCTACGAGCCGCGCTTCCTGTTCATGTGGCCCAACGCGCGCATTTCGGTGATGGGCGGCGAACAGGCCGCCGCCGTGCTGGCCACCGTCAAGCAGGACCAACTCGCCCGCGGCGGCGAGGCGATGAGCCCCGCGGAGGAAGAGGCGTTCAAACAGCCCGTGATCGAGCAGTACGAGCACCAGGGGCACCCCTACTACGCGTCCGCGCGGCTGTGGGACGACGGCGTAATCGACCCGGCGGACACGCGCATGGTTCTCGGGCTGTGTCTCTCCGCGACACTCAACGCACCGATCGAGGAGTCCCGGTTTGGCGTCTTCCGGATGTAGGGCAAATGTTTAGCAAAATCCTCATCGCCAATCGGGGCGAGATCGCCTGCCGGATCATCCGCACCGCGCGGCGTATGGGCATTGCCACCGTCGCCGTGTACTCCGACGCCGACGCGGGGTCACTGCACGTGCAGCAGGCGGACGAGGCGGTGCGCATCGGGGAGGCGCCCGCCCGCGAGTCGTACCTGTGCGGTGATCGTATCCTCGACGCCGCCGCCGCGACCGGGGCGGAGGCGATCCACCCCGGCTACGGCTTCCTGTCGGAAAATCCCGGTTTCGCCCGGGCGTGCGCGGCGGCGGGCGCCGTGTTTGTCGGTCCCACCGCCGAAGCCATCGAGGCGATGGGCTCCAAGGCCGCTGCCAAGGAGATCATGGCGCGGGCGGGCGTGCCTCTGGTGCCCGGCTACCACGGCGCGGACCAGTCGCCCGAGCGGTTGCGCGCGGCGGCGCAGGAGATGGGTTTTCCGGTGCTGCTCAAGGCCAGCGCGGGCGGCGGCGGCAAAGGCATGCGCGAAGTCTGGTCCGCGGCGGAGTTCGACCCCGCGCTCGAAGCGGCCCGGCGCGAGTCGGCGGCCAGTTTCGGCGACGACGCCATGCTGATCGAAAAGCTGCTGCAGCGGCCGCGCCATGTGGAGATACAGGTATTTTTCGACCATCACGGCAACGCTGTCTACCTGGCCGAGCGCGACTGTTCGGTGCAGCGCCGCCACCAGAAGGTGATCGAGGAGGCGCCGGCCCCCGGCCTGTCCGCCTCACTGCGCCGGGAGATGGGCGAGGCGGCAGTGCGGGCGGCGCGCGCCATCGACTACCGCGGTGCCGGTACCGTCGAATTCCTGCTGGATGAAAACGGCGACTTCTACTTCATGGAGATGAACACCCGCCTGCAGGTGGAGCATCCGGTCACGGAAATGATCACCGGCCTCGATCTGGTGGAATGGCAACTGGAGGTGGCCAGCGGTGGGCACCTGCCGCAGGCGCAGGAAGAAATCCAGCTCAGCGGCCATGCATTCGAGGCGCGGATCTACGCCGAGGACCCGGCGCGGGAGTTCCTGCCCGCCACCGGCACGCTCGCCTACCTGCAGCCGCCGGAGGAATCCCGCCATGTGAGAGTGGACACCGGGGTGCGCCAGGGCGACGAGATCACGATGTACTACGACCCCATGATCGCCAAACTCATCGTCTGGGACGACGACCGCGAGCGCGCCCTGTCGCGGCTGGCGGCGGCGCTGTCGGCCTACCGTATCGGCGGCACGACCACCAATGTCGAGTTTCTCTACAACCTGGTCACCACCGATGCCTTCGCCCGGGCACAGCTCGATACCGGCTTCATCGAACATCATCGGGAACAGATCTTCCGGGAGCAGGACCGGGATCTGGCGCGCGAACTGCCCTGTGCGGCCCTGGCACTGTTGCTGCACCGCAGGCGGCAGGCGGCGGTGACTTCTCCGTCCGACCCCTGGTCACCCTGGCTGGAGGGCAATGGCTGGCGGCTGAACGAACCGCACCGCCACCGCGTCGTCCTTGTCTGGCACGGGCGGGAAGTCACCGTGGAGTTGGAGCAACAGGGAGATCACTACCGGGTCCGCGCGGGCGACAGGGAGACGGTGTTGTGCGGCAGACTCGAGGGAGAGACCCTGCACCTGGAGCAGGATGGCCATCGACGGCGCGGTGCCCTGGTACGGACCGATACCGGATACACCCTGTTCCTGCCCGAAAGTGCCTGCCACTTCGAGGAGGTTCTCCCCGATACCGGCGAGGGAACGGGCCACAGCGGCGACGAAGGGCTCGCGGCACCCATGAACGGCACCATCGTCACGCTGCTGGTGGAACCGGGCGCCAGTGTGCAAAGCGGTGCCCCGCTGCTGGTCATGGAGGCCATGAAAATGGAATACACCATCCGCGCGCCCGGCCCGGGTACGGTAAAGGCCTTCCACTACAACGCCGGCGACCTGGTCGACGGCGGCGCGGAACTGCTGGACTTCGAACCGGGAGAATAGGCTCGCCATGCAACTGCCGGATACCGTCGATATCGTCGAGGTCGGCCCCGGGACGGCTTGCAGAACGAACCCGGAACCGTGCCCCTCGAAGCCCGTGTGGAGCTGATCGACGCCCTGGCGGCCGCGGGGCTGCGGCGCATCGAGGCCGGCAGTTTCGTCAATCCCAAGTGGGTGCCGCAGATGGCCGACAGCGAGGCCGTGTTCGCCGCCATTCACCGCCGGCCCGGCGTGCGCTACGCGGCACTCACGCCCAACCTGCGGGGTTTCGAGCGCGCCCTGGCCGCGGGCGCCGACGAGGTGGCGATATTCGCCGCCGCCTCCGAGTCTTTTTCCCGCGTGAACATCAACTGCGATATCGAACAGAGCATCGCGCGCTTCGACGAGGTCATGCGCGCCGCCGAGCGCCACGTCGTGCCGGTGCGCGGCTACGTCTCCTGCGTGCTCGGGTGCCCGCTGGAAGGCCACGTCGCGCCCGCGCAGGTCGCGGATGTCACCGCCAGATTGCTGGATATCGGCTGCTACGAAGTCTCCCTGGGCGACACGATCGGCACCGGCACCGCCGGCGGCATGCAGCGGCTGCTCGACACGTTGTTGTCACGGTTTGCACCGGCGCAACTGGCGGTGCACTGTCACGACACCTACGGCCAGGCGCTCGCCAATATACTGGTGGCGCTGCAGCACGGCATCGCCACGGTCGACGCCTCCGTGGCGGGTCTCGGCGGCTGTCCCTACGCACCGGGCGCCACCGGCAACGTCGCCACCGAGGATGTCGTCTACATGCTGGCAGGCATGGAAATCGACTGCGGCGTCGATCTCGACGCCCTGGTTGCCGCGGGGGAGCGCATCAGCGCGCGGCTCGGGCGTCCCAGTGCCTCCCGTGTGGCGCGGGCGATCATGGCGAAACGCTGATCTCCCCGCTCTCCTCCGACCCGCTGGCCAGCACACCATCCGCCGCGGTGCGCCGCGACAACAACGCCAGGAATACCAGATTGACGGCGCAGTAGGCCCAGGTCGCGCCGGCCAGCAGCGCATCGCCCATACCCACCGCCAGGGCGCCCGCTGCGCACACCCTGACCATCTCCCATAGGAGCAGCACGCCCGCGGGCCTGCCCTCGAGCCACAGGGCCGTCAGCACGGTGGTCGCGAGAATGAAGGTCCACATCCCGACACCGAACCAGTAGGCCGGCTCGACTGCCAGCATGTAGCCGAGCAGCAGTACTACCGCCACGAGCTGGAAGACGGCATACGTTGCAACCGGTGGCGAAACAGGCGGATCGTAGCGGCTGAAATTCGCCGGATCCGTCTTCTCCCGGGGGATCCGCGCCTCGACATCCGCCGGGCGCCAGCCGGTGCGCGCAAACCAGATTTTCAGTTTGTCGCGCCAGCGCCGGGTGTGCCGGCAGTCCCGCGCCATATCGCAGTAAACATGGGTCAGCGCCCGGACGGGATTCCAGCTTTTCAGGGGGCCGCGGATGCCGTAGACCACGGGCTCTTCATCCAGCTCTTCCCGATAGGTGCCAAACAACCTGTCCCAGATGATAAACAGGCCGCCGTAATTGCGGTCCAGGTAAATATCGTTCTGGGCGTGGTGTACCCGATGGTTGGACGGCGTGACGAAAATCCATTCATACCAGCCGAGCTTGCCGATATGCTGGGTGTGCACCCAGAACTGGTAGATCAGGTTGAGGGCGCCCACCGTCACCACGACCTCGGCGGGAATGCCCAGCAGGTACATGGGTATGTAGAAAATCCAGCCGAACAGGAAGCCCGTACTGGTCTGGCGCAGCGCCGTCGTGAGATTGTAATCCTCACTCTGGTGGTGGGCCACATGAGCCGCCCACAGGATCGTGCGCTCGTGACCGAGCCGGTGCAGCCAGTAGTAGCAGAAATCGTACACCACCATGGCCAGCACCCAGGTCAGCCAGTGGCCGGCGTCCATCAACGGCAGGGAGAAGTACTCGGTGACAAGGTGGTAGACGTAGCCGCCGACGCCCAGCGTGACAAAGCGCCGCGCCTGGCTCAGTACACCGAGGGACAGGCTGCTGACACTGTCATTCAGGCGGTAGGTGTTGCGCTGCTTCCAGTAGCCGTACGCCAGCTCCACCAGCATGGCGGCGATAAAAAACGGTATGGCGTAGGCGACAAGATTCATGACTGCGTTCTAACTCCCGTCATTCCATACTGGCGATGAATTCATCGGAACTGGCGATGGCCCGGCGCATTTCGCTGATCAGCGCCTCAATCTCTTCCCGTATAGCTGCAAACTCGACTTTCAGCGAGCTGACGGCGCGCGCATTGAGATTGTGTTTCAGGTACAGGACATTGTCCTTCAGTGCCGCCAGGACCGGATCCATTTTCGCTTCCGATTTGCGCATGGCCGTGATCATGTCGTCATAGCGGCGCCGGGTCTCCCGCAATTTGGCCTCGCTGTCGGCCTTCAGGCGCGCGTTACTGTACTGCTCGATTTCTTCCCGCCACTCATCGAACAGCGCCCGGGCGACATTGTCCACTGCATCGATACGCTCCCGCACCACGCCGGCAGCGTCCTCGGCATCCTCGTACTCGTCGGCCAGGGATTCGTAAACAGCCTGCAGATCACCACCGTCGAAGTCCACCAGGACCGACAACTCCTCGAGGGCCGATCGAAATTGCTTCTCGGCATCCTGCTGGGCTTCTGTGGACGCCTCGACCCTGTCCACGAGGATATCCCGTTTGTGGTAACCCATCTTTTCCGCCGCACCGTAATAGGCCGACTGACAGGCCGACAGCACCAGTACCACCGCCAGCAACAATATTTTGCGCATCGTCTCTCCTCGATCCGGCGTCCAGCTCGCCGAGCGCATATTCTAGCTCGGGCGACAGCTCCACAACAGCGCGGCACAACCAGTTTACAGGGCCGAATCTGGCTGGTGGGGCTCCCCGCGGAGGTTTATATTGCCTCCATGAAAACCACCGCCACGACAGCGGACACAGCCCTGGACCCGCGAATTTGCCGCCGGGCGCGCCTGTCCCGCGACCACCGCTTTGACGGCGAATTCTTTCTCGCGGTGCGTACCACCGGTATTTATTGTCGGCCCGTATGCCCCGCGCGGGCGGCCGCCGAAGCCAATGTGCGCTACTACCGGAGCGCGGCACAGGCCGCACGGGACGGTTTCCGTCCCTGCCTGCGCTGCCGTCCCGAGTCGGCGCCTAACAGCCCGGCCTGGCTCGGCGCCTCCACCACGGTAAGGCGGGCCCTGCAGCTTATCGAACAGGGGGCTCTCAACGAAGCGCCGCTGGCGCAGCTGGCAAACAGGTTGGGTGTTGGCGAGCGCTACCTGCGCAAGCTGTTTCAGCGCGAAGTCGGGGTCACACCGACCGCCGTGGCCATGAACCAGCGCCTGCTATTCGCCAAAAAACTGCTGGCGGAGACATCGCTGCCCATCACGGAGGTGGCGTATGCCGCTGGATTCGGCAGCGCACGGCGCTTCAACAGCGCCGTGAGCGCCCATTTCGGGCTCCCGCCGACGCGCCTCCGCCAACAGGCGGGGCAGGGCCCGGCCGGGTCGAGTCTGAAACTGCAATTGCATTATCGGCCGCCCTATGACTGGGAGGGCGTCGCCGCGTTTTTCGCCCGCCACGCCATCGACGGCGTGGAGGCGGTGAGCGCGGCAGGCTACCGGCGCCATTTTGTCGTCGCGGACGCGCCCGGCCGGCTCGATCTGCGCCCGTTGCCCGACAGACACGCCCTGGAACTGGCAGTGGAAATCGCGGATACCCGACAACTGATGCCCATCGTGGCCCGCGTGCGGCGGATGTTCGACCTCGACGCCAACCCGGCGGCCATCGGTGCGGTGATCGGCGGAGATCCGCACCTGCAGCCCCTGTTGCGGCGAGTACCGGGTATTCGCTCACCGGGACACTGGTCGTGCTACGAGGCGGCGGCGCGGGCGATAGCGGGACAACAGGTCACCACGCGGGTGGCCCGCGGCGCACCGCCCGAGTCGCTGCGGCGGCGCGTCCCGCCGACGGACCCGGAACGTTTCCCGTCCCCGCGGCCCTGGCAACCCTGGACGACGCCTGTTTTCGCATGCCTCGACGGCGCCGCGAGGCGCTGCGCGGCCTGGGCGAAATGTGCGAAAACGATGAGGACCGTCTGGACTTGGCGGACCTGGCACAACTGGCGGGTGTCGGCCCCTGGACAACGGCCATGACCGCCATGCGCGGCCGTGGTCACCCGGACTGCCTGCCACTGACCGACCTGGGTATCGCCCGCGCCTGGCGCAACCTGGCAGGCGACACCGACCTGTCCGCCGCCGCGACGGCATGGCGGCCATGGCGCTCCTACGCCGCCAACCTGTTATGGAGAAGTCTATCCCGATGAATTATCAGTACCTCACATCCCCCGTCGGCAGGCTGCGTCTGGTGTCCAGTGGCAGCGAGCTGCTGCGCATCGAGTTCGAGGGCAGGGAAACAAGGGCGGCGGACCAGCGCGAGGCGAGCGATCCGGTGCTGGACGACTGCGCGGCACAGTTGAACGAATACTTCCGGGGAGCCCGCCGTGATTTCCGGTTGCCTCTCGGTGCCGGCGGCACCGATTTTCAACAGCGCGTGTGGCACGCCCTGGGGAACATCCCCTACGGGCAGGTGCGCAGTTACCGCGACATCGCCCGGGCCATCGGCAACCCGTCCGCCGTACGCGCAGTCGGCGCCGCCAACGGCCGCAACCCGTTGCCCATCGTCGTGCCCTGCCACCGTGTGATCGGCAGCGACGGCCGTCTCACCGGCTTCGCCGGCGGCCTGGGAACCAAGGAAGTGCTATTGCGACTGGAGGGCGCCTGGCCCTGAGCCCGGCGTTAGCGGTGGTCCGCGGCGATGGTGGCGATCCACGCCTTTTCGTCGATGAAACCCTCGCCCCAATCGGCCCACTTGGCGCCCAGGGTGAGCTGCTGGATTTCCTCGACCGACAGCCCCTTGTCGAGGGCTGTGCGCACCGCCTCTGTCGTGCTTTTGAGCATGGCCAGAAAGCGTTCGAAATCCTCCCTGTTCGCCGTATCCCCGTGGCCGGGCACGATAAGCGTGCCGTCATCGACGCGGGAAAGCACGGCCTCGACACTGGCGATATAGCCGTCGACGCTGCCCCCGGAACTGAGGTCGATGAACGGGTAGGCATCCTTGAAAAACAGGTCGCCCGTATGCACCACGTTGTCCTCGACGTAGTAGATCACGCTGTCGCCATCCGTGTGGCCCGCGGCGTAGTGCTGGACCTCGATATCCCCGCCGTTGAAGTGCAGCGCCAGAGAGTCTTCAAACGTCACCATGGGCAACGCCATGCGCGGGCTGGGCTCCACCTGCATGTCCAGCGCCTCGATTTCCTGCGGGGTGGACATACGTACCCGGACGTTTTCATGGGCGAGAATCACCGCGCCGCGGCTTGCCCAGTACTCGTTGTTGCCGGTGTGATCGGCATGCCAGTGGGTGTTCACGACGAACCCGGGCATGAGGCCGAACTCCGTGAGACCTGCGATGGCCTTCTCGTATTCGGGGCCGAGTTCGGCGTAATCGTCATCGATCAGCAGGATGCCGTCGAACCCGACGGAGGCGACGACATTGCCGCCCCGGCCCTGCAGCAAGTGCAGCGGGCCCCGCAATGCCTCCACGGAAACCCCGGAGGCGGCCTGCTGCGCCAGGGACACGGCAGGCCAGGCAGCCACAGCCACCACGGCGGCGCATACGAGAGAAGTCAGTCGGTTCATCGCTATCCTCATCATTGCAAGATTGTTGCATGCTGTGCCCGTGGCACAATCAGGCGTTGAGGTCGGGAATCATTTCGTCCTTGAGCCGCTCTATCGCGTCTTTCAAGCGCAGCTTTTCCTTCTTGAGACGCTGCAGCAGGATCTGGTTCTGGTAGGGAAAGTTGTGCAGTTCGGCGATCTTCCTGTCCAGTGCGCGATGTCTCGCCTGCATATCCAGCAGGCGCATGGCGGGGCTCATGACCTCATTGGCCGCGTCCCCCCCCTCATGGGCGCCTTGTTCAGGTGGCTCGCTCATCGTCTCGTCGATCGCATCGGGGGCCAATACCGGCAAAGAAGCAACTCTATACCCAGCGGGTTGATCGATACAAGCCTGCAAATCCCGGCACCAGTGGTCACCGCTTCGGGGAAAACGCGCGCAGTAATTTCGCCCAGAGCTCCGCTGTCGGATCCGCGAGGGCGAAAAATTGCGGGCTGTAGAGCGATTCATGGAGATTGTACCGCAGCGGGTCGCCGTCAGTGTCCAGCAGTACGCCGCCGGCCGCCTCCAGCACGGCCTGTCCCGCCGCCGTATCCCACTCGCAACAGGGCGAAAAACGGGGGTAAAAATCGCCCTCTCCCGCCGCCAGTTGACAGAATTTCAGCGCGCTGCCGCTGTCGCGGCGCTCGACTTCCCCCCAGTGTTCGCCCAGCCAGTCCAGGCATTGCTGCAAGCGGCCGCCACGATGGCGCCGGCTGACCAGCACGACCAGCGGTCTGCCCGCTTCGAGAGAGCGTACCGCGATCGGCCGGGCGCGCCAGTTGCCGCCATCGTCGAGGCTATAGCGGTGCGCTGTCGCGCCCGGAATGCCCACGTAGGCGACGGCTTGCAACGGCAGGTACACCACACCGAGAATCACCTCGTGGGTATCAATCAGCGCGATATTGATTGTGAACTCTCCCGAGCCGGCGAGAAATTCCTTGGTGCCGTCCAGGGGATCCACCAGCCAGTAACGCGTCCACTTGCGCCGGCCGGTCAGCTCCCCGGACGAGGATTCCTCGGACAGAACGGGGAGCCCCCCCGCCAGCGGCGCCAACCGTGCCTTCAGCAGGCGATCCGAGGCGAGGTCTGCCTGGGTCAACGGCGAGTCATCGCTCTTTGACTCCAGCTCCCCGCTACCCGGGGCATGGTAATGGGAACACACCGCGTCACCTGCCTCGCGACACAGCTCCAACAGTGGTGTTACCAGCTTCTCGGTCTCGACCACGTGATCCTCCAGTGAGCTCAGCCCCAATATACTACTTCGATCCGCGCCGGGGGTACCCCGATGCCGGCGGCGAAAAAACAAGGCATAATTATTACTGCCGTGCGCACCGGGCGGGCGCACAACCTGACGCGAGGGCCCAATATGCTGGACTGGAGCCGTATCGACACCGTCCTGCTGGATATGGACGGCACCCTGCTGGATCTGCACTTTGACAATTTCTTCTGGCTGGAATACCTGCCCCGCAGCTATGCCGAACACTACCGGCTCAGCGAGCAGGAGTCGACGGCGCATCTGCACGAGCAGCTCAAAAGCGCCGTCGGCACACTTGAATGGTACTGCCTCGACCACTGGTCCGAAACGCTCGGCATGGACCTGCTCGAACTGAAGCGCGAGGTCCGGCACAAGATCAGCCTGCGGCCACTGGCTGTCGAATTCCTCAAGCAACTGCGCGACAGCGAACTCGACGTCATCATGGTCACCAACGCCCACCGGGCAACCCTGGATATCAAGATGGCCCAGGTGGACATCACACCCTGGTTCGACCGGATCGTGGTCTCGCACGATCTGCGGGCACCGAAGGAGGAGCAGGCATTCTGGCAGCGCCTGCAGGAACTGCATCCTTTCGATCCCGCGCGCACGCTGCTGGTCGACGACACCGAGCGGGTCCTGGAGGCCGCCGAACAGTACGGGATCGCGCACCTGCTCACGCTCCTGCAGCCCGACAGCCGGCAACAGAAACGCCTCGACACGCGCTTCAGGGGCATCCACCATTTCGACGAAGTCATGCCGCTGGCCGCCGCGACGTGAGTGATCCCCCCGAGAAACTGCGCCTGGACAAATGGCTGTGGGCAGCCAGGTTTTACAAGACCCGCAGCCTCGCCAAGGCGGCCATCGAAGGGGGCAAGGTGCGCCTGGACGGACAGCGCGTGAAAGTGTCCCGGGAGATCGGCGTCAACGATACCCTGCGATATCGCCAGGGCCGGGACGAGCGCGAGGTTGTGGTTGGCGGGCTCAGCGACCAGCGCGGGGGGCTCCCGAAGCCAGATTGCTGTTCGAGGAGACCGCCCGGAGCATCGCCCGCAGGGAGGCGGAAGCCGCCGCACGCAAGGCCGCCGGCGGTATGATCGAGCGGCCCCTGCGACGGCCGACCAAGAAGCAGCGCCGCCAGATCCATCGTTTCAGGGACAGCTCGGACTGAGGAAGGCGGGGCCGGGCCGCCGCGGAGCCGACCCCCGTCACTTTTCGCACCGGATACGGTAGAATCGCGCCATGTTCTCGGAAATTCCCACCACGCCGCCCGATACGCCCCTTCTCCAGAAGCTGGAGCAGGGGTACCCCATCGGCGATTTCGACGCCCGGGAACTGGCCGGTCTCGCCGACGAGTTGCGCGCTTATCTGCTCTACAGCGTCGGACAGACCGGCGGCCATTTCGGCGCCGGACTCGGCGTGGTGGAACTCACCGTCGCCCTGCACCACGTCTACAATACGCCCCGGGACCGCATCGTCTGGGACGTGGGTCACCAGACCTATCCCCACAAGATCCTCACCGGCCGCATGCGGCGCATGCACAGCATCCGCCAGTCGGCGGGTCTCGCGGGCTTTCCGAAACGCGCCGAGAGCGAGTACGACACGTTCGGCGTCGGGCACTCCTCCACCAGCATCTCCGCGGCCATGGGCATGGCCCTCGCCGCGCGGCAGCAGGACGAGGACCGCAAGGTCGTCGCCGTTATCGGCGATGGCGCCATCACCGGCGGCATGGCCTTTGAGGCGCTGGCTCATGCGGGCCACGAGCGCCCCGACATGCTGGTGATTCTCAACGACAACCAGATGTCGATCGGCCACAACCGGGGCGGGCTGGCGAGCTATTTCGCCAAGATGTGGTCCAGCAAGACCTATATCGCCATGCGCGAGGGTTCGAAGCGTGTACTGGAGAAAATCCGCCCGGCGTGGGAACTGGCCAAGCGCACCGAAGAGCACATGAAGGGCATGGTCGCACCGGGCACCATGTTCGAGGAGCTGGGCTTCCACTATATCGGGCCGCTGGACGGTCACGATCTGGCCGGACTCGTGCAGACCCTGGAGAACATGAAGGGTCTCGACGGGCCACAGTTCCTGCACATCCGCACCACGAAGGGCAAGGGCTTCCAGCCGGCGGAGGACGACCCGGTCGGCTACCACGCGATCAACAAGATCGAGGACAAGCCGAAGAAGCCCCAGCCGGCCCTGCCCGCGAAACCGAAGGGCCCCAAATACCAGGATGTGTTCGGCCAGTGGTTGTGCGACATGGCCGAACGCGACAACCGCCTGATCGGCATTACACCCGCGATGTGCGAGGGATCGGGAATGGTGGAGTTTGCTCGCCGCTTTCCCGATCGCTACTACGACGTGGCCATCGCCGAGCAGCACGCCCTCACCCTGGCCGCCGGTATGGCCTGCGAGGGTCTCAAGCCGGTGGTGGCGATCTACTCCACGTTTCTGCAGCGCGGCTACGACCAGCTTATTCACGACATCGCGCTGCAGAACCTGGATGTCACCTTCGGCATCGACCGGGCCGGACTGGTGGGCCAGGACGGCCCGACGCACCACGGCGCCTTCGATCTTTCCTATCTGCGCTGTATTCCGAACATGGTGATCGGCGCACCCTCGGACGAAAACATGTGCCGGCAGATGCTGTACACGGCGTTCCTGCACCAGGGCCCGGCGGCAGTGCGCTATCCGCGCGGCAACGGGCCGGGCGCAAACATCGAGGACGCGTTTACGCAGCTCGCTATCGGCCGGGCGGTCGAGGTACGCAGGGGCCACCGTGTCGCGATCGCCAATTTCGGCGCTCTGCTGCCGGAGGCATTGGCCGCTGCCGAGGCGATCGATGCGACCGTCGTGGACATGCAATGGGTCAAACCGATGGACGAAACCCGGCTACTCGGCCTCGCCAGGGAGCATGATCTGCTGGTAACGCTGGAGGAGAACGCCGTCGCCGGTGGCGCGGGCTCCGGCGTCACAACTTTGCTGGCGGAGCACGACGTCAATACCTCCGTGCTCACTCTCGGCATTCCCGACCAGTTCGTGGAACACGGCAGCCCGCAGGAGCAGAGGACGTGGACGGGGTTGGATGCCGACGGCATCTACCAGCAGATCAGCGACAAACTGCTCAAGATCGGGGCAACCGTGGTGCCCGGCCTGAATTTGGCCGAGCGGGTGGAAATGGGCCGCCGAACATCACTGACACACGGGGCCTGCGGAGGCGGCGACGACAACCAGGGTGAATGAGCAATCGCCATCTGATACAAGCGAACTGGACATTAATGACATCAAGACCTTCGACGGATGAAGGTCTAGACCATCGCCAACGCCCGTGCGAAAGCAGTCCCGCCCGCCCTCATTACAAGCGGCTGCTGCGTAGTCTGGACATCTCCGACCGGCGCATCTGTACTTGATGCTGGCCTGCGGCACTGGATCGTGGCTGCGGGTTTGCCGCGAGCACGACTGCCGGGTCAGCGGCGTCGATCTCCTGAAGACGTTCGATATGCCGCACCTGCATTCGGATGCGGCGATGCCACGCCTCGAGCGCCGCTGAAAGCGTGCACGTTGCCGACGCGCTTCGATGTCGTCGAGCACGTCCAGGTGCTCACTAAAATTTCGATCGACAACTGGCGAGTCCTGCAGCGCCTGTGGCTTCGTGCTACTTCTCGACGGCAACACTCGTGTAATGCCGATTGAACCCCATTACGAGCTGCCTTTCTCACCCGCAGACTGCGACTGTTTGCCGCGCATCGCTACCATGCGCCTGGATGCGCGGGAAGTGGTGCGAACACTGATCAACGGCAGGCCCTGTGCGCCAGCGCGGGACTCGAAGTCATCGAGCGCTGGCGCGACCTCCATGTATCTGATACAGGCGCTGGATCATTGCAGGAGCCAGAGCAGTTGACCTGGCGCCTGCGCCTGCTAACAGGCCCTGAGCACGCTGCCACCTCGGCCGCTGCGATGGCAGTATCGGGCTACACCATCGCTGTCGTGGATCTCCGACAGATCCGATCGGCTGCGCCGGAATCGCCTGATGCCAACTGGCACGACTGACCAGACCTGCACATTCTGCTCATCACGCGCAACCTTCCCCGCTGGTCGGCGGCATGGAACGGCTGCTGCTCAATGCCGCGATCGGCATAACGGGCTACGCCGACCTTACCGTCATCGGACCGCGGGGCTGCCGCGAGCACTTGCCCCGCGGTGTCACGGTCCACGAGGTTCCGGCCGGTCTCGGCCCGTTCCTGGCAGCCGCGTCGTGGCAGATAATACGTTTGAGCGCGCGGCACGCCTGGGCCGCCGCCGTGGGCGGCAGCGGCCTGATCGCGCCGCTGCTGCTACTGAGCAGGGTACTGGGACGCTGTCCGACGATGGTCCTGCTCCATGGTCTGGACGTCGTGACCGACAATCGGCTCTATCGGGCGATTTTTCTACCCTGCATCCGCCGCGTCGACTGCGTGGTGGCCAACAGCGCTAATACCCGCGAACTGGCGCAGGCGCGAGGCGTACTACCCGGTCGCATCGCGGTGGTCAATCCCGGGACATCGCTGCCGCCGCAGCCTGCGCAGAATGAACTTGCAGATTTCCGGAACAGACATGGCATCGCGTTCACACACTACCTGGTATTCGTCGGGCGCCTGACGAGACGCAAGGGCCTGTCGCGATTCTTGCGTCACGGCCTGCCGCAAATACTGCGCGCTGTACCGGACTGCGGTCTCGTGGTGGTGGGGCAAAATCCCGCGCAAAGTCTCAACCGCCTCGGGGAGGAGGCCGAGGTGTTTTCTGCCATTGAGGAAGAAAGCTGGAAGACCGGGTGCGCTTTCTGGGAAACCTTTCAGACGACGACCTGATCGCCTGCTACGCGGACGCCGCGGTACAGGTGTTTCCACTCGTTGACGTGCCGGGCGATGTGGAGGGTTTCGGGATGGTGGCGGTGGAGGCCGCAGCCTGTGGTACGCCCACCGTGGCTTTCCGCCTCGGCGGCGTGGCCGACGCCGTTTCCGCTGCAAATGGCCGTCTCGTCGCTTCCGGAGATTACGAAGCACTTTGCGGCCGCGGTGATCGCCATCACTGCACACCGGCGAACCCAACGCGGCAAGCTGCCGTAGTTTTGCGCAGAATTCTTCGTGGAAGGTGTATTCCGCGCAAGCTGCGCGCGACATTGGACAGGTTAATACATGCCCAACGTAACAATGAGGGCGCAATAACTGACCGCTTATCGTTGAGTTCACGCCTGCATTTTGGTCACGGGCAAAGATTCAGGACATCTAACGACACGTTGTCGCTCTGGTCTGCCACGTATGCTCGGTAACGTTGTTTCCTGACAGCTTTCTTCATGCTCTCAATCGTATCGCGATCGTCCCTCAAGACATCTCAGGAGCTGGCATAATTCCAGTTCGCTATTTAGGCTCCAACCTACTCTCTCATGTTCATTTACGAAATTACCCATTTCGCTGTTGAGCAGTTTGTAATTACCGGTACACCGTATCCCAGGGCTTCAAAGAGCTTTACTGGCATCGCAAATTCCAGATATTGATGCATTACTCGAAACATAAGCAGCGCATCTGTCTGCTCAAACAATTGTGAAAGCGTATTATTCGATTGATGAGTTAACGCTATACCTGTTTGTATTTCCGTAATATGCTTTTACTTTATCCCATGCCTTCCTTTTGGCAGCATATGGTCAATTGAATGCCGGGCGTACGGCGTACGGCATTGAGCATTGGGCTTATGTCGTGAGAGGGGAGGCTGTACTCCTCCTACGTATAGCAGCTTTAGTTCGCGATCCGGCTTGGAGGGCGCTAACTTATGGACGGCGCTTCCGGGAGGAAGCGCTGAGAAGTATTTAGGTGCCAGGCTTTTAGGAAAGAAATCCGCCATGCGAAGGGATGGCAGGAACGTATGCGAAGGACATTTGTGAGCGCCCATAGCTCCTGCATAAAAGAAAACTTTTGTTGGCCATCGCTTGTACCAACTAAGCTCATCTGAATAGTGTGGGAATCGCCACAAAATGTCGCGATAGAATGCCGCGGTCGGGATGCCTAGAGAACGCAACGACCTAAATTGCGCTATATCCATAAAGGGAGCTCTCTGGGAATATGGTCGGAGTCGGATAGTGCAATAGGGATCGACCGCAGCTCGCTGTATACGCCGATGATTGATGGGAGGTGGTTCTTGTATCGTCGACCACTTCCGCTTCGCTCCACTTACTGTAACCGTTCTATTGACAGTACATCAAGTCCGATATCCTTGAAGTGCGCGGTACATTTGCAACGGTCGAACAGTACTTCCTCTGCTGAGGATCTTGATCTAATGGCGAAGGTGCGTGATAAACCAATACGTTACGCATTAACTCTGAATTTTCCTTTCTACTCTTTCAGCGTTATCTACGTCTATATCAAGGTATGAACCTGATTTGCCAGCACTCTTTTATGAACTCTCGTCGTGCATTGCCCTCGTTATATAGTGGGCACAAGACCACTCCATTTTCCGAGAGCGTCCTCTCACAAGCTTTCGCGAGAGGCCTCAAGCGGAATCGACGCGGCAGGCCGACGTAAACCGTGCCCGACCTAGCTCAACCCACTCTGCCTCATTCTTAAATGTAAGCGCGACGATTTTCCGCGCAAATACGTCTATTTCTGCATACGACCGGAACCGAGCGGCCACGACTAGACAGTTCGAATCCAGCGATCGGATCTCTAAATAAGTCACTCGGTCAGCCGAACTGAATTCGAGGAGGAAGCTCAAGCGAGATGCCTTCTCCAAACATCGTTTAGTAGGAATGTAACGGAAGCGCAATATCCAGACTACTATCCGTAACGTTTTTAGATATCCCCTGAAGGCGGTTCGTATCATTCGTGTTTTTGCTCAGTGGACAGTTTCCAAAAAACAATCACCTGGAGAAAACGCGGTAATGGTGAACCATTCAGTATCTTCTACAGTTTCTTGATAAGAGAGAGCGCGGCGTCGCACTTAGCATCGCCGACCTGCATTATCTACATCCGCCAGCATACTTTCCTGATTCTGTAAGTTCTTCTACGGCGATTTCAGTGGGCGTGGAAAAGAGCAACGGCGATATGATCCGTCAGCACACCTATCAATTTCTTCGGGCATACGCCGGTTAAAACTGACGCAAACCAGACTTCACGCTACCCGAACCCATTACGTGACAGCGGCGAGAGACCGAGCCAGGGCGCTGTCGGGATCGCCGGTCTACAGCCGTTGCCGAATCGGGCTTGTGGTCCAGCATGACGATTTAAAGGCTTTCGACCATTCGTCCGGTGTTTTGCCCTTGCGTGCCTCCACCAATACCCAGGGCATCTCTGATTTATTCCAATTTTGAGCCATAATATAGGCATCGCTCACTACAGGTCGATCATGTTGCCCATGAAACAGAAATCTCTTTCCGACGGTTTCGAGAAATACCGCAAGAAGACACGCAAAGAGCGCTTTCTCGACGATATGGATGTCATCATTCCCTGGCAGGGGCTGTACGAGGCTATCGCGCCGTTCTACCCCAATCCCCAGGGAGCAGGCAGACGGCCCATCGGCATCGAACGCATGCTGCGCATCCACTTCCTTCAGCACTGGTTCAACCTCTCCGATCCGGCTGCCGAAGAAGCGCTCTACGACTCCTGCGCCATGCGCCGCTTCGTGGGCATCGATCTCGGTGAAGAGCCGGTGCCCGACGAGACCACGATCTGCAAGTTCCGCCACCTGATGGAGCAGCACAACCTGGGCGACCAGTTGTTCCTTCTGGTGAATCAGTACCTCGATGAGAATGGCATGAAGGTTAGCCGGGGCACCATTGTCGATGCCATCGATTATCAACGCGCCCAGTTCCACCAAGAACAAGAAGAAACAGCGCGACCCGGAGATGCATCAGACGAGGAAAGGCAATCAGTGGTATTTCGGCATGAAGGCCCATATCGGCGTCGATAGCCAAACCAAGCTGGTGCATTCGGTAGTCGCTACTTCCGCCAATGTGCACGACTCGGTGGTGATCGGCGATTTGCTGCATGGAGAGGAGACGCGGGTGTGGGTGATTCGGCCTACACCGGGCGGACAGAGACCATCACCGATCGCGCGCCCCGAGCCAGGGATTTTACACAGCAAAAAGGCAGCCGGAATCGGAAGCTGACTGAAAATGAACGACGTAAAAACCGCAGCAAATCCCGAGTATGGGCCAAAGTTGAACATGTCTTCGGTGTGATGAAAAACCAGTTTGGATTCACCCGGGTGCGCTACAAGGGCTTGTCCAAGAACGCTCATTACCTGTTTGTCTCCTGCGCGCTGGTGAATATGGTCATGGCGAGGAAAACGTTGCTGCGACAGCAGGTGGTGTAGCGGGACAGGTGCGCCCAAAAATCGGATAAAGGCTCAGAAACGGGCAATTCCAAGCTCGATCTGAGGAAAATCAGGCGGGAAATTGTCGTCAATATGAGCTTCTCGTCATTTACATCAAATGTTCAGATGTTCAGATGTTCCCCAGATTAAAAGCAGGCCTTGGAATATCCAGCTCTTCGAGCAAAACATCCGACATGTTGGCATCAAAATGTTGGCCGGTATGCACAAATATTTCAAGCACGTCCCGCCGATACTCCACGAATCCCCGGAAAAGTACCGCCGCCTTTACAGATTGCGCTCTGGCTCACACGACCGTAAGTACTTTCATTACACTTACCTCATAGCGGGTCAATGAATGGTCTTCGGCGACCATGGAATGCTTTGGAAAACCCCGACAACTGGCTGTCCGATGCGAAGCCTCTCAGCTCCTGCCAAGTTGCGTTTTCAGGAAACCAGGCTCTTTAGTTCGACAAAATCCCGTCGCTTGGGGATAACACTACTAGAAACCGGTGTCCCGGTGAATAGTGATGAACAGCCAGTCTCATCATGAAATTCAACGCATAGGCGATTGAGGTGGCAATCGCTGCTCCGGCAAGTCCGTACAAGGGGATCAGCAGCATATTACCGAGAACATTGACCGTTACTACGACAACCGACGTATACATATTCAATTCCGGCCTTCCACGAGCAGCGATATCGTTGGCCAAGACTCTCGCTCCAGAGGCCATAACTATACCCGGTAGCAGCACCAATAATGGGACATATGCCTCCTTGAAAGCATCTCCAAAAATAAGCGTAATTAGAGGATAACCAATCAGCCCGAGACCTGCTGCTCCTGAGCATCGTAACCGAGCAGCACCCACCGACTTATCAAAGGCGTAAGTATTTTTCGCTTCTCCTCTTCGCCGGAGTAATTGGGAGAGACGAGGCAAAAGCACTGTACCACGGCCTGAGACAGTATCCAGAGGCGCTCGACAATCTGTACTGAAATTACATAGATACCGGTACTTGCCGGGCCCAAAAATATATTCACAAGAAAAATATCTGACCTATAATTAACAAAGGCAAGGACGTTACTTAGATGCACTTTATACCCGGATTTTACAGACGCCGCGCCATAGCTTGAAAACTTTCTGGCTGCCTTTCTCGTGTAAGGTTTTAGCATATAAAGAGCGACCGCGGTTGTAACAACTGAAGCGGAGAGATACGCGAGCAATAACCAGTGGATACCTCTGGCATTGAACACTACGAGAAAGGAAACGCAGAGTAACGTCAGAGCGGGTTGTACGATCGAGATCAGGTTGAACTCCCTGAACTCCTGACGGCCCTGAAAAATACTCAGAATGAACGCGAGCATCAGGCTTACCGGAAAGATAGCCAACGCCGTTACGAGCAGAAGATACGACACTCCCGGAAACCAGCTTCCGGAGCACCTCGCTATGGTTGCGCCGCCCAACGCAACCCCTGCAACCGCTATAAACGCGTATAGGCGAAGGCTTGTGCGCCATGCGACCGCTGCGTCCACTTTCCCCGAGCCCAGAAAGTAGACATTTGCCTGGCGCAATCCCCAGGTTTAGCAAAGCGACGAGCATTGCGGGCAGCAACAGCGCAACAGAATACGCGCCGTTACCTTCCGGTCCGTAAACTCTGGCGATGATGGCGATAGTAACTAATTTGTACGAGTCCCGCGCCAAGTTGACGGAAAAACGTGACGGTCACATTCCGTAGGAGCGATCTCAATCCAAGGCCGTTCATATGGAGACTCTGGCGTGGCTCAATCGAAGCGGCGCCCGCCAGTTACGCTCCGCTCGCGATGGCATGAAGTTCCTGCATAAACAGCGGATAGTTGATGTTACTATTGAACTCCCGGCAATCTTTTCGTAAGCGGATACTCTCATTTTTTCCATCTCCGCAAAGGGCAGGATCAATAACCTTTATCAATGCCTGTGCGGCCTCCTCAACACCAGCCTCCGCCGACAGCAGTACTCCGGTCTGATCGTCAACAAGCGACACCACACCTCCGATATCGGGAGCAATCGCCGGAATACCATACGACATTGCCTCCATAATCGAGACAGGCACTCCTTCTGATTCACTAAGATTGATGAATATATCTGTTCTCTCGCGGGCATAAATTTCCCCTACCCTCGTTCTGGGCAGTGTTCCAGTGAAACTATAGGAAATATTGTTCAGGCTGGAGAACGCATGTTGAGCCCTGCTTTCCAGCATACTCAGTAATGGCCCACCTCCAATATGAGTCCATTTTATAACGACATCGCGGCGCAATGACGCCACCCTGAAGAGAGACGCGACTATCTTGTCCACCCTTTCGACCGGAGTGCAAAACGAGCAGGAGACAACATGCACGTGGCCGGACCTCACTAACGGGTTTGGCCTCATGGTCGACAGATACGCCCAGGCGGGCGATAGACAATCGCTGAGGCTCGGCGTTAAACGTATGAACAAGATAGGCTTTTGCGCCCTCTGACAAGCAGAACACTCTATCGAATCGATTAATATACCGTCTTTTAAGCGGCAGATACCCACACTTGCCGCGCTCCTCGTAAATGTCGTATCTGTGGATTCTGGAGACAACCTTGCTACGGCCCGCATATGTACTGGATGCTGCATACGCGGCATAGTTGTTCCAGTAACAGTAAACTATATCCGGAAAACCTTCCCTTTCCGCATACTCCCTGAGCTTTGAGCTATAAAACAGTACACTTGCCACACCGGTCAGGGATAACGTCAATGACGCAACACCTAGTTTTCTGTGTTTTATTAATGTAATAACCTCTTCGTAAAACCGTCTATCGAATAGACCCCTTATCGCCCAGGGAATTGGAACGAAGGTGGAACTCCTAGCCAGTATACGATCGACATTGATTCGTCCGGGAACGCTTCTCTGAAAACCTCTATTCCCCGCAGGAAGAACTGTGATCTGAAACTCTTTCTGCGCGGATAAACGCTTGATTTCCTCTTCAATAAATTGCTCACCTGGCAGGTAGGGAAACCGGTTTGTTATGAAAGAAGCTTTTTCATTTACTGAACTCTTCCCTGACCATACTGTTTATCTTCTCTTGATACTCTTTGTGATCTATAAACAGTGGAATGCTCACTTTGATTAACCGAAGACCGGAAAAGACATTCAGTAATACATTCTGCCAGCGAGCTTCCACCTGCTTCATTGTCAGCATGGCGACCTCGCCGCAGGCAAGGGCGTTGTAATTCTCCCAATCCAGGAATTTATGGAAAATCTGATACTCCGCGCTCATGACGGATATCGACATATCGGCCGCAAGCTTGTTGTCCACTTTCGCCACCTGAATACCTTCAACGTTCTCTTTTACAAGATAATATACCGCGGGTTATTCGTGTGCTTTCATTACAATAGTTAATGAATAATTTGTCAGGAGGCATTTTTCTTCTTACGCGGGAGGGGTTGACGTTTTGCTTGATATTGAAATGCAGCTTATCCAGGTATACCCGCCCTTTTAGAAGATCTTTCTTATAGAGTTTCCCAGGCAGTTATAGCCATAGATTTTAGGCCATGCCATATTGCCATAGACCGATCCCGTTGAATTGACTACCGATATATCGTCGCATATGAAACAGTATTCAGGATCGTTTCTAAAAGTCAGCATCGCTGACGACTTTCCAACACCGCCCGTGCCTGCCAATAGAATGGCCTTGTCGTCTTTACCGACACAAGCCGCGTGTATTGGCGCAACATCGGCAAAGAAGTAGCACGAAGGAACCAGGATCAATTCATGGAGTAGCTGCTCAAATTTTTCAACTTGGGTCGAATACTCCATCGAAATGATTTTTTTTATAAACTCTACGACGGTTCTTCCTGGAGGGTGCATAACTGCATTTATTGCAAGAACTCCAGAGCTATCCCATCCCCATGGACTTCCAATGGACCAAACTTTGTGGTTATTCCCTCATCTGTCTTCTGATGTAGACTGGGGATTCTCGGATATTATATTCCTCGGTTTTCTATTCTTCGATATACTCGCTCTCACGTCTATATTGTTACTCGTGGAGTTTTTGTATAAGCATAATGATTCGTCTAGCAAGTGTTGGTATTCAGAATCGCACGTGAACGAATATACCTTTCCGAATATCTTTTTTTTCACTCAGCCTCCGATTAGGTATTCACACAATAGGATAGAGGAGGCTAAGCACTGCAGTCATGCATTGAACTGACAACATTATGTTGGTCCTTTTCAGTCATGTACGCATGCATCGGCAGCGAAATAACCATTTCAGAAGCTGAGTTTAGTTTGCGGCAGGTACTGATCACCTGACACCGCGGGCTGTTCATTCAACGGTACAGGATAATGCACAGCGCAAGGGACATCAGCTTCCTGTAATTGCACCTGTATCTGGTCTCGACGATCAACCCTTATCGTGTACTGCGCCCAAGCACTTGTGTCGACAGATTTTATTACCGGCGTGGCTTGTATCCCGGCTGAATTTAGCAGCGCGGTATATCTCTCTGCTATCGTCTGGCGTGCAGCGATCTCATCATCCAGGATATCCAGTTTGGCTAGGAGAATTGCTGCCTGAAGGGTATCCAGTCTACTGTTCACGCCTATTCTGAGATGGTGGTATCGCCTGTCCTGGCCGTGTCGAGCAATTTGCCGAATGGCCTTCGCAAGTTCATCATCATTGGTGAAGATAGCTCCGCCATCACCGTAGCATCCCAATGGCTTGCTCGGAAAGAAACTGGTGCATCCCATAGTGCTCAGATTGCAGGACTTCCGACCTTTGTGGGTCGCACCAAAGCTCTGGGCACCATCTTCGATAACGGCAATGTCGTGGCTGCTAGCAATTGCGTTGATGGCGTCAAAGTCGGCGCATTGACCGTATAGAGATACAGGGATGATCGCCCTGGTTCTGGGAGTTATGGCTTTTTCGAGCAGGGCCGGGTCCATGTTGTAGGTTTGCGGGTCTATATCGACATAGACCGGTTTCGCACCGAGTAGCGCCACGGTCTCCGAGGTCGCGATAAAGCTGAAGCCGGGAACAATCACCTCATCGCCCGGTCCCACTCCAAGCGCCATTTGGCCAATCTGTAAGGCGTCGGTACCGTTGGCTACTGAAATACAGTATTTAGCGCCCGTGTATTTGCTCAGTCGGTCTTCAAGCTCGGCCACTTCCGGGCCCAGGATATACTGCCCGTGAGCGAGCACTCGCTGGATGGCGGCATCGATCTCGTCTTTGATGCGGGCCTGCTGAGCCGCCAGGTCTACAAACTGCATTATGCGTTCTCCACGGTAACGCTCTTCCCGTTTAGTCGGTAGCGGGCACCGGTATGATGGCAAACTGTCTCATCTTGCCCTTCCAGCGGCAGGTCAAGCTGCTCACCGAACTCGCTCATCCAGCCCACCTGTTTGGCCGGGACGCCTACCATTAACGCATAATCAGGAACTGTCTTGTTGACTACGGCCCCAGCTCCGATAAAGGCATACTGCCCAATTGTTCTGCCGCAGATGATCGTACAGTTTGCTCCCAGACTGGCGCCTTTTTTAACCAGTGTGTCTTGGAACTCACTCTTTCTATCGATCAAGGAGCGGGGGTTATAGACGTTGGTAAATACCATGCTTGGGCCGCAAAATACACCTTCTTCCAAAGTGACATTGTCGTAGATCGAGACGTTATTCTGTACCTTGCAGTAGTCTCCTATGATCACCTTGTTGCCGACAAATACATTCTGGCCAAGCGATACGCCTTTGCCAATTTTGGCACCACCGCAGATATGTACAAAGTGCCAGACACGAGAGCCGTCACCTATCCTGGCGCCTTCATCAACAATAGCAGATTCGTGGATATCCACACTCATAGCTGCGCGTTATCAAGGAATGGATGATAGTCCCCGGTGCAGTCCCAGCGGCGCACTGATTACGTATGGCGGCGACAGTTTCTATGGCAACCCGGTTTCTTCCAGGCCGAAACCGCGGTATGCCAGAATCTCCTCGTAACTGCGGATGTGGAGATTTTCGAAGCCGTCAGAAAAATCAATTTCATTGTCGTCAACGGCAATCGATCGGTAAGTTCGCTGGCCTTCAGCGCGGACTATCTCCGGCACGTCATTAATATCCACAGATAGAAACCAGCGCACACGGGCATGTTCATATTCAAGGTAGCCAGCTGCTTTTTGTGGCGAACTGTAATGAACGATATTTTCCTGCAGATCACCGAAGATAAAGTGCAGCATGTCATAGAAATGGACGCCAATATTTGTCGCGATACCTCCAGCCTTTTTCTCATCGCCTTTCCACGACTGGAAGTACCAACGCCCCCGGGCGGTGATGTAGGTTAGTTGGACATCACGTTTAGAGGTGCTGCTTCCTGACGCGATGTCTTGCTTAAGCTCCAGAATACTCGGATGAAGGCGAAGTTGCAGAATGGTGTTGACCTTGCGCCCGGTATCCTTCTCGATATCTACCAGCCCGTCTATATTCCAGGGGTTCCAATGCAGCGGTTTCTCACAGATTGCATCGGCACCCGAGCGCAGCGCGAAACGTACATGCGAATGCGTGGAGATAGTTGGGCGAACAGATAGAGATGTAATCCAGGCTATGATTATTGCTAGCGCGCCGCTGCTTGTCGATATGGCGGTCAAATCGCTCAAATTCGGTGAAAAAGTGGGCATCGGGGAAGTAGCTATCAATAATGCCGACTGAATCCTTGGGATCCAGGGCCGCAACGAGAGCGTTGTTTGTATCCTTTATTGCTTTCATATGTCTGGGCGCGATATAGCCTGCGGCGCCAATCAGGGCGAAATTCTTCATATCTTCTGGAGGCTGTAGGTTAGGATCACGTGATCAGGTGGCTGTATTTTTTTCAGGCGCGCTACGAATGCCACTATACCATCATTCATTTCTGCAACAGATCGATTTTAGTGCGCATCTTAACAACGTGCCGCGATTCGCCTTTCTGCCATTCTCTTCCATGTACTGAAAGACCAGGTGAAACTGGCGAAGGGGGCACCGCGCGGAGGTCATAAAAGGTTTCCTGGCATCACCGATCAGGTTCTGCCTGCGAGTGTTGCATCATTGGAACTACCAATCCAGCTTCTTGGGGTTCGCGTATTGTCGCATGAATGGTAAATTAAACAGAGATACCCTGGCCCATCCCGGCTTTTTCGCGCTACCGGGGCGTAACCTTTGATCCCAATCCGCAATCCCGCAACAATCAGCCCTGAACAAACATGCGCTATAATCGTCGTCTAATCGGATTCGATATCTATCACAGCGACCACTTTTTATGACATCACGCAAAAAGCAGCCCGTTTTTAACGAATTAATGGCCGACCTGGAGGTCACCGTGGAGCAGCTGGAGAACAACGAGCAGCCACTGGAAGAGTCCCTCAAGGCCTTCGAAAAAGGCATCGCGCTGACCAGAGCCGCCCAGAAACTCCTCGCCGAGGCCGAACAGCAGGTCATACTGCTGACTGAATCCGACGATGGTCCGGAAGCGGCCGAGTTCGACCCAGAGGACGACGCATGAACTGCGGCGCCGCCGCCTACATCGAAGAATGCCGCAATCGCCTCAACAACCTGCTGGATACCGTGCCGCTGGTGACAACAGACCGCTGGGCGACGAATTCCGCGGGACTGGCTGAGCTGGAAAATGCGTGCCGCTATGCGCTGACCAACGGCGGCAAACGGATCCGGCCCGTGCTGTTCTACGGCGCCGCCGATGCGGTGGGCGCCGGGGAGAGCTCCGAGGGGCTGGATCATGCCGCGCTTGCACTGGAGATGATCCACACCTACTCCCTGGTTCACGACGATCTCCCCGCCATGGACGACGATGACCTGCGCCGCGGCAAACCCAGCCTGCACCGGGCCTGGGACGAGGCCACGGCGATACTGGTGGGCGATGCGCTGCAGGCCCGGGCCTTCGAGCTCATTGCCGGGGCGCCCGACCTTGAAGCAGCACAGAAAGTCGACATGCTGGCGACGCTGGCGGAAGCTGCCGGCGCGGGCGGCATGGTGGGCGGCCAGTATCTCGATATCAGCGCGACGGGTTCGAATCTGGATGCGCGGAACCTGCAGGCCATGCACTCCCTTAAAACGGGTGCACTGATTCGGGCCTCCCTCGCGCTCGGCGGCATTGTGGGGGGCGCCTCGCCGGCGCAACTGGAAGCGCTGGACACTCACGGCGGACATATCGGGCTGGCCTTTCAGGTCGTGGACGATCTGCTCGACGTCGAGGGCGACCCGGCCGCTCTGGGCAAGACATGTGGCAAGGACGGCGTAGCCAACAAGCCGACCTACGTGCAGCTGTTGGGCGTCGAGGGCGCCCGGGCGGAATCCCGGCGGCTGCTGGAACTCGCCCTCGAGGCGCTGGCGGGCTTTGGCGACGCCGCCGCCGGCCTGCGCAACCTCGCCCGCTATATCGTCACGCGCGACCGCTGATCGCCGGGTACCGCCCCGCCGACGGTCGCCGGTGCCGGTCACCGGACCGGTGGCATCACCCGGCCGCTTGGAACTGCCGTGGTAGAGGACGTTCAGTTCTCGGTCCCGAAATATGCCCCATCTTCCCCGCCTTGGTCTGCAGGTATTTCTCGTTGTGGGGATTGCTGTCCGTGTGCAGGGCAATACGCTCCAGCACCCGGACGCCCGCCCGCTCCAGCGCTTCAATCTTGCGCGGATTATTGGTCATCAGGCGCACCTCGCGTATTTTCAGGTGCTCCACCATGGCTCCGAGCACACTGTAGTCGCGCATATCGGCGCCGAAACCGAGTTGTTCGTTGGCCTCGACGGTATCCGCCCCCTCGTCCTGCAGGTGATAGGCCTTGATCTTGTTGAGCAGGCCGATACCGCGCCCCTCCTGGCGCAGGTAGAACAGTGCTCCCCGCCCCTCGCGCTGGATCGCTTCCAGCGCAATGCGCAGCTGATTGCCGCAGTCGCAGCGCATGGAGAACAGGGCGTCGCCGGTGAGACACTCCGAATGAACGCGGGCCAGCACCGGCTGGCCGTCGCCGACGTCGCCCATGGTAAGGACCACGTGTTCCTTGTTGGCGCCGGTGTCCTCGAACCCGTGGATATCGAAGTCGCCCCAATCGGTCGGCAGCAGGGAGGATTCTACATAGCGTACTGGCACGTGGGATATCCGTCGTAAAAAGGTGCGGTATTCTAGCAGTTTTCACCCGTCAACGAGCCCGGACAGGCTACCACTGCCTTGCGTTGAAAGTATCGTGCCGGCAAATGAACACGGGACCGCTGTCAGCGGGTCTGGGACAGCGACAGAATGCCGTTGTCCTCCTTCAGGCTGACATGGCGCAGGTAACTCATACCCAGCAGCACCGTCGACGGGTAGCCGCCTTCCACTACCGATGCTGCCACGTTGTCCACACGAATACCGCCGACATCGACCGAGCGCAGGGTGACCCGATAGGCATTGGCCACGCCGCTGGCCGTCTCCACGGTCGCCCGCTCGCCATCGGCGTAGTCGATGCCCAGAGCGCCCGCGTGGTCGCTACTGATGGCGACGATGTTGGCCCCGGTATCCACCATGACGCGGGTGCGCCGGCCGTTGATCAGCG
This sequence comes from Halioglobus sp., assembly GCA_034521205.1. Classification (GTDB taxonomy): domain Bacteria; phylum Pseudomonadota; class Gammaproteobacteria; order Pseudomonadales; family Halieaceae; genus Marimicrobium. The sequence goes on from JAXHMT010000003.1 coordinate 1,474,417, forward strand.
CCGTGGTGAGATACTGCATCCGGTCGTCGCGGGCGATGGTGACGACGCGCTTTTCAGGCTCCTGGTACCGGGTGCCGATATACCGCGACAGGCCCAGATCACGCCGCTGCCCGTCGATATCCAGCGTCACTTTGTCGTTGCGCGATGCCAGGAGCGTGACGCCGGCGAAAGTCTCGCCCACGCGCAGCATCTTGCGCTGCCCGTCGATCTTCAGTACCGCTGCATCGGGCATGATGCCTTCGACGGTCACAGCGGGCGCGGCAGTGACAGCACTGTTCAATGTCACCAGAAGCAAAACGAGTAGAAAGCGGATTCGCGGCGCCATGGCGAGTCTCCCTGAATCGGCCCAGCTTACATGAGCCAGTGCGCGATGTGTAAGGTCAGGCAGGCCATGGCTCCCGCAATGATGTCATCCAGCATGATGCCGGTGCCCCCGCCCACCCGGCGATCCACCAGCCACACCGGCCAGGGTTTCAGGACATCGAATACCCGAAACACGATAAAGCCCGCGATCACCCAGGCGCCCTCCGGCGGCAGTGCCCACATGGTTATCCAGTAGCCCACGAACTCGTCCCACACGATGCCCGGGTGGTCGTGTCCGTTCAACTGGCGGCTGGCGGCCCCGCAGATCCACACGCCGAACAGTGCGCCGGCCACAACCAGTATGCTGTAGGCGGGTAGACCCAGGCCGGCCATGCAGAAATACAGCGGTACCGCGACCAGGGTTCCCACGGTGCCCGGCGCGCGCGGAGCGAGCCCGCTGCCGAAGCCGAAAGCGATAAATTGCACCGGACTGCGCCACGGGCGCGGCGCCGCGGGTGTGGCGCCGGCATCGTCCCGCCCGGGCGCACTCACGGGCGCCACCGCGGCGGGCCGGTGCGGCACAACCTCCTACGCGACGCCGAAATGGTCATAGCCGCCCGGGCCCACGATCGGCAACCCGCAGTCCACGCCCGCGCCCGCGGTCACCCGTCCGATGCATGTACCCGCGGCCGGGGCCGTGACGCCGGACGGCAGGCAGAAACACAGTTCGTAGTCGTCCCCCCGGTGAGAGCCCATGCGGTCACCTGCTCGGCGCTGCCGTGGGAGCACAGGGCCGCCGACCGGGGCAGGCGCTCGGGATCGATCACAATCCGCACGCCGCTGGCGGCGGCGATATGTCCGGCATCGGCCATCAAACCGTCGGAGATATCGATGGCCGCCGTGGCCGACGCGAGCAACTCGCGGCCCAGTTCCAGCCGGGCCCGGGGGCGGTTCAGCCGCTGCAGCAGATACTCGGCGTGCTCCGGCGCGGGCAGCCACTCCCCGCGCAGGATCGCCAGGGCGCCGGCGGCATCCCCGAGGGTCCCGGAGACATAGACGGCGTCCCCTCGCGGGCGCCGCTGCGCAACAGGGCGCGATCGGCGGGCAGGGCGCCGAGCACCTGCACGGCGATGGTCAGTGCTCCCCGGGTGATATCGCCGCCCACCAGCGGCAGCCGGTATTCGGCGACCGCGGCGGCGAGGCCTTCGCTGAAGCTGTGCAGCCACAACTCGTCCACCGCGGGGAGAGTCAGGGCCACGGTCATGCCCAGGGGGCGCGCGCCGACCGCGGCCAGGTCACTGGCCGCCGCGGCGACACAGCGGTAGCCCACGTCCTCCGGAAACGTCTCGGGCAGGAAATGCACACCTTCGACCAGGGTATCCACCGACGTGGCGAGCCGCTCGCCCGTCTCCAGCCGCAGGATTGCGCAGTCGTCGCCCACGGACAGCTCCACCGCGTCGCCGGCGCCCAGGGAAGCAAAGTAACGATAGATGAGGTCGTGCTCGGTGGCGGGCATCAGGACGCCGCTTCCACCTCGGTCCCGCGCAATTGCCGCGCGGCCTTGTCGAGCACGCCGTTGATGTACTTGTGGCTGTCCGTGGCGCCGAATTTCCTGGCCAGGGCCACCGCCTCGTTGATCACCACCTTGAACGGCACGTCCGGGCGCCGCAGCAACTCGAACAGGCCCATCCGCAGCAGTGTGTGTTCGATCGGGTCCAGATCGTCGAGGCGGCGGTCCAGCAGCGGCGCCAGCGCGTCGTCCAGTTCCCGCGCCTGTGGCGGGATTTCGTGCAGCAAACTGTGGAAATAGTCGCGATCGACATGGCTGAAATCGTAGTCGGCCAGAAATTCCGCCTCGATGTCCCCGACGGGTGCCTGCGCCATGTACCACTGATACAGCGCCTGCATGCCGTAATGCCGGGCCTTGCGACGTTGTGCGCCCAGCACGCTGTGGCCCGAATTGCCCATTCAGTCGAGCCGGCGCAGCAGGCTGACCATTTCCAGTGCGCTCAGCGCGGCCTCTTCACCCTTGTTGCCACCCTTGGTGCCGGCCCGCTCCACCGCCTGCTCAATGGTGTCGACCGTCAGCACCCCGAAGGCCACGGGGACGCCGTATTCCATACTGACCGCCGCCAGCCCCTTGGTGCACTCGCCGGCAACGTACTCGAAGTGCGGCGTGCCGCCGCGTATCACCGCGCCCAGCGCGATGATGGCATCGACCTCGCCCTTGGCGGCGACCTTTTTGCACACCAGCGGGATCTCGAAAGCGCCCGGAGCACGCACGATACTGATCTGCTTGTCGTCGACACCGTGCCGGCGCAGCGCGTCCAGGGCCCCCGCCAGCAGGTGCTCGACGATAAAACCGTTCCAGCGCCCCACCACCAGGCAATAGGTGCCCTTCTCCGACGTGAAGTCGCCCTCGATGGTCTCGATCTCACTCATTGCGGTGTCCTTGTATTCTCACCATCACAGTCGCCATTACAGTCACCATAGTCGCCAGCACAGTCGCTGTTACCTTCGATGTTACAGATCCGCGGGGTCCACGAATTCCAGTACTTCCAGGTCAAATCCCGAAATGGCATTGTACTTGATCGGCGCGCCCATCAGGTGAATTTTTCCGACGCCCAGGTCTCGCAGAATCTGCGAACCCAGGCCGATCGTGGTATAGCTGTCCCGCGGCAGGTGGCCCACCGCCGCGCTGTCCCCCAGCACCAGGTCGATGCTGTCGAGCAGTTGATCGGGCCACTCGGACCGCCCGAGAATCACGATCACGCCGCAGCCGCGCTCCGCCACCGCCTGCAGGCAGCGGGCCATGCTCCAGGCCGGACGCCCGCCGATGCGGCTGGTGACCAGGTCGCGCATCACCGATTGCACATGCACCCTGACCAGGGTCGGCTCCTGCGGCGCGATTTTTCCCCGGGACAGGGCCAGATGCACATCGCCGCCGGTCTGGTCGCGGTACGCGGTGAGGCGAAAAGCACCGTAGTCGGTATCGATCTCGCCCTCGCGAATGCGCCGTATCGTGCGCTCGTTGACCATCCGAAAGTGAATCAGGTCGGCGATGGAGCCGATCTTCAGGCCGTGCCGGGTGGCGAACTCACGCAGTGCCACGCCGTCCGCCAGCGTGCCCTCCGGGGTCAGGATGTCGGCGATCACGGCGGCGGGCAACAGCCCCGCGAGACGCGCGTAATCCGACGCGGCCTCGGTGTGCCCGGCCCGGGTGAGCACGCCCCCGGCATGGCGGTCAGAGGAAAGACATGGCCGGGCTGCACGATGTCGGAGGGCCTGGCATAGGGCGCCACCGCCACCTGCACGGTACGAGCCCGGTCCGCCGCCGAGATGCCCGTTTCGATACCGCTGGCGGCCTCGATCGACAGCGTGAAATTCGAGTTTTCCCGCGGGCGGCTTCCACCATGGGCGGCAGATCGAGCTGGCGGCACCGCTCTTCGGTCAGCGTCAGACAGATCAGTCCACGCGCCTGCCGCGCCATGAAGGTGATATGACTGGCTTCGCAGTGCTCCGCCGCCACCATGACCACGCCTTCATTGCGGCCTTCGGCTTCGTCGTCCAGCAGCACCGCCATGCGACCCTGGCGAATGTCGCTGATCAGCTCGTCGACCGTGTTCACTTCCATATAAAACCATCCATTGCCGGGCGCCGGTGGGCCTCCTCGTGGCGAATGGGCGCCGTCACAGAAAACCCTGCTCGGCAAGTGTGTCCACGGTCAGCCCCTGTCCCGCGCCGGGCTCGGCCGCCGCATCGCCCTGCAGCAGACGCTCCAGATAGCGGGCGATCACATCGACCTCCAGATTGACCCGGCTGCCGGGCCGATAGCCGCCAAAGATGGTCTCGGCCATGGTCTGGGGAATGATATTCAGGTCGAACCGGGCACCGTCGACACCGTTCACGGTGAGGCTCGTACCGTCGACGCAAATGCTGCCCTTGTGGGCGATATACCGGGCCAGTTCATCGGGCGCCCGGATCACCACGCGCACCGACCGCGCATCACTGTCCAGACGCAGCACTTCACCGACACCGTCGACATGTCCGCTGACGATATGGCCCCCCAGCCTGCTGCGGGGCGTCAGGGCTTTCTCCAGATTGACCAGTGCGCCGGGCCGCAACGCACCCAGCGTGGTCGTGTTCAGTGTCTCCGCCGAGACATCGGCCCAGTACCCGTCCCCGGGCAGTTCCACAACCGTCAGGCAGACACCGTTGGTGGCGATACTGTCTCCGGGAGCCACGTCGTCCAGCGGCAGCCCAGCGGTGCGCACACGCAGGCGCATGTCGCCCCGCCCGTCGGCATCTCGGCAATTTCGCCAACCGCCTGGATAATTCCTGTAAACATCGTATCGTCCCACCTCCCGTGGAGGTCACTACGTTCAGCCGGGAATGACGGTGAAACGCCAGTCCGCACCCACCCGGCGCACATCGGCCCAGTGCAGGGGAATCTTGTCCGCCATGCGATCCAGCGGCAGCGCCAGCAGCGGCCGCGCGCTGTCGCCCAGCAGGGCCGGCGCCATGTAGACGATCAGTTCGTCGACCAGTCCCGCCCGCAGCATCGCCCCAGCGAGGCGGGGCCCGGATTCTAGCAGAATTTCATTGCACTGCCGCCGCGCCAGCTCGCGCATCAGACTGTGCAGGTCCAGCTTCACCGGTAGCGCCGGGCAACGCGACAAAGTCGACGCGGGATCCCCGGTACCGTTCTGTCGGCGCGCCCTCGGCATGACACAACAGGGTGGGCGCCATGCCGTCGACGACCCGGGCCGCCACCGGTGTGCGCAAGTGCGCATCCAGCACCACGCGCAGGGGCTGACGTACGGCGGCGAGTTCCGCCACCTCCGGCGCCATGCCCGCCTCGGCAGGGCGCACGGTCAGCGCGCAGTCGTCGGCCAGTACCGTGCCCACACCGGTCACCACCGCGCAACTCATGGCGCGCAACCGCTGTACGTCGCGCCGCGCGGCCGGACCGGTGATCCACTGGCTCTCCCCGGAGGCCATCGCGGTACGGCCGTCCAGTGACATCGCCAGTTTGGCGCGCACCCGGCCGTAGCCGCGCGTCATGCGCGCGATGAACCCGGCAATGACGCGGCGCGCCTCGTCCTCCAGCAGGCCGCACTCGACGGCGATACCCGCGGCGCGCAGGGCTTCCACACCGCCCCCGGCGACCGCCGGGTTGGGATCGCGCAACGCGACGACGACCCGCTCTACCCCCGCCGCCGCCAGGGCGTCGACACAGGGGCCCGTCCTGCCGTGGTGGTTACAGGGTTCCAGCGTTACGTAGGCGGTGGCGCCGCGGGCATCGCCGGCGTGCTCGAGCGCTTCGATCTCCGCGTGGTTGCCCCCAGCCGCCTGCGTGAATCCCTCGCCGATCACGGCGCCGTTGCGCGCCAGCACGCAACCCACATGAGGGTTGGGCATGGCCGCATACCGGCCGCGGCGCGCCAGCTCCAGGGCGCGGATCATCATGCGGGTATCGAAGTGGGTCTCCATGGCGTGGGGGTCGGGTCAGTCGCCGGCCGGGTTCGCCTGCAGCCGCTCGATCTCGTCCCGGAACTCGGCGATGTCCTGGAAACTGCGGTAGACCGAGGCGAACCGCACATAGGCCACCTGGTCCAGCTCCTGCAACTGCTCCATCACCAGTTCCCCCAGGACCCGACTCGCCACTTCCCGATCACCCAGGGCGCGCACACTGTGCTTGATGTGGTTGATAGCGGCCTCGGTGGCCTCCGTCGGCACCGCGCGTTTCTGCAGGGCGCGGTCCAGGCCGGCGCGCAGCTTTGCCTCGTCGAAGGGCTCGCGGGTTTTGTCCCGCTTGATCACGCGGGGCATCACCAGTTCCGCCACCTCGTAGGTGGTAAAACGTTCCGCGCAACTGACGCACTCCCGGCGGCGGCGTACCTGATCGCCCTCGGCAACCAGGCGCGAATCGATGACGCGGGTATCGTCCGCGGCGCAGAACGGGCAGTGCATGGCCGATCCTCTTCATGCTAAGTCGCTGAACAGTAACATAATTCTGCGGAACTGACCGCTATTTGTTTGGGGTATGAGAGCGGCTTCACTCGCCGGCGGCGTCGCGAGGACCCGCCTGCGCTACGGGCATATCCCCGGGTCGGCTTTTTTAACGCAAATGCTATTGATAATGATTCTTATCTACATTACCATCTCGCCACGCTCGGAAGAGCACTGCCCTGTCCTGCAATCACTGTGAGGTTGTATTCCGGGCGGAATGCAACAGCCGGTTCCGTTCAGTCGGGCCGACCAAGGTTTCGCGTCCGACGACTCTCGCTACAGTCCCGGCCAATGACAAAGGAGTACCACTACCATGTTTTTTCACGCTTCGCCCGAACAGCGCGCGCCCCGCGCCTCGCAACACAACCCGATCGAGGAAACCGCGCAACCCGCCCATCAGGCATCAGCCGCTATGCGTGCGATCCAGCCGCGCTGCGTCACCGCGGTTTGCCGCGTCTGCCCCGCCGTTTCGGCGCCGCGCACTCGGACTGGCGATTTCCGGCGTACTGGGCTCCGGCTTCGCGTGGCCGGGCGGCGCCCTGGCGCAAAGTGAGGACAATTCGACCGCCGCCGGGCCGCTGCCCATGGAAACCGTCGAAGTCGTCGGGATTTCGGGGCGAACGCATGAACAGCGACCGTTACAGGCGGGACCTTGTCGACATACCGAGAATCATTTCGATACTGCCGAGCGACCTGCTCGAGGAACAGAATATCACGTCACTGCGCGGTGCCATGCGCAATATTCCCGGCATCAGCCTGCAGGCGGGCGAGGGCAATCCGCCCGGCGGTGACCAGCTCAAGATTCGCGGCTTCAATGCCCGCGACGACATCAAGGTCGACGGCATCCGGGATATGGGCAACTACTTCCGCGACCCTTTCTACGTGGAACAGCTCGAAGTTGTGAAGGGGCCGAACTCGGCGATCACCGGCCGCGGTTCGCCCGGCGGTACCATCAACTTCGTCACCAAAAACCCGGTCTGGCTCCCCGCCAATCGCATCGAGCTCAGTGTCGGTACAGAGGACTATCAGCGCACCACGGTGGACATCAATCAACCGATCGACGACAACAGCGCCTTTCGCATCAACCTGCTCGGCCACGCCGCGGACATTCCCGGCCGCGACGTGGTCAACGACAAGCGCTGGGGCCTGTTCGGCGCCTACACCTGGGGTTTCAGCGGCAATACCTTGCTGAGCGTGGACTGGCTGCACACCGAGCAGGACAATATCGAGGACAAGGGGCTGCCCTTCGACCGGGAGGGGTTCTCGGGCCCCAAAGAGCTGTGTGACCGGGAGGACAACGATCGCGTCGGTCGCGTCGGCAACCAGCGCTGCGGCGACGGCTTCGCCACGGGCGAAATTCCCGACGAAGTCGAGTTCAGTGACTTCTTCGGGCATGTGGACAACTTCCAGGATATCGAGGTGGATATCGTCACGGCGGGGATCCAGCACGCCTTCAACGAGACCGTTCACCTGCAAAGCAGTTTCCGTTACACGCGCGTGGACAACAACTCCATCACCTCGTCGCCGCGCATCAAGATACCGGAGGAATTCTGGGGCTCCGGCGACTTTTCGGTGGCCCAGGTACAGGGGGATTTGAAGCCCCGCGACCAGGTGGACGAGGGCTATTTCAACCAGACCGATATTATCTTTCAGTTCGAAACGGGCAGGCTCACCCACGACATCGTCACGGGCTTTGATGTCGGCGGTTTCTCCTACGAAAACCACCGCCGACCCGATGTCAAAGGACCGCGCACCAGTCTGCTCGATCCCGAGCCGCGCGTCCGACCCGCCGCGCCCTTTGCCACGGAGGAAGATCCGGACGAGAGCACGGTGCACAAATTCGAAACCGAGGAGCTGTCGTTCTTCCTGTTGGACACGATCGCCATCACGCCACGGGTCGATGTCAATCTGGGGGCGCGCTGGGACCGGGTGGAGGCCAAGGCCGAGGAGTTCGGGCGCCCGACGCCCTGTCCCTCGATCGAACGGATGAGGAATGGACCTACAACGTGGGACTGGTATTCAAGCCGAGCGACGACTCTTCCGCATATTTCGCGACGAGCAATGCCTTCGAGATCTCCGGCAACTTCGACCGCAACCAGATTCAGCTCGCGGGCGGGCCCGGCTCGCGGATTTCCTCTCCCGAGCTGTTCGACGTCAATCCCGAGGAGACGGAAGCCTACGAACTCGGTTTCAAGTGGCAGGGGTTGTCCGGCCTCGACATCAACGCCGCGGTGTTCAGAACCGACAAGACCAAGGCGCGGCTGCCGGGGCTCGGCGCCGATGATCCTTCGGTGCTGGATACCGAACAGCGCGTCGACGGTTTCGAGCTGCTGGTCGCCGGACAGATCACGCCCGAATGGCGCCTGTTTGGCGGCTACACCTGGATGGACTCCGAAGTGCGCGACTCGGCCGCTTTCCCGCAACTGGAGGGTCAGGAACTGGGGGGAACCCGGAGCACTCCTTCAACGTGTTCACGACCTACGACGTGACTCACCGCTTCTCCTTCGGCGGCGGGCTGCAGTGGGTGGACGAACAGATCAGCGCCCCGCAGCCGGTGATCGACCCGCCGCCGAGGCGTCGCAACGTGTCCATCGACAGCTACACCGTCGTCGACCTGTACTCGACGTACAGGCTCAGCGACGAAGCCGAAATCCGGGTCAACGCCTTCAACCTGTTCGACGAGGAGTATATCTCGCAGATGGCCGAGGGCGGAGCCCAGGGCATCCCGGGACCGGGTCGGCAGGTGATCGCGACCCTGCGCTACGATTTCTAGCGCCCGCTCGCCGATCGGGTATCGCGTAGCGCGGTAGGTGCCCCGCACACAGCCCCGGTGACTGCCCGGGGCTGTCTCTGTTTGCCAAAGCGGGCTATGCTGTCTGGATGGTCGTCACAATCGACAATGTGCTCACGCCCCAAGAGCTGGCCGCACTGCGCGAGCGGCTCGAGAGCGCGCAGTGGGCCCGGGCCATCAGCGCGGGACCCAGGCGCGACTGGCCAAGCACGACGAGCAACTCCCGAGGACGCGCCGCCACTGCAGGAGATGCGCGCGATTGTGATGCGGGCGCTCAACCGCAGCGAACTGCTCGTGACCGCCGCACTGCCCTATAAAATCCTGCCGCCGAATTTCAATCGCTACACCATCGACAACAGCCACTACGGGAGCCATGTCGACAACACATTGAGGCCGTTGCCGGACGGCAGCTACCTGCGAACAGACGTCTCGGCGACCCTGTTGCTCTCCGGTCCGGAAGAATACGAAGGCGGCGAACTGCACATCGAGGACACCTTCGGGGAGCATCGCGTCAAGCTGGACGCGGGCAGCCTGGTCGTCTATCCCTCGGGTTCCATTCACGAGGTCCTGCCGGTAACCGGCGGCGAGCGACTCGCGTGCTATATGTTCATGCAGAGCCTCGTCCGGGATATCGAAAGCCGGCGTCACCTGTTCGAGATGGACAAGGCACTGATTTCCCTGCGATCGCGCTACGGAGATGATGATCCGGACCTGATCCGCATGACCGGGCTGTACCACAATCTGGTGCGGCGCTGGGCCGAATGCTGAACCGGAACAGGCCCGCTCAGACGCGAATGGCACTTACTTGAGGCCGTCATCCCCGCGCAAGCGGCGGTCCGGGCTTGCCCGGCGATGCCCGCTTGCAACCGTATCAGCCGTAAACCGGAAACCGGGCGCAGATATCCAGTACCCTGGCCCTGACCTCGGCAATCACCTTCTCCGACGTGCCGTTCTCCAGCGCCTCCAGCACATCGCACATCCAGCCGGTCAGCTCCACCGTTTCCGCCTCGCCGAAGCCCCGGGTGGTAATGGCGGGCGTGCCCAGCCGCAGGCCCGAGGTGATGAACGGCGACCTGGGGTCGCCCGGCACCGCGTTCTTGTTGGCGGTTATGTTGGCCTCGCCCAGGGCTTCCTCGGCCTCCTTGCCGGTATCGGGCTTGCCGATCAGGTCGACCAGCATCAGGTGATTTTCGGTTCCCCCGGACACGATGCTGATGCCGCGTTCGATGAACGCCGCGGCCATCGCCTGGGCGTTTTTCACCACCTGCTTCTGGTACTCGACAAACGCCGGCTCCATGGCCTCCTTGAAGGAAACGGCCTTGGCGGCGATGACGTGCATCAGCGGGCCACCCTGGCCGCCGGGGAACACCGCCGAGTTCAACTTTTTCTCCAGCTCCTCATTGGCCCGCGCCAGGATAGATGCCGCCGCGGGGACCGCGCAGGGTCTTGTGGGTCGTGGACGTCACCACGTCGGCGTCGGGTACCGGGTTCGGGATCGACGCCGGCGGCGACAAGGCCCGCCACGTGCGCCATATCCACGACCAGCCAGGCGCCGACCCCATCGGCAATCGCGCGAAATCGGGCCCAGTCCATCACCTGGGAGTAGGCGGAAAACCCGGCGACGATCATGCGCGGCCGGTGCTCCTGCGCCAGGGCCTCGACCCGATCGTAATCGACCAGGCTTGTGTCCGGATCCAGGCCGTACTGCACGGCGTTGTACAGCTTGCCGGAAAAGTTCGGCGGCGCGCCGTGGGTCAGGTGACCGCCATCGGCGAGGCTCATGCCCAGAATGGTATCCCCGGTGAACACAGGGCCATGTAAACGGCGGCATTCGCCTGGGAACCGGAGTGGGGCTGCACATTGGCGTAGGCGGCACCAAACAGGGTTCGCACCCGCTCGATGGCGATCTCCTCGACCTGGTCCACATATTCGCAACCGCCGTAGTAGCGCTTGTGCGGATAGCCCTCGGCGTACTTGTTCGTCAACACCGTGCCCTGAGCCTCCATGACCCGCGGGCTGGTGTAATTCTCCGAGGCGATCAGCTCGATATGCTCTTCCTGGCGCCGTTCCTCGGCGCCGATGGCGCCACGGATGTCCTCGTCGTAGCTCGCAATGCTCATACCCTTGTCGAACATGCACGTCCTCTGCAGCTCAAACCGGAGCGGTGTGCTCCGTAGAAGCCGCCGTTGTAACCAATATCGCGTGGGAAAATCGAGAATTGAATCCGGCGTCGCTGCGCGAGTCGGAACAGAACACGAGGCCCTTCTTCAGCCTGATCCCTGTTTGGTCACCGCGCACGGCAAGCCCTGCGCCGTACCGGTGGGCATCGAGACGAGCGTCAACAATTTCTTCCACCGGCTCCCCGCCAACACCACTCCCTGCGGCGGAATTTGCTAAACTCCGCGCCTCACACCGAAGTATCGCGACAGGAGCACCATGGCTCAATACGTCTACACCATGAACCAGGTCGGCAAGATCGTGCCGCCCAAGAAAAAGATTCTGGAGGATATCTCCCTGTCCTTCTTTCCCGGCGCCAAGATCGGCGTGCTGGGTCTGAACGGAGCCGGCAAGTCGACGCTGTTGCGCATCATGGCCGGACTGGACACCGATATACTCGGCGAGGCCCGGCCGCAGTCCGGCATCGTGATCGGCTACCTGCCCCAGGAGCCGCAACTGGACCCGGACAAGGACGTGCGCGGCAATGTCGAGGAGGGCGTTCAGGAAGCACTGGATGCGCTGGCGGCGCTGGAAAAGGTCTACGCGGACTACGCGGAGCCGGACGCCGATTTCGACGCGCTGGCGAAGGAACAGGCGCGCCTGGAGGATATCATCCAGGCGTCCGACGCCCACAATATCGATCACAAGCTGGAAGTGGCGGCCGAGGCCCTGCGCCTGCCCCCTGGGACGCCGACGTCTCCACCCTGTCCGGCGGCGAGCGCCGCCGGGTTGCACTGTGCCGACTGCTGCTGTCCAACCCGGACATGCTGTTGCTGGACGAGCCGACCAACCACCTCGACGCCGAGAGTGTCGCCTGGCTGGAGCGCTACCTGTACGAATTTCCCGGCACCGTGGTGGCCATCACCCACGATCGGTATTTTCTGGACAATGCCGCCGGCTGGATCCTGGAACTGGACCGGGGCAGGGGCATTCCCTACGAGGGCAACTACTCGCAGTGGTTGCTGACCAAGGAGCAGCGCCTGGCCCGGGAACAGCGTCAGGAAGCCTCCCATCACAAGGCCATCAAGGCGGAACTGGAATGGGTGCGCAGCAATCCCAAGGGCCGGCGGGCCAAGAGCAAGGCGCGACTGGCCCGCTTTGAGGAACTGCAGTCGCAGGAATTCCAGTCGCGCAACGAAACCAACGAGATCTACATCCCTCCCGGCCCGCGCCTCGGCGACAAGGTGATCGAGGTCAAGGGCCTGAAGAAAAGCTTCGGCGACCGGCTGCTGTTCGACGATGTCAATTTCTCGGTGCCCAAGGGCAGTATCGTGGGCATTATCGGCGCCAACGGCATGGGCAAATCGACCCTGTTCAAGATACTCATGGGCATGGAGGAGCCCGACGGCGGCGCGGTGGAGCTCGGCGACACGGTGCAACTGGGTTACGTGGACCAGTCCAGGGATGCCCTCGATGGCGATAAAACCGTTTGGGAGGAGGTCTCCGACGGCCAGGATATTCTGCGCATCGGCAACTACGAGGTGCCTTCCCGCTCCTACGTGGGCCGCTTCAATTTCAAGGGCCCGGATCAGCAGAAATTCGTGAAGGATCTCTCCGGCGGCGAGCGCAATCGTCTGCATCTGGCCAAACTGCTCAAGCAGGGCGCCAATGTGCTGCTGCTGGACGAGCCGACCAACGATCTGGATGTGGAGACACTGCGCGCCCTCGAGGAGGCGCTGTTGGCCTTCCCCGGAGCGGCACTGGTGATTTCACACGACCGCTGGTTTCTCGACCGCATCGCCACGCACATTCTGGCATTCGAGGACGACGGCAATGTCGTGTTTTATGAAGGCAACTTCTCGGAGTACGAGGAGGATCACAAGGGGCGCCTCGGTGCCGCCGCGGATCAGCCGCAACGCGTCAAATACCGCAGACTGAAATAGGGTTTCCGGCCGGCTTGTCCGGCATCCAACGGATATGACGGCCGGCGCCGTTTCGCGCTATAGTCATGCGCACAGGGAGGCGAAGAGTTGTTGTTATGAACGAGCGACGTACTGAAAGACGCGACTTCACACGGGTCGAACTGGCCCTGCCCGTGGAGTACACCAGGGCGGCAGCGTCTGGCATCAAAGCCTCGTCGACATCTCGCTCTCCGGCGTCGCCACCGATCAGCCGGCGGAATGGGACGCCCAGTACAACGAGCCCTTCACGTTGATGATCCAGCTCGACGACGACAAGATTCTCGAACTGCACGCTTACCTGCAACACGTGGAGTCGGACCGCCTCGGTTTCTCTGTCGAGCATGTGGACCGGGAAAACATCCAGCCCCTGCTCGAGGTACTCGAGGCGCATATGGACCTGGCCACGCTGGAAGAGGAACTCGACCTGCTCAAGGGTTGAAGAACTACGTTCATCAGCAGTTGGAACGCACACTCACTCGTCCAGCGCTGCCAGCGCCTCCGGCAGTCGCGACACCGCCATCACCTCCATGCCCTCGATGCCGCCCCTGGGCGCATTCGCCCGGGGTACGATGGCACGGCGAAAACCGTGCTTGACCGCCTCCGCCAGTCGCTCCTGGCCGCTGGGCACCGGCCGTATCTCTCCGGACAGGCCGACTTCGCCAAAGACCACCAGATCCCGCGGCAACAACCGGTCGCGGAAGCTCGAGACGATGGCCAGCAGCAGGGCCAGGTCCGCGCTCGTTTCGAGCACCTTGACGCCACCCACGACGTTGGCGAACACGTCCTGATCGCCGACCTGCAGACCGCCGTGGCGGTGCAGCACCGCCAGCAGCATCGCCAGGCGGTTCTGTTCCAGGCCCACCGCGACGCGCCGGGGATTGCCCAGCTGGCTGTCATCGACCAGCGCCTGGATTTCCACCAGCAGCGGCCGGGTACCCTCCCAGACCACCATCACGGCGCTGCCGGGGAGGCTCGGAATCGCGGTCCAGAAAAATGGCCGAGGGATTTTCGACCTCCCGCAGGCCGCGGTCGGTCATGGCGAACACACCCAGTTCATTGACGGCGCCGAAGCGGTTCTTCTGCCCTCGCAGGGTGCGAAATCGCGAATTCTCCGTATCCTCCAGCAGAATGGAACAGTCGATCATGTGTTCGAGCACCTTGGGGCCCGCCAGGGAACCGTCCTTGGTGACATGCCCGACCAGGAAGAGCACCGTGCCCGTGCGTTTCGCGTACTGGATGAGCTGGGACGCGCATTCGCGCACCTGTGAGACGCTGCCCGGCGCGGAGGCGATTTCGGCGCTGTGCACGACCTGGATCGAGTCGACCACCAGCACCCTGGGCGCGAGCTCCTGCGCGGCATCGACGATGGCCTCGACGTTGGTCTCGGCCATGAGGCGCAGGCTGTCGGCGGGCAGTTGCAGGCGGCGCGCGCGCATCGCCACCTGCTGCAGGGACTCCTCGCCCGTGATGTACAGCGCCGCCATCGAGGTCGCCAGATGGCACATGGTCTGCAGCAACAACGTGCTCTTGCCGGCGCCGGGGTTGCCCCCGACCAGAATTGCCGAGCCCGGCACCAGGCCGCCGCCGAGCACGCGGTCGAATTCCTGCGTGCCGGAGGAAAAGCGCGGCTGATCCGCCAGGTCGATCTCCGCGAGCAACCTGGCGCTGTCCCGGGCACCGGCGTAACCGGCGCGGTTGCCGCCGGCGCGGGGCCGCGCGCGGTGCCGGAGTCCTGACCCAGGCGAACCTCGACCAGGGAATTCCACTCGCCACAGTCGCTGCACTGACCCTGCCACTTGACGTAATCCGAGCCGCATTCATTGCAGACGAAGGCGGTTTTCCGTTTTGCCATTCTGTTTCCCCGGGTCAATGCGTTATCCTAACAGGCGCCCACGATTTTTCGGTAACCGCATGTCTGAATCCAACCTGATTCCCGAGCGACAACTGGCTTTCTCGCCGTTGCTGGCAGCGACGATCGGGCTGGAAGAAGCCGTGCTGCTGCAGCATCTGCAGCAGGTATTCGACCAGCAGACGCCGCAGGTGCGGCGGGGCTACGCCTGGTATCGCGTGGAGCGCGACTTCCTGCAGCGAACCCTGCCCTTCTGGGACCTAGAGGCGCTGCACCGCATCACTCGCAGCCTCGCCGACAAGGGAGTCCTGCTGCTCGACTCGCCGCCGCTGCTGTCGGCGCCGGAGCTGGTGTTCGCCGTTAACGAGCCCGCGCAACGGGCCGCCCGGCCGCCGCCTCCCCGACCGCGTCGTTCGCCCGGACGCCGACACGGCGCAGCGCGGGCCTGCTGCCGTCGCACTGGGCACCCAGCGAGGACCTGCTGCAACTGCTCAGCCTCAACCACAACATACCGCGCCAGTTTGCCCTGGACCAACTCGAGGATTTCATCTGTTACTGGCGCGAGCGGGGCGAGGCCGGCCACGCCTGGGAAAACCGCTTCCGCCAGCATGTCATCCACCAGTGGCGGCATCGACAGCAACGCGAAGCAGAGAGTTTCGGGTCAGCACCCCCGCCGCGCTGGACAACGACTGGCGCCCCAGCGAGGACGCCATGGAAATCATGGCGCGATCCGGCGTCGACCCTTCGTTCATCGAGGAGGCGATTCCCGAATTCATCCTCTACTGGCGCGAACGCGGCGCGCCCCCCGGGAACTCAATTCGAAATTTATCCAGCATATCCGCATCCAGTGGGCGCGCTACACCTCCAGCCTGCAACACAGCACCGAGCCGACGCGGATCGACCGGGACTGGCAACCGGCACAGGACGTGTACGATATACTGCGCATGTCCCATATCGATGCAGAATTCGCACGCTCGCTCCTGCCCGAGTTCATCGTATACTGGAGAACAGCAACCAGGCACACACGTCGTGGAACAGCAAGTTTCTGCAGCACGTGAAATACCACTGGGCAAAACGCCACCACTTGGGACAGAAGACATTCAGCCATGACGAAGACCAGGGACCTGGTGGAACGGGTCGCACGAGAGATCGCAGCCTCACCGAGGACCTCACGGACACCTCCTGGGCGAAGTGAGCCTCCGGCCGGCCCGGACGACGCCCACATCGAGGCGATCAACCAGGTCTTCGCCCTGTTCCGTTTGAATTACCACAACCAGTACTATGCCGCCTACCCGAGCGCGGAGCAGCTCAGCCAGATCAAGAAACTGTGGCTGGAGGCACTGTCGGATCTTCCGGTGGAGCAGATTCTGCGCGGCGCCCGCCGCGCTATCGAGAGCAGCGAATACCTGCCCACGCTGCACCGCATGCTGTCCTGCTGCCAACACGGGCTGGCCGACCTGGGACTGCCGCCGGCCCGCGAGGCATACGCGGAAGCCTGCCGCGCGAGATCGCCGAAATCGGCCCAGGACTGGAGCCATCCAGCGGTCTATCTGGCGGGTCGCGACAGCGGCTGGCATTTCCTTGCCGGCAATCGCGAGGATGTCGCGCTGCCCGTCTTCCGGGAACACTACGAGGGCTACTGCTCGCGGGTGATGCGTGGTGAAGTGCTGGAAGTGCCGGAGCCGGAGGCCCTGGAGGAACCGCCCGCGCAACCCCTGTCGCGCGAGGCACAGCGCGAAGAACTCAGGAAATTGCGGGAAAAGACAGGGCTGTAGCTACACCAGCGCCACCTGGCGTTCTTTTCCGTCACCGCCACGCAGGCGGGGGCCGGTTGCAATGTGGATCCCCGCTTTCGCGGGGATGACGGCGAGCGCGGGGAGGACGGCGAGCGCGGGGAGGACGGCGAGCGCGGGGATGACGGCAAGCGCGGGGATGACGGCAGGCGCGGGGATGACGGCAGGCGCGGGGATGACGGCAGGCGCGGGGATGACGGCGGGCGCGGGGATGACGGCGGGCGCGGGGATGACGGCGGGCGCGAGGACGGCGGCGGGTTTCGAGACCACCACCGCGACGCAGTCAGTGGCTCAATCGGCGCCGGAGCCGCGGGCGAAATTCTCGAAACGCGTGTACTTGTCCAGAAAGGTAAGGCGGCAGAAACCGATGGGGCCGTTGCGCTGCTTGCCGATAATGATCTCCGCGGTGCCCTTGTCCGGCGAGTCCTCGTTGTACACCTCGTCCCGGTATATGAACATGATCACATCCGCGTCCTGTTCGATGGCGCCGGATTCCCGCAGATCGGAATTCACGGGGCGCTTGTTCGGCCGCTGCTCGAGGGAGCGATTGAGCTGTGACAGGGCCACCATGGGCACCTTGAGCTCCTTGGCGATGGCCTTGAGGCTCCGGGAAATTTCGGAGATCTCGGCGGTACGCCCCTCCGAAGCCCCCGCGACGCGCATCAGCTGGAGGTAGTCCACCATGATCATGCCCAAACCGTCGTGCTCCCGGAATACCCTGCGCGCGCGGCTGCGCACCTCCGTGGGCGTCAGGGCGGGGGTGTCATCGATGAACAGGGGAACGTCCGTGAGCTTGGTCGCGGCGGCGCCAAGACGGGGCCAGTCATCCTGTTCCAGCTTGCCGTTGCGCAGACGGGTCTGATCGATCCGCCCCATCGACGACAACAGGCGGATAATCAACTGGTCGGCGGGCATCTCCATGCTGAAAACGAGAATGGGCTTGTCCTGGTGCAATATGGCATGTTCCACCATGTTCATGGCGAAGCTGGTCTTGCCCATGGAGGGCCGGCCGGCGACGATCACCAGGTCGGAATCCTGCAATCCCGACGTCATACGGTCCAGCTCGAGAAACCCCGTGCTCAATCCGGTGATATCGCCGTCGGATTCGAACAGCTCCTCGATGCGCTGCAGTGCGGACTTCAACAGCAGTTCGACCCCTTCCGGCCCCCCGGCCTTCGGCCCCGCTTCGGCGATCTGCATGATGCGGCGCTCGGCTTCGTCGACAAGTTCTTCGGAGCTGCGGCCCTCGGAGTGAAGCCGCTCTCGGCAATCTCCTGGGCTGCCTCGATCAGACGCCGCAGGCTCGCCCGCTCACGCACAACCTGCGCATAGGCGTGGATATTGGAGGCGCTCGGGGTCTTGTGGGCGAGTTCCGCCAGGTAGGACAGGCCGCCCGCGGCCTCGAGTTCGCCGCAGGCATCGAGCTTGTCGGCCACGGTAATTACGTCCACCGGCTCCGGCGCTTCGGCGAGCTGATGGATCTGGCGAAAGATCAAACGATGTGCCGGTCGATAGAAATCCGCGGCGGTCACCTTCTCGGCCACATGTTCCCAGCCATCCGTGGACAGCAGCAGGCCGCCCAGCACCGACTGCTCCGCCTCCACCGAGTGTGGCTGCATTTTAATGCGCGCGACATCGGCGTCGGGCTGGAAGGGCAGCTCCGAGACGTTGCCGGGGTATTCGGGGTCAGCCATGGAATCTGTCTACCGCGTCCGGACCGGACCGGACAGGTTAGCGGAATCGCCGGCGGACCTGAAGTAAAATCCTCCGCGGGTAGTGTGTCAGTTTCAATTACTATAAAAGGGACCGCACGGGGTCGATTCAAACTGATGCAGTACCCCTCCGCGGCGGGCGGCCTTGCAACCTGCCGCCCGCCCGCGCGCCAGGCCGCGCCGGCCACAAACTACCTGTGCGGTTTACTCCGGAACGACTGCTATCGATACGTCGACGGTGATATCGCCGTGCACTTGAATGGCGATTTCATACTCGCCGAGATCGCGCAGGGTACCCTCGGGAAGACGGACTTCGGACTTGTCGATCTCGCAACCCGCGGCGGTCACCGCATCGGCGATATCGCGCGTACCCACGGATCCGAACAGTTTACCCTCTTCCCCCGCCTTCGCGCCGATGGTTATCCGGCCCAGGGCCGCCAGCGCTTCGCCGCGCGCCTCGGCCTCGGCGAGGGCCTCCTTTGCGGCGGCTTCCAGTTCCGCGCGTCGCGCCTCGAATTCGGCGATGTTCGCCGCATTGGCGGGGACCGCCTTGCCCTGGGGAATAAGGTAGTTGCGGCCGAATCCGGCCTTCACACTCACCTTGTCCCCGAGGTCGCCCAGGTTGTTGACATTTTCCAGCAAGATGACTTCCATCGCATTTTCCTCATTCGGGAATCAACCCGACTCTACAATTTGCGTTCGTCCTCGTCGTCGCCGGGATCGCGCAGATTCGTCCCGCCGCTCCCCGGTCCGCCCCAGCGCCGGCGCAGATCCAGCCAGCTGTCGGCGATCGCCAACCCTATCACCAGCAATTGCACCATGCCGATAAGCGCCCAGGCCACGTAGAACAGGGCCACACCGCCGGCACTCCAGCTCCTGGCCTGCGCCCGGGCGTGGACCAGACCCAGTCCGGCAAAGGTCAGTGGCGCCATGAAGACCATGGCCCAGGTGCGCCATTGCGGCCCGGCGCTGGACACGACCAACGCGAGCAACACGAGCGCCAGGGTGCGCCCACACCGGAAAGCGCAGCGATCTGAATTCCTCGCCGAAACCGCCCGGATTGTATAGCGCCGCCTGCCAGTAACGCGCCAGCAGCAGGCACAAGACGGCCATGACCGCGGAGCCGACGCCGATCATACCCGCGATGGCTGACGCTGCGGGACGCGGCAGCGTCACTGGCTCCCCACCCCGGGACAACTGTTGCTCGAGGTAGGTCATATACGGCTCAATCACGCTGCTGCGGACCTGCTCGAGGTAGGCATCGCCGAATGCCAGCACCACCAGCCCCGCCACCAGCCCCACCGGGACACTGCCAAGCAGTGTCAGCGGCAGGCTCACCGAGGCGCGCAATACCAGGGCGAGAGCCAGCGTCCCAGCGAACAGCACGATATAGCTGCTGTCGCCGAACTGCCAGGCGACAACCACCGCCGGCAGCAGCGCCCACAACAGCAACCAGGCGCCCTCGCCCGCGCCCCGGCGCAAGGTGACCAGCGCCACCGCGGCGGCGCTGATCCAGCAGAAGACCACGCTGGCGGAACCGGCCAGCGCCACGAACAGCGCCTGGCCGCGGCCGCGCATGACAAATTCCGCCAGGCCCTTCACAGCGAACTACCGCGCCGGCGGCAACCGCTTCTTACTGGTGTGCGTCCGAATACGGCAGCAGGGCCAGAAAACGCGCGCGCTTGACGGCGGTGGCCAGCTGGCGCTGGTACCGTGCCTTGGTGCCGGTGATACGGCTCGGCACGATTTTGCCGGTTTCGGAAACATAGGCCTTGAGGGTTTCGAGATCCTTGTAATCGATCTCCTTGGTGCCCTCGGCGGTAAACCGGCAAAATTTGCGGCGACGGAAAAATCGTGCCATGTCTTTGCTCCTGATAAATCTGGTTGTGCGTTATCCGCGGGCGGCTGCCTATTCCTGCTCCGAAGGTTCTGTCGTGGACTCGCTGGCCTGCGCGGCAGGTTCTGTCGTGGACTCGCTGGCCTGCGCGGGCTTTTCCGTTGCCGCCGTGGATTTGGCGGTATCCGCGGCCTGTCGCTCCTCGTAACGGCTCTTGCGCTCACGCGATTCTTCTCGGCCTTCATGATGAACGATTCCTCGGTCACGGGCTCATCCCGGCGAATGACGAGGTTGCGGATAACGGCGTCGTTGTAGCGGAATGTGGTATTGAGTTCATCCATGGCCTCGGCGGTCGCCTCGACATTCATCAACACATAATGTGCCTTGTGCACCTTGTTGATGGGAAAGGCCAATTGCCGGCGGCCCCAGTCTTCCAGACGGTGAATCTTGCCGCCGTCTTTCTGTATGGTGGCCGTGTAGCGTTCGATCATGCCGGCCACTTGTTCCGACTGGTCCGGATGGACCATGAATACGATCTCGTAGTGTCGCATGCGGGGCTCCTTTCGGGTTAATGCCACCCATTCGCGATGGTGTGGCAAGGAGAATCGGCCGCGGGACGGCCGGGCAAATTTTTGAGCTGGCGGAGTGTAGCGGCTTTGCGGGAGGGAGACAAGACCGGCTAACCCGGGGTAGTGGATCATTATGAAAATATGCCCGGAGCGTCAGAAGGGTATGCTCTCCCTGGAACACGCCAAAAAGCGGCCATCCCTGGCCAGGCTCGGGCGGCGACGTCCTGTCGCCGCACGGTTCCAGGGAGAGCATACCCTTCTGACGCCGCAACTCCGGCGATAATTCAAAATAAGCCGCTATCTAACCCGGCAGGCGATGGCGCTGACGAACAGCCTCGAACAGGCAGACGCCGGCCGCCACCGACACATTGAGGCTGCTCACCGAGCCCGCCATCGGCAGGTGTACGAGAAAATCACAGGCCTCCCGCGTCAGGCGCCGCATACCGCCGCCCTCGCCGCCCAGCACCAGCCCCGCCGGCCCGGTCAGGTCGGCGTCGTACAGGGACCCCTCGGCCTCGTGGTCGGCCCCGAACAGCCACACGCCGCCCTCCTTGAGGGCCGCCAGGGTGCGGCTCAGGTTGATCACCTGCACAAACGGCACCACCTCCGCGGCGCCGCATGCGACCTTGCGCGCCGCCGCGGTGAGCCCGGCGGACTTGTCCTTTGGCGCCACCACGGCATCCACCCCCGCCGCATCCGCGCTGCGCAGGCAGGCGCCGAGATTGTGCGGATCGGTAACGCCGTCCAGAATCAGCAGCAACGCCGGTCGACTGCAGTTGGCGACATGGGCGAGCAGATCCGCCTCGCTCCACTCGGGACCGCCCTCGCGGACGCCGGCGGCGGCCCCGGCGGTCTCTGCCACAACGCCCTGGTGGCGGCCATCGACCCGTTCATCCAGCGCCGCTCGCGTTTCCCACTGCACGGGTACCCCCTGCTCCCGGGCGCGAGCCATCAGGGCATTGCGCCGGCGGTCACCACGGCCCCGCTGCAGATACAGGCGCACAACCGCGCCGGGATTTTCGCGCAGCAGGCTGTCCACCGCGTGAATGCCGTAGACCCGGTCCATGCTCAGTGTCGGCGTCGCGTGCCCGCCTTGCCCTTGGGCTTGCGTTTCCCGCGCGTCTGCTCGTCTTTCTTCTTGTTATCTCCGCCTTTTTTGCCCGCCGACTTGCCCGCCGCCGGTTTGCCTGCGGCTTCCGCCGCGCGCCTCGATCCGCCGCGGCCCCGGGACTTTTTCTCCTCTATCATCTCCAGGTCGATCTTGCGATCATCCAGATCGACCCGGGCCACGCGCACCCGAACCCGGCCGCCGAGCCGGTAACTGCTGCCACTGCGTTCGCCGGTCAGGCGCTGTTTGGCTGGTTCGAAATGGTAATAGTCGCGCGGCAGGGCCGTGACGTGCACCAGACCCTCGATATAGAGATCCACCAGTGCCACGAACAGCCCGAAGCCGGTAACGGCGGCGATGACCCCGTCGAACTCGTCGCCCACGTGTTCCTGCAAATACTCGCACTTCAGCCAGGCTTCGACCTCGCGTGTCGCATCATCGGCGCGCCGCTCGCTCATGGAGCAGTGTTCACCGTGGGCCGCCATGGCCTGTGTGTCGTAGGGAAAGATACGCCGGGCCGGCAGCACACGGGCCCCCTTCGCGCGCCTCACACCCTCCACTTTCCTGCGGCTGCGTATGAGGTGGCGAATGCCGCGGTGCACCAGCAGATCGGGATAGCGACGAATGGGTGAGGTGAAATGGGCGTAGGCGGGATAATTCAGCCCGAAATGCCCGCGATTTTCAGGACGGTAGACCGCCTGGCTGAGGGAGCGCAGCAGCATGGTCTGGATCACCGGGGCATCGTCCCGCTCCCGCGCCTGTTCCAGCAGGCGCTGGTAGTCCAGGGGCGTGGGCTTGTCGCCCCCCGCCAGTTCCAGGCCCAGCTCGCCGAGAAACTTGCGCAGGCCCTCCAGCTTTTCCGCACTGGGACCTTCGTGAACACGATAAAGGATAGGCAACTCGCAGCTCTCGTAGAAGCGCGCGGTGGCGACGTTCGCCGCGAGCATGCACTCCTCGATCAGCTTGTGGGCATCGTTGCGCTGTACCGGCACGATGGCGTCGATCTTGCGCTGCTCGTCGAAAATGATGCGTGTTTCCTGGGTCTCGAAATCGATCGCCCCGCGACGCCCCCGCGCTTCGTGCAACACCTTGTAGAGATCGTGCAGCCGCTGCAGGTCCGGGACGCGCTCGTTGTCCACCTCCGGGTGGGATCCGCGCTCGAGCACCTCGCCCACCTGGGTATAGGTCAGTCGCGCCGCGGAATGGATGACACATTCATAGAAACAGTAGCTGCTGAGGTTGCCCGCCCGGCTCAGCTCCATCTCGCACACCATGGCCAGGCGGTCCACGCCGGGCTTGAGCGAACACAGGCCGTTGGACAGCGCCTCGGGCAGCATGGGCACGACCCGCCCCGGGAAGTACACCGAATTGCCGCGCTCGGCTGCCTCCTGGTCCAGCGCCGAGCCCGGCCTGACGTAATGGGAGACATCGGCGATGGCGACCCACAGGTTCCAGCCGCCGCCGCTGCGCTTCTCGCAATAAATCGCGTCGTCGAAGTCCTGGGCACTCTCGTCATCGATCGTGACGAAGGGCTTGTCCCGCAAGTCGAAGCGCTGCCGCTTGTCCGCCTCGGCGGGCTCGTCGGCCAGCACCGCCGCCTCCGACAGCACCTCTTCCGGCCATTCCCAGGGAATGCCGTGCCCGCGCACGGCCACGTCGATTTCCAGGCCCGGATCCAAGTGGTCGCCGAGGATCTCGCTGATGCGCCCCTTGGCCCCGAGCTGGCGGGTGGGATAGTCGGTGATCTCGGCGGTGACGATGTGGCCGGACTGCGCGCCCCCCTTGGCATCGGGGGGAATCAGGATCTGCTGGGTGAGGCGCCCGTTGTCGGGGATCACAAAGCCGATGCCGCTGTCCTCCTGATAGCGCCCGACCACGCGGCTGTGGCCCCGGACCAGCACCTCCACCACTTTCCCTTCAAGGCGGCCGCGGCGATCCTCCCCCGTGACCTGCACGAGTACTTCGTCCGTATCGAAGACGAAGTGCATCTGCCGGGAATTGAGGTAAATGTCATCCCCCTCGCCCAGGGGTATGGCGAAGCCGTAGCCGTCCCGGTGGCCCTGCACGCGACAGTGCACCAGATCCATGCGGTCGACCAGTGCATAGGCGCCGCGGCGATCCTGCAGCAGCTGCCCGTCGCGCACCATGGCCCGCAGGCGCTTGCCCAGGGCCGCCACGTCCTCATCCGAGTCGAGCTTGAGCTTTTTGGCCAGCTTGTCCTGGTCCAGAGGCTTCTTCGCCCGGGTCAGTACGTTCAGGATCAGCTTGCGGCTGGGAATAGGGTTCTCGTAACGGGATGCCTCGCTGGCGGCATCCGGGTCGGCGGGTTTGCCTTTTCTGAGCATAGGGCACGGGACCTTCTGGTTATAAATGGGATGATGGTACCTGTCCGAACAGGGACGGGTCACCACAGGGGCGCCGATTATACGCGATGATTGACAATCCGGCGCGGCTGAAGTTAAAGTTCGCGCGCCCGAATCGGGGCCCCGGTGTTGTGGTAGACACTGGACGCAGCCCGGTGAGGCAAGCCCAGGTGGTGAAATTGGTAGACACGCTAGCTTCAGGTGCTAGTGGCCTGACGGCCGTGGAGGTTCAAGTCCTCTCCTGGGCACCAATTGCCCCTTCGTCGCTGGTAACACGTTTCAGGCACACAGCCTCTCGCACGCCCGAGGTGGCGCGCCCGGCGCGCTATCTCACCGATTCACTGCCGTGACGCCCCTCGAATCCGGGGCGTCAACTGCCGCTGGCCGCCTCCGGCGCCGGGAGTGGCGCTTCGTTCGCCGCGACAGGCAGCGCCTGCCCTCTGGAAAGGAGGTTTTCCAATTCATCCGATGTCAGTGGTTTGCTGAAATAGTAGCCCTGATAAAGATGGCAACCCTTATCCCGCAGAAAGCGCAACTGCGCCTGATTGTCTATGCCCTCGGCGACAATATTCTTGTCGAGACTCAAGCCCATCGCGAGAATCGACTCGATGATAGCTTCCGCGTTGGGACGAACTCCCAGATCATCCAGAAAGCACTTGTCTATCTTCAGTGTGTCAAAGGAGAGCTGATGAATGTGTGCCAGAGAGGAATACCCGGTACCAAAATCGTCGAGGGCAAGACTGATTCCTATGGATTTGAGCGTTGAGAGTACTTCTTCAGATTTTGCATAGTCGTCGATCAACAGGCTCTCGGTAATCTCCAACTCCAGGTGATGCGGTTCCAGTCCATTTTCCGTCAACACCTTGACTACCAACGCTGGCAGATCAGAGTAAAGAACCTGATACGGCGATATGTTGACAGCCACCTGTTCGATCGGCAGCCCCTGGAGCCGCCATTGGGAGAATTGCTCACAAGCCTGCCTCAAAGCGAATTCTCCGATAGCCTGAATGGCCCCTGTCTCCTCGGATATAGGGATAAATTTAGCTGGGCTGACCCAACCGCGAACAGGATGGCGCCATCGCACCAGCGCTTCCGCGGACCGAATACGATGTGATCGCGCGTCAACTTTGGGCTGATACGCAAGTGACAGCTGCTCTCGGCTTATGGCATACAGCAGGTCCTGGCCGAGTTTCGACCGCTCCCTGATCTCCCTGTTCATGGTCTCTTCAAAAAACAGATATCGCGTAGCGGGAGCCGCCTTGGCCTTGTACATGGCCAGGTCGGCATTTTTCAGCAGTTCTTCGGCACAGTCCCCATCCCCGGGGTACATGCTTATACCGATACTGACATCCAGAAGGAAATCCTGCCCGTTGATGCTGAAGGGCTTTTCCAGCACGTCTATAATAGCGTCGACGACCTTCATAATAGCCGCAGGCTCTTTCAAACCCGGCAATGCAAAAACAAATTCATCGCCGGACAGGCGAGCCACGGTATCCGATTCCCGCACAAGCTCACGCAGCCGATGGGCGGTTTCTCGCAATACAGTATCGCCAGCAAAATGGCCATGTGTATCGTTTACAACCTTGAAGCGGTCGAGATCGGCATAAATCACACCAATCCGCTGGTGATTTGCGCGCCGCGTGACGTATATCCTGCTCCAGTCTATCGACAAACAGTGTACGGTTCGGCAGCCCCGTAAGGTCATCGAAGTGCGCTTGCCGGTAGAGACGTTGCTGACGTTCCACCGCGGAGAATGCAACGATGAGTCGCCCGATGATATCTCCCATCCACTTGTCAGTTTGTTCATCGAAGGAGGCGACCTCGCGCTCTATTCAGCAAAAGCGCACCGAATTGCTGTCGATCATCCGTCAGGGGATAAATCCGCAAGGCATCCACGCCCTTCGGGAAAAAGGCCTGCAAACCTTCCGCACGCGATCGTTCGACGACCAAGGAATGCCGGTCATCCGCTGCCAGATCGGCCTTGAAGGCCTCATCGACATGCACCCACTGAGTCGCGACGCCACGGCTGCTCTCCGATTCATAGGTGAACAGTCGGGCCTGGTCTTCATGCCCGGATTCCAGCACCAGCACCGCGAACAGGTTTACACCGAGACTTTCGGGAACCTGCCTAACAACGGTTTCGGCGACCTTGAACCGGTTCGGTCGCGACAACAGGATTCTGTCGATATTGGACATCGTGGTAAGAAATCCGAACTGGTTGCCAAGTTTGGCCGCCATGCGGTTGAACGAGTCCGCCAGATCCTCGAATTCGTCTCCGGATGTCACTTCTATTCGAGTGTTGAAATCGCCGCCGCCCAGTCGCAAAGCGCCGGATCGAAGAACATCCAGCGGTTTGAAGCGCCTGCGCGTCTCAACAGATACGAGTAACAACGAACTCAGAATCAGCACACCGAGCAGCGATGGAAACAGCCACCGAAAAATGTGTATAGGTGCAAAGACCGCCTCCTCGTCCTCCATCGTCACTACAGTCCAGATGGGAGCATCGAAATGCGAAGGTAGAAACAGGTCTCTGAAGTTGGCGAAGATCCTGCCCCCTGCGGATGAGCTTGCGGACGAACGCTTCCGTCCGGCCCCGGTCTCGCGCATAACGTGCAGTTCGGACAGGTATCTCTGCGCACCGGATGTACAGTAGAGGGCGGATGCACCCTCCAGAATGCAAAGATTCGCATGCAGCAACTGCTCGTGCTCGTCTCCAAAAATATAGCTGGCCTTCAGCAGAGCATGCACGCTGACGTCGGACCGAGGCATATCCGGACGCGGGCTGGAGAGAATACTCATCCAGATTCGCTTTTCAGGCTGTTGAACCGTGACGACGGGAAGCCCCGACGCGGGGCGTGAGTATTTCGGGACGGGAATAGAGATCTCGGGGCCTGCGTCACCCAACAGCAACGAATAGCCTCCGGCGCCCTCCCCCGCGCTACAAAAATGGCTGTCGTTTTTTTCAGCAATGCCGCACGCAGTCTGCCGCTGTCGGCCGCCATGCCGGTCACCGGGTCTTCCCGAAGGGCTTTGAGGTCCCGATTGACCCTGAGAAGTCGCTCCAGCAATTGAGCTGAATGAAAACGGTTCTCTTTGTGGAGTCGCTCATAAGCCTGATCCACGAGCGAGCCACGGACCTGCAAATAAGACACGCCCGCGGCAAGCAGTGTCGGCAGCAGCACCACCACCATAAACAGCAGCCTGACCCGGTATAGTACCCGATGCATCGGACCCTTTGCCGGGCTGCGATTGAGCTTCATCAGTAATCTTCGGCGATACCAATAAAAACGGCCGTTATCGGCGCGAATGATATCGTCCCGGCTGGCTTTTGCAGTCAGTGGTTTGACGCTCCGTCCATCCGAACCCTTGCTGTACAGGTCGTAATCGGAGTTGATGGGTACCAGATTCTTGTCTTTGCGCAACTGGCCCACGTTCGCAGTGCCACCGTCGATCCTGAGAAACTCGTAGCGGTTACCCCAGGGGTCTTCGAGATCTCCAGAATCGACATCGTCCAGTGAGTCAGGGTAGTTATTGCGGTCGAGAAAATAGTCGTCGATTTCATCGGCAATTTGTCCGATGTCTATTCCGGCCTGGAGTATGCGTCCTCTTTCCAGATACTCGCTGTAGGAGGGGATCGCGATCCCCAGCACTATGCCGAATATGGCAACCACTATCAGCATCTCGAGCAGCGTGATACCTCTGATACCGGACCGGGACGGGGCGCCACGCAATCCCCAAGCACCGTGTCCCAACACGAATCCGTCCACACGTTGATTCAATACCTCTTTTGCTCTTGAGATATCGCGTATTTCTCGTATTTTTGCAGAGCGCATAGTCTTCCAGCGGGCAAGTACCAGGAACTGTTCGTCCCGCAATCATGCCGGAAAATCCACTCGGAACTCAGGAATAAATGGTGAAAAGTAGAAAGAACCGGTTCCCCCGGGTCCGAGATTGTGAGAAGAATCACATTCCCCGGATCGTAAACACGCAATAGATATCCGTACCGAGACAGGCAGCACATACCAACTACCATTGCCCTTACGGCAAAACTGAAAGCTGCCGCCTGTTGGCTTTCGGCCTCAGACCAGCGCCGACCCCAGCCACTCGATCGCGCCGTGAGATAGGACAGTCAGCAGGTAATCCTGCGCACACCAACTCGCCGACAGGAAGGGTCCGGCCCTGAGCCAGCCGCCGATGCGCACGCACGGTCACGGTCAGGGTTACACGGACATCAACTTCCTGATCCCCGAAACCATCGACACGGTGGGCCTCTATAACACCCGAGCCCGCGAACGTCTCGAAACCACGCGGGAAGACACTGTCGAGGAGGCGAGTGCCGGTCTCTTCGATGAACTGGAATGGCAATTCGCCCGGGACTGGCGCGCCGTGCTCGGGCTGCGGGGCGATTACTACGATTTCGACGTGGGCTCGGACAACCCCGCGAACTCGGGCGGGGAATCGGACAGTATCGTCAGCCCCAAGATCAGCGTGATCTATACGCTCTCGGACGTCACGGAAGCCTATCTGAGCGCCGGTGAAGGGTTTCACTCCAACGACGCCCGCGGCACGACGATCACCGTGGACCCGGCCACGGGCGAGGCCGTGGCGCCGGTGGACCCGCTGGTGGAATCGGAGGGAGCGGAAATCGGATTTCGCACGGCGTGGCGCGACGGCTGGAACAGTTCGCTGGTTCTGTGGTATCTCGAACTGGACTCCGAGCTGCTGTTCGTCGGCGATGCCGGCACGTCCGAGGCGAGCCGCGCCAGGTGCGCGCCTACGTCAGCTACGACTTCTAGCCGGTGGCTCGCCGCTCCGCTAGCGCAGCGCCAGCGACAGCACCAGGACCGCACTGGCGCTGCCCCAGGACCCCAGCACCCTGACGGCGATACGCTGCCAGGGGCGCTCGACCAGTTCCGCCACCCCGGCGACCAGGATCATGCCGACAACCGCGCCCACCCAGGCGCCGAGCAGCGCCGCGAAGGTCTCCTGCCGGCTGAGCCCCGCCACGCCGGAATCCGCGCCGATAGCCGCGCCGAGCAACGCGCCGAGCAGGGCGAACACGTAGAGCGGCACCGGCCATTGCAGGGCGACCAGTAACCCGCAACAGGCCGCCAGTGCCAGTAACGCCGTCTCGACAGGCGGCGCGGGAGAGAGGGAAAACCCCGCCCAGAGCAGGCCCGCCGCCAGCGCAACCGCAACGGAAGGGTACGCCAGCCGCATGGCGCGAACGCCCCGCTGGCCGACCAGCAGTGAAAATACGAGCAGTGCCAACGCGTGGGCCGGCACCAGCAGCGGGTGCAGCATGCCGCCGTAGAACTCGCCGATGCCCTCGATGGGGCTGTGAGCCCGGGCGGCGCTGGGCAGATTGATCAGCAACAGCGCCAGCAGACGCGGTCGCCCCATTCACACCGCTCGCAACAGGAAGATCGCACCCGCCAGGGCTATCACCGCACCTCCCGCACGCACGAGCACCCGCCCGGCGCGCCAGTTGGCCAGCAGGCCCACGGCGATACCGCACACGTGCAACAAACCGGTGGAGACCACGAATCCGATGCTGTAGGCCAGCGGGCTGACCGCGTGCGGCAGTTCCGTGCCGTGTGCGTGCCCGTGGAATACCGCAAAGGCGGCGACGATCAGCGCCGCCGCCCACAGCGGAGGACGAACCGCGAATACCACCGCTACACCGAGCACCAGTGCCGACACGGCGATGCCTATCTCCACCCCGGGCAGCGCCAGACCGGCCACACCCAGCGCACCGCCGACCGCCATGACCAGGGGAAACGTCACGGGCAGCGCCCATATCGCCGGCTGTTTGAGGATGGCGCCCCACAGGCCGACGGCGACCATGGCGGCCACGTGGTCCCAGCCCAGAACAGGGTGCATGAAGCCGCTGGCGAAACCGCCGGCGGCGCCGGTGCTCTCGTGGGCCTGGGCGATTGCGGCGACGCTCAATAGAACCAGTGTGGCAATTAGTATGCGCATAGCTATAACTATTATTACTCCAGTAATCGGCAAACGTCTTGCACTCGTGCTCAGTGAGCCCCGTTGCACGGTGCGGTACAACCATTACAAGAGTACCGGATTCCGCGAAGCCGTTACAGGATGCTCCGGGATGGAATCAAACGGCGGCAAGTAGCGCATCATCGTGACCGAAGAGCACTTCCACGGGAGAGAATTCGGGAGATCACCCACAGACTTTCTGACCTATTCGGCTGTATGTGCCGAAATGTGCCGAAGATCTGTGGGGGCCAGTCACGGAATGCCACCCCGTCGCTATTGCCCTCCAATGTCGCGGCCTTGTCGCTTGACAGCCTATTGTGCATACTGGAGTTGTAATAACAAAACCCCGATTCGCGCTCATGACACAGAGCGATAAAGCGAACCCCCGCCCCCTGGAATGCCGCTTCGCTTGCGTGGCCAGCCTCGATGTCGTGGGCTATAGTCGGATGATAGGCCAGAATGCTGCGCAGGCGGTAGAACTGATACGCGCACTGCGTGGGGATATTTCATCGCGCGTGGCTCATTGTGGCGGTCGCCTCGCTGGCAGCGCTGGCGACGGTTATCTTGCGGAATTCGACAGTGTCCCGGCGGCTGTCAGCTTCGCACTCGATCTTCAATACACCATGCGACAACTTTACAACCAGGGTGACAGCGGCTCGCGGCTGATCATGCGCATTGGTCTTGACTGCGGCGAGGTGATCGACGACGAGGGCGAGTTGCACGGCGAGTGCATCAATGTCGCGGTTAGACTACAGGAAGCCGCTCCCAGCGGTGGCATTCTGGGCTCGGCCAGAATCACGCAAGAGCTCGACGGAAGTGAAACAGTTCTCTCTGATCCGCTGGGCCAACTTCATCTGAAAAACATCCCGCAACCCATTACGGTATTTGCGCTTACCCGAGTCGGACAACCGCTGGCGCTGCCCTCCGCGCCGGAGGGTCGTCCAGAGATTCTTCTCGCTGCGACCGGTTTCGGACATGGACTGCCCATCTCTGTTCTGCCCTTCAGAAACGTTGACGAAGAGTCGGGGATAGCTCATGTGTGTGCCGGAATCCGCGATGAACTGGTGTTGCACCTCTCACGCAGCAAACTGTTACCTGTTATAGACAGCAGCTCCCACGGCCGGATCGCTGAAGACGACAACGATGCTCTGGAGATAGGCCGACAGCTAAAGGCCAGATACCTGCTCACGGGCGCCGTGAAAAGTATAGAATCCGGCTATAGCATCGCCGTTCGCCTGCTGGAAACAGATACTAGTTACATCGTCTGGAGCGAGAAGTACATCGCAGAACCGGGTGAAGTGCACCACACGCTCGATGACATCGTACTGCGCATCGCGGGCACGGTGGGCGGCCAGATTGAACGCCATGAAAGCACAAGAGCGCGCAGCCGACCTATCAGCAGAGCGTCTGTCAATGATCTTCTCTGGCGCGGCCGCTGGCACATGACGCGCCTCACCAGGGACGACTCTGCGGAGGCAAAGCGGTGTTTTGAAGCTGCCTTGCGAGCAGACCCTGAAAACCCGGAAGCACTGATACAGCTCAGCAATCTCGAGTGGATAGCGACCTGGGTACAGCGAAATTCCCGCAGCGCAATCGAGGAAATGAGAACACTTGCGTACCGGGCCATGCAGGCCAATGACCAGGATGCCAGAGCACATTTACTGGTTGGCTGTGCCCACATACTGCTGCGTGAAGTCGACGAGGCTGTGTCCTACCTGGAAACTTCCATCCGCCTGAACCCGAGCCAGGCGCTATCCTACGCCCAATTGGGTAGCTGTCATCTGTTAGCAGGCCGGACAGCGCTCGCCCTGCCACAGCTTGAGCTGTCGCTACGTCTCAACCCCGATGACTACTATGTGTTCTACGTTCTGGGCGAAATGGCCGCGGCGCACTGCATTCTCGAGAATTGGGATCAAGCCATTGATTGTGCCAAGAAATCGATGTCCTATCGGCCTTTCTACTGGCACGCGCGGATGACGGAAATCAATGCGTCAGTCCGTGCCGATAACCGACCGGAAGCCGTTCGTGCAGTGAGAGCACTGTATGCCAGGTGGCCAAAGTTTTCCCGCAAATTTATCGAATGGCTGCCGTACAAGGACGAGAAGCGGATCGACTATTTCTACGAGGGAATCCTGCAAGCTCGCCAATGGGCAGACGAAAGCGCCTAGCTGGCACCGGAATTACCGCCGACGACAAACGGCCGTGGTTGACACGAACATGCGTCTCCTGATTGTTTCTCACCCGCTCTGAAGGGAGATAGGGCCTTGAAAAAACTTACAAAATACTACGAAGCTATCAAAAAAGCGCAGGACGCGGACGACGGTAATTCCACGTTGCAGACTTTTGACCTGGCGCTGCTCGGCAAGGGCGGGGGTGTATCGAGTGCTTTGTTGCGCAGTCGCCTGTTACACAAGATTCTGCGGCGATTCTTTCCTGTTCTCAGGCTGCGCGATCTGGCGATTGTCACACGCTATGACGACGTCCGCCATGTGAGGGAGAACGATCAGATCTTCGAAGCGCCCTACAAGCGGGAAATGCAGGCGCTCGTGGGCGGCAAGTCAAATTTTCTACTTGGTATGGGTCGCGAGCCCCAATACTACCAACAGCTACAGTGGATCGAGCAGACATTCAAAAAGACGGACCTTCCACTGATAGGGGAGCGCGCGAACAAGCTGGCAAGCACACTGATCCACAACAGCGGCGGCGAGATCGATGTGGTAGAGGATCTCCTCATCCGCGTCTCCGCACAGACCTGCACCGAGTACTACGGGCTGCAGGTATCAGACTACAACCTGTTTGCGAGATGGCTCATGTCTCTCAGCGCGCTGTTGTTCGCCGACTATCGCGGCGCGGACAAAACGCGGCAGCTGGCCCTGCTTGGCGCGGAGAACGTACGCGCCGTCATCCGCAAGTCCATTGCAGACTCACGCAGGCGCCGTCGGGCGCAAGATCCCGAAGATGACTCACCCGGTGATCCACCTGACGCAGCGCACGGGCATGGGGTGCTTACAGGGCAATCACCGCCATTCAAGGAAACCATCCTCGATCGCTTGTTGGATCTGCAGGAAACAGGTGACGACAATGCGCCTTGCGATGACGATATTATCGCGTTGCTTGTAGGACTGTCGGTAGGTTTTGTACCCACAGGCGCGGGTGCTGGCGGGCATATCATGGAGGAGCTTCTCGCGCGTCCAAAAACCCTGGGCCAAGTGCGGAAGTGGGCGCGCAATGGAGAGTCAGACAAGGTCGAGCGCTGTCTGATGGAAGCCCTGAGGTTCAGACCTCCCATCATCCCGGGGCTGCCTCGCTACACGCTGCAGGACGTAAAAATCGCGGGTGTGGACATACCAAAGGGCACCGTCGTTATCGCAGCCGCCATGTCGGCAATGTTTGACCAGAAACTCATCACTGATGCAGACACCTTCAATCCAGAGCGGGACGTATCCCAGATCGATCTGAATTTTGGCGGCGACGGCCTGCTGCATTACTGTGTGGGTGAGAAAATTGCCCGGCTGCTGCTTACCAACACGCTGCAGCCGCTGCTTGCGTGCGAGCAACTCCACAGGGAAAAAGGCAAAGCGGGCAGAATTCAACATATCGGGCCTTTCCCCTCGCAACTGAAACTGCGATTCGAACCGAGTACGGGGCACCGCCACCAGAGTTTCATTACGATCTGCCTGCCGGCTTCACCAGAAACCGGCTCCGATGAGCACGCCGGAAAAATTGAAGCGCTGCATAATACCACGCTGCATGACGCGCTAGTAAAGACCAATCGTGTCCACTTCGCCCACATTTCGCCCGTAGCAGCCTGCCCGGAATCCGGTGACCAGGATGGGAGCACGATTACGCATATTATTATTGAGCTTTGCGTAGACGGCGACTCGCGCAGCGCACTGGCTGCGATCGCCGCTACAGAGGCGCAAGGCATACTGCGCGAGCTGCTGAGGGACATAACCGACATGCCGCCCGAAGCTGAATTTGTCGAGTATTTGCTCGCCGGAGAGATCATACTTAATCCCAATCGTGCCAATCCCTCGCGGGGGCAAGCGAGTGGTATCAATTTTCACGGCACGCCACAACTCTCCGTGCCCCGCATTCTGGCCGACGCCCAGGTTGCCGAGCAGGCGCGTACAGCGCTGAAACCGTTTTGGGGAGATCATGTCAGCATTGCTAATCTCGGGTTACAGGCGCTGGCATATGCGCGCAGCGCTGTGGACAAATCAGACCTGGCCGATCATTTGCTGCGCCCCGCTTCACAGGATTTGAAAGTCTCTCGCCAGGAGAACGCAACCAAAGCCAAGGCGGTGCGCTCCTTTTTCCGACAACCCGCGGTGTACGGCACCCTGCTTGGGGTTACCGCCATCCTCTTCTTTTTGCAGGCTGTTTTCTTTCCCGGGCCGCGCGTCGACTTCTCGACCAGCGACACCCTGCGGGCCACTCTGGATTCATTGTTCAGCTACGTGAGCGCAATGCTGCCGGGGGCACTCTTGGCACTGACCTGCCTGACGCTGTGGCGCAAGTACCGACAGCGGGAGCACAGTATCATGCAATGCGCAGGTTTCGTCCTTACTGCGAAACGGGTGCCGCTGATTTTCGCCACGCTGGCTCTCGGCAGTGGCTGGTTTCTCATCGCTGCATACCACTCCACGCCCGGCGCAGGTGAAGCAGCGGGCCCGGTGGCGCACGCGGTGGCGCTGGTGGCGACAATCTGGGAGGTGGGTATCCGCCTGTTGCTGTCGATCGTGCTGCTGTTGACACTCTTTATGCTGGTGATGGGTGGCTTCTTTGCGCTTGTGCGCAAAAATGAATCGGAAAGTGACATTGAGGATCACGCCGCACCGCTTGCGAAGTTGCAGGAGATCCTGCGCTTTGAGAATCGGCCCGACACCGCGCAGAATCACATTATCGCCGTCACCCGGCTGAAGACCAATCCACGCTGGCTGCGCCGCTGGAGCCTTGCACTGGCCTTCTGGTCCATCAAGGAATTGGTCACGCATTTCTTCCGCCCGGGATTTGTCCTCAACATGGGTACCATTCACTATGCGCGCTGGCTGCGCATTCCCGGCACCGACACGCTGGTATTCATGTCCAATTACGACGGTAGCTGGGACAGCTACCTCGAAGATTTCATTACCCGGGCCAGCGAGGGGCAGTCCGCCGTATGGAGCAACGGCGTGGGGTTTCCGCACACGCGGTTTCTTGTATTTGAGGGCGCCGCCAGGGGCGAGGAGTTCAAGCGCTGGGTGCGACGACAGCAGACGCCCACCCGATTCTGGTTTACGCGCTACCCCGGGTTGACCACCGATCAGATCCGCAACAACGCCCTGATCACCGAGGGCCTGGCCCGGGCCACTACCGAAACGGAGGCCCGTGCCTGGGTCGATTTACTCGGGTCGAAGCCACACACACGCGAATCACTGGAGACATCGGAGATCCAGTCCCTGGTGTTCGGTGGTCACGGCAGGTTGCCTTGCGCCGCTGCCGTGCCCGTCTACCTCTCCGAGAATCCAGGCGACTGGCGCGAATGGCTTAAAGGACATCTTTTTCAAAGCCCCGGTACTGACACTTGCTGCACGGCTGCTGACGGCGAGCCCTCTGCTGAGCGGCGAGACGACGCCGAATCGCCGCCCCCGCTCACCTTCACATTCGATGAGTGGAAAGGTCAGGACGTCGTCATCAACATTGCCCTGTCTCCTGTGGGGCTCGCCGCCCTTGGCATGGACGCGCTCACGCATGGAAAAGGCGAACAGGCCTCAAGCGCCCTGGATACGTTCCCCGCCGCGTTCAGAGACGGCATGAACAGCACAGCGCGTGCGCACATCCTGGGGGACAGGGGCGAAAGCGCGCCAGACAACTGGTCATGGTACGACGACGGCAAAGCACCGGCTTTCATGCTGCTGATTTATGCGCGTTGCAACGACTTGCTGGAACACACCATCAAGCGGGAAGCAGACTCCCTGCAAACCTGCGGGCTGGTGATCAAACCCGACCAGTGCATCCGCATGCAGGACCTGCCGGATGAGCTGGCCGATTTCCAGGAACCGTTCGGCTTCAAGGATGGTATCTCACAGCCCATTATTCGCGGTACGCGCCGCTTCTACGACAGCGGCAACTCCATACATGTGGTTGAGCCCGGTGAAATGGTGTTGGGCTATCGGGACAATCGCGGGCAGTTTCCACTCACCCCGCAAGTCGGCCGGGAGCACGCCAACACGTTCCTCACCAGCCTGCCCACAGTGTCGCCCGGTAACTTTCCCGACTTCAGCAGCATGGGCGGCGATACACTGATGGATCTGGGGCGCAATGGCACTTTTCTCGTCATGCGCCAACTGGAACAGGATGTAGATAACTTTAAAACATATCTGGAAACTCAGGCGCAGGTTATCTGTAGAGACTACAAACTTTCGGTTACGGCAGATTGGGTGGGCGCCCGGCTGGTTGGCAGGTGGCCGGACGGCAAGCCACTGGTACGCTACCCCAACGACCCGCAGCGTTCCGAGGTGGAACCGGTCGACTTCACAAAACTTCTCGCCGCCATGACAGATCACTCACCGACGGACCACAGCACGCTGCAGATAGGTGATGCAATCACCACAAACGCAGAAGACGGGGAAGACAAGAAAGACGAGGAAGACACAGGGAGAAGAGCGGAAATAGAACAGCGCAGGTTACGCAGACTACGCGACGAACTCGACAACCAGTTCCTGTACGGCGAAGAGGATCCACAGGGTTTTCGCTGCCCCTATGGCTCACATATCCGCAGGGCAAATCCCCGTGACAGCCAGAAGCCGGAAGATTCAGAACAGGTGTCGATTAGCAACCGCCACAGAATACTGCGTCGCGGCAGAAACTATATCGCAAACGATGACCAAATAAAACCGAGGGGCCTGCTGTTCATGTGCCTGAACGCCGATATTGAACGCCAGTTCGAATTTATTCAGCAAACGTGGCTGTCATCGCCCAACTTTCACGGCCTGCGGAACGAGCCGGACCCCATTGCAGCATATGTGCCAGATGGCTCAAGGCTCACAATTCCGCACCAGAACGGGCCGCTGGAGCTATGTAACATACAATCCTTTGTTACCGTTAAAAACGGCGGTTACTTTTTCATGCCCGGCAAAACTGCGCTCATGTTTCTGGCTTTGCGGGGCGGGGACGATGACGCCCCTTCTGCGGCCTAACGTCAGCTCCAGCAGGCTTTGACGCGCAATAGCCGGGGTAACCCCCGCAGCCTGATACAACGGCGTTTACTGCGCAGTCCAGACCCAACGGCCTCGCCGGGATGACCGGGATAACGATCCTCTTACGCCCAGTCGGTCTTGCGGCGGCCGCGCTTGCGCTGACGCCGTTCGCTGTTGCCGTCTTTATTGTAAAGCTCGCTGTGCAAACTGTTGGGGTGCCGGCGGTCCTCGTTGTACTCGCGGCGGTCTTCGTGGCTGAGATAGGTGCACCGGCACCGCGGCGCGTCACAGTCGGTCAATGGCACAACGGGTATATCCCCGTCGGCGTCGAGAAACCGCTTCTTGCCGATCGCCAGTACCGCACCGCAGGCATCTTCACCCGGTGCGATGGATTTGGCGCTGAAGGGATGTTCGACCTTGCGGGCCTTGTGCGCTGATTTTTTTGCCGGTCTGGGGGCGGCGTTGAGACTTCTAACGGAGGGGCTGGTCTCGGGCTTTCGCCGCAGCATAACGAACAGGCAACCCGCTACCAGCAACATCACGATAATGACGAGTAACTTCATACCCCCTCCCGGGCCACCGGTGACCCACGCGTCTATTTGTTTGTTATTGGCCTTATCGCAGAGTAGAGGTGTACGTACGCCCGAAACAAGGCAAAAGTGTACTTTTTCGCAGATTTGTTAGTGGGTCGGTCTACATACCTGCTCGCAACGGCAGCCTGGATACAATCCTGCTGAAACACGCCAGAATGCGGCCCTCCATGGCCAGGCTGCGGAGAGCGACGGCCAAAAACCCTGACTAATCGTTGCGCTACACGCCGTAAAATAGTATTGATAAACAGTACCGGCTATAGCCACTATAAACAGACAGCCGCCGTCTGAGCTGTCGGTGTCCCG
Source organism: Halioglobus sp. (assembly GCA_034521205.1). Taxonomy (GTDB): domain Bacteria; phylum Pseudomonadota; class Gammaproteobacteria; order Pseudomonadales; family Halieaceae; genus Marimicrobium. The sequence continues at coordinate 1,512,949 of JAXHMT010000003.1, forward strand.
AGGGGAGTTGCATGGAAATATCCACTATCGTGTTCTGGCTCGTGTTACTCGGACTGGCGCTCTACGCCGTCAGCATATACAACACGCTGGTTACACTGAAAAACCGCTATCTGAACGCCTTTTCCCAGATAGAGGTGCAATTGAAGCGGCGCTACGACCTCATACCGAACCTGGTCGAGACCGCCAAAGGGTACATGGCTCACGAACGGGAAACGCTGGACGCCGTTACCACCGCCCGCAACGAGGCCGCCGCGGTTCTCGACGCACTGGGTGACAGCAGTGTCGGGGGCCCGGAAATGACGCAACTGGCGCGCGCCGAAGGTGCCCTGCAGGAAGCGCTGGGCAAACTCAATGTCACCATGGAAGCCTACCCGGACCTGAAGGCCAATGAGAACATGATGCAGCTCAGCGAGGAGCTGACCACAACGGAAAACCGTGTCGCCTTTGCCCGCCAGGGCTATAACGATGCCGTAATGACGTACAACACCTACCGCCAGAGCTTCCCCCAGGTTGTTCTCGCACCCCCTTTCGGTCATCCCTGCGGATGCAGAGCTGCTGGAGTTCGAGGACTCCGCCGGGATTCGTGAAGCCCCGGAGGTTTCTTTCTAGACGGCATGCTCCTGGCGGCTCACTGAAGGCCCATGGATTTTTTCGCGCAGCAGGACGTTGCCAGGCGCAATACGCGCTTGCTCGTGCTGCTGTTCGTCGCGTCCGTGCTGCTGTTGATCGTGTTGACCAACGCAGCCATAGCGGGTTTTTTGTACTTTGGCCAGGACTACAACGTCTACAGCGGCCATCGGGGGGGCGCGGCCGGCTTCTGGTCGTTTTTCAGTTGGCAACGGTTTGGCGGCATCGGCCTCGCAGTCACCGCCACGGTGGCACTCGTGGTGCTGGTCAGGTGGATGCAGTTGTCCAGCGGCGGCAAGGCCGTGGCGGAAGGCATGGGCGGTACACGCATTCTCCCCCAAACACGCGACCGCGCCGAAAAGGTTTGCCTGAACATCGTCGATGAGATGGCGCTGGCGGCGAGTATGCCGGTGCCCGCCGTCTATGTATTGAACGATGAGCGGGGCATCAATGCCTTCGCCGCGGGCATAACGCCCGCCGACGCGGTAGTGGCGGTGACCCGGGGCACGATTGAGCAATTGCGGCGCCACGAATTGCAGGGTGTCATCGCGCACGAGTTCAGCCACATTCTCAATGGCGACATGCGCCTCAATATCCGCCTGGCGGCGTTGCTCAAGGGAATCACCTTTATCGGCGACGTCGGTCATCTGCTGCTGCACAGCCATAGTATCCGGCGCACCCGCAGCGGCAGACGGGGGGGAAACAGCGCGGCGCTGCCGATGTTCGGACTCGTACTCTATCTGTTGGGACTGCTGGGGGAAATCGCGGCGGGTTTCATCAAGGCCGCAATCAGCCGCCAGAAGGAATATCTCGCCGACGCCAGCGCCGTCCAGTTCACGCGCAGCACCGAAGGGATCGGCAATGCCCTGAAAGTGATTGGCGGATACATCCCCGGCACACTGGTCCACGCGGGACGAGCGGCTGAAATGTCGCATATTTTTTTCGGGCAGATCACCCACCCTCTATGGCAGCTTTTCCCCACACACCCGCCACTGCATGAACGTATCAAGCGCATCGATCCCCGCTGGGACGGTCAGTACATTTCGCGCAAGCCGCGCGTCTACGCCACCGAGCCCTCGCGGCCGGGCCACGGTGAAGTCGGGGTGGGCCGGGCGGCGCTGGTGGCCGCGGCGGCGGCTGCCGCGGCCACGGCACAGCAACAGGCAGCACGACCTGATACCGCGTCTGATGCGGATTTCGCGCCTCTTCCCGAAGAGCTGGAACGGGAGACCGCCGAGCGCGAGGAAATACCCGTCGCCTTTGTACATCACAGTCACGAACCTCTCGGCGCCCAGGCACTGGTGTTGTCGCTGCTGATGTCACCCGAGGCCGGGCTGGCCAGGCGCCAACTGGCGGTCGTCGGGGAATCGGGAACCAGGGGGCTCGAGGAGCTGGTCAACACCTTGCACCCGGGCGTGCGCGAGCTCGGAGCCCCCCAGCGCCTGCCCCTGCTCGAACTGTGCCTGCCGGCGCTTAAATCCATGTCGGCGCGCCAATACCGCGCATTCAAGAACACGCTGCTACAGCTCATCCAGGCGGACCGCCGAACCGAACTGCACGAGTGGTGCTTTTTCCAACTCCTGCGACACTATCTGGACCCGGAATTTGTCCGCACGCGTCCCAGCCGCGCACGCTACGGCAATCTGCAAAAAGTGGCTTATCACGTGCGCGTGGTGTTGTCGGTACTGGCCCATGAGAGCGCAAGCCCCACCGCGGAAGCTTTTCGCTGTGGCGCAAAGGCACTTGGTTTTGACGACATGACACCCATGACCCGGGAACAGGCAAGCGTGACCGCATTCGGCAGAGCGGTGCAGGAGCTGGCGGACTGCTACCCGCTGTTAAAGCCGCGACTGTTGAAAGCCATGACACTGACCGCGACCCTCGATGGCGTACTGGCCCCTGTCGAGCGCGAGATCATCACCAGCATCGCGGCGGTAATGGACTGCCCCGTACCCGCCGCCCGGGTTCTGCAGTAGCCGCCTTCCATCAAATCCGCCCGGTCCGCCGCAGGCGCTTTACCGGGTCCCATCCTGTGCTACATTGAAAGTGTCGGCGACCGCTACGCCGGCGACAATCAGCTTTTCCGTTCCACTAACCACGACAAGGATGTTATGGCTATGGATCAACTCAGTACGCCCGTGGACGGCGCCGCGGCAATCGTCCCGCCGCCGCCAAAGCCCGCTTACCTGCCTCTGTCACGCACGACGGACCGCGTCCTGCAGATTCTGCTCGACGGTGACCTGTCGCGACTGCGGGCAGACTCCGTGGCGGAATCACTCGGTATGAGCAGCACCACCCTGCGCCGGAGGCTGCGCGCCGATCACACCTGCTACCAGTTTCTGCTGGATCGCGCGCGGCAATACCGCTGCGAACAGATTCTGCGCAAGATGTGGCTGCCGGGGAAATGTCTCGCCGTCGAAATGGGCTATCTCGAAGTAAACAGCTTCTATCGCGCATTCCGGCGCTGGACGGGCATGAGCTACAGCGAATACAAGACGCGCTACTGTCTGTAACCGGTGCGGCGCGGGCGGTGGCCGCGAGCGAGGGTTGGCGATCGCGCGCGATGGCGGGCGACTACAGCCAACCGCGCCAGCGATACACCTGGTATCCGAGCATCTCGTGCAACGCCTGCGTGCTGCGCGACAGGTTGCCGGCGCCAGGCAGCCAGGATGGCACCACCCCTTCGCCCACCAGGCGCTTGAAGTCGGTCGGAGCGGCAATGGCTTCCACCCCCTGGGCCCTGAAGACACCCATGGCTCTGCGCATGTGAAATGCCGAGGTGACCAGCAGCACACGCCGCAGCTCCCGCTGGCGCAATAGTTGCGCGCTGTATACCGCGTTCTCGTGGGTATTCCGACTGACGGGTTCCAGCACGATGTCGGCACGCGGCACACCCATGACGCGCAGGATGTCGCGCATCTGTTCCGCCTCGGGTCTTACGCCCTGCACGGAGCCGCCACTGACCAGTATCACGGGCGCCTTTCCCGCCTTGTACAGGGCGGTCGCGTGAACGAGTCGGTCGCCGTGCTCGTTCAGGTCCGCCAGTACCCCCATGTGTGTATCTCCGCGTGTGCCGCCACCGAGCAGTACGATGGCATCGACCGCTGGCACGGCAGACATTGCGCGGGGTGGATAATCCTTTTCCAGAACCGACATCAGGAAATCCGCGAACAGTGGCGTGGAGCACAGGTAGAGCCAGCCCCAGGCCAGGCAGACAAAGCAACAGCCGACGCGCCGCCAATGACGGTACAAGAACAGTGCACCGATCAGAGCTAGCAAGAGACTCAGGCTCAGTGGATAGAACAGCAGGGCTGACAATTTTGTGGCGACGAAGGAAATGGCAATACTCCCGATTTTCAGCGCACGAAATGAGTCTCAGGCAGCGCGGACCTCAGGCATAGCCGCGGGGGTTGCCCGACTGCCAGCGCCAGCTGTCCTCGCACATCTGCCGCAGTGAACGGCTGGCTCTCCAGCCGAATATGCGTGCGGCTCTGTCGGCATCCGCCCAACAGGCGGCGATGTCGCCGGGCCTGCGTTCGACAACCTCATAGGGCACCGCGCGTCCACTGGCCTTCTCAAACGCCCGCACGAGCTCCAGCACCGAAACGCCGGTTCCAGTGCCGAGGTTGACCGTGTGCAGCCCCCGCTCCCGTGCGACATGATCCAGAGCGGCCACATGCCCCTCCACCAGATCCATCACGTGAATATAATCGCGGACGCCCGTACCGTCCGGCGTGTCGTAGTCAGCTCCGAACACCCTCAGTTTGTCGCGCACCCCGACCGCAACCTGCGCCACGAACGGCATCAGGTTGTTTGGAATTCCCTGGGGGTCCTCACCAATCAGGCCGCTGGGATGAGCGCCAACCGGATTGAAGTAGCGCAACAAGCCTACACTGCGGGAGGGCGCAGCACACTGCCAATCGGTGAGAATGCGCTCGACCATCAGCTTGGTCCAGCCGTAGGGGTTGGTCGGCGCGAGGGGGAAATCCTCGCGTATGGGCACGCTCGCCGGATCGCCGTACACTGTCGCCGAGGAAGAGAACACCATGGTCCCGACGCCCGCCCGCTCCATCGCGCCCAGCAATACGAGTGAGCCCGCAACGTTGTTGTCATAGTAGGCCAGGGGTTTCTCGACCGATTCGCCGACCGCCTTGAGGCCGGCGAAATGCATGACAGCGTCAATCGAATAGTCGCGAAACACCTGGTCCAGACAGTCCGGGTCACGAATGTCGCCCTCGACCAGCTCGGGCGATAAACCGCAAATATCCGCCACGCGCGCCAGGGCGACGGCACTGCCGTTGCACATGTTGTCCACAACCACCACCCGGTGCCCGGTCTCGATCAGGGCGACGCAGGCGTGGCTGCCGATATACCCGCCACCTCCCGTAACCAGTACGGTACCCGACATGTATCCCCGTCCCCGCTGCTTTGTTGCTCTTTGCGGCCGAGTATAACTGAACACCCGGGTGTGTGTAGCCAACGTCTGCCGGTGGGCAATTTTCACACCGGATTACTACTGTTGTAGAGCGCGCGATAGTAGAATGCGCCGCATGCATGCACTGGTCACCGGCGCCGCGGGCTTCATCGGCTATCACTTCAGTGAGCGACTGCTGGCGCGGGGCGACAGTGTCGTCGGCCTCGACAATATCAACGATTACTATGACGTGGGGCTCAAGCGCGCGCGGCTACACCGGCTGGAGGGGAGCAAAGGCTTCCGCTTTCTCAAGGCCGACCTGCGGGACGAGGCCGCGCTGGAGGCACTTTTCACCGCCGAGCAATTCGATGTCGTAGTCAACCTCGCCGCGCAGGCGGGTGTTCGCTACTCCCTGGAAAACCCGCGGGCCTATATCGACAGCAATATTGTCGGTTTCGCCAATCTGCTGGAGAGTTGCCGCCGGCATCCGGTGAAGCACCTGGTCTACGCCAGCAGCAGTTCCGTCTACGGCATGAATACGCGCATGCCGTTTTCGGTACACGATAACGTGGACCACCCGATATCGCTGTACGCGGCCAGCAAGAAATCCAATGAGCTGATGGCGCACACCTACTCGCATCTGTACGGCATCCCCACCACCGGCCTGCGCTTCTTCACCGTGTACGGCCCCTGGGGCAGGCCGGACATGGCGCTGTTCCTGTTTACGCGCGCTATCCTTGCGGGGGAGCCCATACGTGTTTACAACAACGGCCGGATGCAGCGCGATTTCACCTATATCGACGACATCGTCGAGGGTGTGCTGCGCGTGACAGACCGGCCAGCGACGCCCAACCCGAACTGGAATCCCGCGGCGCCGGACCCCGGCACCAGCAGCGCCCCGTACCGCCTGTACAATATCGGTAACAATAATCCGGTAAGTTTGGGCGAATTTATCGAGGCGATCGAGGACGCCCTTGGCAGGAAGGCGAAGAAACAACTTCTGCCGCTTCAGCCCGGCGATGTAGCCGCTACCTGGGCCGATATCGACGACCTGGTGCAGGCCGTGGACTATCGCCCGGCGACACCGGTGCGGGAGGGTATCGGCCGTTTCGTCGCCTGGTACATGGACTATTACGCGCAGAAGGAAAAACAATGAATGTCGTGATGATTGGCGCGGGCTACGTCGGCCTGGTTTCCGGAGCCTGTTTTGCCGAATTCGGTGCAAGCGTGACCTGCGTCGATGTCGACGCGGCGAAGATCGATGCCCTGGAGCGCGGCGAAGTACCCATCTACGAGCCGGGCCTCAAAGATCTGGTCAGGCGCAACACGGTGGCCGGGCGACTGAAGTTTGAGACAGAATCCGCGGACACCATTGCGGCGGCCGATCTGGTTTTCATCGCGGTGGGGACACCGACGCGGCGCGGGGAGGGCCACGCGGACCTCCAGTACGTGTATGCCGCGGCCCGGGAGATCGCGCGCCATTTGCGCGGCTATACAGTGATCGTGGACAAATCGACCGTACCGGTGGGTACTGCAAGAGAAGTGAAACGCATTGTCCGCGAGGCCAACCCCGAGGCGGATTTCGACGTCGCGTCCAATCCGGAATTTCTGCGCGAGGGTTCCGCCATCGGCGATTTCATGCGTCCGGACCGGGTGGTGCTCGGGGTGGAGAGCGAACGGGCGGAAGACCTGCTGCGGGAATTGTACCGGCCCCTCAACCTGATCGAAACACCCATGGTCGTCACCGACCTGGAAAGTGCCGAGATCACCAAGTATGCCGCCAACGCGTTCCTCGCCACGAAAATCAGTTTCATCAATGAAATCGCCGAGCTGTGCGAAAAAACCGGCGGCGACGTACACTCGGTGGCGAAAGGCATAGGGCTGGACGGCCGTATTGGCAAGAAATTCCTGCATCCGGGGCCCGGCTACGGTGGCTCATGCTTTCCCAAGGACACGCAGGCCATGATCCGTATGGCACAGGAGGCGGGGGCCTCCAGCCGCATCGTCGAAGCGGTGGTACAGGTCAATGCGGCGCAGAAAACGCGCATGGTCGCCAAGATCGAGGAGGCGCTGGGCGGCAGCGTCACTGACAGGGAAATCGGCGTGCTCGGCCTGACCTTCAAGCCCGAGACAGACGACATGCGCGATGCCCCGGCGCTGACCATTCTGCCCGCCCTGCTAGAGCGCGGCGCGATCATAAGGGCGCACGATCCCCAGGGTATGGAAGAAGCGGCGCAGGCACTGCCCGACAGCATCGACTTTGCCGCAGACATCGATGCCGCGGTGCGCGGCGCCGATGCCCTTGTGCTTCTCACCGAGTGGAACCAGTACCGCGGTCTGCCCCTGCAGCACGTACGGTCGCTGATGCGCGGTAACGTCTTCGTGGACCTGCGCAATGTCTATGAGCGCGACCTGATGGAAGGGCATGGATTCCAGTACCACTGCATCGGCCGCTGACCCGGCGGGAAGCTCCGCGCCTCAAGGAGAATGTGCGATCAGAGGAGACCGCTGAAGTAGGCGATGGTACGCCTGAGTCCTTCCTCGAGCTGGACTCCTCGGTTCCCAACCGAGGGCCGGACCTGGCCAGTCCGATATCGGGCTGGCGCTGCATGGGATCATCACTGGGCAGAGGCCGGTACACCAGGGATGATCCGGACCCGGTCAACGCGATGACTTTTTCGGCCAGCTCCCTGATAGTGAATTCATTGGGGTTGCCCAGATTTACCGGCCCCGTAAACCCCTCCTCTGTTTCCATCAGGGCAACCAGGGCCTCGACGAGGTCATCCACATAGCAGAATGACCGTGTCTGGGCGCCATCCCCGAAAAGGGTAATGTCCTCCTCCCGCAGGGCCTGCATGATGAAATTCGACACCACGCGGCCATCGTTGGGGTGCATGTTGGGGCCGTAGGTATTGAAAATCCGGGCCACCTTGATCGGCAGATTGTGCTGGCGCAGGTAGTCGAAGAACAGGGTCTCGGCGCAGCGCTTGCCCTCGTCATAACAGGACCTCGCACCCACCGGATTGACATGGCCCCAATAGGATTCCGGCTGCGGGTGGATCTGCGGATCCCCGTAGACTTCGCTGGTGGAGGCCTGGAGAATCCTGGCGCCGGTACGTTTGGCCAGTCCGAGCATATTGATGGCACCGTGCACGCTGGTCTTCGTGGTCTGCACGGGATCGTGCTGGTAGTGAACCGGGGAAGCGGGACAAGCCAGGTTGTAAATCTGGTCGACCTCTACATACAGCGGAAAGGTAATGTCGTGACGCACCAATTCGAAATGCGGCCGACTGAGCAGGTCGATGATATTGTCCTTGCTGCCGGTAAAAAAATTATCGAGCACAGATGACGTCATTGCCCTGGTCGACCAGCACGCGGCACAGGTGGGAGCCGAGAAACCCGGCGCCCCCCGTCACCAGAATTCGCTTTCGCAGATGCATTTCCTTTTATTCTCCTCGACGGTCAGCACACTCGGCGGCCCATAGTAGCGCAATCCCGTCTCTCGGGAACTGGCCAGAGCGGCGCCGACCGCTGCAGAGCCTTATTGCCGGTAGTCTTTTGCAAAACCGCCGATATTGTGTGAACGGATGTCACACGCGGCGGTCCGACGCCAGCTGACCCTGCTGGTCCGCAACTTTGGTACCGTCGCGGCGTAGCGCTGTACGAGGGGCGCGACCATGACCGACAGAGCGCGAAACCGATACGAGTCCGATTCGCGCACATTTTTCCGCTCGGACCGGCTGCAACAGGATGGCGGCAAATGGTACTTCTACACCCGCGAGGGGACGATGGAAGGCCCGTTCGAAGATAAAGTCGAGGCACTGGAGGCGCTCGATAAGTACATTACGATCATGAACCTGGAACTGATCGAGCCCGATTCCAATCTATCCCTTGCGGACAACGACTGAGAGAGGGGTTACCCATCGAAGGGGTGCCGCAGGACGATCGTCTCTACCCGGTCCGGTCCGGTCGAGATGATATCGATGGGAGCGCCCACAACCTCCTCTATTTTGTTTATATAACTGCGCGCGGCCTCCGGCAGATCATCCAGTGATCTGGCGCCCAGCGTCGATTCGCTCCACCCCGGCACCTCCACATAGCGCGGCACCAGACCGGCGTAGTCGTCCGAATCGACGGGAGCCGCGACCGGATTGCCGTCGGCGTCCGTGTAGCCGACACAGATCTGGATGGTTTCCAGCCCGTCCAGCACATCCAGCTTGGTCAGGCAGAGACCGCTCACCGAATTGATATTGACCGCGGTGCGCAAGGCGACGGCATCGAACCATCCACAGCGGCGGGGACGGCCGGTGGTGGCGCCGAACTCGTGGCCGCGTTTCGCCAGATGCTCGCCGATGTCGTCAAACAACTCCGTCGGAAAAGGCCCCGAGCCGACACGCGTCGTGTAGGCCTTGGTGATGCCGAGCACATAATCCAGATAGAGCGGCCCGAACCCCGAGCCGGTCGCGGTACCTCCGGCGGTCGTGTTGGAACTCGTGACGAAGGGATAGGTGCCGTGGTCGATATCCAGCAGTGAACCCTGGGCGCCCTCGAACAGAATATTCACCTCGGTCAGCCGGTATTCGTGCAACAGCGCCGTCACATCCGCCATCAGAGGAATCAGCTCGCGGCCGAGATCGAGCGTCTGCGCAAGCACCGCTTCGACGTCGAGATCTTCGACATGGTAGTAGTGGCGCAACGCGAAATTGTGGTATTCCATGACTTCCCGCAGTTTGCGCGCGAACCGTTGTTCGTCCTGCAGATCGCCGAGGCGCACACCGCGCCGGGCCACCTTGTCCTCATAGGCGGGCCCGATGCCCCGTCCTGTGGTGCCTATCTTGTCGTTGCCGCGCTTGGCTTCACGGGCCTGGTCCAGCGCCACATGGTAGGGCAGTATCAGCGGGCAGGCCGGTGAAAGCTTGAGGCGCTCGCGCACGGGCACATCCCTGGCCTCCAGTTCGCGAATTTCCTTGAGCAGGGCTTCCAGCGAGAGCACCACCCCGTTGCCAATCAGGCACTGCACGTGCTTGTGCAGAATTCCCGACGGGATCAGGTGCAGTACCGTTTTTTCACCGTCGATGACCAGCGTGTGCCCGGCATTGTGCCCACCCTGGAAACGCACGACTGCGTTGGCCCGATCGGTCAGCAGGTCGACGATCTTGCCCTTGCCCTCATCACCCCACTGGGTGCCGAGGACCACCACGTTCTTGCTCATTGGCAGTGCCCTTGTTGTCTGTCCCCGCGCTCGCGGTTATTTGCCGTCCAGCGCGTCCAGCGACCGGACGTACCAGTGCCCTCTGTCCTCGACCAGCTCTCTATCACAGCGCAAATCGGGTTTTCCGGACAGGCAATTGATCACAATTTCACCGGCGGCGCGCAGGGCCCTCACGGTCGACGCCAGGGCGGGGTCGTCCGCGTCCGGCACGCTGATCGCGCCTGACGCGACGGACTCCGTCGGGGCAAGATCCATCAATGCCTTGAGATCGGTGGCGAAGCCCGTCGCGGGGCGCGCCCTGCCGAATACCTGTCCCACATCGTTGTAGCGGCCCCCATTGGCCAGGGCCTGCCCGTGTCCGGGCACATACGCGGCGAACACCAGGCCGGTGTGGTAGTGGTAGCCTCGCAGCTCGGCGAGATCGAAATAGATATCCAGCGCCGGTTGCGGCCGCCGCAGGTCGGCGGCCACCTCCTGCAGGGCATCGAGGGCGCCGAGGGCGCCGGGCGCCGATCCGGTGAACAGCTCCCGCGCCCTTTCGAGGACCGATTCGTCCCCGTGCAGGTCCGCCAGCGCGATGACAGGGGCCGCGACCGCGTCGTCCACTCCGGCCAGCACCGACTGCAAATCCGGCACTGATTTGCGCTGCAGCGCATCGAACACCGTTCGTTCACGCTCCGCGTCAAGACCTGCCGCGGCGAGCACGGCTTCGCAGATTCCGACATGGCCGAGGTCCAGCGTAATGTCGTCGAGCCCCGCCATCTCCAGCGTGGCCAGCATCAGGCGCACGACCTCGACATCAGCGCCGGGGCTGTCATCACCGTAAAGTTCGACACCGACCTGAATGGGCGAGCGCGAAGCCAGTGGCGTCTTGGGCCGCGTGTGCAGCGTCGAGCCGGCGTAGCAAAGCCTGGTCACACCCTCTTCCGCGAGACTGTGGGCGTCGATTCGCGCAACCTGGGGTGTGATATCGGCGCGGATACCCAGGCTGCGCCCACTGAGCTGGTCGGTGGTCTTGAAAGTGAGCAGCTCCAGGTCCTCTCCGAGCCCCACCAGCAGGGACTCGGTAAATTCGACCAGCGGCGGGATCACCAGGCGGTAACCCCAGCTGCGATACAGATCGAGCAGATCCCGGCGCAATCGCTCCGCGATTTCGGCCCGGGCGGGAAGCACCTCATCCACGCCGTCGGGGAGCTGCCAGCGGTCCACCGTCGTCATATGATCAGTTCACCAGATACAATAGCAACAGGCCGAACACCATGCTGCCCAGACCGATACCGCGAATGGCCCGATCACTCATCTGTTCGGCGACGGCCAGCATGCCGCGCCAACGACCCGGGCTGATAAAAGGCAACAGACCTTCGACAACAAATACCAACGCAATGGCGGCCGGAAATACCTGCCAGAAATCCACTATCACTCCCCGCTTCGGTTCCACTGCCGGGATTGCGCCGCGTCGAACAGCCCGCGCGACACCGCGCACCACACAAAACGGCACTCGCGGGCAACGCCCGGCCACCCGCACGGACACAAAAAACCGCGGGACCGGCGTTCTGTTGCAAACGCCCGTGCCCACGGTTGGCGGAGTTTACCACAGGGTTCCGACGGCGGTGTGTGATTATTGCCGATCCGCCCCCGACTTGTTTTCTCCGGGGCGACGACGCCTCCGCTAGTCGGTCCCGCCCGGGTTCTTCAGATAGCGGAAGAACTCGCTGTCGGGCTGCAGCAGCAGTATGTCGCTACCGCCCTGGAACGAATCCCGGTAGGCCTGCAGACTGCGTGTGAAGGCGTAGAATTCGGGATCGCGATTGAATGCCTGCGCATAGATGCCGGTCGCCTCGGCATCGCCCTCGCCCCGGATCTCCTGGGCTTCCCGGTAGGCATTGGCCCCGATCACCGTGACTTCGCGGTCCGCCGCTGCCTGAATGCCCTCCGCGAGTTCGCGGCCCTGGGCGCGGTGTTCCCTGGCCTCCTTCTCGCGCTCGGCATTCATGCGCCGGTACACCGACTCGGACACCTCTTTGGGCAGGTCGATGCGCTTGACACGCACGTCGATCAACTCGACACCCAGTTCCTCCTCGGCGGTAACAGCCACCTGCTCGGTCAGAACCTCCATCAGTTCATCGCGTTCGCCGGACACCACTTCCTGAATCGTGCGAATCGCCACCTGGTTGCGCAGGCCGTCATTGATGCGCTGGGCCAGCAGCGAACGCACCCGGCCCTCGTCGAAGCCGGTGGCCGTGTAGAATTTCGAACTGTCGTCGACGCGGAACTTGGCGTAGGAGTCGACGATCAGCGCTTTCTGCTCCTTCGTGAAGAACCGCTCGGCGGACGAGTCCACCGTCAGCACGCGGCCGTCGACCTTGCGCACGCTGTTGGCCAGCGGCCACTTGACGTGCAACCCGGGGGAAATATTCGGATTGACCACCTCGCCGAAGCGCAGCAGCACGCCGCGCTCGGTCTCCTTGATCACATAGAGGGACTGGCTGGCAAGAAACACCGCCAGCAGCAGGACTATCAGTACAGTCAGATTGCGCCCACTCATCTCTAACGTCCTCCCCGGCGGCTGTTCGACGCCGCATTGTCGCGTCGCAATTGCTCCATGACCGCATCGGTCAATTCGCGGATATTCGAGCTGTCCACCTCGACCTGGCGGGCGCGGCCCTGGCTGTCGCCCTGGGGCCTCAGTTTATCCAGCGGCAGGTACATCACGTTGTTGCCGCCCTCCACGTCGACCATCACCTTGCTGGTCTTCGCGAAGACATCCTGCACCGCGTCGAGATACAAACGCTCCCGGGTTACCACCGGCGCCTTCTGGTATTCCGCGAGGAGATCGGTGAACCGCTCCGCTTCACCCCGGGCGCGGGCGATCACCCGTTCCCTGTAGGCGCTGGCCTCCTCGATCTGGCGCTGCGCGGCGCCGCGCGCCTCGGGCACGATGCCGTTGGCGTAGGACTGCGCCTCGTTCTTCAGCCGCTCCTCGTCTTCCCGGGCCTTGATCACGTCGTCGAAAGCGGCCTGCACCTGCGTCGGCGGCTTCGATTCGTCGACGTTGACCTGCTTGATGTCGATACCGGTTTCGTACATATCCAGGTAGCGCTGCAGGCGCGACTGCACGTCGAGGGCGATCTGGGCGCGCCCCGTCGTCAGCGCCACGTCCATGCTGTTGTCGCCCACGACATGGCGCAGCGCGCTCTGCGTCGCATGGGACAGAGAGCGCTCGGGGTCGCGCACCTTGAGCACGAACTTCTCCGGGTTCTCGACCGCGTACTGCACGGACAGTCGCATCTCGATGATATTCTCGTCCTGGGTGAGCATGATCTCGTCGAAAGTGACGGCGCGGACCCGGGTCGCGTTGATGACGGTGACCTGGTCGATCAGCGGCGGATTCCAGTGCAGGCCCGGCATCGCCGTCTCGTGATATTTGCCGAACCGCAGCACCACGCCGCGCTCCTGCTGGTCGACCTGATAAAACCCCAACACGCCCCAGACCACAAGGGCCAGCGCGAGCACCGCTATGAGCACGGTGCCGGAGACTTTCCCCCCCGCGCCGCCGCCGGAGGAGCCGCCGCCGAAAAGACCGCCCATTTTTTGCTGCAGCTTTTTCAGCGCTTCGTCGAGATCCGGCGGGCCCTGATTGCCGCCGCCCCAGGGGTCTTTGGGGTTGTTGCCGCCACCCGGTTCATTCCAGGCCATAGTGCACTCCTGCAAAAAAGTTACGAAAGTCTAACAAATCTGGGGGAAGGGAGCAGAATCCTTTTTTCCGCCGACGCCGCAGCGACGGCCGGTCACCGGTCCGTGACATCCGCGGCTCCGAGCTGCGACAGGCCGCCCGCCGTCGACCCGCGATCACTTTTCACCAACCGGTTCCAGTCCGCGCGCGGCAGGCGCACCCTGATGCGGGCGACACCGTCGTCCTCGAAGGCCTCCTCGTCGACCGCGCCCAACTCGTACAGCGCCGCACGCAGCCCGCCCTGCTCGGGGCCGAGGCACACTTCCTCGGACACCATGTCGCGGGCGATCAGTTCGGCGATGGACTGCAGCAGCAGATCCATCCCCTCCCCGGTCGCGGCGCTGACCCAGACACGGCGCGGCACGCCGGCGTCGTCCCGGTCTATACGCGGCTGGCGCTCCAGCAGGTCCAGTTTGTTGAATACCTCGAGTTGCGGTACCGTCGCGGCGCCGATTTCCGTCAGCACCTCCCGTACCTGGTGACTGTTGCCGTCGCGCTCCGGGTCCGCCGCGTCTATCACGTGCAGCAGCAACTGCGCGTTGAGCGTCTCCTCCAGCGTCGCCTTGAACGCCTCCACCAGACGGTGCGGCAGGTGCGAGATAAACCCCACCGTATCGGCCAGCACGACTGGCCCCGCATTGCCCAGTTCGACACGGCGCAGGGTCGGATCCAGCGTGGCGAACAACTGATCCGCGGCGTACACCGAGGCATCCGTCAGCCGATTGAACAGGGTCGACTTGCCCGCATTCGTGTAACCGACCAGCGACACGGTGGGAATTTCCGCGCGGCTGCGCGAACGCCGTCCCTGGGCCCGCTGGCGGCGCACGCGCTCCAGCCTGGCGGTGATGGACTTGATGCGCGCGCGCAACAGGCGGCGGTCGGTTTCCAGCTGGGTTTCCCCCGGCCCGCGCAGCCCGATACCGCCTTTCTGCCGTTCCAGGTGCGACCAGCCGCGCACGAGCCGCGTGGTCATATGCCGCAGCTGAGCCAGTTCCACCTGCAGCTTGCCCTCGTGGGTGCGCGCGCGCTGGGCGAAGATATCCAGAATCAGGCCGGTGCGATCGAGCACACGGCATTGCAGCTCGCGCTCGATGTTGCGCTCCTGACTCGGGCTGAGGGCATGGTTGAACATGACGATTTCCGCGTCGTGTTCCCGCACCGCCGCGCCGATCTCGGCGAGCTTGCCGCTGCCGGCAAAGGTGCGCGAATGGGGGGCATCGCCGCGTTCCCATGATAAAGGCGACCGGGTCCCCCCCGGCGGACAGCACCAGCTCCTCGAATTCACGGGGATCCTCCCGCTCCGTTTCCGAGGCGAGATCCAGGTGTACAAGAACTGCGCGCTCCCCGCTCGCGGGGCGATCAAAGAACAATACGACCTCTGCGTGCGAACGTCAGTGTGCGAGGGACGCCGCGCCATCGCACGTGGCAGCGACCTTCAGCTATCACCCTCTTCTTCTTCCGGAGGATTCTGCAATGGCAGACGCACCGCACGGGACGGCACGACAGTGGATATGGCGTGCTTGTATACCATCTGGCTGACGGTATTCTTGAGCAGCACCACAAACTGGTCAAACGACTCGATCTGGCCCTGCAACTTGATGCCGTTGACCAGGTAAATGGAAACCGGAACGCGTTCCTTACGAAGAATGTTCAGGTAAGGGTCTTGTAGCGTGTGCCCTTTTGACATAGTTCTCTCCTAATATCGGCTCAAATCGAACCCAAAAAATATCAACAATACAGCCTCTTATCACTCCGCAAAGCTGATCCCTCCCAGCTCCCGGATGGATAGCGGGCCTTCCCCACACATTATACAATATTTACTCCGGCCTATGTTGCAGCCGTATCCAGATAATTCAGGGCCAGATCCAGCGGGCTGCCCGCGGCGCTGGCCACGCCCGGCTCAGACAGGGAGCATGCCGACAAGTTCCCCGCGCGATCGGTGTAGATCCATGCCAGGTCTGGCCATTTACGCAACCAGGTCAGTTGGCGCTTGGCCAGCTGCCGCGTCGCCGCCAGGGCGCTTTCCTGCGCCTCCTCCCAACCGTACTCGCCGTCGAGATAGCGCCACAACTGCCGGTAGCCGACCGACCGCAGGGCGGGCAGCGACGGATCGAGATCCGGGCGTCGCCACAGTTGGCGCACTTCCTCCAGCAGCCCGTCGCGCAGCATGCGCCGCCAACGCTGCTCGATGCGCTCGTGCAGCACGGCCCGATCCGCGGGGCACAGGGCCATTTGTACGATGCGATAGCGGTCGAAGGGGTCGGCGGGCCGCTCGCGCCGCACGCGATGCCAGTGCGACAGCGGGATGCCGCTGGCACGGTACACCTCCAGCGCGCGACTCACGCGCTGGGAGTGATTGGGGTGGATCCGGGCCGCGGCGGCGGGGTCGACTCGCGCCAGTTCGGCGTGCACCGCCGGCCAACCGCGCAGCCGCGCGGTCTCGGCGATCGCCGCGCGGATAGCCGCATCCGCCGGCGGCATCTGTGCCAGACCGTGTAAAAACGCGCGGAAATAGAGCATGCTACCGCCCACCAGCAGGGGCGTGCGGCCGCGGGCGGTGATGTCCCGCGCCAGATCCCCCGCATCGCGAACAAAATCAGCGGCGGAATACACCTCGGTGGGATCCCGTATATCGACCAGGTGATGCGGGTAGTCGGGCTTGGCGGTGCCGATATCCAGGCCCCGATAGACCAGCGCCGAGTCCACGCTGATCAGCTCGCCGCCGCAGCGCTCGGCCAGTTCAATGGCCAGGTCGGTTTTGCCCGAGGCCGTCGGGCCCAAAAGGCAGATCAGCAGAGGCCTGGGAGCACTCACCGGAGATTCAGCGGCCGCGCAGGAACAACTTGTCGAGTTCTTCGAGGGACAGCCGCGTCCAGGTGGGACGGCCGTGGTTGCACTGGCCGGAACGCTCCGTCTCCTCCATGTCGCGCAGCAGCGCGTTCATTTCCGGGATGGTCAGACGGCGGTTGGCCCGCACCGAACCGTGACAGGCCATGGTGGACAGAATCTCGTCCATGTGGGCCTCGATACGGCTGGAGCTGCCGTACTCGATCAGGTCCGCCAGCACATCGCGCAGCAGTTGTTCGACGTCGGAATCCCTGCAGCGCCGCGGGGATCTGGCGGATGATCAGCGACTCCTCGCCGCCCGCCTCCACGGCCAGCCCCAGGCGCTGGAAAAACGCCGAGTGTTCGCGGGCGATCTCCACCTCCCGGCGGCTGACGGCCACCGACTGCGGCACCAGCAGCGGCTGACTGCGTATACCGTCTGCCTCCCGCGAGCACTTGAGGCGCTCATAGGTGATGCGCTCGTGAGCCGCGTGCATGTCGACCAGCACCAGGCCCTCGGTGTTCTCCGCCAGAATATAGACGCCCTTCAGCTGGGCCAGTGCGTAACCCAGTGGCGGTACTTCCCCGGGGGCGTCCGGCCGGGAGGCGCCCGGCGCGGGGACGCCACCGTGCAACCGGGCGTAACCGGCGAGCTGGTCGTGTACCTGCCCCGCCATCGGCCGCGCCACGGCGCGGCCCTGAAACGCCCGCTCGCCCCGGCGGACACCCGCGGGATCCAGCGACAGGGCTTCCTGGCTGTGCAGTTCACCCGTGGCGGTATCGACGGCCCCGCCGTGCGCCGCCGGCAACGGGGCCTCGCTCCCCGGCCGCACATCGGCGAGGGCGCGGTGCAGCCGGGAGAAGATAAAGTCGTGAACCGCGCGTCCGTCGCGAAACCGCACTTCGTGCTTGGTCGGATGCACGTTGACATCGACCAGGGCGGGATCCAGTTCGAGGTAGAGCACGAAAGCGGGATGACGGCCGTGGAAAAGGACATCCCTGTAGGCCTGGCGCACCGCGTGACCCACCAGCTTGTCGCGGATGATGCGCCCGTTGACGAAAAAGTACTGCAGGTCCGCCTGGCTGCGCGAGAAGGTGGGCAGGGCCACCCAGCCAGACAGGCGCAGACCGCCGGCCCCGGCGTCGATGGCAACGGTCTGTTCCATGAACGCCGGCCCGCATACCGCGCTCACCCGCCGGCGGCGCTCGGCGTCGCTGTGCGCCGCCTGCAGCGAGTGAATCGACCTGCCGTTATGGCGCAGGCTGAAGGCGACCTCGAACCGGGACAGGGCCAGCCTTTTGACCGCTTCCTCGAGGTGGCTGAATTCGGTCTTTTCCGTGCGCAGGAACTTGCGCCGGGCCGGGGTATTGAAAAACAGGTCGCGCACTTCCACGGTCGTGCCGATGGGGTGCGCCGCGGGCACCACCACCACATCCATTTCGCGGCCTTCGCAGGCCGCGGAGCAGCCTTCACTGCCCTGCGTTGCGGTATTGGAGGTAATGCTCAGGCGCGATACCGAGCCGATACTGGCCAGTGCTTCACCGCGAAAGCCGAGGCTGCCCACCCGTTCGAGATCTTCCAGGGATGCGATCTTGCTGGTGGCGTGCCGCGCCAGCGCCAGCGGCATATCCTCGGCCGGGATGCCCAGGCCGTTGTCGCGCACGCGGATCAGCCTGGCACCGCCGGACTCGACATCGATATCCACGCGCGTGGCCCGCGCATCGATACTGTTTTCGAGGATTTCCTTGGCCACCGAGGCGGGCCGCTCCACCACCTCGCCGGCGGCGATCTGGTTGGCCAGCCTGGAGCTGAGCACCTGTATTCGGGACATCGTCAGCTTTGCGGAATGTTCAGCTTCTGTCCCACCATGATCCTGGAGCTGCTGAGGCGGTTGTAACTCTTGAGATCGGCCAGGGACACGCTGAAGCGGTGTGCGATACCGGAAAGTGTATCACCTCTGGCAATCACATACTCCCGGCCGCGCTGCTGCTTCTGCCAGGCGACCAGCGTGCCCGAGGGCGGGTGCGCCAGGAACCAGTCGCGGATGCCGCGATGGATGGCGGCGGCCATGCGGCGCTGGTAGGCGGGCTCTGCCAGTCTCCTCGCCTCCGCGGGATTGGAAATAAACCCGGTCTCCACCAGTATGGAGGGAATATCCGGCGACTTCAGCACGGCGAAGCCCGCCTGCTCGACCCGCGT
Source organism: Halioglobus sp. (assembly GCA_034521205.1). Taxonomy (GTDB): domain Bacteria; phylum Pseudomonadota; class Gammaproteobacteria; order Pseudomonadales; family Halieaceae; genus Marimicrobium. The sequence continues at coordinate 1,531,961 of JAXHMT010000003.1, forward strand.
CTTGTGCAGCTTGGCGATCCCGTCCATGTTGCGCAGCACACCCTCGCCCAGTTTCAGGCTGGTATCCAGCGTCGAGGTCATCGACAGGTCCGTCAGTACCCCGGCGAGTACATCATCCTTGTCCGACAGGCGCACGCCGCCCACCAGGTCGGCGGCATTCTCGCGCTGGGCGAGGTAGCGCGCGGCGGTACTCGTCGCACCGCTCGTGGACAGGGCATAGACCGAGGCGCCGCTGGCGGCACTGTGCTTGAACGCATCGGCGTGAATGGAAACGAACAGGTCGGCCTGGTGTTGCCGCGCCAGATCCCTGCGCCCCCTGAGGCTGACGTAATAATCGCCGGTGCGGACCAGCGCCGGGTGGAAACCCGGGTCCCGCTGCAACAGATCGTGCAACTCCCGGGCAATCGCCAGCACCACATCCTTTTCCCGCAGGCGGCGCGGGCCGATGGCGCCCGGATCCTCGCCGCCGTGGCCCGCATCGATGGCAATCACGATATCGCGTCGCGACGACTGCCGCGCACTTTCTTGACTTCGTTGACCTCGTCGGTTCGAGCCGCCTTGTCGTACAGGTCGACAACCAGGCGATCCCCGGCCTGGGCGTTGGCCTTCAGCGCGAAACTGCGCGGCTCGACCCGGTTCTCGACATCGAACACGACGCGCAGGTCATCGCCCTCGCGAATACCCGAGCGCACCCGCGCTACCGGCGTATTGCCCAGCTCCAGCCGCGCCAGGTCGGCCAGCAACCGGGTATCCTCCAGGTCGATCACGATGCGCTCCGGACTGGACAGCACAAGCATCTCGTGCTTTGCCGGCGCGGACAGGTCGAAAACAATACGCGTGTGGTCCGGGGCACGCCAAAGGCGCACCTCCTGCACGTCAGTCGCCCGCGCGGAAGCCGCCAGGCACAGTCCCAGCATAACGCTGATCCATACCCCGATCCTGCCTGCCTCGCTGATCACATCGCGTCCCCTCGGCCCCGCGGCGACGGTTTACCCAGCCGCGCCAGCACGCCACGACCGCGCTCGGTGCGCCCCGTCAGGTCCAAACGCCGCCCCGTACCCTCGCTTATTATATTGATCACTATATCCGCAGCGGGTAATACACCCAAGCCCCGGTCCGGCCACTCCACCAAACAGACGGAATTTTCACCAAAATAATCGCGAATCCCCATGAATTCCAGCTCCTCGGGATCATCGAGGCGGTACAGATCGAAGTGATACACCGCCAGACCGGATAGCAGCTCATAGGGCTCGACCAGGGTGTAGGTGGGGCTCTTGACCGTCCCCTCGTGACCCAGTTCGCGCAACATGCCGCGCGCCAGCGTGGTCTTGCCCGCACCCAGCTCACCCTCGAGAAAAATGACCTCGCCACCGCCCAGGAGCGCCCCGAGCCCGGCGCCGGCGGCAACCGTGGCGGCCTCGTCCGGCGCCTCGAGCTGCAGTTCGACGGGCCTCACCCGAGCGCGGCGCGCAAATGCGGCATCAGGTCACTGGCGGCGAGACCGCGCTGACCGTCCACCGCGGCCCTGTCCGCGGCGGCCCCGTGCAGACAGACACCCAGGGCGGCGGCCTCCAGGGGCGCGAGACCCTGGGCGAGCAGCGCCCCCAGCACACCGCTGAGCACATCGCCCATGCCGCCGCTGGCCATCCCCGGATTGCCGTAGTCACTGAGCAACACCTCCCCACCTTCGGCGGCGATCAGGCTGCCGTTACCCTTGAGCACAATCACGCCGCCGAAACGCCTCTGCAGTGTCTCCACGGCGGTGAAGCGATCGGCCTGTACCGCGGGCGTATCGGTGCCGAGCAGGCGCGCGGCCTCGCCGGGATGGGGCGTCAACACGCACCGGTCGGGCGCGACGCGGCTGTCCCGGTCGGCGCCGGCCAGCAGATTGAGGGCATCCGCGTCCAGCACCATGGGCACACCGGCGGCACCCGCCGCGGCCAGCATCCGCCGCGACCACTCCGACTGACCGAGACCCGGGCCGACCACCAGCACATCGGCGGACGCCACCATGGCCGACAGGTCGTCGGCCGATGTCACCGCACGGGGCATGATTTCCGGCGTGCGCGCCACCAGCGGCCCGACATGCTCCCGATGCGTGGCCACGCGCACCAGTCCCGCACCGCAGCGCAGGGCGGCCTCCGCGGCCAGCGCCGCGGCCCCCGCCATACCGTGATCACCGCCGATGACCAGCACCGTCCCGAACTGCCCCTTGTGGGCGGTCGCCGGACGCGGCGGCATGAAGTCCAGCAGCGGCTCCAGTTGCAGACGGCTGCAGGAACACGGCACCGCACGATAGACCGCTGGCGGGACCTCCAGGTCGAAGAAACGCACGGGGCCCGTATAGTCCGCCGCGGCGCCGGTGAAAAGGCCGCGTTTGCGGCCGATAAACGTCACCGTGCGGGCGGCGCGCACCGCCCGACCCAGCACCCGGCCCGTGTCCGCGCACAGGCCCGATGGTATATCCACCGCCAGAATGGGCAAGCCACGAGCATTCACTGTGTCGATCACCGAGGCATAGGGGGCGCGGACTTCCCCACCCAGGCCGGTGCCGAGCATCGCGTCCACCACGACACCGTCGGAGATCAGCGCGTTCTCGCTGTAGGGCGCGACCGGCACGCCGTTGGCGAGCGCCTGTTCACGGGCCCGCAGCGCATCGCCGCCAATCTTGTCCGGATCGGAAACCTGCAGCACGCTGACTTCAATACCGCGCTTGTGCGCGAGATCGGCGATCAGAAAACCGTCGCCGCCGTTGTTTCCCGTACCGCAGAGCACCTGCAGGCGTCCGGGATCGGGCCAGGTCTCGATAAGCTCGCCAAATGCCGCCGCGGCGGCGCGCGCCATCAATGTGCTGCCGGGTATACCATGCTCGTGGATGGCGCAGTGATCGAGGGCGCGCGTCTGTTCCGCCGTGTAAAGCAATGCAGTGCCGAGCATGTCGTTTCCCGCAGAGAATGTCCCGTGGTGTCCGGCGCGCAGCGGCACGATCTGGCACACTGTACACACCTGACAATCGCGGTAATTATATTGCAGCAACAACCCACCGAAGAACAGCTCACCGAACTGGCGCGGCAAATACGCCGTTGGGCGGGGGAACTCGGTTTCCAGCAGGTCGGCATCGCGGGCGTCGACCCCGGCGAGCACGAGCGCTACCTGCGCCGCTGGCTGGACGCCGGCTACCACGGCGATATGGCGTGGATGGCGCGCCACGGCACGAAGCGTTCGCGTCCGGCGGAACTGGTGCCGGGCACGGCGCGGGTGCTCTCGCTGCGCATGGACTATTTCCCGCGGGACACGGACCCCGAGGGGGTACTGGCCTCCTCCGAAAAAGCGTATATCTCGCGCTACGCACTGGGCCGCGACTACCACAAAACCATCCGCAAGCGCCTTGCAATTCTGGCCGAACGCATCGAGGGGGCGGCCCGGGCCGGCAACTACCGTGCCTTCGTGGACAGCGCACCGGTACTGGAACGCGCCTTCGCGGAACAGGCGGGACTCGGCTGGATCGCCAAGAACACCATGCTGATCAACAGCGACGCCGGTTCCTGGTTCTTCCTCGGGGAGATCTACACCGACCTGGCGCTGCCGCTGGATACGCCCCAGCGCAGCAAGCACTGCGGCACCTGCAGCGCCTGCCTCGAGGTGTGTCCGACCAACGCGTTCGAGGGCCCGTTTCAGCTCGATGCGCGCCGCTGCATTTCCTACCTGACCATCGAGCACGCGGGCAGCATCGATCCCGCGTTGCGCCCACTGATGGGCAACCGCGTCTTCGGCTGCGACGACTGCCAGTTGTGCTGCCCCTGGAACAAGTTCGCGCGGCCCACGACAGAGACGGACTTTCGGCCCCGCCACGGGCTCGAGGACGCGGACCTCGCGCGGCTGATGCGCTGGGACGAGGCGACCTTCCTCGAAAAAACCGCGGGGTCCGCCATCCGGCGCATCGGTTACGAACGCTGGCTGCGCAACCTGGCGGTTGCCCTGGGCAACGCAGCGACGTCGGAGGCGGTGGTGTCGGCCCTGCTGGAGCGGCGCCGCCACCCATCCGCCCTGGTGCGGGAACATGTGTGCTGGGCGCTGGAGCGCCACGGCATCACTCCATGCTGAGGAAATGTTCCCGGTAGTAGCGCAATTCGCCGATCGATTCGCGAATGTCATCCAGCGCCAGGTGCGTACCGGTCTTGGTGAAGCCCGCCTCCAGTTCCGGTCGCCAGAGCTGTGCGAGAATTTTCAGGGTGGTGACATCCAGATTGCGGTAATGGAAAAAGGCCTCGAGCTGCGGCAGGTAGCGCGCCATGAAACGCCGATCCTGGCAAATCGTGTTGCCGCACATGGGTGACGCACCGGGCGGTACCCATGTTTCGAGAAAATCCAGCGTCTCCCGCGCCGCGGCGTCTTCGTCGTAGGCGCTATCGCGCACCCGCGCGACCAGGCCGGAACGGTTGTGATGGGTGGTGTTCCATTCATCCATGTTCCGCAGGCGTTCGTCGCACTGGTGGATGGCGATCACCGGACCCTCGGCCAGGGTATTGAGTTCGCTGTCGGTAACGATGGTGGCGATCTCGATCACGGCATCGTTCTGCGGGTCGAGACCCGTCATCTCCATGTCTACCCAGACGAGATTGGCGGCGCTTTTTGGCATTGGCTGGCGGCCCCTGTTCATTGGCTGGCGGCCCCTGTTGATTGGCTGGCGGCGCCTGTTCATCGGCTGGTCGCCACTGGGCCCTGCGCAAGAGAACCGAGTGTAACAAATTGCCTCGACAGACATAGGCGGCCACCGAATAATGCACTGCATGGGCAAGCGCAAGCTGAACCGCCGGCAGACCCGGCGCATCGGCAAACTACATGGGGAGCGCGCGCAACGAGCCGCGCGCGAGGCGTCCGCGCCGGCGCAAGTTCGCGTCGACGGCGCGCTCGGTCCCGAACGCGAAGGGCTGGTGATCGCCCACCACGGCAAACAGGTCGTGGTGGAGTCGGAATCCGGAATCCCGAGGCGCTGCCATTTACGCGCCAACCTGGAAGGGCTGGTAACCGGGGACCGCGTGGTCTGGTGTGAGAGCGAGCCGACCGGCGTGGTTGTCGCGCAATTGCCGCGCCAAAACGAGCTGTCGCGACCGGACGCGCGGGGCGCACTGAAACCGGTAGCGGCAAACATCGACCAGATGGTCATCGTCGTCGCCCCCGTACCGCAACCCCATGCCAACCTGATCGACCGCTATCTGGTGGCGGCCGAGACCCTGGCGATCGAGCCACTGATCCTGCTGAACAAGTCCGACCTGCTGGATGAGGCGCCGCAACCGGGCGAGGACGTGACGGATCTGCTCGCCCCCTATCCCGCCATCGGTTACCGCGTGCTGCAAAGCTGCAACCGGCCCGGCGCGAAAGCGCCCCTGGCCGCGGCCCTGCGCGGCCGCGTCAGCGTGCTGGTCGGCCAGTCGGGGGTCGGCAAGTCCTCGCTGGTCAACACGCTCGTGCCGCAGGCGGACGTAGCGGTGGGCGAACTGTCCGCAAACCGGGGCAAGGGCAGGCATACCACGAGCACTGCGCGCCTGTTGCATCTCGGCTGCGGCGGCAGCCTTATCGATTCGCCGGGCATCCGCGAATTCGGCCTGTGGCCCATGCACCACAGCGAACTGGCGTGGGGTTTCCGCGAGTTCAGGCGTTTCCTGGGCAACTGCCGCTTTCGTGACTGCAATCACGAGCGGGAGCCCGGTTGCGCCATTCTCGAAGCGGTGGCCAGCGGCGCTATCAGCGAGCGCCGGCTGCAGAGCTACCGCCACATCGCCGGCGCGCCGCAGTGCTAGAAGTCTGCGCCGCCATATGCCGCCGGCGCGAAATCCCCCAACCGCTCACCGACGCGGGCCACGGAGCCCGCACCTGTATCCCGCCGCCAGGCTACGCTGCCCGGGGGAAACAGCAGTATGACGGTGGAGCCGAGGAAGAAGCGCCCCATCTCCCGCCCCCTGTCCAGTTCAACCGACTCCCCGCGCCCCGCATAGTCCACCGTTTCCGGGCCGCGCCGGGCCGGCGTCACGCGCCCCGACCAGACCGTTTCGATGCCCGCTACAATCAGAGCGCCAACCAGCACCATGGCCATGGGCCCGACCGCCGTGTCGAAATGGCACACCAGCCGTTCGTTGCGCGCAAACAGTCGATCCACGTGGCGCGCGGTGACGGCGTTGACCGAAAACAACCTGCCGGGGATATAGGTCGTGGCGACGAGTGTGCCCGCCACCGGCATATGCACCCTGTGGTAGTCCCGCGGCGACAGGTAGATCGTGGCGAAGTGGCCCGCCTGGAAGTCCCTCGCCCGGTCGCCGTCGCCGCCGAGCAGGTCCACGGTGCTGAACCGGCGCCCTTTTGCCTGCAGCAGCAGGTTCTCCTCGATATCGCCGAGCTGGCTGAAGACGCCGTCGGCCGGGCACAGGATGTCCGCATCGGCACGCGGCCGCGCCGCATCCAGCAGCGGCCGTGTGAAAAATGCATTGAAACTCTCGTAGCGCCTGGGATCCGGCTCCCGCGCCTCCTCCATGGGCACGCCATAGTGGCGGACGTAGAGCGCAATCACCCAATTTTTCAACCAGTTGGGGCGGGACAGGTCGGCGAGAAAGCCGATGCAGCGCGACAACAGGTGTTGTGGCAATAAGTGCTGAAAAAAGATGAAAATCCTCTCCATCCCTGTAGTGTAACCCGTGTGTGCCGATGAAGAAGCAATCGCTATGTTAAGGCCCTGGCTGGTTGCATTGTCGCTGGCGCTCTTTACGCAGGCGGCGGGCGGCGACAATACCCGAAAACCGCAAGAGCAACAGGTCGAAGAAGTGGTGGTGACCGGCGAGCCAGTGGAAGAGAAGGGAGAGCCGATCTGGGTGGACGCCGGTCATGCCTACGCCTCGGAACGCACCCAGGCGCTGGCGGAATGGATGGACGACTTTTTCGGCGACTCCTCCTACGACCTGGACAAGGCGGAGTCCCTGCTGCGCCTGCGCTGGACGCACAGTGTCGAGCAGGGCTGGGACTACAACACCAAGGTACGTCTCAAGGGCAAGATCCAGCTGCCAAAGATATCCGAGCGACTGAACCTGGTTTTTGGCGGCGAGGACGGCGATGATTTCGGGTTCGATCAGGACACGGACTCCGAACCGACGCAGGAGAGTGACGAAGGCCAGGCGGGCCTGGCCTACAGGCTCGCCGAAAACAATCGCAACCGCTTCGACCTCACCCTGAATGCCAACAGCAGCGGCCTGCGCCCGGGCGGACGCTTTCGCAGCCGCGGCCCGCTGGGCAATTTATTCAGCTACCGCTATACACAGAGACTGGAATGGGAGCTGGACGAGGGTTTTTTCACCACGGCGAAAACCGATATCAATCATCTGCTGGCAGAAAACCGGCTGGCGCGCTGGACTTCGCGCGTCATCTACGGCGAGGAGAGCGAGGGGGCGGAATGGCACTCGGGACTTTCCCTCAACACGCGACTATCCCGCGCACCGGGCGGCCACGAGCAGGTGAATTCCGTGTTTTTCTCCGTCGTCGGCACGACCGACCCCTCCTACGTGCACAACTACAAGCTGGGTGTGAGCATGCGCCGACAGCTCTTTCGCCCCTTTTTCCACGCCGAGCTGGAACCGGCCTACAACTTCCGCAAGGAATCGCCGGATAACCGCCGCCGGGGCGCGTGGAGCGTGTTGCTGCGCCTGGAGATCCTCTTCGACAGGGACCTGACCGCGGCACGGATCGCGGCGAGTGATACCTGAAAGTCCCGGGAATTCAGAGATTTTCCTCCGCGAATGCCGCCAGTCGCGAACGCACGATGCCGTCGATGTGCATGATCCCGGCGTGCGGGTACCCCTTGCTCTTCTCAACCAGGTAGGTCAGGCCCGACGTCAACGGCGAGATGTACTTGTTGTCGATCTGGGCCAGGTTCCCGAGCACGACGATCCTGGAATCCGCGCCGACCCGGCTGATCACGGACTTGAGCTGAAACTGGGTCAATCCCTGGGCCTCATCAATGATGATATAGGCGTTATTGAATGAGCGGCCGCGCATGAAATTGAGTGACTTGAACTGGATATTGGCCCGTTCCTTCACGTAGTCGATGCTGCCGCGACAGGATTCATCGGCGCCGTGCAGAATCTCGAGATTGTCGTCAAAGGCCGCCAGCCACGGCGCCATTTTTTCCTCCTCGGTACCCGGCAGGAAGCCGATTTCCTCGGCGATGGGCGGCGTCGAGCGCGCCACAATGAGCTTGCTGAACCTGCGCTGTTCCAGGATCGCGTGCAGGCCGTAGGCGAGGGCGAGCAGCGTCTTGCCCGAACCGGCCGGCCCGGTCATCACCGTGAGGTCCACGTCGTCGTCATCCAGTAGCGACATGGCCATGGCCTGTTCGATATTGCGCGGACCCAGGCCCCAGAAACGGCGGTTCATCAGGTTGTCGCGGCTTTCGCACCGCAGGTAGACGAAGTTGCGGTCGACGCGCCTGACAAAGGCCATGAAGTCATTGTCGTCATACACAAACAGGTTCGGGTAGGCCTGTTCGAGTGACTTGCGCGGGATCCGGTGCAGTGTGCGATCCGCCTCGCGCAGGATGTCCACCTCGCTGACCGTCGACCAGAAATCTCCCGCGATATGCTCGTAGCCGGTGGCCAGCAGATCGATGTCGTCCAGGACCCGGTCGCGGCGATAATCCTCCACGTGCACCAGGCCGGAACCCTTGGCCTTGATGCGCATGTTGATGTCCTTGGTGACCAGGCAGACAAAGGTCTCGGGGTTTTCGTCCTGCAGGCGCAGGGCGACATTGATAATGCGGTTGTCATTGGCCTGGTCCTGGGTCCCGTCCAGATAGGGAACGGCCGAATCACTGGGCAGGCACTGGTCGGGGAAAATGGCCAGTGTACCGGGGCCCTGGCCGTCCAGCTCCGACGCCGGCATGACCACGCCCTGCTGGATCTCTCTGGGGGAAGCCTCGCCCACCACGTTGTCGATCATCTGGATGGCGATGCGCGCTTCGCGGCTCACTGTCTTGTCCCGGCGATCCTTGATGTGATCGAGCTCTTCCAGCACCGTCATGGGTATCACCACATGGTGTTGCTTGAAGGCGGTGACGGCGGTGGGATCGTGCAGCAGGACGTTGGTGTCCAGTACATAGGTTTTCCTGGTGACGGGCTTCAGGTGGGTGGGGTTTTCTACGCGCAGGGTAGAGCCTGGGTCCATGTAAACGTCCTCGAGGATGAATTCGCGCTCTCGCGCTGGCGGCCAGCCATGGCCACGGATGACCTGTTACGGCAAACAGGCGCAATGCACAATGGCAGGCGCGGCGTGGGAATTGCACGGCTGCCGGTCCTTCCCGGCGGCAGGAGGGCATTGCAGCGTACGCTGCGAGACACACGTGACGGGACCGACTCGACCCCGCCCGGCACCCGGGTCCAATTCAACGACACGTCCCGGCGGCTCTTTGCGGAATTATTGGCGGCCCCGCGCGCCCCTGTCAATGGCGCGGAGGGCGAATGCGGCCGGCTTTGTCCAAATCCAGCTCAACTTCCTGACATCAGGGGCTGTTTGAGCTAGGATGCTACGCTTATCTTACAGAATCATTACCCATGCTCAATCGGGACTCCCTGTCTCAGCTGCAAGGCCTCAAGTCGCAAATGGAGGCCGAGAAGGAACGCGCGGAAGCCGTGGTGAAGGGCACCCAGGGCCGCTACGGCTTCGCCGTTCTCGACGACGGCCGAGAGGTCTTTATCCCCCCCCAGGAAATGCTCAAGGCGTTCCCCGAGGACCGGGTGAGCGTCTGCATCCGCCCCGCCGGGGACAAGAAAACCATCGCGGACATCGAGAAACTGGTGAAAAGTCCCCTGGCGGACTTCACCGGCCGCTGTGTGCGCAAGGGAAAAGCGCTGTTCGTGGAACCGGATCTGCCGTACCTCCGGCGCTGGCTGTTTCTTCCCCCCCACGCGCGCAATGGTGTCAGGGAGGGCGACTATGTGCATTGCGCGTTACTGCGCCACCCGATACGCGACGGCAAGCCGCAGGCAAAGATTCTGGCGATTCTGGGTAATGACGACACGCCGGGGATCGAGAACCTGTACAGCATGGCCAAGTACGGTTTGAGTGCCCAGTGGTCCGCGGCCGCTCGCAAGGAGGTGGAGCAAAGCCTGCTCAATACCCGACCGCTGGAGACCGAACGGCGCCGGGACCTGACCGGCCTGGAGTTCGTATCCATCGACGCCGCCAGGACCCAGGATATCGACGACGCGCTGTACGCTGAAATCAGCGATGACGGCTGGACCCTGTTCGTGGCCATCGCCGACCCCACCGCCTATATCGATCTGCAGGGCAACCTGCACCGCGAAGTGGCGGCCAGGGGGACCTCGGTTTACTTCCACGGCGATGTGCTGCCCATGCTGCCGGAAGAACTGTCACAGGATACCTGCGCCCTCGCGGAGGGCGCAGACCGCCCCGCCCTGGTCTGCAAGCTCGCGGTCAGCGACGATGGCCAACTGGGAGATTTCGAGTTCATAGAGGCCACCGTGCGGTCCCGCGCGAAGCTCTCCTACTACGCCGTGGACCGCTACCTCAACGGGCAGTACGACGAGCTGATGACGCACGCGACACCGCTGGAGGCCCTGTACCAGGTCTACCGGGCACTGCGGGCATACCGGGAGGTGCACGACCTGGTCATGGAGGAGCGGCGCGAATACCGCTGGATACTCGGCGACGACAGGCAGATCGAGCACATCGAACCGGGCGAGAAGCTGCTGTCACAAAAACTGGTGGAGGAGTGCATGGTCGCGGCCAACCGCTGTGCCGCGCGGTTTCTGACGGCCCGGGGCGCCAGCGGGCCCTTCGTCTCGCACCCGGGATTTCGCGAGGACCGACTGGGGGAACTGCGGCGATTTCTGGAGCTTCATGTTCCCGCTCTCGCCGACCTGGATCCGCGCACCCTGGACGGTTACAGACAGATCATGCGCGGCCTTGCCTCGACGCCGGGTGAATTGCCGCTGCGCGCCATGGTCAATCGCATGCTGACCCGCGCGGAGCTCTCACTTCAGCCGATGCCCCATATGGGCATGGCCGTGGACGTCTACACCACTTGCACCTCTCCCCTGCGCAAGTATGTGGATTTTCTGGTCCATCTGCAGATCAAGGCGGCGCTCCACGGCGACGCGGCCCGCGAGGTGGATGAACAGATACTCGCGCAACTGGGCGAACGCCTGGCGAACACCCGCGCCGCGACACTTGAGGCGGAGCGCTGGCTGGCCGGCAGATACCTGCAACGCCTGGCGGCGGCCGGCAACGGCGTCTTCGCGGCGCGGATATCCCACGTCAACAGCAGCGGCTTCAATGTGCGATTGGAAGAGAGCGGGCTGAACGGCTTTGTCGACCTGCGCCAGGACGCGGAAAAATTCAGTTACGACAAGTGGTACGCCAGCCTCACCAGCACCACGCGGCGCTTCCAGCTCGAGCAACCGGTCGAGGTGCGCTACCTGGGCGCCCGCGCGGAAGAGCAATGGCTCGCGCAATTCGAGGTCGTGCCCGGCTGCGGCTTGAAAGAAGCGGCGCCGGATACCGCCGTCACGGACTAACCGGTATCGGTGTTGTGCTGCGCTGCCCGCTCCTCGGCGCGCGCGCGAACGGCGAGGGCCTCGCTGTCGAGTTGCTCGCGAATGCGGGACACCAGATAAATCATCTCGCGCACGCCGAGACCGCGCAGGTACTCACCCATCTCCGCGGGGCTGTCCATGAACACGTTGGCGTCCACGTCGCGGAAGACCCGGATAATCAGCCGGTCACGGGGCTGGAACCCCGCTTCCTCGCCGAAAATCAGCCGGGTGAACGTATCGACGATAGTCAATTCGCTGATACCCGCGTAGTCATCTGCAGAGCGCATCCGCATCCTCCGCCCGACCCTGTGTGCACAAGGTTGTTGTTATTGCCGGATCCAGTATGACGCAGTAATACCCGCTCCTGCGGCGAATTTCGGGCAATTTTACGCAAGCGCCGGCGATCGGGCGGCGAAAATACCCGTTTGGGTCAGGGATTGCGCGGCTCAGAATGCCGCGTTGCCGGGGGTGCGGGGGAAGGGAATCACGTCGCGTACGTTGTCCATGCCGGTGACGTAGCTCAACAGGCGTTCGAACCCGAGGCCGAAACCCGCGTGCGGCACCGTGCCGTAGCGCCGCAGGTCCCGATACCACCACAACTCCTCGCGCAGGCGATCGTCCATGCGCGATTCGAGCACTTCCAGGCGCTCCTCCCGCTGGCTGCCGCCGATGATCTCGCCGATGCCCGGCGCCAGCACGTCCATGGCCGCCACGGTCCGCCCGTCGTCGTTGAGGCGCATGTAAAACGCCTTGATATCCCGGGGATAATCGGTCACCACAACCGGCCGGCCGACGTGGCGCTCCGTGAGATAGCGCTCGTGCTCGGAGGCCAGGTCCGACCCCCAGGCAACGGGAAATTCGAAGTTTTCCCCGGAACGCTCCAGGATGCCGATGGCTTCGGTGTAATCCATGCGCTCGAAGCGGTTGCCTATTACCGAGCGCAGCCGTTCGATCACCGTTTCGTCAATACGCTGTTGGAAGAACGCCATGTCCTCCTCGCGCTCTTCCAGTACGCGCCCGAGGACATGGCGCAACAGGTCCTCCGCCAGCGCGGCATTGTCGTCCAGATCGGCAAAGGCGACTTCCGGCTCGACCATCCAGAACTCCGCCAGATGCCGGCTGGTATTCGAATTTTCGGCGCGAAAGGTGGGACCGAAGGTGTAGACCCTGCTCATTGCCAGACAATAGGCCTCGACCTCCAATTGCCCGGACACCGTCAGGAAAGTCTCGCCGCCAAAAAAATCCTCGCCGAAGTCCACCGCGCCGCCGGCAGTGCGCGGCGGGTTCGCCAGATCCAGTGTGCTGACACGGAACAGCTCGCCGGCGCCCTCGCAGTCGCTGCCGGTGATAATCGGTGTATTGATCCAGTGAAACCCGCGCTCGAAAAAATAATTGTGGATGGCGTTGGCCAGCGTCGTGCGCACCCGGGTAACCGCGCCGAAGGTATTGGTGCGCGGTCGCAGGTGCGCCTGGGTGCGCAAAAACTCGAAAGTGTGGCGCTTCTTGGCGACGGGGTAGGACTCGGGGTCCTGCACCGCGCCAACCAGCTGCACGGCGGTGGCCTGTATCTCGACGCTCTGGCCGCGGCCCCGGGAAGCGACCAGCTCGCCGTCGACGATCACCGCGCACCCGGTACCGAGAGGGCGGACCTCGGTTTCGAAGTTGTCCAGGGAAGTGGGCACCACGGCCTGGATGGCGTCGAAGGCGGAGCCGTCGTGCACCGCGAGAAAGGCGATGCCGGCTTTGGAGTCGCGCTTGCTGCGCAACCAGCCCTTGACCCTGACGGTTGAGCCTGGCGGCACGTCGCCGCGCAACAGCGCGGCCACGGCGGTATGTTCTGGCATGATGGGTTAGCTGTTACCGGGTGCTTCAGCGGCGCAGCATACAGCAGCGGCGAGGGTGTCGCCAGCGCGCCGGGCGAGGGCTGCCCGCGGCGCGCCGGCAACGTTCAGCGCAGTATGCGGGTGATTCGGTCGCCGTCCAGCTCCGGGCCGGCGACCGGCCCCCCGTCGGAAAACACCATGCCGACATGGGCGTCCCGGACCTGCAGCGCGTGCCGGCCGTTGACCGCGAGGGGCACCTGAAGATGCTCGCCGACCTTCACGGAGCGGCGCTCGCGAAAGTCTTCCAGGGCTTCCCGCGTCATGAAAAAGATCACCTCCGCCTTGTAATCGCTGCCGGCCGCCATGCCGAATGTCGATCCCGCGGTGGCGTAATAGTCGATGGTCCGGCCGTCAACCAGCAGCGAGCCCTCGCCGAACTCGCCGCCGACACCGAAGCCCATCTCGACAATATCGGGAAAGACCAGCACGCCGGCCGCCCGTTCCAGCAGTTGCGCCGTGTCCTCGGAGGCCCGCAGCCAGTCCAGCGCGCGCACCGTGTTGGCATCGATCATGGCTTTGTCGTCGGCGGCGGCGAACGGTACCGACCCCAGCAGCAACGACCCCGCCAGGGCCGCCGATAATACGATGGTTGATTGCATGGATACTGCCCTCGTTCTCTTGTCACAACCGGAACGACTCCCCCACCAGTTCCTCGGACAGGGACCACAGGCGCTCGGCGGCGGCATCGTCCAGGGCATAAGATTCTACCCCACCGCTGCCGCCGTGCACGGCGGGACCGGCGATTTGGCAATTTTCCAGATAAATGCCACCCCTGTCGGCGAGTTCGCCGGCCGTGGCGGCCCACACGGAGGTCGCCGCGCCCTGCTCCACGCTCTTGAATACCAGCGGCTCCCCGGCGGGCGTGCGCTCACTCAGTGACTGCAAGTCGGCTTCGTCCATGTGCCGGGCCAGTTGCGTCATGATGACACCGGGATGCACCGCGGTGGACCGCACGCCGCGCTCGCGCAGCCGGGCGTCCAGCGCCACCGTGAACAGGACGTTGGCGGTTTTGGACTCGCCGTAGGCCTGCCACTTGTCGTACTCGCGCTCCCGATAGTTGGGATCCTCGAAATTCACGGGCGCGAAGCGGTGGCCGGCGGAACTGAGATTGACCACCCGGGCCGGGGCGCCCGCCAGCAGCGCCGGCGCCACCAGGCATGTGAACAGAAAATGGCCCAGATGGTTGGTGCCGAACTGCATCTCGAAACCGTCCGCGGTGCGCATCAGGGGGCAGGCCATGACACCGGCGTTGTTGATCAGCAGATGCAGAGGCGAGAAAGTCGCGCGAACCTCGGCCGCGGCGGCGCGCACGCTGTCGAGGTCCGCCAGGTCCAGGCACAGGATCTCGAGCTCCGCCCCCGGCACCGCGCGCCGCACGCCGGCGGCCGCGTCCTCGAGCTTGTCCCGGTCGCGGGCGGCCATTACGACAGCGCAACCGGCGGCCGCCAGCGCCCTGGTGGTCTCCACACCCAGGCCCGACGAGGCCCCGGTCACCAGCGCGAGCCCGCCCTCCAGGTTCACGCCGTCGATGATTTCGTTGGTGGTGGTTTCGGCATCGTAATGGGCCATGGACAATTACCTCGGTCTGCGCCTGTTGTGGCGACTGGCGAATAGGCATTTAATGACAGGCATTGAATGACAGACATTTAATGGTAGCAGCGACCGGCACATTTGAAACCGGCTCCGGGGGATTAGCGATGGACAGCGCCGATAAAGAGTTTCTGGAGGGCGGCAACTATATCAGCCTCGCGACGCGCAAGCGTTCCGGCGACTGGGTGGCCACGCCCGTCTGGTTCGCCCCACAGGACGGCAGTTATTACGTGTTTTCCGCGAGAGACGCCGGCAAGGTGAAACGACTGCGCAATTTCAGTGACTGCCGGATCGCCCCCTGCACGGTTTCCGGCACCCTGACCGGCGACTGGGTGAACGCTTCCGCGCACCTGTTGGAAACTCCGGAGGAGACCGCCACGGCCCTGCGGGCGCTGCACCGCAAGTACGGCTGGCAGATGCGTCTGACGGACTTGCTCTCGCGCCTGAGCGGCAAGATGGGGCGGCGCGCCTACATCCGCATCGACCTGCCCGCAGAGGGCTGACCGCCTGTGCCGAGGGCCCGCTCCACCTCCCGCAACCGTGTTTCGTAGGCGGCGATGTCCGAGCGCAGCGTCGCGTGTTCGATGGCACGGCGAATGAAACCGGAGGCCGCGCCCGGCTCGTCCAGTTCGTAGTGCGCCAGGCCCAGGGCGTAGAGCAGACGACTGTCGTCCGGCAGCAATGCCACCGCCCGTGCGTAGTAGTCCCGGGCCTGCCGCCACTCGCGCTGCGTGGCCGCCCGATCACCCAGCCAGGCGTGATAGTAGGGATTGGCCCGCCGGTACTCGGCGACACGGGCCTGCCAGCGGGCGCGCTCCGCCTCCCGGCCCTGCAGCCCGTAAAGTACCACGAGGTTGTTCATCGCCGAATCGTTTTGGGGATCCAGGCGCAGGGCGTGAAGATAGTTCTGCTCCGCCGCGGGGAGCTGCCCCGCGTAGCGGTATACCGCACCGAGGTTGACCCACAGATGCGGCACGCCGGGACTGAGCTGCAGCGCGCGTACGCTGTGCACCCAGGCCCGCTCCACGGCCTGTTCGGCGAGGGCATTCATGGCGATGTTGCTGTGGTACAGCGCCTGTGCGTCGCGGTCCGAAATACGCCGGGTGCCGGCGACCTCGCGCGTCGGCACAGGATCGATATCCACCATGAAACCGTCCCCATGTGGCGCCGTGACCATGACATTGACGTGCAGCCGCACCGTGACCCGCTCGCCCTGCAGGGTCCACTGCGGCCGCGTGCGCAACCACTGGTAATTGGCCCGCAGGCCCGCTTCCCGCGCAAGGGCGACAAACAGCGAGGCGTAAGAAAGGCAGTTCGCGCTGCCGCGATGGAAAACCTCCCGTGCCGTCCCCTCGGCCGCCGGATCGTAGTCGATGCCCAGACTCGCGGGCCCGCGCACCGCGCGGTGCAGGGCGAGCAGCCGTGCACGACCCCGCGGCAGGCCCCGCGTGTAGCGCTCCACGAAGTCGCGCATGGCCCCGTCGACCGCCAGCAGATCGGGTGTCGGAGCGCGGGCGGCCACGGCCGACACCTCGACCACGCGGTCCTCCCAGCGCAGCGCCGGCAGTGTATCCACGGTAAGCCCCCCGCGTGGGCCGTGGGTGGCGCAGGCGCCGAGAATACAGCAGAGCACCGTGCAGAGCATGGCGCCGCCGCGGCACGCTTTCGGAGCGGACCGGACGCCGGGGTTCAGATCTGCGTGTGCAGCCCGCACTCGCGACCGTCCCACACCTTCGTGGGATCGAAATAGTGCTTGCAGGTGGGAAGTTCATGGCGCGCCATATAGTCCTCGATGTCTGCGTCGGACCAGTCGAATATCGGCGACACCTTGATGATGCCGCGGCCGTCGAGGGAGACCACGTCGAGGGTCTCGCGGTAATCCGTTTCATGGCGGCGAATGCCCGTCAGCCATATGTCGGGCTGAAAATCCGCCAGGGCGCGCTCGAAGGGCTCCAGTTTCACCTGTCGGGTGAATTCCTCGTGGCGCTCCTCCTCGTCCACGGTCGGAACGCCTCCCATAATGGCGTTGCGCCGCTCCGAGGTCATCTGCGGGGTATACACGTGGATATTCAATTCCAGATCACGGATCAACCTCTCGGCGACAATGTAGGTGTCACGCAGGTTGTAACCGGTATCCACCCATATCGTCGGCACGGACTTGTCCACCTCGCTCACCAGGTGCAGCATGACCGCGGCATTGCGGCCCATGCTGGTGGTGGCGATCGCGGTGCCTCCCTGCGACAACGCCCACTCGATGATTTCCTTGGCACTGGCGCCACGCAGGGCGGCGTTGGCTCTGTCGAGATCGATCTTCACGCCCGCGCCCAACTCATTCAACGGGCTGCAAACCTTATAGAATTACAATCACATAGACAAATAACGAGAATTTATAATGATATTCTCGTCAGGGCAGCCGCTTCCGCGAGCATCGTTTCCAGCTCCGCATGCAGGTCCAGGAACTGCCCGGTCAGTTTGTGGCCGGGCGCCAGGTCAATCAATGGCCGGTGTTCCCGGTGGGACTCCTTCATCTTCACCGATGTGTTGAGGTAGGACGTGAATACCGGCAGCCCCTCCTCCTCCAGCTCCGCCACCAGCTCCGCGGGCAGTCTGGCCTGGGAATTGAACTGATTGATGACGATGCCCTCGACGACGAGGTCCGGGTTGTGATCCTCCTGCAACTCGCCGATGTTATCGAGCAGCGCGTACAGGCTCTGGCGCGCAAAGCTGTCACAGTCGAAGGGAATGAGTACGGCATCGGCGGCGATAAGCGCCGCCTTGGAATAAAAATTCATGTTGGGCGGGGTGTCGATGTACACCCGGTCATACTCCTCATCGAGCTTATCCAGTGCATCGCGCAACTTGTAGATCTTGTAGCGCGATTCCAGCTCCTTCTCCATGTCCGACAGCGCCGGGCTGGAGGGCAACAGGAAAAGGTTTTCCCAGGGTGTCTCCCAGACAAAGGAGTCCGGGTTGCGGCGCATTTTGCGCGAGCCCACGGTCTGCTTGAACAGACCCGCCACGCCCTGGGCCTCTGCCGGAAAGGCTTCGGCGTCAATCTCGCCCACCAGGTAGTGGGTCGTGTTGCCCTGCACGTCCAGGTCCACGACCAGTGTGCGGTAGCCCATCGCGGCCCCGATCGCGGCCAGATTGCAGGTGATGCTGGTCTTGCCGACCCCACCTTTCTGATTGAAGACAACGCGTCTCATAAACGTGGTTTCCCTGTTGCGTCGCGGGGAAAATTTCATCTACAAGTGTAGACAAAGCGGGCGGCCTTTGTAAGCGAAGTGGCTTGCCGCCCGCGAATTTTTCGGCGGGATGCGCGACAGTCTCCTAGGCCCAGACGCGCTCATAGAGCCCGATGATATCCCGCGCCCCGGGCACACGGGGATTGTTTGCCGGCGAGCCCGATTCCAGCGCCTGCCGCGCCATCACCTCTAGGGAACCGAACCACTCGCTCTCCCCGATGCCGTAGTCCCGCGGCGCCGGCACCGCCAGATCCGCCGTCAGCCGGCGCAGACCGGCGACCAGCTTGTCCGTCGCCGCCGCGTCGTCATCGGCTGACCCGGCGATTCCCATGCGGCGCGCGCAGTCCGCGTAGCGGGCCGCTGCGTGGCCGACAGACCACGCCGTGACCTCCGGCAACAGCATGGCGTTACTGAGTCCGTGCGGCACGTGAAAGAGCGCGCCGATGGGTCGGCTCATGCCGTGTATCAGGGTCACCGAGGCGTTGGCGAAGGCGATACCGCCCTGGGTGGCGGCGAGCATCATCGCCGCGCGCGCGTCACGATTGTCCGGTTCCGCACAGGCGCGGCGGATATGCCGGTGGATGGTTTCCATCGCGGTCAGGGCCACGCTGTCGGTAAAGGGGTGTGCCTTGCGGCTGACATAGGCCTCCATGGCGTGGCACAGACTGTCGATACCGGTGTCCGCGGTGAGGCGCCAGGGCATGCTCAGGGTCAACTCGTAGTCCACCAGCGCCGCCACCGGCATCAGGCCCAGCCCCATGCACAACATCTTTTCCCGGGTTTGCGTGTCGGTGATCACTGCGACGCGGGTGACCTCCGAGCCGGTACCCGCGGTAGTCGGGATGGCAATGATCGGCAGTCCGCTGTCGACGCGGGCCGGCACCTTGTAATCGCTCATGCGGCCGCCGCCGACCACCAGTACCGCCGCCGCCTTGGCGGTATCGAGGGAACTGCCCCCGCCGAGACCGATCGCGCAATCGTGCCCACCGTCGCGCAGGCATTGCAGGGCGGCACCCACCGAATCGGTCGTCGGATCCGGCACGCAGTCGGCGAACACGCCGTAAGCGATACCCGCACCTTCGAGGGCCCTGCGAACGCCCGCGCAGAGGCCGCTCTCCACGATGAAAGGATCGGTCACGAGCAGCGGCCGCGACAAGCCCAGTTCGTTCAGGGTATTCGCGATTTCCTCGCTCGCACCGGCGCCGACCCTGAGGATGCGCGGCAGATTGATCGTGGCGTGGGCGGTCACAAATCCCTCCACAGGTTTGCGTAGAATCCCTGTCGGCAGCGCCGCTGGCCCGCGCTTTTCCGCTATGCTGTCACCGACAGGGGCACCATAGCACAACGACCGCGCGACGGGTGCGACGCATGGACGATCAGCTGATCCGCGATATTCACGATTTCTGGTTTGGCGAACTGGATGCGGCGGGCATGCCCTGTGCGGACCGCAATGCCCTGTGGTTCGGCGGCTCCGCGGCAACCGACGCCGCGTGCCGGCGCTACGCGCCCGCGCTGGAACGGGCTCTGGCAGGCGCACTGGACCACTGGGCTCACAGCGACCGCGGCCTTGTCGCGCTGATCGTGCTGCTCGACCAGTTCAGCCGCAACGTGTACCGGAGCACCCCCCGGGCCTTCGCCGGAGACACCCGGGCACTGGCGCTGGCGCGCCGGTGTATCGATTCCGGTCGCGACAATCGCTTGCCCGCGATCCATCGGGTGTTCGTGTACCTGCCCCTGGAACACAGCGAGGAGTCGGCGGCACAGCGGCAATCGGTGCGGCTGTTCGACGCACTGGCGGCGGGCGGCGACCCGCGGCTGGCCGGTTTCGCGCGGTACGCGCGGGCCCACCGCGATGTCATCGAGCGCTTCGGCCGCTTTCCCCACCGCAACGCGATACTGGGCCGGGACTCCACCGCCGCCGAGCGCGACTACCTCGACAGGCACAGGGGATTCTAACCCGCACGCTGCCCGTTTGCCGTCATCCGCACGCTGCCCGTTTGCCGTCATCCGCACGCTGCCCGTTTGCCGTCATCCGCACGCTGCCCGTTTGCCGTCATCCGCACGCTGCCCGTTTGCCGTCATCCGCACGCTGCCCGTTTGCCGTCATCCGCACGCTGCCTGTTTGCCGTCATCCGCACACTGCCCGTTTGCCGTCATCCGCACGCTGCCTGTTGCCGTCATCCGCACGCTGCCTGTTTGCCGTCATCCGCACGCTGCCTGTTTGCCGTCATCCGACGCTGCCGTTCGTCATCCGCACGCTGCCTGTTTGCCGTCATCCCCGCGAAAGCGGGGATCCAGGATCGTTGACCTGGCACACCGCGCACAGTTCGTAACGATGCTCGGTCATCTCCGCCTGCCACACGTCGAAACAGCCGCTGTGCAGATCGCTGTAAGCCTGCAGGATCGAGTCGTTGACCTGCGGGTAGGCAACCGCATCCCAGGGACACTCGTCCCGGGAGAAGAACCGACAGTCCATCGATTCGACGCCCGGTACGCAGGCATCGCTGTCCACCGTGGCCCGGAAACCCACGTAGACCTGATTGATGAAGGTGACGGCACCGGTCATGTACAGTTGCAGCCGCTCGGCGGGGAGCACCACGCCGGCCTCCTCGCGCAGTTCGCGCGCCGCACCCTGCGCCAGGGTTTCGCCATTTTCCAGAAAGCCGCCGGGAATCGCCCACTTGCCGCGCCGCGGCGGCAGATCGCGCTGTACCCAGAGCAGGCGCGTGCCACTGGCGACGAAGGTCGTGACCACCACCAGGGGATGATTGTGGCGCGCCGTGCGGCAGCGGCCGCAATAGCGGTGGCGTCGCAATTCCCCTGCAACCCGGTGAGGCAGGAGGGGGCCGCCGCATTCCGGACAGAAAGTGAGTTCGGGCAAAACACACACCTCGCGGGAATTACGTCAATTCCGGCAATTATCAATAGTGAGATTGTGAGCGCTTGAGACGATAGCACTTTGCCCGGACGAAAGCATTGCGGCTATGCTTGCCTGGTGCACGCTTGACCAATACACACTTGACCCATACACAAGGGCCCGGCAGCCACCATGAACAATCCAGACCTGCACGTCCAGTTGCTGCTCACCGGCAACGAGATCATGAGCGGCGATACCGTGGACTCGAACTCGGCCCTGATTGCACGGTACCTGGACGAAGTGGCGATTTCCGTCCGGCGCAAGGTAGCCCTCGGCGATGATCGGACACTGTTGTGCGAGGAACTGGCGACAATGGCAACCGCGGCGGACCTGATTATTGTCAACGGCGGACTCGGCCCGACGGTGGACGACCTGACAGCCGAGGTTCTCGCTGCGGTCGCCGGTGTGCCGCTGCGGGAACACCCGCAGGCCGTGGCCCACCTCGAGCGCTGGTGCGCCTCGCGCAACCTGCGACTGGACGCCGCCAATCGCAAGCAGGCGCTGCTGCCCGAGGGCGTGACCCTGGTCGACAACCCCATCGGCAGCGCCGTGGGATTCGAGATGACCCTCGGGCACTGCCGTGTCATCTGCACCCCCGGCGTACCGGGCGAACTGAAAGTCATGCTGGAGTCCATCGTCACCGACCTGCGCGAGCGCCTCCCGCGGCCGGTGGAGCGCGACATACTCAGACTGCAGACCTTCGGCCTCGGGGAATCCACAGCGCAACAGATGATTGACGACGGCGTGGCCGACTGGCCCCGGGAGGTAAACCTGGGTTTTCGCGCCGGCGCGCCGCAGATGGAGATCAAGCTCGCCGTGGAGCGGTACGCGGACCTGCCCGCGCGCCAGCGCTGCCGCGAGCAACTGGAGGCCCTGTTCGGCGATCATATCATCGGCGAGGGCGATATCCGTCTCGCAGAGCGGGTGCTGCAACTGTTGCGCGAGCGGGATGCGACACTGGCCACGGCGGAATCCTGCACCGGCGGCCTGATCGCCAGTATGCTGACCGGTATTCCCGGCTCGTCCGACGGCTTTCACGCCGGTTTCGTGACCTACGCCGACTCCATCAAACACGCCGTGCTCGGCGTCGACGAGAAGACCCTCGCTGAAGCGGGCGCCGTCAGCGAAGCGGTGGTCATACAGATGGCCCGTGGCGCCCTGCGACGGGCTGAGGCGGATTACGTGATCGCGGTGTCGGGTATCGCGGGCCCCGGCGGCGGCACGCCGCAGAAACCGGTCGGCACCGTGTGGCTCGCCTGGGGCACGGACGCCGACCTGCGCACGCGCTGCCTGTGCTGGCCGGTGGAGCGCAGCCTGTTCCAGACCATGCTCGCCGCCGCGGGCCTGGACATGATACGGCGCACGCTGCTGGGCATAGATACCGAACCGCGCTACTTCCAGCAGCGGCGCGCGACCCCGGCCTGACTGGCACTCAAGGCTGTCCACACGCTCAAGGCTGTAACTGCTGCAGGTCCCAGTCGCCGTGCGCGCCGCGCGTGTAGCGAAACCGGTTGTGCAGCCGGTGCTCGCCGCCCTGCCAGAATTCCATGCGCTCTGGCAGCACCCGGTATCCCCCCCAGAATTCGGGCACCGGGATCTCCCGGCCCGCGAACTTTTCACGCACCAGCGCCGCCTGTGCCTCGAGGGCCGCGCGATCGGGTACGGGCCGCGACTGCCGGGATGCCCACGCCGCCACCTGGCTCTCTCGCGGCCTGGAGGCAAAGTAGGACGCCGACGCCGCGGGCGATAATTTTTCCGCGCGGCCGAGCAGGCTCACCTGCCGGTCCAGTGCATTCCAGGGAAAATGCAGGGATACGCAGGGTTGCGCGGCGATAGCGCGGCCCTTGTCGCTGTCGTAGTTGGTGTAAAAGACAAAACCCTCGGCGGAAACGCTCTTGAGCAGCACAATGCGTTGCCACGGCAGACCGCGGGCATCGACCGTGGCCAGAACCATGGCGGTGGGATCTTCCAGGGAAGAGCCCACCGCCTGCTCCAGCCAGGTTTCGAACTGGCGCACGGGGCAGCTGTCGAGCATATCGCGCGTCAGGCCATCGGCTGTATACTCGCGCCGGAAATCCTCGTAGGACAACGGTAGGGAGCCTCCGCCAGAATCCTGTTAATGTGGGCGCCCTATACTAGCGCCCGCACCCGGTGCGCTGTCCACCCAGGGCGTGAAAAATCAATGCAAGACCTGGACCTGAATACGACGGGCGCGGCGGCGCCCCACCACGCAGGCGCCCACGCGATCCGCGATGGCGCGGCCGGCGACGTTCAGGCGCTGGTGGACACGCTCAGTGACAGTTTCAGCCACGACCCGGTCCTCAACTGGGTGATACCGAGGCGGCAGCTCTACCCCGACTACTTTAACCTGCTGGTGCGCGAGGTCTACCTGCCCCGCGGCATGATCCATATGGAGCGTGAAGGTCGCGCCGCAGCGCTCTGGTTGCCGCCGGAACAGCGCTACGAGATGGCGCCGAGACTCGCGCTGCTGCGCCTCGGCCTGCGCCTGCTGCTGCACGAGGGGCCGCGCCCCCTGTGGCGCCTGCGTCAGCAGGGTCGATTGTACGAGCGGCACCTGCCCGCCGAACCGCACTATTACCTGCAGTTCATCGGCTGCCGCCAGGAGCACCGTGGACAGGGCATCGGAAACGCGCTGCTCGAGCGCGGCACCGGGGTCTGTGACCAGCAGGGCATGCCCGCCTACCTGGAGAGCTCGAACGCACTGAATGTGCCGCTCTACAAGCGACACGGCTTCGAAGTCCGCGCGCGGGCACCCATTGCCGCCGGGGGGCCGACCACCTGGTTCATGTGGCGGAAAGCCAGGTGAATCTCATTCCCGCGTGCTGGGATAGACCGGCGCCCGTTCGCCCATCGCGGGAATCTGTGGAAAGCTGAAGAACTCCCGCCAGTCCGCCCCGAACTCGTCGTCGAAGGCGCGACCGGTGGCGGCCTGGTAACAACGCGCCATGACATCCTGCAACTGCGCTGCGTCGGCACGCTCCAGCAGCACCGCGGCCTCCATCATGCCCTCGGTGCGCAGGCGCGCCGCGGGCGGCAGGTGCTCGCCCGCGGCCAGCGCCGCGAACATGGCCTCGAAGCGCTGTTCCAGCGCCGCCAGCAGGGGGTCGTCCATCAGCTACTCCTTTTCATTCCAGAGCATACATTCCAGCGCATACATTCCTGTGGATAGACTCCGGTTAATTTCCTGCGAGTATGCGCTGCGGATCAAAACGGTTAAAGTCACCGGCGGTGAAGACAGGGAATCCACTATGCACAACGCCCGATGCCTCGTTTCCGTTCTCCTCCTGCAATTCGCCCTGGCGGTGGGCGCCGCGCACGCCCGGCAGCCGGAAGAGTCGACCGCGGCGGTACCGATCATCGATCACGGCCAGCGCTTCCTGCCCGCGATCGCGCGCAACGGCATGGTCGTGGGGCCGGAGCGCCTCGCCGCCGAGGTCGGCTTGCGGATTCTGCGCGCTGGCGGCAACGCCGTGGATGCGGCGGTGGCCACAGGCTTCGCTCTCGCCGTCACTTACCCGCGCGCCGGCAACCTGGGCGGCGGTGGCTTTATGTTGATCCACCTGGCCGAGGGCGAACGTCAGACCTTCATTGACTATCGCGAGACGGCGCCGGCCGCCGCGGGCCGCGACCTGTTCCTCGACGAGGACGGCGAGATCGACAGGATGCGCGAGTATTTCAGTCTTCAGTCCGCCGCCGTGCCGGGCACGGTTGCCGGCCTGCTCTACGCTCTGGAGGAGTACGGCTCCATTGGCAGGGAGAAGGCGCTGGCGCCGGCCATCGCGCTGGCCAGAGACGGCTTCGAGGTGTCCTTGGCGCTGCGCGCTGAAATCGGCGCGCGGGCAGAGCAGTTGCGGCGCGACCCGGAGGCGGCGCGCCTGTTCCTCGACGAGAACGGCGCCCCGCCGGCTATCGGCAGTCTGTGGCGCCAGCCCGATCTCGCCCGGACCCTGCGGCAGATCAGCGACAACGGCCGCGCGGGTTTCTACGAGGGGCCGGTGGCACAGCGTATAGCGGCGGCGATGGCCGCGGGCGAGGGCCTGATGACCGCCGCGGACCTCGCCGCCTACAGACCGGTGGAGCGGGCGCCGGTGCGCGGCAGCTATCGCGGCTTGCAGGTGGTATCGGCGCCGCCGCCATCCTCCGGCGGCGTGCACATCCTGCAAATGCTCAACATCCTCGAGGGCTTCGATCTGGCCGCCATGGGGCACAATTCCGCCGCCTACCTGCATCATCTCAGCGAGGCGATGAAATACGCCTACGCGGACCGCAGCAAATACCTCGCCGATCCCGACTTTGTCGACGTTCCGGTGGCCGCACTCATCGACAAGGACTACGCGGCGCGCCAGCGCAAGCACATCGATCCGCGGACGGCGACTGCCGCCGCCGACATCGCGCCGGGACGGGAACTGGCGCCCGAAAGCCCCGATACCACCCACTTCACCGTCGCCGACGGCAGCGGCAATGTCGTCACCAATACCTATACGCTGAACTTCAGCTTCGGCTCGCATATCGCGGTTCCGGGCACGGGCATGCTGCTGAACAACGAGATGGCGGACTTCGCCGCCAGCCCCGGCCAGCCCAACGCCTTCGGACTGGTGCAGGGCGAAGCCAACCGTATCGAACCGCGCAAACGTCCGCTCTCCTCCATGAGCCCCACCCTGGTGCTGCGCGAAGGCAAACCCTGGCTGGCCACGGGCTCGCCGGGAGGCGGCGTCATCATCAATACAGTGGTACAACTGCTGCTCAACGCCATCGACTTCGACATGAACGTCGCCACCGCCGCGGCGGTCCCGCGGGTGCACCACCAGTGGCTGCCCGACCGGTTGCGGGTCGAGCGGGGAGTGAGCCCCGACACCCTGGCGCTGCTCGAGGCCATGGGGCATCCGGTGGAGATAAGCGAGCGCACCCAGGGACGCACCAATTCGATCATGCTCGAGGGAGGCTGGCTGTTCGGCGCCACCGATGCGCGCCGGACCGGCGGCTGGGTGGCGGGTTACTGAGGCCCGGGCAGCCGCACCTTCGCCGTCTGGCGGCTGAGGGCCACCAGCCGGCCGTCGCTGTCCCAGTACTCGCCGTCCTCTTCCACCACACCCCGGGTCAGCTCCCGGGAACTCAGGCGGGCCTGCAGCGGACCGGGTGCGGGGTGAGCGCGTACCTGGACGGTCAGTTCGACCGTGGGCACCCACCCCAACGGCCCGTAGACGGTAAAGATGGGCGGCGGCAGGGCATCGGCGAACATGAGCAGGGCGATGACATCCGGGTCGGCGCCGTCGGCGTGGCGCACCCAGCCGTTGAACTCCCCGCTGCCGTCCGGGCTGCGCTGCGCGAAGGCTTCCCGTCCCGCGGCCAGGCGCAGTTCCACGCGCCGGCGAAACTCCAGATCCTTGCCGGGCGGCCCCCCGCACTCCTCCCAGGGGGGTATCCGCGGTCGCGCCAGGCGCGACCAGCTCTCTCCGTCCAGGCGTTCCAGGTCCGTGTAGGCCGCGGTCACCCGGACCTTGAGTTCGTCCTGCTGGAACATGTCGACGTCCGCGAAGCTGGTACCGCGCCCCGCGCGCAGCACCCGCAGGTGGCATTCGACGGGGCCGAGCACCGTGGGGGCCAGGTAAAAAGCGCTGACGCTGAGGGGGTCCGCGTGCGGCAACGCCGCGCGCAGCGCGCGCCCGGCGACCGCCAGCACATAGCCGCCGTTGGGCACTTCCCCGATGCGCCAGCCCGCGACCAGTTCGCCGCGATAGATACCCTCACCGATCTTTTCGACTGCGGTATCCCGGGCAAACTCACTCATAACTCACGCATAACTCACTTGTAACTAACCCCAAAAAAGCCGCTCCCGAAAACGCGCCGCTATTTTGTCCACCCGCGTACGGAATGTATATACTTCCTTAGTGTCCAAACGGCGTACTATAACTGGCATCTTCCGTCTACAGTTCCGACAGATGTACTATTCGGCAACATCGATCAGACTATCCACACTGCTGTTACTCGCACTGGGGTCTCCCCCTGCCTTGTGCGGCACCGCGCATGAGGCGGGCACTGCAACCACCAGCCTGCGCGACTACGAGGCCAGAATAGCGGCCATCGAGACACGCCAGGGAGCCTATGGCACCGAACTGTCGGAATCACTGCTCGGGCTGGGCATGGCGCTGCAGGCGGAGGAACGGCACGCGGAGGCGGTCGCATTGTTCAAACGCGGTGTGCATCTGGCACGTATCAACGACGGGCTCTACAGCAAGCAGCAGATCCCGCTGCTGCAGGCCGAGATCGCCAGCCACATCGCAATCGACAACTACGAGCAGGCCGACAAGCGCCAGCGCTATCTGTACCGCGTCCAGACGAGCGGGATGGATAGCGGGATGGAGGGCGAGTCGCTGACAGAGGCGTTCATGCAGCACGCCTCGTGGCAGTACGAGGCCTACCGGTTGGGTATCGGCGAGCAGGATTATACCCGCCTGATGAACATGTGGGACACCTACCGTCTGGCACTCAACGACATCATTGCCCGCGAGGGAGAGACCTCCGGCGAACTCCTGCCCCCACTTTACGGCATGTTGCAGGCCCAGTACCTCATCGCGGACTACAACCTGCAGCAGGAATCACAGCAGTCAATGGATGACCTCGAGGGCCGCCAGGCACTGTATCAGTTCAATGCCTATCGCGTGGACAGCTACCGCAAGGGACAGACCATTCTCGCGGCGATCCACAACGTGGCGCTCGAACAGGAACCCGGTCCCGAACGCACCCGCGCGGCGGCGAAGGCTCTGGTCATGCTCGGCGACTGGCACCTGTGGCACGGTGACCGCGACGCCGCCCGGCGGGCCTACGGTGACGCGCTGTCGGAACTTGCCGCGCTGGAAGATGCCCAAACAGAGATGGAAGCGTTGTTCGGCTCCCCTGTACCGGTGCCCGATATCGAGAGCCTGCGCCCCCTGCCCCCGGCGGCGGAACCCGGGCCCGGCGCTGTCCTGATAGAATTCACCGTGGATGAGCGCGGACGCACCCGGGATATCGAGCGCCGCGACGAGAACGACGAACTGGACGGACCGGCTCACCGCCTGATGCGCAAGATGCGCAGAACGACGTTTCGACCCCGCTTCGAAGCGGGAGAACCGGTCGCGACAACCAATATTGTCAGAGCGTATGAACTACAGTAACGACAACACGGCGCGCCTGTTCCCGGCAGTGGGGCTGGTCGTCCTGTGCCTGTTGCTCGCGGGTTGTCCCAGCGCCAGCAATCCCACAAAGAGCCAGTCGCCGCCTGCTTCTACCAGTTCATCGAGCGGGGCGGGCACCGAGGGCGGAGGCAGCGCGGGCACGTCCCCGGGCAGCGGCGCACCCGGCGGCGGCGCGCCCGGCGATAGCGGCACGTCGGGTAGCGGATCGTCTACCGGCGGCACACCGGGTACGGGTATGCCAGGAGGGGTGGCCGGCAGCAAGAGGCAGCCCGGACGGTGCCCCCAGCGGGCGCGCCGACGGCAGGGCCGATGGCGCACCCCGCGGTGGAAACGCCCCGGGCGCCGCGGCCGGTAAGGCCGGAGGAAAGGCAGGAGGAACGACCGGAGAAGACGGCGGCGCCGGGTCGGGGGAGCCGGGCTTCGAGGACAGCGTGGCACAGGAGGGCCTGCCGGACCTCAGCGACGAGGCCAACCCGCGGGAATCGACCCCGGCAACGGCTGGTCGTGGGCAGGCGCCGGGCAACGAGCCGGGCGCGACGCCGTCGCAGGGCACGGCCGGCGACGTCGCCGGCAGCGGGGGCACGGATGCAACGGGCCCCGGAGGCGGGGGCCGCGATGGCCCGCTGACGCCCACCGAAGAGGTCGCCGTGCTCGATGCCGAACTCGAGCGGGGTACCGGTGATTTTGACGACATGATCCTGGAAAGGCAGCGGGAACAGCGGCGCAAGGCGCGCGAGCACGCACCCGACCCCGGGAACAATGGCGGGGAAAATAGCGCGGCAACGGGGTCCGGAGCGTCCGGCGGCGACAATTCCCGCGAGGGAGACATGGCGGATGCCGGCAACTACAGTCACGGCGGCGGCATCGGCGGTGCCAGCGGCGGCGGCGCGATACCCGACAATCCCGCCAAGTACCCGCCCCCCGGGGACATTCCGGACGGTGACGACGACGATGTGGTGGCGCGGCAACTGCGCGAAGCGGCCATGCGCGAACCCGACCCCGCCGTGCGCGAACGGCTGTGGGACGAGTACCGCAAGTACAAGGGCATCGAGCAGTGAACACCACCCTGCGACTGCTGTTGCCCTTCGCCCTGCTCGCCGCGCTGTCCGCCTGTGTCAGCCAATCGATCAAGAGCACCTCCGTACCGGCGATTGACACCGCCTCGTCAACCGTCCCCGAGAAATTGCTGCTCGATGTCGGCGTGCAGGTTTTCGATCCCGGTATCGAGGATTACGACGCGACAGACGACGAGCTCGTATATCCCGAGGTGCGGCGAGCCGAAGCGCGCTACATGCCCGGGCTGCTGGTGGACGCGCTGCAAAACAGCGGCGCCTGGGGCGCGGTGCGCGTGATCCCCAACGACGACCAGTTTGTCGACCTGCGAGTCGCGGGCGAAATCCTGCACTCCGACGGCGAGTTCCTGGAACTGGCGATCACCGCCACCGATGCGCGCGGCACTGTCTGGCTGGACAGGACCTATTCGGGCCACGCCAGCAGCTACGCCTACGAACCCACGACCCGCAATCCCTACGACCCGTTTCAGGGCGTCTACCACAGGATAGCCAACGACCTGCTGCAGCAACTCGAAGGACTGCAGACAGCCGAGCGCGAACGTATACGCCTGGTCACGGAGCTGCTGTTTGCCCGCAGCTTTGCCCCGGAGGCTTTCAGCGGCTATCTGGAGCAGGGCCGCAAGGATGTGTGGATGGTCCGGCGCCTGCCCGCGGAGAACGACCCGATGCTGCAGCGCGTGCGCGAGATCCGGGAGCGGGACCGCATGTTCATCGACACGCTGCAGGAGTACTACAACAGTTTCGACCTGCAGATGAGCGGGCCCTACCAGGAATGGCGCAAACTCAGTTATCAGGAGGTGATCGCGCTGGAAGAGGTGCGCTCAGAGAGCCGGCGGCGCCTGCTCACCGGCGCCGCGGCGATTCTCGGCGGCATCCTCGCGGCCAGCAGCGGCGAGAGCGGCTTCGATGGGGCCGTTACCCGCACCGCCGGCCACGTGGCCATCTTGGGGGGTGGCTACCTCCTCAAGAGCGGCCTGGAACGGCGCGCGGAGGCGCAGATCCACGTCGAGGCCCTGGAGGAACTGGGTCTGTCGCTGGAAGCGGAGATCACGCCCCAGGTCATCGATCTGGAAGACCGCACAGTGACGCTCAACGGCAGCGTGGAGGAACAGTACGCCCAGTGGCGTGATCTACTGGCGGAAATCTACCGCGCGGAAATCGGCGAGCTGGCTGTGCCCGCGGAAACTGCGGCGGCCACTGATACACTGTAGCTTTGCCCACACAGGGTTTCCGGCAACCACATCATGTCTGCAGGCCACCACGATCGCGTCGAGCCCACGCCCTTTGAAGTCGCCCAGCCCGAGACGGTGCCTGCCGGCCGTCGCACGGGCGTATCGATCTGGATCCTCCCGGCACTGGGTGCACTGGTGATGGCGGCGGGACTGGTGATTTTCTGGCTGCCCGGCGCGATAAATGCGCCCCCACCCGATGCGCAACCCGGACCGGCAAGCAGCGGTGACAGCGCCGCCCCCGCGCCGGGCCCGCCTTCTCCCGGCGCCGCGCCGCCCGAGGCCTCGCCCTGGTCCGACGCGCAACAGGCGAAGTTGCGCAAGGAAGCCCAGGACGTGCTGGAAAAACTGCTGGATATCCAGTTTCGACTCGAGGAACAGGGCGTACAGCAATGGGCGCCGGAGCGCTACGCCGAGGCGAAGTCGACCGCCGCCGCGGCCGATAAACTTTACCGCGACCGCGATTTCGTGGCGGCCGAAGAGGGCTACCGCAAGGCACTGGAACAGTTCACGGAGCTGGCTGACAGTGTTCCCGCGCAAATGGAGACACTGCTGGACGAGGCGCGCGAGGCGGTGGAGGCCGGCGACCAGGCCGGCGCCGAGGCGGCGCTCGAGGTAGCCAGTCTGATCGATCCGGACGCGACAGCGCTCGCGGCGTTGCGCCAGCGCGCCGCGGCGGTGCCCCAAATGCTGCACCTTCTGCAGCAGGCCGCCGAGCTGGAAGCGTCCGGGGAACTGGCCGCCGCCGAGGCGCGGTTGAGCCAGGCGGCGCAACTGGATCCGCAACATCAGGGGGCGGAGGCAGAGCTGCGGCGGGTGGCCGCGGCATTGCGCGAGCGACGCTTCAACGACGCGATGAGCAACGGATACGCCGCACTGGACGGCGGTCGTTTCGACAGCGCGCGCGAGGCTTTCCGCAGGGCCGCGACCCTGCGGCCGGATGCGGAGGAAACCGCCAACGCACTCGCCGAAGTCGCCGCCGCAGAAACCGCCGCCTCCCTGGCCGACCTGCGCCGCCAGGGCAGGCAATACGAAGACCGCGAGCGCTGGCAGGCGGCGGTCGAGGCCTACGAAAACGCACTGGCGATCGACAGTACCCTGGTTTTTGCGCGGGAGGGGCTCGCACGGGCGCGGCCGCGCGCCGAACTGGACAAACAACTGCGGGCTGTCATCGACAAACCGGGGCGCCTCACCGACACCGCTGTCGCCCGGGACACCGGAGAACTGCTGGAACGGGCCAGGACCCTGTCGCCCGCCGGGCCGGTATTGAAAGAGCAGATCGCGCGGGTGGCCGAGCTTCTGAAAAAAGCCAACACACCGGTGCAGGTCACCCTCCGCTCGGACGGGCAGACCCGGGTGACGGTCTACAAGGTGGCACAACTGGGCCGCTTCGAGCAGCGGCAACTGACGTTGCGGCCCGGCAGTTACACCGCCGTCGGGGCCCGGGAGGGCTATCGCGACGTGCGCCGTGAATTCACCGTGTCCCACGACTCCGCGCCGGAAACGGTAACCGTTATCTGCTCGGAGCCCATTTGACATGGCGCAGCGGGACGACCCGAACGCGGTCACGATCGAACCCAGCGGTTTCACGCCGCTGGCGGACGACTCGGGCCGGCCGCGCCGGCGCCTGCAACCATTCCGGGTCGTGTTGCTAGTCGCGCTGGTATGCGTTGCGGCCGCTCTCGTGTTTCTGTTTACCGCACGCTCCCTGGAGGTTGTAGTGGAGGCGGAGGGCGAGGTGGATACTTCGATCAGCGGGATCGCCCTGCCCTTCGGTAACCGCTACCTGTTGCGCCCCGGCGAGTACACGCTGACGGCGACCGCCGCCGGCTACCGGCCCGTCAGCACCGGGGTCACCGTGGACGACAGCGCCGCCCAGACCGTGGAACTGGTACTGCAGCCACTGCCCGGTATTATCGAGATCGGCACCGACCCGCCCGGTGCCACTGTCATTATCGACGGCGACCCCGCGGGCGAGTCGCCCCTCGGCCCAGTGCGGCTGGCGGCCGGCGCACACGACCTGCTGATCAGGAAAGCGCGCTACCTGCCCCACGAGCGCACTCTGGACGTAACCGGGCGCAACGAGCGCCAGGAGTGGATGGTGCAGTTGGCCCCGGCCTGGGCGGATGTGGCAGTCGCCAGCGAGCCGGCGGGCGCGGCCATCCTGGTCGACGGCGAAGTGGTGGGCGAGACGCCGGCCACGATCGAAATGCTCCGGGGCGAACGGCAATTGATCCTGCAGCTGCCGGCCTATGCCGCCTGGCAGAAAAACCTGCAGATCGAGGCGGGCGGGAAACGGGATCTCGGTGTTATCCAACTGCAGCCGGCGGCCGGTGAACTGGTGCTGAGCAGCGAGCCGAGCGGCGCCAACGTCACGCTGGACGGCAAATTCCAGGGGCGGACACCCGTGACGCTGGCACTGGGCCCGGGACGGGAGCACCGGCTCGCGGTGTTCAGGCCGGGCTACCGGCGCCACACGGAGACGGTCAGTCTGCCCGCCGGGGCCAGCGACAGCAAAACGGTGCAACTGCGCGCCCGGTTGGGAGAAGTGCAGCTGCATCTCGAGCCCGAAGATGCACTGGTGACAATCGACGGGCGCCCGGCGGGCAGGGGCAGCCGGACACTGACACTGCCGGCGGTGCAACACACCCTCGAATTCAGCCTCGACGGCCACGCCACCGAGCGCCGGCGCATCACCCCCCGCCCCGGGCTGCCGCAACGGCTGGAGATTGCGCTGCTGACGAAAAGTGAAGCGCGGCTGGCCGGTATCGAGCCGGAGATCACCACGTCTCTGGGACAGACGCTGCTGCTGTTCAAGCCCCACGAATCTCCCCTGAGCGAGTTCAGCATGGGTGCCTCGCGACGCGAGCCGGGCAGGCGCTCCAACGAGGTCCTGCACCCGGTGGGGCTGCGGCGCATGTTCTACCTGCAGACGACGGAGGTGACCAACGCCCAGTTCCGGCAATTCCTGCCGGAACACAACTCCGGCCAGGTCGCGGGTACCAGTCTCAATCGCGCACACCAGCCGGCGGTGCGGGTGAGCTGGCAGCAGGCGGCGTCCTTCTGCAACTGGCTGAGTCGACGGGAGGGGCTGCCGCCGTTCTACCGGCAGGAGCAGGGCATCGTTACCGGCTTCAACCCCGACGCGACCGGCTACCGCCTGCCCAGCGAAGCGGAGTGGGCCTGGGCCGCGCGCGCCCGCGGCGACACCCTGCTCAAGTTTCCCTGGGGCGACGGCTTTCCGCCCGTGGACGTGGTGGAAAATTACGCCGACAAGAGCTCCGCCTATGTCACCGGCCGCGTGCTCAATTCCTATTCCGACGGTCACGTGGTCAGCGCCCCGGTCGCCTCTTTCCCGCCGAACCACCGGGGCCTGTACGACATCGGCGGCAACGTCGCGGAATGGGTGCACGATGTGTACACCATCCCCTCGGACGACGGCACCACACAGATCGATCCGCTGGGAAAATCCAGCGGCGACAACTACGTTATCCGCGGTGCCTCCTGGACGCAGGCCAGGCTGAGTGACCTGCGTCTGTCCTATCGCGATTATGGGCAAGCCGGCCGCGATGACGTAGGATTTCGACTGGCGCGGTACGCGGAGTGAACCATGACTGAGACGATTCGCTGCGCACTGTTGGCCCTGGTCCTGGCGGTCGCCGCGCTGCCCGCACCGCTGTGGGCCCAGCAGGATGAGAAGCCGACCGCTACCGAGTCTTCCGAAGAAGCCGTGAAAACCCCGGAGGAAACGCAGTCCGAACCGGATGCTTCTCCTCCGGAATCCGCGGAGGACCCACCCTCGCCCTTTGATTACGAGGCCTCCGAGGAGATATCAGAGGATCTCTCGGTATCGTTTCCAGTGGACATATAAGAACCCGCATGAATAGGAACCCGCATGAAACAGAAAGTGTCTAACGAATTCCTCTTCCAGCTGTTTGCATTGCTCATCGTGGTGATAGTGGTCCACGCCCTGTACGTCGGCGCCATCCGCCCGGCGGCCGACGCCCAGCTGGAACGGGAGGCACAGCTACAGGCAGAGGGTGAGGACGTCGTGCCGGAGCGCAGTCTGGCCGTGGTGATCAGGGACTACGAACAGGAGGCCTGTTTCATTCTGCTGTTCTGGGCGTTGGCTATCATGGGCTACAAGGCACGCAACACCCTGCGCGAGCGCCAGGTGCTGGAGCGCAACCCGCTGGATATTCCCGAGGGCACCACCGTGCTCCCCGAGGACGCCCGGGAATACAGCCGCGGACTGGAGGCCCTGCCGGAAGCGGAACAGGATTACCTCCTGCCGCGCACGCTGCTGTCGGCCCTGCAGCGCTTTGCCACCACCGGCAGCATCCAGGCGGTCTCCGATACCATCAAGGAAAACTGCGAAGTCGAATCGGAACGCCTCGATTCGGAAATGTCCATGGTGCGTTATATCGCCTGGGCGATTCCCTCCATCGGTTTTATCGGTACCGTGCGCGGCATCGGCGATGCGCTGGGCCAGGCCTACAAGGCCGTGGAGGGCGATATTTCGGGCGTCACCGCCAGCCTCGGGGTGGCCTTCAACAGCACCTTCGTGGCGCTGGTTCTGAGCATCATCATCATGTTCTGCCTGCACCAGCTGCAACTCGCGCAGGAACGGCTGGTGCTGGACTGCCAGCGCTACGCGGATACACGGCTGTTGCGCTTTCTGGTGGCGCACTGACCATGCCCGCCCTGCTCGACCTGAACGACTGCAATGTGCAGCTCTGGCACGGCGACAGCCATGTGCAGAGCCCCGGCTACGCGCTGCTGCGGGGGCGCGAGTACGTATTCGGCGCCGCGGCGAGGGATGCGGCGCGGCTGCGGCCGCGGGATGTCAACACACGCTTCTGGTGGCAGCTGGGCACCGACCCGCTGCAACCCCCGCTCGGGCCCGCCCGGCACACGGCGGACCTGGTACACGCACACCTGCAGAGCCTGCACACCGAAGCCGGGCAACCCGCGGAAATCATTGTCGCGGTGCCCGGCACCATGGCGCGGGAGCAGCTTTCGCTGTTTCTGGGGATCGTTCAGCAGTGCCCCTTTGACGCCGTCGGCCTGGTCAACCGCAGCGTCGCGCTGGGCAGTCTCTACGGCGGCCGGCGCCGCCTGTTCCACCTGGAACTGCAATTGCATCAGGCCGTGGTGGCGCAACTCGCATTGCGGGGTGACACGGTGTCACTGCAACATACGGCACCGCTTCCGGGCTGTGGTCTGCTGCAACTGCAGGAGCGCCTGGTGGAAGTGATCGCAAACGCTTTCGTGCGCCAGACCCGCTTTGATCCCAGGCGCAAGGCCGATACCGAACAGCAACTGTACAATGCACTGCCGCAGGCCCTGCGCGCACTGCAGAGCGCCGGCGAAGCCAACCTGGAGGTCAGTCACTACCGTGCCCGGATCGCGCGCGAAGACCTGGCGGCCGCCGCACAGCGCCTGTTCGACGGGATTCGCAACACCATGCGCGACGCGGGCGGCATCGACACACTCATCGCGGAACCCGCGGCGGCCCTGCTGCCCGGACTCGACACCGCGTTTCCCTCGCTGCAGTTGGTCGAGGAGCACGCCGTGCGCGAGGCGCTTGCGGCGCACGGGGATGCTCTGGTGCAGCGCGGACAGGCGCTGAGTTTCGTCACCGCGCTGCCGCAACTCGCGGTGCGGGAGACGGCGGAGCCAGCCCGTGCCAAAGTCGAACCAGGGAGGGCCGCCGCGGATGAATCCGACCCGACGCACCTGTTGCAGGACGCGCGGGCCCGGCGCCTGAGCGCCGATGGCACCACGCTGCGGGAAGGGTGGGAGATAGTCCGGGGCGAGGATGGCTGGCAATTGCGCGGCGACGGGCCGGCTATCACCATCAACGGCGCGGCATACGCACCGGGCCAGCGACTGCGCGCCGGCGATGAGATCGGCCTGGGCGCAGAGCGATTCGCCCTGCTGATCGAGGTCGAGGACTGATCGTGGCCAGGCGCAAACGCCAGACCACTACCTTCAACCTGAGTTTTCTGGACATCATGGCCTGTGGCTTCGGCGCCGTGGTGCTCATCTACCTGATCATGAACCACGCCGTCGAGCGCCAGACCATCGAACGCAACGAGGATCTGTTGTCCGAAGTCAGCCTGCTGGAAGAGGATATCCGCGAGGGCGAGGCGGGGCTGGTGCGCCTGCGCAACACGATAGCGCAGGTGGATCTGCGTATCGTCGAGGCCCGGGGCAGGGCCAGTCGCATCGCCGACGAACAGGACGAACTCGAGGCCCGGATACAGGACCTGCGCCGGGACGGCCACGCCAGCACCGAGGATGTCGAGGCCCTCAAGGCGGAAGTGCAATCACTGGAAGAGGAGGTGCAGAAGTTGCGCGAGGCCAGTCCCGAGGAAGGCGGCGCAAGCGCGCGCAGCTTTATCGGCGAGGGCAATCGCCAGTATCTCACCGGGCTCAATCTGGGAGGCCGCCACATCGCCATCCTGCTGGATACCTCCGCCAGTATGCTGGCCGACCGGCTGGTGCAGATTATCCGCCTGCGCAATATGAGCGAGGACATCCAGCGGCAGGCCGGCAAATGGACACGGAGCCTGGCCACGGTCAACTGGTTGACGGCGCAGCTGCCTATTGCCGGGCACTACCAGGTCATCACCTTCAACACCGAGGCAACTTTTGCTTTGCAAGAAACCGCCGGCGACTGGCTCGAGGTGGCCGATCAGGCGCGCATCGAGGAGGTTTCCGGCGCGCTGCGCAAACTGACACCCAACGGCGGCACCAGCCTGGAGAACGCCTTCCTCGCCCTGGAGCAGCTCGATCCCGCGCCGGACAATATCTTCCTGATCACCGACGGTCTCCCCACCCAGGGCACCGCGCCGCCGAAGGGCAGCAAAGTCAGCGCCAGCGACCGGCAGAAACTGTTCCGCCGGGCCATCGAACGGCTGCCCGCCGGGGTGCCCGTCAATATCATCCTGACGCCGCTGGAGGGCGATCCCATGGCCGCGTCCGAGCTGTGGCGCCTCGCGCAGACCTCCGGCGGATCGTTACTCAGCCCCTCGCGGGACTGGCCCTGAGGAGACACGGTCATGCGCAAACGCAGAAATGCCGAACAGTTTTCCCTGTCGTTCCTGGACGTGATCACCTGCGGTTTCGGCGCGATCATCCTGTTGCTGATGATCACCAAGACGGTGGAACCGCAGATCATCGAGGCCTCCACGGCCAACCTGAAGGGGCGGCTCGCCGACCTGCAGGAGAAACTGTTCGAGCTGCGCGGCGAGAGCCGCGTGCTCAACCGTGACCTGAACGCCAAACAGGAACAGTTGTCACAGTATGAGGAGCGGATTGCGGTGCTGCGGGGCCAACTGGCCAGTCTGCGGTCGCGCCGCGAAAGCCTGCAGGTTCAATCCAACAGCAACGCCGTCATCACCCGGCAACTGGCTGTGGCGAAACAAGAGCTGACAGCGGAGATGGAACGTTTGCTCGGCCCGCAATACCAGGCGAAGAACCGGTTGATCGGGGGCATTCCGGTGGACAGCGAATATATTATTTTCATCATCGACACCTCCGGTTCGATGTTCTCCTATGCCTGGGAGCGCGTTCTGAAGGAGGTCGAGGCGACGCTCAGCATCTACCCCGAGGTCAAGGGCATCCAGGTGATGAACGATATGGGCAACTACATGTTCAGCCGGTATCGCGGCAAGTGGATACCCGACACACCGGGCCGGCGCAGGGTGATCATGCAGAACCTGCGGGGGTGGCACGTGTTCAGCAACTCGAGCCCCGTGGAGGGTATCACCGCCGCCATTCGCACCTTCTCCGACCCGGACAAGAAGATCAGCATCTACGTGTTTGGCGACGAATTCACCGGCCAGTCCATCGCCGAGGTAATAGATACCGTCGATCGCATCAACCGCGAGGATGCCGCGGGCAATCGGTTGGTGCGCATCCACGCGGTCGGCTTTCCCGTCCAGTTCATCCGGGCGCCGCATCTGCAGACCACCGGCATTCGTTTCGCCACGCTGATGCGCGAACTCACACACCGCAATGGAGGGACGTTTGTCGCACTCAACGACTTTCGATAGACGCCTCGCGCCGGTGCTGCCGCGGCTGTGGGTCGCCCTGCTTGTCGCCGCCGGACTGTCGGCCTGCGGCCCGGCCCGGGTGACCGTCGAGGGCGAATTTCCGCCGCCGTTGATCGAGCCGCTGCCGGTGACACTCGGTGTGTGGTACGACGAGGAATTCGCCGGCCACAAGTTTTTCGACGAGGCCGGGACCGAGGGCGAGTCGGACTGGATCGTGGCCACGGGAGAGGCACAGGTAAAGATGTGGGATACC
This sequence comes from Halioglobus sp., assembly GCA_034521205.1. Taxonomy (GTDB): domain Bacteria; phylum Pseudomonadota; class Gammaproteobacteria; order Pseudomonadales; family Halieaceae; genus Marimicrobium. The sequence goes on from JAXHMT010000003.1 coordinate 1,571,004, forward strand.
CTGCTCGAGGGTATGTTCGAAAATCTGGTACATCTGGAAAAAGCGCCGGGCACCGGAAAAGCGAATCCCGTGGTCGACGGCGTTCTCATTCCGCATGTGGATGAACTGCAGTACGCTATTCCGTCACACACCAGCGTCAAGGTCTACGAGATCTGGATGCGCTATCGTTTCGAACTCGTCACAGCCGACGGCGACCCCATTGGCGAGTGGACCATGACAAGCTACGGCAAGACGCCGACGGCGTTTCTGCGCAGCGACAAGGCCGCGGTCAATCTGGCGGCTGTCATGGCACTGCGTGACGCCGGGGCAAACTTCGCCACGACCTTCACGACCGTGCCGGCGGTGCAGGACTGGCTGCGTACCACGGGTGCCGAACGGGGGGAACAACCGTGAAATGGGGCCTGCCAACCATCGGGCTGATGGCCTGCCTGGCGACCGGCTGTGTGACTTCGACCGTGGACGAGATGGTATTCAACGAACCGGAAGAGGGCATCGGCGACGCCAGCGTGGTCATCCTGGGCCGGCGCCACGCCAGTGACTACGACACAGAACCGGATTTCGTGAACTGCGTGGGCAACTATGTCGCCGCCCGGGACAACTCGATACGGTTGATCGGCGAACTGGAGTTCATCAATGAACTCTACCCATGGTTCGAGCCGCGCACCGCGCCAATGCGGCCCGCGGCCATCGAACGCCTGCTCCAGCAGGAACCCGTGGCACGCAAACTGCAGGAGCTGAAACTGGAATACATGATCTGGGTCGACGGCAACACGATACGCACCGATTCCGCGGGCTCCATGACCTGCGGCATCGGCCCCGGCGGCGGCGGCTGCTTCGGCTTCGGCACCTGGGGCAACGACTCGGACTACGAGGCCACGATCTGGGATTTCACGGACCGCGCGGAGGTCGGCAGGGTCAACACCACCGCCACTGGCCAGTCCTACATGCCGGCGGTCGTGGTGCCGATCCCCATCATCGCGCCGGTGCAGGGCACCGCCTGTGACGGCATCGGCGCCCAGTTGCTGGAATTCCTGTCGGCCGAGTACTAGTGAGGGAGCATTAGTGAGAGGGTCTATGTTGCACACGGCGCGAAAAACAGCCCTCCGGCTGGGCGCCCTGATCGCCGCCGTCGCGCTGCTGGCCGCCTGCGCCGGCAATCCGGCCACGGGCGGCGCCAGTGTGGTGCTGTCGAGCCAGAGTGGCGAGGCGCGTACCGGCCGGGAAATGCACGCGGAAATGGTCGCCAAGGGCGCTGTCTACGACGATCCCGAGCTGCAGGCCTATGTCGATCGCGTCGGGCAGCGGCTGGCGGCCAACAGCGACCTGCCGGAGCTGGAATTCACTTTCACGGTTCTGGACAGCCCCGACATCAACGCCTTCGCACTGCCGGGCGGCTACATTTACATCAATCGGGGACTGCTGGCCTATCTCGACAACGAAGCGGAACTCGCGGCCGTGCTGGGTCACGAGATCGGGCACATCACCGCCCGTCACCACGGGCGACGCAAGGCGGCGGGCGTCACTAACGCGGTGGTCGCCACCACGGCCTATATTCTGACCGGCAGCAGTGATCTCGCCGAGGCCTCCAGCATGTATGGGGCCGAAGTAATCAGCGGCTACGGCCGGGAAATGGAGCTGGAAGCGGACGGCCTGGGCGCCGAATACATGCACAAAACCGGCTACGACCCGGAGGCCTTACTGGAAGTGATCGGCGTATTGAAATACCAGCAGCAGTACCAGCGGCTGCAGGCCGGCTCCGGCGGCAAACCGGGGGGCACGTATCACGGCCTCTACGCGAGCCATCCGCGCAACGACCAGCGACTGAAAAAAGTCATCAATACCGCGGCGGGGCTCGACCTGGACAAATGGATAGAGAACCCGGCTGTACCCGGGGAATTCCGCCAGCGATTGGAAGGCCTGGTGTGGGGCGAAAGTGTGCAGGGTGAGCGCGAGGCGAATCGTTACTATCACAATCGCCTGCAGTTCACTTTCGAGCATCCGCCCGGCTGGCAGGTAGACGCCGGCTCCAGCGCCATCGTGGCGAGCGATCCGGACGGCGGCGCCGCATTGAAGATCACACTGCGCCGACGCGACACCGGCAGTACACCGCGTTCGGTTCTGGAAGACAACGCCAGCGGCGCGCTCAGCGACGGTGAGGCGCTGGAACAGGCCGGTCTGCAGGGCTACACCGCGATAGCGAGCAGCGGCGACAGTGCGCGGCGCCTGGGGGTGGTGGACTACAAGGGTTACAGCTACCTTTTCGAGGGCAGCGCCGATGAATTTGCGGCGCGCGATGCCGCACTGCTGGCCATTATCGAAAGCTTTCGCCCGATCCATCCGCGCGAGCGGCGCGCCGCCAACCCGCAGCAGATTCACTATATCCAGGTACCGCGAGGCGCCACGCTGTCCAGCCTGGCGGCGGGCGTCCAGATCGAGGACGCCGAAAACCGGTTGCGACTGCTCAACGGCTTCTACCCGCGGGGAGAGCCCCGCACCGGCGACTGGATCAAGGTCATTCGCAAACGCTGACTGAACGCGCCCTGTCAGCCGGGCACCTGTACCAGCACCCACGGCGGCGCCACCACGGCCCAGAGCTCGCGCTCGCACTCGAGCCAGGCGCGCGCCTGATCATCACTGACCGCCGCGACTTCGCCGCGCTCGATCCACGACCGGAAAAGCCCGGCGTTATCCATTCCCAGCTGTACCGCCACCTCGACCAGGTCCAGCGCCGGCTCCACCACGACGACCCGTCCCCCGGCGTAATGCGTCTGCAATTCCCGCCAGGGAATAAGCGCTGTCTGGCCGAGAAATTCCCCGCGCAGCAGCTCCGCCCGGTTGCCCGCCGAATCAGCCATGGCGCGAGTCGGCCCCTATGCCCCGGCGGGCGCTTCGCGCTCGCGGCTGTCCGACTGATCCGCCTTCGGATTGAGAAACACGCCCTCGTCCAGTTGCTTTTCACTGTTGGCCACCACCACCGATACAGTGGCATCGCCCGTGACATTGACCGCGGTACGCACCATGTCCAGCAGGCGGTCGACGCCGATAATGAGCGCGATGCCCTCCACCGGCAGGCCCGCCTGCTCCAGCACGAGGGCGAGGGTGATCAGGCCGACACCGGGGACCGCGGCGGTACCGATGGACGCCAGGGTCGCGGTCAGGATCACCGTCAGATAGGCGGTCAGGGACAGGTCCACGCCGTAGACCTGTGCGATGAACACGGTGGCCACACCCTGCATGATCGCCGTACCGTCCATATTGATGGTGGCGCCCAGCGGTACCGTGAAGCCCGCGACGGTATTGTGCACACCCAGTCGGCGCTCCACGGTGCGCAGGGTGATCGGCAGGGTCGCGCCCGAGGACGCGGTACTGAAGGCGAAGGCCCACACCGGCCGCATCTTTTCCAGCAGTATCCGGGGCGAGAGGCCTGTCAGGGTCTTCAATATCAGGCTGTATACCACGAATCCGTGCACCAGCAGTACACCGAGGACGGTAAGGAAATAGGCCGCCAGATCCATGATGGCGCCGATCCCCATGTCGGCAAAGAGCTGGGCGAGTAATGCGAACACACCGTAGGGCGCGATGCGCATGAGCACCTCGACCATCTGCATCACCACGGCTTCCAGGTCGCGGAAAAACGCCGCGATGCGCTGGCCCGGCTCGCCGGCGTGGGAAATGGCGTAACCCACCAGCAGGGCGAATACGATGATCTGCAGCATCTTGCCCTCGGCCATGGCGCGCACCGGGTTGGAGGGCACAATACCTACCAACACATCCGCCAGCGGCGGGGCCGGGACGACCTCGTACTCCGCCTGTCCCGCCAGTTCGACTCCCGCGCCGGGCGCGATCAGGACGGCGAACAGCAGCGCGGCGCTGACAGCGATGGCGGTTGTCGCGAGGTAGAAAACCAGCGTCTTGCCCGCGATCGGCCCCATGCGCGCGCTGTCGCCCAGGGAACTGCTGCCGCAGACCAGTGACACGAACACCAGCGGCACGACCAGCAGCTTCAGGGAGGCGATGAAGATGCGGCCGACAACGTCGAACACGCCGCCGATAAGAAAATCTTGCAGGCCGCTGCTCAGCATCGGCGGCAGCGCGACACTGTGCAGCATGAGATTGCACAGGGACCCCACGGCGATCCCCGCCACCATCGCCACGAGTATACGGTTGGTCAGGGTCATTCCGGGCAGGGTCCGCTCAGCGTCGCCGCGACACTATCGTCGGCGCAGGCGTTGCAGGGAGATGAGTACTCCCTGAGTCCACCGTCGATCAGTACGGCGCATGTCGGCTTGTACTCCATGGTGCAGACCTGCGGGCGCGGCTCGGGGCACGGGGTCTGGCTGTTGTGCGGCTGGCCGGCGCAGGCGCTTACCAGCAGCAGAGCTAGGATACAGCAGGCGCTGCGCATGAAAACCTTCCTTGAGGAGCTGGCGCGAGACCCGGCAAAGCCTATCATTTGCCGGATTGGGGTGCATCCCGGGGCGGCTGTGACGCCAGCTCGAGCATACGGCGTGCGACGGCGAGGACTGGCCTCATGGCGAACCTGTGGTGCTCAATCATCGGCGAGTTCCCCGGGAAAGAGGGTATACCCGAGCGTCGCGCAACCATGCATGAGGTCGCGCCATCGGTCAATGTCCAGTGCCAGCTCCGCGTAACCGGCGGTGGGCAGGTTGTCGAGCCCGGCGTCCGGTGCGAGTTCATTGATCAGGTCGGTCAGTGCGGGATTGTGCGACACGATGAACAGTGCATTATCCGCCGGCGGCCGACGCGCGATCCAGGCCATCAATTCGTTCACATCGAAGGTGTACAGCGACTCCTCCGTGCGGTGCACAAGCTCGCCGAGAAACGGCCAGCCCTGCACAAGGCCTTCCAGAGTCAGCTGCGCGCGCCGCGCCGGGCTCACATGGACCGGCATCGGCGCCAGTCGCTGTGCAATCATATGACCCATGCGCGGTGCATCGCGCCTGCCGCGCTTGTTGAGACCCCGCTCGCGATCGGGCTGCGCCGGCTGGTCCCAGGCGGATTTCGCGTGTCGCAGAAGGTACAGTCGCTTCATCAATGCGCACCGGGGGCTTGCCGATCCATCTTGCCACCCCATGGAGTGTAGACCACGGCACTTCCTTGCGTTTGGTTTGCAACACCGCTAGAGTCAAAGCCGATGCGCGTCAGGTGAAGAGTCACAGCGCATCGTTGCGGTTGCTCTCTCGCAGGAGAACTACGCCGGCGACTTCCATGCATCCCCCGGGACACTGTGGAGTTCAGATGTACACGCGCGAAGCATGTAACATTCCTCGCCACTTCTCCGGCATTTGCCGGAGCACTCGCACCCCTCCGCGCGAACCATTGATTGCACACCCCTTACAGATCATTTGCTTGCAACCGCTGTCACCACTGCACGGGAGCCACTGGCTGTGAGTGGCGGCGACCCGGCGCTGTGGCCTTTCCTCGTGTATTTCGCGGCGGTGCTGCTACTGGTCGCCACAATGCTGGGACTTTCCTTTGTCCTGGGCCAACACCGCGCCAACCGGGCAACCAACACACCCTTCGAATCGGGCGTCCTGCCGATGGGCTCGCCGCAGATTCAGGTGTCCGTGGAGTTTTATCTGGTCGCCATCTTTTTTGTCATTTTCGATCTGGAAACCGTTTTTATCTTCGCCTGGGCAGTGGCGTTTTTCGAACTGGGCTGGCCGGGGTTCGCGGCTATCGGCGTATTCATCGCAATTCTTGCGATCGCCCTGGTATACGAGCTCAGTACCGGCGCACTGGATTGGGGCATCAAGGCGAGTCGCGGTAGCGAACACCCCGAGGAAACGGCCTGATGGAGTGGAGTTTGTCGCGACCGGAAGACATCATCGCCTCGGCCCAAAGTCCGCAGACGGTGGAGCAACAGGTCAAACGCAGTGTCTTTTTCGCCAAACTCGAGGACATCGTCGCCTGGGGCCGGGCCCATTCCCTGTGGCCCTTCAACTTCGGGCTCTCCTGCTGCTACGTGGAAATGGCGACGGCCCTGACCAGCCGTCACGACATCGCGCGCTTCGGCTCGGAGGTAATCCGCGCGACACCGCGCCAGGCGGACCTGATGGTCATCTCCGGCACGGTATTCACCAAGATGGCGCCGGTGGTGCAGCATCTCTACGACCAGCTTCTGGAACCGCGCTGGATTATCTCCATGGGCTCCTGCGCGAATTCCGGCGGCATGTACGATATCTACAGTGTCGTGCAGGGTGTGGATAAATTCATCCCGGTGGATGTCTACGTCCCCGGGTGCCCGCCGCGGCCGGAGGCGCTGACGCAGGGTCTCATCATGTTGCAGGAGGCCATCGAGCAGGAACGCCGGCCCCTGAGCTGGGTGGTCGGGGACCAGCAGGTGTATAAACCGCAATTCCCGGCAAACCGCGACCTGTTGCAGCAGGAACGCAACAGAGCGACCACATTGCGGGGACCGGAAGAGGTTTAGGGAAGAGGTCTGGTCTGCATCGCTTAGCAGAATGCGAAGCAAGCGTGTGGCGACGCCGGAAAAGGGCAAGTCTCTCAATGACGACAACCGTGCATGCCTGTCATGCAACACGCTGAGGTGACAACGGACAACAGTACCGTGGCGGCGCTGTACGCGCGCTTCGGCGAGCAGTCTTTTACCGGGCAGTCCATCGCCGACGGCGTGCCCACGCTGTGGACCGGCCGCGACCGGCTGCTGCAGGCACTGGAGCACCTGAAGCCGCGGTTTCCCATGCTGCTGGATCTGTTCGGCATCGACGAACGGCAGCGGCAGCACAAACCCGCGGCCGCATCGGACTTCAGTGTCGTGTATCACCTGTTCGATCCCGCGCGCAGTGAAGAAGTGCGCCTCAAGGTCGCCCTGGAGGATAGCGACAACCGCCTGCCCAGTTGCGTCGGGGTGTGGCCGAACGCCAACTGGTACGAGCGGGAAGCCTGGGACATGTTCGGCATCGAGTTCAGCGGGCACCCCAACCTGCGCCGTATCCTGATGCCGCCGACCTGGGAGGGTCACCCGCTGCGCAAGGAGCATCCCGCGCGAGCCACCGAAATGGAGCCCTACGGCCCCGACCCCGAGCGACAACAGCGCGAGCAGGAGGCGCTGCGGTTTCGCCCCGAGGAGTGGGGCATGGCGCATGCCACCGAGGACACCGAGTTCATGTTCCTCAATCTCGGACCGAACCACCCCTCCGTGCACGGGGTGTTCAGGATCGCGCTGCAGCTCGACGGCGAGGTCATCGTCGATGCCGTGCCCGATATCGGTTACCACCATCGCGGCGCCGAAAAAATGGGCGAGCGACAGAGCTGGCACACCTATATCCCCTACACGGACCGCATAGACTATCTCGGCGGCGTAATGAACAACCTGCCCTATGTCATGGCAGTGGAACAGCTGGCGGATATCGAGGTCCCGGCACGGGCGAAGGTAATCCGCATCATGTTGGCGGAACTGTTTCGCATCGCCAGCCACCTGGTGTTTTACGGCACGTACGCCCAGGATCTCGGCCAGATGTCGCCCGTTTTTTTCATGTTCAGCGATCGCGAGCGCCTGTTCGGCATCATCGAAGCCATCACCGGCGGGCGCATGCACCCCGCGTGGTTCCGTATCGGCGGCGTGGCCCAGGACCTGCCGCAGGGCTGGGATCGAATGGTGCGCGAGTTCATCGATACCCTGCCGGCGAGGCTGGATCAGTACCAGAAGATGGCGCTGGACAACAGCATTCTGCAACAGCGCACCGTGGGCATCGGCAGTTATACAGCCCGGGAGGCGCTGGAGTGGGGCATCACCGGTCCGGCACTGCGCGCCACCGGCTTCGATTGCGACCTTCGCCGCGACCGGCCCTACGGCGGCTACGAGCAATTCGATTTCGAGGTACCCACTGGGCAACCGGGGGGACTGCTACGACCGCGCCGTGGTCCGGGTCGAGGAGATGCGCCAGAGCCTGCGCATCATTCGCCAGTGCCTGGAAAATATGCCCGAAGGGCCGTACAAGAGCGCGCACCACCTGACCACGCCGCCGCCCAAAGAGCGCACCATGGAAGACATCGAAACGCTGATCCACCACTTTCTCAGTGTCAGTTGGGGGCCGGTCGTACCGCCGGGGGAAACGTCATTTCTCGTAGAGGCGACCAAGGGCATCAACAATTACTATCTTGTCAGCGATGGCGGCACGGGTTCCTACCGGACCCGGATCAGAACGCCGTCGTTCCCCGCCCTCCAGCAGATACCGTCGATAAGCCGCGGCCTGCTGATTCCCGACCTCATCGCGATCATCGCGAGCATCGATTTCGTCATGGCGGACGTGGACCGATGACCAGTCCGAACGACACGACATTGATCCCCACGCTGAGCGAACAGGAACTGGCCGCCATCGACGCCGAGATCGCGCACCTGCCGCGGCGCGCCGCCGCGGCCATCGACGCGCTCAGGATCGTGCAGGCTCACCGTGGCTGGGTGTCGGATGACAGCCTGCGCGCCATTGCCGGCTACCTCGAAATGTCCGCCGATGAACTGGAGGGTATTGCCACCTTCTACAATCTGATATTCCGCCGGCCGGTGGGGGAGCAGGTCATTCTGGTGTGCGACTCCATCAGTTGCTGGATCAAGGGCTGCAAGCAACTGCAGAAGGAAATCTGCGAACGGCTCGGCGTGCCTCTGGGGGAAACCACCGCGGACGGCCGCTTCACTGCCCTGCCGATAACCTGCCTGGGGGCCTGCGACCGCGCCCCGGTCATGATGGTGGGCGACGAACTGTACGCAAACGTGGACGACGCAACACTGAGCGCCGTGTTCGGGGAGGACCCGTCGTGAGCGACGCCCGCGAGGACCGGCCGCTGACGCGCAATGTCCGCGCGGACCGGTCACCGACCGATCTCGCCGCCTACGAGGCAAACGGCGGCTACCGTGCGCTGCGCGAAACTTTAGGCAAACGCTCGCGGGAGGACTGTCTGCAAATCATGGAGGACTCCGGGCTGCGCGGCCGCGGCGGCGCGGGCTTCCCCACCGGCATGAAGTGGAGCTTCGTGCCCATGGACCGGGAAAAGATCGGCCCGGGGCACAAATACCTGATCTGCAACGCCGACGAAATGGAACCCGGCGCCTTCAAGGATCGCCTGCTGCTGGAGTGCGACCCGCACCAGCTTCTCGAGGGCATGATACTGTCCGCCTACACCATCGATGCCGACGTGGCGTACATCTTCATCCGCGGCGAGTACACCAGGGCTGCGGGCCTGTTGCGCGAGGCCATCGCCGCCTGCGAGGAGAGGGGTTACCTCGGCGACAATATTCTGGGCTCGGGTTATGCGCTGACCGTGCGCCTGCATACCAGTGCCGGCCGTTACATCTGCGGGGAGGAGACGGCGCTGATAAGTGCGATGGAAGGCAAGCGCGCCATCCCCCGGGCCAAGCCCCCCTTTCCCCAGGTGAGCGGCCTGTTCGGACGGCCCACGATCGTCAACAATGTCGAGACCCTGTGCAACGTGCCCCACATTCTGGAGCGCGGCGCCGACTGGTTCCAGGCGCTGGGACTGACCGACGACGCGGGCACGAAACTGTTCGGTATCAGCGGCAGGGTAAAACGTCCGGGTTGCTGGGAATTGCCCATGGGAACGCCGGTGCGGGAACTCATCGAGGAACACGCCGGCGGCATGGAGGATGGTTGCAAACTGCGCGGCTTCCAGCCGGGCGGAGGCTCCACGGATTTTCTGACCACCGAGCACCTCGACCTGGCCCTGGATTACGACACTGTCGGCGCCGCCGGCAGCCGCCTGGGCACCGGCACGATGATTGTGCTGGACGACCGGACCTGCGCTGTCGGATTCGTACACAATCTGATGGCGTTCTATGCCCAGGAGTCCTGCGGCTTCTGCACGCCCTGTCGCGACGGCCTGCCCTGGTCCGCCCAAATGCTGGAAGACCTGGAACGGGGCGCCGGCATCGCCGGCGACATCGATATCCTGCGACAACAGGCGGCCTATTCGGGCGGCATGGGCAATACCCATTGCGCACTGGCGCCCGGCGCCATGGCGCCCCTGAAAAGCGCGTTGCAACACTTCCCCGACGATTTCGAGCGCCACATCGGGGGCGGCTCCTGTCCGTACTGTGAAGAGGAAACCCGCTGATGGCCTCTATCATTATCGACGGACAGACCCACGAGGCCGCCGAGGGCAAAAACCTCCTCGAAGCCACGCTGTCACTGGGCCTGGACCTGCCCTATTTCTGCTGGCACCCGGCGATGGGCTCCATCGGCGCCTGCCGCCAGTGCGCCGTCGTCCAGTTCAAGGACGAGGAGGCCGCCCGCGAAGGCAAGGGCAAGCTCGTCATGGCCTGCATGACACCGGTTGCCGACGGCGCGATCTTCTCGCTCAACGGCGACGAAGCGCGGGGCTTCCGGCGCAACGTGGTGGAATCGCTGATGATCAACCACCCCCACGACTGCCCGGTCTGCGCCGAGGGCGGGGAGTGCCATCTGCAGGACATGACGGTCATGGCGGGCCACCGGGACCGCAGGTTCCGCGGGCGCAAGAGAACCCACCGCAATCAGTATCTGGGGCCGCTCGTTCACCACGAGATGAACCGCTGCATCACCTGCTACCGGTGTACGCGCTTCTACAACGATTACGCGGGCGGCAGGGACCTCGCGGCTCTGGCCATACGCGACAATGTCTACTTCGGCCGCCACGAGGAGGGTGTACTGGAGAGCGAATTTGCCGGCAACCTCGTCGAAGTCTGTCCCACCGGCGTGTTTACCGACAAACCCCTGGCGCACGACTACACACGCAAGTGGGACCTGCAGTCGGCACCGTCGGTGTGCATGGCCTGTAGCGTGGGCTGCAATACACTGCCCGGCGAGCGCTACGGCGAACTGAAACGCGTACACAACCGCTTCAACGCCGCGGTGAACGGCTACTTTCTCTGCGACCGCGGCCGCTACGGCGGGGGCTACGTGAACAGCGAACGGGGCCTGCGCTATCCCGGACTGCGCGGTGCCGACGGCAAATACGAGGCCCTGGACCACCATCGCGCCCTGCAGCACATGCTGCACGTCTGCGCCGGAGGAAGCGTGGCGGGCATCGGCTCTCCCCGTGCATCGGTGGAGGCCAACTATCTGTTGCGCCTGCTGGTCGGCGAGGAGAACTATTCGCCGGGCTTTGGCATCGACGAAGACCAGCTGGTGCGCGAGGTGGCCCGCCTGCTGCAAGGCACCCCGGCGACGATTCCCGATCTTCGGGCCATCGAGAGCGCGGATGCCGTCCTCGTGCTGGGCGAAGACCCGACACAGACGGCGCCGCGCATCGCCCTGGCCCTGCGCCAGAGCGTGCGCAACCGGGCTTTCGACATCGGGGCGGAACTCGGCCTGCAGCGGTGGCAGGACGCCGCCGTGCGCAATCTCGCCCAGGACCGGCGCAGCCCGCTCTACATCGCCACGGTCGCCGACAGCCGTCTGGACGATGTCGCCGCAGCCAGCCTGAGCCTCGCCCCACCCGATATCGCACGCCTCGGCGAAGCCGTGGCGGCGCGGCTGGCGGGCGGCGACGCGGACGCGCCGGAACCAATCGACCGGGGACTTTTCGATGCAATCGTCGATGCGCTGTCCACTGCGAAGCGCCCGCTGATACTGTCCGGTACGGGGAGCGGCAGCGCCGAAGTCCCGCGGGCCGCGGCGCGCGTGGCCCGGGCACTGAGTGATCGCGGCAGCGCGGCGATGCTGAGCCTGACCGTGCCGGAGGCCAACAGCCTCGGGCAGGCCCTGCTCGCGGGCGAGGAGGCGCCCGGCCTGGATGACGTGGCCCGCGGCGGGGCACGAACACTCATCGTGCTCGAGAACGACCTGTATCGGCGCGGGCCGGCTGTGGCAATCGACCGGCTGCTGGACGCCTTTGAACACGTCGTGGTGCTCGATGGCCTGGACAACGCCACAACCTCCCGGTCGGAGCTCGCCCTGCCCGCCGCCAGCGCCCTTGAGAGCGAGGGTACCGTGGTCAATCTGGAGGGCCGGGCACAACGCTTTTACCCGGTGCTGCGGCCGGCGGGAGAACGGCGGCCCGCCTGGTTCTGGCTGTTGGCCACGATGGTGGAACAGGAACGGCCGGAGGTGCGCGACCTGCACTGCTTCGACGACATTGTCCGGGCCTGCGCCCGGTCCGTGCCCCTCCTCGCCGGCATGCAGGACGCCGCTCCGACCCGTGACTACCGCAATCGGGGACAAAGGATTCCACGCCAGCCCCCGCGCTACAGCGGCCGCACCGCCATGCACGCCCACGAGTCCGTACACGAGCCGCGACCGGTGCAGGACGAAGAGACGCCGCTGGCCTGGAGCATGGAGGGTATGCTGCCCGGTACGCCGGCGGCTCTGCTGCCCTTTGTGTGGGCCCCGGGATGGAATTCCAACCAGGCACTGCACCGCTTTCAGGCGGAGGTGGGCGGTGCACTGCACGACGGCCCGGCGGGGGTGCGCCTGCTCGCGCCCGCCGCCGGAAAAACGAGCATCGCCGCCGCGCAATCGGCGCCCTTTGCGGCGCAGCCGGATCGCTGGCTGCTGGTACCGCGACCACGCGTGTTTGGCAGCGACGAACTGAGTGCCATGAGCCCGCCCATCGCGGCGCTCACGGTCACCTGCCTGGAACTGTCCCCGGCCGATGCCGAGTCACTAGGGGTGGCCGACGGCGACGGGCTCACCGTCGATGGGGAGACCACCCTGGAAGTGCGTATCAATCCCCGCATGGTGGCCGGCTGCGCCGGTTACAGCGCCGGCTGCCCGGGCACCGCGGGGCTGCGTCCCCTGTCGACCGTCTCGCTGCGCAGGGCCGACAACTGGCGGCGGCCCCGCGCCCGGATCATCGGCAGCGACGGAGGCGGCCGTGTCTGAGCTCGCCACCATCAGCTTCGGCCTGTTCGTCATCGGCGCGGCCATCGGCGGCGCCGCCGTACTGACCTGGTTCGAACGGCGTCTGCTGGGCCTCTGGCAGGACCGCTATGGCCCGAACCGGCTCGGGCCGTTCGGCGCCTTTCAGTTTCTGGCCGACATGATCAAACTGCTGACCAAGGACGACTGGGTTCCGCCTTTCGCCGACCGCCCGGTGTTCGTCTTCGCGCCCACGGCTGTTGTCGTGGCCATGCTGCTCGGCTTCGCCGTGGTGCCGTTCGCACCTTCCCTGTTCGTGCTCGATATCAATATCGGCCTGCTGTTCTTTCTCGGCATGACTTCACTGGCGGTGTACTCGGTGCTGCTTGCCGGCCTGGCATCGAACAACAAATACGCGCTGCTCGGAGGGTTGCGCAGCGCGGCCCAGATGGTCAGCTATGAAGTGTTCATGGGCCTGTCGCTCATGGGTGTCGTCATGCTGACGGGCAGTTTCAGCCTGGTTGACATCGTCGAGGCCCAGCGCGACCTGTGGTACTGCGTGCCCCAGATTCTCGGGCTGTTCACCTTTCTGGTCGCGGGCGTCGCCGAGAGCCACCGCCTGCCCTTCGACCTGCCGGAAGCGGAACACGAACTGATCGCCGGGTTCCACACGGAATACGGCGGCATGAAGTTCGCCATGTTCATGCTCGGCGAATACCTCGGCGTCATTCTTATATCCTGCATGATCGTCACGCTGTTCTTCGGCGGGTGGCTGGGACCCTGGCTGCCGCCGCTGCTGTGGTTTTTTATCAAGGTGTTTGTCTTCGTGTGCTTTTTCGTGCTGCTGCGGGCGGCTATACCGAGGCCGCGTTACGACCAGTTGATGTCGCTGGGCTGGAAGGTGATGTTGCCGCTCACACTGCTCAATCTCGTACTCACCGGGGCGTTCGCCCTGTGGCTGACGCCGATGGAGGCCTGAACCGATGCTCAATGCGCTGCGCAGCCAGCTGCGCACAATCTGGACGATCCTGCGGCACAGTTTCACGCCCGCGGACACGGTCGAATACCCGGAACAGATGCCCTACCTGGCGCCCCGCTATCGCGGCCGTATCGTGTTGACCAGGGACCCCGACGGCGAGGAGCGTTGCGTGGCGTGCAACCTCTGCGCCGTGGCCTGTCCGGTCGATTGCATTGCGCTGCAGCAGGGTGTGAAGGAGGACGGCCGCTGGTATCCGGAACTTTTCCGCATCAATTTCTCCCGCTGCATCATGTGCGGCATGTGCGAGGAGGCCTGCCCCACCTACGCCATACAGCTCACCCCGGACTTCGAAATGTGCGAATACGACCGGGCCAGTATGGTGTACGAGAAAGAACACCTGCAGATCGAGGGCCCCGGAAAATACCCGGACTACAATTTCTACCGGGTGGCCGGTATGGCCGTCTCCGGCAAGGACAAGGGTGAAGCGCTCAACGAGGAGGAACCCGTGGACGTGAGGAGCCTGATGCCATGAATAGTCTGATGCCATGAAGAGGTGCCCGGCGCCATGATACAGACACTCTTCTATATCGCAGCGTTGATCGCCCTGGCCGCGACCGTCGCGGCGCTGACGCGGGCCAATGCAGCCCACGCCCTGATCTATCTGATCGTCTCCCTGCTCGCCGTCGCCGTCCTGTTTTTTCTGCTGGGGGCGCCCTTCGCCGCCGCACTCGAGGTTGTGATTTACGCCGGGGCCATCATGGTGCTGTTTGTCTTTGTCATCATGATGCTGAATCTGGGCCAGGCGGGCATCGAGCGGGAACGCGAGTGGCTGCAACCGCACACCTGGATCGTCCCGGGGATCATGGCCGCGTTGCTGTTGCTGGCACTGCTGCTGGCGGTACGCCACGCCCCCGGGTTGACCAGCGGCGAAGGTGTGCCGCCGAAAGCAGTGGGTATTGCGCTATTCGGACCCTATGTGCTGGCGGTTGAAATCGCCTCGATGCTGCTGCTGGCGGCGCTGGTGGGCGCCTACCACCTGGGCCGGCGCTTTATCGTGCGCCCGCAACCCACGGGCGACGAGGAGTCCGCCTGATGGACGGCCTCCTCGTGCCGCTGGAGCACGTGCTGGTACTGGCGGCCAGTCTGTTCAGCGTCGGGCTGATGGGTTTGATGCTGCGCCGCAACCTCATTTTCATGCTCATGTCACTGGAGGTCATGCTGAACGCCGCCGCCCTGGCATTCGTGGCGGCCGGCGCGCGCTGGGCCGAGGCGGACGGGCAGATCATTTTCCTGCTCATTCTGACGATCGCCGCCGCGGAAGTGGCGGTCGGCCTCGGCCTTGTGCTGCAGATTCAACGCCGGTTCCGCACCCTGGACATGGACCGGGCAGACAGACTGCGAGGCTGATATGCATCTTACGCAGCGACAGGACAGTGGCATGACGGCACTCTGGCTGATTCCGGCGCTGCCGCTGTTCAGCGCCCTTGTGCTTGTCGCCGGCGGCGGGGCCATGCCGCGCCGCCTCGCCGCGCTGTTCGGCGCCGGCTCGGTGGGCCTGTCCGCACTGCTGGTCGTACTGGTCGCGCGCACCTTCCTGGCAGAGGGACAGGTACTGCAACAGACGCTGTGGACCTGGTTGCAGGTCGGCGACTTCAGCGCCGATATTGCTTTCTACGTCGACGGACTGACGCTGGTGATGATGGCGGTCATTACGGGCGTCGGATTTCTCATTCACCTGTACTCCGTCGAGTTCATGTGGGAGGACGCGTCGTTCTGCCGCTATTTCGCCTACATGAACTTTTTTGTCGCCGCCATGCTGCTGCTGGTCATGGCGGATAATCTACTGCTGCTCTATTTGGGATGGGAGGGCGTGGGGGCATGCTCCTATCTGCTGATCGGCTTCTGGTACCGGGATCCGGACAACGGCCGGGCGGCGCGCAAAGCCTTTATCGTGACGAGGATCGGCGACGCGGCCATGTTGCTGGGGCTGTTTCTGTTGTTCACCGAGCTGGGTACGCTGGAAATCCAGCCCCTGATGGCTCTCGCCAACAGCGAGTGGCGCACGGGGGACACCGTGGCGGTACTCGCCACGGCCTTGCTGCTCGGCGGTGCCCTGGGGAAATCCGCACAGTTGCCGCTGCACACCTGGCTCCCGGACGCCATGGCGGGCCCCACGCCGGTGAGCGCCCTCATCCATGCGGCGACCATGGTCACGGCGGGCGTCTACCTGATCGCCCGCACCCACGACCTGTTCCTGCTGGCGCCGCAGACGCTGCAGGCCGTCGCCTGGCTGGGCCTGGCCACACTGCTGCTGGCGGCCTTCACCGCCCTGGTGCAGCGCGATATCAAACGGATTCTCGCCTATTCCACCATCAGCCAGATCGGCTATATGTTCCTCGCCCTGGGCGCGGGCGCCTTCGCCTCCGGCATTTTCCACCTGATGACCCACGCCTTTTTCAAGGCACTGCTGTTTCTGGGCGCCGGCGCCGTCATTCACTGCCTGCACCACGAGCACGACATTTTCCGCATGGGCGGGCTGCGCCGGCGGCTGCCGGTCGCATTCGTCAGCTTTCTGATAGGCGCCGCGGCGCTGGCGGCCCTGCCGCTGACCTCCGGCTTCTACAGCAAGGACGCGATTCTGCTCACTGCCTGGACCGTGCCGCAGATCGGGCCGTGGCTCTGGGCGGGGGGCCTGCTCGGCGCCGGCCTGACTGCCCTGTACAGTTTCCGGCTCGTGTTCGTGGTGTTTTTCGGCGAGACGGTCACCGAGCCCGACCGGCGGCCGGGCTGGTACATGTCCGGCCCCCTGCTGGTGCTGTGTGTCTTGTCCGTGCTCGGCGGCTGGTTCGCACTCCCTCTGGCCGACGTGATGCCGGACCGCGGACATGAACTGGCCCCACACTGGGTCGAGTACGCCGGTATCGCCGTACCCCTGCTCGGCGTCGGTCTGGCGTACCTGATGTTCCTGGGCGGACAGTTGTCGCCCGGACGGCTGGCCGCCTCCACCGCGGGCCGCCTCTGGGCCGCCTTCTGGCAAAACGGCGCCGGTTTCGACGCGCTCTACGACACGCTCTGGGTGAGGCCTTTCCGCCAGCTGGCCCACTGGTGGCGCAATGAACCGATCGACCATGCGGTCAATGCCCTGGTGCGGTTGAGCCGCTGGTCACACGGGGTGCTGACTGCCCTGCAGAACGGCGAGTTGCGCTGGTACGCCACGACGATGGCATTCGGGTTGCTGCTGTTGCTGGCGGTGATTCTGAGGAACACGCCGTGAGCATGCTGGCGCTGGTGTTGCTGCTGGTTGTCGGCGGCATTGCGGCCGCCGTCAGCGAGCGTCTCAACGACAATCTGCCGCGCATTGTCTCTTTGGGAATACTGCTGGCGGCCCTGCTGCTGGCGCTCAGTTGGCTGGGGGCCGACCCGGGCGCGGCCGGGGTCTCCAATTCAGAGGGGCCGTGGTGGCTGTACCTGAAACTGCCCTGGATTGAGCGCTTCGGCATCAGCCTGGAACTGGGGCTGGACGGACTCAGCCTGGTGCTGGTGCTGCTGACCCTGTTGCTCGGCATCGTCGCTGTAGTGTCGTCCTGGACGGAGATCGACTTCCGGCCCGGGCTGTTCCAGGCCAATCTCCTGTGGACGCTGGCGGGGGTCTGCGGCGTGTTTCTGGCGCTGGATCTGTTTCTGTTCTTTGTGTTCTGGGAAGTAATGCTGGTGCCGATGTACCTGCTGATCGCCATCTGGGGCCACGAGAAACGCGGCTACGCGGCAATGAAGTTCTTTTTGTTCACACAATTCTCCAGCCTGCTGATGCTGCTGGCAATCGTGGTTCTGGCCTGGAACGCCGCAGTGTTGACGGGCTCACCCACCTTCAGCTATCGGGAACTGCTGGAAGTACCCCTGGGGCCGACCATGGCCTGGCTCACCATGCTCGGCTTCTTTGCCGCCTTCGCGGTGAAACTGCCGGCATTCCCGTTCCACACCTGGTTGCCGGACGCCCACACACAGGCCCCGACCGCCGGCAGCGTATTGCTCGCGGGCATTCTGCTCAAGACCGGCGCCTACGGCCTGCTGCGTTTCTGTCTCCCGCTGTTTCCGCAAACATCCGCCGAATTCGCCCCGATTGCCATGACGCTCGGCCTGCTGGGCGTTTTCTACGGGGCCGTACTCGCCTTCGCCCAGCGGGACGTCAAGCGATTGGTGGCCTACAGCAGCGTCAGCCACATGGGATTCGTGCTGTTGGGGCTTTACGCATGGAACACTCTCGCGGTCCAGGGCGCTATCCTGCAGATGGTCGCGCACGGTGTCAGCACCGCGGCCCTGTTCATGTTGGCGGGCGCACTGCAGCAACGGCTGCACACGCGCGACATGGAACGCATGGGCGGCCTGTGGCAGCAGGCGCCGCGCATGGGGGCCTGCGCCCTGATCTTCGCGCTCGCCTCCCTGGGCCTGCCGGGTCGGCAACTTTATCGCCGAATTCCTGATACTGGCGGGCCTGTTCGCCGCGCATCCGCTATTCGCCGCCGCCGCGGCCCTCGGCCTGGTGACCGCGGCGGTGTACTCGCTTTGGCTGGTGCAGCGCACGTTTCAGGGCGCGCCCGAACCCTCCCGTACCATGGCCGACTTCGGCACGCGTGAACTGGGTACGATGGTCGCCCTGGTTCTGGCGCTGCTGTGGCTGGGCCTGAACCCTCAGCCTGTCCTCGATATCACGGCGCCGGTGCTCGACGGCTTCCATGAAATGGCGGCGTCCGCGCGTGATACCGGCACTGTCGCGGGGGGCACGCCATGAGCGGCTCTGATTTCCAGGCTCTGCTGCCCCTGATAATCCTCGCCGGCGGCGCGACCGCACTGATGCTGCAAATAGCCTTCCTGCGCCGCGTAAATCTCACCGCGGCGCTGGCGGTGCTGGTGCTGGCCGCCGCTGCAATATCCTGTCTGTACGCGGCCCCGGTGACACCGGTACAGGTGACGCCACTGATGGTCGCAGATCGCCTGGCGCTGCTTTTCTGCGTATTGTTCTGCACCGGTGCCGCCGCGACCGCACTGCTGTCACTGGATTACATACGCTGTCACGGCGACGAACCCGAGGAGTATTTCCTGCTGCTGCTGCTGAGCACCCTCGGGGCCTGCGTGCTGGCCTACAGCACCCATGTCGCCTCCTTGATGCTGGGCCTGGAACTGCTGTCGGTATCGCTGTACGCCCTGGTGGCCTACCCCTCCAGATCCATGCTGCCGCTGGAAGCGGCGGTCAAATACCTGGTCCTGTCCGGCGCCGCCTCCGCGACAATGCTCTTCGGTTTCGCGCTGGTGTACGCAATGACCGGTGCCATGGAGTTCAGCGCGCTGGGGCAGGCCATTGGCGAAATCACGGGGAGCCCTGTGGTCGTGGTGACCGGCTCCGCCATGGTACTGGCCGGACTGGCTTTCAAGATTTCGGCCGTGCCGTTTCACCTGTGGACGCCGGACGTCTACCAGGGCGCACCCGCGCCCGTCAGCGGTTACCTGGCAACGGTTGGCAAGGCCGCGGTATTCGTTGCCCTGTTGCGCCTGTTCCTGGACGCCGATCTGTTTCGTTATACGCGTCTGGTGGAACTGGTGGGGCTCATGGCCATCCTCGGCATGCTGGCCGGCAATTTGCTCGCGCTGTTGCAGACCAACCTCAAGCGCATGCTCGCCTACTCCTCGATCGCCCACATCGGCTACCTGCTGATCGTCTTTATGGCCTGTTTGCGGGCGGACAATCGCGACCTGGCCATCGAGGCGTCCATCTTCTATCTCATCGCGTATACCGCGACAACCATCGCCGCCTTCGGCATGCTGAGCCTGCTGAACTCGGAAGCCGCAGAGCGCGAAAACGTCGAATTGCACCAGATCGACGGCCTGTTCTGGCGGCGGCCGACCCTGGCCGTCCTGATGACCGTCGCGCTGCTGTCGCTGGCGGGCATTCCCCTTACCGCGGGGTTCATCGCCAAGTTCTATCTGTTCAGCGCCGCGGTAATGGGCGGCAACTGGGTACTGCTGGCGGCGCTGATTGCCGGCAGCGGTATCGGCATCTACTACTACCTGCGCGCGATTTACACCATGACCCGCAGGCCCGGTGAACAAACGCCGCCGCAGCCCCCACCGGCCTGGCGGGACCAGGCTGTGCCGCTGGCATTGATTGCAATCATTCTGTTACTGGGCACAGTGCCCCAACCCCTGGTGGCTTATATAGGGTCTATAATGTAGGAAAATCCGGTCCGGCCGGCAAAGGGAGGTCGTCGTGCTCCAATCAGTCAACCTGCGAGACTACATGCTGACCAGGCCGGTGAAAGTCCGCCCCGACGACCACATGCTCGACGCCATGCAGGTCATCATCGGCAACAAGATATCCGGCGTCTGCGTGGTCGACGGCGACGCCAACCTGGTCGGGATTCTTTCGGAACTCGACTGCCTCCGGGCCGTGCTGGGAGCCGTTTACAATGATTCCGGCATTGGCGCCGTGCGCGACTACATGGCCACGGAAAATCTGGTCGTGGCGCATCCCGATGAAGATATCGTGGACGTCGCCCAGGACATGCTGCTGAAAAACAAGCGACGGCGCCCGGTGGTGGAAAACGGCAGGCTGGTCGGGCAGATCACCTGCCGGCAACTGCTCAGTGCCGTAAGGGAATTCAGTAGTTCGCCCAACCATCCATAGACTGCCTCAAGCGCCGCTCTTCCAGCCAGACCGGATGCCCGCAACCGGAGACAGAGCCCGCGGATGAGCGTTACAAGTGGGCGAACAACCACAATTTTCACACTTTTACCCTGGGCCGACGCTGCTGTAACATTACTGACATTGTCCTACATCAGACTGCACATCATGGAGTTTTTGTATGCCCTCCATCGCCTCGACATCCGGCTCTTCGGTGCGGTATTCCGTCGCAGCGATAGACGTCTGGTCCGACAGATCGCTCGATCGCTTTCGCGGTCCGCCGATGGCTATCTCTACGTCCTGATCCCGGCCCTGTTATGGGCGGCGGGGGCACCTGATATTCCACGGCTGGTGTTGTTGCTGGTCACCGCACTGGCGGTGGAGCGCGCGCTTTACTGGCTCCTCAAGAACGGTCTCAGACGCCGGCGCCCGCAGGACTTCATGCCGGATTTTCGCGGTCTGATCGTCGCCGCGGACAAATTCAGCTTTCCCTCGGGCCACACGTCCGGCGCTTTTCTGCTGGCCACCGCACTGGCCGTCGTTTACCAGACGCCCGCACTGGCCATGTACCTGTGGGCCGCATCCGTCGCACTGTCGCGCGTGGTACTGGGTGTGCACTACCCCGGCGATACATTGGCCGGCGCGCTCATGGGAGGCTCGATCGCACTGGTGGTCGGCACACAGGTGACCCTCTGAGACAGCCGGCGCACCCGCCGACGCCAGCAACGCGACCGTTATGTGAGCCAGTTGGCGGTCCGGCCCCAAAAGCCGGGCAGTGATCCGGCCCGCCGCTTCACTCCATCAAAAAAAAGTGCTAGCTTGTTTTTTCGTGCCGCAACAAGGTTTAACGAGTATCCATGAGCGAGGCGATAACAACCCAGCCAGACGCTACGGCAGCGGTCGATACCAGGTACCTGCTGACCCCCCAGCAGGTGCATTATTTCGATACATTCGGCTATCTCAAACCGCCCGGCCTCTTCGCCGATGACATCGATGAAATCATCGCCGGGTTCGAGGATCTCTTCGGTAACGCAGGACCAACCGGTCTGGGAAACCAAGGAGCAACTCCACGGCGACCAGCGCCGCATGATTATCCCCGGCTTCATTGAGCAGTCCCCCCGCCTCGCGCCGCTGCAACACGACCCGCGCGTCGTGGGTGTGGTGCAGAGCCTGATCGGCCCGCGGTACAAGTGGGCCAGCAGCGACGGCAACCTGTTTTACTGTGAAAGCTACTGGCACTCCGACATGTACGCGGCACCGCTGCAGCACTACCATATCAAGCTGTCCTTCTACCTCGACGACCTGACCGGTGAAAACGGCGCCATTCGCATCATCCCGGGCAGTCACTTTCACAAGCAGAGCTTCGCGCGCACCCTGCGCCGCGATTTCGACAATCCGGCCAGGATCGAGGAGCTGTACGGCGTCGACGGACGGGACATCCCGTCCATCACGGTCGAAAGCTCGCCGGGCGACCTTATCGTGTGGAACTTCCGCACGATTCACGCCAGCTACCACGGCGGAGAGCGCCGCCGCCTGTTCTCGATGAACTTCGGCGAACAAGAGCCGGGCAACTTCGACGCGGGAAACCGGGTCAAAACGCTGCTGCAGTAGAAACCACCACCGCTGCACGCGGCCCGGAGTTTCCGTTGAAGGTTTTGAGTCCCTACCAGCTCAAGAAAGCCCTGATGTACCCGCGCAAGTTCTACATGCGCCGCCGGGAAAACCTTGAACCGGGCTTTCTGCGCAGCGCACTGGAGCTGCATTACTACCGCCCGGCCTTCTACGACTGGCTGCGCGCGGTCAATGCCAACGACGCCCTGCTCTACGAGGCGCAGCTCGACGAGAACAGCCTGGTACTCGATGTCGGCGCCTATATCGGCGAATGGGCATCGGAAATCGCGGCGCGCTACAACCCGAGGATCCTCGCCTTCGAGCCGGACCCCCGCAATCTCAGGCAATTGCTTCCCCTGGCGGAAAACAATCACCGCTTGACGGCATACACTTACGGGCTCGGCGACAAAACCGAAACACTGCCCATGGCCCTGCAGTTTCTCGGCTCAACCGTTTACGCGGACCACGTGACCGAGGCGAACCAGGACTGGGCCGACGTCGAAATCAGGGATATCCACGAGGTGTGGTATTCATTGGGCCTGGAACGCGTTGACCTTATGAAGGTCAACATCGAGGGCGCGGAATTCCCGTTGTTCGAACGCATGATCGAGACTGAACTGCTCGACAAAGTGGACTGCTACCTGATCCAGTTCCACGAGTGGCACCCCGGCGCCTATGGGCGACGCCGACGTATCCGGCGCGAATTGGCAAAATCACACCGGCCCGAATGGGACTATCACTTCATCTGGGAAAAGTGGGTGAGAAAATAGGGCGCGTCACTGGCGAACCCATTTCTCCCACACAAAATCGTAGTTCCATTCCCGGCGGTGTGTGCGCGCCAGCGCCTCCAGAATGCGCCGCCGTCTGCCATGGGCGCCGGGGTGCCACTCGTGGAACTGGATCATGAAACATTTCACGCGCGCCAGCATGTCCTTTTCGATCATGCGCTCGAGCAGGGGAAACTCGGCGCCCTCGATGTTGATTTTCATCAAATCGACTTCGGCCAGCCCGAGCTCTTCCCACACCTGTTCGATCGCGGCGATTCTCACCTTGATGCGAGGCACCTCTGCGTTCTCGGCGCGCTCGTCGTACACCGAGGAGCCCAGGCCCTTGAGCGTAAAATCCACAGCCTGCTCCCGATCGCCCAGGCCATATTTGAAAGGCTTCAATTTGGGATTATCCGCCGCTTTCTCTTCCAGTCGCGCGAAGGATTGGGGATTGGGCTCGAAAGCGTAGATGACCGGGTCGTAGCGCTCCACAATTTTCCGGGCCCATTGTCCCGTGAAGGCACCCACATCGAGTACCATGCTGTTCCCGTCGATATCGGCCTCGTGCAGGATATGGGGATTCATCACAGTCGCACCGAGAAAATTCACAATGCCGGGACTGTAATAGTGCAGCTCCAGCATGGTTCTCAGGGATTCGTTGATATCGCGAAATTTCCGGCGCATGTAGAGTGTGCGCGGGTACATCAGGGCTTTTTTTAACTGATAGGGGCTTGGAAGCAGTTTATTCATTATTGTCCGGACGCCCCTTGTCACATGTCACATTGCCGCTGTTTGGGGCAATGGTATTATCTCGCCCTCACCCTGTCGACCTGAGAAACCGATGTATCAGCCGCTGTCTCCCGCCGCCGATGTCCGCGCAATCATACTCAGGGGATTGCTGCTGGCGGCCGTGTTGGGCTGGCTGGCCGGACTGGGTGCCAGGGTCCGCGACTGGACTGCGACGGCCGAAGACACCGGCCCCATACACCGTCCCAACATTCTGCTGATCGTGGCCGACGACCTCGGCTACAACGACATTTCAGCAATCAACCCTCGAGGACTCTCCACACCGAATATCGACCGGCTCGCGCAGGAGGGCGCGACCTTTCGCAGACACTACGCTGATGCGACATGCACACCCAGCAGGGTCGCCATTTTGTCGGGACGCTACCCGGAGCGCTCCGGATTCAGGCCCGTGGGAGCGGAAATCCCCGACGAATATCCCACACTGGCAGAACGGCTGCGAGACACGGGTTACCGCACCTACCTGACGGGCAAATGGCACGCCGGCGAGGAGCGGCGCAACGGCTGGCCCGACAACAAGGGCTTTGAGCAGTGGTTTGGTTTTCTCAGCCAGTTTGAGCTCGGTGAGGAGCGTGCGAAATCCACCAGCGGGGTCCCGCGACCCACCTACTTCAATCCCTTGCTGCGCCATAACAGCGGCGCGCCGGTGCGCCATCCCGGCCACCTGACCGACATTCTGACAACACACACGCTGGAGAAAATCCGGCAGCTGCAGCAGGGCGAGGAACCCTGGTTTGTGTACCACGCCTTTCTGGCACCACACACCCCTATCCAGCCGGCACCGCGCTACAAAAACCGCTTCCCGGCGACACCGGAGGGCGCCTATACCGCACTGGTTACCCAACTCGACGACGCAGTGGGCCGCCTGTTGGAGGCGGTGGACACAGAAAACACGCTCGTCATCTTTGTCAGCGACAACGGCGGCACCAACCGGCAACGCGATAACAATTACCCCTTCCACGGCCGCAAGAACGAAACCTACGAGGGCGCCTACCGCACACCGCTGATTATGCGCTGGACCGGCCGCCTGCCCGAACGAAAAATGATCGACGACATCGTCATGAACGTCGATATCTATCCGACCGTACTGGCTGCGGCGCGCGCGGGCGACGTCGGCAACATCGACGGCGCCAACCTCTGGCCTCTTCTGAACAACGACGTGCCGTTGGAACCGCGTGACCGGGGATGGGAAGCCTACAGCAGTAACGTCAACACCCTCAGCTTCAGCTATCTCTCCGCCGACGGGCATTGGCGCCTGGCCAGTCTGGACGGACTGGCGCCCGAGCTGTTCAATCTGGGTGATGAGCCCGCCGGCAGACATCCCGTGACACCGGATCACCCCGGGCAGGTTGCTGCGCTGCAGTCGGAGTTCTGGCGCGACCACTGGGAAAAAAGCCGTCTGCCGGTCTTGCGGCGCGACGGCGACAAGCAGGGACAGACACTCTATGAAGGGTTCGACACGATGCGCACCCCGTTTCGCCACGGCTTTGCAATCGGCCTCGAACTCGGTCCGCTGCCCGCCTCCGCAGCAAAGGACACAGCCGGCACGCCAAGGCTTCTGGCCGGACAGGGCGATTCCTGGGATTTGCGCTATACGGGAAACCGGGGACTGGAATGGCGCCTGGGCGATATCACGCTGCGCGACGCCAGTTTCGATCCGTCGCGCTGCAACGCGGTCATCCTGACCGGCTACCTGCAACCGCTGGGTCACCTGGCCGTCAGAGAACCGCGCTCGACGCTGAAGCTTTTCTCCGGAGGGGCTCTGCGCGACCGCGCAGGCGAACTGACCACGTCGGAACTACCCGATACGACGACGCTCGACGCGCCGACCTACGTCAACTACGGCGGCCGCGCGGTCTTTTCCAATATGCTGCTAAGTTCCTTCGCGGAACCCTATGCGCCGGCCGTATCGGAAAAATTTATCGACTTTTACGAATCGGCCTACCGGGAACGATCGCTCGTGCTTGCGGATGTGCGGATGATGGATGCCGAACTGTGCCGCCCACCAACGGACTGATCTGTCGCTCTTTTACGCTTTAGTGCCTTGTTTTGGAACCACTTTTCCAGTCCGTCGCGCGTCTGTCGCCACGCCCTATCCCCGCACCCTTTGCAGGGGAATTTTTGCAATGAATTCAAAAGTTTGACGGGTTTCGCAATTGCGCCGGCGCACCTTGACAGTAGCTCCATTGGAGTGCCATCCTTTTTGACCCTGCACGAATTGAGAAACCCATGTCAGTCAGTCCCTTATATCTTACTGTAGACATCGAGATCACCAACCGGTGTAACGCTACATGCCACTTCTGCCCGCGGGACGCCACACCACACCAGGGCATCATGGACGTGGCGACCTTCGACAAGGCACTGGAGCGCGCGGTTGAATACCGCCAGGTCGTCAAGGAAGTCTCGGGACTGCCGGTCACCGTCAGCCTGTGCGGGCTGGGCGAGCCGCTGATCAATCGCGAGGCTATCTCCTTCGTGCGCAAGGTGAAGAACGAGGGCTTCAAATGCTCCATGTCATCCAACGGCAACCTGCTCACTGAAGAAAAGACCCGGGCATTGCTCGATGCCGGGCTGGACGAAATCTACATCAATATCTCCGACATCGGCGAGGAGTACGAAAAGGTCTACAACCTGCCCTTCGAGCGCTCCTGTGAAAACATTACCCGCTTCGCGGAACTGGCCCAGGGCAAGTGCACGCCCGTGATCATTCTGGTGGACCACCACGACGACAAGGAGCACATCAAGGCCATGGAAGCCTTCTGGCGCGAGCGGGGCCTTCGCCACTTCCATTCCTACAGCGTCATCAATCGCGGCGGCGCGTTGTTCGTCGAACACATGCAGTTCGAGCAGTATAAAGAAATGGCGCAGGCGCGGGCGCAACTGACCGAGGGCGGCGCACAACCCCTGTGCGGCGCGCCCTGGGGCTACCTGTTCATCGGTTACGATGGCAACTACTACCTGTGCTGTTCCGACTGGCGCAAGGAGGCCGGACTGGGATCGGTTTTCGACAACAGCTTCCTGCAGATCACCCGCCAGAAACTGGCCATGGTGGTCAGTCGGGAACCCGTCTGCAAGACCTGCAATCACGATCCGGTCAATATGCTGACCGAGACCCTGCGCGCGGTTAATCAGGGCGAAGCGACACCCGAAGAGGCGGAACAACTGCGCCAATCCCTGCGCGAGGGCAGCGAGGAAATCAATCTCAAGCTGGGCGAGTTGCTGGACTACGGCGATCGCCACCCGGAGGGCATGTTGCCGGCCAACGCGGACATCATCCCTGTGGTTGCGACTACATAAATAATGATGACTGTGAGCCAGGAGCCAACCTGTGATAACCGGTTTCTGTTCATCCGCCTGATGAAAACCGGCGGGACCTCCTTCTGGCACATGCTGCACTCCGATTTCGAGCGTTCCCAGCGCTTACCCCGATGCTGCACTTTCGCCCGAATCCGACATGTTCAAACGAGCGGAAGCCTACACCCACGTTCCACGCCTCGTGGAAAACGTCAACCGTATGGCGGACTCACTGCGCATCGTGCGCGGCCACGTGCCCTACGCAGTGCGTTCACTGCTAAAGGGCGATTTTGTGGCGATGACAATACTTAGAGATCCTGTTGAGCGCACCTTGTCCTATCTCAAGCACTGCCGTAAATACCATTACGAGCACATTGGCCTGCCTATGGAGCAGATCTACGAACAACCCTGGTTTTTCGAATCCTTCATTCACAATTACCAGACCAAAATTTTTTCTATGACAGCACAGGAAGCATTATCCGAGGAAAGGGTCGGCGATATGTCACCGCCTCTTCCGCCACTGGCTGATGTACTCAGTAGCGAGGAGCCTCCGCCAGAGCTCAAGCGATTGCAACACGAATCTCCGGCACGCGTGACCCTGGAACTTTTTTGCGCCAGTACCGGTGTAATTGACGCCGACGACGCACGCCTCGAGACAGCTAAGGAAAATCTGGCGCAGGTCGAGCTGGTTGGCTTTACCGAGAATTACGAAGGCTTTTGCAGGAAGCTACACGATAGATATGGCTGGAAGATCGACCTCATACCCCGCGAAAACATTGGCGCTCAAGCGGTACTCGATCGTACGTTTCGCGCACGAATCGAGCAGGACAACACTCACGATATGGAGCTGTACGAATTCGCCCTGAATATGGCTAACTGATATGTTGGTGTCGTAAAATCACAGCTCAATAGTCGGCGCACCGAAACAGACTGCTGCTACTACCACGCAACGGGCGGGAACGGGAGTATTCACTACGCAAAGCCTCTGGAACGACAAGGAAGCACAGGAGTTCGCCCAGGACGACCTGGCGATGCGTGTTTATACATCCCGGCTGCTAGGCTCCGACGAAAACCTCGTGATGCACGGCGGCGGCAATACGTCCGTTAAGGGGTTTGTGCGCGACTTTTTCGGCGACGACGTTGAAGTGCTGCATGTCAAGGGCAGCGGCTGGGACCTGAAAACCATCGAGAAACCGGGATTTCCCGCCATCCGGCTTGAAGAAACCAGGCGACTGGCACAACTCGAGAGCCTGTCCGATCCCGATATGACACGGCAGCTGCGCGCGCTGATGCTGGATCCCGGGGCCCCCTCACCCTCCGTTGAGGCAATTCTGCACGCCATCATACCGATGCGTTTTGTTGATCATACACACGCCGATGCGATCATTACCCTAAGCAACAATCCGCGGGGAGAGGACATCATCGGTGAGCTGTTTCCGGATTGCCTGGTCCTGCCCTACGTCATGCCGGGCTTCGTGTTGTCCAGACAGGTCAACGAGGCCCTCGCGAAGGTGGACGCGCGGCGCTCTCGAGGGTATCATCCTCATGCACCACGGGGTGTTCACGTTCGCGGACGACGCCAGAACCGCCTACGAGTCCATGATCGAACTGGTCACCCGGGCGGATGACTACATCGAGACCCGCGGGGCGGGCACCCGCCGAAGGCTGAGCAAACCCGCCGCGGTTGATCTGCTGGCCCTGGCCCGCATCCGCGGGGCGGTCTCTGCGGAAGCGGGGCAGAGCTCAACTGGCGATGCTGGACGATTCGTCCCGGCGCCCGCGGTTTTGCCAGCCTCGACAACATCGCGGACATTGCCACGCGCGGACCCATTACACCGGACCATGTAATCCGCACCAAGCGTATTCCGGTCATTATCGAAGCCCGGCCGGAGGAGGATGTGCCCGAGGTACAACGCTTTGCGGCAGAGTACCGGGCCTATTTCGAGCGCAACGGCCATCCCGGCTTGCAGATCCTGGACCAGGCGCCGCGCTTTGCCATCTGGCGCGAGCACGGCACGCTTACCTTCGGCAGCAGTGTGAAGGAGTGCGGTATCGTCGCGGATATCGCGCGCCACACCCGCTGGTGCATCCATACGGGTGAGGCCCTTGGGGGCTGGCAGGCGCTGCCGGAAAAAGACATTTTCGATCTCGAATACTGGTCACTCGAACAGGCCAAGCTGGGTAAAGATACCGGATTATCGAAGCCCCACCAGGGCAAGGTCGCGCTCGTGACCGGCGCCTACAGCGGCATCGGCCGCGCCACCTGCAACGCCTTGTCAGCGGATGGGGCGACCGTGGTCGGTCTGGACATCAATCCGGCGGTGGCCGGCGAACTGGAAGCGGAAGGCATGCACGGCCTGGTCTGTGACCTGACCGAAGACGCGGCCATGCGCAGCGCCGTCGAAACCTGCGTCGGTCTGTTCGGTGGCCTCGATATCGTCGTCTGCAACGCCGGCGTCTTTCAATCAGGGGAACGCATCGAACACCATAGCGCCAAGACCTGGGACCAGGCCATGGCGGTAAACCTGACGCGCTACCCAGCGATTGCTGACAGTCACGGTCCCCTTTCTGAAGCTGGGCATCGAGCCCTCCCTGTTGGTAGTGGGATCGCGCAACTACGCCGCGCCCGGCACCGGCGCCGCTGCCTATTCGGTAAGCAAGGCGGGTGTTACCCAGTTGGCACGGGTAGCGGCGCTGGAACTGGCCGCCGACGGCGTTCGCGTAAACGTGGTGCACCCGGACGCCGTGTTCGATACCGCCCTGTGGACCGAAGAAGCGCTGGCGCGGTCGGCCGCGCGTTACGACATGACGGTCGAACAGTACAAGGCGAAAAACCTCCTGGGGAGAGAGATCAGTGCCCGCGATGTGGCGCGTCTGCTATCGACGGTGGCAAGTGATATTTTCGGGGCCACCACCGGTGCGCAGATACCCATAGACGGGGGCAGCGACAGGGTTATTTGACCGGCGACGCACGGGCTGGACGCCGGCGCGTACCGGCCGGTCGGCCGATACTTTCACGCTGGAGAAATCAGGTTATCTGGGCGAACACTGCTCACACAACAGGGGGAACGGATCCAGATCGTTGCCGCCGGTCAGTTCGAGTTTATGTAACAGTCTGGCGTAGTAGTTAGTGAACCAGATATTGTTGGCTGCATCGACCACAACGCCCTTGAATGCCCATCTCGGCCGGCCATTCTCCATACAGGGCACGGTGGCAGCGATGGCGCCGGAACTGTCGGCGTATTCTTCCGCAACGCCCTCAAAAAGTCTCGGCTGACCGAGAAAAATCATGTGTTGCCAATCGGCGTTCACAACCGCCAGTCCCGGCGGCGACACATGTAGCGGGCAGCTCCCGGCCCAGGTAGTCACCCACAAATTATGGAACCGGTCAAAAGCCATGGAATGCGTGGTGATCCTGGCGTTTTGTTTGTCGAACACCGGTACCCGCATGCTCTTCATGCAGGGGTTATGATTGGAGCCATCAAGCTCGGTACATCGCTGTCCGTCGATCAGGTACCGCTGAATATCGAATCGGAATATCTGTCCCCTGGCATTGGCGGAAAAGACCAGATCGCCATCCACTGGATGGATGTGAATTTGATGGAGCCGGGAAAAGTATGTCGAGACATACTGCGCCGGGGGAATAGGGAAACTGGTCTGTTTCCCGGTATCAGGGTCATAGCGAATAATCCCGTGCGCCGCCAACTGAGTCATCCACACACTACCCGGATCCGGGTCGTCGGGCTGCTGGATAACCACCTGATTTAAAACCCCGATCTTGCCGTCCAACTCATATCTGCGCATGCAACCGCGCTCCGAAGGCAGACCACAGTAGGAAATCGGAAATGGCTTGACAGGATTTCCCTCGCTGTCGAAACGCCATTTGTAATTGGTATACGAATCACATGCGCGAAGCTCATCGGGATTGAAAGCGACGAGGGCATTGTTACCGGACTGTGTGAACCATATGAGGTTTCTCGCTTCGTCCCAGGCCAACCCGAGAACCCCGGAGTTGCTGTCGGGAACAGGGTAGATGCAGTAACTTTCCGACCGGGGGTTGTAGGAAACGATCCGGCTGTAGTTGCGACTGTCTTCGGGCAAGGAGAAATTCAACCAGTGCCCCGTCTGCGGAAACCACAAGCGACCCAAGCTGTCAGTGATGATTCGTTCTGACAGGGGCCGCGTCGAGCCCTGGCCCTCCTCACTGAGGTAGGGATAATGCCCTGGCTTGGCCCGGATGGGCACATCAATCTTTTCTATTGTCACCTGGGGGTTATCTGCCACGTGGTGCAGTTCGCTGCCGAACTCGGTTACCGCCCAGACGTTACTGTCATCGTCCGTTGCCAGCGCGATGGGCAATCCAACTCCCTCCAGGGAAAATGTCTTCAGTGCGTAGACCGGTGCGTTCGGGTCGAGCAGTGCTTCACTCGCCGGCGAAAGTACCGGCGGTGATGCGATACAGCCGCCGATGAGGATCATCATCAAACCCGAAAGGATGGTTCTTATCGAGATCGGCATCATACGCCCATCACTACGTAGTTAAGGATAACCTGCTAATAATCGCGGGATCCGTTCGGCGAGAGTCTGTTAACCGCTTTACCGGGAATTACCTACTACTGACCGCAAGCCCTGTCGTGTCGAGTATAACCTACTACTGGGCCGCAAGCTGCGCTGAACAGGCGCGGTCGCATGGCCGATAAAGCGGGGCAGGCCCTGGCAGCCCTTCGGGCTGCTCGACGGAACAGCGAATCAACGCGATCCGATACACAGAAGGGCCACCCGAGCCGTGGCGAGAGCCTGCTCTGTTCGCCGGATGACCTACTTTGGGTCGCGGGCGTTGCCCGCGATCCCTGCGGGACGCCTGCGGCGCCCCCTTGCCGTTCAGCTGCGCTGAACAGGCGCGGTCACATGGCAGCCCTTCGGGCTGCTTGACGGGACAGTGAGGCACCGCGATCCAATACACAAAAGGGCCACCCATGCGGGTGGCCCTTTTGTGTATTGGAGCCTGGCGATGACCTACTCTCACATGGGGAGACCCCACACTACCATCGGCGATGCACCGTTTCACTACTGAGTTCGGAATGGAATCAGGTGGTTCCAGTGCTCCATGGTCGCCAGGCAAACAGGCATGAAGAGCGCGAGCGATCAAACCGCGGTGCGCTCCTCAAATAAGGGGCAGATCAAACTGTCTGTTCCTGGGTTGTCAGTCAACACCATGACCGCCACAACATCCGGGGTCGCAAATAACCCGGGTTATATGGTCAAGCCTCACGGGCAATTAGTACTGGTTAGCTCAACGCCTTGCAACGCTTACACACCCAGCCTATCAACCTTGTCGTCTTCAAGGGCCCTTCAGGGGGATCGAGTCCCCGGGGAGAACTTATCTTGGGAGAGGCTTCCCGCTTAGATGCTTTCAGCGGTTATCCTGTCCGAACATAGCTACCGGGCAGTGCCACTGGCGTGACAACCCGAACACCAGAGGTTCGTCCACTCCGGTCCTCTCGTACTAGGAGCAGCTTCCCTCAATTCTCCAACGCCCACGGCAGATAGGGACCGAACTGTCTCACGACGTTCTAAACCCAGCTCGCGTACCACTTTAAATGGCGAACAGCCATACCCTTGGGACCGGCTTCAGCCCCAGGATGTGATGAGCCGACATCGAGGTGCCAAACACCGCCGTCGATGTGAACTCTTGGGCGGTATCAGCCTGTTATCCCCGGAGTACCTTTTATCCGTTGAGCGACGGCCCTTCCATTCAGAACCGCCGGATCACTAAGACCTACTTTCGTACCTGCTCGTCTTGTCAGACTCGCAGTCAAGCGCGCTTGTGCCTTTACACTAACCTCATGATTTCCGACCATGATTAGCGCACCTTCGTGCTCCTCCGTTACTCTTTGGGAGGAGACCGCCCCAGTCAAACTACCCACCACACACTGTCCTCGATCCGGATAACGGACCTGAGTTAGAACCCCAACATTACCAGGCTGGTATTTCAAGGACGGCTCCACATGCGCTGGCGCGCACGCTTCAAAGCCTCCCAGCTATCCTACACAAATAAGGTCAGAGTCCCGTGTGAAGCTGTAGTAAAGGTTCACGGGGTCTTTCCGTCTAGCCGCGGGTACACTGCATCTTAACAGCAATTTCAATTTCACTGAGTCCCGGGTGGAGACAGTGTGGCCATCGTTACGCCATTCGTGCAGGTCGGAACTTACCCGACAAGGAATTTCGCTACCTTAGGACCGTTATAGTTACGGCCGCCGTTTACCGGGGCTTCGATCAAGAGCTTCTCCCAAAGGGATAACCCCATCAATTAACCTTCCGGCACCGGGCAGGCGTCACACCCTATACGTCCACTTGCGTGTTTGCAGAGTGCTATGTTTTTAATAAACAGTCGCAGCCACCTGGTCACTTCGACCGACCTCAGCTTACGGGGTAAACCCTTCACCAAAGCCGGCGTACCTTCTCCCGAAGTTACGGTACCATTTTGCCTAGTTCCTTCACCCGAGTTCTCTCAAGCGCCTTGGTATTCTCTACCTGATCACCTGTGTCGGTTTACAGTACGGTTCCTCACTACCTATGCTTAGAGGCTTTTCCTGGAAGTCTGGCATCAACCACTTCACCCGCGGGTCTCCCCTTGGGCTCGTCATCAGCTCTCGGCCTTATGGACAACCCGGATTTACCTAAGTCATCAGCCTACTGCCTTAAACGCGGACAACCAACGCCGCGCTGGCCTAGCCTTCTCCGTCCCCCCATCGCAATAGTGAGAAGTGCAGGAATGTTAACCCGCTTCCCATCGACTACGCATTTCTGCCTCGCCTTAGGGGCCGACTCACCCTGTCCCGATTAGCGTTGGACAGGAAACCTTGATCTTCCGGCGGGGAGGTTTTTCACCCCCCTTATCGTTACTCATGTCAGCATTCGCACTTCTGATACCTCCAGCAAGCCTCCCGGCTCACCTTCAACAGCCTACAGAACGCTCCTCTACCGTGCTAGAAGACTAGAGGACTAGAAGACTGGAAACTAGATGAAA
>JAXHMT010000003.1:1610000-1652686 GCA_034521205.1 Halioglobus sp.
AACGTCGTCATCCAATACACCGAGCCAGTACTGGTAAAACGCGTAGGGAGAGGTCCTCTGCGGGTCCAGCCAGACCGTTCCCGACTCGGTCTTGCCGAATTTCGAACCGTCCGCCTTGGTAATCAGCGGCATGGTTAAACCGTACACTTGCCGGCCGTGCAACCGTCGGGTCAATTCAATACCACCGGTGATATTGCCCCACTGGTCGGACCCTCCCAGCTGCAACCCACAATCGTAACGCCTGTTCAGCTCTGCGAAATCATAAGACTGCAGAATCATGTAAGTGAATTCGGTAAAACTTATACCGCTACCGTCGCGCGCAAGACGCTGCTTGACGGATTCCTTCTGGATCATGGCATTGACCGAAAAATGCTTGCCGACATCACGCAGGAAAGTGAGCACGTCCAGACCCTGAATCCAATCGAGATTATTCACTACGGTTGCGCCGACCGGCCCCGCTTCGACATCAATAAATCGAGCTATCTGGTCACTGATCCGCCCACCCCAATCGGCTATCAACTCCGGTGCATTCAGCTGACGCTCCCTGGCCTTGAAGCTGGGGTCGCCGATCAGCGCGGTGGCCTGACCGACCAACGCGATAGGCTTGTGCCCGGCCAGCTGGAATCGACGCAGCATAAGCAGGGGTACAAGGCTGCCAACGTGCAGGCTGTCGGCACTGGGATCAAAGCCACAGTAAAGCGTGCGCGAATCGCCATCGAGCCATCCGGGAAGCTGTTCTTCACCGGCAACCTGAAAAATCAGCCCGCGTGCACGTAATTCATCGAGTAGGGCGCTGCTCATCGGCGTGATTCCCGTACGCTGCTATCGACAGGACCTTGGGGGGGCGCCAACCTTACAACACACCTTCACAAATGCAAACCTGCACCCAGGCTGAGTAGTGTGTCAGTTACGATTTCTACCCTTTCGAGATCGCTTGGGTTGGGTGCGGTCCACTGGAACACGCCAAAAAGCGGCCATGCCCGAAAAGAGGGGCAGGCTCTCCATGGCCAGGCTCGGGTGGCGACTTCCTGTCGCCACACGGTTCCAGTGGACCGCAGCCAACCCAAGCTCGCGCCAGAAATCCAGGCTGAGACACTACCCGAGGCTGTGTCAGGTCGCGAATTTTTTATATACTGGGGTCGCCAACAACCGAAAAGAACCTCGGAAACATGCCACTAGCGAAACGGCGGCGGGGGGCGACGGCATTAGACAACAGGGGAACGAGGGCCTGGCGCCGGGCCCTGTCGAGCAAGGGTTTGCTGACAGGAATCGGGCTCGGCGCGCTCGTTGGCCTGATGTACGTCATTGCTCCCGACGGAAAACACGACACCGTCGACAGGACGGCGGCAGATAACGCACCGGAATCGGGGGCCGAGGCCGTCACGAACGTGGCCGCCGTCGCTTTGCCCGCCGAATCCGATGCGGCGCCCCATCCGCCATCCGCGGCCGTCTGGACAGAGCAGTCTGTGCGCAGCGGTGACAACCTGTCACTCATCTTCAAACGTGCAGGCTTTTCCGACCGCGATCTTCACGAGGTCATCAGCCAATCCGGCGACGGCGGCTCACTGGCACGGATATTCCCAGGCCAGATTTTCGCCTTCCAGGCCGATGATGAAGGCGAACTGCTGGCCGTGCGCCACATCCGCTCGCCACTGGAAAGTGTGACTTACCGTAGAGGTGAGGGAGGCTTTGAACAGGAAGTCGAGAAACGCGAACCCGAAGTCCGCGAAGCCTGGACCACTGGCGTCATACAATCCTCGCTGTTCATGGCGGGACAGGATGCCGGCCTGTCACACAATCTCATCATGCAACTGGCCGAAGTATTCGGCGGTGTGATCGATTTCGTGCTGGATCCGCGCAAGGGCGATTCGATACATGTCATCTACGAAGATCTCTATATCGACGGCGAGAAGCTCGCCGATGGCGAGATCATCGCGGCGAGCTTTATCAATCAGGGCGAGACTTTCAACGCCTATCGCTATACCGACAGTCAAGGTGAAGTGGGTTATTACAACAAGGAAGGTGTCAGCATGCGCAAAGCCTTCCTTATGGCCCCGGTGGACTTCACTCGCATCAGTTCCAACTTCAATCTGAGACGTCTGCACCCGATCTACAAAGTCGCGCGGCCCCACCGGGGCACGGATTATGCGGCTCCACGCGGCACACCGGTGTACGCCGCGGGCGACGGCCACGTGATGGAGACAGGCTACACCCGCGCAAACGGCAACTATGTATTTATAAAACACGGTGAGCGCTACATTACCAAGTACCTCCACCTGAACAAGCGAAAGGTCAAACGGGGGCAGCGCGTCAGTCAGAGTGAGGTCATCGGCACCGTCGGCTCCACCGGCGCCGCCACCGGGCCACATCTGCACTACGAGTTTCTCGTCAACGGCGTGCACCGCAATCCCCGCACAATTCACAAGAAACTTCCCAAGGCCAAAAGTCTCGCGGCCGACGAGTTGGAGAGATTTCGTGAATCCATCGACAAGGTGGCAACCCAGCTCGCCGGTCTGCATTCCGACAACCGGGTTGCCATGAGTGAGTCAGTCGGCGCTGACTCCTCTGCTCCCTGAGGTGGTCTCGCGCAACCCGCCCTACGTCGGGCTGATGTCCGGCACCAGCGTGGATGCCATCGATTGCGCGTTGGTACACTGCGATGAAGCGGGTGTCACACTCGAAGCGACACACCGGCACCCCATTCCAGACGCCATGCGCCGGGCTCTCAAGGACCTCAGCCGGCCGGGCATCGATGAAATCCAGCGCATGGGCGAACTCGACTGCGCGCTGGGCCAGCTGTTCGGTGAGGCGACCCTCGAACTACTCGACGACGCCGGCGTGGAAGCCGCGGGCGTGGCCGCCATCGGCTGCCACGGCCAGACCGTAAGGCACGTCCCGCCGGGGGAAGACCCGGGCTTCACTGTCCAGATTGGCGACCCCAATACCATCGCGGAAATAAGCGGCATTACCACGGTGGCGGACTTTCGACGCCGTGACATGGCCTGCGGCGGTCAGGGTGCACCGCTGGCACCGGCCTTTCATGCCGCTTTCTTCAGTGCCGCGAATATCGACAGGGCGATCGTCAATCTGGGCGGCATCGCCAACATCTCGCTGCTGCGGGGGAACTCACTGCACGCGGGGTATGATACCGGTCCCGCCAACACGCTGCTCGATCACTGGCACGCACGCCACGGCAGAGGGCCCATCGACAATGGTGGTGAATGGGCGGCGGGGGGGCGCGTGTTGCCGGATCTGCTGCACGATCTCATGTCGGACCCCTTTTTTGCACGGCGGGGCCCCCGCAGCACCGGCGTGGAGTATTTCAACCTCGAATGGCTGGACACAAAACTGCAAGGGTATTCGGGGGCCGGCCCGCGCGATGTTCAGGCCACCCTGGCGGAGCTGACCGCTGCAACTGTCGCGCGGGCCCTGCGGGACAGCGACGTAGCGGCCGGGGAAATTTATGTCTGCGGCGGCGGTGTGCACAACCTGCACCTGATGCAGCGTCTGCAGTCACACGTCGGCGGTACACCGGTAGCCAGTACCGACACACTCGGCCTGCCGCCCGACTGGGTAGAAGCGGCGGGGTTCGCATGGCTGGCCCGGCAGCGCCTGGCCGCGCAGCCGGGAAATGAACCCAGAGTAACCGGGGCGAAAGGCAGGCGAATTCTCGGCGGCGTCTATCTACCCTGAAAAATCAGAACCGCACATAGTCCCGTTCCCGCACCAACTCCCGAACCAGAGCCGGCCCCAGGGCCACGGTCTCGATAAATGGCAGCAGCTCCGCTTCATCGATGCCGTGGCTTCCCATCCACGCCCGACAGGCCTTAACTTCTATAACCTGCAGCGCCGACAACCTCGCTGCCAGATCAACGAGGCGCTTGTTGTCGAGGTAGTCGTCCCGCAAAAGGTTTCTGAGCACGGGTCCGTGCAGGACAAATGTGACCGTGGCACGGTCCCGCGGCAGCGTCACGCCCGCCAGGAGCAACTGCTCCGCCCGCTCCAGCAAGCCCCGCAACTCTTCCTCCGATTCAAGGGTGATATCGGCGACATAGTAGCGCTCTGTGCCTGGAACATCGTCACGCGCGGCTTCATCCGCCATGACTGCCCATGCCATCACGCACAGCAGTGACAGGGACAGCCTCAGCGCAACCTGCACTGGTGCCCCGGTCTAGATCGAAAAGGAGGCGCCGCAACCACACGTCGTTGCGGCATTGGGATTGTTGACGACAAAGCGGGAACCCTCGAGACCTTCCGTGTAGTCCACTTCCGAGCCGGTAAGGTACTGAAAACTCATCGGATCCACCAGCAGCGTCACACCGTCGGACTCAATCGCGGTGTCGTCATCCGCGGCCATTTCGTCGAAACTGAAGCCGTACTGAAAACCCGAACAGCCGCCGCCCGTAATAAAAACGCGCAGCTTCAACGCCCGGTTTTCCTCTTCGGCGACCAGTTCCTGCACCTTCTGTGTCGCCCGCGCGGTGAGGTTGATACTGGATGGATTGAATGTTTCAGCGACGGACATCTGCCTTTCCCACATGAACATGCTCCGGCGGTCGCGGGAGCAACACCTATTATGATAAATCCGACTAAATCAGTCAACTATAGGCGGCGCCTGCACCGCGGGCACCCTGCACCGCAACTCCGGCGCTGGCGCGCGCTATGGCCCGGCTGACCCTACCGGTCGCCAACTTCATCCTCTGCCCCCGCGTCGACATGGGTCAGACCGCCGTTGACCTCGGCCCCCGCCGCCATTTCCACGGAATTGTAGTAGACATTGCCGGTGACCCGCCCGCGCGCCGCGAGCTCGAGCTGCCCGCTACTGTGAACATCGCCCTCGACCACGCTGTTGATGACCACGTTGGGCGCGCGAATCTCGCCCTCGACCCGGCCTTTGCCAATCACGCGTACCAGTGCCTCCTTGTCGGGCTGCGCCACAATGCTCCCGCGTACCAGGCCCTCGACATCCAGTGTGCCCGAGAAATGCACGTCGCCGATGACCGTCGTCTCCTCCGAGATGAGCGTCGTACCGCCCGCCACACTGAGGGATGATTTTCTATTTCCCAGCATGAGTGAATCGCTCCCGCACCCGCCAGTCAAATCGCCTGCGAAACTGCAGGGCATCCGGCTTCGTAAACCGGGCCTGCACCGTTATCGCCGAGGGCTCCAGGCCGTCGGGCAGCCGCAGTCGCGCCTCGATCGCCTGGAAATACCGGAACCCGAGTACCAGGGGATTCTCCTCTGGTTCCTCCGCGAGATCTCGCAGCGGGTAGGATACCCGCTCGCCATCGCGGCTTCCCGTGATCTCGATCTCGAGTTCGCCCCTGACCAGTTCGTGCCTGCGCGCCTCCTGCTGAACAACGATACGAAGTGCGTAGACCCCGGGCGAGTCGGCTGCCACCAGCTCGGGCTCGCGAATACTCAAACCTCCGGCAACTTCCCCGGGCGCCATGAGGCTGCGATAAAAACGCAATTCCTCTTCGAGCCCGGCCGCCTCCTCCCGTTTCGCAGCGAGGTCGCGGCGCAGCATTTCCAGCGCCCGCCGATCGACCTGGCTGCGGGTGCGCAGTACCTCGAGTTCGCCGGCCGCGGACTCCAGTTGTTCACGGAGCCGAGCCACTTCAGCCCGCAATCGCTCAGCAGACTGCGGGTCGGCCTGCAGCCTGACGGAAGCCACGTGCCACCCCAGATAGGCAGCGCCGGGCAATGCCATGAAACACACGGACACGAGGGCAACAACTGACGCGCGTCTGATGTTCACGCTACGCGCCGCTCAGGGCAGCAGCCCTACCTGGTCCAGGCCAGCCTCTTCAGGCAGCCCGAGCATGATATTCATATTCTGGATCGCCTGTCCCGACGCGCCCTTCACCAGGTTGTCGATTGTCGACATCACGACCACGGTGGACCGCTCCTGGGGCACGGCAACCGCGACCTGACAGCGGTTGGCGCCGCGAACCGTCCGGGTTTGCGGCATTGAACCCGGTGGCAGCACGTCGACAAAGGGCTCATCCGCATACCGCTGTTCGTAGAGAGCCTGCAGGTCTCCCGGATCGTCGAGCAAGCGCGCAAACAGCGTCGAGTGGATACCCCGGACAATCGGCAGCATATGCGGCACAAAGGTCACCTGCACCGGCCTCTGCGCCGCGTCCGCCAGCCCCTGCTCAATCTCCGGCAGGTGGCGGTGTCCGTCGACGCCGTAGGCTTTGAAACTGCCCGATACTTCGCTCAGAAGATTGTCGATCTTCGCCTGTCTGCCCGCTCCACTGACCCCCGATGCGGAGCTGGCCACCAGCGTGTCGGGCTCGACCAGGCCCCCTTCGAGCAGCGGCAGGAACCCCAACTGCACCGACGTCGGGTAACAGCCGGGGCACGCGACCAGGCGCGCGCTCGCAATCCGCCGCCGGTTGACCTCGGGCAGGCCGTACACGGCCTCATCCAGCAATTCGGGACTCGCGTGGGCCTCGCCGTACCATTGGGACCAAATCGATGCGTCCCGAAGACGAAAGTCGGCGGACAGGTCCACGATGCGGGATCCCGCAGCCAGCAGTTCCGGCACGAGATGCATCGCCACATTGTGGGGGGTGGCAAAGAACACGATATCGCAGTCCGCCAGTGTGGCCACGTCGGGTTCGGTAAACACCAGGCCATAGTGACCGCGCAGATTGGCAAACAGTTCGTCCACCCGACGACCGCGCTCGCCGCGGGATGTGATTGCCACCACTTCCACGTGCGCATGTCCGGCCAGCAGGCGCAACAGTTCCACGCCTGTATAGCCGGTGCCGCCAACAATGCCGATCCTGAATCGTTCCGTCACAACGCCTCCACTGCATTGGCGCCGCTAATGAGTTTTCG
The DNA here is from genome assembly GCA_034521205.1 of Halioglobus sp. Taxonomy (GTDB): domain Bacteria; phylum Pseudomonadota; class Gammaproteobacteria; order Pseudomonadales; family Halieaceae; genus Marimicrobium. The sequence goes on from JAXHMT010000003.1 coordinate 1,616,853, forward strand.
AGGGGCCGCCAGTGCCAAACGCGTAGTATAAAAGCTATAGTGCGGATAATAACTGCTAACATTGTTTATTTTTGCGGTTGCAGGGGTCGACGTGCGCAAATTGCTCGGTGTGCTTCGCCACAGCCTCGCCAACTACGAATCGGTGCTGCCCTATTCCCTGCTGGGCATTATCGGCGGCATCGCTTCCGCACTGGCGGTATTGGCCTTCGAGTTAGCCATCGTTGAACTCGCCGCTCTTTGGCGGGTCGATGACGGCGCCGAAGGCTTTGAGGTTCTCCCGCCGTGGCTGCTGTTTTCCCTCCCCGCAGGGGGAGCCGTTGCACTCGGTCTCGTCTATGCGGCTCTGCGGCCGGACGACCGTGAGACCGGCATCGTTCACGTACTCAGCCGCATGCATTCCCACTACAGCGTCCTGCCTCTGCGCAACGCACTGGTACAGTTCTGCGGCGGCGCCTTCGCTCTGGCATCGGGACAATCGGGCGGTCGAGAGGGGCCCGGCGTGCACCTTGGCGGCGCGGCCAACAGTCTGCTCGGGCAATGGCTGGGGCTGCCCAACAACAGCCTGCGCGTGCTGATCGCCTGCGGCACGGCCGGCGGCATAGCGGCGGTCTTCCACACGCCGCTGGCCGGTGTGATATTTGCCATGGAGGTAATCGTCGCCGAGTATACGGTAGCCGGTTTTATTCCCGTCATGCTGGCGGCGGTGTCGGCCACCACGGTCAGCAAGGTACTGATTGCGGACAGCGTACTGTTCCGCCTGCCTCCTCTTGAACTCAACTCACTGCTGGAACTGCCCATGATCATGCTGCTGGGCTTCATCTGCGGCATGGCGGTGGCCGCATTCATTCGTCTCAGCGCGCTTGTGGCCCGATTGGCCCATTGGCCGATCGCAGTGCGTTTCGCCCTGGCGGGATGCCTGACCGGCAGTCTGGCACTGGTTGTGCCGCAGATTCCGGGTATCGGTTACGATACCCTGGAACGGGTACTGAACGGCGAATTCGCGCTGCTTGCGCTATTGACTATCGGCGCCTGCAAATTGCTGGCGAGCGCCATCAGCTATGGTGTCGGCATGCCCATCGGGTTCATCGGGCCAAACCTGCTGACCGGAGCCTGTCTCGGCGGGGCGTTCGGCATTGTGGGGCACACACTGCAACCGGATATCGCCTCGGATCCCACCTTGTACATTGTCGTCGGCATGGGGGCGTCGATGGGGGCGGTACTCGGCGCCCCCCTGGCGGCCATTCTGGCGGTTATCGAGATGACACAGAATATCGGCATCAGCATGGCTGCGATGCTCGCCATCGTGACCGCCTCACTCACCAACAACGGCCTTTTCCGGCAGGACTCGGCCCACGAAACCGTACTGCGCCAGATGCAGCGCACAGTGCCGAGCGACCCCGTGAGTCTGCTGCTGCACCGCTCCAACGTCGCTGCGCACATGGATACGCGCGTGGTGCGGGTGCCCATGACATTGGGCGGCGGCGATCTGGAGCCGCTGCTGGAGACGCCGCCCACCTGGTGCGTCGTGTCGCGCGGGGAGGAAGACCTCTATCTGGTGGACGGGGCTGAACTGCTCGACTGGTTGTCGAGCATGCCGCTGGAAGAACGCGATGTCGACCTGACCGAGTCGGGCATTCGCCGCTGGACCATTGCCTCCGTTCCGATACAGGCAACGCTACATCAGGCGCTGGACACCCTGCGCGCGCAGACCAGCGAAGCGCTGTGCGTCTACGAGCGCAGCCGCGGCAGCGGCAGACGCATACTGCAAGGGGTCATTACGCGGGAAGCTATCGAAAGATACACTCTCTCCAGCCTGGGATAGACTGCGGCTGCAATGACGGCGAGGACGTAACATGCTGTGGCTGAAAGCCTTCCATATCATTTTCGTGGTGTGCTGGTTCGCGGGACTGTTCTACCTGCCGCGGATATTCGTATACCACGCCGCGAGCACCGAAGAAAACGTCCGCGCTCAACTCGCAGTCATGGCGCGCAAACTGTACCGCTTCGTCACACCTTTCATGGTGATCGCCATCGCCCTGGGCCTGGCCATGATCGCGTTCAATCCGGGGTACTACCTGCAGGCGACCTGGATGCAGCTCAAGCTGGGAGGCGTGGCATTTCTGGTGCTGTACCATCTGCAGTGCGGTCGTTACCTGCGAGCGATCGACGCGGGACAGGACCGGCGCGGGCATGTGTTCTACCGCTTTTTCAACGAGGTGCCGGTCCTGTTCCTGTTTGGTATTGTCCTGCTTGCCGTTCTCAAACCGCTTTGAGCCCGGTGGATATTCGGCATGCCAATGCGGATAATGCCCGGCTCAGCCGCGAAATCGGAATCGGAATCGGAATCGGAATAAAAAAGTACGTTTATGAAGAATCCTGAAGAACTGTTCGCGCGCGCCTGCGTACACATTCCGGGGGGCGTGAACTCTCCCGTGCGCGCTTTCCGCGCCGTTGGCGGAACACCGCTGTTCATAGAGCGCAGCGAAGGGCCCTATCTATTCGACAGCGAGGGTGGGCGCTACATCGATTACGTCCTTTCGTGGGGCCCGATGCTGATGGGCCACAATCATCCGGCAGTGCGCGAGGCAGTCCTGCACCAGGTGGAAAAGGGCTTGAGCTTCGGTGCGCCGACGGAGCTGGAGACCGAACTCGCGGATCGTATCTGCGACCTCATGCCCGGCATGGACATGGTGCGCATGGTCAACTCGGGCACTGAAGCCACGATGAGCGCCATTCGACTTGCCCGGGCCTTCACGGGACGCGACACGATCGTCAAATTCGAGGGCTGTTACCACGGCCACTCGGATTCCCTGCTGATAAAGGCCGGTTCCGGTGCATTGACCATGGGCGTACCCAGTTCACCCGGCGTACCCGAGGCACTGGCCGCCTATACCGTGACGCTGAGCTACAACGACAGCGATGGCGTTCGCCGTTTCTTCGAGGAGCACGGCGACACGGTCGCCTGCATCATTGTCGAGCCCGTTGCCGGCAATATGAGTTGTATCCCCCCCGCAACCGGCTTTCTCGAGACCCTGCGGGAGGTATGTACGTCGCACGGCGCCGTGCTGATCCTGGACGAGGTCATGACCGGGTTCCGCTTTGGTCTGCAGGGAGCCCAGGGCTACTACGGTATCGAAGCGGATCTCACGACCCTGGGCAAGGTGATCGGGGGCGGAATGCCTGTGGGCGCCTTTGGCGGCCGCCGCGACATCATGGAGCAGCTGGCACCAATGGGACCCGTGTATCAGGCGGGCACGCTCGCGGGCAATCCAGTGGCCATGGCGGCGGGCGTGGCGACGCTGGACGTGATTGCCGCGCCGGGATTTTACGAACCCCTGTTCACCCGCACCGAACAACTGTGCCAGGGCTTCAGGGAAGCGGCGCGCAAGGCGGGCGTACCGTTTACCACCAATTGCGCCGGGACCATGTTCGGCCTCTTTTTTACCGATGAAGAGACAGTCGACAACTATCGACAGGTGATGGCATGTGATTCCGACGCCTTCAGTCGTTTCTTTCACCAGATGCTGCACCACGGTGTTTACCTGGCTCCCGCGGCCTACGAGGCGGGCTTCATGTCCAGCGCACACGGCGACGGCGATATCGCCCAGACCGTCGCCGCCGCCAGGGCGGCCTTCGCCGCGCTCTGAGGAGAGAGGAAGCATGGCCTTTACCAGTTCCCGCGCGCCGTTTCCCCACACCCGTCTGCGGCGCCTGCGCGCCCGGGAATTTTCCCGCCGACTGGTGAGGGAAACCACGATCAGCCCCGCCGACCTGATTTTTCCCGTGTTTGTGCTGGAAGGGAGCGCTGTGCGCGAGGCCATCCCTTCGATGCCGGGGATCGAACGCCTGAGCATCGATCTGCTGGTGGAACTGGCCCGCGACGCCCACCAACTGGGCATTCCCGCCCTGGCCCTGTTTCCGGTCGTACCCCCCGAGAAGAAGTCCCTCGATGCTACGGAGGCGAGCAATCACGAAGGACTGACTCAGCGGGCGATCCGCGCACTGAAGGAGGCTGTGCCCGCGCTCGGCGTCATTACCGACGTGGCGCTGGACCCCTTCACGACCCACGGCCAGGACGGCATCATCGACGACACGGGCTATGTGCAGAACGACGTCACCAGCGAGGCGCTGGTCCGGCAGGCCCTGTCCCATGCCGACGCCGGCGCGGACGTGGTCGCGCCCTCCGACATGATGGACGGGCGCGTCGGCGCCATCCGCCGCGAACTGGAAAACTGCGGACACCACAACACACTGATCATGGCCTACGCCGCCAAGTACGCATCCAGCTACTACGGGCCGTTCCGCGACGCCGTGGGGTCCGCCGGCAACCTCGGAAGCGGCGACAAATCGAGCTACCAGATGGACCCGGCCAACACGGACGAGGCGCTGCACGAATGCGCGCTGGATCTGGCCGAGGGCGCCGACATGATCATGATCAAGCCCGGCATGCCCTATCTGGACGTCGTGCGGCGGGTAAAGGACGAACTGCGGGCACCCACCTTCGCCTACCAGGTCAGCGGCGAATACGCGATGCATGTCGCGGCGTTTCAACAGGGCTGGCTGCCCCGTGACCGGGTGGTACTGGAATCGTTGCTGGCCTTCAAACGCGCCGGCTGCGACGGTATCCTGACCTATTTTGCGCTGGAGGCTGCACGCGCCCTGCAGTGAACTCGTGACGCGCGGTCCCGCACTCCCGTTTATTCTGGCACTCGTGCTCTGCAGGCCGGCGTTGGCCGCCGGCTGCGACTGTCTCTGGCAGGGCTCCTTCGCCACCGTGCAGGGGCACGCGGACCTGGTGGTGGCGGGCGAGGTGGTGGCGGCCAGGGGCAACTCCATCGATCTGCGGGTCGAACGCAAGCTGCGCGGCGATCATACCCGCGAGACCCTGCGCATCTGGCTCAAGACCCGTGACTATTGCCGGCCGGAAGCGCAACAATTCCCCGTGGGCGGTCGCTGGGTCATGGCGCTGTACGAAATCACGCAACAGGTGCCCGGCGGCTTCAACCCCCATACCCCCAATCTCAGTTACGGACGCATCGGGGACTACCGCCTGTCGAGCTGCGGCGGTTTCTGGCTGCGGCTCTCCGGCGAGATGGTGACCGGCAACCTGGTCGATGCGCCCCGCTGGGACCGCCAACCGAAAATGAATCCCGTGCTGCTCGACCTGTTGGCAAGGTACGTTCAGGGGCAAGTGGATAGATCGGCGCTGCAAGAGGCGGCGCGGCCGGACCCCGCCCTGCGCGAACTGATACTCGATACCCGCGAGTTTTTGCGCGGACAGGATTGATCAGCCCACCCGCGCGATACAAATCCAATGACTCTGACCCGAATGGCACTTACTTAAGCGTGAATTGGTCTATGTCGTCATTCCCGCGCAGGCGGGAATCCAGGTGATTCAACGTGTTGTGGTTAATAGATCCCCGCCTGCGCGGGGATGACGGTCTTATGTAAGTGCCATTCGACTCTGACCCCAAATTCCGCTTGGACTCTGATCCCAAATTCCGCCCCGAGTGGGACACGCTTGGCAGTTTGTCCCGATTTTGCGACTTTTTGGCAGAACTGGTTCGCAATGAGCACGATTGGAGGGGACAACCGCGCTCCGGTGCGGTATAAATGATTTCAAGCCAAAAGAAGAGCAAGAGCCCGTCTCATGCACAAATTTTGGGGGCAGCTGCAGCAACTTCCCGACTGGTGGTTCCGGTTGTGTACGGGTCATACCACCTACAACCCACTGGACGAGGAACTCTACCGCCAGCGTCTGCTGGTCATGACCAGCTTTTTCTGGCTGCTCAACGTGGGCTTGCTCACCATCGCGACGCCGCTGCTCATCGACTTTACGCCCGAAGGCCAGCTGTCTGCACAGGTACTGTTCGTCGTGGCCGCGCTGGGCGTACTGCTCAGCATACTGGCCCTGCGCCACCTGAAAAGCCGCGTGCTGGCCCTCAACGTGCTGCTGGTCATCCTGGCCGGCGCCTTTTCCGGCGCCTGCTTGATCTTCGGCGGCTCCCAGTCGCCGACGTTTATCCTGATGTTGCTGGTACCCGTGGCGGCGGCTATCGCAGGCAACGTCTATATCGCCATTTTCTGGAGCGCGGTAGTACTGACGTTCTGGAGCGCGATGGTGGTTGCCGAGCGCAGCGGCATTGTATTTTTGCAGATCATCAAGCCGGAAAACCACAGCGCCGGCATGACCACGGCCTATGCGGCGCTGGCCCTGTCGGTGGTCAGCCTGATTCTGGTCTACGCGGAGATGAACAAACGCCTGCGCACCAGTCTGCAGGCATCCAACATCGAGCTGGCCCACCTGTCCGCACACGACCAGTTGACCGGCCTGCCCAACCGCCGCTTTTACGACAAGCGCGTCAACCAGGGCACTGCACCGCGCCGCCGAGCGCGGTGAGTTGATGGGGCTGTTGTTCATCGACCTGAACGACTTCAAGCAGATCAACGACACCTACGGACACGGCGCGGGAGACAAGCTGCTGGCCACGGTCGCCCAGCGCCTGCATTCGAGCCTGCGCGAGACAGACCTCATCGCCAGGCTGGGCGGCGACGAGTTCGCCGTGGTACTCGAGGACATTCGCTCCACCGACGAATTGACGCGTATCGCACACAAACTGTCCCAGGCCATCGAGCAGCCTGTTTCCGTAAGGCAGCACGAACTGAAATTCGGCGCCAGTATCGGCCTTGCGATTTTCCCCATCGACGGTCGCCAGAAACAGGAACTGGAAGAACAGGCGGACAAGGCGATGTACTACGCCAAGCAGCGCGGCTTGCCGGTCGTACTTGCCAGCCTCGAGCCCGACAACGCGCCCCGCCCGGTCCGGCAGCGGCACGACACCTGAATCGGACTGACGGTCAGCGGCGCCAGGTCGCGCGCCGCGACGCCCGCCCCTCGATAAGGTCCATAAGCTCGTACAACATCATCAGTGACAGGCCCCAGATGCGCCTGCCGCGGTAAAAATAACAGGGTACGGAAATGCGGGCGCCGCGGTACTCCCAAGTCGTCTCTTTACGATTGTCCTCATCGAGCAGAAATTCCAGCGGCACCCAGACCACTTCCGCCACCTCGTGGTTCAGCGCGAACCGCGCGGTCCGCTCCAGCCTGAATACGAAAGGGGTTACCACCATGCCGAGGCCGGCGCCCGGGCGCGCGCTGATTTCGGACAGGCGGCCGATACATTCATCCTCCGGACCGAGTTGCAGACCCACTTCCTCCGCCGTCTCGCGCACTGCCACTTCAAAGCCGTTGGCGTCGCCCTTTTCCATACGACCGCCCGGGAAGGCCATGTGCCCCGACCAGGGATCGCCCTTGCGCTCGGCCCGCTCGATCATCAGGATATGCAGTTCTCCCCGGCGCACCTGCAGTATCATCGCGACCGCGGCCCGCTTGCGCAGCTGCCTGAGCGGCTTGCGGCGGGGCTTGTGCGCGCCGAGGCGATTTTCGATCAGTTGCAGCAGGGCGATGGACACCGGGGCGGGCTCTCCTGGAGCAGACGTCTGAATACCGGATTAAGCCAGCCGCGCGGCGCCGGCACAAGCGGGCCCCGGAATTTAAACGCGAGAGAGCATGCACGACACCAACCTGCCGACACACGGCCTGTTCCGGCTCCGGGACATCAATCTGGTCTACCGCGCTCTGCCCGCCCTGCGCGCCATCGACTGGACCGTTCTGGAGGGCGAACAATGGGCCTGCCTCGGTCCCAACGGCGCCGGCAAGACCAGCCTGGCCGGTATTCTCAGCGCTCAGGCAACCCACTACTCCGGCACTTATCGACGCTCCCACCGCCTGCGCGAAGAGGGGGTCGCCTATGTCTGTTTCGAGCAGGCGAAAGCGCTGTGCGAGCGAGACCGGAAGCTGGACAATTCGGAATTTCGCGCCGACGCCAGCGATCCCGGAACCACGGTGCGCGCCTTCATCCTCAACGCACAGCGCGCGGATGCTGACAGCCGGCACTGGATACAACGCCTGGGCATCGACCCTATCCTGGACCGGGGCCTGCGCTATATATCCACCGGCGAGATGCGTAAAACCCTGCTGGTGGCCGCGCTGCTCACTCGCCCGGCCCTGCTGATCCTGGACAGCCCGCTGGATGGCCTCGACAGAGCCACTCAGGCGCAGATGCGCCGCGTCCTGGACGAGTTGATCGCGTCCGCCACCACGGTGCTGCTGCTGTGCCGCCAGGTCGAGGATATACCGCCGGGGATCTCTCACGTGCTGGTGCTGGACCGCGGCACGATCGCCGCGTGCGGCCCCCGAAACCAGGTGCTGGCGCGGACATCGGTGCGCTCGCTGATGAGTCCGCCGGCGGCGGAGCTGCGCCCGCTGCCGACTCCGATGCCGCGCCCCTACGAATTGCCCCCTGCCGTACCACTGCTGCAATTGCGTGACGTCGCGGTAAGTTACGGCGATGTGGCGGTGCTGCGACACGTCGACTGGGTGCTGCCCCGGGGCACGCACTGCTGTGTGTCGGGGCCCAACGGCTGCGGCAAGACCACCCTGCTCAGTCTCATCACCGGGGATAACCACAAGGCCTACGGACAGGACATCAGGTTGTTTGGCGTACGCCGCGGCTCCGGCGAAAGCATCTGGGAAATAAAACAGAAGTACGGGCAGATTGATACGCGCCTGCATCTCGGTTTCGCCAGGGGCATGTCGGCCCTCGAGGTCGTGGTCTCCGGGTTTTTTGATACCGTCGGACTGTACGACGACTGGGGTGATACGCAGCGGGCGCACGCCACCCGGTGGCTGCAGTCACTGGGTCTGCTCGACTACCGCGCCGTCGGTTTCGACACGCTGTCGTTCGGTTTGCAACGCATGGTTCTGCTCGCGCGCGCCATGGTGAAATCGCCCGTTATCCTGCTGTTGGACGAGCCGACCCTGGGGCTGGACGGTCATCACCGGAACCTGATTCTGCGCGCTATCGACCACATCGCCGCGCACAGCGACACGCAGGTCATTTTCGTCAGCCACTCGGCGGGCGAGATGCCGCGCTGTATCAACCAGCACCTGCGCTTCAAACCCCTGGAGGAGGGCTATACCGTGGTGTGCGAGGGCGTCGGGCAAACCCTGTGAACGCTCCCCTACCGTGTGAAGTCTCGCAGGGCGTCGCACTGCGCGCTGCCCGTGCAGTAGAACAGGCCACGTTCGGCCGTGGCGCGCGCCCGGTCGTCGTCACCGCTGGCCCGGTGGGTCCGGGCCATCGCCAGATACACCTCGGCACTGTCGGGGTCGATGCGCTGTGCCCGTTCCAACAGGGCCAGTGCCTGCTCGTAATCGCCGCGGGCGGCGGCCGCCTCGGCCCGCTCCAGAAGTGGCCCGTAGGCCGCGGCCGGGGCGGGACCGGAAGGCCGGTCGGGTGGTTCGCCGGGCTCCGGTAGCGTTGCGGCGGGAGCGGGTCGCCGCTCCACCGGCGCGGGCTCTTCGTCGGGCGATGTATAGATAGCGCAGGCGGGCAACAACAGGGCCAACGCCGCCGCCAGCAGTCCCTTCAAGGCCGCGTGCACTGCCATCAATCCCCTCCCTTGAACAAACGGCGGAACCAATCCGATAGTCCCGGCGCCGCCCGCCGGGAGGCACAGGAAGTACGCTCACCCGGCTGCGAGCCGGCGATGAACGGCAGCATACGGGCATCGGGGCAACCTTCACCAGTGAGCATACCGTCCGTTACATCGATGGTATGCAATTCAATACCGTCCGGGGGGCGGTAGTCCAGGGGCTGGCGGCTGGCCCCGGCCATGAAATCGGCCCACACCTGCAATGCGCCGGCCGCACCGGTGAGTCCCGTCATGCCGTTGTCGTCGCGCCCGATCCAGGTGACTGCCACCAGGTCACCGGAAAAACCGGCGAACCAGGAGTCGCGGTAATCGTCGGTGGTGCCGGTCTTGCCGGCGACAGTGAATTCCCGGGCCAGAAACCGGTACACCCCGCGCCCGGTGCCCGCGCGGACCGCCTCCTGCAGCGCGAATTGCAACAGGTAGGTCGCCTGCAGACTGACCGTGCGCTCGTAGTCGGTCAGGTAGCGCGAGAGAATCTCGCCGCGGGCGTTGGACACATCGCGGATACTTCGCAGTGGCAGGCGGTAACCGCCGGCGGCGATCGCCTGGTACATGACGGCCATGGACAGCGGTGAATATTCGCCCGCCCCCAGTGTGAGGGCGGGCACCGGCGAGACGCCTTCGCTGACACCCAGCCGGCCCAGGGTCTCGACCAGGGAAGCCACGCCGAGCTCGAGTCCGAGTCGCGCAGTGGCGAGGTTGTAGGACTGGGCCAGCGCGTTGTAAAGCAATACGTCGCCGTGGGTCTGGCGGTCGAAATTGCGCGGCTCCCAGACCGCGTCGCCGTCGAGTTCCCGCGTCAGGGCGGAGTCGTCGAGGACACTGGCCAGCGTGTAGCGCCGCGGTTGTTCCAGTGCGGTCAGGTAAATGGCCGGTTTGAGCAGCGAGCCCGCGGGGCGCCGCGCATCCAGCGCGCGGTTGAAGCCGGCGTAGCGGGGCCGGCGCCCCCCCACCAATGCCGCCACTTCGCCGGTATCCAGCCGGGTCACCACACTGGCACTCTCCAGTGACCCGTCGGGGTCTATCCGGTCGAGCACGCGCGCGGTGCTCTGCTCGATCCGGCGCTGCAACAGCGGATCGAAGGTGGTGAAAATGCTCAGCCCACGGGTCGCCAGATCCTCGTCGCGATACTGGCGGCGCAGCTGGCGCCGCACGAGATCGAGAAAGGCCGGGTAGGAATGCCGTGTCCGCGCGCGTTGATTCAGGCCCAGTGGCAGCGCCCGGGCAACGGCGGCCTGCTCGGGGGAAATCACACCCTGATCCGACATTACCGCCAGCACGACATTGCGCCGACTCAGGGCGCGCTGCGGATTGCGCAGGGGGTTGTACAGGGAAGGGCCCTTGATCATGCCGATCAGCAGCGCCTGCTGATGCAGACCGAGTTGCCTCAGGGGCGTGTCGAAGTAGTGTCGCGCCGCGAGGGCAAAGCCGTGGATGGCGCGGGGGCCTTCCTGGCCCAGGTACACCTCGTTGATGTAGCTCTCGAGAATCTGCGATTTGTCGTAGTGCAGCTCCAGCAGGACGGCCATGATCAGTTCGCGGACCTTGCGCACGATCGTGCGCTCGGGCGTCAGATAATAGTTCTTGACCAACTGCTGGGTGATGGTGCTGCCGCCGGCAACCACCTGGCCGGAGCGCAGATTGCTCAGGGCGGCGCGGGCAATGCCGCTCGGCGAGAAACCCCAGTGCCGGTCGAATCCCCGATCCTCCACCGCCTTCAACCCCGCCAGCAGGGTGGGCGGCACGTTTTCCAGACGTACCAGCAGGCGATCCTCCCCGTGTCGGGGATAGATACCGCCGATCTGCAACGGATCCAGGCGCATCAGGCTGAGTTGGCGCCCGCCGCCCTCAATGCGGCCGATGCTGTCCCCGTCGAACTCGATCAGCACGCGCCTGCTGGGCTCGCGCTCATCGGGAAAACTGAAACCGCGGGTGTAAACCTCCAGGCGGTTGCGATAGCTGGCAAACCGGCCCGGCGAGCCGGGCGAACTGACGCGGCGATAACCCAGCATCTCCAGTTCCCGGGCGAGATCCTCGAGGCCGACTCGCGCACCGGCGAACAGTTCCAGCGGCCGTGCGTACACCCTCGCCGGCAATTCCCACATCCTGTCGGTAAACGTCGAGGTGATGCGCGCATCGATATAGATCAGCCACACCGCCGCCACCACGGCGGCGGCCAGCAGGATTTTCAACAGGGGGCGTCGGGTGCGGAACATGGGAGGCGAGTGTACAACACCGGAGGATGGACGCGCCCTGAAGCGAGCGCCCTCTCAAACACATCGAGGCGCCCGGAGTCACACTTTCCATCGGCGCGCGAATCGGCATAATAGGGCGCTTCTCTGGCAAACTGACGGAATCGCATGAAAAAATACAAGGTATACGGGATCGGCGCGGCACTGGTCGACAAGGAAATCAAGGTTCACGACGACGAACTGGCGAAGATGGGCATCGAGAAGGGACTGATGACCCTCGTCGACGAACAGCGCCAGCAGACATTGCAGGACCAGCTCGAGGGCCACCTGGTCAAGGCCAACCACGCCAGCGGCGGCAGCGCCGGCAACTCCATGATCGCCACCGCGCAATTCGGCGGCCGCACATTCATGTCCTGCAAGGTCGCCAACGACAGCGACGGCGATATCTACCTGTCCGATCTGGAAGCGGCGGGTGTGGACCACTGCCTCAACGGCGCCCGGGACAACGGCACCACCGGCAAGTGCCTCGTGCTCATCACCCCGGACGCGGAGCGCAGTATGGAAACCTATCTGGGCATCAGCGAAACCCTGTCCGTGGACCAGCTCGACGAAGATGCCATCGCCGCCTCGGAATACCTGTACATCGAGGGCTACCTGGTCACCTCACCGACCGGCCGCGCGGCGGCGATCCGCGCCCGGGAACTGGCCGAAGCCGCGGGCGTAAAGACCGCGTTGAGTTTTTCCGACCCGGGGATCGTGGAGCATTTCCACGACGGCCTCGAGGAAATCATCGGCGAGCGGCTGAGCCTGGTCTTCTGCAACCGGGACGAGGCGCTGAACTGGGCGCGCTGCGACAACCTGGACGACGCGATCGCGGCCCTGAAGGAAGTGGCGGACACTTTCGCCATCACCCTCGGCGGCGATGGCGCGCTGACCTGGGACGGCCGCGAGCTCGTGGAAATTCCGCCCCATAAAGTCGAGGCCGTGGACACCAACGGCGCCGGAGACATGTTCGCCGGCGCCTTTCTCTACGCCATCACGCGCGGCGAGCAATTCACGAGCGCCGGCCGCTTTGCCAGCCTGGCGGCCGGCAAGATCGTGGCCAACTTCGGCCCGCGCCTCGCGCCGAGCGACTACCCCGCGTTGCGCGACGACTTCTTCGCCGGCTGACCCGTCGGGTCCGGCCCGATCCGGCCGCGGCAATCCAGAGGTAGCGACATGAACAAACCCGTTATCAAGAAAGACCCGCTGTACCAGTTGCTGCGCAACGAAGACATCAGGGGCTTCAACGACAAGCGCGACCAGCTCGATACCAGTGAGCTGCAAAGCGGAGACTACCGGGGGCGCGACCTGCGCAACATGGATGCCGACGGCCTGGATTTCAGCAATTCCTACTTCCGCAACGCGGACCTCAGCGGTATCGATTTTCGCAATACCAATCTCGAAGGGGCGAGTCTGCTCGATGCGAAACTGTCCGGCACCTACTTCCCCGCGGAACTGAGTGCCGAGGAAATCCGGCTGTCGCTGGATACCGGCACCCGGCTGCGCTACACGCGCAACTGAGCCGGACAGCCGCCCGCAACGCCGCTAACCGTCGGCCAGCAGCTCCCGCAGGTCGATAATAGCCGCGTGGGCGCGGCTGATGTAGGACGCCATCACCAGCGAGTGGTTGGCCATGACGCCAAAGCCGCTGCCGTTGAGGACCATCGGGCTCCAGACGATCCCCTGGGTCGCCTCCAGCTCCCGGATGATCTGCCGCAGGCTGACCACGGCGTTCTTGTTTTCCAGCACCTCGGCGAAATCCACTTCCGCGGCGTTGAGGAACTGGATCAGCGCCCAGAGGGTGCCGCGGGCCTGGTAGAACACGTCGTCGATTTCCAGCCAGGGCGTGCGCACCATCTGCTGCTCGGCGGCCAGTGTCGACTGGGTCGCGACATCGTCGCCGGCCAGATCGGTGTTCACGCGCACCTGCCCGACACTGGCGCTGAGCCGCTGCGACAGGCTGCCCAGCCGGCTCTCGACCGTGGACAGCCAGTAGCGCAGATTGTCCGCGCGGGCGTAGAACTGGGCGTTCGCGGCATCGGGATCGGAAAGACGCCGGAAATAGCCGCGCATATAATCCAGCCCGTCGCGGTACTCCGACTCCGAGGCGGGAAGCATCCAGCTGTCGGCGTTGAAATTGAAGTTCGGTTCCGCCTGCGCCAGATCCTCATCTTCCCGCGACTGGGACTGGGAGCGGCTGAGAACCTCGCGCAGTGCCCGGGCGAGATCGCGCACCTGTATCAGCGCGCCGTACTCCCAGTTCGGCATATTGTCCAGCCACAGGCCCGGCGGCAGGCGATCGTTGTACAGAAAGCCGCCGGGCTTCTCCAGCAGCGTTTCCATCACCCCGATCAGCGCACCGGTGGTGACGGAGCCGGTCACAACCTCGCCGCCCTCCGCGGCCGCCAGTATCTCTGCGCGCTCGCGCACATCGAAAGCCGCCGGCGCCATGCTCCAGTACATGCCCAGCAGCACCGTCACCAGCAGGTAGATCGCCACAGCGACGCCCAGCGTGCGGACGAGACCGCCACTGGGCAGCCGCCGGGCGAGGCTGTCGCGCCAGTCGTCGAGGGTATCGGTCAGTGCGTTCATGGCTGCGCCCGGCTGTCAGTGTTGATGGGAGTGGTCGACGGCGTCACCCGAGGGCGCCGCTTTGGTCACGGCAGCCACTGTACAGGCCTCCTCCCCCGATGCCAATTGCAGACACAGGCGGACAGATTGTCCCGGCGCCGGCATGCGCTCGAGATCCAGCAGCATGAGATGGGCGCCACCGGGGGCCAGTTCCACGGCTTCGCCCGCGGCAATGCGCAGGGACTGCAACTGCTCCATGCGCAGCATACCGTCGACCTCGCGGCTCGTGTGAATTTCCACCGCGCCCGCCACATCGGCCGTGGCCCCGGTAACGACCAGATCCGTGTCGCCGGTGTTGGACACGGTGAGATAGGCGGCGGTCACCGATTGGGTCGGGGGCAGCGCCCTGACCCAGGCCCCGGTCAGCTCGGGCAGCGTGCCCGCGTGAGAACCCGCTGGCAACGCCAGCAGCAGCGCCAGTCCACCCCAAAGTCGAAATCCCGACAATTACCAATCCCCCATGGAAACTTAGCGGCTACCCGCGCGTCACAGTATAGTGTCACGGCCCGGCAGTTGCATCCGGGCACAACCATGAGACTCCCGGGAAAGGGACGGCCTTGTTAAACTCTGCAGACCGCGCGGCGCACTCGGGCAGCCGCTCAGGAACAGGAACTGTCATGCGCGCATTGCTGGCGGCACTGCTCATCACCGTCGCCTCCGTCGGCCAGAGCCAGGATTTCGGCTCTCCCGCCACCCTGCCGGGCGCCCTGTCGCAGGCGGATTTTCTGCCCGTGGAGGAAGCGTACCGCCTGGAAGTGGAGATTCCGCGGCAGGGCGAACTGCGCCTCTACTGGCAGATCGCCGACGGTTATTATCTCTACCAGCACAGTTTCCAATTCAATCTGCGCGCGGGCGGAGATCGCGTTGACCTCGACGTGCAACTGCCGCCCGGCACGGCGAAGACCGACGAGTATTTCGGCGATGTCGTGGTCTATTACCACAGCGCGGATATCACGGCGGTGCCGGCGCGGGCACTCGAGCGCGGCACGCTCACCGTCACCTCCCAGGGCTGCGCCGACGCGGGACTGTGTTACCCCCCCCGCGAGCAGCATTTCGAGGTCGATTTCGCCGCGCGCACCGTTGCGGCAATCGAGCCCCCCGGTGCGGCGACGGTATCCCGTCCCGCGGGGCCCGTGGCGGCGGATGCGTCGCTGCTGTACATGCTGTTACTGGCCTTTGTCGGCGGCGCCATTCTCAACCTGATGCCCTGTGTTTTCCCGATATTGTCGCTCAAGGTACTGAGCTTCGCGCGCGGCACCGACCACCACCGCCACCTGCACAGCTGGATGTACACCGCCGGCGTCGTCCTCAGTTTCGTACTGGTCGCGGCGCTGCTGATCGCCCTGCAACAGGCCGGCAGGGCGATCGGCTGGGGCTTTCAACTGCAGTCACCCGGTTTTGTCATCGCCCTCGCCTATCTGTTCGTGGCCATGGGCCTGTCCCTCTCCGGGCTGATCGGGTTCGGCGGCAATTTGATGAACACGGGCAACATCCTCACCGCCCGCGGCGGCGCCACCGGCAGCTTTTTCACCGGCATGCTGGCGGTGGTGGTCGCCAGCCCCTGTACCGCGCCCTTCATGGGTACTGCCCTGGGTTTCGCGGTCAGCCAGCCGCCGCTGGTCGCGCTGCTCGTTTTCGCCTCTCTGGGTGCCGGCATGGCGGCGCCCCTGATGCTGTTCAGCTACAGCCGCGGCGCCCGCGCCCTGATGCCCAAACCCGGCCCCTGGATGGAGACACTGAAACAATTCCTGGCCTTCCCCCTCTATGCAACGGCCATCTGGCTGCTCTGGGTGGCGGGACGGCAGACCGGCGTCGACACCATGGCCGGCGCCCTTGCCGGCGCTCTGCTGCTGGCGCTGGGGCTGTGGCTGTGGGGCCGACAGCAGTGGCGCCGGGGGCTGGCGCTGGCCTGCCTGCTGGCGGCCGTCGGTCTCGGCACGATACGCGGCGCCGACAACGATGCAAGCGGCACCGCGCTGACGGGCGACAGGATCGCCTGGTCGGAGCACGGGGTCGAGGCACTGCGGCGCCAGGGCACCCCCGTCTTCGTGGATGTCACCGCGGACTGGTGTATCACCTGCAAGGCCAACGAGGCCGCGGTCCTGCTGACCGATGATCTCACCCGGGCGTTCGAGGATCACGGTGTGGCCTACATGGTCGCCGACTGGACCGAGCACGACGCCGCTATCGCCGCCCTGATCAGGCGCCACGGCCGTACCGGGATTCCCCTGTACCTGATGTACCCGGCGGACAGCGCCCGCGAACCGCTGATCCTGCCGCAGATACTGACCAAGCGGACGGTACTGCGGGCAATCGAGGCGGTTTCCAGCAACGTTTCCAGCAACGTTTCCAGCAAAAAATCGGAAGTTGCCGACATTTTCTAGCTCGATCGCTGCGTTTTGGCTGTTTTTCCTGCACGACCGCGCGTCCGGAAATGACGCTCCGCAGCCCTGTCACCTGAAGAAAAATCACTAATTTCCGGGAACCAGCAGGGAAAACGGGCCAAATTCCGTAAAAATACCAGATTGGTGGACAGGTCGGGCGATTTGCGCCAGACTCGGCCCAACTCGCGCCCGACCCCGGAGCATCCTCCATGGCCACCATTCTTGTGCTGCACGGCCCCAACCTGAATCTGTTGGGCGAGCGCGAGCCAGAGATCTACGGCGTGGCCACGCTCGAAGACATCGACAGACGCCTGCGGGAGTTAGCCGAAGGTCGCGGCCACACGCTCGAAACCCTGCAGAGCAACGCCGAGCACGAGCTGGTGGAGCGGATCCAGAGCGCGCGGCGGAACAACGTGGGCTACCTGCTCATTAATCCGGCGGCCTTCACCCATACCAGCGTGGCCCTGCGCGACGCGCTGGCCGCGGTAGACCTGCCCTTTATCGAGGTCCACCTGTCCAACACCCATGCCCGGGAGGCGTTTCGCCGGCATTCCTACATCTCGGAACTGGCGCGCGGCGTCATCTGCGGGCTCGGCGCCCAGGGCTACGAATTCGCCCTGCTGGCGGCCATGACGCAGCTCGAGGAATCCTGAACCGACCGAAGAGAAACCAACATGGACATTCGCAAAGTCAAAAAACTGATCGAATTGCTGGAAGAGTCCAACATCGACGAGATCGAAATCAAAGAGGGCGAGGAGTCGGTGCGCATCAGCCGCAACGGCGCCGGTTTGCAGGCGCTTGCCGCTGCCGCCCAGCCGCTCTACGCGCCCCGCCGCCGGTTTCCGCCCCGGCGCGCCGGCACCGCAGGCGCCGCCGCCAGCCGCCCCCGAGCCCTCCCCGGCGAGCAGCGGTCATACGGTCAAATCCCCGATGGTGGGCACGTTCTTTCGCTCGCCGTCGCCCACTTCGGCGCCCTTTGTGGAAGTCGGCCAGACCGTAAAGGCCGGCGACGTGGTGTGCATCGTCGAGGCGATGAAGATGATGAACCAGATCGAGGCGGATGTCTCCGGCACCATCGAGGCGATCCTGGTGGAAAACGGCGAGCCGGTGGAGTTCGATCAGCCCCTGTTCACTATCGGCTAAGGCCTGGCGAAGGAGCGCGAAATGCCCACATTGAACAAGGTGCTCATTGCCAACCGCGGCGAGATTGCCCTGCGCATACTGCGGACCTGCAAGGAGATGGGCATAGAAACCGTGGCTGTACACTCCAAAGCGGACAGGGAACTGAAGCACGTATTGCTGGCGGACGAGGCTGTCTGTATCGGGCCGGCCCCGTCGAAGGACAGCTACCTCAACGTCCCGGCCATTATCAGTGCCGCGGAAGTCACCCGCACCAGTGCCATTCATCCCGGCTATGGCTTTCTGGCGGAAAACGCGGATTTCGCCGAGCAGGTCGAAAAGAGCGGTTTCATCTTCGTGGGGCCGAGCGCCGACACCATCCGCCTGATGGGGGACAAGGTGTCCGCCATCCAGGCGATGAAGCGGGCCGGCGTTCCCACCGTGCCCGGCTCCGACGGTCCGCTCACCGACGATCTGGAGCGCACCCTGGCAATCGCCGATGACATCGGTTACCCGGTTATCATCAAGGCCGCCGCCGGGGGCGGCGGGCGCGGCATGCGGGTCGTGCACAGCAGGGCGGCCCTGATCGGCGCAGTGGAGGTGACACAGCAGGAAGCGGCGGGCGCCTTCGGCTCCGATGTCGTCTACCTGGAAAAATTCCTGCAAAAGCCCCGCCACGTGGAGATCCAGGTTCTGGCGGACGGCCAGGGCAATGCGATTCATCTCGGCGACCGGGACTGTTCCATGCAGCGCCGCCACCAGAAGATACTGGAAGAGGCTCCGGCCCCCGACATCCCCGGGGACCTGCGCGACCAGGTCGCCGAGGCCTGCGTCAATGCCTGCATCGACATGGGCTACCGGGGTGCGGGGACCTTCGAATTCCTGTACGAGGACGGCGGCTTTCACTTCATCGAGATGAATACGCGCGTGCAGGTCGAGCACCCCGTGACCGAAATGATCACCGGGGTCGATATCGTCAGGGAGCAGTTGAATATTGCCAGCGGCCAGCCCCTCTCACTGACACAGGCCGACGTGGCCTTTCGCGGCCACGCCTTCGAATGCCGTATCAACGCCGAGGACCCGAGGACTTTCCTGCCCTCCCCGGGACGCGTGACAACCTTCCACGCGCCGGGTGGCCTGGGGGTGCGGGTGGACTCCCACCTCTACGACGGCTACACGGTGCCGCCCTTCTACGACTCCCTCGTCGCCAAGATCATCACCCACGCGGACAACCGCGACATGGCGCTGGCGCGCATGCGCCAGGCCCTGGAGGAACTGGTGGTCGAGGGCATCAGCACCAACACGCCCCTGCACCGGGACCTGGTGCGCGACCCCGCCTTCCGGGCGGGAGGCGTCAGCATCCACTACCTCGAAAGCAAGCTCGCGGACTGACGTCGCGCCGGGAGACGATGCAGTGAGCTGGCTGCAATTGCACCTGGACACTGCCGCGGATCAGGCGCAGCAGCTGGAGGAGCAACTGCTCGCCGGCGGCGCCGTGGCGGTCACGCTGCGGGACAGCGCCGACCAGCCGCTGCTGGAACCCGCGCCCGGCGCAACACCCCTGTGGCGGCACATCCGCCTGACCGCGCTGTATTCCGCGGACACCGACATGGCGCGTGTGCTGGAAGCCCTGGCCCCCGCTCTGCTGGCGCGGGCGGCGCCGCGGGTGGAGATTCTCGAAGACAGGGACTGGGAACGCGAATGGATGCGCCACTACCGGCCACTGCGTTTTGGCCGGCGCCTGTGGGTCTGCCCGAGCTGGCTGGCGCCACCCGATCCCGACGCCGTCAACCTGTTACTGGACCCGGGCCTGGCCTTCGGCACCGGCACGCACCCCACCACCGCCCTGTGCCTGGCGCAACTCGACCACATCTCCCCGACGGATGCGACCGTTGTCGACTACGGCTGCGGCTCGGGCATTCTGGCCCTGGCCGCGCTGCGCCTGGGCGCCGCCCGCGCTCTGGCCGTGGACAACGACCCGCAGGCACTCGCCGCCAGCCGGGAAAACGCCCGGCGCAATGACATCGAGCCGCGGCGACTGGAACTGGCGCTGCCCGGACAGGACGCGTGCGAGAGGTTCCGCGGTGCCGCCGGGATCGTCGTGGCCAATATCCTCGCCGGCCCCCTCGCCGACCTCGCGGACACCCTCGTGGATTTTCTGCAACCCGGCGGCACCCTGCTGCTCTCGGGCCTGCTGGAATCACAGGCGGCGGCGCTGTGCGACCGCTATGCGCCCCGGGTGCAACTGCACGTCGCCGCGCAACAGGACGATTGGGTGTGCCTCAGGGGCGACCTTTAACGCCCGCGGTCATGGGAGTATCATACCGCTCCTTTTCGACCCGTTGTTCACAGACCGCCGGATGCTGCAGATCGGACCGTACACATTGCCCAACCGCGTGGCGCTGGCACCCATGGCGGGCGTCACCGACCTGCCTTTTCGCAGACTCTGCGCGGCACTCGGTGC
Source organism: Halioglobus sp. (assembly GCA_034521205.1). Classification (GTDB taxonomy): domain Bacteria; phylum Pseudomonadota; class Gammaproteobacteria; order Pseudomonadales; family Halieaceae; genus Marimicrobium. The sequence goes on from JAXHMT010000003.1 coordinate 1,637,243, forward strand.
GGGGCTGGTGGTTTCGGAAATGATCAGCAGCAAACCGGAGCAGCGCGATTCGCGCAAATCGCGCTGGCGCGCCAGTCACGATCATGAAATCGAACCGCGCTCGGTGCAGATTGCCGGCAGTGATCCAGGGCAGATGGCCGCGGCGGCCCGGTACAACGTCGAGCGCGGCGCCCAGATCATCGATATCAACATGGGCTGCCCGGCGAAAAAGGTGTGCCGCAAAGCCGCGGGCTCGGCCCTGCTGGCCGACGAGTCGCTGGTTCGGGCCATACTGCGGGCCGTGGTCGCATCGGTGGACGTACCCGTCACACTGAAAATCCGCACCGGCGTCTCCCCGCGAGCCCGCAACGGCGTCACCGTGGCACAAATTGCCGAGGACGCCGGGATCGCGGCGCTGGCCGTGCACGGCCGCACCCGCGCCTGCGGCTTCGCCGGCAGCGCCGAATACGACACCATTGCCGCGATCGTCGCGGCGACCCATATGCCGGTCTACGCCAACGGCGACATCACCTGCGCCGAGGCGGCGGCCGCCGTCATCGCTCACACCGGGGCCGCGGGCGTCATGATCGGCCGCGCGGCCCAGGGCAGGCCCTGGCTGTGCGGACAGATCGCCGCTCACCTGGCCACAGGCGCGACCCCGGCCCCTCCCTCGCGCGGGGAACAGTTCGCTATCCTGGCCCGGCACGTGACCGACCTGCACCGCTTCTACGGGGATTTCATGGGAGTACGCATCGCCCGCAAGCACGTCGGCTGGTACCTGGGAGACGGCCCGGAAGCCCGGCTGCATAAAAAATTCTTTAATCGACTGTCACTTCCCGCTGAGCAGCTAAACTACATCACAAGGATTTCGAGAACCGACATCGACGAGGACATCGCAGCATGACCAGGGCCGAACTATTACACTCACCGGCGAGCGGAGTCGGTACCGCCGTCAACTCCGCCGATACCCCGCCAGTCCCGAACCTGCGCGACGCTGTTGCCAGCGCCGTGCACGCCTACCTGAAAGAACTGGACGGCCAGATATCACGCGATGTCTACCAGATGGTGCTGACCGAAGTCGAGGCGCCCCTGCTGGAGGCGGTTATGAAATACACGCGCCACAACCAGACTCGCGCCTCCCTCATGCTCGGCCTGAATCGCGGCACCCTGCGCAAGAAACTCAAGCAGTACGACCTGCTCGATCACAAGCACTGACAGGGCGCCACCCCATGACTGACAAACACCCGGTCGCGGTGCACCGCGCGCTCATCAGCGTTTCCGACAAGTCGGGCATCGTCGAATTTGCCGGCGCGCTGCGCGAGATGGGGGTGGAATTGCTCTCCACCGGCGGCACCTATCGCCTGCTGCGGGAGCACGGCCTGGAGGTCACCGAGGTGGCCGACTACACGGGCTTTCCCGAAATGATGGACGGCCGCGTCAAAACCCTGCACCCGAAGATACACGGCGGCATTCTCGCGCGCCGCGGAACGGACGACGCAGTCATGGCGCAACACGGCATCGATGCCATCGATATGGTCGTGGTCAACCTCTACCCCTTCGAGGCCGCGGTGGCCAGGCCCGACTGCACTCTGGAGGACGCGATCGAAAATATCGATATCGGCGGGCCCACCATGGTGCGTGCGGCGGCCAAGAACCACCGCTCGGTCACCATCGTCGTGGATACGGCGGATTACCAGCGGCTGCTCGATGAAATGCGGATCAATGACGGCGCGACCACCCTCGCCACCCGCTTCGACCTGGCCGTGAAGGCCTACGAACACACCGCGGCCTACGACGGCGCCATCGCCAATCACTTCGGCACCCTGGTGGCGGGGGGCTCGGCGGAGTTTCCGCGCACCTTCAATGCCCAGTTCCGCCGCGCCCAGCAGATGCGCTACGGGGAAAACCCCCATCAGCGCGCCGCGTTCTATACCGAGGCAAATCCGGCCGACGCCGGGATCGCCACCGCGACACAGATTCAGGGCAAGGAACTGTCCTTCAACAACGTCGCCGATACGGACGCCGCGCTGGAATGCGTGAAAAACCTTCGACGAACCCGCCTGCGTGATCGTCAAGCACGCCAATCCCTGCGGGGTCGCCGTGGCGGCGGATATCGGCGCGGCCTACGAACTGGCCTTCGCCACGGACCCCGAATCCGCCTTCGGCGGCATCATCGCCTTCAACCGCGCCCTGGACGGAGCCACCGCCCGGGCCATCGTGGAGCGCCAGTTCGTGGAAGTCATTATCGCGCCGTCGGTGGCAGAGGACGCCATCGCCGCCGTGGCGGAGAAGAAAAACGTGCGCCTGCTGGCGAGCGGCGAATGGGCCGCGCCGACACCGGCTCTGGACTACAAGCGCGTCAACGGCGGCCTGCTCGTACAGGACCGCGACCTGGGCATGGTCAACGCAGGGGACCTGCAAGTGGTGACCCGGCGACAGCCCGACGAGCAGCAGATGAAGGACCTGTTATTCGCCTGGAAGGTCGCCAAATTCGTCAAATCCAACGCCATCGTCTATGCGGCGGGTGGGCAGACCGTGGGCATAGGCGCCGGCCAGATGAGCCGCGTGAACTCCGCGCGTATCGCGGCCTTCAAGGCGGAGCACGCCGGCCTGCCCGTCGCGGGTTCCGTGATGGCGTCCGACGCGTTTTTCCCCTTCCGCGACGGTATCGACAACGCCGGCGAGCGGGGCATAGACGCGGTCATACAGCCCGGCGGCTCGATTCGGGACGAGGAAGTGATCGCGGCGGCGGACGAGCACGATATGGCGATGGTCTTCACCGGCATGCGGCATTTCCGACATTAGATGAACGTACTGATCATCGGCGGCGGCGGCCGCGAGCACGCGCTGGCCTGGAAAGCGGCACAATCACCGTCAGTCGAAAAAGTCCATGTCGTCCCGGGCAATGCGGGCACCGCCGCGGAACCGGGCGTGGCCAACGTCGCCGTGGATATCATGGACTTCGACGCGCTGGCGGATTTCGCGCAGCGCAACGGTGTGGGCCTGACGATTGTCGGGCCGGAGGGCCCCCTGGTCGCCGGCCTGGTGGATCACTTCGCGGCGCGCGGCCTGCGCTGCTTTGGCCCGAGCCGGGCCGCCGCCCGGCTGGAGGGCTCCAAAACCTTCACCAAGGATTTCCTGGGCCGTCACAACATCCCGACGGCGGACTACGCCAGCTTCACGGAGCTGCAGCCCGCTCTCGATTATCTGCGCGAGCGCGGCGCCCCCATCGTGGTCAAGGCCGATGGCCTGGCGGCCGGCAAGGGCGTGATCGTCGCCGAGACACTGGCGCAGGCCGAGGGCGCCGTGACCGATATGCTGTCCGGTAACGCATTTGGCGACGCGGGATGCCGCGTTGTCATCGAGGAGTACCTCGAGGGCGAAGAGGCGAGTTTTATTGTCATGGTCGACGGCAAGAATGTGCTGTCCATGGCCACCAGCCAGGACCACAAGCGCATCGGAGAGGGCGACACGGGGCCCAATACCGGCGGCATGGGGGCCTACTCGCCCGCCCCGGTAGTGGACAAGGCGGTACACCGCCGCATCATGGAGGACGTCATCCGGCCCACCGTCGCGGGCATGGCCGCCGAGGGCAACCCCTACACGGGCTTTCTCTACGCCGGCCTGATGATCGATGCCGACGGCCGGCCCCGGGTCATCGAGTACAATTGCCGTTTCGGCGACCCGGAGACACAGCCCATTCTGCTGCGGCTGAAATCGGATCTCGTGGCCCTCTGCCAGCGCGCCCTGGACGGCACGCTGGACGGCGCGCGGGCCGAGTGGGACGACCGCTGCGCCATGGGCGTGGTGCTCGCGGCCGGCGGCTACCCCGGCGACTACGACAAGGGCGCGCCCATCAGCGGTCTCGACGGGGTGGGTTCGGACACCGTCAAGGTGTTCCACGCGGGCACCGCGGCCCGCGGCGATGATATTGTCACCAGCGGCGGTCGCGTTCTCTGTGTCACCGCCCTGGGCGAGGATATTGCCGCGGCACAACGCGCCTGTTACGAGGCGGCGGATCGCATCAGCTGGCCGGGCATGACACTGCGCCGGGATATTGGTTGGCGGGCCATCGCGCGCTATAGTCAGAAGCACTGACAGGAGTTATAGCGACCATGAGCCCGCGCCGACTATCACCGGTGGATAAACTGATCGCACAGGCGGATTCGGTGCGCCGCACGGTTGCCGGCAACGGCGCGCGCGCGCGCCGCCCCTCGCCATCACAGGGCCACACGGAAGCGGACCTTTCGGCAGCCGAGCGCAGGCACGTGGCGGGACTCATGCGCGTCAACCACACCGGCGAGGTCTGCGCGCAGGCGCTCTACCAGGGGCAGGCGATGACCGCCCGGCTGGACGACGTGCGCGAAGACATGCAACAGGCGGCCAGTGAAGAAGTGGACCACCTGGTGTGGTGCGCGAATCGCCTGCGGGAACTGCACAGCCACACCAGCCATCTGAACCCGGCCTGGTACGGCCTGTCCTTCGCCCTGGGCGCCGCCGCCGGCGCGATCGGAGACAGGGTCAGCCTGGGGTTCGTGGCGGCCACCGAAGAGCGAGTCTGCGACCACCTGCGCGATCACCTCGGGCAACTGCCGGAGGAGGACCGCAAATCGCGACTGATACTGCAGCAGATGCTCGAGGACGAGGAGCGCCACGGCGACCGCGCCGCGCAGGCGGGGGGCGCGGATTTTCCGCGACCCGTGAAAGACGCCATGACGGCCGTGTCACGGTTGATGACCGCTACCAGTTACCGCCTCTGATCCGCGCGGCGATATCCCGCGCGCGCCGGGCAAGGCCTGCAGACACCCGGCACTTACGCTCCGGGGTCGAACTCGACAACTTCGTAGCTGTGGGACATCTCGACGCCAGCAGCGCCCAGCATGATCGAGGCCGAGCAGTACTTCTCGGCGGACAGGTCCACGGCGCGTTTGACGTGGTTGTCCTTGAGACCGACACCGGTCACCACGAAATGCAGGTTGATGCGCGTGAACACGGCGGGAACCGAGTCGGCACGTTGCGCGTCCAGCTCCACCCGACAGTCCACCACCTGCTGGCGCGCCTTTTTGAGCACGCTGAGCACGTCGTAGACAGCGCAACCGCCCGTGCCGAGCAGAAGCATTTCCATGGGTCGAACGCCCAGATTGCGGCCGCCGAGGTCTTCCGGGCCGTCCATTACCACGGTGTGACCGCTGCCCGATTCCCCGACAAACATGGCGCCATCGGTCCATTTGACCGTCGCTTGCATGATGGTTTGCGTCCCCCGGACCAGAGTGGCGCTGAAGATTAGCACGACAAGTACCATTTTTCTCAGGCACCGATCAGGTTAAACTTCCGCAAAAACAACTATCCCCAGGAGGGCAAACCCCTTGCTCAAACCGCAACTTATACAGACCCTGCCCAACGTCGAGAGCTTCCTGCGCCACTGTCAGCGCAGGGATTTCAAGGCCAAGGCGCCGATCCTGAAGCAGGGCGAGCAAAGCGACTCCCTCTGCCTGATTCTCGACGGTTCCGTCTCCGTCCAGGTGGAAGACGCCATGGACCCCGGCCACATGCTCGTCGTGGCCTATCTCAATCCCGGCGATTTTGTCGGGGAGATGGGCCTTTTCGATGAAGAACCGCCCACTCGCAGTGCCATGGTCGTGGCCAAGACGCAGTGCGAAGTGGCGATCATTTCCTACGAGCGTTTTCACCAGATCCGGGGGCAGTACCCGGACATCCTCTTCGCTGTGGCGCGGCAACTGGGCGTGCGCCTGCGCCAGACCACGCGCAAGCTGAGCGACCTGGCCTTCGTCGATGTCTCCGGCCGCATCGCCCACACGCTGCTGGACCTTTGCAAGCAGCCGGATGCGATGACGCATCCCGACGGCATGCAGATCAAGATCACGCGCCAGGAACTCGGCAAGATCGTCGGCTGCTCGCGCGAGATGGCAGGGCGTGTATTGAAAAGCCTGGAGCAGGACGGCCTTGTCTCCGTGTCGGGCAAGACCATGGTGGTGTACGGCACGCGCTAGCGAGCGGCTTCACGAACAAACTTAAAAAACTGCTCGAAAGAAACTTCAAGCAAAGAAGAGTTCGCGCAATTTTTCTCCCGGTTCGGCCGCGCGCATAAAAGCCTCACCCACGAGAAAGGCGTGCACCCCCGCGTCGCGCATGCGCGCCACATCCTCCTGCGTGTGCACGCCGCTTTCCGTGACAACCAGATGCCCCTCGGGGATATGTGGCAACAGCTCGAGCGTGGTTTCCAGACGCGTTTCGAAACTGTGCAGATCCCGGTTGTTGATGCCCAGCAGCGACGGCGCCAGATCCATGGTCCGGTCCAGTTCCGCGCGGTCGTGCACCTCCACCAGCACATCCAGCCCCAGTGTGGCCGCGGCCTCGGCGAGTTCGTGCATCTGCCCCGTGCCCAGCGCGGCGACGATCAACAGCACCGCATCGGCGCCGAGCGCCCGCGCCTCGACCACCTGGTAGGGGTCGACGGTGAAGTCCTTGCGCAGCACCGGCAGGTCACAGGCGGCGCGGGCTTCCCCGAGGTGAGCATCCGCCCCCCGAAAAAAATCCACATCGGTCAATACGGACAGGCAGGTCGCACCGCCCTTGCCATAACTGGCGGCGATGCGCGCAGGCACATAGTTTTCGCGAATCACACCCCGACTCGGCGATGCCTTCTTGATCTCGGCAATCACCGCCGGTTCGCGGCGCTGCAGCCTCTCGTGCAGTGCGCGCCGGAAACCGCGCGCGGGGGACTGCTCCGTGATCCGCGCCTCGAGACTCGCCAGGGAATTGCGCGCACGCCGCTCGGCGACCTCCTCGGCCTTGCGGGCCAGAATCCTGCGCAAAATGGTGGGAGGTTGCGCCGCCATCGCGTCAGTCGCCACCGCGCATCAATTGGGTGCAATCGATAAAGGACTTCAGTTTTTCCCCGGCCTGACCGCTGGCCAGCACATCCTCGGCCATGGCGACACCGTCGGCCAGGGTGGGGGCGACCCCGCTGACAAAGATGGCCGCGCCCCCGTTGAGGGCGAGCATGTCCGCCGCCTTGCGCGAAGCCTCGTCCCTGGCGCCGCCAAGGGCCGAGCGGATCAGGGCGGCGGAGGCGGAGGCACTGTCGACCACCAGTCCATCGAGACTGCGGCGCTCGATGCCGAAATCCTCCGGGCCTATGTCGTACTCCTCGATGTTGCCCCGGCACAACTCGGTGATGTGCGTATTATCCGCGATGGAAATTTCATCGAGACCGTCCCGGGAATGCAGCAGCATGGCGTGCTCCGAACCGAGCGCCTTGAGTACTTCGGCCAGCGTGTGGCAAAGCTCGCGGGAAAACACGCCGATCACCTGCCGCGTCACCCCGGCGGGATTGGTGAGCGGCCCCAGAACATTGAACAGGGTCCGCATACCCAGCTCCCTGCGCGGGCCCACGGCGTAACGCATCGCCGTGTGGTGCGCGGGCGCGAACATGAACCCGACGCCGACGGATTCGATGGCCCGCGCGACCTGTTCCGGCGACAGATCCAGCGGCATACCGAGGTTCTCGAGGACATCGGAGCTGCCGCTGCTGCTGGAGACGCCCCGGTTACCGTGTTTGGCCACCGCGGCGCCCGCGGCCGCCGCCACGAAGGTCGCGGCGGTGGAGACATTGAACAGGTTGGCGGCATCCCCGCCAGTGCCCACCAGGTCGACCAGGTGGGGAACATCCACCTGTACGGGTGTCACGAGTTCCCGCATGACTTCCGCGGCGCCGGCGATCTCATCCACCGTCTCGCCTTTCATGCGCAGCGCAACCAGCAGGCCGCCGATCTGTGCATCGGTGGCATCCCCCGACATGATCTGGCGCGTGACATCGGCCATCTGCTCGCGGCTCAGGTCTGTGCCGTCGATCACGGATGCCAGTGCCTGTTGAATTGTCATGGCGATCTCCTACTGTTGCAGAAAGTTACGCAGCAAATCGTGGCCGTGAGCCGTCAGGATTGATTCCGGATGAAACTGCACGCCCTCCACCGCCAGATCCCGATGGCGCAGCCCCATGATTTCATCCATCGCGCCGTCCTCGGTGCACGTCCAGGCAGTGATTTCCAGGCATTGTGGCAGGCTGTCGCGCTCCACGACCAGGCTGTGATAGCGCGTCGCTTCAAAGGGCATGCTGAGCCCGCTGAAGACGCCCACACCCAGATGGTGAATGGCCGAGGTCTTGCCGTGCATGACCTTGCGCGCGCGCACCACACGGCCGCCGAACACCTGCCCGATGCTCTGGTGGCCGAGACAGATGCCGAGCAATGGAATGACGCCCGCATAGCGGCGTATGACCTCCATCGAAATGCCCGCCTCATTCGGTGTGCAGGGTCCGGGCGAGATGACGATCTTCTCCGGCGCCATCCGCGCGATATCCTCCACGGTCACCTGGTCGTTGCGCACCACGACCACCCGGGCGCCCAGCTCACCGAGGTACTGCACCACGTTGTAGGTGAAGGAGTCGTAGTTGTCGATCATGAGCATCCTGGACACACAAACCTCTTGTTTTTCAACTGATTGACAAAGACAACTGCCTCTTCGTTATACACATTGCCGAAACTGTCAGCGCGGTCATACCCGCAGAATGAGCTCCGCAGCCCTCATCATCGGCAATGAATCGGCAGGTTTGAGGATAGGCATCGGTCATTCTCCCCGGATCCTGAAGCCATCGCGCCGGAGAGGCACCTGCTGAACCTTGCCTGCCCCTGTTCGGTGGCAAGGGCACGACCGAAATCGCAACGACGAGCGGCTTCCTATTGGAAGCGCCACCACAGTGCATTCTTGATAACTGCTGTGCAGGCCATAGCAGCTCTATTTCAAGTCAACGGGGAGGCCAGGACGCCACCCTCACAAACCCGGAATTATAACACGCTGAGGTTCCTCATCATCCAAAGGGCTACACTGGATTGCCATCCTCGCGAAAGCGGGCCTGCATCCCAAAGAGTGTAAGTATTGACACTAGCATGCATAATAGAAGTCGAACTGGCTGGAGCGTTTGCGTGGTGGAACCAGACCGAATTCGTGTAACGCAGGACCGCTGCCTTGCCGCGGTCTCGCCACTGGCGGTATGCGAACGCTGCCTGACCACCTGCCCCACCGCCGCTATCAGCGGGGGTGAACAACAATTGATTATCAACCACGACCGCTGCCTGGCTTGCGGCCAGTGCGCGGCCGTCTGTCCCACTGATGCAGTTGAGGTGGCCGGATTTCAGGACACGGCTTGCCAGGCCCCGATTTTTGAATGTCGCCGCACTCGCACCCGGGATCGTGCCGACGGTGCTGCCAGCGTTCCCTGCCTGGGTGGCCTGAGTGAAACGGCGCTACTGGCGGCGGCGCTGTCCGCCGAGGACACGATCACATTGATTGATCGGGGCTGGTGTCGACGCTGTCCGGCCGGTGCGGACAACGCCGCCCCCTGGCAGACGGCTGTTGATGCCGCCAACCAGGTGCTCGCGCATTTTACTGTGCGGCGTATCGAGGTTCACAAACGGCCACTGCCACAGCGGCACGCCGACCCCCCACCAGATTTTTTGCAAGCACAGGGCGCCGCGCGGCGCGCTTTGTTCAAACGCGTGACCGCGTCCCCCGCGGCGACTGCCGTCGCGGCCAAGGAGGTCAATAAAGTCGATGCCGGGGCCTTGCAACGGCGCAAAAACCTGATTGCCGCCTTGGCCGATAGCGCCCAAACCCCGCTCGGCGCCGAGCACTTTCCCACGGTGAAAATCAGCGACGCCTGCTGTGACAGCCGGGTGTGTGCCAGTGCCTGCCCCACTTTTGCGTTGGCCAGCTATAACACTGACGCTACCGGCGTCGACATCGACGCGGAAACCGTTACTGCCAGCGAACTGCTTTTTTCCGCCGCGCAGTGCACGGCCTGCGGCGCCTGCGAGCAGGCCTGCCCCTCCGGGGCGCTCAGCGTGCAAGCTGCCGGAGCCGGTGAATTTCAACCGGTGACAGTGCTGCGCCACCGTCCCCAACGGCTCTGTAATGAATGTGAGGCAAGCTTTATCCCGCGGGATGGAGAGGCGTTGTGTGGTCAGTGCCAGCGGGATCGAGAGCTGGCTCGCGAGGGTTTTGGCCTGAGACGGCGGCTGTAAGCAACAGTCCGTAATGGGTTTTGAGTGAGGGTAATCAGAATGGCAATGAACGAAGGGTTCCAAACCAACCGTCGCGGCTTTTTGCAGGCCACGGCGGCAACAGCTACCACCGCAGGCATCGCTGGCCCGGCGGGGCTGCAATTCATCAGCGAGGCAGAGGCGCAAACCCTGCTGCAAGCGGGCAAGACAAAAATTGTGAAAAACATCTGCCACCAATGTCCGGCCCGCTGTGGCATTGATGTCTATGTCACCGATGACCGGGTTCACGCCATCTACGGCACGGCCGATCATCCCATCTCCAATGGCAAGCTCTGCCCCAAAGGGCCGCTGGGTACCTACATTCTCTACGATCCGGACCGCTTCAAAGGCCCCATGAAACGCACCAATCCCAACAAGGGGCGCAATGAAGACCCGGGGTTTGTGCCCATCTCCTGGGACGAGGCCCTGGACATGGTGGCGGGCCGCCTCAATAACCTGCGCGAGCGAGGCGAATCGCACCGGTTTGCCCTGCTCTATGGCCGCGGCTGGGGGGAATCCGATGCCGGCCTGCAGGGAACCTTTGGCAAGCTCTACGGCTCCCCCAATGTGCCCATCGGCCACTCTTCCATGTGCTCCGACGGATCGGAGCTCGCCAAGCAATTCACCGATGGCAATGCGGCCTACAATTCCTATGACTACCGCAATGCCAATTACCTGCTGATGTTTGGTGTCGGCTTTCTGGAGGCCTTCCGGCCCTACAACAACAATATGCAGGTGTGGGGACATATTCGCGGCCGCAAAATCCCGAAAACCCGGGTTACGGCGGTGGATGTGCATATCAATACCACCCTGGCGGCGGCGGATCGCGGACTGATGATCAAGCCGGGTACCGACGGCGCCCTGGCGCTGGCGATTGCCCATGTGATCCTCACCGAAGGGCTGTGGGAGCGATCCTTCGTGGGTGATTTCAGCGATGGCCAGAACCGCTTTATTGCCGGGCAAACCGTGCCGGTGGACAGTTTTGCGGAAAAGTGGGTCAAGGGTCTGGTGGAGTGGTGGAACATCGAGCTGAAGGACAGAACCCCCGACTGGGCGGCGCCGATCACCGATATTCCAGCTGACACCATTGTCACCGTCGCCCGGGAATTCGGCGGCACCCGGCCGGCGATTGCCCTGTTTGAGCGGGGCGCCCACGCCCATTCCAACGGCGTGTTCAACGGCATGGCGATTCATACGCTGAACGCTCTGGTAGGCGCCATGTTTGCCAAAGGTGGCCTGGGCTACCAGATGGCACCGCCCTATGGCCCACTACCGGCAGACTTCAACGATTACCTGGACGACTACGCTAGCAATGGCGCCTGGAAACAGCAGCCGCGCATCGACATGAAGGGCGAGCGGGGCGGTTATCTGCTGGCCAAGAACATGATGCAGGATGTGGGCCCCAATCATCTGGCGGGCAAGCCCTACAAGCTCGACACCATGATGGTTTACCTCACCAACCCGATCTGGACCGCACCCAACGGCCAGGTCTGGGAAGAGGCGATGAAGGATGTATTTATCATCGAGACCTCGCCCTTCCCTTCGGAAACCGCCATGTATGCCGATGTGATTCTGCCGGATCACACTTACCTGGAGCGCATGCAGGATGCGCCCACCTATCCCTTCGAGGGCTGGCCCATGACCCAGCTGCGGATGCCCGCGGTCAAGCCCATCCACGACACCCGCTATTACGGCGACACCCTGATCGAAATCGGCAAGCGCATCAAGGGCCCCATGGGCGACTACTACAAGGCGCTGGACAGCTCGGACAATGTTATCCGGCATCTCGCCAAGGGCTTTGAAAACAATCCCGGCGACAACGGTGTCGACAGTTTTGAAAGCTGGGCGGAAAAGGGCGTGTGGTACAAAAAGCCCTATCACTGGCGCCAGATTGACGGTGTGTTCTACGCCTGGGATGGCCAGGACTGGACCCGGGAGATGGGCGCCGAGGAAGTCCGCGAAAAACTGCTTCGCACCCCTTCCGGCAAGTTTGAAATTCGCTCCAGCCTGCTGGAATCCCACGCGGACTGGATCGCCGAACAAACCGGCCGCGATCCCGCCAGGCTGATGTTTCCCATCTGGGAGGAGCCGGTTCACCCCGGCGGCGGCGACCTGTTTCTGGTAACCCCCAAGGTCGCCCTGCACGCGGAGGGTCGCGGCGCCAATATTCCCATCGCCACGGCACAGATGCAGCCGGTGCTGGGTGGGCGCAAGACCGTCTACCTGGAAATCAACCCGGTTACCGCACGGGCGCGGGGCATCGCCGATGGCGACAAGGTGGTGATCACCTCCGACGTGGGCCGCATCGAAGCCTACTGCCGCTTCTACGAGGGCATTCGTCCCGACACCCTGGTATTACCCATGGAACACGGCCACTGGGCCCAGGGGCGCTGGGCCAAAAATCGCGGGCCCGGCCACAGCGGCGAGGTCACGGTAAACCAGTCCGACCGGCTGACCGGCCAGGCCAATTATTACACCAGCAAAGTCGCCGTCGCGCGCGCCTGATTAAGGAGAGAACACCATGCCTAAATGGGGAATGGTCATCGACCTCGAAACCTGCACTGGCTGCCAGGCCTGTACCACCGCATGCTCCATGGAAAATAACCGGCTGCCCGGCGAGAACTGGCAGGATGTATTGTTTTACCACGAGGGCACTTATCCCAACGTCAATCTCTCCTGGCTGCCGCGGCCCTGTATGCAGTGCGAAAACCCCTCTTGCGTCAGCGTTTGCCCCACCGAGGCGACCTACCAGACCGATGACGGTGTGGTGCTGGTGGACTGGGACAAATGCATCGGCTGCAAATACTGCATGATCGCCTGCCCCTACGGTGTGCGTTTTTACATGGACGAAAAACCGCTGCTGGAACCGGACATCAAGGATGTGTTTCCCGGCGACGAAACCCGCATCTGGAATCCCCCCTACAAAATGCCCGACGAGAACGAAGATCGCAAAAAAGGCATCGGCATACAGCCCAAGGGCGTGGTCTCGAAATGTACCTTCTGCTACCACAAGATCAGCCAGGCACCGGAAGGGGTGGCCGACCTCGACGAAGACGATCCCGAAACCAAGGAATTCACCCCGGCCTGCGTGCGGGTCTGCGCACCCAAGGCGCGGTTCTTTGGCGATCTGGATAATCCCGACAGCCACGTCAACAAGCTGATCGCGGAAAAAGGCGGCGTGCGCCTCAAGGAGGAAACCGGCAACAAGCCCAAGGTGTATTACCTCAGCGGCGGCGGCAGCCCGGTGGTGCCCGGTTCACGTTCGCAGCGGGACGAATAGCATTTGACTCCTTGCCGCACACAAGCCCAGTCATTAAATGTCGACCCAGCATAGCCACCGCCAGAGAGGAATTCGCCCATGAGCGCCACCATCTATAGCGAGACAATCAGCCCACCAGGGAAGTCGCTGGCAATGATGATCGCAGCAACTGCCGGCCTGGCAATCGCCGCCAGTTTTGTGTTCTACAACCTGATCACGAACGGCCATGCCGCTTTCAATACCAACAGCACCGGCATTGTCTGGGGCTTGCCCATCGTGGTCTACGACTACCTGATTCTCACCTCCACGGGCCTGGCGATGCTGGCCAGTCTGCCGCTGGTATTCGGGGTGCAATCACTGGCGCCACTGCTGCGACGCTGCCTGTGGCTGGCATTGGCGACATTGATCGGCGCGGTGGCGGTACTGCTCCTGGAGTTGGGCCACCCTTTTCGGGCGCTGTACGCCGTGCATCTCAATTTGCAAACGTCCTCTCCCCTGTTCTGGAAAGTCTTGCTGGTCACGGTCTATGCGCCGCTGCTGTTTTTACTGTTGGTGATGATGGACTTCAATCGCCACCGCGATGGACTGCCGGCGGTGGCCCGGCCGCTGGGGGTTCTGGTCATGCTGTCGGCACTGGCCATCACCCTGGTGGCCGGCACCGTGTACGGCATGATGGCGATGCGGCCGCTCTGGTTTGGCGGTGAAATTCCCTTTGTATTCTGGGTCGAATCGCTGCTGGGGGCGGTGGCATTCATTGTTTTCTTCAGCTATTGGGCCTGTGGTTTCAGTGCCGGGCGTCTACCCGCTGAACTGCACCGCCTGTTTGCCGGGCCATTGGGCCTGGGGTTTTCCTGCCTGTTGGTCGCCCATCTGGTGCTGCATGTGGGACGCACCGCAACCGGCCTTTGGAGCAATGCCGAGGGCTTGCAGGTTTGGCGTCATCTGGTGACATCGCTGCCGTATCACCTTGCCCTGTGGGGCGGCATTGTGCTGCCTCTGGTGTTGATGGCGGTGCCGGCCTGGCGCCGACAATCGTCAGCACAGTTGCTGGCGGCAATACTGGTGATCGTCGGGCTGCTGATCTCCCGCTACGAATTTGTCGTCGGCGGCCAGATGGTGCCGCTGTTCAAGGGCAACTGGGCACCGGATCTGCTGCCCTATGCGCCGTCGGCAACCGAATGGGTGGTGATGCTGGTGGGCATTTTCCTGGCGCTGGTGGTGTTCTGGTTTGGCGAGTGGCGGCGGGCCCAATGACCCCGGCCGTTGCCACCCACAATGATGTCCGCGCCGATTTTTTTGCCACCTTGGCCAGTGGCTTTTCGCCGCCACGGGCGCCTGGCTTTCAGGAGGCGCTGATAGCGCATCTGGCCGATGACCTGGAGGACATGACCGCCACCCTGGGTTATTCCGCCAGTCAACAGCCCCTGGTGGCACTGCGCACCAGCGTGGCACAGCTTGAACAGCCCAACCATTTGTTGCTGATTTATTCCGGCCTGTTTTTGACCCCGCCCGTTCCGGTTCATCTCAATACCGCGTTCTATCTCGATGCTGAGATACGCGGCGACGCGGAGTACGAGATGCGCCAGTGGTATGCCCGCCACCGCATGGGGCAAGACGCGCAGGCGGGGGTTAAAGCGGACCATATCGGCGCCAATCTGTACTTTGTCGCAGAGCTGTTTCGCCGTGCCCACGGTGCGTTTGCGGCCGGCGAAGGTATCGATGGTGTCGCCCAGGCCACAGAGGCGCGACGCTTTCTCGCCGCGTACCCACGGCGCTGGCTGCCACCGGTACAGGCTGCCTGTACTCGCGCCTGTGAGCAGCGCGACTATCCTGCGATCTACGCCTGTTTGCTGGATTTGCTGGCGATTGCCATTGATGCGGAAATTGAAAAAGAAGTCGCGCGCAGCCCTGTCACCGCACTGGATGCCGCCTGCCCCGCCTACCCGCCAGGCTCCAGCCGGGGCATTGGGGGGCCGACGGCGGAAGATCTGGCGGAAATTGCCTGTCGCCTCCAGGCCAGCAATCTGTCCTTCGAGCATATCCGCCAACGGCCGGAATGGCGCGAAGAGGTGTTCCGGCGGCGAT